>NZ_JNXY01000010.1 GCF_000717135.1 Catenuloplanes japonicus
CACGACGCTGGAGACCCAGGTCGTCGCACAGACCAACATCGAGCGGGTCAAGAACGGCTGCAAGGCCCTCATCGTGTCGCCGGCGCTGACGAAGGCCGCCCGCGGCCACTCCAGTGACATGGCCAAGTACAACTACTTCTCCCACACCGGCCGCAACGGCAGCACCTTCACCGCGCGAGTCAAGGCCGCCGGCTACGCCCCGGCCGTCGGCGAGAACATCGCCTGGGGCTACGCCGACACCACCGGCGTCATGATCGGCTGGATGAACAGCCCGGGACACCGCAAGAACATCCTCAACTGCAAGGCCGTCAAGATCGGCGTCGGCGTCGCCCGCGACGCCAAGGGCACCATCTACTGGACCCAGGAGTTCGGCGGCGCCGGGACCGGCGCGTCCCCGACCGGCTCGACCACCTCCAGGTACGCCTTCAGCTTCGGCTCGGTCCCGGACGGGCGGACCACCACGCGGGCCGACGCGGTACGCAGGATCAGCACGTCCGACGCCGGGAGCAGGTCCTCGACCGCGGTCACCGGCTCGCCGAGCAGCGTCGACGGCGTCGAGGCGCGCAGTTTCGCCATCATGGCGGTGATCTCGGACAGATCGTCGACGCGCACCGAGTGCTGATCCGTGGCGTGGACGCCGAACTCCGCGGCCAGCTCGTCCAGCCGGTCGACCAGCGTGCGGCCCTCGCGCTTGAGCACCAGCGCCAGCTCGGCGGCGAGCAGCGCGGCCGTGATGCCGTCCTTGTCGCGGACCAGGTCCGGTGCGACGCAGTAGCCGAGCGCCTCCTCGTACCCGAACGTCAGCTCGCCGCCGGTGGCCCGCACGATCCACTTGAAGCCGGTCAGTGTCTCGTCGTAGGCGCGTCCGCGGGCCGTGCACAGCGCCCGCAGCAGCGACGACGAGACGACGGTGGTGGCGAACAGGCCCTCGGCGCCGCGGCGGATCAGCGCGTCCGCGAGCAGTACGCCCAGCTCGTCGCCGCGCAGCATGCGCCATCGGCCGTCCACCGGCACCGCGACCGCGCACCGGTCGGCGTCCGGGTCGTTCGCGATCGCCAGGTCCGCCCCGGTGGACGCGGCCAGTGCCAGCAGCAGGTCGGTGGCGCCCGGTTCCTCCGGGTTCGGGAACGCCACGGTCGGGAAGTCCGGGTCCGGCGCGGCCTGTGCGGCCACGACGGCGGGGGCGGCGAAGCCGGCGGCCTCGAACGCGGCGGTCAGCACCGCGCCGCCGACACCGTGCATCGGGGTGTACGCGATCGTCAGCTCGGGCGAGCCCGAGACCAGCGCGGACGCGGCCGTCACGTAGGCGTCGACGAGGTCCTCGCCGAGCACGGTCCCGGCCGCGCCCAGCGGGACGTCGACGAGCGGGCCGACCGCCCGGATCGCCGCGGAGATGCCCGCGTCCGCCGGCGGCACGATCTGCGCGCCGTCGCCGCGCGGCCCGCCCAGCCCGTTGCCGAGGTAGACCTTGTAGCCGTTGTCCTGCGGCGGGTTGTGGCTGGCGGTGACCATCACGCCGGCGCAGGCGCCGAGCCGCCGGACCGCGAACGCGAGCACCGGCGTGGGCAGCGGGCGGGGCAGCAGCAGCGCGTCGAAGCCCGCGCCGGTGGCGACCTCGGCGGTGCGCTCGGCGAAGGCCCGGGAACCGTGGCGTGCGTCGTACCCGATGATGATCGGTCCGGTCGCGCTCTGCGCGGCGAGCCAGCGGACCAGGCCGGTGGCCGCGCCGGTGACGACCGCGAGGTTCATCCCGTTCGGCCCGGCGCGCAGCGGCCCGCGCAGGCCCGCGGTGCCGAACTCGAGTGGCCCGGCGAAGCGCGCGGCCAGCTCGGCGGGGTCGTCGAGCACGCCGCGCAGCTCGTCCTGGGCGACCGGGTCCGGGTCGTCCGCGATCCATGCCTCGGCCTGTGCGATCAGTGACTGCGCGTGCGTGCTCATGGAGTCTTGATAGCACGAGGCCGGGACCGGATGATCCGGTCCCGGCCTCGACGATGCTCGGTCTACGACGAGGCGACGGTGAAGGTGGTCACCAGCTGGTCGAAGATCGGCCGGCTCTCCGCGAACCGGGTGTCGAGCGTGGTCAGGTTGAACGAGTAGGCCTTGCCGCCGGAGAGCACGAAACGCCGTATGCCGTGCCGGGCCGTGTCGCCGGTGCCGCAGGTGTACTCGACCTCGATCGCGGTCTGGCCGGAGAGCTCGGCCGGGCCACGGTTGATCTGGGTGTACGGCGCGGCGCAGGCGCCCGTGTTGTTCTGCAGGTAGTTCTCGGAGACGTCGACGTACTGCTCGAGATCCTTCGCGTTCTCGATGTTGATGCGCAGCCGGCGGCCCTTGTCCTCCGGGTCGGTGAAGTCGACGTAGGTCTTCGCGCCGTCGGCCGTGTCCCACTCCGCCGGGACCTGCACGGTGATGCCACGCTTCGCGTACTCCACCGACTCGACGACCGGCGCCGGTGGTGCGCTGGAGGCCGGGGGCTGCTGCGCGACCGGCGTGTTCGCCGGCTCCTCGCCGCCACCCATGTTGACCAGCACGACGACCAGGATCAGCACGGCTGCGGTGCCGGCCGCGGCCAGCGCCTGGGTGCGGCGTGACCACGACTTGACCGTGTCCACGGCCTGGTTGCCGTATCGCTTGGCCGAGTTCAGCGCGCCGGAGGCGCCACCGGCGGGCGCGCCGCCGTAGGAGCCGGACTGCGGGGTCCCGTAGGAGCCGCCGCCGTAGCCGCCGGACTGCGCGCCGTACGTGCCGGACTGCGGGCCGCCGTAGGGCCGCCCGCCGGGCATCGCCGGCATCGGTCCGGTCGGTGCCATGCCGGGGTGCCCGCCGTGCGGCGGGATGGGCGCGGTGGTGTCACCGTGCGGCTGCCAGGGCGCGCCCATCGGCGGCGGCCCGTAGCCCGCGGGGGAGACCGGCGCCTCGCCGTTCTGGACCTGCCGGAGCCGGTCGGTCAGCGACTCGCCGGGCGCGAGCATGGCCGGCCCGCCGATCGCGCCGCTCGGCATCGGCTTCGGCGGCTGCGGGGGCGCGGCGGGGGACTGGGGTGCGTTCGGGTTCTGCCGGGGGCGCTGGGCGGGGACCACCGCGTACGGATCCGTGGCCATGTGCGGGGGCACGTTGCTGGCCAGCGGGCCGGACAGCAGCTCGCGCAGCAGGCGGCGGGCGGTGTTGACGTCCATCCGCCGGGCCGGGTCCTTCTCCAGCAGGCCGAGCAGCACGTTCGCCAGGGAGCCGGCGCGGACCGGCTGCAGCGGCGGGTCCTCGACCACGGAGTGCATGGTCTCGATCGGGTCGCCCTTGTCGAACGGCGGCCGGCCCTCGACCGCCGTGAAGAGCGTCACACCGAGCGAGAACAGGTCGCTGGGCGGGCCGAACTCCTGGCCCATCGCCCGCTCCGGCGAGATGAAGTGCGGCGAGCCGAGCACCATGCCGGGCGTGGTGAGCTGCACGTCCGTGGGCATGCGGGCGACGCCGAAGTCGGTGAGCACGCAGCGGCCGTCCGCGGCGATCAGCACGTTCGCCGGCTTCACGTCGCGGTGCAGCACGCCGGCCGCGTGCGCGACCTCGAGCGCGCCGAGCAGCGCGATGCCGATCTTGGCGACCGCGCGCGGCGCCAGCGGGCCGTCCTCGATGATCATGTCGGCGAGGCTGCGCGCGTCCAGCAGCTCCATCACGATCCACGGCCGTCCGCCCTCGTGGACGACGTCGTAGACCTGGACGACCGCGGGGTGCTGCAGAGCGGCGGCCGCGCGTGCCTCGCGCAGCGTCCGCTCGTACATCTGGTCCCGGTCGCTCGGGGCGAGCCCCGGCGGCAGGATGACCTCCTTGACCGCGACGTCGCGGCGCAGCAGCGTGTCGGCCGCGCGCCACACTGTGCCCATGCCGCCGTGGCCCACCGCGGTGCGCAGGCTGTACCTGCCGCCGATGGTCGCGCCGGGCACGGCGCGGCCTCCGGTCGGGCCGACAGAAGGGCTGTTCCACGTCGGAATCTGTGTCACTGGAAATGCCGCCCGGGGGAGTCGAGGGCTGGAACCAACCCCCCTATCTTGCGGGGTGGCTCGCCGTGAGGAAAGGTGCGGGGTACCAACTCTGCGCCAACTCGACAGTGCGTATCCGCCGGGTGGCTTTCGGTCTATATTTTGTCGCGCTCGGGCAACGATGCTGAAACATTCTGTGCGAAATTCCTCAACCGTCGATGGCGTCCCGGGTCATAGGATCCGACGATGAGGGATCGTTCAGGAGAATCCGGATTCCCGATCAGGCCGGTGTACGACGAGGGCGATCTCCCCCCGGACCTGGCGGCCCGGCTCGGCGCCCCGGGGGCGTACCCGTACACCCGCGGCGTGTATCCGACCATGTATACGACCCGGCCGTGGACCATGCGCCAGTACGCCGGTTTCGGCACCGCGACCGAGTCCAACGCCCGCTACCACCAGCTGCTCGCGGCCGGGACCATGGGGCTCTCCGTGGCGTTCGACCTGCCCACCCAGATGGGGTACGACTCCGACGAGCCGATCGCGCACGGCGAGGTCGGCAAGGTCGGCGTGGCGATCGACTCGATCGATGACATGCGGCTCCTCTTCGACGGCATCCCGCTGGACAAGGTCTCCACGTCCATGACGATCAACGCGCCGGGCTCCGTCCTGCTACTGCTGTATCAGCTGGTGGCGGAGGAGAACGGGATTCCCGCCTCGGCGCTCGGCGGCACCATCCAGAACGACATCCTCAAGGAGTACATCGCCCGCGGCACCTACATCTTCCCGCCGGAGCCGTCGTTGCGGCTGGTCGCGGACACGTTCGCGTACTGCCGCAAGGAGACGCCGAAATGGAACACCATCTCCATCTCGGGCTACCACATGGCGGAGGCGGGCGCGACGCCCGTGCAGGAGGTCGCGTTCACGCTGGCCAACGGCGTGGAGTACGTCCGGGCCGCGATCGCGGCCGGCCTGGCCGTCGACGACTTCGCGCCCCGGCTGTCGTTCTTCTTCGTCGCGCGCACCACGCTGCTGGAGGAGGTGGCGAAGTTCCGCGCGGCCCGCAGGATCTGGGCGAGCCTGATGCGGGACGAGTTCGGCGCCACCGACCCGAAGTCGCTGATGCTGCGCTTCCACACCCAGACCGCCGGCGTGCAGCTCACCGCGCAGCAGCCGGAGGTGAACCTGGTGCGGGTGGCCGTGCAGGCGCTCGGCGCGGTGATGGGCGGCACCCAGTCGCTGCACACCAACTCGTACGACGAGGCGATCGCGCTGCCCACGGAGAAGGCGGCCCGGCTCGCGCTGCGCACCCAGCAGGTGATCGCCTACGAGACGGACCTGACCGCGACCGTGGACCCGTTCGCCGGGTCGTACGTGGTGGAGGCGATGACGGACGAGGTGGAGCGCGGCGCCCGCGAGCTGATCGACCGGGTCTTCTCGTTCGGCTCCTCCGTGCGCGCGATCGAGGCCGGGTTCCAGAAGCGGGAGATCGAGGCGTCCGCGTACCGCAACGCCCAGGAGATCGACTCGGGTGAGCGCGTGGTGGTCGGCGTGAACCGGTTCGCCGTCGACGTCGAGGAGCCGTACGAGCCGCTGCGGGTGGACCCCGCGATCGAGGCCGGTCAGGTCGCCCGGCTGGCGCGGCTCAAGGCGGAGCGGGACGGCGCCGCGGTCACGGCCGCGCTGGCCACGCTGCGTGACGCCGCCGCGGGCACGGACAACGTGCTCTACCCGATGCGGGAGGCGTTGCGCGCCCGCGCGACAGTGGGTGAGGTCTGCCATGCGCTGCGCGACGTCTGGGGGACGTATCGCCCGTCCGAGACATTCTGAACAAAATTCGATCACTCGATCGAGTGGCGTCCGCCGATCGTCCGGCGCGGTGTGGACTCGACCCCATGGGGTACCAAGGAACGGGTGACCGACCCTGGCGAAACCCCGGTAACCACGCCCTGACCAGGGGTAATTTTGATACGGGTAACCGCAGGCAGTCCGGTGTGTACGGGACTCGCCCGAAGTGCGCTCGTGTCCCGCGACGTCGTTACGCGTTGTAGAAAGGGAGGTGGCGAGTGCCTGCTCATGACCATGAGACAGACGGCGCCCCACCGACCCTTGAGCGTCATTACCAGCGCTTTCGTGACGCACCGCGACTCGACTACTACCGTAACGAGGTTGCGCAGCGTCACCATTTGAGGTCTAGGCTGTCCGAGTCAACATCCATCCCCATCAACAGTGATCGAGAATCCGACGTGACGAGTGCGTTGACGCTGCCCAGCGGCGAGCTGACGTCGTCCTGGCCCGATACTCCACCCGGGGCCGACCCCCTGCCCGGTCAACTCGACCGATGGCTTGCGTCGCGAGGGGCCGAGCTGGTAGCCGTACGCCGGCACATCCACGCGCACCCGGAGCTGTCCAACCACGAGTTCGAGACCGCGGCGCTCGTCGCCCGCGAGCTCGCGGTGGCCGGGTTGAAGCCGCGGTTCCTGCCCAAGGGCAACGGCGTGATCTGTGACATCGGCACCGGTGACCGCGTGATCGCGTTCCGTGCCGACCTTGACGCGCTGCCGATCCAGGACACGAAGGACACGGCCTACCGGTCCACGGTCGACGGTGTGGCCCACGCCTGCGGGCACGACGTGCACACCACGATCCTGCTCGGCCTCGGTCTGGCGCTGGCCAAACTGGACGAGGAGGGCCAGCTGCCCGGCCGTGTCCGGCTGCTGTTCCAGCCCGCGGAGGAGGCGATCCCGTCCGGCGCGCCGCACGTGATCGCGGCCGGCGGGCTCAAGGACGTGGCCGCGATCTTCGCGCTGCACTGCTACCCGCAGCTGCCGGCCGGCCTGGTCGGCGTGCGCTCCGGCCCGTTCACGGCCGCGGCCGACACGGTCGAGGTCCGGCTGCGCGGTGCCGGCGGCCACACCGCCCGCCCGCACCTGACCACGGACCTGGTGCACGCGCTGGGCCGGGTGATCGTGGACGTGCCCGCGCTGCTGGACCGCAGGATGGACGCGCGGGCCGGCGTCTCCATGGTCTGGGGCACGGTGAACGCCGGGCACGCCTACAACGCGATCCCGGCCGAGGGCTATGCCAAGGGCACCATCCGCATCCTCAGCCGCGAGGCGTGGCGCGAGGCGCCCGAGCTGGTCACCAGCCTGATCCAGAGCGTGGTGGCGGCGACCGGCGCGGAGGCCGACGTGATCTACACGCGCGGCGTGCCACCGGTGATCAACGATCGGATGACGTCCGCCGTGATCGCGGCCGCGGCCGGCGCCGCGCTCGGCCCGGACCGGGTCGTCGAGGCCGAGATCAGCATGGGCGGCGAGGACTTCGCGTTCTACGTCGAACAGGTCCCCGGCACCATGATCCGCCTCGGCACCGGCACCCCCGGCTCCGAGGTCCGCCGCGACATCCACCAGGCCGGCTTCGACGTCGACGAACGCGCCATCGGTTACGGCATCCGCGTCATGGCCCACACGGCCCTGGCAGCTCTTTCCACCGCAGCTTTCTAAATTCAAGATCAGTCAGCGGTACGCCGGCGGCCTTCCACCCCACGGGCGGAGGGCCGCCGGCTTCGTGTGTCCTTCTCCGGCCGGCCACCGCAGCGGCGGGAGGCTCGTGCCCGGCAGCCGGTCTCCGGGCGCCCCGCGCCCGAAATTTCAGCATTTACCGGTGCTTCGGCGCGAGGCCGGAGCTGTGTCGGCCAAAACGGGCACTCCGTACCCGAAATTTCGGGAAATAGTGGCTCTGGTGGCCACGGCGGCGTCGCCCTGATGCCGAAAGCCTGACCAGCCGCCGCAGGACGTGCCGGTCCCAGCGGTAGCCGGCACGGGCGGCACGCGGCCGCCGTGCCGTCCCTACGGCGCCGCCGCCGGGGGAGCCGCGGCCGTGGTGGTGACCGGGACGGCCGCGCGACGGCGGCGCAGGCGGCGCCGGAAGATCACCAGGGCGGCCACCGGGATGCCCAGCACCACGAGCCAGGGCAGCAGCACGCCGATCACGGTCAGCACCACCACGCCGAACGTGAGGAACGCGTCCCAGCCGTTCCGCAGGCCGGCCAGGAAGCCGGTGCCGTCGTCCTTCACCGATGCAGGCGCGCTGTCCTGGACCAGCTCGACCGTGAGCGTGGAGAGCGCGGCCAGATCCTTCAGCCGATCCCGCTTGGCCGTCAGCGACGCCAGGTCCGCCTCGCGGCGGGCCAGCTCGTTCTCCAGCGAGACCAGGTCGTTCAGCGTCTTCGCCTGCTCCAGCAGCCGCCGCGCGCTGTCCACCTGCGCGCGCTGGCCGGTGATCCGCGAGTCCAGGTCGATGACCTCCTCGGTCACGTCCTGCGCCTCGATCTTCCGGTTCTCCTGCTCGCCGAGCGCGGCGATCGCGTCGACCGTGGCGGCGAACGCGTCGCGCGGGATCCGCAGCGCGATGGTGGCCCGCTCGTACGGCACGTCGTCGTAGTTGACGTCGCTGGACCGGGCGTCCGACCCGACGAACCCGCCCGCGGCCTCGGCCAGCCGGATCGCCTCCTCGGCGCGCGCGTCCACGTCGGCGACGCGGACCGTCAGCGAGCCGGTGTAGATCACCTCGCGGTTGATCACCGGGGCGCCGCCGCCGGCGCCGGACGCGGCCACCGGGCCACCCGCGCCGGCCGTGTCCTCCGCGGCCTTGCCGTCCGGCATCGCCGGGGCGATCGCGGGCGCGCCGCCGCTGCTGCTGGACACGGTGTCCGCGCCGTCCGCGCCGCACCCGGCGAGCGCCAGCGTGAGCGCCAGACCGGTGACACCGAGGGTGGCCAGCGCGCGTTGTCGTCGTACCGTTGCCATGGTCTTCCGGTCCCCTCGTGAAGTCGCACCGCGGCGGCGCGTCGTGACCGGTCAGACGCACGCCACGGATGAACCGGTTCCGCCGGGGAACGTTCGGTAGCGTCACGATTCGGCCACGAGACCCCAGGAGGGGCGCATGCGGATCACCAAATTCACCCATGCGTGTGTACGGCTCGAGCGCGACGGATCCGTCCTGGTCATCGACCCGGGCTCGTTCAGTGAACGCGTCGCGCTGGACGATGCGGACGCGATCCTGATCACGCACGAACACATCGACCACGCGGAGCCGGAGCGGATCGCGGACATCGTCAAGGAGCGCGGCATCCCGGTCTTCGCGCACCCCGGCGTGGCGGCCGCGCTGCCGGAGATCACCAGCCTGATCACCACGGTGCAGCCCGGCGAGACGATCGACGCGGCCGGCTTCGCGGTGAGCGCGCACGGCGGCGCGCACCAGATCATCCACCCGGACATCCCGCGCGTGCCGAACCTGGCCTGGCTGGTCTCGGCGGACGACACGAACGTCTACCACCCCGGCGACTCGTTCGCGATCCCGGACGGCGTCGACGTCGACACGCTGTTCCTGCCGATCTCCGGTCCGTGGATGCGGATGGCCGAGGCCGTCGACTTCGCCCGCGAGATCAACCCGAGGCGGGCGTTCGCGCTGCACGAGGCGCTGCTCAGCGACATCGGCATCGCCGTGGTCGGCCGGAACATGGAGCGGCTGCTCGACTGCGAGTACACCCGGCTGCAGCCTGGGACGACCGTGTCGTGACGGTCGGCGCGGCGCTGCTCCGGCAGCTCTACGGCGCGTCCCCGGACGGTTTCACGGCCGTCCGGGACGCGGCCGCGGCCGAGGCGCGCGCCCGGGGCGACGCGGCCGCGGCGAAGGAGATCGCGGCGCTGCGCAAGCCCACGATCGCGGCCTGGCTGGTCAACCTGCTGGCGATCCGCCGCCCGGAGCTGCTGGCCGACCTGGCCGCGCTGGCCGGCGAGATGCGCACGGCCCAGCGGGAGCTGCGCGGCCCGGAGCTGCGGGAGCTGTCCGCGCAGCGCCGCCGGGTGGTGGCGTCGCTGGTGGCGGAGGTGCGCGCGCTGGCCGCGGCGTCCGGCGCGGAGACCGGGAAGCTGCCGCTGAACGAGGTCGAGGACACGCTGAACGCGGCGCTGTCCGACGAGGAGACCGCGGAGGCGGTGCGGTCCGGGCGTCTGCTGCGGCCGGTGACGTACACCGGATTCGGTGAAGTGCCCCGCCCGAAGCTGCGCCTGGTCACGGCGGACACGGACGAGACCGGTGATCACGCGGGGTCCCGGGACCACGCGAGCCCCGGGGATCGTGCAAGCGCCGGGAACCGTGCGGGCGGTGACGGGAACCGTGACGACGCCACCGGCGATCGCCGTGGTGACGCGGACGATCGCGGCGGCAGAGCCGGAAGCAGGACCGGGGCCCGTCCCGGCAGCGCAACGGAGAGCGCCGGGAAGGCCGCTGAGCCCGGCCCCGCCGCCGCCCGGCGCGCCCGTGAGGCGGAACGCGAACGCCGCGTGCTGGAACGCGCCGAACACGAGGCCCTGCACGCTCGCGAACAGGCCGAGCGGGATCTCCTCGCCGCCGAGGAGGACGAACGCGCCGCCGTCGCCGCCGTCGCGGAGCTCTCCGCGAGGATCGCCGCGCTCCAGGCCGAGCGCGCCGAGGCCGAGCACGAGGCCGGCCGCCGGAAGCTGGCGCGGAAGTCCGCGGAGCGCGCCGCCGGTGCCGCGCGGCGCCGTCACGGTGACGCCGCGGCGGTGCGGGAGGCGGCCGAGGGACCGTTCGTCGAGCGTGCGACGCCGTTCACCGACACCGCGGCGAGGAAAGGTGCGGCACGCCGGGGCGGGACTGACCGCGGCGGTGCGCCCAAGGCAGAATCGGGCGCGTGACCCCCGACCAGGCGGCGGCAGCCGCGAAGGCGCATGTGCTGCGTCTCGGCGGGGCGTTCGCGGAGGATCCGCTGACGCTGCAGCGGGCCAGGCGGCTGGGACTGTCCGGCTGGGCCTACTACGTGGCCGCGCGCGGCGGCGCGCTCGGCGACGTCCGGGCGGACACGGTGGCGGCCGCGCTGGGCTTCATAGCGCCGGACGCGGTCTCCGACGGGTGGGACGCGGCCGCGTCGGTGATGCCGCCGTCCCGGATCGCGGCGGAGCACCTGGCCGAGTGCGCGCGCTGGGGCGCGGAGCGGTTGTCCACGTTCCCGCGCCTGAACCGGCTGACCGAGCTGTGCCAGCGCGTGGTGCTGTCGGCGGACCAGGCGGGCCTGCCGCTGTTCGCGGCGTGGCGGGCGATGCCGCTGCCGGAGCACCGGCCGGGCGGGCGGGCCGCGATGCTGCTGCACCTGCTGCGCGAGCACCGCAACGCGGCACACCTGATAGCCGCCCGGGTCAGCGGCCTGAGCCCGCTGGAAGCGGTGATCGCCGGGCCGGAGGGCGAGGCGGGCGCGGTGGCCTACGGGTGGCAGCCGCCGTACCCGAAGGTGCCGCCGCTGGTCAGGCGACGGCTGTGGGCGGACGCGGTGACCGATCGAATAGCCGGCCAGGCCTACGAGGTGCTCACGCTGGCGGAGCGGGCCGAGCTGCTCGGCCTGCTGACCTCCGCCACCGTGCTCGTCTGGCCCGAGGAATGACCGCCCCGGCCGCGCGGACCGGCTAGTCCGGCTTCGCCGTGCGGGTCGGGCGGGCCCGCAGGTCGGCGACGTAGTCGTCGGGGGCGCCGGCCGCCTGGGCCGCGTTGGCGATCTCGGTGAGGTACCACAGCGTCGGAAGGCCGCCCTCGTACCCGTTGAGGACGTACACCCACGCGGTGACCTCGCCCTCGAGTGTGGCGATGCGCACGGTCAGCTTCCGGTAGGTGCCGGAGTTCACCCCCTCGACCTCGTCGAGCTGGGCGGCGTCGAACTCGTCGACGTCGTAGAGGGCCACGAACACGCGGTCGCCAGGCGACTCCACTACCGTGGTGACGGCGCCCTCCCAACCGAGGACGTCCTCCCCGGCAAAGGTCAGCCGCCACCCCTCCAGCCACCCGACCCCGATCATGGGCGAGTGCGGAGCGTAAGCATGCATGCGGGCTGGGTCGAGGTTTGAGCCATACGCGGCGTAATGACGCACGGCGATGACGATAGCCGGGTAGACCGTTGGGGGAGAATATGACCGAGCGTGTCGTATCTGGTTTACGGGGAAAAACCAGATCGTGTCTGGGAGGAAAGGCATGAACGTGGGGGCAGCAGCGGGGCGAATCGTCATCATCGGTGGCGGTCCGGCCGGATATGAGGCGGCGTTGGTCGCCGCGCAGCTGGGCGCCGAGGTGACGGTGGTGGAGCAGGACGGCGCGGGCGGCGCCTGCGTGCTGTTCGACTGCGTGCCGTCGAAGACCTTCATCGCCAGCTCGGGGGTGGTGACGGCGTTCCGGGACACCGAGGAGTTCGGCATCGACTCGGACGGCCTGGAGGCGGTCACGGTCGACGCGCCGGCCGTGCACGGCCGGGTGAAGCGGCTGGCGCTGGCCCAGTCGTCGGACATCCACGAGAAGTTGATCAAAGCGGGCGTGACCATGGTGTCCGGCCGTGCGCGTCTCGGTGACGACACGCTGGGTCACACTCACCGCGTGCTGGTCACGCCGGACACCGGTGACGCTGAGTACTCGATTGACGCCAGAACGGTCCTGATCGCGACCGGCGCGACGCCGCGCCAGCTCGAGTCCGCCATGCCGGACGGCGAGCGCATCCTGACCTGGCGCGAGATCTACGACCTGCCGGAGCTGCCGGAACACCTGGTCGTCATCGGCTCGGGCGTGACCGGCGCGGAGTTCGCCAGTGCCTACCTGGCGATGGGAATTGACGTGACGTTGGTCTCCAGCCGGGACCGGGTCATGCCGCACGAGGACGCGGACGCCGCGATGGCGATCGAGCGCGTGTTCCGCTCCCGCGGCATGAACATCCTGAACAACTCGCGCGCCGACTCGGTGGTCCGCGGCGGCGACGGCGTCAAGGTCACGCTGGCGGACGGCCGCGAGGTCTTCGGCTCGCACGCGCTGATGGCGGTCGGCTCGATCCCGAACACGCAGGATCTGGGCCTGGAGGAGTACGGCGTCGAGGTGGGCAAGGGCGGCTACGTCACGGTCGACCGCACCTCCCGTACGAACGTCCCCGGCATCTACGCGGCCGGCGACTGCACCGGCGTGCTGCCGCTGGCCAGCGTGGCCGCCATGCAGGGCCGGATCGCGATGTGGCACGCGCTCGGCGACGCGGTCCGCCCGCTGCGCCTGCGCACGGTCGCGGCGAACGTGTTCACCGACCCGGAGCTGGCCACGGTCGGCATCTCGCAGGACGAGGCCGACTCCGGCAAGGTCTCGGTCCGGCAGGTGATGCTGCCGCTGAACGGCAACGCGCGCGCCAAGATGGACGATCTGCACGACGGCTTCGTGAAGATGTTCTGCCGGCCGAGCGGGCACATCATCGGCGGCGTGGTGGTGGCGCCGAAGGCCAGCGAGCTGATCCAGCAGATCGCGGTCGCGGTGGAGAACAACCTCACGGTGGACCAGATCGCGCAGACGATCACCATCTACCCGTCGCTGTCCGGCTCGGTCGCGGAGGCCGCACGCCAGCTCATGCTGCACGACCTGGAGTAGCAGTTGATCTATGCCGTGACTCACCGGGGCGAATCGTCCACATTTGGCGTTCGGGTCGCCGTGTGGCGCGTACCGTAGAGGGGCCCATGACATCGGGTCCCCCGTTCTCGATGTCGGGCGTCGGTGTCACCCGCCGGCCGACGCGATGCAGGCCGGCGGCGCGTGGCTCCGGGGCCGCCGGCAGGTCCCGTGCCGGCGGCCCGCGCATGCGGCGCACGCTGCGAGAAGCCGGCGCCAGAATCAAGATCCGTAATGCGCACGCAATGAGATCGGCGTAATTTCTGCGCCATGGCGGACCTGTTCGAGGACTACCGTCTCGGCCCCGGGTGGGACGAGATGTTCGGCGAGCCCGGCCTGCCCCGGGAGATCTACGAGGCGCTGCACGGCACGCTGCGGCCACTGTCCAGCACGGAGCTCGGTGTCCGGGCCGACGTGCTCGCGCGCGCGTTCCTCGACCAGGGCATCACGTTCGCGCTGAAGGGCGTGGAGCGGCCGTTCCCGCTGGACATCGTGCCCCGGATCATCGCGAACGCGGAGTGGGCCGCGGTCTCGGCCGGCGTCGCCCAGCGCATCCGCGCGCTGGAGGCCTTCCTCGCCGACGTCTACGGCCCCGGCCAGGTCCTCAAGGACGGCGTGGTGCCGCGCCGGGTCGTGATGACCTCGGGCAACTTCCACCGTGCGGCGTTCGGGATCACACCCCACAACGGGGTACGCATCCATGTCGCCGGCGTCGACCTGATCCGCGACGAGCAGGGCGTGTTCCGGGTGCTGGAGGACAACGTCCGCATCCCGTCCGGCGTCAGCTACGTGATGGAGAACCGGCGCGCCATGGCGCACGTGCTGCCGGAGGTGTTCGCGGCCACCCGGGTCTGCCCGGTCGACTCGTACCCCGGACAGCTCTTGAAGGCCCTGAGGGCCGCGGCCCCGGTCGGCATCAACGATCCGACCGTGGTGGTGCTGACGCCCGGAGTGCACAACTCCGCCTACTTCGAGCACACGCTGCTGGCCCGCGAGATGGGCGTCGAGCTGGTCGAGGGACGCGACCTGATCTGCGTCGGCAACGAGGTCGCGATGCGGACCACGGCCGGCGAGCAGCGGGTGGACGTGATCTACCGCCGGGTCGACGACGAGTTCCTGGATCCGGTGCAGTTCCGGGCCGACTCCGTGCTGGGCGTGGCCGGGCTGATCAACGCGGCGCGCGCCGGCCGGGTCACGATCGCGAACGCGGTCGGCAACGGCGTCGCGGACGACAAGCTGCTCTACACGTACGTCCCGGAGCTGATCCGCTACTACCTCAACGAGGAACCGCTGCTCCCCAACGTGGACACCTACCGGCTGGAGGAGCCGGACGCGCTGGCCCACGTGATCGGCCGCCTGGACGAGCTGGTGCTCAAGCCGGTCGACGGCGCGGGCGGCGCGGGCATCGTGATCGGCTCGCAGGCGTCCGACGCGGAGCTGGCCGCGGTCCGGGAGAAGATCCTGGCCGACCCGCGGGGCTGGATCGCGCAGCGCGAGGTGAAGCTCTCCATGGTCCCCACGCTGGTCGGCAACCGGCTGCGCGGCCGGCACGTCGACCTGCGCCCGTTCGCGGTCAACGACGGGGAGAAGATCTGGGTCCTGCCCGGCGGCCTGACCCGCGTCGCGCTGCCCGAGGGCGCGCTGGTGGTCAACTCCAGCCAGGGCGGCGGCTCGAAGGACACCTGGATCCTGGCGGCGGAGCAGACCGGGCCGAAGGAGGAGCCGCCGGTGCTGGCGCACGTGGAGCAGCCGGACCCGGCGCTCGCGGAGCTGGTCGACGGCCAGGCACCGGACCCCGGTCCCGGCACGGACATCACCAGCGTGCAGGCCCAGCAGGAGCAGCAACAGCAGGGGAGGAGTGCCGCATGCTGAGCCGGATCGCCGAGTCGCTCTACTGGATCGGCCGGTACGTCGAGCGCGCCGAGGACACCGCCCGCATCCTCGACGTCCACCTGCACCGCATGCTCGCGGACCCGTGGATCGACGAACAGACCGCCTGCCGGTCGCTGCTCACCGTGATGGGCCTGCAGACGATCGAGCCGCCGTACTCGTCCGCCCGGATGGTCGGCCTGCTCGGCCTGGACGAGCGGAACCCGAGCGCGGTCACCGGCGCGCTCGCGGCCGCCCGGGAGAACGCGCGCGGCGCCCGCGAGACGATCTCCGCCGAGATGTGGGAGTGCCTGAACGCGACCTGGCACGGCCTGCCGGACGCGCGCCGCCGCGTCGAGCAGCAGGGCGTGCACGCGTTCTTCCGCTGGGTCCGCGAGCGCTGCTCCGTGATGACCGGCCTGACCGACGCCACCATGAGCCGCGACGAGGGCTGGCTGTTCCTGGTGCTGGGCCGCAGCGTGGAGCGGGTCGACATGACCTCGCGGCTGCTCTCCACGCACATCGGCGCCGGCGGCAGCATTCCGTCCTGGCTGACGCTGCTGCGGTCCTGCGGCGCGTGGGAGACGTTCCTGCGCACCTACCGCGGCTCGCTCGACGACCGGCACGCGGCCGAGTTCCTGCTGCTGGACCGGCTCTTCCCGCGCTCGGTCTTCGCGGCGCTGGCCACGGCGGAGGCGTGCCTGGCCGACCTGGAGCCGGAGCCGGGCCGCGCCGGCGTCGTCACGGAGGCGCAGCGCATCGTCGGCCGGGCCCGCACCAACCTCGAGTTCCGCGGCCCGGACGAGCTGCTCGGCGACCTCGGCACCGTCCTGTCCGGACTGCAGCGCACCTGCACGCAGGTCAACGCCGCGGTCTCCACCCGGTACTTCCGCCAGACCAGCGCGGTCAGCTGGGTCAGTGAGGTGGCCGTCTGATGGTCGATTCCTGGCGACTCAAGATCAAGCACAGGACCGGTTTCACGTACGCCGGAAAGGTCCGATCCTCGTACAACGAGGCCCGGATGTCCCCGCGGAACGAGGCCCGCCAGGCCGTGCTCGACGCGCGCGTGGAGGTGTGGCCGCCGGCCCGCACCCACCGCTACGAGGACTACTGGGGCACGGCCGTCACCGCGTTCGACGTGCACTCCCCGCACGACAACCTCCAGGTGACCGCGACCGCCACGGTGGAGACGCTGCCGGCCGGCGACCTGCTGGCCCGGCACGAGGGCGTCTCCTGGGACGACCTGGCCGTGCCGGACACCGTGGACCGCTGGCACGAGCTGCTGGTCGCCTCGCCGCGGACCGCGCTGGACGAGGAGCTGACCGCGCTGGCCAAGGAGATCGCGGGCGTGCACGCCACGCCGCACGCGGCCGCGCTGGCGATCTGCGAGCGGATCCGGCAGGACGTCACGTACGAGACCGGCGCGACCGGCGTGCAGACCGACGCGATCCAGGCCTGGCAGCAGCGCAAGGGCGTCTGCCAGGACATCAGCCACCTGGTCGTGGGCCTGCTCCGGGCGACCGGTACGCCCGCGCGCTACGTCTCCGGCTACCTGCACCCGGCGCCGAACGCGGGCATCGGCGAGAGCGTCGTCGGCCAGAGCCACGCCTGGGTCGAGTGGTGGGTGGGGCGCTGGACCGCGTTCGACCCGACCAACGGCGTGCCGGTGGGGGAGCGGCACGTGGTGGTGGGCCGCGGCCGCGAGTACGGCGACGTGCCCCCGCTCAAGGGCGTCTTCTCCGGACCGGCCAACACCGGCCAGGAGGTCGAGGTCACGCTAACTCGGCTGCGCTGATCGACAGCGCGGAGTACGATCCACACCATGCGATTCGGTCAGATGACGACGACGCCGGGCTCTCCCCGGCGGCTACCGTCTCTGCGCTGACGCAGTCCGACGCACGCAAGCCCCGGGGCATCACGCTCCGGGGCTTTGTGGTGTCTCCCTGGGGCGGCTTCCCTTCGTACCCCCAAGGAGATCTTGATGTTGGATCATCGCAAACTCGGCCGTGAGCTGGAGCTCTTCGCCACCGACCCGATGGCCGGCGCGGGCCTGCCGATGTGGCTGCCGGACGGCGCGGCCGCGCGGCACGCCGTCGAGGAGTACCTGCGCGAGGAGGAGCGCCGCGCCGGGTACCAGCACGTGAACTCGCCGCCGCTGGGCAAGAAGGAGATGTACCTGACCAGCGGGCACCTGCCGCACTACGCGGACGACATGTTCCCGGTGATGGCCCTCTCCTCCTCGCCGGACGACGAGTTCGTGCTGAGACCGTCGGCGTGCCCGCACCACGCGCTGATCTACCGGTCGCGCGGTCGCTCCTACCGGGAGCTGCCGCTGCGCATCGCGGAGCTGGGCGGCATGTACCGCTCGGAGCGGTCCGGCGTGCTCGGCGGGCTGAGCCGGGTGCGTGGCATGTGGCTCAACGACGCGCACATCTTCGTGGCGCTGGAGCAGGTCGCGGACGAGATCGCCGCGGTGCTGCGCCTGATCGACGCGGCGCACGCGAAGCTGGGCGTGAAACCGGCCGGCCTCCGGCTGTCGCTGCGCGGCGACGGTCCGAAGTACGTGGGCGACGCGGCGATGTGGGACCGGGCCGAGCAGATCCTGCGCGACGTGCTGGCCGGCTCCGGCCGCGCGTTCGTGGAGGTGCCGGGCGAGGCCGCGTTCTACGGACCGAAGATCGACATCCAGGTGGAGGACGCGGGCGGGCGCGAGATGACCCTCTCCACCATCCAGGTCGACTTCCACCAGCCGGCTCGGTTCGACCTGGAATATGTGGACTCGGCCGGCGAGCGGCAGCGTCCCGTGATGATCCACCGGAGCCTGGTGGGGAGCATGGAACGGCTGTTCGCCTACCTGATCGAGGTGCACGACGGCGCGTTCCCGTTCTGGTACGCGCCCCGTCAGCTCCAGGTGCTGCCGATCTCGTCCGGCCAGGACGGCGCGGCCGCGGACTTCGCCAAGGCCGCGGTCCGGGCCGGGCTGCGCGCGGAGGTGGTGCACGAGGGCTCGGTCTCCGCGCGGGTCCGGCGCTCGGCGCAGCAGCGCGTGCCGTACGTGGCGATCATCGGCCCGGCCGAGGCGTCCTCCGGCCAGGTCTCGCTGCGCCCGCGCAACGCGCCCGGCCTCGCCCCGATGCCGTCCGGCGAGGTGCTGCGCCGACTGGTGTCCGAGGCCGATCCGCACTGAGGTGTTCCGGGTGGGGCTCGCGGGCCCCACCCGGAACCGTCACGTCACCGCGCGGCGGGCGAAGCCGATCAGGCCGGTCGTGGTGAAGACCGCGCCGAAGCCGAGCAGCGCCAGCAGCGAGATCCACGGCGCGATGTGCGGCACCGCCGGCACCGAGGCCGCCCGCACCGCCTCGGACAGGTAGGTCAGCGGATTGAACAGCGTGACCACCTGGAACCAGACCATCGAGTCCAGCGACTTCCACGGGTACTGCGTGGCGCCGGTGAACGTCAGCGGCGTCAGGATCACCGCGAACATGATGCTGATCCGCGAGGGCTGCACCACCGTGCCGAGCGTCAGCCCGATCGCCGCCCCCACCCAGGAGCCGAGAACCAGAGCCACGACCATCAGCGGTACGCCCGGCGGGTTCCACGGCACGGCGCCGAGCACCAGGAAGCCGATCGGGAACATGATCACGACGGAGACCAGCGCGCGCAGCACGGCGAGCACCAGCTTCTCCACCGCGACCGCCCAGGTCGGCAGCGGCGCGAGCAGCCGGTCCTCGATCTCCTTGGTGAACGAGAACTCCATCACCATCGGCAGCGCCACGGTCTGCAGCGCGGTCAGGAACGCGGTCAGCGCCACGATGCCGGGCAGCAGCAGGTGCGAGTACTCCTCCGAGACGTACCCGCCGACGTTCAGCACCTTCGCGAAGACGAAGAGCATGAACAGCGGCTGCAGCGCGGTCTGGGCCAGGAAGATCCAGAGCTCCTTGCCGGTGACGAAGAGGTCGCGCCAGAGGATCGCGCGGAACGCGGTGAACGCGGACGGGCGCGGCGGCGCGGCGGTCTCGACGAGGGTGGCGGTCATCGCAGTCCCCTTCCGGTCAGGTCGATGAAGACGTCTTCCAGGCTCGGCTCGCCGATGTGCACGTTGGTGACCGCGGCGCCGCGCCCGTCCAGCACCGAGGCGACCGGGCCGAGCAGCGCGGCGGCGGCCCGGTCCAGGTAGAGCCGGACCGTGAGGGACTCGTCCGCGCTCGGCAGCGTCACGCCCGGCGGTGGGCCGCCCCGCGCCACGATCATGGCGGCCAGCGCGGGCGAGATCGCCGGTGCGCTGTTGCCGCCCCCGACCCGCTCGCCGCGGGCCACACCGTCCACGTCGGTCAGCACCGCGATCAGCTTGTCCGCGTCGTCGCCCGGCGCGGGCGAGACGGTCAGCTCGAGCACGGCCTGGCCGGACAGCCGCCGGGTGAGCGCGTCCGGCGTGTCCAGCGCGAGCAGCTTGCCGTGGTCGACGATGCCGACCCGGTCGGACAACTCCGCGGCCTCGTCCATGTCGTGCGTGGTCAGCACGATGGTCACGCCGCGGTCGCGCATCTCCCGCACCCGCTCCCAGAGGAAGATCCGGGACTGCGGGTCCAGGCCGGTGGTCGGCTCGTCAAGGAACAGCACGGCCGGCTCGTGCATCATCGCCCGCGCGATCATGAGCCGCTGCGCCATGCCGCCGGAGTAGAACGCGAGCTTCTTGTCCGCGGCCTCGGCCAGCCCGAACTGCTCCAGCAGCTCGTCGGCCCGCGCGTTCCGCGCCGCGCGGGAGAACCCGTGGTACGCCGCGTGGAACCGCAGATTCTGCTTGGGGGTGAGCGACCGGTCCAGGTTGCTCTGCTGCGGCACCACCGCGAACGCGCCGCGCGCCCGGACGCCGTCGCGGATCACGTCGCGGCCGGCCACGGTGGCGGTGCCGCTGGTCGCCCTGACCCGGGTGGTCAGGACGCCGATCGTGGTCGACTTGCCCGCGCCGTTCGGCCCGAGCAGCCCGAAGATCTCGCCGGGCGCCACGTCGAAGCTGAGCCCGCCCACCGCGTTGACCGCCGCCTTCGGGTAGCGCTTGACGAGCTCTTTCACCTCAACTGCGGGTTGGTTCACCGGTTTCCTCCATGTTGGAGATCAGCTCCATCAGAAACTCTCGGATGATCGCGGCCTTCGCCGGATCGGCGTCGACCGAGGTGAGCGGCGTGTGCAGCGTGCGCACCTCGCGGATCTTGGCCAGCACGGCCCGGCCCTCGCCGGTGATGCCGATCCGGACGGCCCGGCGGTCGCCCGGATCCGGCGCCCGGGTGACGTGACCGGACTTCTCCAGCGTGTCGACGATGCCGGTGAGCGTGGCCGGCTTGAAGAAGCACATCTCGGCGAGCTGCCGGTGCCCGAGCTCGCCGCCGTGCAGGCCGAGCGTGGTGAGCACGGCGACGCCGGCCGGCGTCAGGTGGTGGTCGGCCAGGTAGCTGCCCCATCGCTGCTGGGCGAGCCGTCCGGACAGGACGAGCAGGCTGCCGAGCGGGGCCTCGTGCAGTCGTGAAGTGTCCACGCGATTACGTTAGCTCCCTGATAATTAGGTGCCAAATGAATTTTCGGACTTGTCACTGTCAAGATGCACGCGCCCTGGGCATCTTGTCAATGTCAAGTTAAGGTGGGCGGGTGAAGGCCTACCACCACGGAGACCTCCGCCGCGCGCTGCTCGACGCGGCCGTCGACGCGCTCGGCGAGGCCGGCCCGGCCGCGCTCAGCCTCCGCGACCTGGCCCGCCGCGCCGGCGTCTCCCACGCGGCTCCCGCCCACCACTTCGGCGACAAGGCCGGCCTGCTCACCGCGGTCGCGATCGACGGATATCGCGCGCTCGCGCTCGCGCTGGCCGAGGCCCGCGTGCGCACCGGGTCGTACCGTGAGATGGGTGTGGCCTATGTGGGGTTCGCGGTCGGGCATCGCGCGCATTTCGAGGTGATGTTCCGCCCCGACCTGCACCGCCCCGACGACCCGGAGCTGCGCCTGGCCGCCACGAAGGCCGGGAACGCGCTCGCCGCCGGCGCCCGCGACCTCCCGGACGGCCCCGGCCCCGCGGCCGGCCTCGCGGGCTGGTCCACCGCCCACGGCTTCGCCACGCTCTGGCTCAGCGGCGCCCTGCCCCGGTCCCTCGGCCCCGACCCGATCGCCGCCGCACGCACCGTCCTCGGCGCCCCGGCCCTCTGAACGGCACCGCGGGAGCACGTGGACCGGGCCGTCCGCGGAACGGTAGAAGGATCTAGTCCTTGATCGTGCAGATCAGGCCGCCGGCGGTGACGGTGCCGCCGACCGTGGCGGACAGGTCCGTGACCGTGCCGGACTTGTGGGCGTGCAGCGGCTGTTCCATCTTCATGGCCTCGAGCACCACGATCAGGTCGCCCTCCGCGACCGTGTCGCCCTCCGCGATCAGGATCTTCACGATCGTGCCCTGCATCGGGGAGACGAGCGCGTCACCCCCGGCTGCCGGCGTGCCGGCGCGGCCACCGGTCCGGCGGGACGGGGCGCGGCCGGCACGTGGCGCGGGAGCGCCGAGACCCGCGGGCAGGCTGACCTCCAGGCGCTTGCCGCCGACCTCGACCACGATCGTCTCGCGCGGCGACTCCGGGGAGTCACCGGCGGCCCCGGTGAACGCGGGCACCCCGCCTGCCCACTCCGTCTCGATCCATCGCGTGTGGACGGTGAACGGCGAGCCGGTGAAGGCCGGATCGCGGACGATGAGCCGGTGGAACGGCAGCGCCGTCGCCAGGCCCTCGATCGTCATCTCGTCGAGCGCGCGCCGGGCCCGTTCCAGCGCCTCGGTCCGGGTCTCGCCGACGATGATCACCTTGGCGAGCAGCGAGTCGAAGTTGCCGCCGATCACGCTGCCGGACGCGATGCCCGCGTCGACCCGGACGCCGGGGCCGGCCGGCAGCACCAGCGTGGAGACGGTGCCGGGCGCGGGCAGGAAGCCGCGGCCCGGGTCCTCGCCGTTGATCCGGAACTCGATGGCGTGGCCGCGGGGCACCGGGTCGGTGCCGAACCGCAGCCTCTCGCCGTCCGCGATGCGGAACTGCTCGCGGACCAGGTCGATGCCGGACGTCTCCTCGGTGACCGGGTGCTCGACCTGGAGACGCGTGTTGACCTCCAGGAACGAGACCGTGCCGTCCCGGCCGACGAGGTATTCGACGGTGCCGGCGCCGTGGTAGCCGGCCTCGCGGCAGATCGCCTTCGCCGAGGAGTGGATCTGGGTACGCTGCGCCTCCGTCAGGAACGGCGCCGGCGCCTCCTCGACCAGCTTCTGGTGGCGGCGCTGCAGCGAGCAGTCCCGCGTGCCGACCACCACGACCGTGCCGTGCGTGTCCGCGAGCACCTGCGCCTCGACGTGCCGGGGCTGGTCGAGGTAGCGCTCCACGAAGCACTCGCCGCGGCCGAACGCGGCGACGGCCTCACGGGTGGCGGACTCGAACAGCGCCGGGATCTCCTCGCGGGTGCGGGCGACCTTGAGGCCGCGACCGCCGCCGCCGAACGCCGCCTTGATCGCGACCGGGAGCCCGTGCCGGTCGGCGAACGCGACGATCTCGTCCGGGCCGGTGACCGGGTCGGGGGTGCCGGGGACGAGCGGCGCGCCGGCCCGCTGCGCGATGTGCCGGGCGGTGACCTTGTCGCCGAGGTCGCGGATCGCCTGCGGGGCAGGCCCGATCCAGGTCAGCCCCGCGTCCAGCACGGCCTGGGCGAAGTCCGCGTTCTCGGACAGGAAGCCGTAGCCGGGGTGGATCGCGTCCGCGCCGGCCTGGGCCGCGCGTTCCAGCAGCTTGCCGATGTGCAGGTAGGTGTCGGCGGGGGTGTCGCCGTCCAGCGCGTACGCCTCGTCCGCGAGCCGCGCGTGCGGCGCGTCCCGGTCGGAGTCCGCGTAGACGGCGACGCTGGCCAGGCCCGCGTCCCGGCAGGCGCGGACGACCCGGACGGCGATCTCGCCGCGATTGGCGATCAGAACCTTACGCACGGCACGCTCCTGCTCACCCCGGCGAGAAGTTACTGATCGGGAGTTTAGTGGGACACCCCCAGCCGCGCAGACTAGTCAAACTTGTCTATTACGCTTTAGTACGTGTCTACCACCCGCCTCATGATCCTCGGCCTCGTCCGCTGGACCCAGCCCGTCCACGGCTACGACGTCCGCCGCGAACTGCTCAGCTGGAGCGCCGACCGGTGGGCGAACGTGCAGCCCGGCTCGATCTACCACGCGCTCCGCAAGCTCACCGAGGACGGGCTGCTGCGCGAGGTGGCGACGGAGCAGGTCGGCGCGCGGCCGGCCCGCACCACGTACGAGATCACGCCGAAGGGCGAGGACGAGTTCCAGAACCTGCTGCGCGGCGCCTGGTGGAACGTGGAGGGCTCGGTCGACCCGTTCTTCGCCGCGTTCTCGTTCCTGCCCGCGCTGCCACGGGAGGAGGCGTCCGCCGCGCTGCGCAACCGGGCCCGGATGCTGCGCGCGAACAACGAGAGCCTGCAGGCCGCGATGGACTCCGGCTGGATGAGCGGCGCCTCCGGCAAGCCGCCGCATGTGACCTGGATGTGGCAGCTGCAGATGGCCCGTGCGGAGGGTGAGATCGCCTGGTGCGAGCGGGTCGCCGGGCTGGTGGAGAGCGGCGAGTCGTACCTGCCGGCCAATGCGGTGTGGCAGGAGGGCTGGGCCCGGTTCGGCGAGCAGATTGAGTAATAATCAAGCTTGATTATCCACGCTATATCGCGTTAGCCTGAGCGCGCGTCCGACGGACGTGTGCTCAGACCGGCGTGCTGTGGGGGAGTGCATGATCGAGACAAAGGGGCTGCGGAAGTCGTATCGCAGCCGGAAGGGCACGGTGGACGCCGTGCGCGGCGTCGACCTCTACGTCGAGGCCGGCGAGATCTACGGCTTCCTGGGTCCGAACGGGGCCGGCAAGACCACCATGCTCCGCATGCTCGCCACGCTGATCCGGCCGGACGGCGGCGAGGCCGTGATCGCCGGCGCCGACCTGCTCCGCGCGCCCGGCGAGGTCCGCCGCCGGATCGGCTACGTCGCCCAGGGCGGCAGCACGCTCGACGACAGCATCGCCCGTGAGGAGCTGGTGCGGCAGTCCCGGTTCTACGGCGTGAGCAAGGCCGAGTCCGTGCGCCGCACCGCCGCCGCGATGGAGGCGTTCCAGCTCACCGAATTCGCCCACCGGCCCTGCAAGACCTACTCGGGCGGTCAGCGGCGCCGGGTCGACATCGCGCTCGGCGTCATCCACCGGCCCACGGTCGTCTTCCTCGACGAGCCGACCACCGGGCTCGACCCGCAGAGCCGCGCCCACATGTGGGACGAGATCCGCCGGCTCCGCGACGAGGGCATGACCATCTTCGTCACCACGCACTACCTCGACGAGGCCGACGCGCTCTGCGACCGGATCTCCATCATGGACCACGGCACGCTGGTCGCCGAGGGCACACCGGCGGAGCTCAAGCGCGAGATCGCCGGCGACGTGATCACGCTCGGCGTCAACGGCGCGACCGCGCAGGCGGCGAAGCTGCTGGACGGTGCGGCCTACGTGAGCAGCATCGAGCAGACCGCGGGCGGCCTGCGCCTCTACGTCGACGCGGGCGGCACCGCCATCCCGCAGATCATGCGCGCGCTGGACGGCGCAGGCCTCACGCTCGGCACCATCGAGCTGCACCGGCCCAGCCTCGACGACGTGTTCCTGGAGAAGACCGGCCGATCGCTGCGGGAGAGCTGACCGATGAAATTCCTCCGAGACACCTGGCTGGTCTTCCAGGGCCAGATCATGAACCTGCTCCGCCAGCCCGTCTGGATCATCGTCGGCCTGTTCCAGCCGGTCATGTTCCTGCTGCTCTTCGCGCCGCTGCTCAAGCCCGCGCTGTCGGCCGGCGGCGCGGTCAGCGACGCCGACGTCTACCGCACGTTCGTGCCCGGCCTGCTGGTCATGCTCGCCATCTTCGGCGGCCTCTTCCAGGGCTTCGGCCTGATCGCGGAGCTGCGGGCCGGCGTCATCGAGCGGTCCCGGGTCACGCCGGTCAGCCGCAACGCGCTGCTGCTCGGCCGCTCCCTGCAGGACGTGGTGAGCCTGCTCGTCCAAGCCGTGATCATCACGGTGCTGGCGCTGCCGTTCGGGCTCCGCGTGCAGCTGGTCGACCTGCTCCTGGCGTACCTCATGCTGGGTCTGATAGCGCTGATGACCTCCGCGCTCTCCTACGGCGTGGCGCTGCTGCTCAAGAGCGAGGACGCGCTGGCCCCGGTGATGAACACGCTGTCCCAGCCGCTGCTGCTGCTCTCCGGCATCCTGCTGCCGCTCACGTTCGCGCCGCTCTGGCTGCAGCGCGTCGCCGACTGGAACCCGTTCTCCTGGGCCGTCGACGGCACCCGCGCGCTGTTCGCCGGCGACCCCGGCGCGCCCGAGGTCTGGCAGGGCCTGGTGATCACGCTGGTGCTGGCCGTGATCTCCACGGTGTGGGCGGCGCGCATGTTCGCCCGCAGCATCCGCTGATCCGCTCGTTACCGTGGGCCTCGTGCCCCGACTCGTGCGTGACCGGACCACCTGGCTGCTCTACGTACAGCTGGGACTCTGGGGATTCTTCCTCTACGGCTTCGGCCCGGTGGTGCCGCTGCTCCGCGACGAGCAGGGCACCACCGCCGCCGTCGCGGGCCTGCACAGCACCGCGCTCGCGGCCGGCGGCCTGATCGGCGGCGCGCTCTTCCCGCCGCTGTCCCGCCGCCTCGGCCGCGCCCGGACCATGTGGCTCTCGCTCGCCGGCCTCGCGCTGGCCACCGCGCTGCTGGTCACCTCCACGCCGCTGCCCGCCACCCTCCTCGCCGCCGCCGTGGCCTCCACGTTCGGCTGGATGACGGTCAGCTGCGCAGTCAGCGAACTCACCTCCCACCACGGCCCGTTCGCCCCCACCGCGATCACCGAGGCCAACGCGGCCGCCGTCGCGTTCGGGATGCTGTCCCCGCTGCTCATCGGCCTGAGCACCCGCCTCTGGGACACGTGGCGCCCCGGCATGGCCACCCTCGTCCTCCTCATCGCGGCTGTCGCCGCATTCACCACATCCCCATGGGTACGCCGCCCCCGCACCCCCACCCGCTCCGAGCCCGGCCCTCCCCTCGTCCCCCCGGCCTTCCCCGGCCCGGCCACGCCTCCCGCACCGGTCGTCTCCTCCGAGCCGCGCGGGTCCGGTGTGGAGGGAGGGCGACGGCTGCCGAGGGCGTACTGGATGGCCTGGTCGCTGCTCGGGGTGACCGGCTCGATCGAGGTGTGCCTGTCGCTCTGGGCCGCGGACGTGCTGCGCGACCACGCCGGCATGTCACCCGGCGGCGCCTCCGCCACCGTCGCCGCGATCGTCGGCGGCATGCTGGCCGGGCGGCTCGCCGGAGCCAGGATCGCGCTGCGCGTCCGGCCCGTCCCGCTGCTGCTCGCCGCGCTCGGCGTCTCCGCGGCCGGTTTCGTGCTGTTCTGGGCCTCGCCGGTCGGCTGGCTCGCCGCCGCCGGACTGATCGTGCTCGGCCTCGGCAACGCCATGCACTATCCACTCACGATCTCGCTCGCCATGGCCGGCGCCCCCGGCCAGGCCGACCTCGCGGCCGCCACCGCGAACTACTCCGTGGCGATCGGCTTCGGCGCCGCCCCGCTGCTGCTCGGCTGGGTCGCCGACCAGATCGGCCCGCACCCCGCCTTCCTGCTCCTCCCCGCCTTGATCCTGGCCGCGGCGCTGATCGTGCTGAGGCTCGGCCGTACCCTGCCGGACCCGGCCGCTCACTGAGTCCGTCTGGCATCTTTGGATGACGCCTTGCGGGCGTGAAAATCCTTCGGCTGTGGTGCGCGATGGGGCCTATTTCCGGTCAGCTTTCGGCGTCGAGGTCCGGGATCGCCTCGATCGGTGCGATCAATCTGCGGCCACTCCGTGCCCGAAATTTTATGAAATAGCGGCCTGGGGCCACGGCATCCTCACCCTGGACGCCGAAAGCTCAACAGCACCCCGAGGTGCTGACGAGAATCAGGGCGCAACGGATCTGGCCGAGACGGCTTGGTGCCTGCTCACGATCGCTCCTGCTGGGCGCTCCTGGCACCTTCGCCACAGCGCGCGGCACGTGACGCGCCTCGGTCAACGAGGGCGCGAGGGAAGTCGCGTGCTCTTTCGTGCGCCGCGCGGGACCGGCTCCGATGCCGGGAGGCAAGCGGAGCGCCAGCGGAGTCTTGGCGTATGGCGAGGTTTGCCCGCGGGAGCATGCGGACCGCGACCACGCCGGAAGCGGGAACATGAATTGGATCTTGATCTTTGTGGCCTCAGGGGACGGGTGCTCGGCCGGCCGCTTTGCTCTGCTTACCTGGATGGCGGAAGGGTTTTCGGGGCGGTTTGTCCAGGTAAGCAGAGCGGGGGTCAGCGGCGGCGGGCGAGGGTGATGCCGTCGGCGAGGGGGAGGAGGACGGCGTCGACGCGGTCGTCGGCGGCCACGATGTCGTTGAAGTCGGCGATCGCGCGGTCGGCGGCGTCGCGAGGGGCGAGCACATTGCCGCCACGGAGCACGTTGTCGATGATCAGGAGGCCGCCGGGGCGCATGCGCGGGACCAGCTCGGCCCAGTAGGCGGGGTAGCCGATCTTGTCGGCGTCGATGAAGACCAGGTCGATGTGCGGTTCGGCGGGGAGCGTGCGCAGATTGTCCGCAGCGGGGCCGATGCGCAACTCGATCTGCTTGTCGACACCGGCGCGCTCCCAGTAGCGGCGGGCCACCGAGGTGTACTCCTCCGAGATGTCGAAGCAGGTCAGGTGGCCGTCCGAAGGGAGACCGCGTGCGATCGCCAGCGAGGACAGGCCGGTGAACGTGCCGACCTCGATCGCGGTGCGCGCGCCGGCCAGCCTGGTCAGCAGCGTCAGCAGACTGGCCTGCTCGGGGGAGACCTGCATGGTCGCCTCACCGAGCGTCTCATGTGTCTCCCGGACCAGGTCACGGGCCACGTCGTCGAGCGGGAGGCTGTGGCTCAGCGCGTACTCGTACAACTCGGGCGAGTGCGGCAGCGTCTTGAAGTCCATGCCGACCACGCTAAGGGTGCGCGCGGTCAGTTGCTGCCCGTTGTGCCCCAGAAATCGGTGATCGAGTAGCCGAGCTGGGCGAACAGGCGGCGCAGCAACGGCAGCGACAGGCCCACCACGGTCCCGTGATCGCCCTCGATCCGCTCCACGAACGCGCCGCCCAGCCCGTCGATCGTGAACGAGCCGGCGACGTGAAGCGGCTCGCGCGTACCCACGTAGGCCTTGATCTCCTCATCGGACAGATCCGCGAAGTGCACGACGGTCGCCGCGACGCCCTCGGCCTCCCGCTCACCGAAGACGTCGACCATGCTGTGACCGGTGTAGAGCGTCCCGCTCCGGCCGCGCATCGCCTGCCAGCGGCGCACCGCGTCCTCCGCGTCGTCCGGCTTGCCCAGGATCTCGCCGTCGAACGCGAGCACCGAGTCACACCCCAGGACCAGCGTCGCGGGCGCGGTCCCCGGCAGCGTCGCCGCCTCCGTCTGACGCACCCGGTCCGCGACCGCCGCCGCCTTCAGCCGCGCCAGGACCAGGCACAACGTGTCCGCGCTGACCGCTTCCACCGCCGACTCGTCCACCCCGCTCACGATCACTTCCGGGTCGATACCCGCAGAGCGAAGGAGGGTACGGCGGGCGGGGCTCGCGGAGCCCAGCACCAGGCGGGGCCGGTTCTCGGTCAGCACGCCTGCATACGCTACCGGTAGCGGCGGCGCGCGGTGCAGACCGGGCGCGCCCTACATAAATCGGGCAAAAGTTAAACTTGGCTGTAACGGAGCGGAATCAGACTCGCAAGATTCTCTTCCTACGGTGATGAACCTGGGAGGGCTGATTCGGCCCTGCCTGTCGGCCGCCGCCGGGCGCCTGGTTCAGGTCCTCGTCGAGCAGCGCCGCTTGATGTCCCGTGTCGTGGCCGCGGTGGTCGTCCGGGGTCGCGGAGTCGCGATCCCGGACGCAGCCGCTTTTCTTTCTTTCGTTTTGCGTGGCGCGCTGCCGGTCTTGTGTCTGTTCGGCGTCAATTTGGGTTCTTCTTGCTGGCGCGCCTGCTGCCCACTCGCGGTGAGTGCGGTGGGCTGTGAAACCCTGCGGTGTCGGCCTGCGGGAGTCCAGGCGCTCGACCAGCGCCCGATATTTCATCTCATGACGCCCAATGCGCGGGCCTGTGACGGTTGCTGATCATGGTCGTATGCACGTTTTCGCAGCTCTTCATCCGGCCGAACTCGGCTCGACCGCAACAGGAATGGGCAACGGGGCCGCGGGTGCCGCGTTTCTATCGCTCTAAATGTGTCGGAGCGGGGTGTTTATCGATGCCGGGGTCCACGAACGTCTGTCGTATCAGGTTTCGTCGCCTTGGCTGATATCGGCGTCACTCCTGCGCCCACGTAGCCGAAAGACCAGCAAAGCGACCACCAGTCCTACCCCCAGCAGACTCGCGATCACCGCCACCAGAACAACCGCGACCTGCCCCATGGTATTCGGCTCAGCCGGCCCCGCTTCCTCACTGCGCCCCGGTTCTGCGGACGCCGCAAGCGGCGGCACATCCGCCGTCAACGCCGCCACCGGATCCACAATCCCGAAGCCGTACTCCGGATCCCGCCCCGGCGCCCCCTTGTCCACCGCCGTAGCCGTCATCCGATGCACCACCTCCACCGCCGACAACTCCGGATACCGACTCCACACCAGCGCCGCCACCCCCGAAACAATCGCCGCAGATGCAGAGGTCCCCGTACCAATTGTGTATGTCGCGCCTGGTTTCGTAGTCCTGATTTCGGACCCAGGGGCTGTGAGAGCGACACGGTCACCTGAGATGGAAAAGTTCGACACTAATCCGTCTCGATCAGTTGATCCAATCGCGACGACGCCGTCGATGTAGGCCGGGAACTGGATGATGCTCGCCTCCGGCTTGTTGCCTACGCTTGCCACCACTATGAGGTCGTTATCAAGCGCCACTTGGACGGCAGATCTAACGCCTGGATTCGGTCCGCCGCCCGCAGATATGTTTATGATTTGGGCGCCATTGTCAACCGCCCACATGATGCCTCGGGCTAGATTGTCGGAATTGCTGTCAGCGGCACTGCTGAATATTTTCACGGGAAGTATTTTCGCTGCAGGTGCGATGCCCAATATGCCTTGCGGAGGTGCGCCTGTGCCCGCTATTATCCCGGCGATCGCCGTGCCATGTCCGCGGGCATCAGATCTGCCATCATTTTCGCCTGGAGTATATGAAATCCCGGGTAGGGTGTTCTTGTCTATATCTGGATGAGCCCCGACCCCGGAATCAAGGACGGCGACAGTGATGCTCTTGCCTAGACTAAGCTCGTGAGCGGCTCTGATGCCTAGGGAATCAATGTACCAATCGTCCGCAGGCATATTTGCGGGAGAAGTGCTAAATGGGGAGATGTATAGGCTAACGGTTGCGGCCGAAAGTGCCGCTGCTAGCCGGGCTGGTACGTTGTTCATTTGAGCCCGATCGCGGGTCCGGGGTTAATCTGTAGATTGCTATCGTCGGGTTTTAGAATAGGATCGATTCCTTGCTTGACCGTCCATGGTTGATCGGGGTCGAGCTGCTCTGTATGGCTTTCGACGCTCAGCTGTCTTGGATTCCCTGAAATTGGAGGAAGGAATGTATTTGCCGGTGCTTGTGATCGGGGGTTGGAAGCTGCGACGGAGGATAGTGCTGAGTCGGGAGTATTGCCGATTATTTTGCCAGGCTGAGAGCCGGCCGTTTTATTCCCGTTACTGGTAACTTGACGAAATTGACCGCCACCTACGTTCGGAATTCCGATAACTGGCGGGTTTGTTTGTCTGCTTGATCCGCCTGGGCTCTGAAATTGGCTATCGCCTGCTATCGGGCTGATTTCTCTCGGCGTGCCGGATAGGATGGGGCTTGGTTGAGTGCTATTTATTGGGTTTGGAGACGAGGCGGTGGTTGATCTCGAAGATGCGGAGTCGAAATAAGGGATTTCGGCAGGTTTCACGGACGGGATGTTTGGAGGCCTGATTCCACTTTGTGGTTCTATTAGCCATTCGTCTACCTTTTTGTAGGCTGGTGGAACTTGGAGGGCGGCTGTGGCCTCGATTAGTTCCTGGCTGGCTCGGTACATCACGGCTCTCGCCAGTCCCGTCAATTCGGCTTGGCGTGTGCTGACCTCGGGTGCGCTCATCGCCATGGCGGCGCCCGCGCGGTATCCGGCGCTGCCCACCATCTGGCGGTGGGCTTCCTCGGCTTCCGCGTTCGCTGCGTATTCGGAGTGGATGGGGCGGAGGGCGGCCTGGGCCTCGGAGATCACGTTCATCGCGGCGGCGTAGGCGGCGTAATTGGCCACGCTGGCGTCCAGGGTGCGCTGCACGTTGGTGATGTCCGCGTCGAAGCGGGCCAGGTAGACCGCGGCGGCGGGGCTGTGGTCGGGGTTCCAGGCGGCGGCCAGCTTCTCGCGATAGGCGATCATGCGGGCGGCGTGCTGGGACAGCAGCTCCGAGGTCCGGCGCCATCCGGCGAGGTGTGCGGCATAGGCGTCCGGCGTGTGGTGCTGCACCGTGGACCACATCGCCGGCACGTCCTTCAGGTGCCACGCGGTGCCTGACCAGTCTTGTCCGTTGTCCAGTGCCATGGCTACAGCACCACCCCGGCGCCGCTGGTGTTCAGTGCCTCCAGGACGTCTTTGGTCTGGGCGAGGGAGAAGGCGTCCGCGTCCGCGTAGCGGGAGCTGACCTCGGCGGCGGCGTTGCTGAGGCGGGTGCCGCCTTCGATGTACCAGTAGACGTTGTCGGTCGAGGCGCGCATCGCGGTCTCGTGGGCGCCGAGGAATCGGGCGTGTTCCTCGAACTCGGCGGCGGTCGGCGGATGGTCCGACTCCATGTCGGCGATGACGCGGGTGGCGTGTGGGGTGTAGTTGTGCTGGATTTCGTCGATGAGGTGGTGGGCGAACTGGGACATGGCCTCGATGTCGGCCTCGATGCGGCCGTAGTCGTGCAGCCAGGACGGTCCCAGGTCCTCGTCGGGTATCCCCATGAGCAGCCCCTCCCAGCGCCTCACGACCCAGGGATCGAGATTAGCCAATCGCCGCCCGCCCTTGGGGGCGCGAAAAAGGACCGCAGGCAATTTGTCCGGAGGATGCGATTTCTCACATGGGATCGTTACTGATGGCTTACCGAGGCAATGCGGAGTGTCGCCACGAGGGGGTGAAGCCGGGCCGGGCCGACAGCGCCCACACCGAGGGTGGTGTGACCGGGCGCGAGCGCGGTCTCCGTGTCACGGCACGCAGCGCGCCCACCAGCGCGGCGAGCTCCTCGGGCGTGGGGGTGCCGCGGAGGACCGCGAGATCGCCGGAGTGCATTAGGCCAGACTAAGGCCAGATGCCTTGATAACAAACTGATGTACGTCTTCCTCGACGCGGGTCAATTGGTGTGATGAGGGCCGGTGCGGGTACGTTCCTCTGGATGTCTGCCCCCGAATTGATCGCCTCCCGATACCGGCTGCTCCGGCCGCTCGGTCAGGGCGGCATGGGCCGGGTCTGGCTGGCGCGCGACGAGGTGCTGCACCGAGACGTCGCGATCAAGGAACTCGTTCCGCCGCCCGGCCTGACCACGGACGAGCGGCGCGAGATGCGGGAGCGCTCACTGCGCGAGGCGCGCGCGATCGCCCGGCTCAACAACATCAACGTCGTCCGCGTCTTCGACGTGCTGCGGACGGACGGTGATCCCTGGATCGTCATGGAGTACGTGGCGTCCAGTTCGCTCCAGGACATCCTGTCCTCGGCCGGTCCGGTGCCGCCCGCGCGCGGCATCGAGATAGGGCTGGGCATGCTCAACGCGCTCCGGGCCGCGCACCGCGCCGGGGTCGTGCACCGGGACGTGAAGCCGGGCAACGTGCTGATCGGCGAGGACGGCCGGGTCGTGCTGACCGACTTCGGCCTCGCCACCGTGCCCGGTGATCCCAATGTGACGCGCACCGGCCTGGTGCTCGGCTCCCCGGCCTACATCGCGCCGGAGCGCGCCCGGGACGGCGCGGCGGGTCCGCAGGCCGACCTGTGGTCGCTCGGCGCCACGCTCTACGCCGCCGTGGAGGGCCAGTCGCCGTATGCGCGGCCGTCCGCCATCGGCACGCTGGCCGCGCTCGCCACCGAGCCGCCGCCGGTCGCGCGCAACGCGGGGCCGCTGCGCCCGGTGCTGGCCGGCCTGCTGCGCAAGGACCCGACCGAGCGTCTCTCGGCCGAGGAGGCCGAGCGGATGCTGATGCGCGCCGCCGGCCGGAAGTCGCGCGCGCCGCTGAACCTGTGGCAGACGCCGCGCCGTGCGCCCGGCGCCGGCGGCGTCCGCCAGTCGGACACGCAGTCGAACCCGTCCGTGCCCGCGCCGCGTCCGCCGCTGACGCCGGGCCAGCGGTCCTCGATCGCGCCGGCGACCGGCTCGCACCCGCCGATCTTCTCCAAGGGCCGGGCCGCCGCGGCGGAGAACAAGCCGGAGAAGAAGAAGCAGCCGCTGGACGCGACCCGGCTGGACGGCGCGCCGATCGCGGACACCACCACCCGGATCGACCCGCACACGCCGGCGGGAGCCGACACCACCACCCGGATCACCGGCGGGCATCTGCTCGGCGGCCGGGACGTGACCGCCCGCATCGACGTTCCGAAGCGACCCGGAGCTGCGGGTACACCGATTCCGGTCACCCCGGGCGCCGGCGCGCCGGACGGCGGTTCACAATCAGATACATCCGGTGACGCGCCCCAGGCGCCCTCGCCGGACGAGACCACCGTCGTGCCGCCCGCTGTCCAAGGCGCCGACGCATCGAGGCCGGGCTCCACCAAGCCGGGCTCCGCCGAGCCGGACGCGGCTGACCCGGGTGCAGCCGGAGTCGCCACGTCCGGCTCGGCCACCTCCCCGACCACGGGCACCAAGGACAACCCCAGGAGCAATCTTCCGGGTACGGGTGGGACCGGCGCGTTCCCGGTGATCAGCGGCCTGGGTGCCGTGACGTCCGGCACCGCCATCGAGCCCGCGCCCGACGCCGAGGAGACGCCGGCGGAAGCGGAAGCCGGCGACGCGGAGGCGCAGGACGGCGACATCGACGGCACCACGGTGATCGCCCCGGTGTCCCCGGTCGCCGCTGACATCCGTACCCCCGAGGCGTCTGAAGGTTCTGAGAGTGCCGGCGAGAAGGCCGGCAGCGACTGGGCGCGCGACGCCTGGGCCCGCACGTCGCCCGGCTCGGACGCGACCGAGGTGGTCCCGCAGACCCCGGCGAGCCGCGCCGCGAAGCCCGGCCGGAAGGCGCTGGGCGCGCCGCTGGCCCGGTTCGCCCGGTCCGCGCCGCCGCAGGACGACTACGAGGACCGCACGCAGGTGGTCGGCCCGGCGCGCAGCGGCGGGTTCGACGACTACGACTACGACGCTCCCCGGCCGAACCCGGTCGCCAAGGCCGCGGCGGACCCGCGGGTGTGGACCGCGGCCGTGCTGGTCATCGCGATCCTGGTCGCGTTGTTCCTGATCGTGCCGCGGCTGACCGGGGGCAACGGCGAGGGCACCGGGTCGGGGCCGCAGACGACGCCGTCGGAGTCCACGACGCCGAGCAGCGCGGCGCTGCCGCGGCCGAGCGGCTCGCCGGGCCCGGGTGTGCCGGCGCTGACCATGCCGGCCGGCTGGCACACCTACACCAGCCCGAACGGCTGGTCGGTGCCGGTGGCGGACGACTGGACCGTGTTCGACTCGGGCACGCACGTCGAGTTCCGGCAGAACGACGGCGGTGGCCGGCTGATGCTGATCACCATGACGTCGAACCCGGGGCAGGACGCGAAGGCCGCGATCACGCAGCAGGAGCAGCAGCGGCGCGGCGAGTGGCAGCAGTACAGCCTGATCAAGATCGAGAGCGTCGACTACTTCGACAGCGGGGCGGACTGGGAGTTCGCCTACGGTCCGGAGGGCAACTACCGCAACCACGTGCTGATCAGGAACTTCGTTACGACCAAGGACCGCGGATACCAGATCTACTGGGGTACGCCGGACAACGTCTGGGCCGAGAACCTGGAGCACTTCAACCTGATCGTGGCGCTCTTCAAGCCGGACAAGGACTGACTCCTCGCACTCTGCATGCGTAAATCCGCCACCTGGCGGGTATCCGCATATCACGGAGAGAGGAGGACGACGTGAGCTACTACAAGCGGCACTGCACCCGCACCGCGATCGCGATGTGGGCGGTCGCAGCCACTGTTCTGACGGTGGCGAGCGCCAGCACCGCACTGCTGATCGCGCTCTCGGCGATCGTCATCATTTCCGTGGCCGCGGTCGGGTCATGGTTTCTGCTGCACCGCGCGGTGCCGCAGCGGGCACGCCACGTCGTGCCCATCGGCGCACGCCGTCAGGCCTAGCAACACCGAAACGGCGACAGCGGACCGTCCGGTCCGGCTGTCGCCGTTCGTGTGTGCTGCGTGGCGCGTCAGAGCAGGCTGATGCCCAGGTCGAGGTCGAGGTCCAGGTCGATATCGATGTCGAGGTCCAGGTCCAGGTCCAGGTCGCTGTCGTTGTCGCGGCCGTCGTGGTCCCAGTCGTTGTTGCTGTCGTTGTCGTCCAGCGCGTTCGCCAGCGCGTCGACGTTGGCGTCGCTGCACTCGTAGTCGTGGGCCCACAGCCACTTCGCGACCAGCCACTTCAGCTTGGCCTCGTCGTCCGACGACTGCGAGTAGGCGCCGCCGTGGGCCTGCCCGTGCCCGTGCCCGTGGCCGTGCCCGTGACCGCCCGCGAGCGCGGCGGTGGAGCCGCCGATGGCGAGACCGGTGAAGAGCACGGACCCGGCGCCGAGCACGGCCAGCCGGCGAAGCTTGGTGTTACGCATGGTGTCGTTCCCCCGTGGGTGTCGAAATGTGTGGGCGCCAGCGCGATCCGCGAAGGAATCCGTGATGTTCGCCCTGGCCGACTATGCCGTCTCGATCCGCGCCGCTGAGGAGAACGAAGAACATTCGGTGGGTACGCGAGAAGTCCGCACCTTCTTCTCGGGGACTCCTGGGTCATCTGAGCTAGGCTCGCGAGCTGTGCCGATCGACAGCCTGACCGATTTCGGGGACCAGCTCTTCGGGGCGCAACCGGACCCGCCGTTCCTGCTCGTGTTCATCACCGCCGCGGTCGCGCTGGCCGTGGTGCTCGTCCGCGTCACCTGGCGGGTGGGCCGCAACGCGATCACCATCGCGCACGAGGGCGGCCACGCGCTCGCGGCCGTGCTCACCGGGCGCCGCCTGACCGGCATCAAACTGCACTCGGACACGTCCGGGCTGACGCTCTCCGCCGGCCGCCCGACCGGGCCGGGCATGACGTTCACGCTGCTGGCGGGCTATATCGCGCCGTCCCTGGTGGGTCTGCTGGGCGCGTGGCTGCTCGGCGGGAACCGGATCACGCTGCTGCTCTGGATCACGGTCGCGCTGCTGCTGGCGATGCTGATCATGATCCGTAACGTCTACGGCATCGTCTCGATCCTGATCACCGGCGCGGTCGTGTTCGGCGTGTCCTGGTACACGGAGCCGGAGGTGCAGGCCGCGTTCGCGTACACCGGCGTCTGGTTCCTGCTCATCGGCGGCGTCCGGCCGGTCTTCGAACTGCAGTCGATGCGCAAGTGGGGCCGGATGCCGCAGTCCGACGCGGACCAGCTGCACGGCATCAGCGGCGTGCCGGCGATCTTCTGGGTCGGCGTGTTCCTGGCCGTGAACCTGGCCGCGCTGGCCGGCGGCGTGCTGCTGCTGGCCGGCACATATCTTCCCGCCATCACGCTGAACTAGCGGCGCGGCGCGGGCTGCTGCCGTCGTCACCGGTATCTCCCCGCCATCACGCTGAACTAACTTCGGGCCCGGCCGGTGCCGGACCCGAAGGATCTTCTACAGCGGGATGTTGCCGTGCTTCTTCGGCGGCAGCGTCTCCCGTTTCGTGCGGAGCGCGCGCAGCCCGCGGATCAGGTGCGCGCGCGTCTCCGACGGCCGGATCACCGCGTCCACGTAGCCGCGCTCGGCCGCCACGTACGGGTTCGCCAGCGTGTCCTCGTAGTCGGCGACCAGCTCCGCGCGCAGCGCCGCCGGATCGGCCGCGTCCGCCAGCTCGGCGCGGTAGAGGATGTTCACCGCGCCCTGCGCGCCCATCACCGCGATCTGCGCGGTCGGCCAGGCCAGGTTCAGGTCCGCGCCCAGGTGCTTCGAGCCCATCACGTCGTACGCCCCGCCGTACGCCTTGCGCGTGATCACGGTCAGCTTCGGCACGGTGGCCTCGGCGTACGCGTACAGCAGCTTCGCGCCGCGCCGGATGATCCCGTCCCACTCCTGGCCGGTGCCGGGCAGGAAACCGGGCACGTCCACCAGCGTCAGCACCGGGATGTTGAACGCGTCGCAGGTGCGCACGAACCGGGCCGCCTTCTCCGACGCCGCGATGTCCAGGCAGCCGGCCAGGTGCGTCGGCTGGTTCGCCACCACGCCGACCGGGCGGCCCTCGACGCGGCCGAAGCCGACCACGATGTTCTGCGCGTAGAGCGGCTGCACCTCCAGGAAGTCGTCGACCAGGCGCTCGATGACGCCGCGCATGTCATAGGGCTGGTTCGCCGAGTCCGGGATCAGCGTGTCCAGCTCGGCGTCGTCCGCCAGGTCCGCCTCCGCCTCCAGGACGGGCGGATTGTCCAGGTTGTTGGACGGCAGATAGGAGAGCAGCGCCTTCACGTAGTCGATCGCGTCCTCCTCGTCGGAGGCCAGATAGTGCGCGTTGCCGCTCTTGGTGTTGTGCGCCCGCGCGCCGCCCAGCTCCTCCATGCCGACGTCCTCGCCGGTCACCGTCTTGATCACGTCCGGCCCGGTGATGAACATGTGCGACGTCTGATCGACCATCACGGTGAAGTCGGTGACCGCGGGAGAGTAGACCGCGCCGCCCGCGCACGGGCCCATCACCAGCGAGATCTGCGGGATCACGCCGGACGCCCGGACGTTGCGGAAGAAGATCTCGCCGTACAGGCCGAGGCTGGCCACGCCCTCCTGGATGCGCGCGCCGCCGGAGTCGTTGATGCCGATCACCGGGCAGCCGGTCTTCATCGCCAGATCCATCACCTTGACGATTTTTTCGCCGAAGACCTCGCCCAGCGAGCCGCCGAAGACCGTGAAATCCTGCGCGAACACGCACACCTGCCGGCCGTCGACCGTGCCGTAGCCGGTGACGACACCGTCACCGTACGGCCGGTTGCCCTGCTGGCCGAAGTTCGTCGAGCGGTGCCGGGCGAGCGCGTCCAGCTCCACGAACGAACCCTCGTCCAGCAGCAGTGCGATCCGCTCGCGGGCCGTCTTCTTGCCACGGGCGTGCTGCTTCTCGACCGCGCGCGCCGAGCCCGCGTGCACGGTCTCGTCGAGGCGCCGATCCAGATCGGCCAGCCGGCCCGCGGTGCTGTGCGGATTGACGTCGGTATCGGTCACACCACGGATCGTAGAACTATTGTGGCGGTGTCGTGCCGTGCAGTTCTGCTCCATCGTTCGGGGGCGTACCGCCGACATCGCCCATTTCGTTACAAGTGGCGTGACGATAGGGACCCCGCGGTGACGCACTACGGCGTCGCCCTCATCGCCGGCGGCCTCGCCGCTCTCATCGCGCTCAGCCTGGCCCTCCGCGCCCGTGCCGTCGCCCGCCGTCGCGCCGAGATCGACGAATCCCTCAGCGACGACGAACGCATCGAGCTGGCCCGACGCGCCGCGCACATCCCGGCCCGCGAGCTGCCGCACCTCGCCGCCGCCGAGGCCGCCCGCCGCGCGAACACCCCGCAGCGCCGCCGGGGCGGCGACGTCAACCACCCTCGCGCCGAACAGCGGCGCCGCATCACCGCGCCCACGATGCTCATCCCGGTCGTCTCCGAGCTCACCCAGCTCCTCCCGGCCATCGGCCGTCGCCCGCAGGGCCGGCACACGGCCTCACGGCCGCGCACCACCACCAGAAACCAGCAGCGGTACGACGAGACGTCGCCGCCCGCGACCCCGGAGCCCCCGCTGACGACTCCCTCGCACCCCTCGACCTCGCCCGCCGAGTCCGCCACGGGTCCCGTCGATGCCCGCTGGGGCGCACGCTCCTACCCGGACGCCGACAGCTACGGACCCGGCTCCTACGCGGCGGCCGGTTACGGCGACGAGCCGGCCGGTGCGCCCGCGGCCCGTTCCGCGCAGCCTGATCCGGCCTCGCCCGCGCCGTCCCCGGGCCCGTCCGCACCCCCGGCCCCGGTGTCCGAGGAGCGGCCGGCGCGCAGGCCGCGGCCCACGCCGCGTCCCGCACCCGACGCGGCCACGCTCTCCTACTGGCCGGACGCGGGCCGGTCCGACGACTCCGGCGCCTTCGCGGCGGCCAGGCCGCCCGCACACACCCCGGACCAGGACGGATATCGCGGGTACGACGCGGCGGGCGACTACGCGACGCCGAGCGCGAACCGCGCCGCGGGCGGCCGTCCCGGCTGGCCGGCCGGCACGCCGGAGGCGGTCTACGAGGCCGATCGACCGTCCGTCGACGGGTACGGCGTCGCGCCGCGCGGCTACGAGAACGACGAGAGCCGCTCTGCGGACGACGGCTACGGATACGACGCGGACCGGACCGGCTGGTCCGCCACCCGTGACGGCGCCGACGAGACCCGTGACTCGCGCTACGGGCGGACCGGCGAGTCCTACCGCGACGGCGAGCCGCGGGACCGTGCGCGCGGCGGCTACGAGTCCGGCCGCTACGAGTCCGGCCCGCGGGGCAACGGGACGCGGCGGGACGCGTACGACGGGAACGCGCCCGGCATGCGCGGCAGCGCACCCGACCGGCGCGGCGATGCGACAGGCGGGTACCGCGCGGCCTCGGGTGACAGCTACAGCGCCGGCGCTTACGGGGACGGTGCTCGCGGCGAGAGCGCCTACGGCGACGGTGCTCGCGGCGATGCCGGCGGTGCCCGTGGCGACGGCGGCCCGCGTGGCGATGCGGGATTCCGGGGCGAGGCCGGTTCGCGTGGTGTTGAGGCGTCGCGTGACAACGGCGGGACCGGCGATGCCGGCCCGCGGGGCGACCGCAACGACGGCCGCGGCGACGGCGATGCCAGTGGCGGCCGGTGGGGCACCTACGGCGAGTTCGCGGACGCGGCCACCGCGGTGCGGGGCCCCTCGCTCCCGGGCGCCTGGGACTCGCCGGAGACCCGGACAGACGGCGGACGCCGCGCGGCGGGCGGTTTCGACCCCGCCTACGACCGCAACGACTTCGCGGACGCGAGCCGCCTGAACGGCTCCGCCTACGTCCACGCCGGCTACGAGACCGGCCCGGCGCACGATCCGCGTGGCAGCGGCGGCGAGCAGGGCTTCCGCGCGGCCACGACGTTCGCGCCGGACTCGCGTCCGTCGGCGACCACGTTCGCGCCGGAGTTCCACAGGTCCAGCGCGTTCGCGCCGGAGTCGCCGTTGTCCGGCGCGGCCGCGTTCGCATCGGACACCAGTCCGATGAGCGCCGCCGCGGTCATGGACCCCGTGCCGAGCGGCGATCCGGCCGCCGGTCGTAGCCTGACCTCGCACGACGATCGCTATGGGAGCGTGGCGGAGCCCCGCTTCGCCACGGCCGGTGACCCGGAGCCGGGTCGCGTCCTCCCCGCGGACCAGGCCTGGACCGCGGCCCGCGACCTGCCGAGCCCGGGTATCACCTCGCCGGATCCGGCCGCGGCCCGGAACATCGCGGCGCGTCAGGACTATGCCGCGAACCGGTCCTACCCGGCAGACCGCACCTATCCCGCGGATCAGAGCGGGGCTGCGGACCGCGACGCGATGAACGCCGACCCCACCGAGGACCGCCGGTTCTCGCCGGTCCGGGAGCCGGTCCGGGAGCCGCTGTCGTTCCGGGACGCGCCGGGGAGCCGGCACCTGACGGTGAGCCAGGACCGGGCCACGCCGCCCGCGGACTACGCCTACGGCCGCGAGGATGCGGCGGCGCGCCGGACCCCGGCGGCCGGTCGCGACCTCGCGCCCGGCCGGGACCGGTCGGACGACCGGGACCTGTCCATGCGGCCGGAGCGCCGCGACAGCGCCGGGAACGTCACCGCCCGGAACGGCGGCACGGAGTGGAACGGTCCGGCCGCATGGAACGGTCCCGACGGCTGGGGCGGTTCCACGGCCTGGACCGGCGCGGCTGGCCAGAACCGCACGGCTGGCCAGAACCGCACGACGGGTCAGAGCGGCACAGGTGGCCAGAACGGCGCGGCACCCGCCGGTCGTGGCCAGGTTCCGGGGCAGGCCGGAGCCCGCGACGGCGAGACCTTCGACGCGCGGACCCCTCCGCAGCGTGCCGAGCAGCCGAGGCGCGCCGAGCAGGCGTTCCGTGCCGACCAGACCGGCGCGCTGCGCGGGGAGCAGACCGCCGCGTTGCGCGCCGAGCAGACCGGTGGGTTGCGCCCGGAGCAGACCGCCTTCGCGTCCGCGGACGGGGAGCAGCAGCCCGGGATGCGTGGGCAGCAGTCCGCGGCCCGCCGCGCCGGGCAGCTCGCGACCGCCGGCGCGGAGGTACAGCCCAGCCGTGCCGGCCGTAAGGGCTTCGCGAACCTCGGCGACCTCGCCGAACTGGCGAAGATCGCCGCCCTGGCCGAGCGTTCCGGCTCCCGGGACCTGCGCCCGCTCGACATGCAGGTCCGCCCCGCGGTCTCACTGAGCCTGCCCCGCCCGGCCGCTGCCGCCGTCGCCGCGGCCCGGCAGGACCCGCCTCCGCGGCCGACCCCGCGCTCGACCATCTACTCCAGTCGTCACGCGGCCGGCTGAGCGCACCACCTCCGGACACGCGGTCTGGCTCCGGGTCCGAGCCCCAGGGCCAGGCCGCGTTCTTTCTTTCGGCCAGGAACCGGCCTGACCAGGTCTGACCGTCCCGACTGGTCCGACCGCCCCGACTGGTCCGACCGGCGCGACCGGCCCGACGGATCCGACCGTCCCGACGGGCCCGACTGGCCTGGCCCGCCCGACCGGCCCGACGGCGCGGGGAACCGGGAAGCACACGTCGTAGGGTGGGCGGATGGCGTTGACTGGGCCCGGGGGCCCGTATTCGGATCTCGGCAGGCCTCCGCTGAACGAGCGGGTCCTGCGCCGCGCCCTGCTCGTCCCCGGCGGCCTGTGGCGACGGCTGGAGATCAGGGCCGAGACCGGCTCCACGAATGCGGACGTCGCCGCCGCGGCCCGCGACGGCGAGCCGGAGGGCCTGGTCATCGTGGCCGAGCGGCAGGTCGCCGGCCGCGGACGACTCGGCCGCACCTGGGAGTCGCCGGCCCGTGCCGGGCTGTCGCTGAGCGTGCTGCTGCGCCCGGCCGCGCCGGACGAGGCGCGCGGCTGGGCCGCGGTGCCGCCGGCCGCCTACGGCTGGCTGCCGCTGCTGACCGGCGTCGCGCTCCACGAGAGCGTCCGCCGGGTGACCGGCCTGGAGACCTCGCTGAAGTGGCCGAACGATCTGCTCGTGCCCATGGCGAACGGTGACGAGGGCAAGACCGCCGGAATCCTGGCCGAGGGTGTGTCCGGCGCGGTCGTGATGGGCGCCGGGCTGAACGTGAGCCTGCGCGAGGACGAGCTGCCGGACCGCCCGACCGGCCCGCCGGCCACGTCGCTGCTGCTGGCCGGCGCGGAGGACGCGGACCGGGAGCCGTTGCTGAAGGCGTTCCTGCGGAGCCTGGCCGACTGGTACGCCCGCTGGCGCGACACCACCGGCGACCCGGAGGCGAGCGGGCTGCGGGCCGCCTACCGGGAGGCCTGCGGCACGATCGGCCGCCGGGTGCGGGTGCTGCTGCCGGACGGCGCCGAGGTGTCCGGTTTCGTGACCGGTGTGGACGATGATGCGCGGCTGCTGCTCAGAACGCCGGACGGCGACCGCCCGCTGGCCGCGGGAGACGTCGTCCACCTGCGCTGACATCCGTACCCTCGGAGGTTGTCGAAAAGAATGATGACCCTGCGTCGGCAAGCTGGCACGGACGCGCTAGCGTGCTGCGCAAAAAGCTTCCGAGGAGATACACGTGGCCTTTCCGGAAGATGTGCTCACCAGTGACGAGCACGTCGTTCTTCACCTGCACCCCCATTGGAAGGCGCTGATCGGGCCGGTGTTCGTCACCGTGCTCGCGGTCGCGGCCGTCGGGGCGAGTTTCCTGCTGCCGGACGGCTGGCTGATCGGTCAGCTGGCGATCGTGGTGGTGGCGATCGCGCTGGCCGGGTGGCTGGCGCTGTGGCCGTTCCTGGTCTGGCGGACCACGAACTACGTCTTCACGAACGAGCGCGTGCTGCTGCAGAAGGGCGTGCTGAACCGTGACCGGCGGGACATCCCGCTGTCCCGGGTGAACGACCACTCGATGACGCAGCACTTCTTCGAGCGTCTGCTCGGCTCCGGCACGCTGACGATCGAGTCGGCGGGCGAGCGTGGCCAGTCGGTGCTGGTCGACATCCCGCAGATCGAGAAGGTCCAGACCTCGCTGTACGAGCTGGTCGAGGCGGACCGGGACAAGCACAGCCTGGGCGAGGACGAGCTCCGCGAGGCGCTCAAGGACAAGCCGGCTGTCTGAGACGGGCGGGACCGGAGGAGCGATTCTCCTCCGGTCATCCCGGCACGTGTTCTGATCAGTGGGTCGGGTTGGGCACAGCGGTCGAGCTATCCGCGGTCCGCTGCTGAGGGGCGACCGCGGTCACGCCATTTGGGCTTTTCCCGGCCTGCTCGCCGGTCTCGTCCACCACGGGGTGCTCGTGCGTGGTGTGCTCGGCCAGCTCCGCGGTGAGGTCCAGGTTCGCCATCGTGTGCGGGTCGACGTTGTCGATGTGCAGGTGGTCGACCTTGCCGGGCTGGACCTTCCGGAACACGAACGTCCGGTACGACCAGAAGCGGAAGATGGTGCCGAGCACCTGCCCGCCGAACTTGGCGATGTTGAGCGCCAGCAGCGTGTGCAGGCCGAGGCCGTACTTGAAGCCGGCCAGCACGCCCAGCTCGATGCCGAGCCCGATGCCGTTGAAGAAGAAGAAGAGCACGTACTCGCGGCGCATGCTCGACTTGGGCCGGTCACGGTAGGTCCAGTGCCGGTTCATCAGGTAGGACGTCGTGGTCGCGATGACCGTCGCGATGACGTTCGCCTTCAGCTCTCCGCCGCGCATCACGGTGAGAATGAGAGCGTTGAAGACAGCAAAGTTGATCGCGAAGTTGACGCCGCCGACGATGCCGAACTTGGCCGCCTCGCGGATCAGCTTCTGCCACCGTTCCGGCAGCAGACGGAGAAGACGCATTCGGCCACCTTACGACAGGTTGTCGGACATGAGCGGGGGACCGGGCGGTAGCAAATTGATTGCGGTGCCGTCAGTCACTTTCCGTACTTTCCGCAGGTACGGGCCGTGGTGTTACGGCCGGGAAAACGAACGTCCGGTATGACCAGAACCGCACCAGTGTCCCGAGCGCCGTGCCCAGGAACTGGGCGGAAAGGTAGTCGGCGGCCTCGGTACGGAACACCGGCCACACCGACCCCAGCCCGTAGTGGGTCGTGGCGAGTGTGCCGAGCGCCACACCAATTCCGACCAGATTGAAGAAGAAGTAGAGGCCGTACTCGCGGGCGAGCCCGGACCGCTCCCGGTGCCGCCAGGTCCAGAAGCGGTTGCCGAAGAACGCGAGTGTCGCCGCCACGCACGCGGCGATCGCCTTGGCCGTGAGCGTCTCCATCCCGAGCCCCTGGAGGCAGAAGGCGTAGATGGCGAAGTCGACGACGAAGGCCGCACCGCCCACGACACCGAACCTGCCGATCTCGGCGACGAGGTGGCCGAACCGGTCCCAGAGCGCGCGCATGGTGGACAGCGTAGCTAGGCCCGTGCGTGCCGCATCCGCACGCGGCATCGACCGCCGTTGACCTCGCTCAGCTCGCCGACCCGCAGCGCGCACTGCCGGCATCGGGCGAGGTGGTGCCCGACCTTGGTCCGCTCGCGGGCGGAGAGCCGGGCGCGCAGGTAGCCGCCGAGCCGGTCGCTGGTCCATCGGCAGTCCGCGGACGTGGCGCCGGCCAGGTGCTCGCGCAGGTAGCCCTGGCGCAGTCCCTCGCGGGCCCGGTGGGCGAGGACCGCGGCCGCGTTCGGGGTGAGGCCGAGCAGCGGCGCGACCTGGCTGGGCGTGTTGCCCTCCACCTCGGTACGCCACAGCACCTCGCGCCAGCGGGCCGGGAGCTTGCGGAACGCGCGCGCGGCGTAGGACTGCTCCAGTGCGGCGAGCGTGGGGTCGGGGAAGGGCTCGCTGACGTCGTATCGCGTGAGGTCGTCCGTGAACTGCAGTCGCCGGTCGCGGCGGTGCCGGTGGTAGCAGACGTGCCGGAGCGTGGTGCTGAGGTAGGCGCGGAACGCGAGCTGCGGCCCCTGACCGGCGCGGAGCTTGGCCAGCACCTTGGCGAACGTCTCGGCCACCAGGTCCTCGACGTCCGCGGGGTCGCGGACCAGCGTGCGGGCCAGCCCGCGCGCCGCGTCGGAGTGCCGTTCCCAGAGTGTGCCGTAGGCGTCCGGATCGCCGGCGCGGACCGCGTCCAGCAGGGCCGCGTCCTCCACGGCTGAGTCGATGTCTAGCGGGGGCTCCGCCGCCGCGGGTGAGACAGACGAGTGATCAGTGCCCATTGCTTGCCTCCTGAAGACGGGGTTGGGGAGGTACGCCTGGGATGTCGGATGACACCGAGCTTATGGCAAAAAGTCCGGATTGTGCAGACCCGGAACTCTCCCCGGAACTTCCTGCGCATTACTGCGCGCCGGGCCGTAAAAACAACCGCGAACGTGCAGCTGCGCCGCCGTTTGTGTACTTCTTCACCGTGAAGTGAAGCCGTATTCGCCTTATGGTGTGGAGAACTCCCGTGACCGGCCTCCGGCGTTTCCTACGCCCGGATCGTCCTCACGTGAACGGTCAGCGTCGACCTAAGGAGATTCGTGATGTCAGCCCCCACCGTCACCAGACACCCCGCACTGCTTGCCTGGGTGGAGCAGGTCGCCGAGCTCACCACGCCGGATCGCGTGGTGTGGTGCGACGGATCGGACGAGGAATACCGGCAGCTCACCGACGAGCTCGTCGCCACCGGCACCCTGGTCAGGCTCGATGCCGAGCGCCGGCCCGGCTCGTTCTGGGCGCGGACCGACCCGTCGGACGTCGCCCGGGTCGAGGAGCGCACGTTCATCTGCTCCGCCGACGAGGCCGACGCCGGTCCCACCAACAACTGGATGGCGCCGGACGAGATGAAGCGCGCCATGACGGAGCTGTACCGCGGCTGTATGCGTGGTCGTGCCATGTACGTGATCCCTTTTTGTATGGGTCCCTTGGACGCTGAGGATCCCAAATTCGGGGTCGAAATCACGGACAGCGCGTACGTCGTGGCCTCCATGCGCATCATGACGCGCATGGGTTCCACGGTGCTGGACGCGATGGGGACGGACGCGGTGTACGTCCAGGCGCTGCACTCGGTCGGCGCGCCGATCGAGCCCGGTGACGCGGACGTGCCGTGGCCGTGCAGCCGGACGAAGTACATCTCGCACTTCCCGGACACGCGGGAGATCTGGTCCTACGGCTCCGGCTACGGCGGCAACTCGCTGCTCGGCAAGAAGTGCTACTCGCTGCGGATCGCCAGCGTGATCGCGCGAGACGAGGGCTGGCTGGCCGAGCACATGCTGATCATCAAGGTGACCTCGCCCGAGGGCCGGGTCTACCACATCGCGGGTGCGTTCCCGTCCGCCTGCGGCAAGACCAACCTGGCCATGCTCGACCCCACGCTGCCCGGCTGGAAGGTCGAGACGATCGGCGACGACATCGCCTGGATGCGGTTCGGTGACGACGGCCGGCTCTACGCGGTCAACCCGGAGTTCGGGCTGTTCGGCGTCGCCCCCGGCACCGACTGGACCACGAACGCGAACGCGATGCGCACGCTGGCCCGCGGCAACGCGATCTTCACGAATGTCGCGCGCACGGACGACGGCGACGTCTGGTGGGAGGGCATGGGTGAGCCGCCCGCGCACCTCACGTCATGGAAGGGCGCCGACTGGACGCCTTCGTCGGAGGGCCTCTCCTCGCACCCGAACAGCCGGTTCTGCGTGCCGATCGGCCAGTGCCCCACGCTGGCCGCGGAGTACGACGACCCGCGCGGCGTCCCGATCGACGCGATCCTGTTCGGCGGCCGCCGCAAGACCACGGTCCCGCTGGTCGCGCAGGCCCGGGACTGGACGCACGGCGTCTACCTCGGCGCCACGCTCTCGTCCGAGACCACCGCGGCCGCGGTCGGCGAGGTCGGCGTGGTGCGCCGCGACCCGATGGCGATGCTGCCGTTCATCGGCTACCACGGCGGCGACTACTTCGCCCACTGGCTGGAGATGGAGAAGGCGGTCGGCAACGCGAAGCTGCCCGCGGTCTTCTACGTCAACTGGTTCCGGCGCGGCGACGACGGCCGGTTCCTCTGGCCCGGCTTCGGCGAGAACACCCGCGTGCTCAAGTGGATCACCGAGCGCCTGGAGGGCCGTGGCGCCGCGGTCGAGACGCCGATCGGCATGGTCCCGCCGCCGTCCGCGATCGACCTGACCGGCCTCGACCTGCCCGAGTCCGACCTGACGGCCGCGCTGGCCGTCGACCCGGCCGAGTGGCGCGAGGAGCTCCCGCTGATCACGGCGTGGTTCGAGCGCTTCGGCGCGAAACTGCCCGCCGTGCTCTGGGCCGAGCTGGACGCGCTCAAGGCCAGACTGGGCTGATCGCTGAGCGCTTCGTCCGTCGAGGCGCCCTGTCTGCGGTCTCCCGTTATTCGCCACGGTCCGGACCACGTCGTGAGGCGCGGGCGACCAGAGAAGGTGGCGCTCTGCCGAACAGTGCTTTTCTGTTCGGCAGAGCGGTGCCTTCGCCGGGAGTGGCGCCGAGCCCGGAGGAGCGAAGCGACGACCAGAAGGACAGTGGCCGTATTGTGACGTTTTAAGGGGCCTACAAATACGGACGAAAGCCGCGTCTCGCTTGTCTGATGCCCGACCGGCCCTGGCGCTGCTTGCCATGGTGGCTAGTCTGCGTAGTGATGAATCTGCGGGACCTCGTCTACGGGCTCTACGAGCGGCGGCTGACCGGCAAACTGGTCGGCAAGCCGGTGCCTCGTCACGTGGGCGTCATGTGCGACGGCAACCGCCGGTGGGCCAGGGAAATGGGCTTCATCGACCCCAACGACGGCCACCGCGTCGGGGCCGAGCGCATCAAGCACCTCCTCGACTGGTGTGACCAGGCCGGCATCGAGCACGTCACGCTCTACCTGCTGGCCACGGACAACCTGCGCCGCCCGGCCAAGGAGCTGGACCCGCTGCTGCGGATCATCGAGGTCCTCGGCACGGAGCTGGCCGAGGAGGGCAACCCCTGGCGCCTGCGCATGGTCGGCGCGATGGACGTGCTCCCGGTCGAGACCGCGACCATCCTCAAGGCCGCGGAGGAGAAGACCCGCGAGCGCAGCGGCGGCGTCGAGGTCAACTTCGCGGTCGGCTACGGCGGCCGGCGCGAGATCGCGGACGCGGTCCGGTCGCTGCTCTCCGAGCACGCGCGGGCAGGCGGCACGATCGAGGAGCTGGTCGAGGTGCTCGACGTCGACCACATCGCGGAGCACCTCTACACCCGCGGCCAGCCGGACCCCGACCTGATCATCCGGACCAGCGGTGAGCAGCGCCTCTCCGGCTTCCTGCTCTGGCAGTCCGCGCAGTCCGAGTTCTACTTCTGCGACGCGAACTGGCCGGATTTCCGCCGGACCGACTTCCTGCGCGCGCTGCGGGCCTACGGCGACCGCCAACGCCGTTTCGGCGCCTGACAAAAGCCTTGAAACTGGCTCAGCGCCGAAGATCAATGCCCATTTTCCCGCTTCCGGCGTGGTCCGGCAGCGTTGCTCCCGCGGGCACCGGTCGTCGCTGGCGCTCCTCCCTGCCGGTGCCGTCATGGTCGGCAAAGAGCGAAAACCCCGAGCGGCTGAGCCGCCCGGGGATCCGTGGGAAAGCTCAGGCGCTGGCCTGGAGGATCTTCACCGCGTCCGCCAGGAACGCACCCACCGCCACCGGCGAGTCGATGGTGAAGTCGGCCGCGTCCGAGACCTCCTGACCGGTCTCGTCGGAGCTGGCCACGGCCACGCACACGCCCAGGAAGCCGGGCTCGACCGCGGTCCGCGCGCGCAGCGCGTCGAACGCCTTGATGTCGGAGACGTCGTCCCCGAAATACCACGCGCAGCCGACGGAGAGCACGGCCTCGCTGATCACGAAGCCCTTGTCGCGGTCGACCGGCGGCTTGAGCTCGATGACCTTGCGGCCGAGCTGGACCTTCAGCCCGCGGCGCTCGGCCTCGGCGTGCGCCCAGGCCTCGATCTCGGCGGCGTGCTCCGGCGTCTTGCGCCAGTGCAGCGCGACCGAGAGCCGCTTGAACTCGACGAACGTCTTGTCGCCGAGCGCCTCGCCGGCCGCGGCCGCGACCTCCTCCACGACCGGTACCCAGGGCAGCGCGGCCGGCTCGGTGACGGTCTCGCCCTTGCCGTGGCTGCGCTCCAGGCCGTACAGCCCGAAGAGGTCCACCTCGGAGAGCGTGCCGAAGCGGTCGCGCAGGAAGTCGACCGGGCGGGCCGAGACGATGGCGACGCGGCGGACCAGGCGGGAGAGCGCGTCCAGCGCGTCCAGCACCTCCGGGACCGGCTGCGAGGCGCCCGGATCGTCCGTGATCGGCGACAGCACGCCGTCGAAGTCGAAGAAGAGGGCGCAGTCGGCCGCGCGATCCGCGGTGGCCTGCCAGGCCTCGTGGGGGGTTATCCGGTTCGACGACACGCCGGTCAGCGTACCCGCCCCGGAACGCCCCGACCGAGTGAACGGGGGGCTCATTCACTGCGTCGAAAATCAGTCTTGACAGTACGTGAATGTCTTCACTCATCGCTGGCCAGCACCTACAGGGCGGGAAAACGTAACCTTCGGCATCTGGCCGTAGTCGCATTGTGCAGTTAGCGTCTTACTCACGGCACGGGGTTTTCCCGAGCCGGCCGGTAGGCCCGGACCTGCGACGGAGTGCGCCACGGGGCCCGCATCCGACCCCGTGCCTTAAGGGCCGCCGGAGGAGGCGGATTGCGGGTGGGGTTCGGGTGCACGCCCGTTCGGAGCAGGCCTGTGACGATTCGTCCAACCACTTCTCGGGCCGATCACGACCCGACCGCCCTCCCCGTGTCCGAGTCCGCCGCCGATGCCTCCGAGACTGTCGAGGCAGCGGCGGGCACCACGGACGGGGAGCCTCCTCAAGCCCGAGTGCCTTCCCAGGTCTTCGTCCTGGACACCTCGGTGCTGCTGTCCGATCCCGCGGCGTTCCACCGCTTCGCCGGTCACGAGGTGGTCCTGCCACTCGTCGTGATCACGGAGCTGGAGGGCAAGCGCAGCCACCCCGAGCTGGGCTGGTTCGCGCGGCAGTCCCTGCGCCTCCTGGACGACCTGCGGATCAAGCACGGCCGGCTGGACCAGCCCATCCCCGCCAGTGACGGCGGCGGCACGCTGCGGGTCGAGCTCAACCACTCGGACGACACGATCCTGCCCCAGGGCTTCCGGAACGAGTCGAACGATGCCCGGATCCTCTCCGTCGCGCTCAACCTCGCGGCCGAGGGCCGCACGGTGACGCTGGTCAGCAAGGACATGCCGCTGCGGGTCAAGGCCGCATCGGTGGGTCTGGTGGCGGACGAGTACCGCCACGGCCAGGCGATGGACGCGACGTGGACCGGCATGGCCGAGCTGGAGCTGGCCGAGGAGCAGGTGCAGCAGCTCTATTCGGGCGAGGCGCTGGATCTGGACGAGGCGTCGGGCCATCCGGTGCACACCGGTCTCGTCGTGCACTCGCCGCGCGGCTCCGCGCTGGCGCGGGTGATGCACGACAAGACCGTGCGGCTGGTGCGTGGCGACCGCGAGGCGTTCGGCCTGCGCGGCCGGTCCGCGGAGCAGCGGATCGCGCTGGACCTGCTGCTGGACGAGTCGATCGGCATCGTGTCGATGGGCGGCCGGGCCGGCACCGGCAAGTCCGCGCTGGCGCTCTGCGCCGGCCTGGAGGCCACGATGGAGCGGGGCAGGCACAAGAAGGTGGTGGTCTTCCGCCCGCTGTACGCGGTCGGCGGACAGGAGCTGGGCTACCTGCCCGGCTCCGAGGCGGAGAAGATGTCGCCCTGGGCACAGGCCGTCTTCGACACGCTGGGCGCGGTGGTCCACGAGAACGTCATGGAAGAGGTGATGGCGCGCGGCCTGCTCGAGGTGCTGCCGCTGACCCACATCCGCGGCCGGAGCCTGCACGACGCGTTCGTGATCGTCGACGAGGCGCAGTCCCTGGAGCGGAACGTGCTGCTGACCGTGCTCTCCCGCATCGGTCAGAACTCGCGCGTGGTGCTCACCCACGACGTTGCGCAGCGTGACAATCTGCGTGTCGGGCGTCACGATGGCGTCACCGCGGTGATCGAGGCCCTGAAGGGTCACCCGATCTTCGCGCACGTGACGCTGACCCGTTCCGAGCGGTCACCCATTGCTGAGGTGGTCACCGACCTGCTGGAGGACATCCCACGGTAGGGGTACCTAGATCAACTGAGATATGTCCAGGTCTGAAGGCTTTCAACCTGTGGTACATCTCACAAATCTCCCCGAGGATTTCGCTTAAGCCTTGCGCTGGGTGAGGGTGGTCGACGAGCGTCCGTCGCGACCCTCGCTGCCGGAGATCGTCTTCCGGCCCACCCGGACCACGTCGTTCCGGGTGGCGGCGAGGCTGACTCCCTGGGGTCGGGGGCGCTCGCGGTCTGGATTCGTCACGCTCCGTCGCCGGCCTTCGTTAGGCCGGACGCCGGTCGCCTGATCTCCGGGCCGCGTCCTTGCCCCCGACGAAGGGACCCCTTCGTGAGTCCGCTGTGGAGCCGTTACGGTGTCCGCTCGGCGTCAGTCGCCCTCCTGCTCTCCGGAGTCGCCGGCGGCGTGTACCTGAGCCAAGACCGTGAGATTCAACAGCAAAGCGTCTCCGCACAGGCCGAGTTCGATGCCACGCTCGCGGAAGAGCAGTACATCAAGAGCCGGCATGCCGAGTACACCAAGGCACACGCCCGCGAGGCCGAGTCCGAGCGGGTCGCCGCAGAGAAGGCCACCGAGGCCGCCCAGGCCGCCGCCAAGCGCGCGGCCGCCGCCGAGGAGTCCGCCAGCCGCAAGGCCGAGCGGGCGAAGGCGGAGGCGGAGGCGAAGAAGGCCGCGGAAGAGGCGGCCGCCGAGAAGCCCGCCAACTCGGGCACCGTGGCGTTCGACGGCCCGATCCCGGCGTCGTGCAGCGAGTTCAGCGGCAACCGGGCCACCGGCTGCGCGATCCTGCTGGACTCGGGCTTCGGGATCGACCAGTTCCCGTGCCTGAACAAGCTGTGGACCAAGGAGTCCAACTGGTCGCACACGGCGCTGAACTCCAGCTCCGGTGCGTTCGGCATCCCGCAGGCACTCCCCGGCGGCAAGATGGCCTCCGCGGGCAGCGACTGGGAGACCAACCCCGCCACGCAGATCGAGTGGGGTCTGGGCTACATAAAGGGCCGCTACGGCACGCCCTGTGAGGCCTGGGCGCACTCGCAGAGCGTCGGCTGGTACTAGAAGCACGCCGACAGGGGCGCGCGGGCGGTTCGCCCGCGCGCCCCTTCGCGTTCCCGCACGTCGCGCGCTCGCCCGGATCCCGCAGCGGGCGCTCGTCCGCGTCTCCCGAAATGCGCCATACTCCGCATAAGCGGACTTATGCTGATACTGATGTCGAAAAACCCGGAAAACAGCACGCGACGGTACGGCCGCCGGCTCGTGCCCGTGCTGATCGCGGCCACGGTCCTGCTGATGTCCGCCGGGGCGCCGGCGCGGGCCACGCGCCACGACCCGGAGGTGGTCGGCGGCGACCTGGCGGCGAGCGGCCAGTTCCCGTGGATCGTGCGGATCTCCACCGGTTGTGCCGGGACGCTGGTCGCGCCGCGGGTGGTGCTGACGGCCGCGCACTGCACCGCCAACATCCCGGTCGCCGGCCTGGCCGTGACCTACGGCACCGTGGACCTGGACGACACCAGGTCCGCGCGTGAGACCCGGGTGACCCGCGCGATCGTCGCGCCGGCCTTCACCCAGGTCGTGGACGGCAGCGACTGGGCGCTGCTCCAGCTGGACCGGAAACTCGACCTGCCGGTGCTCCCGGTCAACCAGGCGCCGGGGTACGACACCGGCCGCTTCACCGTCGTCGGCTGGGGCGCCACCGCGGAGAACGAGCCGCAGCAGCGCAAACTCCGGTTCGTGGACGTCCCGCTGGTCCCGGACCACACCTGCGTGTCCGCGTACCGCGCGGAGGGCTACACGTACCGGCCGGACCGGATGCTGTGCGCCGGCTACGTCAGCGGCGACCTCCGGGACGCCTGCTACGGCGACTCGGGCGGGCCGTTGATCCGGCGTGACACCTACGGCGCGTGGCGGCAGATCGGCGTGGTCAGCTGGGGGATCGGGTGCGCGCGGCCCGGCCTGCCCGGCGTCTACACGCAGCTCTCCACGTACGCGCACGACCTGGGCGACGCGCTGGACCGTCTGCGCTGATCGCGGGCGATGAGGGTGCCGATGTGGTGACATGTCCGCCGCGGCTGACCTGCGCGGACTGTGACCTGGGCCGCCCGGGTGGCGGAGTTGGCGGGCGCCTGGTAGCTAGTTGAGGTGTGAGCGACTACGCGGACCAGCAAGCCGCCGGCCGATTCGGCACCGACGCGTTCTACGCCTCGATCGGCCGTGCCTTCGTCGCGATGTGCGCGGTCGTGCCGCTGCTCTTCGTCATCGAGGCGCTCGACGTCTTCCTCAACCTGGGCCTCGACTACTCGCTCGGCATCCTGCCGTACCACGTCGAGGGCCTGGACGGGATCATCTTCGCCCACTTCCTGCACGCGGACTGGGACCACCTCTACGGCAACAGCATCCCGCTGATCCTGCTCGGCACGTTCGTGCTGGCCGCGGGCGGTAAGCGGTTCATCTGGTCGACCGCGTTCATCATGGCGGTCTCCGGCGTCGGCGTGTGGTTCACCGGCAGCCCGAACACGGTGGTGGTCGGCGCGAGCGGCGTGATCTTCGGCTACCTGGGCCTGCTGTTCACCCGCGGCATCGTGGAGCGCAGCTGGTGGAACCTCGGCGTGGTGCTGCTGATCGGCCTGCTCTACGGCTGGTCCCTGCTCGGCATCCTGCCCACCACCAGCTCCATCTCCTGGCAGGGTCACCTCTTCGGCCTGATCGGTGGCGCGGTTGCCGCGATCCTCTTCCGCCGCCGTACCCCGGCCCCGGTCACCTACGACCTCGACTGAGCGCGACCCGCAGCACCTGCCGCAGGCCGTGAACGGCCGGGCAGGTTTTCGGTGACCAGCGGCGGCACCGGCAGGGAGGAGCGCCAGCGACGACCGGTGCCCGCGGGAGCAACGCTGCCGGACCACGCCGGAAGCGGGAACATGAACTGGATCTTGATTTTGATCTCGGCCGCCGGAATCGAGCGCTAGGGCAGGCCGATCAGGTCGGCGACCGTGGCCACCTGGTGGTCGAAGAAGGCCGGGCGGTCGATGACGCTGTTCAGCAGGTGGCCGAAGAGGTCGAAGCTGATCAGGCCGTAGATCTGGACCCAGCCGAGCATGGTGACCGTGACGACGGCCGGGGGCAGGTCCGCGTTCATGAGCGTGGCCAGCGCGGCCATCTCGGCGTCGACCGGCGGCGGGACCTCGCGGAGCGGCATGCGCGGGGTGAGGCGGCCGGCCTCGGACGCGTCGCGGATGACCGCGACCAGCGCGAGCGGCTGACGGCTGGCCGGGACGATCGTGGCCTGCGGCGCGACGTAGCCGGGGACCGGACTGCCGAAGATCAGCGCGTACTCGGCGGGACTGGCCACGGCCCACTCGCGGGCCGCGCGGGCGATCGCGAGCAGGCGGCCCCGGTAGTTGTCGCGGGGCACGGCCGCGTCGGCGGTCTCCACGGCCTCGCCGACCGCGTCGTAGGCGTCGATGATCAGCGCGGTGAGCAGGTCGTCGCGGCTGGAGAAGTAGCGGTAGAGCGCGGACGACACCATGCCCAGGTCGCGGGCGACCGCGCGCAGCGAGAGGTTCGCCCCGTCGGCGGCGAGGTGGCGGCGGGCGACGGACTTGATCTCGCCGATCATCTCGGCGCGCACGCGCCGGCGCAGTGACGGTGCGGTCATGGCCTTACTCTAGTCGCCCCCGAATTGTTCTAGAACTCTCGGCGGCGATATGCGACACTAGCAAAAGAGTTCTAGAACTGTTGGAGGCAACCGTGACCATCATGAGCGAGCCGGCCGGGCTCGGGAGGTTCGGCGAGTACGGCGGGCGGTTCGTCCCGGAGAGCCTGGTGCCGGCGTGCGAGCAGGTCGAGGCCGCGTTCCGTGAGGCCTGGGTGGATGCCGGCTTCCGGGCGGAGCTGCACGAGCTGCTCACGGTCTACGCGGGCCGGCCCACGCCGATCACGCCGGCCCGGCGGCTCTCCGCGGAGCTCGGGCTGACGCTGCTGCTCAAGCGCGAGGATCTGGCGCACACCGGCAGCCACAAGATCAACAATGTGCTCGGTCAGGCGCTGCTCGCCCGGCGGATGGGCAAGCGACGGCTGCTGGCCGAGACCGGCGCCGGCCAGCACGGCGTGGCGGCCGCGACCGCGTCCGCGCTGCTCGGGCTGGAGTGCGTGGTCTACATGGGCGAGCGCGACGTCGCACGCCAGGCGCCCAACGTGCGCCGCATGCGGATGCTCGGCGCCCGGATCGTCCCGGTGGGCACCGGCAGCCGGACGCTGAAGGACGCCACGAACGAGGCGCTGCGCGGCTGGGTGGCGGACACGGCCGAGGCCTACTACTGCATCGGCTCGGTGATGGGCCCGCACCCGTACCCGTGGATGGTCCGGGAGTTCCAGAGCGTCATCGGCACGGAGGCCCGCGCGCAGGTCGAGACCGTGCCGGACCTGGTGGTGGCGTGCGTGGGCGGCGGGTCGAACGCGGCCGGCACGTTCACCGGGTTCGCGGACACGACCGCGCGCCTGGTGGGCGTGGAGGCGGCCGGCGGCGCCGCGATGACGAACGGGACGCCGGGCGTGCTGCACGGCTATCACTCGATGGTGCTGCAGGACGAGAACGGGCAGATCACCGAGGCGGAGTCGATCGCGGCCGGGCTGGACTACCCGGGCATCGGGCCGGAGCACGCGCACCTGGGCGCGATCGGCCGCGTGGGCTACGCGACGGTCGGGGACGCGGAGGTGGTCGAGGCCGTGCACCGGCTGGCCCGGACCGAGGGGATCATCCCGGCGCTGGAGTCCGCGCACGCGCTCGCCTGGATCATCCGCGAGGCCGGTGAGCTGGCCGGGCAGACCGTGCTGATGACGCTGTCCGGCCGCGGCGACAAGGACATGGAGATGTTCGAATGATCTTCACCGACAAGAGCACGAAGAAGCTGGTGCCGTACGTGACCGGCGGCATCGTGGACGGCTGGGCCGACTACGTGTGCGCGTTCGCGGACAACGGCGCGGACGCGATCGAGATCGGGCTGCCGTTCTCCGACCCGATGCTGGACGGCCCGACCATCCAGGAGGCCTCGGACCGCGCGCTGGCGAACGGCACCACGCTCGACGGCATTTTGCGTGATTTATCTAAAATTTCGGTGGAAGTCCCGCTCATCGTGATGACCTACGCGAACCTGGCGGTCCGCGCCGGCTTCTGCGACCGGCTCGCCGAGGCCGGGATCCGCGGCCTGATCGTGCCGGACGCGCCGCTCGACGAGGTCGGCCCGATCCGCGACGCCGCCAACGCGGCCGGGCTGGACCTGATCCCGCTGGCCGCGCCGTCCACCACCGCGGACCGGCGGCGCGAGATCACGGCGAGCGCACAGGGCTTCGTCTACGCGGTCACCGTGCTCGGCACCACCGGCGAGCGGGACGCGCTGGACCCGGCCGCGAACGCGCTGGCCTCGTCGCTGCGCGCGCTGACCGACCTGCCGGTGCTGCTCGGCTTCGGCGTATCCACGCCGGAGCACGCGGCCGCGGCGGTCCGGGACGCGGACGGCGTGGTGGTCGCGTCCGCGCTGATGCGTCGCCTGATGGACGGCGCCGGCCCGGACGCGCTGGGCGCGGTGGTCGGGAACATCCGCAAGGCGATCTAATGACCGGGTGCCGAAATATGTGACCATCGCCGCCGACCTGGCCGCGAAGATCCGCGCCGGGGAGTACCCGCCCGGGGCCGCGCTGCCGCCGCAACGGGAGCTCAGCGCGGCCTACGGCGTCACGCTCGCCACGCTCCGGCAGGCGCTGGCCCGGCTGGAGTCGGACGGGCTGCTCAGCCAGCAGGCCGGTCGGGGCACGTTCGTGGCGGAGCCGGCCGCGGCGTACCAGCTGGACTCGCTGCGCAGTCTCGCGGACGACCTGCGCGAGCAGGGCCACGTGGTCGGCACCGACCTGATCGGCATCGGGTCGCGCAAGGCGCCGGCCTGGGTCACGGACGCGTTCGGCCTGCCGTCCGGGGACCGGCTGACCCGGATCGAGCGGGTCCGGCTGATCGCCGGCCGGCCCGCCGTGCACCAGGTCTCCTGGGTGCGGGCCGAATATCCGCTGCGGGACGCGGACCTGGCCCGGACCTCGCTCTACCACGCGCTGGCCGAGCAGGGCGTGGTCGTGCACCGCGCCCGCGAGCGGCTGCGGCCGGCGCTGCTGGACGCGCCGGCCGCCGCACTGCTCCGCCAGCCCGCGGGCCAGCCGGTCTTTCTCAGCGACCGCGTCACCTACGGCATCGACGACGCGCCGGTGGTGGCGGACCGGGCGACGATCCTCGGCACGGCCATGGAGATCCGTGCCGAGCGCGCCGCCACCGGCCTATCCCTCCGCTGGCACGTCTAGCGGGATGACCCCGTCGAAGTTGATCGAGGAGTAGTGCGCCAGCTTCTCCAGCCGGTGGAACGAGTCGATGGTCCGGATCGTCCCGCTCTTCGACCGCATCACGATCGACTGGGTGTAGGCGCCACCCGACCGGTACCGCACGCCCTTGAGCAGGTCGCTGGTGGTCACGCCGGTCGCGACGAAGAAGCAGTTGTCGCCGGTGACCAGCTCGTTCGTGGTCAGCACCCGGTCCAGGTCGTGGCCGGCCGCGAGCGCCTTCTCCCGCTCGGCCCCGTCCTGCGGCCACAGCTTCGCCTGGATCTCGCCGCCCATGCACTTCAGCGCGCAGGCCGCGGTGATGCCCTCCGGCGTGCCACCGACGCCCATCAGCACGTCGACCTCGGCGTTCTCCCTCGCGGCCGCGATCGCGCCGGCGATGTCGCCGTCCGAGATGAACCTGATCCGGGCGCCCGCGTCGCGGACCTCCTTGATCAGATCGGCGTGGCGGGGACGGTCCAGGATGCAGACCGTCACGTCGGAGACGCTGCCGCCCTTGACCTTGGCGATGCGGCGCAGGTTCTCCTGCGTGCCGGCCTCGATGTCGATCACGGACGCGTACTCCGGGCCGACCGCGAGCTTCTCCATGTAGAAGACCGCGCTCGGGTCGAACATCGCGCCGCGCTCCGCGACCGCCAGCACCGCGATCGAGCCGGGCATGCCCTTGGCCATCAGCGTGGTGCCGTCGATCGGGTCGACCGCGACGTCCACCTCCGGGCCGGTCTGGTCGCCGACGATCTCGCCGTTGTAGAGCATCGGGGCGTTGTCCTTCTCGCCCTCGCCGATCACCACCACCCCGCGCATCGAGATGGAGTTGATCAGCTTTCGCATGGCGTCGACGGCCGCGCCGTCCCCGCCCTCCTTGTCGCCGCGGCCCACCCACCGGCCTGCGGCCATGGCGGCGGCCTCGGTGACGCGGACCAGCTCTAGGGCCAGGTTGCGGTCGAGATCCTGCGGAATGTTGGCGGTCATGCGGCCTCCTCGCTACGTTGCGGAGTAGGTCGGTCGCCTTACGCTGAGCGCGGGCGTCTTTCCCCGATCCTGGCACGTGATTCCGGGTTGGTGATAGGGGACGGGCCAGTGGCGTCGGTCGCGCCCGGGTGTGCCGGATGCCACCTCACCGCCCCGATCAGTCAGGATGGGGTACGTGGACGACACCTCCTCACCCGCGCCTTCTTCCGCTACCGCTCCCGCGCCCGTCGCACGGCACGAGCGGAACTGGAAGGACATGGTGATGTCGCTGCTGGCCATCATGGTGCCGGTGGCGCTGATGGTCGGTTTCTACTACTTCGTGCTGGACGGCGGGAAACCGGTCTCGATCGACATCTCGCCCGCGATCGCGTCCGCGCGCGCGTCCGGCGCGTTCCCGGTCCTGGAGCCGACCGGCCTGGGCGAGGACTGGCGGCCGACCAGCGCCCAGTTCCGCACGGCCGACGGCGGGAAGACGCTGCGCATCGGCTACGTCAGCCCGGCCGGCGCCTCCGTCCTGCTGATCGAGAGCACGGTCACGACGGAGACGCTGCTCCCGGCCGAGCTCACCACCAGCGCCCGCCCCATCTCGTCGGTGACGGTCGACGGGCGGCAGTGGCAGTCCTACTCCGCGCGGGACAACGAGACCGCGCTCGTCCAGCTCGCCCCGGAACGCACCGTGATCATCGTCGGCACCGGTGAGCCGGACGACCTGCGCGTGCTGGCCGACAGCCTCGGATAAATCGCGAAGAACTGTCGCACCTGTCGGGTACGTTCTCCCACAGCTTTCCTTGATCGTTCTCCGAGCGGTCATCGAGGAGGCTTCCCTCGTGGTGCGACCGTTCCGGTCGGCCATCCCTGCGCTCCGCTGGTGGACATTCTTTGATGCCTAAGTCAGTCACCGTCCTGGCCGCCGCCTTGACGGTCATGCTCGCCGGGTGCGCCGGCCCCGCCGTTCTTCCCGGCGGTGCCGGTCCCGCGCCGGCCGCGTCTTCCGCGCCCGCGCCCGATCCGAAGGCCGCGTTCGCGTCCGCGTTCAGCACGATGAACACGGGCACGTTCGCCTACACCGTCGCCTTCGACCAGAGCATGAGCGGCCGGGTGCTCGTCGACAACGACACCAAGTCCGTCCACGCCACCGTCACGATCTCCGCCGAGGGCTCGTCGATGACGGTCGAGACGTACCAGGCCGGCGAGTTCCTCTACATGAAGATGGACATGAGCGCCGTCTTCAACGAGCTCGGCGCCGGCGCCCCCGTGCCGGAGGGCCTCGACGGCAAGAAGTGGCTGCGCCTCGACCCGTCCCGCTCCGAGGAACTGGCCGGCAGCCTCGACCAGGTCGCGATCGACCCCGAGCTGGTCGAGCGCAGCATCCTCACGATCCAGCAGCCGTCCGCGCACACGTTCAACGGCACGCTCGACCTGACCCGGATGACGCCGGCCCGCTTCGGCAAACTCACCGAGTCCCCGGAGGAGAAGGCCGCCCGCGAGGCCGCGAAGAACGTGCCGTTCCACGCCGAGACCGACAGCGAGGGCCGCATCGTCAGCTTCCTCGTCAAGGTCGAGGCCGCGGGCGAGACGTCGACCATGGACATGCGCTTCCTGGACTGGGGCACCGCCCAGCTCCCGCCGGTTCCGGGCCCGGGGTCCTACATCGACGCACCCGACGCGTTCTACAGCATGGGCAGCGTCACCACGTAGCACCCGCCCGACGTGTCGTATGCCGTCCGCTGCCACGGGCGGCATACCCACTTCAAGATCCAGTTCATTTCCCGCTTCCGGCGTGGTCCGGCAGCGTTGCTCCCGCGGGCACCGGTCGTCGCTGGCGCTCCTCCCTGCCGGTGCCGCCGCTGGTCACCGAAAACCCGCCCGGCCGTTCACGGCCTGCGGCACGTGTTGCGGGCTTGTTCCTCGTGCGAGGGCTCGGTCGGTCCGGCTGTTTTCTGCCGTTTTCCGGGCATTCCAGCGCGGCCTGGCGGTGCGGCCTGGCGGTGCGGCCTGGCGGGGGTGATCCGGATCTTGAGCTTTTGGCGTTGAGGTCTGGGCCCGTTGTGATCATCCTCCCCCGAACCCGAACCCGAACCCGAACCCGAACCCGCACCCGAACCCGCACCCGAACCCGCACCCGCACCCGCACCCGAACCCGAACCCGAACCCGGAGCAGCCGGGCGCTGGCGCGCCCGAAATTTCGTGTTATTGGTTGCGTTGGGTGGTCTGGGTGCTGTTTTTGCCTCCGGCGGGCCTCCGGCGGGAGCCTCCGACACCGGGGCAGCGGAAAGGCCATTTCAACTGCCCCACCCCACATCCCGGGTGGCTGGGTTTCGCGCGGGCCTGTCTGCCCCGTATGCCATCGACCCGGGACAAGCCGAGCAGATCATCGGCAGGGCCGCCAGCTGTGGTCTGTCGTGCGGCGGCTGTTCTGTTCTCGCGTTTGGGTGGGCACTTTCCGCTGTTCAGGTGCGGTCCGTGGGTGGTTCGGTTTTGAGGGTTCCGTAGGGCGGGTCGGTGCCGGTCGGCGTCGTGGTCGGGTTCAGGCTTGCGTTGGGCGGGCTGCCTGCGGTGCGTTGGTGGCGGCCCTGCCGATGATCTGCACCCCTGCGGGCGGGTCGACGGCATACGGGGCAGCCAGGCGGTCACCACTGTGGGTGCTTGCGCATAAAGACAAAGACGCCGTCCGCAGGCGGGCATCAAGACTGTCCTGGATCCTTACGTCTCTGGTGGTCATTACTGACCCTTTGGCGTCGAGGTCTGGACCCACCGTGATCAAGCGGGCACTCCGTGCCCGAAATTTCGTGAAATAGCAGCCTGTAGGTTCGGCGCATCCTCGCTCGAAGTCGGAAGCTGACCGGAAATAGGCACCGCCGCGGACCACGGTCGAAGGATTTTCGCGCCCGCGAGGCGTCACCCGAAGGTGCCGGATGGGCTCAGTGAAGGTGCCGCCGCAGACACCTACTGCCGAACCGCGTCGACCTCGGCCACCGCGTCCGGCGTGCTCCCGGCGGCGGTCGCCCGTCCCGCGACCGCGGTGAAGTGGTCCGCGGACTGCGCGACCAGGGCGCACCCCGCGCGGGCGACCGCCATAGCCGAAAGGATCATTGGGTGCCGCAAAAACCAGGTCAACTCGGCCTGTTGACCTGGTTTTTGCGGCACCCAATGATCCTTTCGGCCGGGCGTCGACGCGGTGCGGGGGTCCAGGCTGGCCGCAGGGGCGCTCTACACCCGAAATTTCATGAAATAGCGGCGGCGAGGCCGGCCATCTCGCGACCTCGATAGCGCCGGCCAGTAGTGAGACGGCCAGTAGTGATACGGCCGGTATTGAGACGGCCAATCAGGACCCGGAGGCGGCCGCTGAGCCCGGCGGCGGCCTCCGCGCACATTGCGCCCGAAATTTCGGCATATTGTCGAGCGGGAGGGGGCGGGTGGAGATCGTTGTTGAGCTCACTGTCTTTTCCGGTGGGTTGTAAGAGCAGTGAGCGCACCAGCGATCTTGCACGGACCACGCGAGCGGTGCAGGTCACCGACCTCGGCCGGCTATCTCATGAAATTTCGGGCGCGGTGCTGGACCCTGCGGAGCGCGCGTGATCGTGCCGGGCTGAAATCTGACGGCGAAAGGTCAGTATTCGGCCCGGGAAAAGGGGCACCAGAGTCGCAATGATCTTGGATTCCGGATATTGGAATGATGTTCTCGGGATGTGGATGGCGCCATGCTTTCGCGCGCGGCTAGCCTCCGGGCGGCGTGGCCGATGTGCCTGCTCCCGGCGAGCCTGCTTCTTCCGGGGGTGATTCCGCCGTGGGGTTTGGGTGACCAGCCACGGATCTGAGGCCGCGGGAGCGCGCGGACCGCAACCACCCGCAGAGTGGGAAAGAGAAGGTCTTCGGCTTTTCAGGCGGCGGCGCGGCGCCTGGGCCGGGGGACTCAGGCGCGGGCCGGCGTGCGTGGGTTACTGGGAGCGGGCCTCGCGGGCGGCGTCGAGTTTGGCGCGGGCGCCGTCGAGCCAGCGCTGGCAGACCGCGGCCAGTTCCTCGCCGCGTTCCCAGAGGGCGAGGGATTCCTCCAGGGAGGTGCCGCCGGCCTCCAGCCGTTCGACGACGCGGCCCAGCTCCTCGCGTGCCTGCTCGTAGCTCAGCTTCGGCTGGGTCTTCTGGTCCGTCGTCATGCACTGTCCTTCCGGGACTTCGCGGTCTTGGCCCGTTCCCGCTTCGGGGTGGTCTCGTCGACGGCGGGGGCGGTGTCGTCGGTGTTCTTCTCGCGGTCGGCAGCGGTACGGGCGGCCGGCGTCTTGTGCGGAGCCCGGGTTCTCGGCGCGGAAGTGCCGCCGTCGGGGACGGCGTCGCTGTGGTCCTCGGTGTCTCCGCCGGTCTCGGGTATGACCGCGGCCTCCGGCGCGACCTGGGACCGGCCGGGGGCGGAATCGGCGTCGGGGGTGACGACGGCGGGGAGGGTGCCGGAGGCGAGGCGGATGCGCAGGGGGGTGCCGGGGGTGGCGTCGGAGTCGGCGCGGACCACGTGGTCGTCGGAGGTGCGCTGGACGATGGCGTAGCCGCGCTGGAGCGTGGCGGCGGGGGAGAGCGCGCGCAGCCGGGCCAGCGTGTGGGACAGCTCGTTGGCGGCGGTGCCGAGGCGGTGGCCGAGCGTGCGCTCGGCCCGGTCGCGGAGTGAGATCACGTCGGAGGCGCGCTGGTCGATCATGACGTGCGGCCGGGCCATCACCGGACGGGAGCGCCACGCCTCGATGCGCTGGGACTCGCGGTCCAGGCGGTTGGTCACGGCGCGGTCCAGGCGGTGCCGGGCCAGGGAGATCAGGCGCTGCTCCTCGGCCAGGTCGGGGACCAGGCGTTTTGCGGCGTCGGTGGGGGTGGAGGCGCGGACGTCGGCCACGTAGTCGAGCAATGGCGTGTCCTCCTCGTGGCCGATCGCGCTGACCACGGGGGTGCGGCAGGCGAACACGGCACGGCACAGTGCCTCGTCGGAGAACGGCAGCAGATCCTCCACGCTGCCGCCGCCGCGCGCGATCACGATGACGTCGGTGCCGGGATCCTCGTCGAGGATCTTGAGTGCGTCGAGGATCTGCGGCACGGCGGACAGGCCCTGGGTGGCCACGTTGATCACCCGGAAGTCGACGCCGGGCCAGCGGCGGCGCGTGTTGGTCAGCACGTCCCGCTCGGCGGCGGAGGCACGGCCGGTGATCAGGCCGACCCGCTGCGGCAGGAACGGCAGGCGGCGTTTGCGGTCGCGGGCGAACAGGCCCTCCGCGCCGAGCAGCCGCTTCAGCTTTTCCAGCCGGGCCAGCAGCTCGCCCAGCCCGACCTGCCGGATCTCGTCGGCCCGGAGGCTCAGCGTGCCGCGGGCCGGGTAGAACTCCGGCTTCGCGTGCAGCACCACGCGCGCGCCCTCGGACAGGTCGGGTGCGCCGACCGCGAGCACCTCGTGGCTGGTCGTCACCGTGAGGCTCAGCTCGGCGGCGGGGTCGCGGAGCGTGATGAAGACCGTGCCGGCGCCGGGGCGGCGGCTGATCTGCGCCACCTGGCCGTCGACCCAGACCCAGCCGAGCTTGGCGATCCAGGCGCTGACCTTCTGGCTGACGACGCGGACCGGCCACGGCTCGTCCGCGGTGCTGGCGCCGGGCGTGCCGGTGCGTGGCGCGGTGCCGGTCGTGGGTGGTGGCCCGGTCTGTGTCACCCCCACACCCTAGAACCACCCACCGACATTCTTTCCGGGCCTACGACCTGGCGAGCCGGACCAGTGCCGTGACCAGCACCGCCACCGCGAGCCCGCAGTACCCCCAGAAGAGCAGGTCCGCGAGCGCGTAGCCCCAGTCCGGCCGCCACGGCTGCGCGGCCAGTGCGGCTCTGGCCTCCGCGACGGACGCGCCGGCGCCGGTCTTGTGCATGGCGTGCAGCGGGTAGCCGCGGCGCAGCGTGTAGGAGAAGGCCGCCAGTGAGCCCTGGTCCCGTACCCACAGCGAAAGACCGGTGCCGGCGAGCCCGCCGAGCACGAAGCCGGCCCAGGTCCGCGCGGTCAGCATCGACCAGCGGGACGCGTTGAGCAGCAGCGCGCCGCCGGCCAGGTATCCGGTGGCCAGGACCATGACGCGGGAGCTGGCCAGCGTGGTGGTGGCCATGAGGAGCAGCCAGACCGCGGCCAGCATGCTGAGCAGGGCGAGGCTGCGGCGGAGCGCGATCGGCACGGCGCTGCCCAGCTCGGCAAGTTTGTCCGGCATGTGGCTATTTTGTGCCTGAACGGGAGCGGGATGGGGGAGAACGTGTGCGGTCGGTCGCACGATCACGGGGGCGGCGCGCGGGGTGCGTACCATGGCGGTTGTGAGCGAGACGAGCCGTAAGCGGGTCCTGCTGGCCAAGCCGCGTGGCTACTGCGCGGGCGTGGATCGGGCGGTGCAGACCGTCGAAGAGTCGCTGAGACTGTATGGCGCGCCGATCTACGTGCGGAAGCAGATCGTGCACAACAAACACGTGGTCACGTCGCTGGAGGCCAAGGGCGCGATCTTCGTGGAGGAGAACGAGGAGGTGCCCGAGGGCGCCACCGTCATCTTCTCCGCGCACGGCGTGGCGCCGACCGTCCACGAGTCCGCGAAGGCGCGGAATCTGCGGGCCATCGACGCGACCTGCCCGCTGGTGACGAAGGTGCACCACGAGGCGCGCCGGTTCGCGGCCGAGGACTACGACATCCTGCTCATCGGGCACGAGGGCCACGAAGAGGTCATCGGTACGGCCGGTGAGGCGCCCGCACACGTCCAGCTGGTCGACGGGCCGGACGGCGTCGACAAGATCACCGTCCGCGACCCGGAGAAGGTCGTCTGGCTCTCCCAGACCACGCTCTCCGTCGACGAGACGATGGAGACCGTGGCGCGGCTGAAGACGAAGCTGCCGCTGCTGGTCTCGCCGCCGAGCGACGACATCTGCTACGCCACGTCGAACCGGCAGCACGTGGTCAAGGAGATCGCGCCGGACTGCGACGTGGTGATCGTGGTCGGCTCCACCAACTCGTCGAACTCGGTGCGTCTGGTCGAGGTGGCGCTGCAGTACGGCGCCCGCGCCGGCCACCTGGTCGACTTCGCGCACGAGATCAAGGACGAGTGGCTGGAGGGCGCGGCCACGGTCGGACTGACCTCCGGCGCCAGCGTGCCGGACGACCTGGTCATGGACGTGCTGACGTTCCTGGCCGCGCGCGGCTTCACCGACGTGGAGGAGATCCTCACGGCGGAGGAGCGGCTGACGTTCTCGCTGCCGCAGGAGCTCAAGCGGGATATGAAGAAGGCCGCGGCTCTTCGGCAATAGGGAGCAGCTCCGGCGCCTGCGGCTGACGCGGCGCCACCTCCAGCTGCGCGGGTGTCTCCAGCGGTGATCCGGAGACACCCAGGTCGGCCAGCTTCCGCGCGCTGACCAGCACGCGTGACTCCAGGGAGCCCACCGCCCGGTTGTACGCGGTGACCGCGCCGCCCAGCGAGGCGCCCAGCTTCCCCACGTGGTCGCCGAGCGTGGACAGCCGCCCGTAGAGCTCACGCGCGATCCCGTGCACCACGGTCGCGTTCCTGGTCAGCTCCGAGTGCCGCCAGCCGTGCGCGATCGTGCGCAGCAGCGCCATCAGCGTCGCCGGCGTGGCCAGCACCACGTTCCGGGCGAACGCGTGCTCCAGCAGCATCGGGTCGCGCTGCAGCGCCGCGTCCAGGAAAGGGTCGGCCGGCATGAAGAGCACCACGAAGTCCGGGGTGTCGTCGAACGCGGTCCAGTACGACTTCGCGGCCAGCGCGTCGACGTGTCCGCGCAGGTGGCGGGCGTGTGCGTCCAGGTGGGTGTCGCGGGTGCGTTCGTCCCGGGCCTCCATCGCGGACAGGTAGCCCTCGAACGGCGCCTTCGCGTCCACCACCACGGTACGGCCGCCGTGCAGCCGCACGACCAGGTCCGGCCGGACCACGCCGTCGTCGGTCGAGGCGGTGACCTGCTCCGCGAAGTCGCAGTGCTCCAGCATCCCGGCCGCCTCGACCACGCGGCGCAGCTGGTGCTCGCCCCACCGGCCCCGCACCTGAGGGGCCCGCAGCGCCGCGACCAGCTGTTTCGTCTCGGTTTGCAGCCCGCCCGCGACCGCGTTCATGGCCCGGACCTGTTCGCGCAGCTCCGCGTAGGCGTCGACGCGGTCGTGCTCCAGCTCGGCGACGCGTTGTTCGTACCGGCGCAGCGCGTCGTGCAGCGGCGCGACCGCGCGGGCCACCGCCTCCTGAGACTGCGCGGTGGACTCGAACGACAGCGCGCGCAGCGACGCCTCCAGCCGTTGCTCGCCGTCGCGGGTGGCCTCGAGCGTCGCCTCCAGCCGGGCCAGGTCGGCAGCGGCCCGGGAGCGGGCCAGCAACCAGCCGAGCGCGCCGCCCGTGCCGAGACAGACGATCACCACGACCACCGTCGAGAGCTCCATTTCACCGAGGATGCCCCAGCACGGGCCGATCAACGCGTACCGCCACGGCCCTAACCCGAAAAGTCGTCGGTTTCCAGCAGATTCACAGCCCCCGTGACCTGAGCGGGCGATGGGTAGCAGCGCTACCGTTCACCCCATGGAGTACGTGCTGATACTCGCGCTGGTCCTCATGATCGGCGGGTTCCTCTTCTACTGGCGCACCGCGACCGCGACCCGCAAGGAGCGCGAGCTGGGCGACGCCCGCGCGGACGCGCAGCGGTGGTACGAGCGGCTCGGCGGCCAGGTGATGAACCTGCACGGTGACGAGCCCGCGGCCCGGCAGGCGCTGGCGGACGCGTCCGAGCGCTACAACGCGGCCGGCGGGCAGCTGGACCAGGCGAAGAGCACCCGGCAGTTCGAGCTGGCCCGGGAGACCGCGCTGGAGGGCCTGGCCTACATCCGGGCCGCGCGGGTGGCGATGGGCCTGGACCCGGGGCCGGACGTGCCGCAGCTCGCGGCCGCGCGCGGCGCCGGGACGCTGACCAAGGACCGCGAGGTCAGCGTGCAGGGCCAGACGTTCAAGGCGGGCCCGCACTCCGGTCCCCAGACGCCGTACTACTACCCGGGCGGCCGGGTGAACGGCCGGCCGGTGCCCCAGGGGTGGTACTCGCAGCCGGTCTGGAAGACCGCGCTCGCGACCGGCGCCGGCGTGGTCGGCGGCATGCTGATCTTCGACGCGCTGTTCTCGCCCGCGTTCGCGGACCCGGGCATGGGCGGCTTCGACGAGGGCTACGCGGACGGTTACCAGGAGGGCCTGGAGGACGGCGGCGGCTTCGACGACGGCGGCGGCGACTACGGAGGCGGCGGGGATTACGGCGGCGGAGACTTCGGTGGAGGGGACTTCGGCGGCGGCGACTTCGGGGGTGACTTCTAGGCGCGCCGGTTGACACCGAAACCCCGGCTCGACAGGGTGGGGCGGTGACGCACGGTATCGAGGTCGGCCGGGTGGCCGCGCTCTGGCGCTACCCGGTCAAGTCGATGGCCGCCGAGCAGCTGGAACAGGCGGATCTGTCCTGGTACGGCCTGGCCGGCGACCGCCGCTGGGCGTTCGTGCGGGACCTGCCGCCGCGCAACGGCTTCCCGTGGCTGACCATTCGCGAGAAGCCGGACCTGCTGCACTACCGCCCGTGGCTGGCCGAGCCGGACCGGCCGGACGCGTCACCGGTGCTGGTCACCACGCCGTCCGGCGAGAAGCTGGACATCGCCGACCCCGCGCTCGCGGCGGAGCTGGGCGACGGCGTGCGCGTCATGAAGCTGGACCGGGGCCTGTTCGACTCCGCGCCGCTGAGCGTGCTGAGCACGCAGTCGGTGGACGGCCTGTCCCGCCTGCTCGGCGACGCGGAGGTGGACCCGCTGCGCTTCCGGCCGAACATCCTGATCGAGGCCGTGGACACCGCGCCCGCGTTCCCGGAGGAGGCGTGGATCGGCGCGACGCTCACGGTCGGCGGCGCCCGCCTGCACCTGGACCGCCGCGACAAACGCTGCATGATCGTGAACGTGGATCCGGTGACCGCGCGCCGCGACCCCGGCATCCTCCGCGCGATCGCCCGCCGGCGGGAGGTGTGCTTCGGCGTCTATGCCTCGCCGGTCGCGCCCGGCCCGGTCGCGGTCGGCGACCCGGTGGTGTTGACCTCCGCGGAGAGGTAGTGCTAGCCGGATGGTTCCACCCGGCGTGACTTGGCAGAGTCGGGGTGTGAACACCTCGGAGATGCCGCCCGCCCGGTACGTCGCCGCGCTGACCCTCGGCGTCGCGCTCGTCGCCGTCATGGTGTCCAACCTGGTCTGGGACACCGGCCGCCCCTGGGCGAACGGCATCATGATCCCGGCCGCACTGATCGTCACGGCCGGCACCGTGGTGATGACGCGCGGCCGCGCCTACTCGTCGCTCGGCTACCTGATCCTCTGCGCCGGCCTGCTCACCATGACGGTCGGCGTGCTGCTGGTCGCGAAGCGGATGACCTGGGGCTGGCCGCTGATGGTCACGCTGCCCTGCCTCGCGGTGGCCGGCACGTTCCTCTGGGCGCCGGCGCACCCGGTCGCCCGCGCGCTGCACCGGACCGTGGCCGGCGGCGCGCTGATCGGCGCGACCGTGGGCCCGGTGTTCTTCCTCCGGCGCGCGGACCTGTTCGACTGGCCGCAGCACTGGTGGGCGCTGTTCATGATCGCGGCCGGCGCCGTGGTGCTGGGCAACGCGCTGGAGCTGACCCGCCACCGGATCAACTACCGCTTTCAGGGTGCGACGCTGCTTGCCGGGCCCGCGCTGCTCACCATGCTGCTGGGTTACCGGTTCCTGACCGGGGCGCTGCCGCTGTGACCGGCGCCCCGGCCGGGACCGTCAGAAAGCACAGGCGATGACCAGTCCGGGAGTACGGTCCGGGAGCCGGTCGAGCTTCGCGATGTGCGCGGCCGACCGCAGGTCCGCCTCGACCAGCGCGAGCCGGTCCAGCACGTCCGCCGGGCCGAGCGCCTCGGCCAGCGGGACCTCCGCCTTCATGGACAGCTTCCGCTCCGACTTCGCGCGCCGGACCTGGGCCAGCGCCTCGCCGGCCAGGGTGAGCAGCGACGGGTCGCCGTCCAGGGACAGCTCGTGCACGGTGGGCCAGGTCGCCCGGTGCACGGAGCCGTACCGCCACCAGGACCAGGCCTCGGCGGTCGCGAACGGCAGGAACGGCGCGAACAGCCGCAGCTGCACCTCGAGCGCGGTGGCCAGCGCGGCCCGTGCGGAGACCGCGGCCGGCCCCTCGCCGTACGCGCGCTCCTTCACCAGCTCGATGTAGTCGTCGCAGAACGTCCAGAAGAACGTCTCCGTCGCCTGCAGCGCGCCGGTGTGGTCGTAGGCGGCCAGCGCGTCCGTCGCGGTGCGGACCACGCCGGACAGTGCGGCCAGCATCGCCCGGTCCAGCGGCTCGGTCGGCGCGGTGCGCAGCGCGTCGGCCGCGCCCAGCCCGAGCACGAACTTGGACGCGTTGAGGACCTTCGTCGCCAGCCGCCGCCCGACCTTGATCTGGCCCGGGTCGAACGCCAGGTCGGTGCCGGGCCGCCCGCTGGCCGCCCAGTACCGCACCGCGTCCGAGCCGTGCTGCTCCAGCAGCGCGATCGGCGTGACGACGTTCCCCTTGGACTTGGACATCTTCTTGCGGTCCGGGTCCAGGATCCAGCCGGACAGCACGGTGTCCTTCCAGGGCAGCACGCCGTGTTCCAGGTGCGCGCGGACGACCGAGGAGAACAGCCAGGTGCGGATGATCTCCTGGCCCTGCGGGCGCAGGTCCATCGGGAAGACGCGGGCGAAGAGGTCCTCGTCGCGCATCCATCCGCCGACGATCTGCGGCGTCAGCGACGAGGTCGCCCAGGTGTCCATGACGTCCGGGTCCGCGATGAACCCGCCGGCGCGTCCACGGTGAACTTCGACAAAGCCGGGCGGACACTCGGAAGAGGGATCAATCGGTAACGAGGCCTCGTCCGGTGTGAGAGGGTTGTCGTAATCCGGCTCGCCAGCGCTGTCGAGCCGGTACCAGACGGGAACGGGCACGCCGAAGAACCGCTGACGGCTGATCAGCCAGTCCCCGGTGAGGCCGCCCACCCAGTGCTCGTACCGGTGGTGCATGTGGGCCGGAACCCAGTTCAGCTCCCGTCCGCGTGCCAGCAGTTCCTCGCGCAGGCCGGTGTCCCGGCCGCCGTTGCGGATGTACCACTGCCGGGTCGCGACGATCTCCAGCGGTGACTCGCCGTTCTCGTAGAACTTGACCGGGTGCGTGATCGGCCGCGGCTCGCCGATCAGGTCGCCGGACTCGGTCAGCAGCCGGACGATCTCCCGCCGGGCCGCGTTCACGGTCAGGCCGCCGAGCTGCTCGTACGCCGGGTGGTCGACCGCGCCGGGCAGCAGCCGGCCGTCCCGTCCGATCACGACCCGCGTGTCCAGCTGCAGCTCACGCCACCAGGTGACGTCCGTCAGGTCGCCGAACGTGCAGACCATCGCGATGCCGGTCCCCTTGTCCGGCGCGGCCAGCGGGTGCGCGTGGACCGGGACCTCGACGTCGAAGATCGGCGTCCGGACCGTACCCCCGACGAGGTGTTGATATCGCTCGTCAGACGGGTGGCAGACCAGCGCGACGCAGGCCGGCAACAGCTCCGGCCGAGTCGTGTCGATCTCGACGCCGCCGGAGAAGCGCAGCCGGTGGTACGCCCCGGGCCGCTCGCGGTCCTCCAGTTCGGCCTGCGCGACCGCGGTCCGGAAGCCCACGTCCCAGAGCGTCGGCGCGTCCGTCGAATACGCCTCACCGCGCCGCAGATTGCGCAGGAACGCGCGCTGCGACGCGGCCCGCGCGGCCTCGCCGATCGTGGTGTAGGTCAGCGACCAGTCGACGGACAGCCCGAGCCGCCGCCACAGCGTCTCGAACTCCTGCTCGTCCTCCGCGGTCAGCGACGCGCACAGCGCGACGAAGTTACGCCGGGAGACGGAGACCGGGTTCTTCCGGGCCTCCGCCGAGATCGGTCGGACCGGCGCCTGCCAGGCCGGGTCGTAGGGGAGCGCCGGGTCGCAGCGGACGCCGAACACGTTCTGGACGCGCCGCTCCGTGGGCAGGCCGTTGTCGTCCCAGCCCATCGGGTAGAAGACGGTCTTGCCGCGCATGCGCTGGAACCGCGCGGTCGTGTCCGTGTGCGTGTACGAGAAGACGTGTCCCATGTGCAGCTCGCCGGATACGGTCGGCGGAGGGGTGTCGATGGCGTACACGTCGGCGCGGTCCTTCGACCGGTCGAACGCGTACGTGCCCTCCTCCTGCCAGCGGCGCGACCAGGTGTCCTCGAGCCCGTCCAGCGTCGGACGCTCGGGGACACCGGCGCGCGTGAAACGCTCCGTGTCCGTCATGCGCCCAGCCTACGGCCGCCCGGCCGGACGGCCCCACCGGATTACGGCACCTCGGTGCCCAGTGGACGGCCGGCCGCGTCGAACGCGCGCAAGCGCTCCGCCGTCGTCGCCGGTGCCGCGAACCAGAAGACCATCACGTCAGGGTCGCCGCTCCACGTCTGCAGCGTGGCCTCGCTCGGCACGCCGTCCAGATCGGCCGTGATCCGCCACGCGCGGCCCACGTGGTAGCCGAAGACCAGCTCCTCCTCGCCCGGCACCGTGAACAGGTGGAATCCGGGCTCGCGGTCCGGCAGGCCCGGATCGTGCGCCTCGGCCGTGGCCTGCACCACGACGGTCTCGCCCATCGCCCAGCCGGCCACCAGCCGGAGCCGGCCGTCGTCGTCGTCGTCGCGTTCGACCATGAAGACCCGGCCGTCCTCGCCGCCGGTCCGGATCATGTCGTCCGCCGGCGCGGGCTCGGTGGTGGTCTGCGAGGCGATCGGCGGCGGCGTGTCAGTCCGGTAGAGCATCGGGACCGTGACGCCGGCGATCAGCACCGCCGCGGCGGTGCCCGCGACCGCCAGCCGGCGACGCCAGCGCAGCCGCCGCCCGTCCCGCATCACCGCGCCCAGGTCGACCGCGCCGATCTGCCCGCCGAGCGGCTCGTGCAGCTCCCGGCGCACGTCGGTCCAGTCCCTCACCGCAACTCTCCTCCCAGCACCGGCTCGCCGATCCTCGACCGTAGCTTCTGCAACGCGCGCGAGTTCATGCTCTTCACCGCGCCGACCGTGATACCCAGCTCGTCCGCGACCACGGTCTCGGTCAGATCGAAATAGTGCCGGAGCACCACCACCGTGCGTTCCCGCGGGGTGAGCAGCGCCAGCGCGTCGGTCAGCCAGCGCCGGCGGGTCACGTCCTCGGCCACGTCCACGCCGGAGGAGCCCGGCGGCTCGGGCAGCTCCTCGGTGGCGTACTCGCGGATCGGCCGGCGCCAGCCGTCGCGCACGTGGTTGACCAGCACCGCACGGGCGTACGCGTACGGGTCCTGCCGGCGGATCCGGCGCCACGAGGCGTACACACGGACCAGTGCGGTCTGCGCCGCGTCCTCGGCCCGATGCCGGTCGCCGGTGAGCAGGAACGCCGCGTGCAACAGCCGGCCCGACGCGGCCGCCGCGAAATCGGCGAACTCCTGGTCGCTCCGCCCCACTGAACACCTCCCTGTCGCCAGGCCACGACGAGCGGGCCCGGGAAAAGGTTGCCGGCGCGGGTCACCAACTTTTCCGTCCGGCCGACCGTAGTCCGTCCAGCACAACAAATGATGGACAGGAGCACCTCAGGTGTGGAGAAAAATGCTGGTCACGGCGTTCTGTGCGGCCTCGGTGACCGGCTGTGCGCAGCCTGTCCCGGTGGTCGCCCCGCGCGCGCCGGCGAGCGCCCCACAGGAGAGCCCCGTGCCGATTCCGGCGCTGTCCGAGCCGGCCCCGCCGATCACGTTCCCGGCCGACGGCAACCGGCGGTGGCGGGTCGCGCCCGCGGAGACCGGGACCGCGGGCCGGTCCGGCACACTGCTGCGCTACCGGGCCGTGGTCGAGGAGGGCATCGAGGGCGTCACGCCGGCCGAGTTCGCGGACGAGGTCACCGGCGTGCTCTCCGACGACCGCAGCTGGATCACCGGCGGGCAGTGGCGGCTGCACCGCGCCGGGCCGGGCGAGCGGTACGACTTCACCGTCTACCTCGCCACGCCCGGCACCCGGGACGTGCTCTGCGCGATGGGCACGGACCGCTACACGTCCTGCCGCAACGGCGACAGCGTGGTGCTGAACGTGGCCCGGTGGACCGACGGCGTGCCGCACTGGCGTGAGCCGCTGGCCGAGTACCGGGCGTACCTGGTCAACCACGAGGTCGGGCACCGGCTCCACCAGGGCCACGAGCTGTGCCCGGAGGCCGGCGGGCCCGCGCCGGTCATGCAGCAGCAGTCGCTCGGCCTGCACGGATGCACGCCGAACGGGTGGCCGTACCCGAACGGCCGCGATCGTCTCGGCGGTCCCTCGGGCGCCTACGACGACCCCTTGCCGGCCTAGATCAGGGAGTCGCGCCACTGCTGGTGCAGCGTGGCGTACCGGCCACCGGAGTGGATCAGCGCGGCCGGCGGGCCGTCCTCGACCACCCGGCCCTCGTCCAGCACCAGCACCCGGTCCGCGATCTCCACGGTGGAGAGCCGGTGCGCGATGACCAGCGCGGTCCGGTCCGCGAGGATCGTCCGCAGCGCGCGCTGGACCAGCCGCTCGCTCGGCACGTCCAGCGACGACGTGGCCTCGTCCAGGATCAGCACGGCCGGGTCCGCGAGGAACGCGCGGGCGAACGCGACCAGCTGCCGCTGCCCGGCGGAGAGCCGGCCGCCGCGTCTGTGCACGTCGGTGTCGTACCCGTCGGGGAGCCCGGAGATGAAGTCGTCCGCGCCGATCGTGGCCGCGGCCGCGCGCACCTCCTCGTCCGTGGCGTCCGGCCGGCCGAAGCGGATGTTGTCCGCGACCGTGCCGGAGAAGATGTGGTTCTCCTGCGTGACCATGACGACCGCGCGGCGCAGCTGGGCGTCCGTGAGGTCCCGCAGGTCGACGCCGTCCAGCCGGACCGTGCCGGACGTCGGGTCGTAGAAGCGGCCGACCAGCTTCGCGATCGTGGACTTGCCCGCGCCGGTCGCGCCGACCAGCGCCACGGTCTGCCCGCCCGCGATGTCCACGTCCAGCGCGGGCAGCACCACCTTCCCCGGCCGGTACGCGAACTCCACGTCCCGCAGCGCGACCCGGCCGGCCGGACGCCCGGCCGGCATCGGGTAGGCGCGCTCCGGCTCCGGCACCGCGGGCTTCTCGTCCAGCACGGCCGCCAGCTTCTCCAGCGCCGCGGTCGCGGACTGCAGCGCGTTGTAGAACTGGCTCAGCTCCTGCATCGGCTCGAAGAACCGGCGCAGGTAGAGCAGGAACGCGGCCAGCACGCCCAGCTCGATGTGCCCGCGCATCACCTGCCAGCCGCCGTAGGTCAGTACCACCGCGATCGTCACGTTGCCGATCAGCTTGATCGCGGGCGAGTAGATCGCGATCAGCCGGTACGCATGCAGCGTGGCCCGCCGGTTGTCGTCGTTGATCCCGGCGAAGATCTCCTGGTTGCGCGGCTCGCGGCGGAACGCGTGCACGGCCCGGATACCGCCCAGCGACTCGCCGAACCAGACGATCAGCAGCGCCACCGCCTCGCGCCCCCGCCGGTAGGCCAGCGACGACGCGTGCGCGAACCACCGCGACAGCAGCAGCAGGAACGGGAAGGACAACAGGGTCACCAGCGCCAGCGGTACGTCCAGCCAGAGCAGGATCCCGGCCACCGAGATCACCGAGAACCCGGCCAGGACCAGGTCGTTGATGCCGCCGTCGAACAGCTCCGCGATCGAGTCCATGTCGCTGGTCAGTCGCGCCACCATCCGGCCCGAGGTGTAGCGCTCGTGAAAGCCGACGCTGAGCCGCTGGAACGTGTCGTAGACGCGCTGCCGCAGCGCGAACAGCACGGACTGGCCGATCCGCGCGGAGAGCAGCAGGAAACCGCGCTTCGTGGCGTACTCGGTGATCGCGGCGACCAGGAACACCGCGCCGAGCGTCAGCAGCAGCGCCGGGTCCCCGCGCTCGGCCAGCGGCGTGATGCCCCGGTCGATGATCAGCATGACCAGGAACGGGCCGGCCATGCCCGCGGCGTTCTGCAGCAGCAGCAACGCGACCGCGACGCCGAGCATCCGCCGGTGCGGGTGCAGCATCCGGCCCAGCAGGAGGCGGCTCCGGGTGCGCAGTCGCAGCAGCGCCCGCGCGTCCGTCACCTCGGCCGCGGCCCGTTCCGCGTCCTCCTCGACGGCCCGGCCGCGCCACGTCTTGTCGGCGGTCATGATCCCTGCGCCGGGGCGGTCTCGGCGGCCAGCACCGCGCGGTAGGCCGGCATGGTCGCCATCAGGTCGGAGTGGGTGCCGACCGCGGCGATCCGCCCGCCCTCGATCAGCGCCACCCGGTCGGCCAGCGCGATCGTGGACGGCCGGTGCACCACGATCAGCGCGGTCGTGCCCTTCAGCACCCGGGCCAGCGCCTCGTCGACCAGCGCCTCGGTGTGCACGTCCAGCGCGGAGAGCGGGTCGTCGAGCACCAGCACGCGCGGGCGGGCGAGCACGGCGCGGGCCAGCGCGAGTCGTTGCCGCTGCCCGCCGGAGAGCGACAGGCCCTGCTCGCCGACCCGGGTGTCCAGGCCCCAGGGCAGGTCGTACACGTACCCGGCCTGTGCGACCGCGAGCGCCTCCGCGATCTGCGCGTCGGTGGCGCCGGGCGCGCCGAGCGTGATGTTCTCCCGCACCGACATGGAGAACAGCACCGGATCCTCGAACGCCACGCCGACCAGCCCGCGCAGGCAGTCCAGCCGGATGTCGCGCAGGTCGGTGCCGTCCAGCGTGATGTGGCCGGACGTCGCGTCGTAGAGCCGGGGGACCAGCGAGACCAGCGAGGTCTTGCCGGAGCCGGTCAGGCCGACGATCGCCAGCGTCTCGCCGGGCCGCACCTCCAGGTCCACGCCGCGCAGCACCTCCTGGGTGGTGCCCGGGTAGCGGAAGTGCACGTCGTGAAAGACGATCCGGCCGGGGCCGGGCTCCACCACCCGCGCGTACGGCCGGTCCTGGACCGCGGGGGCGGTGTCCATCACCTCGTAGACCCGGTCCGCCGCGGTCATCGACTCCTGCCCGTTCGCGATGATCCAGCCGAGCGACTCGATCGGCCAGACCAGGAGCAGTTGCAGCGACGCGAACGCGACCAGCCGTCCGATGGTCAGCTGGCCGTCCGCGACCGCGATCGAGCCGGCCACCAGCACCACGGCCAGCGTCAGGTTCGGCACCAGGTCGAACTTGGCGGAGGCCCGGGAGAGCAGCGCGGCCTTGTCGACCGCGATGTCCCGCAGCTCGCCGATCTCCGCCGCGAACCGGCCGGCCATGAACCGCCCGCGCCCGTACGACCGGATGGTGCGCAGCCCGAGCGCGGTCTCCTCGGCCAGCGTGGCCACGTCGCCCTGCTGCTCCTGCAGCGCGCGCGAGCACTGCAGGTAGCTCTGCGCGAACTGCCGGGCGAAGATGAACAGCGGCACCGCGCTGGCGGCCGCGACCAGGCCGAGCGGCCAGTAGAGCCGGATCAGCATCGCTATCACCGTCACGTAGGTGATCGTGTTGACCACCAGGTAGATCAGCCCGAACGACAGGAACCGCCGGATCACGCCGAGATCGCTGGTGGCCCGGGAGAGCAACTGGCCGGACTGCCACCGATCGTGGAACGAGACCGGCAGTTTCTGCAGGTGGGCATAGAGGTCGTCGCGGATCGCCGCCTCCAGCCCGACCGCGGCCGCCGCGTGCGTCCATCGCCGGATGAAGATCAGCAGGGCTTCGACCACGCCGAAGAACAGCGCCAACGCGCCGAGCATCAGCAGCCCACGCGTGTCGCCCCGCACGACAGGCCCGTCCACGACCCGCTGCACCACGAGCGGGACCGCCAGGCTCGCGCCTGTTCCCCCCAGACCGGTGAGCAACAACCAGAGCATCTGCCATCGGTACGGGCGGAGATAGCGCCTAATTCGCCATAAATTTCGTGCTGGTTGGCGGCGCGGGCCGCCACTTACAGTCCAGTGGCGATCACGCTGCACACAGTGACGGTAGCAACTGCGTCGATATCTATCTCGGTGAGAAGTGGCTCATTGCCGACTCATCCACGACCGTCGTGATCCATCGACCCGCGTCTCAGGCTTGGGCCTCGTGATCCAGCAGCCAGCGCTTCACCTCCAGACCCCACCGGTAGCCGCCCAGCCCGCCGTCGACGCGCAGCACCCGGTGACACGGCACGAAGAAGGCCACCGCGTTCTTCGCGCAGGCCGCCGCGGCTGCCCGGGTCGCCGCCGGGCGTCCGGACAGCGCCGCGAAGTCCGTGTAGGTCACGGGCCGGCCGGGCTTGATGTCGCGCATCACCACCCACGCGTGCGCCATGAACAGGCCGCCGGTGTGCTGCCGCACCGGCACGTCGTCGATCGCTGTCAGATCTCCGTCCAGATAGGCGCGCACCTTCGCGGTGATCTCGCCCAGGTCCGCGCGCTCGCGCAGCTCGCCGTCGCGCAGGCTCGGGTGGATCAGCGCCACCAGGCCCGGCACGTCGCCGGTGAAGCCGGCCGCGCGCACCCGCCCGTCCGGCCCGGTCACGATCGTCAGCGGCCCGGCCGGCGTCGGCAGGCTCGCATGATCCATCGTCGTCATCTCTCGTCTCCTCGAACGTCGGGGGCATCGCTGTGGTCATGACCGGGAAGGTCGCCGCCGGGGAGGCCGTGAACAGGCGGCTCGCGGCGGAGAAGATCATGGCCGGAAGGCCGTGGCCGGTGGGGACCCGGCGGGCACGGACGCGGCCGCGCGCCAGAGCCGGATCAGCGCGTAGGAGCGCCAGGGCCGCCACCGCTCCGCGTGCGCGGCCAGCGTGGCGGGCGTGTGCGGCAGGCCGAGCGCCTTCGCGCCCTTGCGCACCACGAGGTCGGTCGGAAGCAGCACGTCCGGATCGCCGAGCGCGCGCAACGCCACGTAGCCCGCGGTCCACGGCCCGATCCCGGGCAGCGCGGTCAGCTGCGCGGTGATCTCCTCCCGGTCCGCGCCCGGGTCCAGCGTCAGGCCGTTCACCATGGCGCGGGCCAGCGCCCGCAGCGTCTCCCGCCGCGCCCCCGGCATCCCGAACGCCTCGTCCGGCAGCTCCAGCAACCCCTCCGGCGCCGGGAACGGCATGAGCCCGACGGCCGGTCCACCGGCGAGCGGGCCAGGAGCGGCCGGCTCGCCCGCACCGCCACCCTCTTCGTCGGCCGCCCCGCGCCCGGCCGGGTCCTCGACAGGAGGGTCCGCGACCGCACGCCGATCAGCCGCGGCCCGGACCAGGCGGCTCAGCACGGCACGGGCCGAGGCCACCGAGACCTGCTGGCCGACGACCGCGCGCACCGCCATCTCGAAGCCGTCGACCGCGCGCGGGACCCGCACACCCGGCTCGTCCGCGACCGACCCGGCGAGCGCCGCATCGGCGTCGAGCGTGTCGTCGATCGCATCCGGGTCCGCGTCCAGGTCGAGCAGGCGCCGGCAGCGGGCCACGGCCGGGGCCACGTCGCGCATGTCCGCGACCCGCAGCACCGCGGCCACGAAACCGTCCCGCGGCGTCAGCGCGACCGTGGCCGGCCCGTGCGGCAGCGACAGCGCCCGCCGATAGGTCACCTCGTCCGCCTCCTCGACGCCCGGGATCGCGCGGGCGGCCAGGAAGCCGAGCAGCGCGGACACGTGCAGCGGCGCCCGGTAGGCCAGCCGCAGGTGCACCACGCCCGGCCCCTCGGCCACGGGCGGGCCGGGCAGCAGCCAGCCGGCGGACTGCCGGCGCATCTCGCGCAGCTGCGACGGGCTGGCGCCGAACACCTGCTGGATCGTCACGTTGAACTGCCGGATGCTGCCGAAACCGGCCGCGAACGCGATCTCCGCCAGGCTCAGCCCGGTCGTCTCGATCAGGATGCGCGCGGTCTGCGCCCGTTGCGCGCGGGCCAGCGCCAGCGGCCCGGCGCCCACCTCGGCCGCGAGCATGCGGTGCAGGTGGCGCTCCGTGTAGCCGAGGCGGCGGGCCAGGCCGGGCACGCCCTCACGGTCGACCACGCCGTCACCGATCAGCCGCATGGCGCGGCCCACGGCGTCGGCCCGCGCATCCCAGTCCGGCGAGCCGGGCGCGGCGTCCGGCCGGCAGCGGCGGCAGGCCCGGAAGCCGCCGCGCTGGGCGGCGGCCGCGGACGGGTAGAAACGCACGTTCTCCCGCCGGGGGGTGGTGGCCGGGCAGGACGGCCGGCAGTAGATGCCGGTCGAGGTGACGGCCGTGAAGAACCACCCGTCGAACCGCTGGTCGCGGCTGTCCACGGCGCGGTAGCAGCGTTCGAAGTCCAGATCCACGCCGTCGATCCTGCCCCCGCCGACCGGCCCGTGGCTCGCGGGTTTCGGACATCAGCGTGACCGATCAGGCTCCCGGTACCGTGAGGGGCATGCATGTGGGACTGGGTCTCCCGGTGGCCGGCGCCTGGGCCTCGCCGGAACGCGTGGCACACGTGGCCACCCGCGCCGAGCAGCTCGGATACCACTCGCTCTGGACGTTCCAGCGGCTCTTCGTGCCCGATGATCCGCAGCCGGACCCGGTCTACCGCAGCGTGCTGGACCCGCTGATCGCGCTCACGTTCGCGGCCGCGCGCACCACGCGCATCCGGCTGGGCGTCGCTGTCGTGAACGTGCCGTACCTCTCCCCGGTCTACCTGGCGAAACAGGCCACCTCGCTCGACGTGCTCTCCGGCGGCCGCCTCGACCTGGGCCTGGGCAGCGGCTGGTCCGAGCCCGAGTTCGTCGCGACCGGTGCGGACCCGGCCCGGCGCGGCCCGCGCACCGCCGAGTTCGTGCGCGTGCTCCGCGCGCTCTGGTCCGGCGACGGCGCGCCGCACGAGGGCGAGTTCTACCGGCTCCCGCGCGGCTACCAGCACCCGCTGCCGGTCCAGCGCCCCGGCCCGCCGATCCTGCTCGGCGGCTCCGCGCCCGCGGCGCTGCGCCGGGCCGGCCGCCTGGCCGACGGCTGGATCAGCCGCAGCAAGGCGAACCTGGCCGAGATCGGCGACAGCGTGGCGATCGTCCGCGCGGCCGCGGCCGAGGCGGGGCGCGATCCGGACGCGGTGCGCGTGGTCAGCCGCGGCCCGGTCCAGGCCGGCGACGTGCTCCCGGAGGCCGGCCGTAAGCCGCTGACCGGCTCGTACGCCCAGATCCGCGCGGACGTGGACCGGCTCGGCGAGGCCGGCGTCACCGAGGTCTTCCACGACCTGAACTGGGACCCGCTCATCGGCGCGCCGGACGCGGACCCGGCCGCCGCCGCCCGCCGCGCCGACGAGATCATCGAGGCGCTCGCCCCCTGAACCCCGTGATCGAGGCGACCCGCACGTCGTCGGAGCGGATCACGACGAGGAGGACGCCCAGGCCGCGGCCGCCGCCGCGATCTCCTCCACCGGCACGTCCCGGTCGTGCCGGCAGATCGCCCAGCGCACGCCGAACGGGCAGCGCAGCACGCCCATCCGATCCCCGGAGAACACGTCCGCCACCTCGGACAGCGGCGTCGCGCCGGCCGCCACCGCGCGGGCGAACACGTCGTCCGGGTCCGCCGTCCACAGCGTCACCGTGAACGCGTTCCCCTCGGCCGGCGGCGCGCCGATCCCGTACGCCGGCATCGGCTCGCTGAGCTGGAACCGCACGCCGTTCAGCGACAGCTCCGCGTGCATGATCGCGCCGTCCGGCGCCTCCATCCGGACCAGGATCTCGGCGCCGAACACGTCACGGTAGAACTCCAGCGCCTTCGCCGCCTCGTTCACCGCGAAGAAGAGGCTGAGCTGCGCATATCCGGCCGGGGCCACGTTGTTGTCAGACATGGGGTCCATGCTGGTACCCATGACGGCGACCGCGCTTGTAGAAACGCGACAGGGACCGGTGACCACCAGCGAGCGCGGGCTGATCGGCGCGCGCGACTACACGATCACCCGGCTGGCCCCGTCCGAGGCCGTGTCCGCGCTGGTGGAGCGGCACTGGATGGTGTCGTGGGACCTGCCCCCGGGCCGGACCTCGCAGGCCACGCTGCTGCCGCACCCGTGTGTGAACCTGACCTGGCTCCCCGGCACGGACGTGATGATCAACGGTGTGGGTCGCGCGCTCTTCACGTACCCGCTGATGGGGTCTGGTTTCGTCTTCGGGGTGAAGTTCCGGCCCGGCGGGTTCGCGCCGTTCTGGCCGGGCGAGGTGGTCGAGCTGACCGACCGGGTCCGGCCGCTGAAAGAGCTGATCAAGAGCGATCCGGGGGTACGCCTGCGCGCCGCGACCGGCATCGCGGAGCTGGCGGCCGAGGCAGAACGGTTTCTGCTCGCGCACTGGCCCGCGCCGGATCCCACGGTCGCGCTGGTCGGGCGGATCACCGGCGCGCTGCTGCACGACCGGGAGGTGCGGCGGGTGGACGACGTGACGGCCCGGTTCGGCCTGTCCGCGCGTTCGCTGCAACGGCTGTTCCGGGCATACGTCGGCGTAACCCCCAAATGGGTGCTGTCCCGCTACCGCCTGCACGAGGCCGCCGAGCGCCTGTCCGACCCCTCCTCCGGCGGGTTGTCGCAGGTCGCGGCAGATCTGGGCTACTTCGATCAGTCGCATTTCATTCGCGACTTCACCCGGGTGGTGGGGGAGACCCCTGGCAATTTTGAGTACCGCAACTCAGGGACCTGACGCCGCGCGGCGGCAGGATCGTCCGCATGGGAAAGCAGGTGTTCCTCGGGGCGGCCGGTGCGGCCGTCGTCTTCGCGCTGTCGTGGTTCATCCCGGCCGGCGTGCTCATGCTGCTGAGCGTGACGCTGTGGGCGGACGTGATCGGAGCGAACATCGGCGCGGGCCTGATCCTGCTCGCGGTCCCGGCCGCGGTGGTCCCGCTGGCACTCTGGGCGCTGCTGCGCCGCCTGGACGTGCCGGGCGCGGCCGCCATCGGCGCCGGCGGCATCGTGATCTACGTGGCGACCGTGGTCCTCACCACCGAGTGGATCATCGCGGACCCATTGCTGGTGACCGGCGCCGTCGGCAGCGGCGCCCTCGCCCTCTACGCCGGCCTGGCCGCCGCGCTCGCCACCACGATCACCCGCTGGCGCAGCATCTCTTCATGATCAACAAGGCGAAGACCCACACCCACGTCTTCCCGCGTACGCCGAGGTCCGGCAGCGTTGCTCCCGCGGGCATCGGTCCCGTGCCACTCGGCTTATTCCGACCGTGACCCACGACTAGCCGCGAGAAGCGCCCGAGTCTGATCGCGGCGGACCCAGACCTCGACGCCGAAAGCCGACTCAGAAAACAACTCACTGCCGAACTGAGTAAGCGGCATCGGACACCGGCCGTCACCGGCGCTCCTCCCTGCCGGTCCCGCCGTAGTCAGGCAAGGAGCAAGACCGTCAGAGCTCGAACAGATCGCGCAGCGCCTCGCTCAGCCTGGCGAGACTGGCGCCGGTGATCATGCCGACCTTCTCCGCGCCCGCGCTGGCCGGCAGCCGCCGCATCCGGTTGACCACCACCACGCCGGAGAGCGGGTCCGCCTCGGCCAGCGGCACCGCGAACGGCGGGAGCTCGGTGCTGCCGCGCTGGCGCACGATCGGCGCCACGAACGGCGCGGCGCTGGGCCGCTCGTTGTGCGAGTCTCCGGACAGGACCACGACGCGGTACCGCAGATCGCTGCGGCCCCCGATGGTCCAGATCTCGCCCCGGTTCACGCGGCGTCGGAGAGGTCGTTCCAGTTGGTCTCGAGCTTCTCCGCCAGACGGTCGAAGCCGTCCAGCTCGTCACGGACGTCGGGGTTGGCGGTCAGCCACTCCTCGTGGCGCCGGGCGGCCTGCCGCAGCGCCTCGCGCCGCGCCGCCCGGTCGAGCCAGGCCGAGAGCGTGAGCCCCTCCTCGGCCGCGGCCGCCCGCGCTCGGGCCAGGGTGTCCGCCCTCAGGCCGAGGGTCACCTTTTCCGCCATACGGCGATCGTACGCGCGCCGGGGCGCTCCGCGAACGCAGCACGTCGCGGAACGCCCCGGCGGATCTCAGGAGACGGTCACCGCGGTGTCGTCGATGACGAAGGACGTCTGCAGCGTGGTGTCCTCCGTCCCGTAGAACCGGATGCGGACGGTCTGGCCCGCGTACGAGGCCAGGCTCAGCGACCGGGCCGTGTACCCGGTTGCCTTGTTCAGGTTGGAGTAGGTCGCCAGCGTGCCGAGCACGGTGCCGCTGGTGTTCAGTACCTGGATGGCCAGCTTGTCGTACTGCGTGCTGGTCGTGGTCTCCGCCGAGTCGATGTGCGTGTAGAACGTCAGCGCGTAGGCCGAGCACCCGGTCGGCAGCGCCACCTGCTGGTAGACGTACTGCGTGCTGGTCGATCCGTTCCCGTTGAGGAACGCGGCGTAGCTGCCGGTACGGGCCGGCTGCGTGCTGTGGATGCCGATCACGCCGGTCGGGCTCTGCGTCCAGGAGGTCGCCCCGGACTCGAAGCCGCCGTTCGCGAACAGCTGGGACGAGCAGGTCCCGCCGCCCCCGGAGCCGACCGTGAGCGCGTAGGTCGCGGTCCGGGTGACCGAGGTGCCGGTGCCGGTGACCGTGATCGAGTACGTCCCGGCCGGCGTCGACGTGCTGGTGGCGAGCGTCAGCGTGGACGAGTTGCCGGACGTGATCGACGACGGGTTGAACGTCGCGGTCGCGCCGGACGGCAGCCCGGACGCGGTCAGCGCCACGGTCTGCGCGGTGCCGGTGTTGACCGTGGAGATCGTGGTCGCGACGGACGAGCCGGCCGCCACCGTGCCGGACGAGGACGACAGCGACAGCGTGAACGAGTTGCCGGTGCCGGAGCAGACCGCATCGTTGCCGGCCACGTTCACGGCCGTCCACGCGGTCTGGACCGCCTTGTACTCGGTGCTGCACGAGCCGTAGAGGTCGGTCGCCGCGGAGAGCGTGTGCGCGCGGGCGGTCGAGCTCAGGTTGCTGGACAGGTAGTAGCGCGTGGTGGAGGTGAAGTAGGTGCTCAGCGCGCGGTACCAGATCGCGGCCGCCTTGGCGCGCCCGATGCCGGTGACCGCGGGGGCGGAGCCGCAGACCGGCGACGTGCCGTACGCGGTGGAGCCGGTGCCCTCGGCCAGGTTGAAGAAGAAGTGGTTGCCCGGCCCGGACGAGTAGTGCACGTCCACGCTGTTCGTGGACGACGACCAGCAGCCGTGCGAGGCACCGTCCAGCGTCGGGTTGTACATGTAGCGCAACGGCGTACCGTTGCCGTTGATGTTGATCTCCTCGCCGATCTGGTAGTCACCCGGGTCGGACGAGTTGTTCGCGGAGAACTCGACCATCGTGCCGAAGATGTCGCTGGTGGCCTCGTTCAGGCCGCCGGACTCGCCGGTGTAGTTGAGGTTCGCCGTGTTCTCGGTGACGCCGTGCGACATCTCGTGCCCGGCCACGTCCAGCGAGACCAGCGGGTTCGAGTTCCCCGAACCGTCGCCGTAGGTCATCTGGGCGCCGTCCCAGAACGCGTTGACGTAGCTGCTGCCGTAGTGCACCCGGGACGGCACGCCGGCCCCGTTGTTGAAGATGCCGTTCCGGCCGTGGCTGTTCTTGAAGTAGTCGAACGTGAGCGCGGCGCCGTAGTGCGCGTCCACGGCCGCGGACTGGTCGCTGGACTGCGCGCCGGTGCCCCACGCGTTGTCCGCGTCGGTCATGGTCGAGCAGGTCGACGTGGTGTTGTTCATGTCGCAGGTGCGGCCGTTGCCGTGCGTCGGGTCGGTCAGCGTGTAGCTGCTGCCGGAGAGCGTGGTGCTCAGCGTGACCGTGCCGACGTAGATGCCGCGGCCGGTGCCGTCGACCATCTCGATCTCGTCCCAAGACTCGCGCACCGCGCCGGTGGCCGCGTCCACCACGACCTGGAACCGCGACGGCGTCTGCCCGTCCACGTTCCAGCCGGTGATCTCGGTCTGGTAGGCGAGCACGCCGTCGCCGGCGGTCGCGTCCACGATCAGCTCGGGGCTGCCGACCTCGGTGATCGTGCCCTTGAACTGCGCCTTCGCCGTGTCCGACGCCGCGGAGGGGGAAACCGCGGCGGTGGTGGCGAGCGAGAGCGGACGGGCGAGACCGACGGACGCCTTGGCGAAGCTGCCGTTCGCCGCGGTGTGCACGATCGTGTCGCCGCCGCGCACGCGGAGACCCTTGTAGGTGCGGTCGTACCGGACGTGCGCCGCACCGTCCGGGTCGACCGTGCTGTTCCGGACGACGAACGCGTCCGCGTCACTCGCCTGCAGCGCCGGCCGGTGCTGGGTGAGCGCGAGGGATGCGGCGGAGAGTGGTGCGATGCCGGGGCCCGGCGCCGGCGACGCCGCGGCGGTGGCCGCGGGGCCGACGCCCACCAGCAGACCGCCCATGAGTAGGGCGGCGCCGGTGGCCGACAGGGATCGTTTCACGTGGTCCTCCTGATCGCTGGATGTGGCTTTCACATATAGCGATCGATGAACCCGTGGGCCTCATACCAAAAGAGCCATAAGATCAAAGTGCAGATGACCTGCGGGTACGCTGACCAGCACTGACACGCTGTAGGTGGCTACCGGCCGGTACGAAGTCGCACCAGAAGATCGTGCACCGCGTTCTCCGCCCCGGGCCGCTCCGGCAGCCGCGTCGACGCCCGCGCCTCCTCCAGCGCCGCCTCGAGCACGGCCAGATCCGCGTCCAGCCGCTCCCGGTCCGGCCCCACGCCGGTCGCGGCCCGGTGCTCCCCGGCCGTCTTCGCCGCGATCAGCTCCCCGAGGTAGCCAGGCGCCTCCGGCACCAGCCCGGCCAGCGTCGGCAGGTGCGCGCTCAGCGCGCCGGACCGCATCAGGTGCACGCCGGTCAGGTACGCCCGGAACGTGTAGAGCAGCGGCTTCAGCTCGCCGGACTTCTCGAACATCCGGCGCTGCGTCTGCGCGAAACCCCGGTAGTGGTGCGCGTGGTGCCGGGTCACCGTGTCCGGCCCGAGCGCGCGCAGCTCCTCGTACGCGGGCGAACCGCTGACCACGATCGGCGAGAGCAACTGCTCCAGCACGTACCCGTTGCGGCTCAGCAGCAGCCGGAAGAACTTGAACGCGTCGTGCGTGACCAGGTCGATCTCGGCCCCGGCCTGCTCCCAGCTGGTGTCGATGGTGGCCCGGCCGGTGCGCAGGCCGACCACCTCCTCGATCGGCAGCAGGTGCGCGCCGCGCAGGTCGACGTCCGAGTCCCGGCTCGGGAAACCGTAGAGGTGCGCGCCGGAGACGGTCACGAACAGCAGCGGGTACGGCTGGCCGTGGGTGATCGCCCGCAGCTCGTCCAGGTCCAGCACGGTCATGTCGCGTGTCATCGCAGGAACTCCGCAGCGCTCCGGGCGCGCACCGAGCGCAGCCAGTCGTCCACCCGTTTCGTGTCCGGACCGGCCGGCAGCGGCGTACGGTCCAGCGCGTCGTCGATCTCCGCGTGCAGCGCCAGCCGCCAGGCCTCCACCTCGGGCCAGGAGCGCTCGCCGCGGCGTACCCGCAGAAGGTCTTCCCGGTTGTCGCCGGCATCGGTCCGGAAGCTGCCGGTGGAGAGCACGTCGCGGCAGGCCAGCAGCAGCCGGAGCAGATGCATGACGTGCTTCCAGCGGGGCTCCCCGTCGCGCCGGATGTCCGCCTCGATCTTCTTGAACTGGCTCAGCACATAACCGGAGTAGGTCTGGTACACGAGCTGGGACAGGAACGCGCCGCGCAGCTCCAGCAGCTCCTCGCCGAGCGGTGTCACGGTCCGGACCAGCGGCGAGTGCAGCACCTCGAGCAGGTTCGGGTTCGCCTTCAGGGCCAGCTCGCAGAAGCGCTCCACCTCCCAGGAGAACTGCTCCGGCTCCGGCCCGTCCACGTGCGGTGGCGGCTTGCGCAGCGACCAGAACGCGTCGGCCGGCGCCGCGTAGACCCCCCGGACGTCCGTGTCCGACTCGGCGGTGTCCAGCCCGAACGCCCGCGAACCGACCACCGCGGCATAGATCGTGTGATCCGTGACGAACCGGTGGTCCTCGGTCGCCGCGTCGCCCACGCCCGTCGCCTGCTGGTGGGCCTTGCGCAGCGCCAGCTCGGCACGACCGGCGGTCAGCTGCCGGCCGTCGGAGAGCCGGATCAGGTAACCGCCGGACTCGGCGTCGCCGATCACGCGGCCGGTCGCGCCGCGCTGGACCCTGGCCCCGGCGTGATCCAGGGAGGCCTCCCGGAGCACCACCTGGGTGCCGGCGGGAAGGCGAGGAGAGTTCGTCATGGTCAGGCGATCGTACGGTCACCCCGCCGGAACCCGGTGCCGGTCCAGGTGAAGCGGTCCGTGACGGTGAGCGAGCCGCCGTCCGCGTTGTTGTCCGTCTTCCGGTACGCCCGCGAGGTGACCACGATCGTGCCGTCCTCGATCAGGATCTTCTTGACCCGGAGGCCGCGCTCGTCCTCGCCGTCCTCCTGGGTGAGCAGCACACCGAGCCGGCGCCACTGACCGGCCGGCGGCGCGCCGTCGTAGACGTGGACCACGGACGGCCAGCTCGACGTGGACCCGGTGCAGGCGCCCGCGACCAGCACGTCCGGCACGCCGTCGCCGGTCAGGTCGCGGTTGACCAGCGGTCCCTGCTCCACCGGTCCCGCGCCGTCCGGGCAGGCCAGCACCGCGGCCAGCGCGGACTTCCAGTCGCCGGCACCGGTCTCACCGGGGGCGGGTGCGGCCGCGGGTGGTGCCGTGGTGGCCGCGGGCGTGGGCGTTGCGGCGGTGGGCGCGGCCGCCGGCGGCGAGGTGGTGGCGGCCGAGCTGGGCGCGGGTGAAGGGAGCGGGCCCTTGTCGTCGCCGCCGGTCGTGCAGGCGGTGAGCGCCAGGGCCGCCAGCGCGAGCGCGCCGAATCGCTTGATCATGGAACTGTCCCCCGTGAAGGTCTCGTGCGTGTGTGGTTCGCATGAGCTGCACGCTTCACACCCGGTGGCGGTTGCACCCTCTTTTCCGGTCGAGGTCGTGGGTGTCCTTACCTCGGCGTCGAGGTGTGGATCCGTCGCCGGGCGCTCCGTGCCTGAAATTTCGGGAAATAGCCGACCGTGGCCTCGTGCTGGCACCGAAGACGCGGTGGTCGTGTGCGTCCTCAGCCGCGGGCGAGGAGCACCGCGCCGAGCGCGCCGCCCGCCGCGTACACGCCGGCCACCGCCAGGAGCAGGCCGTCCGGGCCCGCGCCGGCCGCGTACCCGGCGAGCGCGGCACCGAGCGCGGACGCGGTCACCTTCAACCCGGCGCCCAGCGTGAAGACCTGCGTGTGCACCGCGGGCGGCGCGTGCCGGTCCCGGCTGGCGAACAGCGCGGCCGACTGCGGGCCGAAGAAGAACCCGGACAGGCCGAAGAGCAGCAGCGCCGGGAGCACGCCGGACGCCAGCGGCACCGCGGCCAGCGGCAGCGCGCTCGCCACCAGGCAGATCATCACGGTACGTTCCGGGCGGCCCGCCCCGGCCGGGTAGCGCGCGTAGAGCAGCGATCCGGCCAGCCCGCCGATCGCGGCGGCGGACAGCAGCGCGCCGGCGGCGTACCCCGTGTGGAATTTGATCGCCAGCAACGCCGTGATCAGCGGGAACGCACCATAGGCGCCCGCGCCCAGACTGGTCGACAGCGTCACCGCGCGCAGCGGGCGGATGCGCCAGATCGCGCCGAACCCGCCGGTCAGCACGGTGCCGGCGACCTCCGGCGCGGGGCGGGGCGGCAGCGGCAGCGTGAGCACCAGCAGCCCGGCCGTGATCGCGCCCGCGCCCAGCACCAGCGTCGCCGCGCGCGCCCCGGCCGGCTCCGCGATCACGGCCACCACGGCCGGTCCGCAGATGCCGGCCAGGTTGTAGGTCATCACGTCCGTCCCGTACACCCGGTCGCGGCGCTCCGGCGGGAACAACTCCTTGATCAGGCTGGACAGGCCACCGGTGCCGAGCGGGGCGCAGCAGCCGCCGAGCACCGCGATCAGCAGCACCACCGGCACCGGCACGCGGCCGGTCAGCAGGCCGCAGAGCACGATCGCCACGCCGTTCCCGCCGATCAGCAGCAGAAAGACCGGTGCGCGCCGCCGGGCCCGGTCCGCGAGCGCGCCGACCGCGGGCCCGGCCAGCACGTGCGGCACCATGAACGCGGCCGCCAGCGCGCCACCGAGGGCCGGGCTCCCGGCCGTCTCCAGCGCCAGCAGCACCAGCGCCACCCGGGCGCCCTCGTCCGCGAACCGGGCGAGCACCGCGGCGGTCAGGTACCGATAGATCATCACCAGGAACAATACGTTTCTGCCCGGGGCACTATCCTGGTGCGTTGTGAGTCTCAGCATCGGGATCGTCGGCCTGCCCAACGTCGGCAAGAGCACCCTCTTCAACGCCCTGACCAAGAACGACGTGCTCGCGGCGAACTACCCGTTCGCCACGATCGAGCCCAACGTCGGCGTCGTCGGGCTGCCGGACGAGCGGCTGGACAAGCTGGCCGGCATCTTCGAGTCACAGAAGATCATTCCGGCGCCGGTCTCGTTCGTCGACATCGCCGGCCTGGTCCGCGGCGCGTCCAAGGGCCAGGGCCGCGGCAACGCGTTCCTGGCGAACATCCGCGACTCCCAGGCGATCTGCCAGGTCGTCCGCGCGTTCTCCGACCCGAACGTGGTGCACGTCGACGGCAAGGTCTCGCCGAAGGACGACATCGAGACGATCAACACCGAGCTGATCCTGGCCGACCTCCAGACGCTGGAGAAGGCGATCCCGCGCCTGGAGAAGGAGGCGAAGCTCAAGAAGGACCGCGCCGGCGTCGTCACCGCCGCGAAGGCCGCCGCCGAGCTGCTGAACGGCGGCACCACGCTCTACGCGGGCGCCGCCAAGGCCGGCATCGAGATCGACGAGCTGCGCGAGCTGCACCTGCTCACCTCGAAGCCGTTCCTCTACGTCTTCAACGTCGACGAGGAGGAGCTGGCCAACGAGGAGTTCCTCGCGTCGCTGCGCGAGCTGGTCGCCCCCGCCGAGGCCGTCTTCATGGACGCCAAGATCGAGTCCGAGCTGATCGACCTCCCCGAGGACGAGGCCCGCGAGCTGCTCGAGTCCATCGGCCAGACCGAGCCCGGCCTCAACCAGCTCATCCGCGTCGGCTTCCGCACGCTCGGCCTCCAGACCTACCTGACGGCCGGCCCCAAGGAGTCCCGCGCCTGGACCGTCCCGATCGGCGCCACCGCCCCCGAGGCCGCCGGCGTCATCCACTCCGACTTCCAGCGCGGCTTCATCAAGGCCGAGATCGTCGGCTTCGACGACCTGGTCACCGCCGGCTCCATGTCCGCCGCCAAGGCCGCCGGCAAGGTCCGCATCGAGGGCAAGGAATACATCATGCAGGACGGCGACGTGGTCGAGTTCCGCTTCAACGTCTGACCGATTCATGACGAGGGCCGGCACCGATGGTGTCGGTCCTCGCGCGTCTCGTCGATGCTGGTAATACCAGGGTATGGTTGCCGCATGGCGAGGACGAAGAAGGTCACCATCACGCTTCCGGCGGAATTGCTGGAAAGCATGAAGTCGCACACCGACAACGTCTCCGGCTATCTCACCGAGCTGGCCGAGCGGGCCGAGCGACGCCGGCTTCTGCGAGAGGAGCTGGACCGCTATCAGGATGAGTTCGGAGCGTTCACCGGCGAGGAGATGGCCGAGGCCCGGACGCTCCTCTACGGCGCCGAGGAGTCGGAGCGCGCGGCGTGAGTCTTGAGACCTTGGTGCTCGATTCACAGGGCTTCTCGGGATGGATCGACCGGGATCGCAAAGTGCTGGGACTGCTGGAGCTGGCGGAGCGTGACGGGGCTGATCTCGCCATGTCGGCTGCCACGATCATCGAGACCTCTTACGCCAGCGTGGATGTCGTGCGGCTGAACTGGCTGCTGTCCCGGATCCGGGTGGAGGCGGTGACGAAGGAGAGTGCCCGCCGCAGTGCGAGCCTGTTGAAGGCGGCAGGGCTGCACGGGCACAAGTACGCCATCGATGCCATGGTCGCCGAGGTGGCGCTCCGCCTGCCCGCTCCGGTGGCGATCCTGACCTCCGACGTCGACGACATGGTCAAGCTCTGCGGCCAACGGGTCCGGATCATCGGCCTGTAGGCGAGCTGCCCAGCATGGGGCAGGTCCCGGCCCGGCCGACGCCTGGCTCAGCTCCTCCGAGCGGGCAGCAGGCGGGCCAAGTCGAGCGTGATCGGGAAGGGAACAGGCGTGCGAACCTGGTGGCGGAAGACTCCGGACGGCGCGTAGGCCCTGGTGGGGCCGTCGAGTTCGTAGGCGTGGACGACCGGTGAGCCGTCCTCGTCCTCGATGCGCCAGTAGTGCGCGATTCCGGCCTCCGCGTACTTGCGCAGCTTGACCGTCCGGTCGCGGTGTGCAGACTCCGCCGAGACCACCTCGACGACCAGCAGAACCTCGTCCGGCTTGTAGTACGTACGGTCCGGATCGTAGGGCGTCGTCGTCGCGAGCAGATCCGGTTCGGGACGGTTTCGCTCGTCGAGCCGGATCGTCATCTCCCGTTCCACCTCGACACCCGGTGGCGCCTGCTCCGAAAGGGCAAGCACCAGGGCGGTGACGAGCCGGCCGTGCCAGGCCCGTTGCGGGGACATCATGAAGACGAGTGCTCCATCGATGAGTTCGGTGTGGCGCGGTGCCTGGGGCAGTTCGTCGAGGTCGTCGGCATACCACCCCTCGGGGCGGGGCGGGCGCATCCATTCGGGCACCGCGGTCATGCCGTCACCGTAACATTCCGCAACGACGATCCGGCTGTTGGCGAAGGGCGTGAGCATGGCGGCGGACGAACCCACGATCATCGCGACGAGCATGGTGTTCCGAGGGTCCGGGACCGGTCCTTATGACTGGAAGGCCGGACCGGTCTACCGCTACGCGGCGGAGCTGGCGAAGACCGGTGGCCGGCGGCCGAGGCTGTGTTTCCTGGGGCAGGGCGACGGCGACGATCTGAGCACGCGGGCCGCCTTCTACGCCGCGCTCACCGCGGCCGGCTTCGAGGTCTCGCACCTCGCGCTCTTCCCGATGCCGAACCACCCGGACATCCGCGGACATCTGCTGGCGCAGGACGTGATCTGGGTCGGCGGGGGCAGCGTGGCCAACATGGTGGCGGTCTGGCGCGTGCACGGCCTGCCGGAGATCCTGCACGAGGCGTGGCAGCGCGGCGTGGTCATGGGCGGCGTCTCCGCGGGCAGCATCTGCTGGACGCTCGGCGGCACCACCGACAGCTACGGCCGGGACCTGCGCGCGTTCACCGACGGCCTGGGCTGGCTTCCCTACGCGAACGGCGTCCACTACGACGCGGAGGAGCAGCGCCGCCCGCTCATGCACCGCCTGATGCGCGAGGGTGTGCTCGCCCCGCACGGCTACGCCACGGACAACGGCGCCGGGCTGGTCTTCCGCGGCACCGTGCTGTCCGAGGCGATCGCCGATCGGGACGGGGCCGGCGCCTACGAGCTGCGCCTGCGCGACGGCGAGGTCACGGAGACGCCGTTGCCCGTCACTCGCGTCTACGAGATGTAGAACAGGATGACGTTGTGGACGTGGTGGGCCTTGTGGTCGCCGCGGAACTCGACCTCGTAGGAGTGGGTGCCGACGTTGACCGCGATGGTGCTGGAGCCGAAGAAGGAGCCGGCCCAGGACGCGTTGCTCACCACGCTGACGCTGGTCACCTTGGAGTACGGGATGCTGGTGATCGCGAACTTCTTGCCGACGAACGACTTGTCCTGGATGATCACGCGGCGGTTGGTGAGGCCGATGAAGCCGGTGCCGACGCCGATCGCGTCGTAGACCGCGATGACGTTCTCGCCCTCCAGGAGGCCGCTCTCGATCTGCTTCAGCTGTTCTTTGCGGTCATAGGTCGCTTCTGCCATGACCCTGAGGCTAGCCCGGTCGTGCTGTGGCGAGGATCACTAGGCGGCGGTGACCGTACGGTACGCATCCTCGATACGCGCCGCCAGTGCGACCTGACCCTCCGTTATGGATTCGGCGCCGCCGGCCGCGACCCGGATCTGGGTCTGGCCCTCGTGGCGCCGGATGTCCGGCCGCAGGTGCAGCGCATCCGCCGCGACCTTGATCCGCTCGGTCAGGTCCGCGTGCTGTGCCTCGTTGAGCGCGAGGGTGCGGCTCAACTGCTGGCCGTCACGGGTCCAACCAGTGAGTAAGGTCAGAGCGTCACTCAAATAGTCACGGTTCGCAGTGCGACCGCTGTTGCTCCAGAGAGCACGCATCGCCACGCCTCCCCCAGGCGTCGTTGCCGGCTTGTGGCCAAATCGTCGCCGTGTCGTCATGGTGTCGCCCCTAGTCTTCCCGCTGACGGGCTGGCATGTCCATGGCTACTGGACTACCTCTTTCTCGTACTAAGAGTTGATCCGGTCCACCCGAAATACCGATTGATCTGGCACTCTGGTTGCCCGTGGACACGGAACGGGCCAGGTCAAAGGTCGTCGTCGGCGCTGCCATCCTTTTCGGCGGACGGGTCCTGGCGTGCGCGCGCTCGGCGCCGCCGGAGGTCGCGGGGCGCTTCGAATTCCCCGGCGGCAAGGTGGAGCCGCGCGAGTCCGAGACCGATGCGGTCGCCCGGGAGTGCGTCGAGGAGCTGGGCGTCACTGTGCGTGTCGGTGCGCGTGTCGGCGGCGACGTGACGCTGGGCAACGGCTGGGCCGTGCTGCGGGTCTACCTCGCGGAGCTGACCGGCGATGCCGAGCCGCGCGCGATCGAGCACAGCGAGCTGCGCTGGCTGTCCGTGGACGAGCTCGACGACGTGCCCTGGCTGCCGGCGGACGAGCCGATCGTGCGCGCGCTGCGCGAGCATCTGCGGGGTCTCTGACGGCTCAGCGCCGGGGATCGTCTCGCGGGTGGTGGTAGTTGAGGTCCTCGGCCGGCAGCGGCAACGTCACGTCGTCGCCGAACGGCGACCCGGCCCCCTGGTTCTCGAACGTGAGCTCCGTGATCGGCAGGTGACCGTCGTCGCCGACCGCGGGCCCCTGCGCGCCGTGATGCCGCCGCTGCCAGTCCGGCTCGCCCTCGGCCGGCTCCCGCGGCGGCAGCACGCCCAGCAGCGGGTCCGGGCCCGGCGAAGGAAGCTGGTCCCGGCGGAAGATCTTGCGGCCGAGCCAGACCAGCGGGTCGTAGCGGCGGTCGACCACGCGCTCCTTCATCGGGATGATCGCGTTGTCGGTGATCTTGATGTGTTCCGGGCAGACCTCGGTGCAGCACTTGGTGATGTTGCACATGCCCAGCCCCATCGACGCCTGTGCGTACTCCTTGCGGTCTTCCAGGGTGTCGAGCGGATGCATGTCCAGCTCGGCCGCGCGGATGAAGAAGCGCGGGCCGGAGAACGGCGGCTTGTTCTCCTCGTGGTCGCGGATCACGTGGCAGGTGTTCTGGCAGAGGTAGCACTCGATGCACTTGCGGAACTCCTGCGAGCGCTCCACGTCGACCTGCTGCATCCGGTACTCGCCCGGCGCCAGGTCCGCGGGCGGTGTGAACGCGGGCGTCTCACGCGCCTTCCGGTAGTTGAAGGACACGTCCGTCACCAGGTCGCGGATCACCGGGAACGTGCGCAGCGGCGTGATGGTGACCGTCTCGTCCGCGGTGAACGTCGACATCCGGGTCATGCAGCCCAGTCGCGGCATGCCGTTGATCTCCATCGAGCAGGACCCGCACTTGCCGGCCTTGCAGTTCCACCGGCAGGCCAGATCCGGCGTCTGGGTGGCCTGCAGCCGGTGGATGATGTCCAGCACGACCTCGCCCTCGTTCACCTCGACCTGGAAGTCCTGCAGCTCACCGCCGCCCGCGTCGCCGCGCCAGACCCTGAAGTTGCGCTTGGTGCCCATCTGTTCATGCCTCCGGCAGCGCGTCGAACTCGGCCAGTTCCTCGTCGGTCAGGTATTTGGACATCTCGCCACGCTCGAAGAGCGCCAGCAGCTCCGGCCGCATCCTCGGCAGCGGTTTGCGGGTCAGCCGCACCTCGTCGCCGTCCAGCGCGCAGATCAGGTTGATCCGGCGCCACTCCGGGTCCATCGCCGGGAAGTCCTCCCGGGTGTGGCCGCCGCGCGACTCGGCGCGCTCCAGCGCGGCCAGCGCGGTGCACTCGGAGACGACCAGCATGTTGCGCAGGTCCAGCGCGAGGTGCCAGCCCGGGTTGTAGCGGCGGCCGCCGGACGCGCTCACGTTCGCCACACGGGCCCGCAGCTCGTGCAGCCGTTTGAGCGCCTCGGACAGCTCCGCCTCGCGCCGGATGATGCCGACCAGGTCGCCCATCACCACCTGAAGCTCCTGCTGCAGGTGGTACGGGTTGTCGCCGCCGCTGCGCTCCAGCGGACCGAGCGCGGTCGCCACGGCCAATTCAAGATCCTTCGTGGGTACGCGTGGGCGCGCCACAGAATCGCAGTAGGCCGCCGCGTGCTCCCCCGCCCGCTTGCCGAAGACCAGCAGGTCGGAGAGCGAGTTGCCACCGAGCCGGTTCGAGCCGTGCATGCCGCCGGAGACCTCGCCGGCCGCGAACAGCCCGCGCACGCCGCCCAGCGCGGCCGTGGTGTCCGGGTCGACCTCCACGCCGCCCATCACGTAGTGGCAGGTCGGGCCCACCTCCATCGGTTGGGCCGTGATGTCGACGTCGGCCAGCTCCTTGAACTGGTGGTACATCGACGGCAGGCGCCGGCGGATGGTCTCGGCCGGCATGCGCGTGCTGACGTCCAGGTAGACGCCGCCGGCCGGGGTGCCGCGCCCCTCCTTGACCTCGGTGTTGATCGCGCGGGCCACCTCGTCGCGGGGGAGCAGCTCGGGCGGGCGGCGGTTGTTGTCCGGGTCGGTGTACCAGCGGTCCGCCTCCTCCTCGGTCTCCGCGTACTGCTTACGGAAGACGTCCGGGACGTACCCGAACATGAAGCGGTTGCCCTCGGAGTTCTTCAGCACGCCGCCGTCGCCGCGGACCGACTCGGTGACCAGGATGCCCTTCACGGACGGCGGCCAGACCATGCCGGTCGGGTGGAACTGCAGGAACTCCATGTTGATCAGCGTCGCGCCGGCCCGGAGCGCGAGCGCGTGCCCGTCGCCGGTGTACTCCCAGGAGTTCGACGTGACCTTGTACGACTTCCCGACGCCGCCGGTCGCCAGCACCACGGCCGGCGCCTCGAAGAGCACCAGCTCGCCGGACTCGCGGTAGTAGCCGAACGCGCCGGCCACCCGGTCGCCGTCCAGCATCAGCTCGGTGATCGTGGTCTCGGAGAAGACCCGGATGCGCGCGTCGTAGTCGCCGGACTCGCGGAAGTCCTCCTGCTGCAGCGCCACGATCCGCTGCTGCAGCGTGCGGATCATCTCCAGGCCGGTGCGGTCGCCGACGTGGGCCAGCCGCGGGTACTCGTGACCGCCGAAGTTGCGCTGCGAGATCCGCCCGTCCTTGGTCCGGTCGAACAGCGCGCCGTAGGTCTCCAGCTCCCAGATCCGGGACGGGGCCTCCTTGGCGTGCAGCTCCGCCATCCGGAAGTTGTTCAGGAACTTGCCGCCGCGCATCGTGTCCCGGAAGTGGACCATCCAGTTGTCGCGCGAGTTCACGTTCCCCATCGCGGCCGCGGCGCCGCCCTCGGCCATCACGGTGTGCGCCTTGCCGAACAGTGACTTCGAGATGATCGCGGTCTTCTTGCCGGCGCTGCGCGCCTCGATCGCGGCCCGCAGCCCGGCGCCACCCGCGCCGATGACCACGACGTCGTACCGGTGCCGTTCGATTCGCGTTGTCATCCCAGGCCCTCAGTTGATGATGCGGAGGTCGGAGAACCAGCCTGCGGCCAGCGCCATGATGTACGCGTCGGTCAGCGCGAGCGTGCCGAGCGTGACCCAGGCGAGCTGCATGTGCCGGACGTTCAGCTTCGACACGAACGTCCAGAACCGGTATCGCACGGGGTGCTTGGAGAAGTGCTTGAGCCGTCCGCCCGCGATGTGCCGGCAGGAGTGGCAGGACAACGTGTACGCCCAGAGCGCGACCACGTTGACCCAGAGGATCACGTTGCCCAGGCCGAGGCCGGTGGCCTGGGCCAGCGCCGCGTCATACGTGTTGATCACGGAGATGACGGCGGCGGCGTAGAACGCGTACCGGTGCACGTTCTGGAAGACCAGCGGGAAGCGCGTCTCGCCGGTGTAGCGCTTGTGCCCGTCCGGCACCGCGCAGGCCGGCGGCGACAGCCAGAACGCCCGGTAGTACGCCTTCCGGTAGTAGTAGCAGGTCAGCCGGAAGAGCAGCAGGAACGGCAGGGTCAGCGCGGCGTCCGGCACGATCCACCAGCCGGGCAGGAACCGCCCGAGATGGGCCGCGGCCTCCACGCACCGCTCCGTCACGCACGGTGAGTAGAACGGCGTGAGGTAGTGGTACTGCTCCACCCAGTAGTTGCCGTGCATGAACACCCGGACCGTGGCGTAGGTGACCCAGGCGCCCAGCCCGACGAACGTGACCAGCGGCGCGAACCACCACCGATCGGTGCGCAGCGTCCTTGCCGTGATCGCGGCCCGGCCCGGCCTCGTCGCCGTCGTCATTCCGGCTCCCCTGATGCGTTCGCCTGTGACACGCGTTACGCCGCGTGTGACGTAGACCATCCGCAAGGGAGTCTGGGTGTTACGAGCCGATTACGCATCCCCGATCGGACCGTTGTGGCACATTGTGGTCAAGGTCACTGATCACGGCACGTGTTTGATCTTGCATTGAGCTACAGCGATGGGTTGATCAACCGCCGCAGCGTGCCGTCGCAGCCGTCCGGCCCGTCCGCGATCAGCCGGTCCGCCACCGGGTCCGCGTTCTCGTCGCGCGGGGCCAGGTAGAACGCGGGCTCGCCGCCGCCGGCCGACCTGTCCAGCGCGTCCGCGTAGACCGCGCGCGCCTCGATCACCTGCCGCCAGCCGTCCGGCCAGGCCTGCTCCAGGTAGTCCTCGTCGAGCGGGCCCGCGTCGCGGGCGGTCCGGATGCGCTCCAGCTCCAGCAGGAACGGGCGGGCCGCCACGTTCTCGTCACGGATCGCCTTGGCACGGGCGGCCGGGCCGGTGGTGGCGCCGGGCGGGATCAGCCGGTTGAGCCGCTGCTCCAGGTCCAGGCAGGCGGCTTCCACGTCGGCGCGGGACTCCGCCTCCACGGCCCGGTCGTGCCGGGACCGGTCGACGCCGCCGCGGACGGCCGCGGTCACCGCGACGAACGCGCCGCAGACCAGCACCACGATCACGACCAGGCTGCCGGCCACGATCCAGGTCCAGCCGCGCCGCCCGATGCCGCCGAAGTACTGACGGCCGCGCGGCGGCGTGAACCGCGCGCGGCCCACCCGGGCGGAACCGGGGGCGAAGGTCGTGGGCTCGGGCCCGGCCGGCGATACGGGCTCCGCCGACGAAGCGGGCTCGGTCGACGAAGCAGGCTCCGGCACCGGCTCGGAGGCCGGCTCGGGCGGCGTCGATGAGGTCACGCGTCCCAGTACAGCACTCGTACGCGAGAAAGCCAGAGCCCGAGTCAGGCCGGCAGGTGCCGGCGGACGAAGTCCAGCTCCAGCGGCAGCAACCGCTCCGCCACGCCGTCCCCGGCCAGCCGCGCCACGCCGGACAGCGGCAGCACCGCGTGCGGGCGCCCGGCCGCCACCATCGCGGCCGACAGCCGCAGCGTGTGCGCCGCGATGATCGAATCGTCCGCCATGCCGTGGACCAGCAGCAACGGCCGCGCGTCCGAGGGGCGGACCGGCGGCTCCGCCGCGATCTCGACCAGGTTGTGGTGCGCGTAGACCTCGTCGTCCGGCAGGCCCAGGTACCGCTCCGCGAACGCGGTGTTGTGCAGCGACCAGTCGGCCAGCGGCGTCCGGGCCACGCCGCAGGCGAACACGTCCGGCCGGCGCAGCACCGCGAGCGCGGCCAGCCAGCCGCCGAGCGCCCAGCCACGTACCGCGACCCGGTGCGGATCCAGGTCCGGGTGCTTCTCGCCGAGTGCGCCGAGCGCGTCGATCTGGTCGGTCAGCGCGATGTCGGCCAGCCGCCGGTGCACCACCTTCTCGAAGCTGGGCGCGACGCCGGGCGTACCCCTGTTGTCGATCGTCACGACGGCGAAGCCGGCGTCCGCCCACCACTGCCGCTCCAGCCACCAGGCGCGCGCGGACAGCACCTCCTGCCGGCCCGGACCGCCGTAGACGTCCAGCAGCACCGGCAGCCGCCGGCCGCTCACGTGCTGACGCGGGTAGACCACCGCGGCCGGCAGCCGGCGGTCGGTGACCCGTTCCAGCGCGGGGCGCGGCGCGAACGGCGGCGTGGCCGCGAGCGAGGCCAGCCCGCCGATCCGGGTCTCACCGCGCCAGACCGACCACTGTGTCCCGGCGTGGTCCAGCGACAGCCGCCCGATCGCCAGCAGCCCGCCACCCGAGGCCGCGACGTGCCAGCCCGGCTCCGTGGTGATCCGCCGCGCCTCCATGCCACCGGCGCCGAGCGCGCCCCGGACCCGGTAGACGTGCTGCTCGGACGGTTCGCCGTCGGTGCCCTCGACCAGCAGGTCCGCGCCGCCCGAGACCGGGCCGACCACGCGGCGCACGTAGAGCGAGGGAGGGGTGAGCAGGCTGCCGTCCGCGAAGAGGCAGCGGGCGTCGTACCCGTCGTGGGCCAGCTCGCCGCCGACCAGCACCCGGCCGTCCGGGAGGTGGCAGGGCGTGCCGTCGATCGGCTCCACCCAGCGCGGGTCGGTCAGCTCCGCGTGCACCTGCGTCTCGCCGGTGCGCGGGTCGACGGAGAGCACCAGCCCGTGCTGCTGCAGGCGGCGCAGTACCGCGATCAGCGGGCCGCCGTCCTGCCAGCGGACCGAGACCAGGTAGGGGTACGTCTCCCGGTCCCAGTGCACGTCCACCCACCCGCCGTCGAGATCCAGCAGGTGCAGGCTGACCTGCGGGTTCGGCCCACCGGCGCGCGGGTAGGCCAGGCTCGGCGCCGGCTCGCCCGGATCCACCGGATCGTGCAGGTAGAGGCGGGGGAGCCGGGACGTGTCCACCCGCGCGGCCATCACGGTCCGCCCGTCCGGCGACCACCAGTACCCGCGCCCGCGGTCGAACGCCTCGCCGGCCAGGTAGTCGATCGCGCCCCAGGCCACGGTGCCGTTGCTGTCCCGCTCGCCGGCCAGCATCACGTCGGTGCCGTCCGGCTCCACGATGTGCAGTGCGGTGGTGGCGACCGGCTCGCCGCGGTCGGTCAGCCCGGGGTGCGCGGTCAGGTACGCGATCCGCTCGCCGGCCGGGTCGGGCCGCGGGTCGACGGCCGGGCCCGCGGTGGCCACCTCGACCACGTCGCCGTTGATCAGGTCGGCACGGAACAGCCGCCCGGCGACGGTGAACGCGGCGATGCGCCCGTGGCGGTCCAGCGCGTACGACGTGATGCCCTCGTGCGGATCACCGGTCAGCTCGACCGGCTCCGCGACCAGGCGCTCCTCGCCGGTGGCCGCGTCCAGCATCCAGAGGCGCCCGGCCGGGTCCTCGGCGCCGCCGGAGCGGACGAAGACGACCCGGCCACCGTCGCCCGCGACGCTGACCGAGAGCGGGCTTCCGTTGGTGAACCGGCGGGTCCGGGCGGCGAGCTCTGGATAGTCCACTGTCCGATCATCCTCCAGAATTCGCAGCCAGGGGTTCGCATAATCGCTTTTGGGCTGTTTCGGGATGGGGCGGGACGGCGCGTAAAGTGTCCCGGGTGACGGAGCAAGCCCTTCTGCTGGTGCATGCCCACCCCGACGACGAGTCGATCGGGACCGGCGCGACCATGGCCCACTACGCGGCGACCGGCACCCACGTGACGCTCGTGACCTGCACGCTCGGCGAAGAGGGCGAGATCCACCTGCCCGAGCTGATCGGGCTCGCGGCGGACGCGGCCGACCAGCTCGGCGGTTACCGCGTCGCCGAGCTCAACGGCGCCTGTGCGGCCCTGGGCGTGACCGACCGGCGGTTCCTCGGCGGCGCCGGGCGCTACCGCGACTCCGGCATGATGGGCCTGCCGACCAATGCGCATCCGCGCGCGTTCTGGCAGGCGGATCTGGACACCGCGGCCGGCTTCCTGGTCGAGATCATGCGGGAGACGCGCCCGCAGGTCGTGGTGACCTACGACGACAACGGCTTCTACGGCCACCCGGACCACATCCAGGCGCACCGGGTCACCATGCGCGCCTGCGAGCTGGCCCGCGAGCAGGGCTTCGGCCCGGAGAAGGTCTACTTCCAGGCGATGCCGCGCAGCGTACTGGCGGCCGGGATCGCGGAGTTCGGCCAGAGCACCGGCAACCCGTTCTCCGGCATCGAGGCGCCGGACGAGTTGCCGTTCGGCTCCTCCGACGCGGAGATCGCGGCCCGGATCGACGCCACCGACTCCGCGGACGCGAAGGTCGCGGCCATGAAGGCGCACGCCAGCCAGATCCCGCTGGACTCGTGGCTCTACTCGATCGCGGGCAACTTCGGCGGCGAGTTCATGGGCGTGGAGTTCTACACGCTGGCCTACGGCGAGCGCGGCCCCGGCGACGGCCCGCACGGCTGGGAGAGCTGCCTGTTCGCGGGGGTCACGTCCGAGGCGAAAGCGCTCGTGGACCGGTGAGCGCACCGCCCCCCTCGCCGTACCCGCACAAGGTCCCGGCGCTGGAGATCGACCCGGAGTGGCTGGAGCCGCTGCCGGCGGCCAAGGGCATGACCGTCACCGACCTGACGCTGCGCGTGCTCGGCGGCATCGTGGTGGTGCTGGCCGCGGTGGTGACCGCGGTGCTGGAGGTCTTCTTCACGCCGCTGCGCGTGGGCGGCTTCCTGATCGGCGTGTCCGCGCTGGTCGCCGTGGTGGCGAACGTGGCGCTGGCCGACTTCGCGCACCGCACGACCGGCGCGAAGTGGGCGGTGGCGCTGCCGGCGCTCACCTGGTTCGCCGTACTGATGGTGTCGGCGGGCAGCACGGCCGAGGGCGACATCCTGCTCGCCGGGAACAACTGGGTCGGGCTCGCCACGATCTTCACCGGCTCGATGGCGTTCGCGATCGTCGCGTATCGCATGATTCTGCCGACGCAGCGCAGCTGAGCTGGGAAAACGTTACCGGTTCGTCATGTCGCGCAGGCAGCATTGCGCGGGCTGATCCACTGCACCCGAGGTGACGACCGTGACCGAGTTCGACGACGCCGCCACCGTGCGGTTCGCCCGCATCGCCGGTGACGCGCCCGGCCCGTTGCCGGACGTCCTGCGGATGACCGAGCACCTCCCGGACGCGCACTCACCGCGCCGCTGGCCCACCGCGCTGGCCGGCGTGCTGGTCGCGGCCGTGCTGGTGGGCGGCGGCGGGGTCGCCTGGGCCGCGCGCGGTGACGTGCCGCGCGGCACCAGCGTGCTCGGCGTCGACCTGGGCGGCCTGACCGAGGCACAGGCGCACGAGCGGCTCAGTGCGTCGCACCGGCTGAGCGAGCCGTTCATCATCTCGCTGGCCGGCCGCGAGATCGTCCGGACCGACCCGGAGGCGATCGGCCTGTCCGTGGACGTCCCGGCCTCGGTCGCGGCCGCGACCCGGGGCGGCCGGCTGATCGGCTTCGAGAGCGTCACGCCGGTCGTCACGGTCGACGAGCGGAAGCTCTACGACGTGCTGCAGGCCGCCGCGCTCAAGGCCCGGCTGGCCTCGCCCGGCACCGCGCCCGCGATCACGTTCGACGGCACCACGCCGCGGCCGGTCTACCCGGAGCCGGGCCGGGCGATCGACGCGCGCGCCGCGGCCAAGGAGGTCGCGTCCGCCTGGGCGCGCAAGGACGTGCCGCACGTCGCGCTGACCGAGACCACGCCGGTCACCACGCGCGAGGAGATCGACCGGCTGGTGACGGAGCTGGCCGTGCCCGCGGTCGCGTCGAAGGTCCGGGTCACGGTGGACCGGGGCGGCTTCGACGTCCCGCCCGCGGTGATCGCGCGGAGCCTGGTCTTCGCCGGCGACCCGCTCACGCCGCGCATCGACGAGAAGCTGCTGCGCGCGGGCCTGGGCGAGACGCTCTCCCGGCTGGAGACGACGGTGCGCGAGGCCTCGGTCAGCGCGGACGACGGCTGGCCGCGGATCACCGGGAGCCGCACCGGCCGGACCGTGGACACCGGCGCGCTCGCCCGCGACCTGCTCGAGTCGCTGCCGAGGTCCGGCGCGCGCACGATCACGGCCACGTTCACCGAGACGGAACCGGTGGTCAGCACCGAGGACATCACGAAGCTGGGCGTCACGGAGCAGCTGGCCACGTTCACCACGAGCGGCCCGGACGGCGATCTCGACCCGGCCGCGGCCGAGCGGCTGGACGGCGCGCTGATCCGGCCCGGCGACACGTTCTCGCTGCACCGGACCGCGGGGCGGGACTCGTCGCCGCAACTGGCCGCCACGCTGTTCCACGCCGCGTTCACGGCCGGGCTGGAGGACGTGGAGCACCGGCCGCACACGACCTACCGGGCGTACCTGCCGGCCGTGGCCGAGGCGACCGCCGCGCCCGACCAGGACCTGCGGTTCCGCAACGACACGCCGTACGGCGTGCTGGTCGACGTGCGCTCCTACGGCCGGGTGATCACGGTGACGCTCTGGGGCACGCGCGTGCACGACTCGGTCCGGATCGACTACGGGCGCCGGTCTGACATCGTGGAGCCGCCGGTGACGTACGAGACGCCCGGCCCGGACTGCGCATTCGACGAAGGTTCTCCAGGCTTCTCCCAAGAGGCGTGGCGTATCTTCCGCAAGGACGGCAAGGAATCGAAGCGCGAGAAGCTGCGCTGGACCTATGATCCACAGCCCCGCATCATCTGCGGAACGAGGCCGTGAGCTGGTCCGGCCTCGCGGGGAGGAGAGTGTGACGATGAGGAACCGCTGGCTGCCGGTTGGCGTGCTCGCCGGTGTGCTGTTTCTGATCAACGTGATCGCCCGGCTGGTCGGGGAGTTCGCGATCGGCGACGACGCGAGCGCGCAGGACTGGGTCTCGACCGCCATGTTCGTCGCGGTCGGCCTGGTGACGGGCGTGCTGGCCTTCCGCTGGGGCCGGGGCCGCCCGCTGGACTCGTGGAGTGGCGACGTGGCCGCGATCATCGCGGCCGGAATGCTGCTGACCGTGCTGGTCGGCCCGTTCATCAACGGCGACACGCCGTTCACCAACGGTGCCGGCTCGTTCTTCGCCCAGATCTGGCTCTACCTGGGCTTCACGATCGGCGGCGCCGTGCTCGGCTACCTGGTGCTGATGGTGCTGGGCTGGGACTACCGCTCACAGTCGCTCAAGCGCTACCAGGAGTCCCGCCTGGCGTCCGCGCGCCCGGTCCGCAACCGCCGCACCACCATCCGGCGCTAGAAAGATCAAGATCACAATCACGACGCAGCGGTACGGGTGAGGTACGTGTGATGCGTGCCGAACCCGAGCCGCCCGTAGAGCGCGACCGCAGCCGTGTTCTGCTCCTCCACCTGGAGGAACGCGCGCCGCGCGCCCACCTCCTGCCCCCACTGCGCCGCGGCCCGCACCAGGTGTGAGCCCAGCCCGCGCCGCCGGTGCTCCGGCAGCACGTCCAGCAGCGAGATGCCGAGCCACTCGCCGTTGCCGGTCACGGTGGCGCGCGTGATCGCGACCGGCGTGCCGTCGTCGCCGTAGACCTCCAGGAACGCGGTCTCCGGCACCGCGGTCAGGATCTGGCGGGCGACCGGCGGCGGCGTGCCCTTGCGGGCGGCCGTGACCGCGAGCCAGGCGTCGCTGATCCGCTCCCGTCGCCGTACCGCGGGAAGGTCGTGTCGTTCCGGTGCCGCCTCCAGGATCGCCGCGACCTGCGCGGTCTGGAACAGCACCAGCGGCGCGGTCTCCCAGCCGCGTGCGTCCAGCTCCGCGTTGACCGGCGCGGCCAGCGGCAGCGGCACGTTCATCCGGGGCGGCAGGCCGTGCGCCCGGTACCACGCCTCGACCGCGTCGACCGCGGCCGGCAGCGGCCGGTCCGGGTCGCCGATCGGCAGCGCGGAGTTGGCCCGCCCGGTCCACCCGCCGGCCGCGCGCAGCAGCCAGCCGCCCTGCGACTCCTGGATCGGCGCCGGCCAGGCCTCGTTCGCGGCCAGCTCGGAGGCGATCATGTCCGCCGCCGTGGGCCGCCGGGTGGGCGGTACGCGCTTGGCCCGGTGCACCTCGTCGAGGGGGACGCGGACGGTGCCGGCGGCGGTCGCTATCGTGAGTTCGGTCTCGCTCAGCGCCACGAGTTCGCCGAGAGAGTCCGAAAAGAGCGTTCGACCACCGCGAGATCCGACAATTCGCCGCACTACAACTCGGTGTCCCACATCCTGCCTACGGAGCACGATCGACCCCCTCCCCGGCGAGATACTAGGCTCTTATGCGCCGTGGGTTGTAAAGCAAGCGGCGTGGTCTTCGACAGGAGTGACCCGTGACCTACATCATCGCCGAGCCCTGCGTCGATGTCCTGGACAAGGCATGCATCGAGGAGTGCCCGGTCGACTGCATCTACGAGGGCAACCGCATGCTCTACATCCACCCGGATGAGTGCGTGGACTGCGGTGCGTGCGAGCCGGTCTGCCCGGTCGAGGCCATCTTCTACGAGGACGACGTGCCGGAGCAGTGGAAGGACTACACCACCGCGAACTACCGGTTCTTCGAGGACCAGGGCTCGCCCGGTGGCGCCTCCAAGGTCGGCAAGATCGACAAGGACGACCCGTTCGTCGCCGGCCTCGCGCCGCGCGGCGAGGGACACTGAGCGCCCCGGCGATCCGGCCGGTCGGGCTCGCGGCGCGGCTGCCGGACTTCCCCTGGGACCAGCTGGTCCCGGCGAAGACCACGGCGGCCGCACACGCCGGCGGGCTCGTGGACCTGTCGATCGGCACGCCGGTCGACCCCGTTCCCGCGGTCGTGCGCGACGCACTGGCCGCGGGTTCGAACGCGCCCGGATACCCTCTCACCGCCGGTAACCCGCGGTTGCGTACCGCGATCACGGACTGGTTCGCCGCCACCTGCGGCGCCGGCCTGCCCGGCCTCGGCGTGCTGCCCACGATCGGCTCCAAGGAGCTGGTCGCGTGGCTGCCGACGCTGCTCGGCCTCGGCCCCGGCGACACCGTGGTCATCCCGGAGGTCGGCTACCCGACCTACGAGGTGGGCGTCCAGCTCGCCGGCGCCACCGTGGTCCGCGCCGACTCGCTCACCGCACTCGGCCCGCAGCGGGTCCGGCTGATCTGGATCAACTCCCCGTCCAACCCGACCGGCCGGGTCCTCCCGGCCGCGCACCTGCGCAAGGTCGTGGACTGGGCGCGCGAGCGCGGCGCGATCGTGGCCAGCGACGAGTGCTACCTCCCGCTCGGCTGGGAGGCCGAGCCGGTCTCCGTGCTCTCGCCCGAGGTCCGCGGCGACAGCTACCGCGGCGTGCTCGCCGTGCACTCGCTCTCCAAGCGGTCGAACCTGGCCGGGTACCGCGGCGGCTTCCTCGGCGGCGACCCGGAGATCGTGTCCGAGCTGCTGGCCGTGCGCAAGCACGCCGGCATGATCGTGCCCGAGCCCGTGCAGGACGCGATGACCGCCGCACTCGGCGACGAGACCCACGTGGCCGCCCAGCGCGCCCGCTACGCCGCCCGACGCGAGCTGCTGCACCCCGCACTGATCAAGGCAGGCTTCGCCATCTCCCACTCCGAGGCCGGCCTCTACCTGTGGGCCACCCGCGACGAGGACTGCTGGGACACGGTCGCCTGGCTGGCCGACCGCGGCATCCTGGTCGCCCCCGGCAGCTTCTACGGCCCCGTCGGCGCGAAGCACGTCCGGGTCGCCCTGACCGCCTCCGACGAGCGCATCGCCGAGGCAGTCTCCCGCCTCACCTGAGGACCCGCGGACGGCCTGCCCGCCCCGCGAAACCCTCCGGGTCGCGCCCTCCGGCACGTAACGCAAGCCCGATCACGGCGGGCCACGACCGGCGTGATCGGGAGCAGCGTGCCGAGGCCAGGCCGCCTGCGGCGGACAAGACAACATATATGCCGATTTGGTCTCACATCACCTGCCGAGGCCTCCCGGCGACACCGGTCGGCCGCAGGCGGCCTCCCTGCCAGGTCCGTGGCCGCACGAACAAAGCAACCCCAGCAGGGCGCGCTACCTCCCGTCACGCCAGAGCCTCCGGCCGCAAGGACGGGTCGCAGCAGCCCGGCGGGCGCTATCTACTGAAATTTCGGGCGTACAGCGCCCGTTGATCACGACCTGCGCCGGGCCCGCGCCGCTCTCGTGCCGCGCTGCTCTCGTGCCGCGCGGCTCTTGTGCAGCGTCTGCTCTCGTGCCGCGCTGCTCTCGTGCCGCGCTGCTCTCGTGCCGCGCGGCTCTTGTGTAGCGTCTGCTCTCGTGCCGCGCTGCTCTCGTGCCGCGCCCGCTCTTGGGCCGTGCTGTCATCGGGTTGTGCCTGCTCTCGTGCCGTGTCCGTTCTCGCCCGGGTCCCTCCCGATCCGGGCGCTGCGCGCCCGAAATTTCGGCATTTAAAGCCCTCGCACGGTCACGGAATGTCGGCGCAGCGAATCTGGACGGATCGGCTCCGCGGCCGATGCCGGGCGTTGTAAAAATTTCCGGGCGGCCGATGTCCGGATCGGCAGGGCGAGCGCGACGCAGGGGTGACAGCGGACCGGGAGCCGAGACATGGGAGACAGTTCATGCAGTTCATGACCATGCTGAAGATGCGCGAGGACGCGGGGCCGCCTCCGCCGGACTTCTACGAGGCGATGGGCGCCTACATCGCCGGCGTCGCCGCGAGCGGCAGGCTCATCACCACCGGAGGTCTTCTGCCCAGCTCCGCCGGGGTGGAGGTGCGAGCCACCACCGGTGGCATCGTCGTCACCCACGGCCCGTTCACCGAGGCCACCGAACTGATCGGCGGCTACGCCGTCTTCAAGGTCGGCTCACGCGACGAGGCCATTGCGATGGCGACGGAGTTCGTGCAACTGCACGTGGACCACTGGCCCGGCTGGGAGGGCGCCTCCGAGATCCGGCAGATCGCGGAGCCACCCCCGCGCTGACCGGAGCCGCTCCGCGCGGCAGAGCCGCCGCCACGCTGCCCGGAGCCGCCCCGCGCTGCCCGGAGCCGCTCCGCGCTGCCCGGAGCCGCTCCGCGCAGCAGGGCCGCCGCCACGCTGCCCGGAGCCGCCCCGCGCTGCCCGGAGCCGCTCCGCGCGGCAGAGCCGCCGCCACGCTGCCCGGAGCTGCCCCGCGCTGCCCGGAGCCGCTCCCGCGCGGCAGAGCCGCCGCCACGCTGACCGGAGCCGCTCCGCGCGGCAGAGCCACCCCCGCGCTGACCAGAGCCGCCCCGTGCTGACCGAGCCGCGCGGCAAGGGATGCGCGGGGCGCCTTGCCGGGGTGGTGGCGGGGCTGCTGTGATCGGCGGATGGGGAGTGCGGATGAGGTCGTTGCGGCCGTCTGGCGGGAGCAGTCCGCGCGGCTCGTCGGCGGGCTGCTCCGGCTGACCCGCGACGCCGATCTGGCACAGGATCTCGCGCACGACGCCATGGTGGCGGCCCTGGAGCAGTGGCCGTCCGCCGGTGTCCCGGAGAACCCGGCTGCCTGGCTGATGGCCGTCGCCCGTCGCCGTGCCGTCGACCACTTCCGCCGCGCGGAGCGGCACGAACGGGCCGAGACCCGGATCGCCCACGAGTTACGGACCGCGTCGAGGGAGGAGGAGCAGATGCCGGAGGTCGACACGGTCGACGACGACACGCTGCGCCTGATGCTCCTGACCTGCCATCCGGCGCTGACCACCGAGTCGCAGGTCGCGCTCACGCTGCGGCTGGTCGGCGGCCTCACGTCCCGGGAGATCGCCCGCGCGTTCCTCGTGCCGGAGGACACGGTGGCCCGGCGGATCACCCGGGCCAGGACCACGCTGGCGTGGGTGGCCCGCACGACCACGGCCGATGACGGGGAGCCGTTCGACCTGCCCGGCCCGGCCGCGCGCCGGCAGCGGCTGCCGACGGTGATGAACGTCGTCTACCTGGTCTTCACCGAGGGCTATGCCGCGACCGCCGGCGAGGACTGGATGCGGCCGGCGCTGTGTGACGAGGCCATCCGCCTGGGGCGGCTGGTGACCACGCTGTTCCCGGACGAGCCGGAGGCGTCCGGGCTGCTGGCGCTGATGTGGCTGCAGTCCTCCAGGGCCGGCGCGCGCACCGACGGTGACGGCGCGGCCGTGCTGCTGGAGCAGCAGGACCGGGGTCGTTTCGACCGGGACGCGATCCGCCGGGGGACCGAGGCGCTCGGGCGCGCGCTGTCCGCCGGGCCGCCCGGCCCGTACACGCTGCAGGCCGCCATCGCGGCCTGTCACGCGCGGGCGGCGAGCGTGCGGGACACGGACTGGGCCACGATCGCCGGCCTGTACGACGCGCTGGCCCACCTGACGGCCTCGCCCATCGTGCTGCTGAACCGCGCGGTCGCCCACGGCATGCACGCCGGGCCGGACGTGGGCCTGCGCCTGGCGGACGAGCTCGCGGCGCTGCCGGGCCTGCGCGGCCACCATCATCTGCCGAGCGTGCGCGCCGAGTTGCTGTCCCGGCTCGGACGGCACGCGGAGGCGCGGCGTGAGTTCCGGCATGCGGCCGGGCTCGCCACGAACGCCCGGGAACGGGACCTGCTGCTCGGCCGGGCCGAGCAGCTCTGACCACCAGGAGCAGTCATGTCATTCCAGGCCTACCTGGACGCGATCGAGGTCAAGACCGGCCGGACGCCGGCCGCGCTCCTCGCCGAGGCGCACGAGCGGGGTTACGGAGCGGACACCCGTACCGCGGAGATCGTGCTCTGGCTCAAGGACGACCATGGGCTCGGCCGCGGCCATGCCATGGCGCTGGTGCACGTGATCAGGAACGGCCCGGTGATCGGCGACAAGCACGTCGGCAGCACCGGCGCCCACCGCGACGACAGCACGGTGCTGTACCTGCAGGGCCGGGCCCACCCGGAGCGGGACGCTACTTGAACCGGTTCGTGACGGAGCGCCGGTTCTTGCCCGGCGCCGAGTCGAGCAGCGCGCGCTGGATGAGCGCCTGCTCCTTGCGGTGGCGGCCGGCCGCGTCGCACAGCGTCAGCACGTAACCGCGGACCAGCCGGTCCGCGCGCAGGTCACGGCAGCTGACGTCGAGCACGATGCGGCTGCCGTCCTCGCGCAGCAGGCTCCACTCCTCGCGGACGCCCTCTTCCCGCCCGGAGCCGCGGGCCAGCTCGAACGTGCGGTTCACCTGGGGCCGGTCGTCCGGCTGTACCAGGTCGGCGAGCGTGCCGAACACCCTGGGCCGGACGCCGAGCACCGTGGGCAGCGACGGCGAGTAGTACCGGATCCGGTCCGCCTCGTCGACGATCAGCACCACGTCGCTGGTGTTCTGGACGACGGCGGAGACGTACTGGTCGGACTCGCGGCGGGTCACCTCGTCGGTCAGGAAGATCCGCTCCAGCGCCAGCGTGGCCTGGACCGCGACCACCTCGATGCTGTCCTGCAGCGACTCCAGCACGTGGATGTCGGCGGAGACGAAGAGCGCGCCGACCCTGGGCGGCCCGACCGCGGAGTCGTCCAGCACCAGCGGGCAGACCAGCGTGCCGGGCAGGCTGCCGAGCTGCTCCGCGAGCGCGGGGTGCAGCGCGTGCGTCTTCAGCAGCCGGGTGCGTCGTGCCGCGGCCGGGGTCGGCACCGGGTACGGCGCCGGCATCCCCGGCCCCCACACGCTGCTCGCCCGGTTCACGCTCAGCACGACCGTGTGCTCCGCGTCCTTCAGCAGTGAGCCGAGCGCCTCCCGGATAGCGGTGTCCACCTCGTCCGGTCCGGCCGCGGCGACGAGCGCGCCGCAGATCTCGCGCAGGTGCCGTTCCCGGGCGAGGAGCCGCCGGTGCTTCTCCACCGCGTCGAAGAGCCGGGCGAAGACCGCGCCGTAGATGACCGTGGCGATCGCGGCGATCATCAGGCCGTCCGTCACCGTGCCGCGCAGCGTCTCGACCAGGAGCACGACCGGGGGGACCAGCACGGACAGCCCGAGCAGCACCTTCCACGCCAGGCGCATGTCGCCGGGCTCGGTCGCGGGTGGTGAGGTCAGCCGGGACATCGACGGGTGCAGCGCCGCCTGCCCCCAGGCGATGTAGAACAGCAGGTAGGCGAGCTCGAACGGGCTCCCGTCCGGCCAGCCGTCGCCCTGCACCGACATGATCAGCCAGGCGGCGTCGCCGAAGAGCAGCCCGCCCGCGCCGACCGCGAGCAGCGTGACGGACGCGCTGAGCCGGGTGTTGATGGTCAGCCCCACGGTCGCCAGCAGCAGGAACAGGCAGCCGAGCGAGTGGGTGGCCGCGCCGGTGGTGTCCACGTCCTCGCGGCGCATGGCCGGGCTGATGATCAGCACCCAGGCCAGCAGCGCGGCGGACGCGCCGAGCGTGAGCCAGTCCAGCAGCCGGGACCGGTCGCGGACCAGACCGCTCGGCCGGGTCAGCTGGATCAGGCCGATCACGATCAGCGGGAACATCGTCAGGTAGGCGATCTCGGACACGACCATCGCGAGGCCCTCGCGATGCTGCCCGTAGAACGTGTCGCCGATCGACATGACGGCCGCGGTGGCGCCCAGGAACCACCAGGGCGAGCGCCGCATCGGCCCGTTGACGTGCACACCGACGATGATCGCGGTGACCGTGGTGAGCCCGATCAGCGCGAAGACCACGGAGTCCGGGATCGGGGTGAACACGGCGGCCCCGAGCACGACCATGACCGCGGCGTGCGCGGCCATCAGGCGACGGGTCACTGGGCTGACCGCCTTCCCGTCGGATTGTGGACTGGCAGAGGACTCTGGTCTACCAGCCGAACAGCGTGAGCGCATATCGTCCGCCTGGATCATCGATCAGGGCAAGGGCACTCACCTAGGACAGCGGGACGATCAGATCGGCGCGGCTCTTCGTCCCGCCGATGAGCTCCGCGTTCGCCTGGTCACTGCCGAGCGAGCGCTCCCGGGCCTCGGCCTCGTCCCGGCCGTACGCCATGTGCCGCGCGATCAGCCGCCGCAGCCGCTCCGGCTCGTCCAGATCGAGGTACCAGACCTCGTCCAGCAGCCCGCGCACGCCGCCCCAGACGCCGTCCGGCAGCAGCAGGTAGTTGCCCTCGGTGATCACCAGGCGGGTCTGCGGCGGCACCGGGATCGCGCCCGCGATCGGGTCCTCGATCTCGCGGCGGAAGACCGGCGCGTAGACCGTGGTGTCCGTCTCGGCGCGGATCCGGCGCAGCAGCGCGGCGTACCCGGCGGCGTCGAACGTGTCCGGCGCGCCCTTGCGCGCGTGCCGGCCGATCCGTCGCAGCTCCGCGTCCGCGAGGTGGAAACCGTCCATCGGTACGACCGTGACCGCCGCCCCCGCCCCCGTCAGCGCGTCGGCGAGGCGTGCGGCGACGGTCGACTTGCCGGCACCGGGCGGACCGGCGAGGCCCAGGATGCGTCGTTGTGCGCCGCCCGCCATGCGGGTCGCGCGGTCCACGAGGTCGGTCCACTGCATGGGCTCCAGCATAAAAACGGCTCCCCGTGCGCTCGCGCGGCGCGGGGAGCCGTAACGGCGTACCTCCAGCGACTGCCGCATCCCGTGACCGGGAGTGTCGGCAGGTAACAGAGCGTGGGCAACAGTACGCAGTGAAGGGAATTTTATCTCGCGAAACCGTCTTTGACCGCAGAATCTTCAGGCGGAATCCGCCACGGGAAGACGAACTCCCGCCCCGGTGATGACGAAGCGGTAGACCGCGGTGCGGCAGGCGGCCGAGACCGTGGCCGGCACGGAGACCGGGATCGTCCCCACGTCCAGGCTTTCGTGCGGCGCCAGCGTGACCGGCAGCCGCGGCGTGCCGTCGTGCGGTCCGATCGTGACGTCCGAGGCGGTCGCGGCGCAGTCCGGCGCGGACACCTCGCCGATGCGGCCGGTCAGCGCGTCGATGCGGATCCGGACGTCGTGCGGATTGGTCAGCCGCACGCGCAGCGGCGTGGTGCTGCCCGGCGCCGGCGAGTCGACCGGCTCGCTGCGCAGGCTGAACCGGAACCCGTTCGCCGCGGGCTCGGCCCGCTGCTCGACCGTCACCGCGTCCGCTCGCATCGACAGCCCGCCCACCAGCGCGGTCATCGCCACGGCCGCCACCGACATCGCTACCCAGCGCCAGCGGTACATGTGCCGCATCCGCGCTCACCTCCGAGGTGTCACCGGTAGGGACGGACGGGTGTCTCCCCAGCCCATCGCCCGCCCCTACCGGTAGTTCATGAACCCGGCGCGCCCGGTGGCCGCCGCGTGTCCCGCCGTGTCGCGCGGCCTGCCGGGCGGCACCGGTTGACGGTGCGCCGGCGGTGCCTGCGCGCGGGTGGGAACTGGTGCACGTGTCTGTCCTTCGTGGTGGCGGCCCGCCGGGCGACGGTGCTGATCGCGGCGCCCGGCGGGCCCATGAGGGTGGCTTTCGCGCCGAAGTGGCGCTGACGAAGAATCTGCCGGATATCGAGAGAACGGGAAATCCGTTGTCCGTGCGGGAAGATTGAGCGCTCAAGCGTGCGGTACGGCTGTCCGGGCTACCCCGATCGGGCTAACGCCGGGCGTCGATACCCGTCCGTACCCGGCCGGTGCCCGGGAAAGCCGCGAATGGACCGGACTTCCGGCCCAACGCTGTCAACTACGCGCGGCTCTGCCGGTGACGGGTGTGCGGTGTCTTCTGACCGACAGGGTGTACCGCCCATTAAGGACATCTGACACATTCCACGCGGCATGGAAGTCGATGTATCCCCGACCGTTGACGTGGCCGTAGCGCGTCTGCAACATTTGGCGCAGCCTTCTGCAAAATCTCTACAACAGCCCGCCGGATACCCGACTGATCATCGGAACACCGGCGCAGTGCACGCTCCCCTCACCCGAAATATGGGTAGAAGTCGCCCTTCTCCACCGAAGGACCGCCATGAGGAAACGACTGGCCACGCTGGTGGCCGCCGCCGTCACGCTCACCTCGACCGTCCTGTTCGTACCGACGACCCCCGCCGCCGCGGCACCCGCGAACCTGGCCCTGGGCCGGGCCTTCACCGCGAGCAGCAGCAACGCCTCCTACACCGCCGCCAACGCGGGCGACGGCGACCAGGCCTCCTACTGGGAGAGCGCGAACGGCGCCTGGCCACAGTGGATCCAGGTCGACCTCGGCGCCGCCTCCGCCGTGACCAGCGCGGTCCTGAAGCTGCCGGCCGGCTGGGAGACCCGCACCCAGACGATCGCGGTGCAGGACGGCGCGACCGGCGCCACGATCACCGGCGCCACCGGATACACGTTCAACCCGGGCAGCGGGAACACGGTCACCGTCCCGCTCACCGCGACCGTCCGCTACCTGCGACTGGCCATCACGGCGAACACGGCCTGGCCGGCCGGGCAACTGTCCACGCTGGAGGTCTGGGGCGAGGGGACGTCCACGCCGCAGGACCCCAACCTGGCGCTGGGCAGGACGATCACCGGCTCGTCGACGATCCATTCGTTCGTGGCCACCAACGCGAACGACGGGAACGTCGCCACCTACTGGGAGAGCGCGGCGGGCGCGTACCCGGCCACGCTGACCGTGTCGCTCGGCGCGAACGCGTCGCTCACCTCCGTCGCGGTCAAGCTCAACCCGGACGCGGCGTGGGGCGCGCGCACCCAGAACATCGAGGTGCTCGGCCGCGCGCAGAACGCGACCGGCTTCACCACGCTGGCCGGCGCCGCGAACCGCGCGTTCGACCCGGCGAGCGGCAACACGGTCACCATCGGAGTCACGGCCACGGTCGCGGAGGTGCAGCTGCGCTTCACGTCCAACACCGGCGCGTCCGGCGCGCAGGTCGCGGAGCTGCAGGTCTTCGGCACCGCCGCGCCGAACCCGGACCTCACGGTCACCGGCCTGACGTTCGCGCCGGCCGCGCCGGTCGAGACGGACCCGGTCACCGCGTCCGCCGTGGTCCGCAACGCCGGCACCGCCGCGTCCCCGGCCAGCACCGTCCGGTTCTACGTGGGTACGACGCCGGCCGGCACCGCCACGCTCGGCGCGCTCGCGGCCGGCGCCTCCGCCACCGTGACCGCGTCGCTGGGCGCCCGCCCGGCCGGTGTGCTGCAGGTGAGCGCGCGCGTCGACGAGGCGAACGCGATCGTCGAGCTGAACGAGCAGAACAACACGCTGGCCGGCACGCTCACGGTCAGCCCGGTGCCCAGCTCGGACCTGGTCGCGGTCACGTCCTGGTCGCCGAGCAACCCGTCCGCGGGCAGCACGGCCACGTTCACGGTGTCGATCCGCAACCAGGGCACGATCGCGTCCGCGTCCGGCGCGCACGCGATCACGCTGACGCTGCTCAACGAGTCGGGCGCGGTCGTCCGTACCCTCAGCGGCTCTTTCAACGGTGTGATCGCCGCCGGCGCCACCACGGCTCCGGTGTCGCTCGGGACCTGGGCCGCGGCCAACGGCCGTTGGACGGTCCGCGTCGTGCTCGCGGACGACGCCAACGAGGTCGCGGTCAAGCGGGCCAACAACACCGGTGAGACGCCGCTGTTCGTCGGCCGGGGCGCGAACATGCCCTACGAGATGTACGAGGCCGAGGACGGCGCCACCGGCGGCGGCGCGGCCGTGATCGGTCCGAACCGGACGGTCGGCGACCTGGCCGGCGAGGCGTCCGGGCGGCGCGCGGTCACGTTGAACAGCACCGGTTCCTACGTCCAGTGGACCACCCGGGGCAGCACGAACACGCTGGTCACCCGGTTCTCGATCCCGGACGCACCCGGTGGCGGCGGCACCACGTCCACGCTCAACATCTACGTCAACAACACGTTCCTCAAGGCGATCACGCTGACCTCGCGGTACGCGTGGCTCTACGGCGACGAGGCCGGCCCGAACAACAACCCGTCGTCCGGCGCGCCCCGGCACATCTACGACGAGGCGAACGTGCTGCTCGGCACGACCGTCCCGGCCGGCAGCACGATCAAGCTGCAGAAGGACGCGGCGAACGGTGGCACGTTCGCGATCGACTTCGTCAACCTGGAGCAGGTCACGGCCGCGCCGAACCCGGACACGGCCAGGTACGCCGTGCCGACCGGCTTCACCCACCAGGCCGTGCAGGACGCGCTGGACCGGGCGCGGCAGGACGCGAACCTGATCGGCGTCTACCTGCCGGCCGGTGACTACCAGACCGCGTCGAAGTTCCAGGTCTACGGCAAGGCGGTCCGGATCGTCGGCGCCGGCCCGTGGTTCACCCGGTTCCAGGCGCCGGCCGGCCAGGACAACACGGACATCGGCTTCCGGTCCGAGGCCGGCGCGAACGGCTCGGTGTTCTCCGGATTCGCGTACTTCGGCAACTACACGTCGCGGATCGACGGCCCCGGCAAGGTGTTCGACTTCGCCAACCTGGCGAACCAGACGATCGACAACGTCTGGGCCGAGCACATGATCTGCCTCTACTGGGGCGCCAACACGGACAACATGGTCATCAAGAACGCGCGGATCCGGAACACGTTCGCGGACGGCGTCAACATGACCAACGGCAGCACCGGCAACCTGGTCTCGAACAACGACGCGCGCGCCACCGGCGACGACAGCTTCGCGCTGTTCTCCGCCATCGACGCGGGCGGCGCGGACGAGAAGGACAACGTCTTCGAGAACCTGACCAGCACGCTCACCTGGCGCGCGGCCGGTCTCGCGGTCTACGGCGGGTACGCCAACACGTTCCGCAACATCTACATCGCGGACACGCTGGTGTACTCCGGCATCACGATCAGCTCGCTGGACTTCGGGTACCCGATGAACGGCTTCGGCGCGGACCCGCCCACCCGGTTCGAGAACATCTCGATCGTCCGGGCCGGCGGCCACTTCTGGGGACAGCAGACGTTCCCCGCGATCTGGGTCTTCTCCGCCTCGAAGGTCTTCCAGGGCATCCGGGTCAGCGACGTCGACATCGTCGACCCGACCTACAGCGGCATCATGTTCCAGACGCAGTACATCGGTGGCCAGCCGGTCAACCCGATCACCGACACCGTGTTCACCAACGTCTCGATCACCGGCGCGCGGAAGAGCGGCGACGCGTTCGACGCGAAGTCCGGCTTCGGGATCTGGGCCAATGAGCTGCCGGAACAGGGGCAGGGCCCGGCGGTCGGCGCGGTGACGTTCAACAACCTGCGCCTGGCGGACAACGCCCAGGACATCCGCAACACCACTCCGCTGCGGATAACGGTCAACTGATGCGCCGAGGGGCCGCCCAGGTGGCGGCCCCTCGGAGAGCTACGCCCTGACCACCGGCAGCTGGATCTCGGTCACCCAGGCGTCCCGGTCCGCCGGCACCTCCAGGTTCACCTCGCGCGGCGCACCGGTCGCCCGATATCCGTTCTCCTCCACCCAGGCGCCCAGCGCCTGGAACGCCGGCTCCATCTCGGACACCGCGCCGCGGTGGATCACGGTCGCGGCCAGCGGTAGCGCCGGCAGCTCGGTCACCTCGAAGTCCGGGCTCGCCGGCGTACCCGCCGGCACCGGGATCGCGGCGAACACCGTGCTCCCCTCGCCCGCCTCGTTCGTCAGGTAGTGCGCCACCGCCGGCCCGGCGAACCGCGTCCCGGACCGCTCGATCCGGGCGCACAGCTCCTCGAACAGCGGCCCCAGCACCGGCCCGATGTGCTCGTGCCCCCACCCGCCGATCGGCGCGGACATCTGCGCCACCCGCGTGCCCGGCACGTCCTTCAGCACAACCTCTTCCACGGCCATCAGACCCTCGCTCTCGATGAGCCGGAGCCTCGCCTCCACCCGGGCCAGCCGCGCCCGGTCCGCGCTGACCCGCTCCTCCAGCTCCGCCCGCCGCAGCCGCAGCATCCCCCGCAACTCCGCGGGACCGACCTGGTCGTCCAGGATCCCGCGGACCTGCTCAAGGCTGAAGCCGAGATCCTTCAGCGCGAAGATGCGATTGAGGCGCGACAACTGCGTGGCGCTGTAGAAGCGGTAGCCGCTGAACTCGTCCACGCGCGCCGGGCGCAACAGCCCGATCGCGTCGTAGTGGCGCAGCATGCGGACCGACAGGCGGCCCAGGACGGCGAACTCTCCGATACTGAACATGACCCCCCAAGGCTCCGACCTCACACGATGTCAGAGTCAAGACCATGATCTTCCCGCTTCCGGCGTGGTCACCTTCCGCATGCTCCCGCGGGCACCGGTCGTCGCCGGCGCTCCTCCCTGCCGGGTCCGTGGCCGGCGAAGGGCAAACCCTACGGGTCCGCGCGATGCCGGCCCGGAAAGTCCAGGACGTCGGTGGCCTCGTCCCGCCACTGGCCGGGGGAGACCTCGCGGACCAGCGGCGCGGAGCCGGTCAGCGGCACGTAGACCTGGGCGTCGACCGCCTCCGCCAGCAGCAGCGCCACCGCGAAACTGGTGGGCCGGGCCTCGGGGTCGCGGGACATGCACTGGTGGCAGAGCTTCGCGACCTCGTCGGGGAGGTCCGGGATCGGCGGGAGCGGTGCGGCCTCGACGCCGGGCGGGATCGCGTTCGGCGGCACGCCGGGCAGATTCGACGGCTCCCAGGGCAGCGTGCGGGCCAGGCAGAGGTAGAGCAGGACACCGAGCGCGTAGACGTCGGCCGCCGGCGTGGCGGGCGTGACACCGTCCGCCTCCAGCCGCTCCGGCGCGACGAACGCCGGCGTGCCGACGATGGTGCCGTCGACCGCGGAGTCCGGCTCGCCGGCTATCGCCGCGATGCCGAAGTCCAGCACCTTGACGCCGGCGGGGGTGAGGATGATGTTCGCGGGCTTGATGTCGCGGTGGACGATCCCGTGCACGTGCGCGGCGGCCAGCGCGGCCGCGACCTCGGCACACACCCGCACGGCGATGTGCCAGTCGATCGGCCCGGCGCGCAGGTGGTCCGCGAGCGTCTCGCCCTCGACCAGCTCCATCACGATGTACGGCGCCGGTGTCCCCGGCAGCAGCGACGACATGCCGAAGTCGTGCACGCCGGCCACGTTCGGGTGGGAGAGCCGGGCCGCGGACCGGGCCTCGGTGCGGACCTGCTCCACCACGGCCGAGGACGACTCGATCAGGTGCGGTGCGATGAGCTTGACCGCGACCGGCCGGTCCAGCACGTCGTCGTGCCCGCGCCAGACCTCGGACATCCCGCCCACGCCGATGCGTTGTTCGAGGCGGTAGCGCTCGCCCAGAACGCGCATCGGGGTCTCCTCGGGGCTAGACGTAACCCTTGATCATCTACCCGTTTGCGCGCCGGTCAAACCCGCCGCGAGGGGTGGTTGCGCACGTTCGGTCATCCGTGACACGGACAGGACGACCAGTCCGGCGACGGAGAGAACCGCGCCGACCCACGCGGTGGACAGGTATCCGTACCCCGCCGCGATCACCACCCCGCCGAGCCAGGCGCCGGCCGCGTTGGCCAGGTTGAGCGCGGAGTGGTTGGAGCTGGCCGCGAGCGCGGGCGCGTCCGGCGAGACCGCCATCAGCCGCATGGTGAGCGCGGTGCCGATGACCTGGCAGGCCACGCCGATCAGGAAGATCAGGAAGACCGCCGACGGGATGTACTGCGCCGTGGTCGCGAACAGCACCAGCACGGCCAGCATGCCGACCATGCCGCCGAGCAGCGTGCCCATGATGGACAGGTCAGCGAGCCGGCCGCCGAGCAGCGTGCCCACGGTCATGCCGACGCCGAACACGGCCAGCACCCACGGGACGCCACTGGCCGGCAGGCCGCTGACCTCGGTGAGCGTGGGGGAGACGTAGCTGTAGACCGCGAACATGCCGCCGAATCCGACGATGCCGGTGACCAGCGCGAACCAGACCTGCGGACGGCGGAACGCGCCGAGCTCCGTCCTGATCGTGGCGTGCGCCGCGGCCGGGACCAGCGGCACCAGCAGGTGCACGGCCAGGACGGTGAGCAGGCCGATCGCGGCGATCATGCCGTACGCGGCGCGCCAGTGCAGGTGCTGGCCGACCGCGGTCGCCACCGGCACGCCCACGATGTTGGAGACGGTCAGGCCCATCATCACGCCGGCGACGGCGCGGCCACGGCGTTCCGGGGAGACCAGGCGCGCGGCCACCACGGAGGCGATGCCGAAGTACGCGCCGTGCGGCAGGCCCGCGATGAACCGGGCCAGGAAGACCAGCGGCGCGTTCGGCGCGACCGCGGAGAGGCCGTTGCCGACCAGGAACGCGACCATCAGGCCGAGCAGCAGCAGCTTGCGGTCCGTCTTCGCGGTGAGCGCGGTGATCAGCGGCGCGCCGACGACCACGCCGAGCGCGTACGCGCTGATGCCGTACCCCATGGTGGGGATGGAGACGCCGAGCGTGCCGGCCATCTCCGGCAGCAGCCCCATCGCCGCGAACTCGCTGGTGCCGATGCCGAAGCCGCCCAGCGCCACCGCGGTCAGCGCGATGCCGACCCGCCCGGTTGTGATCTCCCCACCCATACCTGGATCGTTCCAGTCCGGCGCGTTGCATTCATAGGACGACCGACACAGCGGGCAATCCGTTCATGTTACCGTCCGGTTACTGAAAAATCGCCGTCTATCTTTGCTGGTAACGCCGGTTTTACGCTCGCCGCACCCCCTAGGAGGTTCGGATGGGCAAGTGGGCTTTCGGGCTGTCCGTCACCATGCTGGCCGCCGTGCTGGTCGCGCCGGCCACCCCGGCCGCCGCTGCGGCGCCGGTCGACTACGTCGCGCTCGGCGACTCCTACTCCGCCGGGACCGGCGCGAGCGGTGCGTCCGGCTCCTGCACCCGCAGCGCCAAGGGCTACCCGCAACTCTGGGCGAACCGGCACGAGGTGTCCTCGTTCGCGTTCGTCGCCTGCGCGGGCGCGACCACCCAGGACGTGCTGGCGAGCCAGGTCTCCGCACTCGGCACCGGTACCGATTTGGTCACCATCACGATCGGCGGCAACGACGCCGGCTTCGCACCCGGCGCGATCTCCTGCGTGCTGGGCGCCGACGACTTCTGCCTGGGCGTGGTGGAGGCGTCCCGGGCGTACATCCGCACCGTGCTGCCGTTCCAGCTCGACGCGCTCTACGCGGAGATCGAGGCGCGCGCGCCGTCCGCCCGCGTGGTCGTGCTCGGCTACCCGCGGCTCTTCGAGACCGGCGCCTGCCCCGGCGGCCTGAGCCTGGTCAAGCGCCAGGCGCTGAACGCCGCGGCCGACGACCTGGCCACCGTCACCCGGGCACGTGCCCAGGCGGCCGGCCTGACCTGGGCGGACACGCGCACGGCCTTCGCCGGCCACGGCGTCTGCGCGGGCACACCGTGGATCAACCGGGTCAACCTGACGAACCTGACCGCCACGTTCCACCCCAATGACGCCGGGTACGCCGGCGGTTACCTGCCGGTGCTGGAAAGCGTTTAGCGATCGCCGAGCGGGGGGTATCGATGCGCCGCACGGATGTATCGAAACCCCCCGGAGGCTCTCATGTCGGTCCAGGCCGTCCTTTACGTCATCGCCATCATCCTGCTCGTCGTGGCCGCGCTGCCGATCACCACGCGTGGCATCTCGCTGTCGCTGCTCGGCGCCGCGTTCGCGCTGCTGGCCTACTCCTGGCCGGTCATCACCGGCGGGGAGGCCTAGGGGCTCAGACCGGCCAGTGGTGGGCGAGGAGCGCGTAGAAGCGGCGCTGGTCCCAGTAGGCGCTGTGCGCGCCCGGGAACGGCACGCCCGCGTCGACCTCCTCGTCCACCGCGCCCGGGAAGACGCGCGCGGCGCAGAACGCCAGCAGGTCGGACCGGTCGTAGACGTTCAGCCACGGCGTGAACGCGGCGCCCGGACGGCCGGGGCGCAGCGTGTCCAGCGCATCCATCAGGTACAGGTACGGCGCCTGTGAGCCGGCCGTGACCAGCAGTTTCACGGACGCGGGCCGGTCCGGGCCGGAGAGCAGGTCGACCGCCGCGATCCCGCCCAGGCTGTGCCCGAGCAGCACCACCGGCGGCGCGGCCCGCGCGGCCTCGGCCGCGATCAGCTCCCGCACCGCCCCGCCCCGGCGCACGTAGAACGCCACGTCCCGGACGAAGTCGGTGGACGGGTCCATCCAGCCGGCCCGCCGCCGCACCAGCATCCGCGTCGCCAGCCGCTCGGCCAGCGGGCGCATCACCCGCCGGACCATGGTGTCCGCGAAGCCCTCGGTCAGCTCCGGCGCCGGCTCCAGCGCCGCGACCAGCAGCGTGGCCAGCGCGTCCCGGGCCGCACCGTCCCGCGCGATCGGCGCGTCCGGCGCGGTGTTCAGCGCGGTCGCCACGATCGCGCGCGCGACCGCGCTGCACAGCTCCGGATCGGCCGCGTCGCCGACCGCGAGCGCGGCGTCCGCGGTCTCCGGCGCGTCCCGGACCGCCGCGATCGCCCGGTCCAGCGCGGCGCGGTCCACGTGGGCCTGATCCGGCAGTGACGACGACAGCGAGTCCAGGCGTTTGTCCAGCGCATCGGGGCTGGACGGGCCCGGGTCGAACAGCTCGGCCAGTATGCGCAGCTCCAGCAGCGGGTCCGCCTGCAGCAGGTCCCACTCGGCGGCGGCGATCTCCGCGGGGGTGGCGGACTCGGCGGCCGACTCCAGACCGGATCCGGCCGGCGGCGGCAGCGCGGGTGTGACGTCCAGGTCCGGCGGGCCGACCGTGCCGCCCCACGCCACACCCCGCACCTGGACGTCCCGCAGCCGGGGCTCGGCGGCGAGACCGTCGCGCAGCCTCGACAGCTGACCGTCGATGTGGTGCGCGCCCGTGCCGTGCACGAACAGCAACGTTCCGGACATGAATCGCCCCCTGGTACTTAACGGATGTATCCGTTCATTCCAGGCTTTCCGCGTACGCGCGTCACTAGGTTTACCTGCTATTTCCCCCGTTGGGATGCGGGCGCGACGTCCGAAATGGCCGATCGAGGGAGGGCTGGCCGAAGATCGGCTACACCCTGGCTTCATGGAGGACAGGAAATGTCGCACGGGTGTGCCAGACTGCGGCCGACGATTCCTGTGGGAGGAAAGACAGCATGACCGACCTTCAGCGGCTCCAGGCGACGCAGCAGTTCCACGTGCGGCAGCGTGTGCGCCTCATGGTTAATCAGTACGAGGTTCGCGCCGTGCAGCCGGACGGCTCCGAGGGCGAGATGATCGCGTTCGCGCAGCAGAAGCGGATGGCGTTCAAGGAGCAGGTCACGCTCTACACGGACGACAGCAAGCAGGTCCCGGTGCTCGGCTTCAAGGCCCGCCAGGTCCTCGACCTCGGCGCGACCTACGACGTGACCGAGCCGTCCGGCGCGCCGATCGGCCTGTTCCGCAAGGACTTCAAGGCGTCGCTGCTGCGCTCCACCTGGATCGTCGAGCAGCCGAGCGTGGGCGCGGTCCGCGGCCAGGAGCGCAGCCAGGCGGTCGCGATCCTGCGCCGCTTCGTCGACTCGCTCTCCTGGTTGCCGTACCACTTCGATTTCGTCACGCCGTCCGGCGAGGTCGTCTTCTCCGTGGTCAAGCAGTGGGGCTTCCGCGACAAGTACGTGGTCTCCGTGCCGAACCCGTATATCGACCGTCGCCTCGTCATCGCGATGGCCGTGGCGCTGGACGCGCTGCAGAGCCGCTGACCGGTCAGCTCGACGTGAGCCGGTGCAGGTCGGCGAAGACGCGATTGTTCAGGTCGTACGCGATCAGGACCTCGTCGATCAGCCGATCCTGCACCGCCCGGTCCCACGGCGCGGCGTCCAGCAGCGCGCGGTACCGGGTCTTGAACTCGCCCGGGTCGCCGAGCGCGTCGAAGCGGTAGAAGCGGACGCCGTCCACGTCGAGGTCGTAACCGGCGCGGATCGCGTCACCGATGTAGAACCCGCCCGACAGATCCCCGAGGTACCGCGTGTAGTGGTGCGCCACGAACGCGGCCGGGTCGTCGAAGCAGGTCGCGGTCATCCGCGCGGTGTAATCGCGGGTGCCCGGCGTCGCCTCGATCCGGTCCCGCCAGTCCGGACCGAGCAGAAACGCCAGGTCCGCGGCGAGCTCGGGCAGCCGGGTCAGCTCCCGCGCGGCGAACGGGGCCGCCACCGGGTCCGCCCGCATCGCCTCCGCCGCCGACTCCAGCACCTCATATATGAAGTAGTGCTGCGCCACCAGCAGCGCATATCCCTCCCGGTCCAGCTCGCCGGCGGTCAGCGAGGCCAGATATCCGGCGCCCTCGGCCGAGCGGTGCGCCCGCCCGGTCTCCTTCCGGAGCCGCAGCGAGAAGTCCTGGTCGGTGTGCGTCGCGGTCATGCTGGCGCTCCTGCCGGGCGGGGATGGTGGGTCCAATGGTGCTGGCTTGACCCCCGGCAGCGCCACCCCTGAGCCCTAGAAGATCAAAATCTTCGCGGGTACGCCGTGCGCCCGATGGTCCAGGCGTCATTCATGCTGCTCGAACGACATGACGCCTGGATCGCCGGTCGTGCGCCTCAGCTCAGGTACTCGGCGGCGACCTTCTCCAGCACGGCCTCGTCGCCGGCGTACCAGCCCTCCGCGCGAGGCCAGTGCGTGACGATGTCGGTGAAGCCCAGCTCGGCGGCGCGGCCGTGCGCGTCCGCGAACGCATCCACGCTGCTCAGCGAGAAAACCGGCGCCGCGTCCAGCGTCAGATAGCGGTCCAGCGAGCCGCGGTCCCGGCCGGCCGCGTCCAGCGCGTCATCGAGCCGCGCGGACACCTCCTCGACCGTCTTCCACCAGGCGTTCTGCTGCGCGACCAGCTCCGCGCCGGACGGCGGGTCGAGCGACGCGCCGGGCAGGCCGCCGGTGGTGACCCAGCCCTGGCCGTGCTGCGCGACCAGGCGCAGGCCGCGCGGGCCGTTCGCCGCCATGATCAGCGGGACCCGGGGACGCTGCACGCAGCCGGGCAGGTTCCGCGCGTCGACGGCCGCGTAGTGCGCGCCCCGCCAGGTCACGTGGTCCTCGCGGAGCAGCAGGTCGAGCAGCGTGACGAACTCCGCGTACCGGTCGAACCGGGTCTTCGGCGTCAGCTCCGGCTCACCCAGCACGGCCGAGTCGAAACCGGTGCCGCCCGCGCCCACGCCCAGCAGCAGCCGGCCGGCGCTGATGTCGTCCAGCGCGGTGACCTCCCGGGCGAACGGGACCGGATGCCGGAAGTTCGGCGACGCGACCAGCGTGCCCAGCTTGATCCGCGAGGTGACCAGCGCGGCCGCGGTCAGTGTCGGCACCGCGTCGAACCACGGCCCGTCGACCAGCGTGCGCCAGCCGATGTGGTCGTAGGTCCAGGCGTGGTCGAAGCCCATCTCCTCGGCCCGGCGCCACCGCCGCTCCGACTCCCGCCACGGCCGGTCCTGCAGGATCACGATTCCGGTACGCATGACCTCACGCTATCGAGCGACCGGGCCGGGACATGCAGGAGACCCGGCACCGAACCGGTTGCCGGGTCTCCTGACGAAATGCGGGGGCGGAGCTCTCGTGCGTACCCCCGCAAGCTTTTGATCTTGTTCTTAGTCGGCCGCGAGGTGGCCGCGCAGCTTGACCAGCGCCTTCGCCAGCAGGCGGGACACGTGCATCTGGCTGACGCCGATCTGGTCCGCGATCTGCGACTGCGTCAGGTTTCCGTAGAAGCGCAACGTCAGTATCTTCTGCTCACGCTCGTCGAGCGCGGCCATCGCCGGGCCGAGCGCGACGCGCAGCTCGGTCAGCTCGTACTCGTGGTCCTCGGCGCCGAGCGTGTCGCCCAGCTCCATGCCGCCCTCGTCGGTGACCGGCGTGGAGAGCGAGGTCGCGGTGTACGCCCGCGCGCCCTCCAGGCCCTCCAGCACCTCCTCCTCGGTGACCCGCAGGTGGGCCGCGATGTCCGCGACCGTGGGGGAGCGGCCCAGGTCCTGGGAGAGCGTCGAGTTCGCCTCGGAGATGGCCAGGCGCATCTCCTGCAGGCGGCGCGGCACCCGGACCGACCAGGTGCGGTCGCGGAAGTGGCGCTTGATCTCGCCGATGATGGTGGGGATCGCGTAACCGGCGAAGTCCACGCCGAACGACGGGTCGAACCGGTCGACGGCCTTGATCAGGCCGATCATCGCGGTCTGGACCAGGTCGTCCATGGCCTCGCCGCGGCCGGAGAAGCGGAGTGCGAGGTGGCGCGCGAGCGGCAGCCAGGCCTCGATCGTCCGTCGGCGGAGTGAAGCACGCGACGGGTGGGTTTCGGGAAGCGCGGCGAGGGCATTAATGAGTTCAGCGCCTTCGGCTGCGGCGGCCTCGTGGTCGGGCCGCGCCCGGGTTGCTGCAACGGTCATGCTGTCCTCCCTCATTAGGGTCTCGACACTAACCTAAAGAGGTGGCCGCTGGTAGCCGAAAGGATGAGGTGTCCCAGCGTTTTGGCCCTTTGCTGTGAGCGGTGTGCTACCCGGCTGGTCTTCCAATACGGAAATGTCGGGTTTATTCGAGGCGCAGAGTGACCAGCTAATGCCGCTTCAGTGAGCTCTGTAACGCCGGTCTCAGCCGGTGCGCTCGTCGATCAGCTCACGCAGCTTCATCGCGGCGTCCCGCGCGAACCGGACATACGACTTACCGCGGTAGTCCAGCTGCTCCGAGTAACGCCGGTTCTGCAGCGGCTCCAGGAACTCGAGCACGGTGCCGAGCGGCGCGCGCAGGTCGTGGACCGTGGCCTCGGCCGCCTCGGCCAGCTTCCGGTTCGTCTCCCGCAGGCCGGACAACTCCTGATTCAGCCCGTCCGCCTTCGTGTTGCCGTCGGTGACGTCGCGCTCCAGGCGCGCGACGTCCCGCTCCAGGCCGGCGATGCGGTCCCGGAGCGCCTCGGCGGCCACTGCCTCCGCGCGCATCTCGGCGCGGAGCAGCGATATGCGGGCACGCATGAGATACAGCCCGGCCGCGGCGGCGGCGAGCAGGATCAGCGTGACGACCAACGCGACGGTCACACCGAAGACGCTATCGCCTGGGGGCCTCCGCCGCTGCGATCGGGCCGGGAGTGAACCGGCCCGACGCGTCGGTGAATCAGTCGTTGGTGTGAAGCGCGCTGTTCAGCACGATGCCCGTACCCTTGCGCGGCCGTGCCTCCAGCGCGCCGGTCAGCGAGTTCCGCCAGAACAGGATGTTGTCCGCGCCGGAGAGCGAGACCGCCTTGACCGCCTCGCCGGACGGCAGCAGCACCTTCGACCCGGCCGTGATGTACGTCCCGGCCTCGACCACGCAGTCGTCGCCCAGCGAGATGCCGATGCCCGCGTTCGCCCCGATCAGGCAGCGCTCGCCGATCCGGATCCGCTCCTTGCCGCCGCCGGACAGCGTGCCCATGATCGAGGCGCCGCCGCCGACGTCCGAGCCCTCGCCGACCACGACGCTCGCGGAGATCCGGCCCTCGACCATCGAGTTGCCGAGCGTGCCCGCGTTGAAGTTCACGAAGCCCTCGTGCATGACCGTGGTGCCGGCGGCCAGGTGCGCGCCGAGCCGGACCCGGTCCGCGTCCGCGATCCGGACGCCGGACGGGACCACGTAGTCGATCATCCGGGGGAACTTGTCCACGCCGTAGACGGTCAGGTGCCGCCCGGCCGCGCGCTCGATGACCTGCAGCTCGGAGATCCTGTCCCCCGGGCACGGGCCGGCCGAGGTCCAGGCCACGTTCGCCAGCAGGCCGAAGATGCCGTCCAGGTTCACCGAGTTCGGCGTGACCAGGCGGTGCGAGAGCAGGTGCAGGCGCAGGTACACGTCGTAGGTGTCCTTCGGCACGTCGGCCAGCGAGCCGATCACCGTCTGGACCACCACCGTGCGCAGGCCGGTCAGCGGTTTCTCGCCGAGCACGCCGCGCGGAAGGCCGAGCAGCGTGGCGCCGTCGGAATCCGGCAGCGGTGTGTTCGCGGGAAGATCCTCGGCCTGCGGCGCGCCGAGACCGAGCCGGCCCGCCGGGTACCAGGTGTCGAGCACCTGCCCCTCGGCCGTGATCGTCGCAAGACCGATACCCCACGCTGCACTGGTAGACACGTCACTCACAGGTGAGAAGGTACCGTGCCACCCATGGCGAACCCGCTGACCCCCGATGCGCTGGCCGATCCGGTGGCGCTCACCCGCGCCCTGGTCGACATCGAGTCCGTCTCCCGGAACGAGAAGGAGATCGCCGACTGCATCGAGCTGGTGCTGAACGACGCGCCGCACCTCACCGTGCGGCGGCACCAGAACACGATCATGGCCCGCACCGACCTCGGCCGGGAGCAGCGGGTGGTGCTGGCCGGGCACATCGACACCGTGCCGCTGAACGACAACTTCCCGTCCCGGATGGTCGACGACCTGATCTACGGCTGCGGTACCGCGGACATGAAGGCCGGCACCGCGCTGGCGCTGCACATCGCGGTCACGCTGCCCGACCCGCGGTACGACGTGACGTACTTCTTCTACGAGGCCGAGGAGATCGACTCCGCGTACAACGGGCTCAACCTGGTCGCCCAGGCCCACCCGGAGTGGCTGGCCGCGGACTTCGCCGTCCTGCTCGAGCCGACCTACGGCGTGGTCGAGGCGGGCTGCCAGGGCACCATGCGCGCGGTCGTCCGGACCACCGGCCGGCGGGCGCACTCGGCCCGGTCCTGGCGCGGCGTGAACGCGATCCACGCGGCCGGTGACGTGCTGCGCCGCCTCCAGGACTATCCGGCCCGGTCGGTCACGATCGACGACTGCACGTACCGGGAGGGGCTCAACGCGGTCCGGATCCTCGGCGGCGTGGCCGGCAACGTGATCCCGGACAGGTGCGAGGTCGAGGTCAACTACCGGTTCGCGCCGGACCGGTCCGTCGAGGAGGCCGAGGCGCACGTGCGCGAGGTCTTCACCGGGTACGACGTGGAGATCACCGACTCCGCCCCGGCCGCGCTGCCCGGCCTGACCGCGGCGCCGGCCCGCGAGTTCCTGGCCGCGGTCGGCGAGCGCCCGGCCGCGAAGCTGGGCTGGACCGACGTGGCGCGTTTCGCCGCGCTCGGCATCCCCGCGCTGAACTTCGGCCCCGGCGACCCGAACCTGGCGCACACCCAGGAGGAGCACGTCGAGATCGGCCGGATCCGGGACGGCGCGGCGACGCTGCACCGCTGGCTGGCCTCCTGAAACACGTCAGGGCCCCGCGTGGAGCGGGGCCCTGACGTCATTCACGCTGCGCAGTCCTGCTTGGACTTGTCCTCGGACGTCTCGTCCACGGCCTCGGCCGCGTCCTCGTCGGCCAGCAGAGCCATTCGTCGTTCGGCGACCACGTCCCGGATGCGCCGTTGCATCTGTCGCCGGTGCCGGATCATCTCGTTTCTGTTGAGCACGGTTGGTCCTCCCCCCGAGGTGGCCCGGACACGTATCCGGGCGCCGTGCTGCCCACTTCATTGAAGTAAAGACGTTCGTTTCTTAAGTTTGGTTGCGGCCTTCCTTAGTTTCTGTCGAATTTTCGCGGGATCCCCCCGGTCGGGGTCGGCCGGACGGTCAGAAAGACGTCCGCCTGTTGCATTACGGTGATCGCATGAGGGGTATGCCATGAGCGAGCGTGCGAGCGAATCATCGGTGCAGTGCCGTAACTCATGCCGGCCGGAGGAGACGGCATGAGCGGTCGCGTACGACTCACGCCGGAGCGGCACCGGGGGCCGGTCACGCTGCGGCGCGACGCCATCGAGCCGTCCACCGCGGACCAGAAGCTGCTCGACTCCCGCCAGCGCGCGGAGTGGAAGACGAAAGACGCATGGCGGGCATTGCGGATTCTCTCCGAATTCGTGGAGGGATTCGACAGCCTCGCCGATCTGCCGCCCGCGGTGAGCGTCTTCGGCTCCGCCCGCAGCAAGCCGGACAGCGCCGAGTGCGAGACCGCGGAGCAGGTCGGCGCCGCGCTCGCCCGCGCCGGCTACGCCGTGATCACCGGCGGCGGCCCCGGCGTGATGGAGGCCGCGAACAAGGGGGCCAGCGAGGCCGGCGGGCTCTCCATCGGCCTCGGCATCGAGCTGCCCTTCGAGCAGGGCCTCAACGAGTGGGTCGACGTCGGCATCGACTTCCGCTACTTCTTCGCCCGCAAGACCATGTTCGTGAAGTACGCGCAGGCGTTCATCGTGCTGCCCGGTGGTTTCGGCACGCTGGACGAGATGTTCGAGGCGCTCACGCTGGTCCAGACCGGCAAGGTGACGCGCTTCCCGGTCGTGCTGATGGGCACGGCGTACTGGCAGGGCCTGATCGACTGGCTGCGCGGCACGATGGCCGCGGACGGCAAGATCGGGCCGAACGACCTGGACCTGATCTGCCTGACCGACGACGTCGAGGAGGCGGTTCGCTACATCGTCGAGGCGGACACCGCGCTCGCCGCCGAGCAGGCCGCCACCCGCGACCTCAAGCGCGACGTGGAGGAGTCCTGATGGCCGCGATCTGCGTGTTCTGCGCGTCCGCGAACGACATAGAGCAGCGGTGGATGGACCTCGCCACCGAGACCGGCCGCCAGATCGGGGCGCGCGGTCACACGCTGGTCTCCGGTGGCGGCTGTGTCGGCATGATGGGCGCGGTCGCGGACGGGGCGCGCGCCGCAGGGGCCTACACGCTCGGCATCATCCCGCAGTCGCTGGTCGACATGGAGGTCGCGGACACCGCCAGCGACGAGCTGGTGGTCACGGACGGCATGCTCTCCCGCAAAGCCCTCATGATCGAGAAGTCGGACGCGTTCCTCACGCTCCCCGGCGGCCTGGGCACGCTCGACGAACTGTTCGAGGTCTGGACCACCGGCTCGCTGGCCATCCACCGCAAGCCCATGGTGCTGGTCAACACGGACGGCTTCTACGACGGCCTGCTCGCCTGGCTCCGTACCCTCACCGACACCCGCTTCGTCCGCGAGCGCGCGCTCTCCGGCCTCATCATCGCCGATACCCTCGACGACGCCTTCGCCGCCATAACCCCCAAAATCCCCTAAATCCCTTCATGGGTACGCCGTGCGCGCGCCCCACCCCTCCCGTGTCCACCGCCCGCCGGTTTCCGGCGGCCGTTCCCGGCCCGCCGATTCCGCGCTGATCTGCTCGTGTCTCCCGCTCTGCTCGCGTCTCCCGCGGCGGATCTCCGCGCGTCCGGCGTCCGGTCCGGGTGCTCCGCGCCTCTCCCGCGGCGGTCCTCCGCGCGTCCGGCGTCCGATCCGGGTGCTCCGCGCCTCTCCCGCGGCGGGCCTCCGCGCGTCCGGCGTCCGGTCCGAGCGCTCCGCGCCCGAAATTTCACGACATAGTGGCGTGGAGTCCGCGTCGATGCGGCCGGCGGCCGGTGGGAGCGGAGGGCGGGCGGCATAACAGGCGAGACCAGGCGATACGTGGCGTGTCGGGGGGTCGTGGTGAGATAGCGCGATGACAGTGGTGCCCCGGCGGACGTACCGGCTGGTGCGACGGCCCGTGCCGGTCGCCCCGCCGCTGCTGCCGGACGCCGTCCACGACCGGATCGTCGCCCACACGGACGGCCCGCTCCTGGTGGTCGGCGGCCCCGGCACCGGCAAGACCACCACGCTGGCCGAGGCGGTCACCGCGCGCGTCGTGGCCGGCACCGACCCGGAACGCATCCTGGTCCTCACGTTCGGCCGCCGTGCCGCGCAGACCCTCCGCGAGCGCATCGAGGCACGCGTCGCCGGCCTAGCCGACCGCGAGGTGGTCCACCAGCCCACGGTCCGCACCTTCCACGCCTACGCCTACAGCCTCCTCCGCCGCGCCGCCGCCGAGCGCGGCGAGCCCTCCCCGCGCCTGCTCACCGGCCCCGAGCAGGACCTGGTCATCCGCGAACTGCTGGAGATCGTCGGCGACCCTGACCCCGCTCCCGCCCAGCCCCCGGCCCCGCCCCGCCGCCTGCTCGCCGACTCCGCCGCGCCGGGCGCGGAGGACCGCGTCCACCGCATCCCGGTGCAGGCGCCGAGCGCCGAGGACGACGACGAGCACGACGCTGAGATCCGTGGCGACGCGCACCGCGCCGAGTCCGATGCCGGCGCACACGGCGCCGAGCCTGATGCTGTCGCGCACCGCGCCGAGTCCGATGCCGGCGCACACGGCGCCGAGTCTGATGCTGTCGCGCACCGCACCGAGTCCGAGGCTGTCGCGCATCGCGCAGAGTCTGACGTTGTCGCGCACCGCGCCGAGACTGATGCCGGCGCGCACAGCACCGGCGACGGCATGCGCGCCGTCGGAGCCGGGCCGGGTAGGCACGGCCACGACCCGGCCGGGCGGGGTGACGGCCGCCGCCGGACCGGTGTGCGGAGCGCGGGTCATGAGGAGCCGGAGCCGGTTGCCGGGCCGAGTGACGACGACCCCTACGGCTGGCCGACCGGGCTGCGTCCCGCGCTGCGGACCAGGGCGTTCGCGACCCAGCTGCGTGATCTGATGCTGCGCGCGGTCGAGCGCGGGGTCGGTCCGGCGGACCTGACCCGGCTCGGCGAGCGGCTCGGCCGGGACGACTGGCCGGCTGCCGCGCGGTTCCTCCGGGAGTACGCGGCGGTCCTCGCGCTGCGGGACACCACCGGGCGGTCCGCTGCCGCCTACGACGCGGCCGAGCTGGTCCGGGCCGCGATGACGCTGCTCCTGGACGACCCGGGTCTGCTGGAGTCGGAGCGCCGCCGGATCTCCCACGTCTACGTCGACGAGCTGGCCGACACCGACCCGGCGCAGATCGCGCTGCTCGACCTGGTGGCCGGCGGCGGCAAGCCGCTGGTCGCGTTCGCCGATCCGGACTCGTCGGTCTACGGGTTCCGCGGCGCCGATCCGGCGATCGTGACCACGTTCCCGGCCCGCTTCCGCACCGCCTCCGGCGCACCCGCGGCCACGGTGACCCGCACCATCTCCTACCGCGCCGCCCCCGACCTGCTGGCCGCGGTCCGCCGCGTCGCCCGCCGCCTCCGCGGCCCCATCGCCCACCGCAACCTGACCCCGCCCACCGTCACCGATGCTGCTGTCGCGGCGGCAGGCGACGCTGAGGCCGGCACCGGCGCGGGACGGACGGTGGAGGCTGCCAGCGCCGATACCGCCATCGCCCACGGCCGCCCGGACCCGGACGTCGACGGCCTCCGGCCCTCGGTCCCGGCCGGCTCGTCGAACGTCATGCCGAGCCGGTCGGCCCGGACCACCGGAGACGGCGATGCCGTGGGCCGGGCAGGCGACGCCGATGCGGTCGAGGGCGACGCCGCCGCGGTAGCAGACGACGGCGCGAGCGTCGCCGCGCCGGCCACCGGCCGCGGCCCGGATGCTGCCACGCCGACCGGCGCCGACGAGATCGGACCTGATGGCGGTGCCGCCGTGGCCGGCGGGAATCCCGGGCGGGTCGACGGAGGCTTGCCGCATAGCAGTAGCGAGCCGGCAAACGACGAAGACGCCGACGCGATGGCCCCCTCCGAGAGCGGCGCCTCCGAGAGCGGTGCCCCCGGTACCGGCGGCGTCGAGACCGTTAGCGCCGAGAGCGGTGCCCCCGGCACCGGCGGCGTCGAGACCGTTAGCGCCGGTACCGGTGCCCCCGGGACCGACGGCGTTGAGGGCCTTGGCGCCGATACCGGTGCCGCCGAGACCGACGGTGCCGGGACCGACGGTGCCGAGGGCAATGGCGACAAGGCCGATGGTGCCGAGGTCGCGAGCGGTGAAGAGGAGACCGCGGCGCTGCGGGTGCGGACGTTCCGGTCGGCGGTCGCGGAGTCGGCGTATGTGGCGCATGCGTTGCGGGAGGCGCATCTGCTGCATGACGTGCCCTGGTCGCGGATGGCGGTGATCGTGCGGTCGACGTTGTTGCAGCTGCCGCCGTTGCAGCGGGCGCTGCACGGTGCCGGTGTGCCGACCGTGACGTACGCCGAGGATCTGCCGCTGCACCTGCAGCCCGCGGTCGCGCCGCTGCTGCTTCTGTTGCGGTGCGCGCTGGAGCCGGACGCGCTGGACGAGGCCGCCGCGGTCACGCTGCTGCACTCGCCGCTGGGCGGCGCGGACCCGCTGGCCGAGCGGCGTCTCCGGCAAGGCTTGCGCGCGCTGGCGCTGGAGCGGAAGGACCGCCGGTCGGCCGGTGAGCTGATCGTCGCGGTGCTGCACGACCCGGCGCCGCTCGCGGACGTGGACCGGCGCTGGGCACGCCCGGCCAGGACCGTCGCCGCGCTGCTGGAGACCGTGCGCACGGCCGCGGCCGACCCGCGGAACACGGTCGAGGACGTGCTCTGGGCGCTGTGGCGGGCCACCGGTCTGGGGGATCGCTGGTACGCGGCCGGCGTCCGCGGCACGCCGCCGCGCGCGGGCGAGACCGGTCATGTGGAGCAGGCCAGGGCGGACGCGGCCGATCGGGACCTGGACGCGGTGCTGGTGCTGTTCGACGCCGCGGCCCGGTTCGCGGATCGGCTGCCCGGCGCGCGCACCGAGGTGTTCCTGGACCACGTGCTCGGCCAGGATCTGCCGGCGGACTCGATAGCGCCGTCCGCGGACCGGGGCGACGCGGTCCGCCTGCTCACCGCGCACGCGGCGAAGGGCCTGGAGTGGGACGTGGTGGCGATCGCGGGCGTGCAGGAGGGCGTCTGGCCGGACCTGCGGCTGCGCGGTAGCCTGCTCGGCTCCGAGCGCCTGGTCGATCTGCTTTCCGGCCGGACCGCGCCGGAGGCGGCCGCGCTGGCCGGTCAGACGTCCGCGCTGCTGGACGAGGAGCGCCGGCTGTTCTACGTGGCCGCGTCGCGCGCCCGGACACAGTTGCTGGTCACGGCCGTGGAGTCCGCGTCCGTGGGCGGCGCGGACGGCGAGGAGCAGCCCAGTCGTTTCCTGCACGAGATCGGGAGCGCTGACGACGTACCCCCGGATGATTTTGATCTTCAGGGTGGGCGGCTGCCGAGGGCGCTGACGCTGGCCGCGCTGGTGGCGGAGCTGCGGACCGCGCTGACCGATCCGCGGGCGAGCGCGCACCGGAGGCGGGCCGCGGCCGGGGAGCTGGCGAGGCTGGCGGCCGCAGGCGTGCCCGGCGCGCATCCGGACGAGTGGTGGGGTCTGCGGCCGCTCTCCGACGACCGGCCACTGATCGACGACGGCGCGCCCGTGCGCGTGACGCCGTCCACCATGGAGGGCGCGCTGCGCTGCAGCCTGCGCTGGCTGCTGGAACGGCACGGCGGCAACCAGCCGGCCGGTCCGGCGCAGGGGATCGGCAACCTGGTGCACGCGGCCGCGATGCTGGCCGAGGACGCGAACGCGGACCGGGAGCGGCTGATCGAGTACGTGGCCGGCCGCTTCCCGATGATCGAGCTGGCCGCGCGCTGGCTGGCCGGTCCGGAGCAGACCCGGGCGGAGGGCATGGTCGACAAGCTGCTGCGCTGGCTGGCCGCGAACCCGCGGCGGCTGCTGGCGATCGAGCACGAGTTCGCGGTGCGGCTGGACGACGGCACCCGCCGCCCGATCGACCTGGTCGGGCGCGTGGATCGGCTGGAGATCGACGACGCGGGCCGGCTGGTCGTGGTGGACCTGAAGACCGGCCGCTCCACGGCGGTGACCACGGCGGACGTGGCCGAGCACCCGCAGCTGGCCGGCTACCAGGCCGCGGTGGAGGCGGGCGGTTTCGCGGACTTCGGCGCGGAGCCGGGCGGCGCCGCGCTGGTGCAGCTGGGCACGGACACGAAGGCGGCGCGCGAGCAGAGCCAGGCCGCGCTGGCGGACAGCCCGGACCCGGGCTGGGCCGGTGAGCTGGTCCGGCGCACCGCGGAGACGATGGCGGCGTCCACGTTCTCCGCCGTGGTGAACAAGAAGTGCCGGACGTGTCCGGTGCAGACCGCCTGCCCGGTCTCCGGCCGCGGCCGGCAGGTCGTGGAACCGCCGAAGAGGAGATCGTGACCGAACAGCCCGCCCTCTTCACCGCCCCCGATCGCCCCCGGCAGGCAAGAGCGGACGCCGGCCCCCGGTTCACGCCGCCGGAGCTGGCGCGGCTGCTGCGTCTGCACCCGCCGACGCCGGAGCAGGCCGCGATCATCTCCGCGCCGGTCGAGCCGCTGCTGGTGGTCGCGGGCGCCGGGTCGGGCAAGACGGAGACGATGGCCGCGCGCGTGGTGTGGCTGGTGGCGAACGGGTACGCCCGTCCCGAGCAGATCCTCGGCCTGACGTTCACCCGCAAGGCCGCGGGCGAGCTGGCGCACCGCGTCCGCACCCGGCTCGGCCAGCTGGTCCGCCGGCTGGGCCGCGAGGTGACCGGCGAGCCGACCGTGGCGACGTACCACTCGTACGCGGCCCGGGTGGTCACCGAGCACGGCCTGCGTGGCGGGTACGAGCCGTCCACCCGGCTGCTCACCGAGGCGTCCCGCTGGCAGCTGGTCGACATGCTGGTCCGGAACTTCCCGGGTGACCTGGGCGCGGTCGGGCGCGCGCCGGGCACGATCACGGACGCGGTGCTGGCGCTCTCCGGCGAGCTGGCCGAGCACCTGGTCACCACGGACGAGCTGGCCGGCTGGACCGGCCGGTTCATCGGCGAGGTGCGCAGCCTGCCGGGCACGGCGGGCCGCCCGGTGCGTGACGTGCTGGCCCGGCAGCAGGCCCGGCTCGGCGTGCTGCCGCTGGTCCGCGCGTACGAGCAGCGCAAGATCGAGCTGGAGGCGATGGACTTCGGCGACCAGATGGCGCGGGCCGCGCGGGTGGCGCGCGACCATCCGGAGGTCGGCCGCGTGGAGCGGGACCGGTTCCGGGTGGTGCTGCTGGACGAGTACCAGGACACCAGCCACGCCCAGGTGGTGATGCTGCGGGCGCTGTTCGGCGACGGTCACCCGGTCACCGCGGTCGGCGACCCCTGCCAGTCCATCTACGGCTGGCGCGGCGCGAGCGCGGGCACGCTGGACCGTTTCCCCCCTGATTTTGCCCATAAATCCGGAAAATTGGCGGAGACGCGGGCGCTGACCCGGTCCTGGCGGAACCGGCCGGAGATCCTCCAGGTGGCCAACGCGCTGTCGCTGCCGCTGCGCAGCGCGGGCGCCCGGGTGGCGGCGCTGCGCCCCTCGCCGGGGGCGGACGAGCCGCTGGGCGGTCACACGGTCCGGGCCGCGCTGCTGTCCACCCACGACGCGGAGGCGGACTGGATCGCGGATGCGGTGCTGACCGCCTGGCGAAAGGCCGCCGGGGACGACGACGCGCTGCCGGAGGAGATCCCGGTCGAGAAGCGCCCGACCACGGCCGTGCTGGTGCGGCTGCGCAGCCAGATCCCGGTGATCGAGGACGCGTTGCGCGCCCGCGGCGTACCCGTGGAGGTGGTGGGCCTGGGGGGTCTGCTCGACACTCCCGAGGTGCGTGACGTGGTGTGCACGCTGCGGGTGCTGGCCGACCCGACCGACGGCGCGTCCGCGTTGCGGCTGCTCACCGGCCCGCGCTGGCGGATCGGCCCGCGTGACCTGGTGGCGCTGCACCGCCGTGCCCAGAACCTCGCCCGGGAGCGGAGCCGGCCGGACGTGGACGACCCGCTGACCGACCCGCTCGACGAGGCGACGCTGATCGAGGCGCTGGCCGACCTCGGCCTGCCGCAGCAGTTCTCGGCGGAGGGCTACCACCGGCTGCACGCGTACGCGGCCGAGCTCGCGCTGCTCCGCGACCGCCTCGACCAGCCGCTGCCGGACCTGGTCGCGGACGTGGAGCGCACGATCGGCCTGGACGTGGAGGTCGCGGTGCGCGCGTCCGCGGCCGGCGACGCCGGACTGGCTCGCGCCCACCTGGACGCGCTCGGCGACGTGGCCGCCCGGTTCGCGGGCGAGGCGGACGGCGGCACGCTCTCCGGTTTCCTGGCGTTCCTGGCCGCGGCCGAGGAGGAGGAGCGCGGTCTCGCGCCCGGTCAGGTCGACGTGGTCGAGGGCGCGGTGCAGATCCTCACCGCGCACGCGGCCAAGGGCCTGGAGTGGGACGTGGTCGCGGTCGCGGGCCTGACCAGGGACGTCTGGCCGGGGCCGGTCCGCGGCTCCGACCACTACCTCGCGGGCATCGGCGTGCTGCCGTTCCCGCTGCGCGGCGACCGCGACGGGCTGCCCCGGCTGGACCTGTCCGAGGCGGAGACGCAGAAGGACGCGGCCGGTGCGCTGGAGGAGTTCGCCCGGCTCTGGAAGGAGCACGACGAGCGGGAGGAGCGGCGGCTCGCCTACGTCGCGGTGACCCGGCCCCGGCGGCTGCTGCTCTGCTCCGGCTACTGGTGGGGCGACCGCGTGGTGAAGCCGCGGGGTCCGTCCGTGTTCCTGGAGGAGATCCGCGCGACCTGTGCGGCCGGTCATGGGGACGTTCCGGTCTGGGAGCCGCCACCGGAGCCGGGCGTGGCAAACCCAGGATCAGAGTCGACGGTACGGGCGGAGTGGCCGGCCGATCCGCTCGGCGCGCGGCGCCCGGCGCTGGAGGAGGCGGCCGACCTGGTCCGGGCGCTGCTGGCCGCTCCGGGGCCGTCGGGTGCTCCGGAACTGTCGGGTGTTCCGGAGCCGTCGGGTGTTTCGGAGCCGGCGCCGGGGCAGGACCGGGAATCGGTGCCGGACGCTGCGTCGGTGCGGGTCAGCCCGCTGGAGGAGGCGCTCGGCGCTCCGCCGGCACCGTCCGATGCAGAGCCGGGTGCTCCCGCCGACCCCGCCGACGAGGCGGAGATCGCGTCCTGGCGCCGGGAGGCCGACCTGCTGCTGGCCGAGCGTGCCGAGCACGCCCGCCGCGACGGCCCGATCGAGGTCGCGCTGCCCGGCCATCTCTCCGTGTCGCAGCTGGTCACGTTGCGGAAGGACTCGCAGGCGCTGGCCCGTTCGCTGCGCCGCCCGATGCCGTCCGCGCCCGCGCCGCACGCCCGGCGCGGCACCGCGTTCCACGCCTGGCTGGAGCAGCGCTTCGGCGCGGACCGGCTGCTCGACCTGGACGAGCTGCCCGGCGCCGCGGACGAGCACGCGGCCGGCGACGCGGAGCTGGCGGACCTGCAGGCGCGCTTCCTGGCCGGCGAGTGGGCGGACCGGACGCCGATCGAGGTGGAGGTGCCGTTCGCGACCGTGATCGGCGGCGTGGTGGTCCGCGGGCGGATGGACGCGGTCTTCTCCGCGCTCGGCGGCCGGTACGACGTGGTCGACTGGAAGACCGGCGCACCACCGGAGGGCGAGGCGGCGCAGGCGGCCGCGGTGCAGCTGGCCGCGTACCGGCTGGCCTGGGCCGCGCTGGCCGGCGTTCCGGTGGAGGAGGTGCGGGCCGCCTTCTACTACGTGCGCGACGACGTCACGGTCCGGCCCGCGGACCTGCTCGACCGGGACGCGCTGGCGGAGTTGGTCGTTTCCGTGCCGGTTTCGTGGTCCGAATCGCCGCCGTCGTCGTAGCTACCTCTAGAAAGGTCCTTACGGCCAGGTGCCCGGCGATGTTCGGTTGAGGGGGAAGGTCCGATGGGTGACTGCGCCCGGCCCCTTGACACGACATGCTATGTGCGGGCGAGACGTTGAGATATGTCAACTCGTCGTCGGAATAACGCAAACGGGGGTTCTGCGGTGAGCAACGGAAAGGGCGGAATACGGGAGATCACGGTGGTCTTCACGTTGGCGCTGCTGGGAGTGGGTCTGGCCATGCTGGCCGTGTTCACTCCCTGGTACGACGCCGCCCGCGCGGAAAGCGCGATAGTCGACGTCCACATTCCACTCTTCGACCCGCCCGAGGTGGCGACCCAGGTCTCGGAGGAGGCGCCGGGCCTGGAACAGGCCCACGGCCTGCAGCAGGGGTCGGGGGGATAGGACGAGGGGCGGTCCGTCATGGACCGCCCCGTTCGCTCAGGTGGCGCTCGCGCGCGACCTGGCCAGCAGGTCCGCCAGCGTGGCCGTGTCGACGACCTCCTCGATCGCCTCGTGCACGGCCAGCCAGACGTCGGTCAGCCCGGCCGCGATACCGTGGTAGTCGGCCGCGTCCGCGGGCAGGCCGCGGACCGTGGTCAGCGAGCCGCTCACCGCCCGCAGCACGTCGCCGACCGTGATCTCGTCCGCGGGGCGGGCCAGCGCGTACCCGCCCTCGACGCCTCGGTGACTGTGCAGCAGCCCGGCCCGGCGCAGGTCCAGCAGGATGCCCTGCAGGAAGCTGAGCGGAATCTCCTGCGTGGCGGCCAGCGTGGCGGCCTTCACCAGCTCACGCGTGTCCTTGCGATCCGAGTCCGCGAGGGCCAGCATCGCGCGGACGGCGTAGTCGCTGCGCGCCGAGACGTACATGCGGATCTCCTTAGTTGTTGCGGTCGAGCAGGCCCCAGCGGCGGCGGATGGCCCGGTCGGCGGCGCCGAACGCGGCGTCCGCGAGCAGGCCGAGTACCAGGATCGTGATCATGATCGAGATGAGCCGCTCGGTCTCGCTGAGCTCACGCGCGTACTGCAGCTGGGCGCCGATCGACGTCTTGGTGGCGATGACGACGAGCAGCTCACCGGCCATCAGGCTGCGCCAGGCGAACGCCCAGCCCTGCTTGAGGCCGGCGACGATGGCCGGCAGCGCGGCGGGCGCGATGACGTACCGGTAGAGGTTGAACCCGCGTGCGCCGATGTTGGTCCCGGCGCGGCGGAGCAGCGGCGGGACGTAGTCGACGCCGTGCAGCACGCCGTTCGCCACCGAGGGCGCGGCGCCGAGCACCACCACGAAGAAGATCGCCTGCTCGCTGAGCTGGAAGAGCAGGATGGCCAGCGGGAACCAGGCGATCGACGGCATGGTCTGCAACGCCGTGATCATCGAGCCCAGCGCGGCCCGGAGGATCTTGTTGCTGGCCACCGCGAGGCCGAGCACCAGACCGGCCGCGACCGCGGTCGCGAAGCCGACGCCGGCGCGGCGTGCGGTGGTGCCGAGCCCGGACCAGAACGCCTCGGTCTGCACGTACTCCCAGAGGTCCGGGAAGACGGCCTCCGGGCCGGGCAGCGCCCACGGGTCCTTCCAGCCGGACCAGACCACGGCCTGCCAGATCAGGATGGCCAGCGCGATGGCGGTGAGCTTTGGCCAGGTCTGGAACCAGAGCTTGCGGGCCCGGGACGGTTCCTTCTCCCGCCCGGCGATCTCCAGTGCGTCGAGCCCGGAGATGGCGCCGGTCTCCGTGGTCTTGGCGGCGATCGTGTCACTGGCCATGGCGGATGACCTCCTTGCGGAGCCGGTCGGTGACGTCGGCGGCGATCGCGGCGACCTCGGGCGCGTCGATGCGCCGAGGGCGGGGCGCGTCCACCGTGGTCTCGTGGATGATCCGGCCGGGCCGGCTGGAGAGCACCACGATGCGGTCCGCGAGCCGGGCCGCCTCGCGCACGTTGTGCGTCACGAACAGCACGGTCAGCTCGCGCTCCAGGTAGATGCGCTCCAGTTCGTCGTGCAGGATGTCCCGGGTCATCGCGTCGAGCGCGCCGAACGGCTCGTCCATCAGCAGCACCGGCGTGTCCAGCGCGAGCGTGCGGGCCAGCGCGACGCGCTGCCGCATGCCGCCGGAGAGCTGGTGCGGCCGGTGCTTGCCGAAGTCGCCGAGGTGCACGGTGCGCAGCAGCTCCGCGACCCGGTCCCGGCGCTGCTGCTTGTTCAGGCCGCGCAGCTTCAGCGGCAGTTCCACGTTCGCCCCGACGCTCAGCCAGGGGAAGAGCGCGGACTCCTGGAACATCAGGCCGGGCCGGGCGTCGCCGGCGACCTCGATCGCGCCGCCGGTCGGCTTGTCCAGACCGGCGACCAGGTTGAGCAACGTGCTCTTGCCACAACCGGACGCGCCGACCAGGCAGACGAACTCGCCGGGCCGGACGGTGAGGTCGAGGCCGTCCAGTGCCAGGACGGCCTCGGAGCCGCGACCGTAGACCTTGGTGACCCCGGAGAGCGCGACCGCGGCGGTCGCGCTCTCCTTGACGGGGGTGGCGGCCGTCATGACGTCCACGGAGCGCAGCGGAGCGGGCGGCCTGACGGATCGCCGCTCTGTTCTGTCGACCGGATCAGCAGAGTCGTCACGGCTGCGCGACCTCGGGCTCGCCCGCGGACTTCAGGGCCTCGTTCAGGTACGACAGGTCGTAGAGCCCGTTCAGGTCCACCGGCTCGGTCAGCCCGACCTCGACCGCGTGATCCAGACCGGTCTTCAGCGAGGACGGGATCGGATCGTTGGTGAACTCGATCGTCTTCCAGGCCTGCGCGATCAGGTCCAGGTCCAGCGGCTTGCCGGTGATCTTGCCGATGTGGTCGGAGATCGCCTGCTGCGACTCGGCCTCGTTCTCGTGCAGGTAGTCGTTCGACGCGACCTGGCCCGCGACCAGCGCCTTCACCACGTCCGGGTGGGCCTTGAGGAACTTGGTGCTGACGATCAGGTTCGTGATGACGAACTTGTTGTCCGGCCACAGGTCGCGCTCGTCGATGAGCACCTTGCCGCCGTCGTTGACCAGCCGGGACACGAACGGCTCCGGCACCCACGCGCCCTGGATCGCGCCGCTGTGGAACGTCTCCACGGTCTGCGCGTTCTCCTGGGGGACCACGGAGACGTCGCCGCCGCCCTCCTTGGTGGCGGTGAGGCCCTGCTCCTTGAGCCAGTACCGGAACGCCACGTCCTGCGTGTTGCCGAGCTGCGGCGTCGCGATCTTCTTGCCCTTGAGGTCGGCCGCGGAGTTGATGTCCGGCTTGACCACCAGCGCGACACCGCCGGACGCGGAGCCGGAGATCACGCGGACCGCCTCGCCCTTGGACTTGGAGTGCGCGTTCACCGTCGGGTTCGGCCCGATGTAGGTGGCGTCGATCGCGTCCGAGAACAGCGCCTCGATCGCGGCCGGGCCGGCGTTGAACGTCTTGGTCTCGAGCGTGACGTTCGTGCCGAGCTTGTCCTTGAAGATGTTCTTCTCCACGCCCACGACGGCGGAGGCGTGCGTGATGTTCGGGAAGTAGCCGAGCCGCAGCGTGACCGGGCCGCCGGTCTCGTCGCCGGCCCCGCCTGCGCTACCGCAGGCGGCGAGCGCGCCCACGGTGGCCGTGGCAAGTGCCACGGCGGCGGCCAGGGTTCGCAGCCGAAGAGCTCTCATCGAGATCCAATCCAGATATTGCCTACTTGTTTGATAGGAACAATCGATTCAGTAGTGGTTCCCGGTCAAGGTGATGTCCACATCATGGGATAGCCCTACTCCTCTAAACCTAGCGATGAACTAGGGAATGGGCTAGCCTGACGCGATGACGTTCCACTGGTTCCTCCCCACGTCCGGCGACGGCGACCAGGCCGGCGCCGCCACGGTCACCGCCGGCGCCGCCCCGCACCGGCGCGCCGCCGGCGTGGAATACCTCGCGGAGGTCGGCCGCGCAGCCGAGGAAGCGGGCTTCCACTCCGCGCTCACCCCGGTCGGCGCCGGCTGCCCGGACCCGTGGATCGTCTGCGCCGCCGTCGCCCAGCGCACGTCACGGCTCGGGCTGCTGGTCGCGGTCCGCGCCGGCTTCGCGCTGCCCACGCTCGTCGCCCAGCAGGCCGAGTCGTTCCAGGCGATCTCCGGCGGCCGGCTCGCGCTCAACATCGTCACCGGCGGCGACCCGGCCGAGCAGCGCGCCTACGGCGACTTCCTCGACCACGACGCCCGCTACGCGCGCACCGGTGAGTTCCTCCAGGTGCTGCGCGGCGCGCTGGCCGGCGGCCCGTTCGACTTCCACGGCGAGCACTACCGGGTCGAGCGGGGCGGGCTGCGCGCGCCCGCCGACCCGGCCGTGCCGATCTACCTCGGCGGCGCCTCCCCGGCCGCGGTCCAGGTCGCGGCCGCGCACGCGGATGCGTACCTGCTGTGGGGCGAGCCGCTGCCCGCGGTCGCCGGCCGCATCGCGCGTTTCAAGGCCACCACCGATCGGCCGGTACGGTTCGGCCTGCGCATCCACGTCCTGGCCCGCGAGACCGCGGACGAGGCGTGGGGCGAGGCCACCCGCCTGCTGGCCGGCATGAGCCCGGAGCGGATCGCCGCGGCTCAGGCGCGCTTCGCCCGGATGGACTCGGTCGGCCAGTCCCGGATGACGCGGCTGCACGGCGGCACCGCCGACGGCCTCACCGTCGCGCCCAACCTGTGGGCCGGCGTGGGTCTGGTCCGGGAGGGCGCCGGCACCGCGCTCGTCGGGTCGTACGACGAGGTCGCCGCCCGCCTCGACGAGTACACCGAGGCCGGCGTCGACGAGTTCATCCTCTCCGCCTGGCCGCACCTGGAGGAGGCCACCCGTGTCGGCCGCCACGTGCTTCCGCGCACCCGGGCGGGCGCGCTCGCGGCCGTTTCCGCCGGGAAGCGCTAATGTCGGCAGGGTGGTGGCTCGGAGATCCAACAAAATAGCCGCGACGCGGTACCCGGTGGAGCGTTTCACGCTCGCCAACGGACTGCGCGTCGTCCTGGCCCCCGACCGCAGCGCCCCCGTGGTCGGAGTGGCCGTCGTCTACGACGTGGGCATCCGATCCGAGCCGGAAGGACGCACCGGGTTCGCCCATCTCTTCGAGCACCTGATGTTCCAGGGCTCGGCGAACCTGGAGAAGCTGGCGCACTTCCGGCACGTGCAGGGCTCCGGCGGCACGTTCAACGGCTCCACCCACCTCGACTACACGGACTACTTCGAGATCCTGCCGAGCAACGCGCTCGAGCGCGCGCTCTTCCTCGAGGCGGACCGGATGCGTGGCCCCCGGCTCACCGAGGAGAACCTGCGCAACCAGGTCGACGTGGTCAAGGAGGAGATCCGCGTCAACGTGCTGAACCAGCCGTACGGCGGTTTCCCCTGGCTGACGCTGCCGCCGGTCATGTTCGACACGTTCCCGAACGCGCACGACGGCTACGGCTCGTTCACCGACCTGGAGAGCGCCACCGTCCCGGACGCGGCCGAGTTCTTCGAGAAGTACTACGCGTCCGGTAACGCGGTCCTCTCCGTCGCCGGCGACTTCGACGTGGCCGAGGCGACCGTGCTGGTCGAACGCCACTTCGGCAGCGTCGCCGCGCGGCTGGCCCCGGTCCGCCCCGGCTTCGACGAGCCGGACCTGACGGAGGAGCGGCGGACGTCGTACACGGACCGGCTCGCCCCGCTACCCGCCGTGGCCGCGGCCTGGCGAGTGCCGGACCCGATCGCCGACTTCGCCGGCTACCTGCCCTACGTGGTGCTGGCCGAGGTGCTCACCGACGGTGACGCGTCCCGCCTGGTCGAGCGCCTGGTGCTGAAGGACCGGTCGGTCACCAGCATCGGCGGCTACCTGGGCTTCATGGGCGAGCCGTTCGAGGTGCGCGACCCCACCGCGCTGCTGCTCCAGGCACACCTGCCCCCGGGCGGCGACGTGGACAAGCTGCTCGGCACCGTCGACGAGGAGCTGGAGCGGCTGGCCGAGGACGGGCTGACCGCGGGCGAGCTGGCCCGCACCCAGGCCCGGATGGCCACCCACCTGCTCCGCGACACGGACGCGGTGCTCAGCCGTACCCTCCGGATGGCGGTTCTGGAACAGCAACGCGGCGAGCCGGGCCTGCTCAACGAGCTGCCCGTGCTGCTCGGCGCGGTCACGGAGGAGCAGATCCGGGCCGCAGCCGCCACCCTCCGGCCGCAGCGCCGGGCCACCATCGAGGTCATTCCGGGAGCGGCGCGGTGAGTCCAGCAGTGAAGACGGTCACCACCCTTCCCGACCTCGGCCCCACGACCACGCTCCAGCTGCCGACGGAGGTCGAGCAGACGCTGCCCAACGGGCTGACCGTGATCGCGATCCGCCGGCCGTCCGTGCCGCTGGTCGAGGTCCGGCTGCGCATCCCGTTCGGCCGGGCGCACACGGCCCGCGCGGCCATGCTCACCCAGACGCTGCTCTCCGGCACGGACACGATGACGTCCGTGGAGATCGCGGCCGAGCTGCAGACCGTCGGCGGCGCGCTGAGCGCCGGCGTCGACCCGGACCGGCTGATGCTCGCCGGAAACGGCCTGGTCAGCGGCCTGGAGCGGATCCTGGAGATCATGGCGGAGGTGCTGACCGCGGCCCGGTACCCGGCCGAGGAGGTCGCCACCGAGCGCGCCCGCCTGGTCGACCACATCCAGGTCGCGCAGAGCCAGCCGTCGCACGTGGCCCGCACCGCGCTGCTCCAGCGCGTCTACGGCAAGCATCCGTACGCGGTCCAGATGCCGGAGCCGGAGCAGGTCAAGGCCGTGCGCCCGGCCCAGCTGCGCGCGCTGCACTCCGAGCGGATCCGCCCGGCCGGCGCCACGCTGGTGCTGGTCGGCGACATCCAGCCGGCGAAGGCGATCGAGGCCGCGGAGCAGATCCTCGGCGGCTGGGCGATCGGCGGCGACGTGCCCGCGTCGAAGTGGGCGCTCCCGCCCGTACCGGCGCTGGTGCCCGCCCCGCTCTCCGTCCTCCATCGGCCGGACTCGGTGCAGTCCTCGCTGCGGATGGCGCTGCCCGCGGTCCCGCGCACCCACCCGGACCACGCGGCGCTGCAACTGGCCAACCTGATCTTCGGCGGCTACTTCTCGTCCCGCTGGGTGGAGAACATCCGCGAGGACAAGGGGTACACGTACGGACCGCACTCCGCGATCGAGCACCTGGTCGCCGGCTCCTCCCTCACCGTCGCCGCGGACGTGGCGACCGAGGTCACCGGCCCGGCCATGCTGGAGACGCTCTACGAGCTCGGCCGCATAGCGAGCCTCCCGCCCAAGGAGGACGAGCTGGAGCAGGCCCGGCAGTACGCGCTCGGCACGCTCCGCCTCGGCGTCGCCACCCAGGCCGGGCTCGCGGGCCTGGCCACCACGTACGCCGGCTTCGGCCTGCGCCTCGACCACCTGGCCGAACACTCGGCCCGGCTCGCGGCGGCCACCGCGGACGACGTCGCGGCCGCGGCCGCCACCTACCTCGCGCCGGCCCGCGCGGTCACGGTCGTGCTCGGCGACGCCGAGAAGATCGAGGCCCCGCTCGCGGCCCTGACACCGATCGAGAAAGCACAACAGTGACGCACGAACGCCCGGGACCGCCGCTGGCACGCACCACGCTGGACCGCTCCGCCCACCGGCGGCGTGACGCCGAATGGCTGGCCGCCGCCTGGGAACGGGCCCGGGTGGTCGTGCTCGACACCCGCGCCGGCGGCCGCACGCTCATCTCCGACGCCGGACTGGTTCTCTTCACCCCGGAGACCGCGCCGGTCGTCGACCCGTCCGCCCGGATGTTCCTCGGGGAGGAGCCGGACGGCGGCCCGGTCTTCGCGATCGACGCGCCGCTGCCCTCGGTCCCCGGCACCCGGGCCGTCAACCTGCGCGACGTCGGCCACCAGCTCGACGACCGCGACGCCGGCCTGATGACCACCGCGCTCGCGCTGGCGAACTGGCACGCCGCCCACACGTTCTCGCCGACCAGCGGCACCAGCACCAGCACCCACGAGGCCGGCTGGAGCCGCGTCGACGAGGGCGGCAAGCAGGTCTGGCCACGTACCGACCCCGCCATGATCGTGCTCGTCCACGACGGCGTGGCCGGCCCCGACGGCCGCTGCCTGCTCGGCAACAACGCGGCCTGGTCCGGCAGCCCCGACATCCGCCGCTTCTCCTGCCTGGCCGGCTACGTCGAGCCCGGCGAGTCCGCCGAGGCCGCCGTGGTCCGCGAGGTCGCGGAGGAGGTCGGCCTCCCGCTCGGCCCGATCAGCTACGTCGCCAGCCAGCCCTGGCCGTTCCCCGCGTCCCTGATGCTGGGCTTCAACGCGGTCGCCGACCCGACGCTCCCGATCACCGTCGACCCGGAGGAGATCGTCGAGGCCCGCTGGTTCACCCGCCGCGAGATCCGCACCATCATCGACGGCGGCGACGTCCTCACCCACGACGGCCTCAAGGTCGGTCTCCCCATGGGCGCCTCCATCGCCCACTACCTGATCGCCTCCTGGCTGGGCTCCTGACCCCGCCCCGCAGAAGCCTGCCTGGGGGCGACCCCGGACCCCGAGCCCGCTGGCGCGGTGGCTGGGTCGCGTGTCTCGCCGCCGGGGTGCGCGCCGGTCGGGAGGCGGCAACCTCAGATCAAGGTCTTGTTTGCCTGCTTCCGGTGTGGTGCGGCAGCGTTGCTCCCGCGGGCGCTCGATCTTGCCTGGGGGCGACCCCAGACCCCGAGCCCGCCGGCACGATGGCTGGGCCGTGCGCCTCGCCGCCGGGATGCGCGCCGGTCGGGAGGCGGCAACCTCAGATCAAGGTCTTGTTTGCCCGCTTCCGGTGTGGTCCGGCAGCGTTGCTCCCGCGGGCAAACCTCGCGTCGGGCTCCGCTGGCGCTCCGCACGACGCGAGGAGCCAGTTTCGCCGTGCTCCCCAAAACCCCATCCGCGCTTCCATGCCACGCCACCAGCAGATGGTCGACGTGGCAGGCTTTCGGGCGCAGGGCGCCCGGAATCTCGGCGTGGAGCGCCCGAGGACAACGTGCGCGCCGCAGCTCCGTCTCGGTCGCCCGCGCTCTCGTGCGGCCGGGCACCCTACGCCCGAAATTTCCGTATATAAAACTCTAATTGGGTGATCGCCGCCATTCCCGTTCGATGGCAAGGCTTTTCGATTTGCTCACCGTGTGTGCCTCCAAGGGGTGGGCCCGGCCCGTCCTTCGGCTCCAGGTCGCATGCCGACCGTGGCCTCCGATCGTGATCATGGCGGTATGTACGTTCTCCACGGTCTCGGGCACTCGAAGCGTGGAGAACGTACATACCGCCATGATCACGAAGATCTCCCGCCGTCGATATCGCGAAATATCGGGCGCGCAGTGCCCGGGTGATCGCCGTGGGCGCTCAGACCTCGACGCCGAAAGCGCAGCAGGTTCTCTACTTGCCGAATTTTCGGGCGTGCCGGCGCCCGATCCACGTAGCCACAAACCGGCGGCGATCCGCAAAGCCGCATGAATCCTGGTCTTCGGTGACCACGGCGGAACCGGCTCCGATCGGCGGGCCGAAGCGGAGCGCCAGCGGAGTCTTCGGCACGTCGGAGGTTGGCTCGGCCCCAGGCCGGCAGAGCGCCCACGGGGGCATGCGGACCGCGGCCACGCCGAAACGGGAAAAGGAGATCGTGGGTTTGTCGTCGGTGACGGAGTGTTGTCAGGCGTCGGGGACGGGTTCGAGGTCGCGGGACTGCCAGGCTTTGGGGTCGCCGACGCGGATGATCTTGACGCGTTGGCGACCGGAGCGGACCGCGCCCATTGCGGACAGTGCGCGGGCGAGGTCGAGGGCTGCGGCGCGGTCCTGAGCCAGGACGGTCTGGCGGCGGGGCTCGGGGGTGGTCCGTTCGTCGCGGACGGACTTGCCGTCGGCCCAGACCGTCTCCATCGCGGGTGGTTCCACGGGCCGGATATCGGTGCGGACGATCAGATAGCGCATGATCCACTCCCAATCTCGGCCGGTGACGCTCGGTGGTGCTTCGTGCACTTCCCACCAAAGTGGAAGTTGCAGTCGTCCACCACGGACATGTTTATGGCAGGCATTCGAAGCCGACAAGCACGAGGATTCCCTCCGGCGCCGGAGCCACCCGAACGAGTGAAAGCCGCTCACTGTGAGTGAGCGGCCGACCCGGCTCGGCTAGTGAAAGCGCTCTCTGTGCGGGACGTCCGCGCCGCCCAGTCTGCGCTGTGCCGGGCTGTCGCGCAGTACCTCTCAGATCATGGACAGCCGGACTCGACCGACATTCCGGTCATGGGCCCCCGAGGAGGCCCGGGGCGCACGAGGAAAACGGCGACAGTGGCGTGTGGACACCACCGGCCGGGTCATTCGAGGAATGGTGAAAGATCGGTCAGGAGAAATGCTGGTCCGGCGAGCGGCGCTGCATCGGCGCGTGGCTGTTGAGGTGCACGGTGTCGGCCACCTCGGCGAGCCACGCCATCGAATCCTCCGGCGAGAGCGCGGCGTCGCGGAGCCAGTCGTAGACCGTGGCGTAATGCCGGACCTCGTCGCCCTCGTTGACGAACATGTCACGCTCGAGCGTTTCCACCGCGACCGTCTCCGGGTCCTGCGGGTCGGCGAACCGGTAGATCGAGAAGCTGGTATGTGCCAGGTACCAGTTCGCCACCGTGGCGGTGCGCGGCAGCACGCGGATCGTGACGTTGGGCAGCGTGCCGAGCCGGCGGAGGTGGCCGACCTGGCCGCGCAGGATGTCCGGCGGGCCGCCGCGGCCGATGAGCGCGGTCTCCTCCAGCACGGCGTCGTACCGCGGCGCATCCGGCCGACGGAGCAGGCCCTGGCGGGAGATCCGCGCGTTGACCTGGTTCTCCAGGCTCTCCGGGCCGCGGCCGTCCGGCGTGGGGAGTGCGAGCGGGCGCGCGGAGATCAGGCGCAACCGGGCGTATTCCGGCGTCTGCATCAGGCCGGGGACGAACATCGGCGCGTACTCCCGGATGTCGACGCAGCCGGCCTCCAGCTCGGCCCAGTCGCGCTGCTGCGGCGTCATCACCGGGTACGCCCGGAGCCAGGCCCGCGTGTTGCCGGCGTCGCGCGTGATCGCGATCAGCTCGTCGCGGGGCGCCCCGGACACGCCGTAGAGGTCGAGCAGGTCGAGCACGTCGCCGAGATCGGGGCGACTGCGCCCGTTCTCCAGGCGGGAGAGCTTGGACGCGGAGGCCCAGCCGATCCGCTCGATGACCTGGTCGCCGGTGAGGCCCGCGGCCTCACGAAGACGGCGCAGCTCTTGGCCGAGCCTGCGTCGCCGGACTATCGGGCTCGGCGCAGGAGACACCGAAACCTCCACACGTCAGTTATCGGGGAGCATCAACAGTTCGCCGCCGTCCATTATGAACCGCTTCATCGCTGATGTGGGACCGTAAGAGTCGCATGTTGGTCAAATACCAGGACGCAGATTAATAGAAATCTGGACCTTGTAACCCAAACCAAACGGCCGCCGATCGTAAATGATCACAATCGGCGGCCGTATATTGCTGAGAGCTTAAGCGGCGAGCGCCTTGAGATGCGCCTTCACCGCGACGATCGACGGGTTGGTAAGCGCGGACCCGTCCTCGAAACGCAGCGTGGGTACGGTCTGGTTGCCCCCGTTGACCCCCATCACGAACGAGGCGGCGTCCTCGTCCGCCTCGATGTCCACCACCTCGTAGCCGATGCCCTCGCGGTCGAGCTGAGTCTTGAGGCGGTGGCAGTATCCGCACCAGCTCGTCGAGTACATGGTCAACATGGCAGGTTCTCTCCCTCGGCAGGCGTTCGTGACCCGATCATCGTCCTCAACCAGGGACGGTGTGCGGATAATCCCGGGCCCGGCGAGAGGCCGTCGCACCGGGGATGACCTAGGCTCGAACGCCGTGGGTGACAGCGTCATAGCCGGGTTGGACCCGGATCAGCTCCGGGCGGTGACCGCCCCCGCGGGCGCGGTCTGCATCCTGGCCGGCGCCGGCACCGGCAAGACCCGGGCCGTCACCCACCGCATCGCGCACCGCGTCGTCTCCGGCGAGATCTCCGGCCGGCACGTGCTGGCGGTCACGTTCACGGCCCGCGCCGCCGCGGAGATGCGCGCGCGGCTGGTCGCGCTCGGCGTGCCCGGCGTGCAGGCGCGCACGTTCCACGCGGCCGCGCTCCGGCAGTTGCGCTACTTCGCGCCCCGGATCCTGGACGGCCGGCAGATGCCGCAGCTGCTGGAGAGCAAGGCGCGGCTGGTGACGCTCGCGGCCGGCCGGGCGAACGTGCGCGCCGACCGGCTCGTCGCGCGCGACCTGGCGAGCGAGATCGAGTGGGCCAAGTCGTCGCTGGTCGAGCCGGGGGACTACCCGGCCGCCGCGGTCAAGGCGATGCGTGAGCCGCCGCTGGCCCCGGAGCGCGTCGCGGCGGTCTTCACGGAGTACGAGCGGATCAAGCGTGCCCAGGGCGTGATCGACTTCGAGGACATGCTGCGTGCCGCCGTCTGGGGCATCGAGGAGCACCCGGACGTGGCCGAGGAGATCCGATCGCAGTACCGGCACTTCGTGGTCGACGAGTACCAGGACGTGAACCCGTTGCAGCAGCGGCTGCTCGACGCCTGGCTCGGCGGTCGGGACGACCTGACCGTGGTCGGCGACGCCAGCCAGACCATCTACTCGTTCACCGGCGCCACCTCGTCTTACCTGATCGACTTCTCCCGCCGGTTCCGCGGCGCGACCGTGGTGCGGCTGACCCGCGACTACCGGTCCACGCCGCAGGTGGTCGGCCTGGCGAACGCGGTGATCCAGGCCGCGCGCGGCGCGGAGGCCCGGCTGCGGCTGGAGCTGGTCGGGCAGCGCGCGCCGGGGCCCGAACCGGAGCTGCGGATCTTCGGTGACGAGCCGGACGAGGCGACCGCGGTGGCGCGCCGAGCCGTCGAGCTGATCAGGTCCGGCGTGCCGGCGCGCGAGATCGCGGTGCTGTTCCGGACGAACGCGCAGTCCGCCGCGTACGAGGCCGCGTTCACCGAGGCGCACGTGCCGTACGTGATCCAGGGCGCCGAACGCTTCTTCGAACGCCCGGAGATCCGCCAGGCCATGGTCGCGCTGCGCGCCGCCACCCGGTCCACGCCGTCCGGCACACCGCTGCGCGCGGCCGTGGTGGAGGCGCTCGCCGCCACCGGCTGGTCCCCGGACACGCCCCCGACCGGCGGCGCCGCGCGCGAGAAGTGGGAGGCGCTGGCCGCGCTCGTGCAGCTGGCCGTGGACTTCGCGGCGGTGCCGGACATCCTGCCGATCGGCGAGGGCGCGGCCGTGCAGCGCGACGCCACGCTGAGCGGCTTCAACGACGAGCTGGCCCGCCGGGCGGCGCAGCAGCATGTGCCCGCGCTGGAGGGCGTCACGCTGGCCTCGCTGCACTCCGCGAAGGGCCTGGAGTGGGACGCGGTGTTCCTGGTCGGGCTGGCCGAGGGGACGCTGCCCACCACGTACGCGCGCACGCCTGAAGCCCTTGAGGAGGAGCGCCGGCTGCTCTACGTGGGCGTGACCAGGGCCCGGCACTGGCTGTGGCTCTCCTACGCGCAGAGCCGGTCGCCCGGTGGCCGCCCGCGCCGCCCGTGCCGGTTCCTGCCCAGCTTCGAGCGTCCCGCGGCCCGCACCCGCTCTCTCCAGAAGGAGGAGAGTCGGAAACCTGACCGGCGCCGCGTGCCGATCGCGTCCTGCCGGGTCTGCGGGGCCACGCTGCTGGCCGGTGTGGACCGCAAGCTGGGCCGCTGCCCGAGCTGCCCCAGCGACCTCGACGAGGAGCTGTACGAGCGCCTGACCGACTGGCGTGCCCGGGTCGCCGCGGGGCAGAAAGTTCCTGCTTACGTGGTCTTCACGGACGCCACGCTGGTCGCGCTGGCCGAACGCCGCCCGAGCCGGCCGGAACAGCTGGTCGAGATCGCCGGCATCGGGCCCCGCAAGCAGCGCCTCTACGCCGAGCCGGTGGTGGCGCTGATCGGCGGCGCGACGGTCGACGAAGTCACCGGCAAAAAAACTTCTGAGAACTCGGATTAATTCGTTTGCCTCCTCGCGTGGGAGGGGCATAGCCTCAGATCACACCTCACCGAGCACGCGCTTTCGTGCTGCTCGGAGGGGTTGGAAACCGTATTCGTCAACGGCTAGCGGAGAGAGAAGGTGACCCCAGTGGAGATCTACACGATGCTGCAGATCCCATCGATGTCCCCTGCCCTCCTGCTGTCCGTCGACGGTCCGGTCCGGCCCGTTTCCCCGGCGAGCGCGCATGCGCCGTCGTGGCAACGCGACCGGTCGGTCGTCTCCGTCATGCCGCAGGTGGACCAGGTCCGCACCCAGGCCGAACTGGTGCTGGATCAGCCGGTGGCAGATGGCGCGATTCGGGTCCAGAGGACCGGTGTCTCTCTGGTCAGCAGCAGCAAAGAGTCTCTCCAGGGCCGCAATGGCTCTGCGGGACTCAAGGGGATCACGGGCAACAAGGGCATGACTGTCGGCTCCGAGCGAGCCTTCGGCGGTGCCCGCGGTGTTCCACCTCGAGGAAGGCCGGTCTGAGTTAACAGACCAACCGGCTCACCTCGAGGCCGCGGAACCCGCTTACCGGGATCCGCGGCCTTCGTCATTTTCGAAGCCCGCACACCGGGTTCGGAAAGACTCCGACCCCCGTACCACGTCGGAAAGCGATCTACGAGATCGAAGCGAGAGAGAGGTGACCGGGCATGAGTCTGGCCCTTGCCGTGCTTGACACGAACGTCGAGCTGGAGGCAAACCTGCCCTGCCGGAAGTTCGACCCTGACCTGTGGTTCTCGGACGTCCCGGCCGAGCTCGAGCTGGCGAAGTCGCTCTGCGGGGACTGCCCGCTGCGCGCTGCCTGCCTGAGCGGTGCCGTGGACCGTGCCGAGCCCTGGGGCGTCTGGGGCGGCGAGATCTTCGAGCGTGGCGCGGTCGTTCCGCGCAAGCGGCCCCGTGGCCGTCCGCGCAAGGAGGACGCCGCGCGTGACGCGGAGCTCCGCACCGAGGTCGAGGCGCGGATGGCGGCCAACGAGCTGGCCGAGACCCGCAGCAACGTCCGGCTGGCGGCCTGACATGCACCCGATCAGCATCGACGCCGGTCACCGACCGGCTCCGGTACTCGAGATGACCCCCGAAACGACTGCTCTGACTCTGAATGGAGCCGGCAAGATGCAACTACTTCACGAAGCGCTGTCGAGGGTACGAATGCGACAGCCTCAGGCCGCACTCCGGAGCGCTGAGGCACCTCGATCCGCCCGTCGCGTCGCGATGGAGGCCCGTCAGCGGGCCGCTCGCGAAATGCGCGGATAACACCACACCGTCGGTATTCGTCTGATGCCCTCGGCCCGTCCGGGCCGGGGGCTTCTTTACTCGTCCGTCCCGAAGCCCGGCAGCCACTCCTCGACGATGCCGCGGTAGTGCGCCCTGGCCTCCAGCTGGGAGAGCACACCGATCGAGCCCATCGTGACGCGGTGCAGCAACAGGTACGACGGGGGGAGGTTCAGGTGCCGGCTCAACTGGTACGCCGGGGACTTCGGGCTGCTCAGCCGCACCGCCTCGCCACGCAGCCAGGCGCGGGTGAACTGGAACTCCTCCTCCGCGACCGGCGCCAGCATCGGCATCAGGAAGTCCAGCAGCGCCGCCGCGTCCAGCCTGGTGTCGCCGGCCCGGACGAAGCCCTCGGTGGTCAGCCCGGCCATCACGCCGTCCGCGTCGCCGGCCAGCGCCAGTGAGAGCAGCCGGCCGACCGGCTCGGGCAGGCCCTCGGGGAGCCGGGCCACCGCGCCGAAGTCGATCACGCCGAGCCGGCCGTCCGGCAGGATGCGGAAGTTGCCCGGGTGCGGGTCCGCGTGCAGCAGGCCGCAGCGCCGGGGCGCGGAGAAGTGCAGCACCGCCATGAGCCGGCCGGCCTCGTCGCGCTCCTCCTGGGTGCCGTCCGCGATGACCGCGGAGAGCGGCGTGCCGTCGATCCACTCGGTGACCAGCAGGCGTGGTGTCGCGCGGATCACCTCGGGGACGTAGATGTCCGGATCCTTCGCGTACCCCGCGTGGAAGGCACGTTGGGTCTCGGCCTCCAGCTCGTAGTCCAGCTCCTCGACGATCCGCTCGCGCAGCTCCGCGATCAGCGGCTTCACGTCTATGCCGGGCTGGATCGCGCGGAACATGCCGGCCAGCCGGGACAGCTGCTTCAGGTCCGCGACCAGCGCGTCCCCGGCGCCCGGGTACTGGATCTTCACGGCGACCGTGCGGTCCGGCACGCGTTTGCGGCCGCGGCCCGGAGGTGGCGAACGCCACACCGCGCGGTGCACCTGACCGATGCTGGCCGCGGCGGCCGGCACGTCCTCGAACTCCGCGAAGCAGGACCGCCAGTCCTCACCCAGCTCGGTCGCGAGCACCTTGTGCACGCTGGCGGCGGGCAGCGGGGGAGCGGCCTCCTGCAGCTTGGTGAGCGCCTGCCGATATGGCCCGGCGAGCTCCTCCGGCAGCGCGGCCTCGAACACCGAGAGCGCCTGCCCGAACTTCATCGCACCGCCCTTGAGCTGCCCCAGCACGCTGAAGAGCTGCTCGGCGGTGCGCTGCTGGATCTCCGCGGAGATGACGTCTGATGCGATGCCGGTGACGCGCTTCCCCAGCCCGAGCACCGTCCGCCCGGCGAAGCCGAGCGGCAGGCTGGCGAGCTTGGCAGTGCGAGCGGCCGCCCGTCGGGGGATATCGGTCACCAGATCATTGTGCCTGGGGAACCGGGTGGGTGTCGGGCTGGAAGCGAGGAGATCGGCGATGCCGCCGCCCGCAGTCGCAGACCGGGTGCTGTGCCCAGCGCCGCCGGCGCACCCGGGACGGCCCGTCCACCTCCACCGCCGCGCCGATCGTCTCCGGCGTCGCGCCGTCGAGGTAGGCCAGCACCTGCTCGGCCACGATCGCGGCCGCGGCCAGCACGGTCGCGGCGCCACCGGTCGCGCCCTCCGCGCCCGGCCGGGGGAGCAGCTGCGCCGCGAGCGCGGGCCAGGCCGGGTCGCGGTCACGCCGGTGCAGGTCGAGGCAGCGCAGGCACGGCACGCCGGACGCCGGGACCAGCGGGCCGACCACCATGGTGCCGTCACGCGCGCCGACCAGCAGGTGCGCCTGGCGGCGCTGGGCGAACCCGGCCGCGATCACCGGGGCCGGCCGGTCCAGCCCCAGCTGGACCACGATCGCGGCCCGGCCGCGCGGCACCGGGCTGACCCGCACGTCCGGCGCGACCCGCTGGACCGCGGCGGCCACGGCGGCGGCGCGTCTCTCCTCGCCGGCCGGTGGGGCCAGCGCGCCGCCGGCCCGGTCGGACGGCAGCACCGGACCGGACAGGTCGGCATGAATCCGGCCGACCCCGGCTTGGGCCAGCGCGACCGCGATCGGCCCGGCGGCCGGCCCCGGCCCGGTGATGGTGATGTCGGCCGCATATCGGCGGCGCAGCACACGGGCCGGGTTGTCCACAGCCCCATGATCACCCAGCGCGATCGAGGCGGCCTCGCCGGTCAGCCGCGAACGGGCCTCCTCGGGCAGGCGGCTGGGGAGGAAATGGTGGGCGCCGAGCAGGAGACCGGCGGCCCGGAGCGCGTGGAGGAGACCGATCGCGTCCTCGTCGCGGACGCCGAGACGGCGGGCGTGCTGCAGGATCGTGCCCTCGGACCGGGTGCCGTCGACCAGGTCGAGCAGCTCACCGGCGGTGCCGGCGGCCAGTTGGAGGATCACGGCGCGACGCCGGTCCAGGCCGAGCTGGAGCGTGTGCCGGTCGCGCCACACCCGGGCCAGGCCGGGGATCAGCATCGGGCGGTACAGCGTGGGCGTGCTCATGGGTGACACTGTGTCACCGATGCGGCGTCCGGCTCCCGGGTTATCCACAGGGCCGCACGGCTGTGCACCGTGTTATCCACAGAACGAAGCGGGTTATCCACAGGGAGTGCATGCGCCCGCACTTACTCAACGTGTTTGAGTCGTCGCGGTAACGGATGTCGGGCGGAAAAGCCGAGGGGGCGGCTGCGGCCGCCCCCTGTCAAGCACGCTGCGTCATTCCTTGGGGGCTTTGCCGAGGATGCGGTTCATGGTGGTGCCGCAGACCGGGCACTTGCCCTTCGCCATGTTCATCCCCGTCTTGGAGACCGAGACCTCGCCTTCGAAGTCCCGCTTCTCCTTGCACTTCACGCAGTACCCGTTGTATGTCTGGGTCTTGGTGGCCACGGTGCCCTCCTCGTTTCGGTGACCGGCGTGCCGCGCCGCGGTGTTTCCCGGCGCGGCGACCTCGTGTTCGGCGCCGGCTGTTCGTCGCGACCGCCGCCGGCGGGTCGCGGTCACCGCGAACCCCTACCCAGTGGCGGCCGCTTCCATGTCCGGTGCGTGCGTCGAGGTGGAGTCTGCCCGGCGTATTGCCCTGTTTTGGGCAGGTTCGTGCGGACACGCCGGAGAAGGTTTCCCCGTCGTCCACCTCGATGATCAAAAAAGTCCACCCCCCATGTCCAACCCCCGAAACCGCCGGGTAGTCTCGCTGCCGCGACAACTTTTTTTCGGACTCCAAGCCCAAAAGGGGACTTTTTGGGCCCAGTTCACCCGGTTGGCTCTTGCGAACCCCTGGTCACTAGGGATTAGCGTGCCGATGTGAACGGAACCCGAGGCACCGCGGGCCGGTAATGGCTGCTACGCGGAAGCCGGTCGTCGAGGTGCGGCGCAGTCAGCGTCGTCGCCGGACGGTGTCCGCCTATCGTGACGGCGAGCGCGTCGTGGTCCTCATCCCCGACCAGTTCTCCCGCGCCGAGGAGACCGAGTGGGTCGACAAGATGCTCGCCCGCCTCGCCGCCCGTGAGGAACGCCTCTGCCGCACCGACGCCGAGCTGCTCGCGCGTGCGCGCCGCCTGATCGCCCGCTACCTCGACGACTACCGCACCGTGGTCGTCCCGGAAAGCGTCCGCTGGGTCACCAACCAGAACGGCCGCTGGGGCTCCTGCACCCCCGCCGACCGCACCATCCGCATCTCCCACCGCATCCAGGAGATGCCCGAGTGGGTCATCGACTACGTGCTCCTGCACGAGCTCGTCCACCTCATCATCCCCAGCCACAACGCCCTCTTCTGGGACCTCGTCGGCCGCCACCCCCGCACCGAACGCGCCCGCGGCTACCTGGAAGGCATTTCGGCCGCCACCGGCATGGTCATGGACGATTAACCGCTCAAAACCCTTAAAATCCATTTCCCGCTTCCGGCGTGGTGGCGGTCCGCATGCTCCCGCGGGCACCGGTCGTCGCTGGCGCTCCTCCCTGCCGGTCCCGCCGTGGCACCGAAAACCCGCCCGACCGTAGCCGAGCTTCCCGCGTCGACCCCCGACTCGTCCGTAGTCACTGAACTTGTCGAGGATTAGCGCGAGACATTGCCGACCGCGGGGCTGCTTTTCCCGAAATTTCGGGCATAGAGTGCCCGGACGCGGCCGCCGCCGTCGCCACCTACACACCCCCGCCCGCCCGGCCTGCCGCTTCTCGGCGGAACCAGCTCCGAGCGTCGGGTGGCGTGCCGAGGCCGCGTGCCTAGTCGGCTCCGGGCGTCGGGCGACGCGCTGAGGCTCTGTCCGGCGATGGTCAAGCTGGCTCCGGGGCCTGGTGGTGTGCCGAGCCCCCTGCCCGGCGACGGGCCGCGCCGGCTCTCGGCGCGGCCGGCCAGCCGCGCCGAGAGCCTGTCCGGTGAACGTCCCGCCGATCGGGTGCACGGGGTCCCGCAGGACGGAGCCGTGCGGCTGCCATCCGGACGGGCCCCGCGCGGCGCGCGGCGTGGCTGTCGTTCGGGGGCGGATAGCGTGAGGGGATGACGAGGCGGGTGGCGGTGGCGGTGCTGGTGCCGGTGAGGTGGGCGCCGCCGGGGGTGGAGCTCGGGAAGTGGCGGGCTGCGCTGGCGGAGGACGTGGTGGATCTGCTGCGCGGGCTGGCGGAGGTGGAGGCCGGGATCGCCTGTGTCGAGGAGGATCTCGGGCTGGCGGAGGCGATCTCCTGGCCGGGGATGCCGGTGTACCGGGTGGGGCGGCTCAGCGCGGGGGAGATCTTCGCGGCGGCGGGGGCGGACGGGTTCGCGCAGGTGGCGCTGGTGGCGGGCGATGCGCCGAACCTGCCGGGGCTCACCGTGGGGAAGCTGCTGCGGCCGTTGACGACGCGGCCGCTGGCGACCGCGCGGGCGGACGGCGACGGCGGAGGGCTCGTGGGGGTGGCGGCGCGGGTACCCGTACCCCTGTGGCTGCCTGATTTTGATCTTGATGAGGGGGACCCGGCGGTGCTGCGGAAGGCGGCGGAACGGCCGGAACACGTCGGGTCGGCGCCGGAGTGGCGGCGGCTGCGGACGCCGGACGACCTGCATGCGCTGGACCCGGCCGTGGAGGGCTGGGATGTGACCCGAGCGCTGCTCGGCGGGTGAGATGCCGCGGCAGCCCCGCGGCAACGGAAGCCGGGATGTGACCCGCGCGCTCCTGAGCGGGTGAGATACGGCCGGTGGACGGGCACGAGCGTTCACCGGATGCCGCCCTCGCACAGATCGGGGCGTCCCCCATGTCGCTGGAACGACGTGGGGGACGCCCCGATCACCGGTGAGATGCCGGTTGGCTATGCCTTCGCGGGGCCGTCGCCGGATGACTCGTCCGGCTTGTCCGAGTCGCCGGGCGCCGACGCGTCGGGCGCCGTCGAGCCGGGCTCGGACGGGTCGTCGACGCTGGGCAGGTTGTCCAGTTCGGCGAGGTCGAAGTCGAGCTGGGAGCGGGCGAAGACCTCGGGGTGGGCGAAGTCGTCGTCGGTGGGGAGCAGGTCGGGGTGGGACCAGATCGCGTCCCGGCCGGCGACGCCGCGGTGCTCGGTGAGCGCGGCCCACAGCGCGGTTGCCTCGCGGAGGCGGCGCGGGCGGAGCTCCAGGCCGACCAGCGCGGCGAACGTCTGCTCCGCGGGACCGCCGGCGGCGCGGCGGCGGCGGAATGCCTCACCGAGCCGGACGACGTTGGGCAGACGCTCCTCGACCGCGGAGTCGACCACGTGGCACACCCAGCCCTCGACCAGCGCGAGCGCGGTCTCCAGCCGGTTGAGCGTGGCCTTCTGCTGCGGCGTGTCCTCGGGGCTGAAGATGCCCTCCAGCGCCATCGCCTGCATCGACTCCGGGTTGCCGGGGTCGATGCGGCCCATCGCCTCCTCGATCGCCTCGCGGTTGACCACGATGCCGGCCGCGTAGGCCTCGACGGCGCCGAGCACGTGGCTGCGCAGCCACGGGACGTGCTCGAAGAGCCGCTGGTGGGCGGCCTCGCGCAGCGCCACGTAGAGCCTGACCTCGTCCTCGGGGAGCTCGAGGCCCTTGCCGTACTGCGCGATGTTCGCCGGGACCATCGCGGCCATGCCGGCGGGGCCGAGCGGGAGGCCGATGTCGCCGGCGGAGAGCACCTCGGCCGCGAGCGAGCCGAGCGCCTGGCCGAGCTGGCCGCCGAAGAGCGCGCCGCCGAGCGTGGCGACCATCGACTGCATCGGGCCGAGCTGGGCGCGGGCCTCCTCGGGCACCAGGTCGCCCATGGCGGAGACCATGCGGCCGGCGACCGGGTCGCAGAGCTTCTTCCAGACGTCGAGCGTCCGGTTGACCCACTCGGTCCGGTTCCACGCGACGGCGGAGCGGATGCCGGAGGGGAGGGCGGAGGCGGGCTCCAGCCACAGATCGGCGAGGCGCAGCGCCTCGTCGACGGAGCTGCGCTCGAACGGTGTGAGGGACGAATCCCCGTTCGCGGCGAGCTGGCTCAGCGCCACCTGCTTGGCCAGGTCCCAGTTCACCGGGCCGGTGCCAGGGGAGGCGAGGAGCTGCTGCAGCTGCGCCATGAACTGCCGCATCTGCTGCGGGTCGTTGGGATCGGGCGGCTGCGCGCCCGGCAGGGCGAAACCGAACGGGATGTCAGGCACGTCGTCAACGGTACGCGCGCCGACCGCATTCGCGCGGGTCCCGGCCTTGCGCTCATAGCGAATCGGTACCTGATACACAGGAAACGACCAGTGACGCCGCTGTAGGTACGCTCAGCGACATGAAACGTCGTGGGTTCACGGTTCTCGTCGGTGCGCTCATCACCTTCGTGCTGACCATGGCGGCCGTGTACGCCCCGATCCCCTATGTGATCCTCAAGCCCGGCCCGACCGTCGACACGCTCGGCAAGGACAAGGACGCCGAGGTCATCCAGATCTCCGGCACCGACGTCTCCTCCTCCGCGGGCCAGCTGCGCCTGACCACGGTCGGCGTCCAGCCGGAGCCGAACCTGGTGAGTGCGATCCTGGGCTGGTTCGACGGCACCGAGGCGGTCGTGCCGCGCGAGCTGATCTACCCGCCGGACGAGAGCGAGGAGCAGGTCGACCAGCGCAACGCCGAGGAGTTCCAGGCGTCGCAGAACAGCGCGGAGACCGCCGCGCTGCGCAAGCTGGGCCTGCCGGTGCACGTCACGGTGGAGAAGGTCACCGACGGCGGCCCGTCCGTGGGCAAGCTCCAGGTCGGCGACGTGATCACCTCGGTGGACGGCGAGCCGGTCGGGACCGCGCCGCGGCTGACCGAGCTGGTCCGGGCCAAGCCGTCCGGGACCGAGCGGACCGTCGGTGTCACCCGGGCCGGCGCCGCGCTCACCGTGGCGATCACCACGCAGGAGCTCGAGGGGCAGCCGCGGATCGGCGTGGAGATCGCGGAGAAGCCGCCGTTCACGCTGGAGATCAAGCTCGACGAGATCGGCGGCCCGAGCGCCGGGCTGATGTTCACGCTCGGCATCATCGACAAGCTCAAGCCCGAGGACCTCACAGGCGGAAAGATCATCGCGGGTACGGGCACGATCGACGCGGACGGCAACGTGGGCGAGATCGGTGGCATCCCGCAGAAGCTGGTCGGCGCGAAGCGGGCCGGTGCCGAGGTCTTCCTGGTGCCGGAGGGCAACTGCGCGGAGGCGAAGCAGAACGCGGTCGACGGCCTGCCCATGTTCAAAGTGGCGACACTCGATGACGCGCTGTCCGCGCTGGACGCGCTGCGTGCCGGCCGTACCCCCGAACTCTGCTGAATCGAGCCTGTGTTTTTCCTGTATGTGGGACGTTTGTGAGATCAGAACGTGAGCGAGGCGCGTGACGACTCCTGTGACCACAGGCCGTAGTCTTGTGCTCGTAAAGAAGACAACTCCGGCCGGAAGGCACCGGCTGGCGCAGGACCTATAGCGGGCGGAGAGCCAACCGTGGTAGTGCGTAACAGTCCCCTACCGAGGATGAGCCGGCGAGGCCGCGCGACCATCGGCGTCCTGATCGGGGTGTTCGTCCTCTTCACCCTGCTCGGCTGGGGCGTCGATGCCTGGACCGACTGGTTGTGGTTCGACGAGGTCGACAAGACACAGGTCTTCACCGGCGTGCTGCTGACCCAGCTGCTTCTGTTCGTGGCGGTCGGCGCGGCGATGGCCGTGGTCATAGGAGCGAATCTCTACCTGGCCTTCCGGCTGCGCCCGCTGCTGCGGCCGCCGTCGGCGGAACAGGCCACCCTGGAGCGGTACCGGATGGTGCTGACGCCGCGGGTCGGCACCTGGATCGTGGTGCTGTCCGTGATCGTCGGCCTGTTCGCCGGCCTCTCCGCGCAGAACCACTGGCAGGACTGGCTGCTGTTCCGCAACTCGGTGCCGTTCGGCGTCGAGGACCCGGAGTTCAAGATCGACGTCAGCTTCTACGTGTTCGAGTACCCGTTCTGGCGGTACGTGCTCGGCGTCGGCTTCACGGCCGTGGTGCTGGCCGTGATCGGCTCGCTGGCCGTGCACTACGTCTTCGGCGGCGTCCGGCTGCAGGGCATCGGCGACCGGATGACCACGGCCGCCCGCGCGCACCTGACCTCGCTCGTCGCCGCGTTCGTGCTGCTCAAGGCCGTGGCCTACGTGCTCGACCGGCGGGCGCTGCTGCTCGACTACAACAGCGGCACGGACCTCTACGGCGCCGGTTACGCGGACATCAACGCGTTGCTGCCGGCCAAGGAGATTCTGGCGTACATCTCCATCGTGGTCGCCATCGCGATCATCGTCTTCTCCAACGCCTTCATGCGGAACCTGACCTGGCCCGGCGTCTCGCTGGCGCTGCTGGGCATCTCCGCGGCCTCGATCGGCGGCATCTACCCGTGGGCGGTGCAGACCTTCGAGGTCAACCCGAGCATCCGGGACAAGGAGGCGACGTACATCGAGCGGAGCATCAACGCCACGCGGGACGCGTTCAACATCTCGACCGGCGAGGTCACGAAGTTCGACTCGCGCACGCTGACGCCACCGCCGACACTGGCCGGTGACCAGAGCACGGTGCCGAACATCCGGCTCCTCGACCCGCAACTGGTGTCCGACACGTTCACACAGCTCCAGCAGGTCCGCGGCTTCTACGACTTCGGCGAGAAGCTCGACATCGACCGGTACACGGTCGACGGCAAGAGCCAGGACTACGTGGTCGGCGTCCGGGAGGTCAACTACAGCGAGCTGACCGACCAGCAGAGCAACTGGATCAACCGCCACACCGTCTACACCCACGGGTACGGGCTGGTGGCCGCGCCGGCGAACCGCGTGGAGTGCAACGGCCAGCCGTACTTCGTCTCCGGTTTCCTCTCCGAGGCCGCGCCCGAGCAGGCGCAGCAGCAGCGGCAGGGCTGCTCCTCCGCCGAGGAGGAGATCAAGGTCGGCCAGCCGCGCGTCTACTACGGCGAGCAGACCCGCGACGTGGCGAACGACTACGCGATCGTCGGCTCCGAGTCCGCGGACAAGAAGCGCGAGTTCGACCGGCCCGGCTCGAACAACGACACGTACTACACGTACACCGGCACCGGCGGCATCCCGATCGGGTCGCTGACCCGGCGCCTGCTCTTCGCGATCAAGAACGCGGAGACGAACTTCCTGCTCTCCGACGCGGTCAACGAGAACTCCCGGCTGATGTACGAACGCGACCCCCGCTCCCGGGTGGAGAAGGTCGCGCCGTTCCTCACCATCGACGGCGACCCGTACCCGGCCGTGGTCGACGACAAGATCGTCTGGATCCTGGACGGCTACACGACCTCCGCGACGTATCCCTACGCCCAGCGGATAAACCTGCAGACCGAGACGCAGGACGCCACCACCAACGCGGGCACGTTCCAGCTCGCCCGCGAAGACGTCAACTACATGCGCAACTCGGTCAAGGCCACCGTCGACGCGTACGACGGCACGGTCACGCTCTACGAGTTCGACACCAAGGACCCGGTGCTCAAGGCGTGGAACAACGCGTTCGGCGGCGACCTGATCAAGCCGAAGGCGGAGATCAGCCCGTCCCTGATGGAGCACCTGCGCTACCCGGTCGACATGTTCAAGGTGCAGCGCAACCTGCTGTCCAAGTTCCACGTCACCGACCCGGGCGGCTTCTTCACCGGCGACGACTTCTGGGCCGTGCCGAACACGCCCGGCCAGCCGGAGAACGAGGCGCCGCTACGCCAGCCGCCGTACTACCTGAACACGCCGCTCGGCGGCCAGACCACGCCGACGTTCCAGCTCACCTCCGCGCTCAACCCGAACGGGCGGCAGAACCTCGCCTCGATCATCTCCGGGTACTACGACGCGAGCGGCGATCCCAAGCTCCAACTGCTGGAACTACCGGACTCGACGACCGTGCTCGGCCCGGAACAGATCTTCCAGCGGATGACGACGGAAGGTAACGCGCGTACCGCGATCAGCCAGCTGACCGCGGACGGCAAGGCACAGCTGAAGTACGGCAACCTGCTGTCCCTGCCGTTCGGCGACGGCATCCTCTACGTCCAGCCGATCTACGTACAGGGCAACAACGAGAACGCGTACCCGTTGCTGCAACGCGTACTGCTCTCCTTCGGCGACGGCAACTACTCGGTCTTCGCCAACAGCATCACCGAGGGCATCACGCAGCTCGTCGACGCGGCGGCCAAGGGGCAACCCACGACACCACCACCGGCCGAACAGCCCGGTGGCGGAACGCCCACGCCGGCACCCAGCGGATCCGCGACACCATCGCCGTCCGCGTCGTCCAGCCCACCGGCCACGGCCGGCACGCTGGACCAGGCCGCGCAGAAGGTCCAGGCCGCGATCAACGAGGTCCGGGCCGCCCAGCAGTCCGGCGACTTCGACCGGTACGGGCGGGCACTGACCGCGCTCGACGCCGCGATGAAGGAGTGGGACGCGGCCCAGAAAGCGGCCAGCACCCCCAGCCCCGCAGGCTGATCCCGCTGCTCAACGGCCCCCGGCGCGCGTCGCCGGGGGCCGTTTTGCCGCTCCCGTACCCCCTGATGTAATGTCTTAGGAGCGACGCGGGGTGGAGCAGCTCGGTAGCTCGCTGGGCTCATAACCCAGAGGTCGTCAGTTCAAATCTGGCCCCCGCTACGAAGGTCGAAGGGCTTGTGT
>NZ_JNXY01000011.1 GCF_000717135.1 Catenuloplanes japonicus
TTGCAGGGCGCCCAGGAACATCGTCACCACGAGCATCGACGACCAGCCGGGGACCACGTCGCCGCGCAGGTAGGCGGCCAGCACCCCGGCACCGAGCAGGGCGCAGACGACGATGCCGGTGCCGCCGAGCCAGGTCGCGACCCGTAGCGGCGCGGCGGAGAAGCCGGTGATGCTGTCGAGGGCGAGCCGTGCCATTTTCGTGATCGGGTATTTGGAGCGGCCGGCGGCGCGTGGCTGCCGGGTGTAGGTCACCTCGCCGGTGGGCAGGCCCAGCCATGGGACGAGCAGGCGGTAGACCGGCGGGTGCTCGCGTAGCCCGGTCAGCGCGTCCACCGCTCGGCGGCTGAGCAGCCGGAAGTCTCCGGCGTCGGCGGGTATCTCGGTGCCGGCCAGGCGGCGGACGAGCCGGTAGTACAGCCGGGCGGTCCAGCGTTTGAACGGGGTGTCGCTGCTGCGGTCCGCCCGGATGCCGTGCACGAACGGCAGCACATCCTCTTCGTTGAACACCGGCACGACGACAGAGAGCAGGATCGGCATGGTCCGGGACTGTAGGGAGACCTCGATAAGCCCGGAATAAGCCGACTGTCCGGCCCGGGGTGGTTGATGGCTGTCAGGGCAGGTCCTCCGCGGCGTTCTTCAGGGAGGTCAGCATGCGACGCGTCTCGGGCGAGTCGGGGAGGACCGCGAGGAGCAGGGGAGCGGTCGAGAACGCTGATTGGTGAACCAGCATGCGGCGTACCCATTCCATGCCCGCGGTCAGTTCGGCGACGGGGTCGGTCGCGCCGGCCTCGCGGACCCAGTTGCCGAGGGCCGATCGGTGGATCGCGTCGATGAGGGCGGCGAGGGCCATCGGCTGGAACGGGGGTGCGTCGGGCGGGAGGCGATCGCGCAGGTACGACCGGGTCAGCGCCACGTACCGCTCGTGTTCGACGACCTCGCGTTTGCGCAGCTCGGGCACGATGCGCGTGAGTTTGTACCGGCGGAGGACGAGGTCGGGCCGGCTGAGGAACTCGCGCAGGGACGCTTCGGTCGCGCCGATGACGGCGTCCACCGGGTCGGTGCCGGGAGGAGCCTCCGCCAGGTGCCGGGCGACCAGGCCGAGCCGTTCGGCGTGGTCCGGGAACACCAGTTCGTCCTTGCTCTCGAAATGCCGGAAGACGGTACGGCGGGAGACACTGGACGCCTCCGCGACGGCTTCGACGGTGACGTTCGCGTAGCCCTCCTTCAGGAACATGGCCATCGCCGTTTCCGAGATCCGGTATTTGGTGTCGAGTATCTTCCGTGACGTCACCGACTGGTGCCCTCTCCTGCGCCGCTGACCGGGACTGTACCGCCGCCCGCGCACAACGGCTGGTCAAGGCCGCCGCGCCGACCCACGTCGCTGCCATTGGTGCCGGACGGTGCCCCAGACTCCGCGACGGAACAGCAGCACCACGAGGATGAAGACGGAGCCGGTGATCAGGTCGATGCCGTGGAAGCCGGAGGAGGCGAGCTGGTCGGCGAGCATCACGGTCAGGAACGCGCCGACGATGCCGCCCCACAGCGTGCCGATCCCGCCGAGGACCGTCATCAGCACGACGTCGCCCGAGGTGGTCCAGTGCAGCTCGGTCAGGGCGACGAAGCCGTGGCTGATCGCGAACACGCCGCCGGCCAGGCCGGTCAGCCCGGCGGAGAGGACGAAGGCGATGGTCTTGTACCGGTCGACGTCGTAGCCGAGCGCGCGGGCGCGCGGGGTGTTGTCGCGGATCGACACCAGCACCCGGCCGAACGGGGAGTGCACGATCCGCCAGGCCGCGGCCATGCCGCACAGGAGGATCGGCAGGGCCGCGTAGTAGAAGTAGAACGAGTTGGTCTCCACCGGCTCGATGCCGAAGAACGACCGGGGTACGCCCTGCAGCCCGTTCTCGCCGCCGGTCAGGTCGCTCCACTGGTAGCCGATGAAGTAGACCATCTGCGCGAAGGCGAGCGTCACCATCGCGAAGTAGATCCCGGAGCGGCGCACCGACACGTACCCGATGGGAAGCGCGAGGATCATCGCGAACACGGCGCCGCCGAGGACCGCGAGCGGGAACGGCACGCCGTAGTGCGTCGCGATCAGGCCGGTCACGTATGCCGAGCTGCCCCAGAACGCCGCGTGCCCGAAGGAGAGCAGGCCGGTGTAGCCGAGCAGGAGGTCCAGGGCGATCGCGAACAGCGCCAGCGCCACGATGTCCAGCGCCACCGGCGGATAGACGAGCCAGGGCAACGCCAGCGCCGCGGTCAGGCCGGCGGCCGGCAGGATCCACCGCAACGCCGGGGTCCGGGCCGGGGCGGGGGCGTCGGCCGGTGCTTCGGTGATCACGGTCATGCGGTTGCCTCCTGACGTCCGAACAGGCCGGCCGGCCGGACGAGGATGACCAGGGCCATCAGGACGAAGATGAGGATCTGCGCGAACGTCGGCGCGTACGCCTGGCCGAAGGCCTCCACGAGGCCGACGAGGAAGCCGGCGACGACCGCGCCGACGATCGAGCCGAGGCCGCCGATGACCACGACCGCGAACAGGATGATGGCGAAGTTGCTGCCCATGTCGGCGGTGATCGCCCGGAACGGTGCGGCGAGCGCGCCGGCCAGGCCGGCGAGGGCGACGCCGAAGCCGAAGACCGGGGTCACCCAGCGGCCCACGTTGATGCCCAGGGCTCGGGCGAGGTCGGGTTTCTCGGTGGCGGCCCGGACGATCATGCCGATCCGGGAGCGGGTCATCACGAGCCAGACCAGCGCGCAGATCAGCACCGAGAACAGCAGGACGAACAGCTGGTAGCGGGGCAGCACGACGCCGGCCAGGTCGACGCGTCCCTGTAGTCCGGCCGGTAGCCGGTACGGCAGCCCGGAGACGCCGTACCGCTGTTTGACCAGTTCGACCAGGACCAGGGTGAGGCCGAACGTGAGCAGGAGGTTGTAGAGCGGATCGAGCCGGAGCAGCCATTGGACGAGCAGCCGTTCCACCACGACACCGAAGGCGAACATCAGCACGGGTACGGCCAGCAGCGACCACCACAGGGTGAGCCCGAGGGTGTCGAGCAGGACGGCCGCGGTGACCGCGCCGAGCATGTAGAACGCGCCGTGGGCGAAGTTCACCACGCCCAGGACGCCGAAGATGACCGCCAGGCCCAGGGCCGCCAGGGCGTAAAAGCTGCCGGCGGCCAGCCCTTGCACGGCGTACTGCAGGATCGCGGTCATGATGTCATCGCGCAGCCGGACGCCTCGGCGGGCGGGAAGCCCTCGGCTGCCGGGATCTTGGTGACGATCTCCTCGTAGTCCCAGTCCTCCTTCACGTCGCCGGGCTTCTTGACCCGGGCGAGGTTGGCGTCGTGGACGACGGAGTGGTCCTGGGCGCGGATCTCGCCGTTGCGCAGGAAGACGTCGTTGACCTTCTTGCCCTCGAGCTTCGCGATGACGGCGTCGGCGTCGTCGGTGCCGGCCGCCTGGACCGCTTCCAGGTATTGCAGCGCCGCGGAGTAGTTGCCGGCGTGTTCGAAGCTCGGGCGGGTCCCGGTCTCGGCCAGGAACCTGTCGGCCCAGGCGCGCGCCTCGGCGTCCATGTTCCAGTACCAGGGGTCGGTGAACAGCGTGCCGGCGAACTGTTCGACGCCGAGGGAGTGGATGTCGTTGATGAGCATCAGCCCGACGGCCAGCTCGACGCCGTCGTCCTTCAGGCCCGACTCGTTGAACTGTTTGACCAGGTTGATCAGGTCACCGCCGGCGTGCATCGTGCCGATCACGTCGGGTGCGGAGCTGCCGGCCTTGGTGAGGAAGGTCGCGAAGTTCTCGTTCGGGAACGGTGTCGGGATGCTCTCCTGGACCGTGCCGCCGGCTTTCGTGATCGCCTCGGTGAAGGACTTGGTCATGTTCTGCCCGAACTCGTAGTCGGGGTAGATGATGGTCCACTTCCGGCCGCCGTTCTGGGTGACCGTCTTCCCGGTGCCGTTGGCGAGCAGGTACGTGTTGTACGCCCACTGGAAGGTGTACTTGTTGCACTGCGCGCCGGTCAGCGCGGTGGTCGCGGCGCTCACGTCGAGGAACAGTCTCTTGTGGTTCTTCGCCTGGTTGGCGACGGCGAGGGCGGCGGACGAGGTCGGCACGTCGAGGATGACGTCCGCGCCGCCGCGTTCGTACAACTCGGAGGCTTTGGTGTTGGCGATGTCGGGCTTGTTCTGGTGGTCGGTCGACGTCACCTCGATCTTCGTGACGACGGCCTTGTCGCCGTACTTCTGCTGGTAGTCGGCGACGGCCATCCTGACCGCCTTGACGGTGTTCGGCCCGGACGCGTCCTTGTAGATCCCGGACTGGTCGTTGAGGACCGCGAGCACCAGCTTGTCGTCCGTGAAGGCGCCGCCTCCGCCTCCGGGGCCCGCGCCGGCGCAGGCGCTCAGCAGCAGGGCCATCGTGAGGGCCGAGGCGCCGGCCCGCATACGCTTGCTCTCCATCGGTTCTCCCCAGTCGGTTCAGATGCCGAGATATCGGAGTAGGTCGCCCTGACGGCGCCGGAACTCGTCGTTGTCGAGGGTTTCGACGATGCGGCCCTGGCTGAGCAGGTAGTGCCGGTCGGCCACGGTCGCGGCGAACTTCACGTTCTGTTCGATCAGCAGCACGCCGGCGCCGGTCGCCTTGATCTCGCGGATGATCTCGCCGATCCGGGCCACGACGACCGGGGCCAGGCCCTCGGAGGGTTCGTCCATCAGCAGCAGGCGGGCTCCGGTCCGCAGTACCCGGGCGATGGCCAGCATCTGCTGTTCCCCGCCGGAGAGCGTGGTGCCCGACGCCCTGCGGCGTGCGGCCAGTACCGGGAACGCCTCGTAGACCTGATCGAGGGTCCAGGCCCGGTCGGAGACTTTGGGTGGCAGCCGGAGGTTCTCCTCGACGGTGAGGCTGGCGTAGATGCCGCGGTCGTCCTGCACCCAGCCCATGCCGGCGCGGGCTCTGCGGTGCGCCGGGGCGGTGGACAGGTCGCGGCCGTGCAGACGCACGGTGCCGGAGGACTGCCGGTGCAGGCCGATCAGGCATCGCACCAGGGTGGTCTTGCCGGCGCCGTTGCGGCCGGCCAGCGAGACGACCTCGCCCTCGTTCACGTGCACGTCCACCCCGTGCAGGGCCTGTGCCTGGCCGTACCACGCGGTCAGGCCGCTGACCTCAAGCATGGTCGGCCTCTCCCAGGTAGGCGGTGATCACCCGTTCGTCGGTGCGGACCTCGTCGTAGTCGCCCTCGGCCAGGATCCGGCCCTGCTGGAGCACCGTCACCCGGTCGGCGAGGCTGCCGACGACGTGCATGTTGTGGTCGACGAACACCACGGTGCGACCGGCCGCGAGGCGGCGGATCAGTGCGATGGTGCGGTCGACGTCCTCGATCCCCATGCCGGCCGTCGGCTCGTCGAGCAGCATCACCGGCGGGTCGAGCGCCAGCACCAGGGCCAGTTCCAGGGCGCGCTTCTGTCCGTAGGCGAGAAGCCCGGCCTGCTTGTCGGCCAGCGGCATCAGTCCCACCTGCGTGATCAGGTCGTCCACGCGGTCCCGGTGCCGGCCGAGCAGTTTCTCCGACCGCCAGAACCGGAACCCCTGGCGGCCGTGTCCCTGCAGCGCGAGTTCCACGTGCTCGCGGCTGGTCAGGGTGTCGAAGAGGCTGGTGATCTGGAACGAGCGGGCCACGCCCCGGCGGGCCACCCGCTCGGGCGGTTCGCCGGTGACGTCCTCGTCGAACACCGTGATCGTCCCGGACGTCGGCGACAGGAAGCCGGTCAGCAGGTTGAACAGGGTGGTCTTGCCCGCGCCGTTGGGACCGACCAGCGCGTGCACGCTGCCTTCGCGTACCTCCAGGTCGACCGCGTCGACCGCCCGGAATCCCCGGAAGACCTTGGTGAGGGCCCGGGTACGGATCGCGACCCTGCCCTCCGTGGTCACGCGGCCTCCCGCGTACACACGAAGCTCTGCGCCTGGGCCGGATCACCCGCGCGGTATCGCGGCCAGCCCGGGTACTCGCACAGCGGGCGGGTGCGGCCGTCCCTGGGGTCCTGCACCACCGGCTGGGCCGGCGGGCGCCCGTCCTGCACCCAGCGTTCCAGGGCGGTGAGCGAGTCCCAGGTGGCGGCGAAGGCGGGTGTGCCGACGTTGGCGTGGTTCGCGCCCGGCGCGAGGTAATACCGTATGAACCGGTCGCCGGCCGTGGCGCGCACCCGCTGGTAGTAGTCGTTGGTGGAGCGGTGGGAGACGAGCTCGTCCGCCGCGCCGTGCATCAGGATCAGTCGCCCGCCGGACCGGGCGAAGGGCCGGAGGTCCACATTGTTGCGGTCCTGGACGGTGGACAGGTAGCTGATCCGGGCCAGCCATTGCCCCGGTCGGCGGGGGTCGACGTCGAGCGGGTCGTGGCCGGGGTCCCTGGTCAGGAAGTACTTCACCCACTGGTCCCAGTACTGGAACCCGTACCCGCTGGTCGCCGGCATGGGGTCGGCGGGTGCGGTGGTGCCGAACCCGAGGTACGGCGTCCGCATGTCGGCGCCCGACAGGAGGGGGAAGCCGGGGTAGTACCGTTCGCCGCTGGCGATGCGGTACGGCCAGTGCCACGGCGCGGACGCCGCGGTCACCGAGGCGATCTGCGGGTCGGAGAGGCAGGACGGCCCGGGGACGGCGCCGGTGGGGCAGCGCAGCACCCGGGGGTCGAAGTGGCAGGCGCCGGGATTGGAGATGATCCGGTCCTCGACGCCGTCCCGCCCGTCGCAGGCTGCCATGACGCTGTCGTAGAGCAGGGTCTGCTCGGCGGGCCCCGGGAACGCCCCGGGCCGGGACATCAGCTGGGTCAGGTATCCGAGGTACAGGATCTCGGCCATGTTGTTCCAGGCGGGGTAGGCGGAGATGACGCCGTCGAAGGCGTCCGGCCACCGTTGCGCGACGACCAGGGCCTCGCGGCCTCCGGTCGAGCCGCCCGCGAAGTAGGTCCGGCCGGGTGCTGCGCCGTAGCCGCGGCGGACGAGGAACATGGCGGCGTCGTGGGTCTTGCGGAGTGCGTCGCCGGCGGCGAAGTTCCGCAGCGCCTCGTCGTTGCCGCCGAAGGACCCGTCCAGGGAGGCGGCCGGACCGGCCTGGTGGCCGGAGTCGCTGCCGTACGTCACGTAGCCCCGGGCCAGCGGAGCGGGTGAGTCGGGACGGCCGAACGGCACGTTCTGGGCGGCGTCGGGGATCGTCCCGTCGTATCCGCCGCCGCCGAACATCATCGTGTGGTGATTCCAGCCGGCGGGCATCGCGATCCGCAGCCTGATGTCCGGAGCGGACGGATCCTTCGGCAGGAGCGCCGCCCGGACGTCGCAGTAGTCGACGGTCCGGCCGCTCACGACCTGGGTCACCGGGGACGCGGACTCGACGCGGCCGCCGCGGGTCGGAAGGCTGATCGCCGACGACGGGATCGCCAGGCCGGACAGCTCCGCGCATCGCGGGGCCGTCCGCACGGTGGCGGTGGCCGGGCTCGCTCCGATGACCACCGTCGCGCTCACGAACGCGGTCGCGAGCGCCAGAATTCGACTCATTTGCGAACCTCCTGATGAGCACGCCGTGCTGTCAAAGCATCGATGCGCGGCACTGAGTGCCACTGACTGTGGCACGTGTCACAGCGGAGTCGCAAGGGAAACATGAAGGAAATGTCGCGGCCGGAGATCCTCGGCGCGGATTCAGGACCCGGGCGGCAGCGGCAGCGCGCGGAACGCGTGGTCCTGCTACGGCGGCCGGGACATGTCCTCCGGGTACGCCGTGACCGTGCCGGGCACGTCGAGGACCCGGGTGGGGCGCCGCCGCGGGTCGAAGGCGCGCCGGCCGGGGTCGACGGTGGCGGCGAAGGACGTCCAGGCGGAGCGGATCTGCCCGGTCATCTCCCGCGCCGCCGGGCCAGGATCCGGCCCGATCGCGAGCTGTCCCGCGTGGGTGTCGTGCAGGCCGAACGGCAGTGGCCCGTCCGGCCCGTGGCGCGCGCCGAGCGCCCCGCCGACCTCCGGTGACCGCCAGGTCAGGTCGTACGGCCAGGCCCGCCCGCCGCCGGTGGCCTGCGCCGCGCGAGGTGCGGGCCGGCATGCGGAACGACCGGTCGCCGAGGACCAGCTCGTGCAGCCGGCCGGCGTTCGCGTCCGGGACCACACATGCATGAATGTCGATGCTGCCGGTGTGGCCGTCGGTTTCAGGACGCTGTGGCCCGCGACCGCGATCGGGGAACACGCATCAGGTCGTGGGAAGCGGAAGACGGACAGGTGGCGGCAGGGGGTCGCGGGCCGGGGCGGTCTGGAAGGACTGGAGCATCAGGGCCGCGAACCGGCGGGCCGCGGCGACCCGGGTGCCGGGGTCGTCGGCCCGGATTCCCTCGTTCGCCATCAGCGCCAGGATCAGGTCCTCCAGGACGAAGTCGGGGCGGAGCCGGCCGCCGGAACGGGCGCGGTCGACGAGTTCGGCGGCCATCCGCAGGGTGCGGTCGCGGTCGGCGGCGAAGCCGGCCTCCGCGGGCAGCCGCGTGACGAACGCGCGGGCGAAACCCCGGTCGAGCGCGTGGGCCTCCATCAGCTTCTCGACGACCTGGCGGAAGCCGGACCACGGGTCGGCGTGGGCCAGGCCCGCCTCGACGATCGCGGAGCAGGCGGCCATCTGTTCCGCGAACGCGGCGGCGAGCAGCGCCTCCTTGGCCGGGAAGTGGCGGTAGACGGTGGCCGGTCCGAGCCGGGCGCGGCGGGCGATCTCGCGGATCGGCACGTCCAGGCCGTCGGTGGCGAACGCCAGGCGGGCCACGGCCAGGATCCGGTCGCGGTTGTCGCGGGCGTCCGAGCGCCGCGGGTGTCTCACTTCATCCGTCACCGCTCTCACTTTAGCTAACCGGACGGGGTGTTCCGTTACGGTCGCGGCCATGAGAGCAGTGGTGTTCACCGAGTTCGGGCCGGCCGGTGTCATGCACGTCGCGGACGTGCCGGAACCGCACGCCGGGCCGGGACAGGTCCGGATCGCGGTACGGGCGTCGGGGTTGTCGGCGGGGGAGGTGCTGCTCCGCTCCGGGATGCTGCGGGACGCGGTGCCGCACACGTTCCCGTACCGGACCGGCTTCGACGCGGCCGGCGTGATCGACGAGGTCGGGGACGGCGTGACCGGCGTGGCGGCCGGGGACGAGGTGTTCGGCACGGCGCCGATGACCATGCGAGGCACCAACGCCGAGTACGCGGTGCTGAGCGCCTGGGCGCGCAAGCCCGCCGCGTGGAGCTGGGCCGAGGCGGGCGGGGCGGCCGGTGGCGCGGAGACGGCCGCGCGGGTGCTCGACCGGCTCGCGGTCGGCGCGAGGCAGACCGTCCTGGTCAACGGCGCGGCCGGGGCGACCGGCAGCATCGTCGTGCAGTTCGCCGCGGCCCGCGGCGCGGTCGTGCTCGGCACGGCGAGCGAGGGCAACCACGACTTCCTGCGCGCGCTGGGCGTGCTGCCCACGACGTACGGGGCCGGGCTTGCGGACCGGGTCCGTGCGCTGGCGCCCGGCGGGGTCGACGCGGTCGTCGACTGTGCCGGAGGAGCGCTGCCCGACCTGATCGCGATCACCGGTGATCCGGCGCGGGTGGTGACGATCGCGGACTTCGCCGCCGCAGCGCACGGCGTGCACATGTCGCACGGCGCGCCGGCGGACGAGACGGGGCGGGCGATGGGGGCCGGTGCGGATCCACTCGCCCTGCACGGGCTCGGCATCGCGGTAGACCTGGCCGAGTCCGGGCGGCTGCGGATCCCCGTGGCGGCCGTCTTCCCGATGGCCGAGGCGGCGGCCGCGCACGAGCTGAGCGAGACCCGCCACGCCCGCGGCCGGATCGTCCTGACCACCTGATCGGCCTGACCATGCAGGGCCTCCAGCCGTCGTTAAGCGCGGCGAACGCGGGGGGTTGCGCGGTCCGGCTCAGGCCTCGTGGTTGGCGATGACGAGCTCGGCCACGAGGCCGCCGCGGAGCGTGAGGCGGTAGTCCAGGTCGGCGACGCCGCCGGGGAAGGTGCCCTCGAGGCGCAAGGTCACCACCCAGTGGTCGTCGCCGACGCGCCGGGCGCCGATGTGCTCGGTGGTGTACTCGAACTCGGCGCCGGCGTCGCGCAGGAACGCGTACACCTCATCGCGGCCCCGGAACGTCTCGTCCTGGTCGACGACCACGATGTCCTCGACGAGGAACGTCGAGGCCGTGTCGGCGTCGTGCACGGCGCTGGCCGCGAGAAAGTCGCGGACGGTGATCGGGAGGGTGCCGGAGCGGAGGTCGGTGTGTGTCATGTCGTCACCGTGCGGCCTCGCGGAGCCGGAGGGTCAAGCGCCGGACCCTCCCCCTGGGGGGGGGAGGGTCTCGGCATTCCGGTGCCGGCGCACCGTGGCCTACCCGCGGGAAGGCTGTCGCGTGGCCGACCGAGGCGAGCACGGTGGTCCATGCGCGGCTCTACCATCGGAGGAGCCCTCGTCCGAAGGAGCTGCCGCGATGCCGAGCCGCGTCAATCGAGAGACCGTCGACCTGTCGTCCTATCCCGACCTCGTGGTGGTCTATCTGGGTATGCGCGTCAACCGGATCTACGGCCTGCGCACCCTGATGGCCCGCAGCCCGCGGATCGACAAGTCGGCCGACCGGCCGGAGGGGCTGCTCGCGCACGAGCCGCTGCTCTGGTCGTTGTTCCCCATGCACCTCGGCATCCGCCAGTACTGGCGGGACCTGCCCGCGCTGCTGACCTGGGCCCGCTCGGAGCCGCACCGTCTGTGGTGGCGCGACTTCCTGCGCGACAGCGGCGGCACCGGCTTCTGGCACGAGACCTACCTGCTGCGCGGCGGCATGGAGGCGGTCTACGACGACATCCCGCAGCGCCGTGGCTTAGCATCCTTCGCCCCGGTGCACCCGGCCCGTGGCGCGATGTTCGGCGCGGCCGCGCGGGTCGGCCGCCCGGAGGACGACATCGCCCCGGTCGTCACCGAAGACGACCTCTACCCCCCTGGAACCGGGCACTGATACGGCATCCCATGCGCCTTTCGATACATCACAAGATCCTCCGATCAGCGGGTACGGGTTCAGCCGCGCAACTTCTCGAGCACCTCGGTGGGAACGGGCTTGCCGAGCATCTCGCAGACGGTGACGGTCTCGGCGGCGATCATGACCTCGTAGTAGCGGTCCGCGTTCTCGCCGGTGGGTGAGATCGTGGTGTCGCTGACGACGGTGCGCCGCCCGTCGCCGGTGACCACAGCGGTGCTGTGGTGGCCGTTGGTGTCGCCGCCGTGACCCCATACCCAGCCGCAGGCCGTGTTCTTGTGCATCAGGCCCAGCCCGTACGCGCCGCTGATCGACGGGTTCTCCGGGATCGGGACCGTGGTCTTCATCTGGGCGAGCTGGCGTGACGAGATCAGCTCGCCGCCGAGCAACGCGGCGAAGAACCGGGACAGGTCCTCCTGGTTCGACACGATCGCACCGGCGGCGCCGGCCCAGGCGAGCGGCCAGCCGGTCGTGTCGATGTACGACCACGGCGTGGTCGCGTAGTCGATCGTGTATCCGTGGGCGGTCCCCGTCGCCCGGGGATCGGCGTAGTAGGTGTGCCTCAGGCCGAGCGGCCCGGTGATGCGCCGCGCGACCAGCTCGGGCATCCGCTCGCCGGTCAGCTTCTGCACGATCATGCCGGCCAGGACGTAGTTGGTGTTGGAGTAGAACCAGCCCGCGCCGGGCGCGGCGTACGGCTCGTGGGCGAACGCGTACGCCAGCAGTTCGGCGTCGGTGTGCACGTGCTGCGGGTCGCGGAAGTACGCGGCGAAGAAGTCGCCGTCGGTGTAGCCGTACAGGCCGCTGGAGTGGTTGAGCAGCATCCGGACGGTGATGTGCGCGCCGTTCGGGACGATGCCCGGCAGGTACCGCTCGACCGGGGCGTCCAGGTCGAGCCTGCCCTGGTCGACCAGTTGCAGCGCGAGCACCGCGGTGAACGTCTTGGTGTTGCTGCCGATCTCGAACTGCTCGCGGCCGGTCAGCGGCCGGCCGGTGCTGCGGTCGGCGACCCCGGCCGCGGTGACGGTGGTCCGGCGGCCGTCGTCGATGCGGGCCATGACGCCCGGCGCGCCGACCTCCAGGGAGTACCGGACGACCTCCCGCATCGGGCTGTGCCCGGCGGAGGCGGCGGTGCCGGACGCCAGCAGCGCGGCCGCCAGCCCGACGGACAGTGCGGTCCGGCCGGCCGTACCGATGCGGGACTTCGTGGTGTTTCGCGTGTGCGTTGTCATGCCATGAGCATTCCGGCGACGCCCCGGTCCGGTCATTGCCACGTACTGCACAGTGGACGTCGGGTGGCCCGGAAGGCCTCCGGTAGGGACAGCCCTACCGGGGTCGGATCACGGATGAAACGTGCCATAAGGTCGTTGCGACACCGACGACGTGGGGGAGATCAGATGGTGGCGACCGCGGCCGGCTATGCGTTCACGGCGCTCCTGACCGGCCGGGCCACGGTCGTCCAGGAGGCCGGCCGGGAAGGGTTGCGCGTGCGGTTCGCCGAGGGCGACGTCCGGGTGCTGCTGCAGGACGGCGCCGCGGGCCCCTGGACCGGTGACCGCCCGGAGCCGGACGTCCCGGTGATCTGCGTCCGCTACGACCCGGCCACCGGTCGTCTGCGCTGGGTGAACGCGACGGAACAGCTCCGGCGCGGGACCGCCGTCCTGATCGGCGACGACGCGGTGCTCGACGCCGCGACGGTGGACGACGTCGTCGCGCAGGTGCGCGGCGCTCTGGTCCGGGACCGGGCGCGGCAGGCGATCCGGGCGCGGCTCGGCGAGATGTCCGGCGCGGTGTTCGGTACCGCGGACGAGGTTCTGCACTTCACCGGCGTACACGGCGATGACCTGATCTTCTGGCAGCGTCCCGGTGAGGGCTTCGCGACGCTGCTGCGCAGCGGCCTCGGCTGGGTGCCGGAGTACATCGGCCCGGAGATGCTGCGCCTGGACGCCGCCGACCGGCTGCCGATGCTCGGCGACGTGGAGCTCGACCGGTCCGAGGCGATGTGGATCGCGGCCTGTTTCGCGGTGACCGAATGGGCTCGCCGCCCGGCGCCGGACACGACGATCCGGGTCGAGGTGGTGCACCACCACCTCGACCGGCAGATCATCCGGCACCTCGCCGCCGACCCGGACATCCTGATGCGGTCCGCCGTGCTGATGCGCACCAGGTCCACACTGGAGCCGGACGTGCTGGCGTCGATCACCGCGCTGGAAAGCGATCCGGCGCTGGTCAACGAGGCGATGAGCGCGTCACCGCAGACCTGGCCGGCGCTGTCTCCCCACGCCAAGCAACTCGTCCTCTTCTACCTGGTCGAGGGCGTGGTCACCGGCGACCCGGCCGACCCGATCGATCGGCAGATCGACATCGCCTGGCGCATCCCGCGGGACCCTGCCGGGCGCCGGCCCCGCGCGTAGCGGACCGCGGCGGCGTCGGCGGCGTGAGTGCTCTCGTGCCTGCGGCTGTACTGGTTGCGGGCGCACCGCGGCACCGGGCTCCTGACGTTCCACCAGCCCAGGTGTGCCCTCAAGGTCAAGAAAACACGGAGAGGGTACGCGCCGGTCGTTCAATTCCCGAGCATCCACACGGCCGTCGACCCGCCGGACCGCCCTTTCGACAGCGCGACGCTCACCCGGTCGAGGTCGGCGCCGGCCGGCACGTCGAAGGTGATCGTCCGGTCGATCCGCTGCCTCGGCAGCAGCGCCGAGGCCGTCCGCACCGCCGTGAACTGCTCGGGAAGGTAGGGGAAGCCCTGCTCGTCCATCGCCCAGGCACGCAGGTCCGGCAGGAGCTCGACCGGCACCGCACCGACGTTGTGGATGCGGATCGTGAACGTGACGATCCGGGAGAAGGAGTCGTCCGCGCAGGCCGCGGCCGCGCACGGGTCGCCGATCCCGGTGATCGACACCTCGGCCTCGCCGCCGTCGCGGTCGGTCACTCGCACCCGCTCGTCGTAGCGTGCCGGACGGTCGGCCGAACCGGGCCGGTCCGGTTCGGCCTCGGTCAGCGGGTCGAGGTCGATCTCGGCCTGCCACGGCGGAGAGTCTCGATAGGCCGAGTACGACGAAAGATACGGCTCCTCGTCGCCGGTCCAGGGATACCCGGCCAGGTTGCCGGTGCGCGGGTCGTCCTCGGTGGGGTGGGTCGCGACGGCGATCCCGAGTGCGAGCGCCGCCGCGATCCCGCCGCCGACCGCCATCCGCGCCAGCGACCGCTGCGGATCGGGCCGTGCGGGCCGGACCGGCGCGACATCCGGCACGTCCGGCACCGTCGTCGCCGGCACGATCCCCAGCCCGAGGAGCACCAGGGCGCACACGACCGCCGTCATCATGATCGCGTCGTCATCCAGTGCGAACGCCACCGTCAGGCCGACGATCAGGACGATCACCGCCAGCCCGAACATGAGAAGGCGCATCTTCAGGGTCGTCGGCACGCCCGCCCGCTTCGGCCACCGCCCCGGTGACCTGAGCGAATGTGGCGCGGCTCTCGTGGTGTTCTCCCGCAGCCTCGATCGGCCGTGGTTCTCCTAGCTTCCGATGCTTGAGGTTGCTTCGGGGGCGGTGGCCAGGGCCGCGCGCAGTCGTTCCACGCGGGGTGCGGCGTGCTCGCCGATCAGGGCGAGGGCGGACTCGCGGGTCGCGGCCGCCCGATCGTCGCCGAGGTCGCGGTAGCAGGCGTAGAGGACGGTCAGGGGTTCGACGCGCATGTCGGTGTCGCGGTCGTAGAGGTCCAGTGCGCGTTCGGCGGCGGTGACGGCGTCGTGCGGGCGGCCTGTCGCGCGACGGAACAGGGCCAGCCGGGTCAGGGCCTCGGCGACGGCGTACCGATGGCCCTGTTCCTCGAAGATCCGGACCGCGTTCTCGAAGCAGTGCAGGGCGGTGGCCTGGCCGTCCGGGCGGTGGTAGTGGTACCAGCCGATCGGGTCGAGGGTGTAGACGGCGTCCGCGGGGCGGCCCGCGCGCAGGTACTCCTGGTGGGCGAGGGACGCGTACGGGTAGGCGGCGTCGGCCTGTTCCCTGGTCGGGATGCCGTGCACGGTGGTCAGGCTCGTCGCCACGCACAGCAGGCCGTGCGCGAGGTAGAAGGTGTCACCGTTCTGCCGGGCCAGTGCGACCAGGGCGTGGGCCTCGTGGCGGGCGTCGGCCCGCCGTTCCAGCCGCAGGAGCGCGCGGACGATCATGTAGCGGAGGAAGCACTCCTGATCGGGTTCCGCGCCGGGCAGGGCGCGCCGGGCGAGGCGGATCGAGTCCTCGACCCGCAGGCGGTGGTCCTGCTGGTAGGGGATCAGGGCCCAGGCGAACCGCACCAGGTACGAGGGTTCGGTGCAGTCGTCGACGGCCGCCATCACGTTCGTGTACTCCCGGTCGAGCCAGCCGACGGCGGCGGACTCGTCCGGTGGTGCGACCGGGGTCACCCCGGGGGCCGGGTCGCCGAGCTGCCACCGCCGTCGCACGGGGCTGATCACCAGGGCGGCGTTCGCCGCGGAGTGGAGGTAGTGGTCGCGCATGCGCCGCACCGCGCCGGGACCGTCGTCCGGGGGCTGCTCCAGGGCGTGGGCGCGGAGCAGGTCGTGCATGCGGAACCGGGCGGGCAGGTGCTCCTCGACCAGGTGCGCGTCGACCAGGTGGCCGAGCGTCGCCCGGACCTCGGGGATCGGGCGACCGGCGATGCTCGCGGCGGTGGCCAGGGCGACGTCCGGCCCGGGGTGCAGTGCCAGCAGCCGGGACAGCTGTGCGGCACCGGGGGCGAGATGGCGGTACGACCAGGAGAAGACGGTGCGTACGTCGTGCCGGGCCTGGGTGGTGGTGAACGCGTCGAGGCCGTCGCGCAGTTCCTCCGCGATCGCGGCCAGGTCGAAGCCGGGCTGGAGGACGGCCCGCGCGCAGACCAGCGCCAGCGCGAGCGGCAGACCACCGCACCCGGCCACGATCGCGTCCAGGGACGCCGGGTCGGTGCGGTCCACGCGGTCGGCGCTCAGGCGGGCGCGGACGAACGCGCGGCCGTCCTCGGGCGGGAACGTACCGAGTGCGACGGCGTGAGCCCCGGCCGTCACGACCAGGTCCGGGAGCCGGCTCCGGCTGGTGATCAGGACCGCGGTTCGGCCGGCGCCGGGCAGCAGCGGCAGCACCTGTGCGGTGTCCCGGGCGTTGTCGAGCAGCAGCAGCATCCGGCGGTCGGCGAGCAGGCTCCGCAGCAGCGCGGTGCGTGCGGCCGGGTCCGGGGGCAGCTGTTCGTCGGGTACGCCGAGTGTGCCGAGCAGACCCGCCAGCGCGTCGCCCGGGTCCAGCGGCGCGTCCTGCGGCCCGTATCCGCGCAGATCGACGTGGAGCAGCCCGTCCGGGTAGCGGTCGGCGGCGGCGTGCGCCCAGTGCAGCGCGAGCGTGGTCTTGCCGACCCCGCCGATGCCGCAGATCACCGTGATGCCGTCGCCGTCCGCGTGCCGGTCGAGCGCGGCCAGCTCCCGCTCCCGGCCCGTGAAGTCGCGGGTGGGCCGGGGCAGCTGGGCGGGCCGGACCGTGGCCGGTCTGCCGCCGGTCGCCGCGCGCAGGACGTCGTCACGCCGGTCCAGGATCGCGTGCTCCAGCGCGGCCAGTTCCGGTTCCGGGTCGAGGCCGAGCTGGTCGGCCAGCCGGTCCCGGTGCTGCCGCAGCGCGGTGAGCGCGTCACCGGACCGGCGGGACGCCCACAGTGCCAGGGCCAGCAGGCGTACGCCACCGCCGTGCAGCGGCTCGTCGCCGATCAGGGCGCGCGCGTCGGCGGCCGCGTCGTCGGCGCGGCCGAGACGGAGCAGGATCGTGGCGGCCGTCTCCCGGGCGGTGCGGCGGGCCTCGGTCAGACGGGTGACCGAGGGCGCGGCCCAGGGCTCGTCGGCGAACCGGCCGAAGGGCCGCCCGCGCCAGTCCGCCAGCGCCGCGCGCAGGCCGGTGAGGGCGTCCGCGTCGGGCAGCGACGGCGCGCGGCCGATCGCGGACTCGAGGCGGCGGGCGTCGACGGCCCGGCCGGGGACCTCCAGCGCGTAGCCGGATCCCCGCCGGACCAGCAGACGTGGCGCGGCCCGCGGCGCACGGTCCGGTTCGAGCGCGCGTCGCAGGCGCGACACGTACACGTGCAGCGCGGGTGTGTCGATCTGCCGCAGGCGTGCGGTGACGCTGTCGTCCGGGACGACCTCCCCGTCCGCGGCGACCAGGACGGCGAGCAGGTGCGCCTGCCGGTCGCCGATCGGCACCGGGACCCCGTCGTGGCGCAACTCGACGGCGCCGAGGACCCGGATGTCGATCACCCGGGGGATCTTAAGAGGACTGGCCGCCCGTCACGTGCCGGATGTCGCCATTCTGTCCGCCAGCAGCCGGCGGCAGGCGCTCCGCCGCACCTTGCCGCTGGTGGTGACCGGGATCCCGCCCGGCGGCAGCCAGACCACGTCGTCGACGGTCACGTCGTGCGCGGCGGAGACCAGCGCACGGACCACGTCGGTGGGCGGCGTCTCGCCGCGCACCTCGGCGAGGACGATCAGCCGGTCGCCGTGCCGTACCACCGCGCACCGACGGCCGGCCAGGGCCGGGACGCCGCGCTCGATCGTGTACTCCAGGTCCTGCGGGTCCAGGCCGCGGCCGCCGATGACGATCCGGTCGGCGAGCCGGCCGGCCACGAACAGCTCATCCTCGTGCAGGAAGCCCAGGTCGCCGGTGCGCAGGTAGGCGCGGTCGTCGAAGCCCTCGATCCGGGCGCGGAAACCGGCCGGGTCCCGCTGCCAGTAACCGATGCCGACGCTCGGCCCGGTCACCCAGATCTCGCCGACCTCGCCGGGCGCGCACTCGACCCGGCTGACCGGGTCGACGATCCGCACGGTCAGGCCCTCGGGCCGGTGACCGGCGCCGATCATCGCCTGGGCGGCGCCGGTGGCGGGCGTCGCCCGGCCGTGCTGGAGCCGCCCGGTGTCGAAATGGACCGGGCGGGGTGGCGTGCGGCGGACCCCGCTGACGAACACGGTGCCCTCGGCGAGCCCGTAGCAGGGGGCGAAGGCCGTCGCGGGCAGTCCCGCCGCCGCGAAGTGGCGGGTGAAGCGGTCCAGGGTCAGGGGCCGGACCGGCTCGGCGGCGTTCAGCATCACGGCCATCGACGACAGGTCCAGATCGGGCACCCGGGCGGCGTCGACGCGGCGGACGCACAGGTCGAAGGCGAAGTTCGGTGCCGCCGTCAGCGTGCCGCCGACCTCGCTGATCGTGCGCAGCCACAGGTCCGGTTCGCGCAGGAACGCCATCGGTGGGATGACCGTGCTGGTGCCGCCGCGGCCGACCGTGTAGATCAGCAGCGCAAGGCCCATGTCGTGGAAGTGCGGCAACCAGGAGACGGTACGCGGCGCGGCCATCTCCGGCGCGATCGAGCCGGTGAACTCGGCCAGCATGCGCAGGTTGTGCAGATAGTTGCGGTGGGTGATCAGCACGCCCTTCGGGGCGCCGGTCGAACCGGACGTGTACTGCAGGACCGCGGTCTCGTACGGCCGGTGCGGCTCGGCGGAGTCCGGGATCCCGGCGGCTGCGGCCACGGCCTCGGTGACCGTGGCGTGCGAGCCGAGCGCGGCGAGATCATCCCGGTCGGAGAGAATCATCGTCGGCCGGACGTGCTGGATCGAGGCGGACAGCTGCTCCACGGCCCGGCCGTTGCCCGGGTACGGCAGCGGGACGGCGACCACCCCCGCGTACCAGCAGCCGAAGAGCGCGGACAGGAAGTCCGGATCGGCGGGGAAGAGCAGCACCACCCGGCCCCCGCGCGTGGTGCGCCCGCGCAGCAGCCGCGCGACGGCCCGCGCCCGCCGGTCCAGTTCGGCGTAGGTCAGCGCCCCGCCCGCGCCCCCGGCCACCTCGCACGCGGTCCGGTCCTCGTCCATGACCACCCGACGGCGCAGCAGCGCTACCAGGTCGGTCACGCTCCCGAATACGTCGCTCATGCGTTGTCCCCCCAGAAGTCGGAAATCTCGCGATGTCCGATGGTGAGGGAGGACGCTTGCCGCACACTTGCGGCCGGCTGACACGGGCCCGGCACCGGACCGCTTCTGGGGCTCGGACGAGTACAAGCCGTTGAAGGAGCTGCGCCGGAAGCACTCCACGGTCAAGGCCATCGTCGTGGACGGCATCAGCTGACCGGCGACGGCACGAAGCGACCCGCCTCGAGGCGGACTCGTCAGTCCAGCGCCAACCGGAAGCGTGTTCCCTTGACACTCTCGACGCGCCAGCCGTCGCCGGCGTCCGGAACGAGCACGAGTGACAGGCTGCCCTGGGAGCCGTCGTCGAAGGTCAGGACGGCGGCCACGCCGACCCGTGTGCCGAGCCAGGTGGAACGGTCGGTGACGCGCTCGGTCCGGTGCCCGGTGACGACGGTCGGCGGCCCGTCCTCGCGCTCGACGCCTGTACGCGCGGAGGTGACCTGTTCCAGCCAGGCGGTGACCTCGTCGCGGATGTCCCGGGACGGTCTGCGGACCAGGACGACGGCGGTGATCGTCATCGCGGTGGAGAGGACGGTGACGCCGAGAACGGCGATCGCCATCCACGGTGTCAGTGCGCCCGCGTAGCCACCGGCGCAGCAGGCGAGGGCCGACGACACCGCGGCGGCGGCCGTGAGGAGGGCTGGGTGGACGTTCAGCGACGAGCGTGTCATCGGGGTCCTGCCGGAGTCGTGGGGACGTGACCGGGTCCAGTCAGGACGGCGACGGTGAGGCCGTCGCAACGGCCGTGGTGAGCTCGCACCTGACGTCCTGAGTTCTCCTGGGCCCGTGGCCCAGGAGAACTCAGGCGCCTACACCGCGGCTACACGCGCATGTGTAGCCCACGGAGGTGATTCACACGTCTGGATCCCGTGATGCGCTTCGGTCAGTACCGCATCTTGCCCGGTCGGAGTTCGGCGGCAGTGTGACGGCAGCGTCACGGCAGGTGGCATGGCCACGGCGGCGCGGCCTGCCGGCGTCTCGCAGGCAATGTCCACGAGATCCCTGGGGGATTCGCATGAACAGATGGACCGAGCTGCTCCGGAGGACGCTGGCCGTCGTCACGGCCGTGGCGGCGCTGACCGCCGGGCTGGTCGTGGTGTCGGGCGCGCCGGCGCTGGCGGCGGCCGGCGATCGTCACCTCGGCGCCGTCCCGACGGGCGCTGACCGTCGCCTCCGCCGTGGCCGTCGATACGGCTGGCCGCGCCTCGAAAGGGGTGAACGGTGTCAGGCGTGGTTCGCGGGTGGTCCACCGCGAACCGCGCCTGTGGTTCAGCCGGTGGTGATGTCCCAGGTCACCTCACGGGTGACGGTGTTGCCCGCGGCGTCGGTGGCGGTCAGCGTGACCAGGTATTCGCCGGCGGTGGTCGGCGTGCCGTGGAGCCGGCCGGTGCCGGGGTCGAGGCGGAGGCCCGGCGGCAGGCCGGTGGCGCCGATCTGGACCTTCTGCCGCTGCGGGTGGGTGACCTGGACGTAGTGGTAGGTCGGCGTGCCGACGCTGTCCCACCAGCTGAACGAGACCTTCATCCTCGGCCCGGTCGGTGCCGCCGGGACCGGCCTGCTGCCGTCGACGCCGACCGCGTCCCAGGCGGCGGCGACCGTGCGTGACTCGACGCCGCCGGCCCCGTAGAGGTCGGCGGCTGCCCGCAGGGTGGCGTCCCGGGCGCCCGCGTAGTCGGTGTTCGGGACCATGTGGACGGTCAGGGCCCGGTACCAGATCCGCCCGGCCTTGTCGTTGCCGATGCCGGTCACCGCGGGTCCGCCGTCGCAGGTGGGGCTGTCGCCCCAGCGTGCGCTGACGCTGCCGACCGCCAGCTGGTAGAAGAACTTGATCGCGGGCCCGCCGATCACGTGCGTGTCGTCGTGGTCGGCGAGCGTGGGATCCCAGCAGCCCGTCTCGGGCGCGTTCATGCGCCGGAGAGGGCCGCCGGTCGTACCCTCGCCGATCGTGTAGTCGGGGGTGTCTTTCGGGTTGGCGGCGGCGAACTCGACCAGGGTGCCGATGATGTCGCTGCTGGCCTCGTTGAGCCCGCCCGACTCGCCCCAGTTGTCGAAACCGGCGGTCAGTCCGGACAGTCCGTGACCCAGTTCGTGCGCGACGATGTCGATGGTGTTCATCGACCGGTCCCCGGCGGGCGGGGGCGACAGCATCACGCATCGGCAGTCCGCCTGGTACGAGGCCGTCCGGTCGCTCGCCTCACCGATGTTGGTCATCAGCAGGAATCCGGTGCCGTCCCCGGCGAGCCCGGCTCGTGCGTGGGTCCTCAGCAGGTAGTCCCAGGTCATCTCCGCCGCGTAGTACGCGTCGATGTTCGCGGTGGCCGGGTCGTCGGCGACGCCGGTCCCCCAGCGGTTGTCGGCGTCGGTGGGCTGGACGCCGTCGTACGGTCCGCTGAAGAGACCGCCGTTCAGGTCGCGGACCTCGATGTTGCCGCGGCTCGGGTCGACGAGGGTGTAGCCGGTGCGGGGTTCCCCTCGGGTCGCGATGGGGACGCTGCCGCTGTGGTATCCGTCGCCGATCCCGGTGACGCGTGTGACGACGCCTGCCGTCGCTACGCCGGTCACGACCAGCACCGCGGCACCTGCCGTCGCCGCCAGGGGCAGCAGCCACCGTCTGTTTCGCGGCGTCGGCGATCCACTTCGTTCAGGGGTTCCTAGGTCCATGAACAGCGAACATAGGAGTCGCTGTATAAACGGCCCATAAGGTCGCTCGTGCTGCGGTTCCGGCGCCGGCCGCTCACCCGCGGCCGGCCGCACCGACGCCGAGTTCGACCAGTCCGGCTCACCGACCCGTGCCGGGTGTGTCAGCCTCGTGGTGGAGCGCGGCCTGTTACCGGTGGACTGGTGGTCGATCGACCACCACGGTGCATCCCTCATTGTCGATACGGTCGATCGTGTGGGTCCATGGCGGTGGGTGAGGAGGCGCGCGCTGTGTCCGGACGCGTCGGTGCGGGACGGGGCCGGGCCGTCGTCAGGGACGGCGGCCGTCGTGATCGCGCCGGTCGTGCGGACGGCGCGATCGGGCCTCGGCTGGTGCTGAGATATCGACTGACCGGGCGTGGGCGCCCCCGCACCCGGAATCGGGTGCGGGGAGGAGTCCCGATGCGGTGTTCGACGGGGCCTGATGTCCGTCGGCTCCGGGTGCGTACGGCCTCAGGCCGAGCACCGACGAGGCGCGGTCTGACCTGCCCGTCCCGGCTTCCGGTCTACGGGACCCGTCGGCTGCATCGGTGCCGCTCACCTGAAAGGCCCCGGATTATGGACGCCTGCAACGGTTCTCGCGTGTGGGGAGCGATCATTTCGCGGTGGTCGTGCGCGCCGGCCGTGGTCCGACGCGATGCTCCGGCCGCTTCCGTGCCTGTGGGTCCGCAGCCTGTTTCTGCGCATGCCGGCGAGCCGGTCTTCGCGTATCTCACCCGGATCCCGTCCTCTCCCGGTGCGGGAGCCGGTGAGACACCTAGACAGATCACCCTGGTAATTGCGGCTTTGTGATGCGTGTCGTCGGCCTTCGGCGGCCGGATGGAAGGAAACCAGGCATGGTGCGGATACTCGACTGGCTGATCATAGTGTCCTGCGTCGTATTCATCGGTTCCATCGCGGCGTTGTCGCTGCGGTCCGGTGTTCCGGTGCCTCTGAAACTCTATGCCTTTCCCGTCGTCATAATGCTCTCGTCGGCCGCCCACCTGTACTTCAACTACCTTCACGACCGCCTCCGCAAATAAGGACCGAATGGGCGTCGATTGACCCGAGGCGCCGAGAAGTCATGCCGGGTAAGCCCGGCGGAAGCCGGTGATCGTGGCGCCGATCGCCCTCTCGTAGGCGGCGGGGTGTCCCTGGAACCAGGCGATCATGTTGACCAGGCTGTCGCCGCCGAGCGATCCCGGATCGCCGGCGAGATGCACGACGTGATCGGCCATCACGTCTCCGTCATCGTCGGGCTCGCCGATGGCGGCGTGACCCTCGCCGAGAACCGGTCGGGACAGGCGGCCAGGCCGCTGCGGCTGATCGCGGAGACCGGCCGACAGACACTGGACGAACTGCGCCGCACCGTCGATGTCCTCTTCGAGGACGACGATGATCAGGAGCTGAGCCCGCAACCTGGGATCGCCGACCTTGCGGTGCTGCTGCCCAGCCTGCGGACGGCCGGGCTGACCGTGACCTGCCGGATGGACGGCGCCGTGGAAGCGCTCGGCCGCGGCCTGCAACTGGCCTTCTATCGCATCGTGCAGGAGGCGCCGACCAACACGCTCAAGCACGCCGGGACCGGCGCCGCCGCGGCCGTGGCCATCGCCGCCGACCGCGGCCGGGTCCGCATCCGGGTCACCGACACCGGTCCCGGAACAGGTCGGCCCGCCGCGCAGCCCGGCGGCGGCAGGGCATCGTCGGCATGCGTGGACGGCATCGAGGCCACCCGCCGGATCGTCGAGTCGGGCGGCGACCGGATCCAGCTCGATATCTTCGCCTACGACATGGGACTGGTCGCGCCACGCATGGGACAGCCTGCGGCGCACGTGGTGGGGAGATCCCGGGGGTGTTCGCGGGTGCTGGCGTGCTGTCGGTGGTGTGATCATCGGCAGGAGGCGAGCCCTGGTGACGGTGGCGCGCGGATGGGGTCCGCGTAGCCGTGGCCGACCGACTTGTGTCATATGGGGCCGCTAGGCTCCCCGTGCTTCCGCAGGATTCGCGCACTGGAGACGACCCATGTCACGGGGACGCATAGCTACGCTCGCCGCTCTCGTTCTTGCTCTCACCGGCTGCGCCGGCCCGTCCGATGCGCCGGCGCCGGGATCGGCGGCGTCCACCGGCGCCGGGTTGCCTGATCCGAAGACGGCCCTGGCTGCCTCCGTTGCCGCGCTGGACGCGTTGAATTACGAGTTCAAGCTGTCCTCGCCGTACGACGGGGTGATCTCGGTTGTGGTGCACGGTCCGAGTGGGTCGCTGGAGGTGCAGCAGCGGGCCAAGTACAGCGCGACCGACATCACCGACGTGCGGTATCGCACGGTCGGTGACGTGCAGTGGCTGCGGCTGGACTTCTCGCAGACCGAGGGTCTGCCGCCCGACCTGCCGGGCGTGCTGACCGGGCAGAAGTGGCTGCCGGCGAAAGGGCTCGCCAACGACGGTGCGTTCGGGCCGCTGCGGTTGATGCGTCCGGAGAAGAACCTGACCGGTGCGGAAGGGCTGGTGACCAGCGTGGTCACGGTGACGCGCAAGGGGACGGCGTCGTTCGACGGGACGGTCGACGTGACCGATGTTGTCCCGGGAGCGCTGGGGTTCAGCTTGGAGAAGGAGCACGTTGCCGCGCTCGGGGATCGGGCGGCCTCGCTGTCGTTCCGTGCGACGACCGACGGTCAGGGCCGGTTGCGGCAGTTCGGATTCGATTATCCCGCGGCGGGGGAGTACCCGGCCGGCAGCGTCTCGTTCACCTTCGACCAGTACGACGCGGCACGCCCGGCCGGGCGCCGACGGGTAGTGAGCTCGGGTCGGATGCCGACGCGACGGCGGCAGCGGCTGCGCTGCGCACCATCCAGCAGCAGTAGCGTCCCGGTCTCTCGACGATGGACGGTTCGGCGGCGCCGGGATATGTGTGCTCTCGGCGCCGCCGGACGGACATGCGTGACCGTGCGCCCGCGGCGTTCATCGGTGATCAGCCTGCGAATCCGCATCCTGCCGGGGCTGACGGCGTTTGCACGGTGTTCCGCACGGTCAGGAGAGCGCAGCTGCTGGCCGACCTCGGCCGGCCCGAGACCCTCACCCTGCGGCAGGTCGCCCGTGAGGTCGGCGTCGCGCCGGCCAGCATCTAGAGCCGCACTGCCGGCCTCACCACACGCCAGGGTCCGGAGAGGGCAAACCCTGGCCGTGTTCTCTGCGGACAGGGCCAACCGTTATCCACGGTAACGCGTTCTATGTGCCCATAGCCTGGGCCTCAGCGACTACCATCATCGCAGTCTCGGAATAGCGCTCACGCAAGTCCTTGAGGCGCTGATATTCCGGGGACTCGTACCACTGGTTCACCATGCCGGCATCCGGAAACTCCTGGATGACCAGGCCGGACGGCTGCCAAGATCCTTCCAGGGCGACCGGCTTCATGTCGACCATGAGGTTGCGGCCGCCGTACTGGGTGAGCAATTCGGCGGCCTCCCGCGCGTATTGGCTGAACCCCTGGGGATCCGTGACTTTCAAATCGATGATGACGTAGGCGGTCACTGATGTCTCCCTGAATCTGCCACTTGATCAACTCCTGGATATCGAGGCTAGGTGAATAGCCGGAGATCAACCATGCGCACGACTCCTGGTTTCATGCGCGGCCGGGTCACCGCGCTGAGAGAGCAGGCGAAGGCCTTCGTGCTACAGGCCTCGCCCTGGTCGGCATCGAGGGCCCGCACCGCCCCGACCGGCAAGGTCAAGATGAAGTGGGGCGCGTTGTTAGCCTGGGGTGGTGGACGTGCTGAGCCAGGTCGTCATGTCGTTGCGGGAAGGCGATGCCTTCCTTCGCCGCACCCGTCGCCGCGGGCACTGGGGCAACCGTTTCGGGCCGTACAACGGGGCTGGCTTTCATGTGGTCCTGGAGGGCACCTGCTGGTTCTCCCTCGCTCCGGGGCACAACATCCGCCTGGATGCCGGCGATGTGGTCTTCCTGCCCCGTGGAACGGTGCATGCGATGGGCGGCAACCAGCCACTGCCCATCGCGATGCTCCCTCACGAGTACACCGATGGACCCGACCTCGGTGACGGCACGCCTGATGCGCCAGAAGCCGTGCTGCTGTGCGGCGCCTACGAGTTACGCCGACGCAGCGGCCAGGCTCTGCTCGACGCGATGCCGGACTACGTGCATTTCCCCGACGCAGGCCGGGCGATGACCCGCACAACGAGCCTCATCGCCTGGGACCACCCCGGCGGACGCATAGGTGACCAAGCGGTTCGATCGGCGGTACTGGACCTGCTCCTGGTCGACATCCTGCGCCGGTGGATCGACCGGCAATCCCCCGGTCTCTCCTCGGCCACCGCCGCCGATCCGAGCATCGTCACCGTTCTCCAGCACATCCACGAGGCGCCGAGCCGACAGTGGACGGTCGATCAGATGGCCGCGCTCGCGAACCTGTCCCGCAGCACTTTCGCCCGTCGTTTCGCGACCACCGTCGGCATGCCGCCGCTGCGGTACCTGGGATGGTGGCGCCTGCACATCGCCGCGCGGCGGCTGCGGCAGACCGATGTCTCGCTCGCGGTCATCGCCGGTGAGGTCGGGTACGGCTCGGAGTTCGCCCTGGCCCACGCATTCAAACGAGAGTTCGGCATGGCCACGGGCACGTTCCGGCGGACGCCGAGCCTCGCCGATCGCGAGCACTATCAGACCTGAGTGTGTGTCGACCGGCCCGGCGCGGGCGACCGTGTGATCGTCGCAGAGCGCGGCGTGCAGAAAGTCGCGATCGGGCTGACCGGGCTGCCGCGCCAGACGCCGACGCATCGCTCGGATCCGGGCTGCGAACGATGCCGGCCTCGTCGTCAGCCGGTGAGTCCGCGGAGGAAGTCCAGCAGGGCCGCGTTGACCCGGTCCGGTGCGTCGAGTTGTAGCCAGTGACCTGCGCCCTCGACGCGTTCGTAGCGCCACGGCCCGCGCACGTGTGCCGCCGAGCCGGTCATTCCGGCCTCGACCAGGGCGATGTCGTGGGTGCTCCACATGCCCAGGGTCGGCAGATCGATGGGCGGCAGCGTCGGGACGGGCGCGATGTTGCTCTCCGGCGGGGTCATGGCGCGGTACAGGTTGAGGCTGCCGGTCAGTGCCGCCGGGTCTGTGAACCGGCCGATGACCTCGTCGATCTCCGGGTGCCGGGTGACGGTGCGCAGGTTCTCGAAGTCGTTCTGCCGGATCCATTCCTCGGCGATGCCGGTGAACTGGAACAGCAGGATGTACCAGGACTTCTCCTTCTGCGCGATCCCGGCCCGGCGGAACGCCACGGGGTGGCCGGTCGACATCGCGGTCAGTGACCGGAGCTTTTGCGGCGCGTTCAACGCGACCATCCACGCGATGGCCGAGCCCCAGTCGTGTCCGACCAGGTGTACCCGGCCGAGATCCAGTGCGTCGATCAGCCCGAGTACGTCGCCGACCATCTGGGCCCGGCCGTACGCGTCCACCTCGGCCGGTTTGTCCGACTCGCCGAAGCCGCGCAGGTCCGGTGTCACCACCCGGTAGCCTGCCGCCGACAGCGCGTCGACCTGATGCCGCCACACGTCGCCGGTGTCCGGCCAGCCGTGCAGCATCAGCACCGGCGTCCCGTCGCCACCGCTGTCCCGCACGTGCAGCGTGACCCCGTTGACCTTGATCTTCGTCAATCCGGCTCCCTGCTCGGGCTGCCACGGCAGCGTTCGGGATACGGACATTAGCAGTCGTTCCAGGCGACAAGGCCGAGAAGGTCAACGGCGCTGCGGCGGTACGCCGGACCGCGGCGATCGGCGTGCGCGTCTGCCGAGACCGCGCAGGGTGCGCGAAGCCTCCGCACCGGACTGCGGGACCCGCCGTCCGGCGCCGAGTGAGGAAGCTCGATCTTGTGCCGTAGCGGGATGCGGCGCATCCTGTTTGGAGCTTTTGGGGAGAGGTTGCCGATAGTTAGGGAAAGGCGAAACATGTCCGGTACGTGGACCGCCCGCCGCGTCACCCGAGCCGTCGCGGTAGCCGCGCTGCTCGCGGTCGCGCTCACCGCCCCGCGGACGATCAGTGCGTTCGCCAGCACGCCGGCCGACACGATCAGCTGGGAGAGCGGCAGCCGCCAGTTCGTCACGTCCGGCACGTACGCGCGGATCAAGCGGATCGGCGGCGGCGATCTGCTGCTGGTCTACAGCGACGGGCCCGGTGTGCGGGTGCGGCGCAGCGCGGACAACGGTGCGACGTGGAGTGCCGCGACGACGGTCGCGCAGGCGAGCGGATACAACTACACCAATGCGGAGGTGACGCAGCTGGCCAACGGCTGGCTGCTCTACCTGTGGAACGGCCGGCCGGTCTCGGACGGCGGCGCCCAGCGGTACACGATCATGTCGAGGATCAGCCGGGACGGCGGTCGTACGTGGGCGGACGAGCGGACCGCGTACATCGGGGACGCGGTGTTCGGCAACGGTGTGTGGGAGCCGGCCGCCATCCAGCTGCCGTCGGGTGAGATCCAGTTGTTCTTCGCCAACGAGAGCCCGTACCGGTCCTCGAACGAGCAGGAGATCACGCTGATGCGCTCGTTCGACAACGGGCTCAGCTGGGGTGAGGCGAAGGCGGTGTCGTTCCGGGCTGGGCATCGTGACGGCATGCCGGTGCCGGTGCGGCTGCGGGACGACGCGGGGCTGGCGTTCGCGATCGAGGACGACGGTCTGGGCGGCCCGTTCAAGCCGGCGATCGTGTGGTCGTCCGCGGCGGACAACTGGCGGCAGGGCACCGCGTCCAGCCGCTGGTCCGCGCTGCGCAGTGACCAGCAGCTGCCGGTCGCGGTCTACGCCGGTGCGCCGTATCTGGTGCAGATGCCGACCGGTGAGACGGTGCTGTCCGTGCAGTCCACGGAGGGCCGGGTGCGGCATGATCTCAGTGTGGCGAACATGCAGGTGTACGTGGGTGACGGCGCCGCCCGGAACTTCGCGAACCGGTCCACCCCGTTCCCGGACCTGCCCGCCGAGGCGGATGCGTTGTGGAATTCGCTGACCGTCCTGGACGACGACAACCTGCTCGCGGTCAGCTCCGTCACCGGCCTCGGCCGCAACGGCATCTGGATCGTCCGCGGTCACCTCGTCCGCGGCTGACCGGTGGGGGCGTCCTTCACGGAGGACGCCCCCACCGCTTTATCGTGCCGGACAAGCCGGGTGCCGGGGCCGACGGAGTTCCGGGCGTTCTTCCGGTCGGGGTCGGTGCGGGTGGTGCCGTCGCCCCGGCCGGTTTGTCGTCCCGCCCGACGGGGGCGCCCGGGTCAGGAGACGAAGGCGTACGGGCCGAACCGTCCCCACGCCACGACGGCGGCGAGGGCGAGCAGGACGATGTTGGCGACGATCATCCGGTACTCGTGGCGGCGGGCGTGGGTGATCACGGCGCCGATCATGACGATCACGATGCCGAGTCCGGCGAGCGGTACCAGGACGGTGGCGGTGCCGGTGACGGCGGGCAGGACGAGCCCGAGGCCGCCGGCGACCTCGAGGGCGCCGATGATCTTCACGGTGCCCGGTGAGAAGTCGTCGACCCAGCCGAGCCCGGATGCGGCGAGCGCGGCCCTGGAGCGGAGGAGTTTCATGCCGCCGGCGCCGAGCATGGCGGCGCCGAGCAGCACGGCGACGGTCCACAGGACGAGGTTCATGGCGGCGGCTCTCAGCGGCGGGAGTGGGCGGCGGCGACCGGCTCGCTGACGATGTCGACGACGTCGAAGTAGTCGTTCTCGAAGGTGGCGAGCCCGTCGAAGTACTTCCCGCCGTTCGTGAAGCCGGGCTGGTCGAGCAGGACGTGGAACCGGTCGAAGCCGGACCACGTCCCGACGTTGACCAGGCGTTGCCGGTCGTGGCTGACGTGGAAGTTGATGGTGCGCAGGCCGGGCGTGACCAGGGACGCCGGTGCGTGCGCGGTGATCTTCTCGAGCAGTGCGTCGGCCTGGTCGTCGAGCACGGTGAACAGGCCGAAGTGCACCACCGGCGTGTGCGGCAGTGAGACGGTCGTCGGGGATTCGTTGCCGGCGCGCCACGCGAGGTCGTAGGTGCGCAGGTCCAGGGTGCGTGCGGGGATGCCGAGCGCGTCGTCGGTGTCCAGGATCCGCGGCGCGGTGCCGGTGTCGCTGTCGCTGTCGAACCGGCTGTAGACGGTGATGCGGTTGTGGTCGCGGCTGGCGAGCACGACGGCTCCGCGGAATCCGTCGAGTCGGCGCCACCGGCGTACCCGCTGGGTGATTGTGGGCAGGGTTTGGGACTGCTGCGCGGTCCGGCGCGGGATCCGGTGCGGCGGCTGCGGGCCGATCGCCGGGTCGATCTCCTCCGGTGTGCCGAGTTCCAGTCGTTCGATGACGGCGGTGACGTGCGAGTCGGCGGTGGTCTGGAGCGTCAGGTCTGCGGTGCTCATGGGAATCCCCTCTACGAGTTTCGGGACCGGTGAGTCCCGTAAGACTTACGGTACCTCCGGGTCCCGTAAGATGCCAGGCATGACGACGGAAGACTCCGAGACCCCGCCACCGACGGGGCGCCCCCGCGATCCCGTGCTCGAACAGGCGATCCTGAACGCCACGGTCGAGGTGGTCGCCCGCAGCGGATTCGCGGCGGCGAAACTGGAGGACATCGCCAAGCGCGCGGGAACGGGGAAGGCGGCGATCTACCGGCGGTGGCCCAGCAAGACCGCCCTGGTCGTCGCGGCCGCGGAGAACCTGCAGAGCCCGGTCGCGATTCCCGACACGGGCTCGCTGCGGGAGGATCTGCTCGGTTGCGTGCGGCACTACATCACGCCGAGCGCACGGGCGGCCCTGGCGCTGGCGACCGTCCTGGCCGAGGCGTCACGCAACACCGAACTGCGCGACGCCGCGCAGGCCGCGATCGGACAGCCGCCGGTGGAGGCCCTGCGTGCGGTCCTCGCGCGATGGATCGCGCGCGGCGCCGTCGACCCGGCGACGCCCGTCGACCTCATCGCCGGGCTGGTGCCGGCCGTGGCCTTCCACCGCGTGGCGCTGCTGCACCAGGGCCTCGACGAGGCCACCGCGGTCGCGCTGGTCGACGACGTGCTACTGCCGGCCTTGCACGCCCCCGCCGGTGACACGCCATGACATAGAGCGACCGGCGTTCAGCGCCGTGTTCCGGTCGTCTCCGATCGCGGACGCCGGCAGGAACGGCGCATCGGAGCCCACCGCGCCTGCGCCGGGCTCGGGGCGAACGACGTCCGGTGTCCGGCGGCGTCGCAGCCGGACAGTTGTGCAGCGTGACGGCCGGTCGTGGGTCTGGCGATCACATGTCTGCCGTTCGTAGCGTGAACTCATGGTGTTCTTGCTGGCCGTCGGCATCGCTGTCGCCACGGTGGTCGGAGTGGCCAGGATGCTCCTTTCCGGCCCTCCGAATCACTCCTGCCCACGGAACCGACCGGGGTGCACGGGGCGAATTACCGTTACTCGTACGAAGCTCGGTGGATACAGCGGAATCCCGACCACCACCTACCGTGTTCAGGAAAACTGCCGGCATTGACGATCTGCCGACAGGTCTCCTCGACTGGGTCGGTGGTGCTAGGACAGCTCGCGGGCCAGGAAGACCGCGGCCGGGTGGCCGGCGAGCGCGCCGAAGCCGTCGGTGGGCCGGTAGCCCTCGCGCTGGTAGAACCGGACCGCCTCCGGCTGTGCCGTACCGGTGACGAGTGTGATGATTGTGGTGCCGTGGGCCCGGCCGAGTTCCTCGATCGTGCGGATGACGGCCGTCGCCGCGCCGGTGCCGCGTGCTTCCGGCACCACGTACATGCGCTTCAGTTCGGCGGTGTCGCTGGTCAGGAAGCGCAGCGCGGCGCAGCCTACGGCCGTGCCCTGCGGGTCGCGGGCGATGACGAACACGCCGAAGTCCTCGGCCTCCAGCGGCTCCGGGTCGTCCGCGATGGTCAGGTGGTAGCGGGCCATCATGTCCGCGGCCATCGCGTGGACCAGTCGCTGGCCGTCGGCGCCGTCGTACGGCTCCTCGGCGACGGTGAACCTCATGGTGCTCCGATCGGTGGTGATGGGTGGTGCGTGACGCCGCTGCGGGCGACCGCTCGACTGTGCCGGGGCGCGCGGCCGGACACCAGCCCGGCGCCCATGCCGATGTGGCATGGGAACGGGCGTGGCCGGCCCGGCCGCGCCGCCCCGGCCCGGCGTCCTCGGTGACGGTGATCCGCGTCTGAACAGCGGTTTCCCGGGTCTGCGGCGCCAGCGTCCCGATCATGCTCAGTCGGCATACCCGGGCCCCTCGGGACGACCCGGCGTGCCGACCGGCTCAGTGGCCGAGGGCGGCCATGTTGGCTTCGTCGTAGCGGTCGCCGGTGGCCGGCGTCAGGTGGTGAAGCCGGGCGAGCTGGCCGTCGGTGAGGCTGATGCGGTCGGCGGCGGCGTTCTCCTCCAGCCGGTCTATGCGCGTGGTGCCGGGGATGGGGACGATGTCGTCGCCTTGGGCGAGCAGCCAGGCGAGGGCGACCTGCGCCGGGGTGGCCTCGGCTTCGGCGGCGACGGCGCGGACCTCGTCGACGATGCGCATGTTGCGTTCGAGGTTGCCGCCGGCGAAGCGCGGGTTGGTGCGGCGCCAGTCGTCGGCGTCGAGGTCGTCCAGCGTGCGGATGCCGCCGGTGAGGAACCCGCGGCCCAGCGGGGAGTACGGGACGAGGCCCACGCCCAGCTCGCGCAGGACCGGCAGCACCTCGGCCTCGGGGTCGCGGACCCACAGCGAGTACTCGGACTGCACCGCGGTGATCGGGTGAACGGCATGTGCCCGCCGGATGGTCGCGGGTCCGGCCTCCGACAGTCCGATGTGGCGGATCTTCCCCTCGGCCACAAGCTCCGCCAGTGCGGCGACGGTCTCCTCGATCGGTGTGTCCGGGTCGCCTCGGTGCTGGTAGTAGAGGTCCAGGTGGTCGGTGCCGAGGCGGCGCAGTGATCCCTCCACTGCGAGCCGGATGTTGGCCGGGGTGCTGTCGTTGCCCGGCCGGCCGGTGTGCGATACGTGACCGAACTTGGTCGCGAGCATCACCTCGTCCCGGCGTCCCTTGATGGCGCGGCCGACCAGTTCCTCGTTGACGTAGGGGCCGTACGCCTCGGCGGTGTCGATGTGGGTGACGCCGAGGTCCAGGGCCCGCTGGATGGTGCGGATCGACTGGTCGTCGCGCTGGCCGGCGCCGGTGTAGAAGACCGACATGCCCATGGCGCCCAGGCCTACGCGGGAGGTCTCCAGTCCGCCGAGCGTGGTGGTTCTCATCGTGGTGATCCCTTTCCTGCGGTGAACGCGACCGACTTAAGTTCCGGTCGGTCCAGAACGCTAGCACATCTGGACCGATCGGGAGTAAAGTCGCCGGTGAAGACGAAAGAGCTGGTCATGGAGGGCTGTAGACCCTGTCGACCCCGAATCGAGGAGGATGTCGCCATGAGCGGATCCCAGAGCGCAGTGTTCGGCCGTCCCCGGGAGTTCGACGTCGACGAGGCGCTGGAGCGGGCCATGCAGGTGTTCTGGGCGCGGGGGTACGACGGCACCAGCCTCACGGACCTGACCGGCGCGATGGGGATCACCAAGTCGAGCATGTACGCCGCCTTCGGCAACAAGGAACAGCTCTTCCGCAAGGCCGTGCAGCGCTACGCCGAAGGGCCGGCCTCCTACGCGACACGCGCCCTGCGGGAGCCCACCGCCCGCGCGGTGGCCGAGGCGTTCCTCCGGGGAGCCGTCCGGACGACGACCTCGCCCGGCCGCCCGGCGGGGTGCCTGTCGGTGCAGGGCGCGCTAGCGCTGAGCGAGCAGGGCCGGCCCGCGCACGACGTGCTGGTCGGCTGGCGCATCGACGCGGGCGACCAGCTCGAGGCGCGCTTCCGGCGCGCCGTCGAGGAGGGCGACCTCTCGCGTGACGCCGACCCGGGACGCCTCGCCCGGTACGTCATGACGACGGGCTTCGGCATCGCCGTCCAGGCCGCGAACGGCCTGGGGCCCGACGTGCTCGACGAGATCGTCGACACGGCGCTGCTCGCCTGGCCGACGTGACCGCCGTGCATCTTGCGGTGCATTCACGATCACCTCCACCACGCCGATTCCGTACGGAAGGATCAGTGCTGATGACCGAGAACGGCCTGCACGACCTGTATCTGCGATACATCGCGGCACTCAACGCCCACGAGTTCGGCGGCCTGGACGAGTTCATCTCCGACGAGGTCCTGCTCGGCGGCGAGCCCGGCACCCGGGACGCCGTCGTCGAAGTCCTCGAGGGGATCGTCGACGCCGTGCCGGACATCCACTGGGAGATCCGTGAGATGCTGTTCGACCGCGACGGCATCGCCGTCCGCCTGACCAACACCGGCACACCGGCCAAGGAATGGCTCGGCGTCCGGCCGTCCGGAGCCTCATTCCAGATCGTCGAGTACGCGATCTACAAGGTCCGTGACGGCAGGTTCATCCACATGACCAACCTGCACGACTCGGCCGAGATGTTCCGTCAGCTGACCGCCTGACGTCTCCGGACACGTCCAGCGGGCGCCCGGCTCCTGCGCCGTGCCGACGAGCCGAGTGACTGACCCCAACACCCCCGACGACGGTGTGCGGATCGTCGTCAGGTCGGACAAGTCCACCTGATACGGGTCGTTGATCACAATGTAATCGAAGATCCTCATAGTGAGCGGTGCTCGGTTCATCGAACATCCGCGAGGTTTCGTTGTCACTGTCACGCTTGCGTGGGCTCGGGCTCGTCGCGCTGACCGTAGGCTCGGTCACGTTCGTCCCCTCGGCAGCCCACGCCGCCCCGTCCCCGCCGCCGCCCGAGAGCGCGCCGGCCACCACCGTCACCCTGATCACCGGCGACATCGTGACCGTCGCCCCTGACGGCGGCGTCCAGGTCCGTAACCCCGCGGGCCAGCCGGCCGGCTACCTGTCGAACGTCAAGGACGGCGACACGTACGTCTATCCGCACGACGCCTTCCGTCACCTGGCCTCCGGCCTGCTCGACGAGGACCTGTTCAACGTCACCGAACTGGTGGCCTACGGCTACGACGACGCGCACAGCTCCGGCATCCCGCTGATCGTCACCTACGACGACCCGGCCACCGCCATGCGTACCGCTGCGGCAGTGCCCGGTGTCATCGCCTCCCGGCCGTTGGACAGCATCGGCGGCGCCGCGCTGACCGCGGACCGCTCCGGCCGGTTCCTGGACTCCGCGATCGGCGCGCTACCGGGCGCCCGATCGGCCGGCGGGGTCAAGAAGATCTGGCTGGACGGCAAGGTCGAGGCCGCCCTGGCCGACAGCACCGCGCAGATCGGCGCGCCAGAGGTCTGGCAGAACGGCAACACCGGCACCGGTGTCGACGTGGCCGTTCTCGACACCGGGATCGACGCCGGGCACCCGGACCTGGCCGACGCGGTGGCCGCGGCCACGTCCTTCGTGCCCGGCGAGTCGGTCGAGGACGGCATGGGCCACGGCACCCACGTCGCGTCCACGATCGCCGGCAGCGGCGCCGCGTCCGGCGGCAAGGAGCGCGGCGTCGCGCCGGGCGCCCGCCTGCACGTCGGCAAGGTGCTCGACAACGAGGGCAACGGCCAGGAGTCGTGGATCATCAGCGGCATGGAGTGGGCGGTCCGCGACCAGCACGCCCGCATCGTCAGCATGAGCCTCGGCGGCGACCCGACCGACGGTACGGACCCGATGAGCGTGGCCGTGAACCAGCTCAGCGAGGAGACCGGCGCACTGTTCGTCATCGCGGCCGGCAACTCGGGCCCGAGCAAGTCCACCGTGGGCACGCCGGGCGCCGCCGACGCGGCGCTGACCGTCGGCGCCGTGGACAGCCACGACGTGCTCGCCGGTTTCTCCAGCCAGGGGCCGCGGGCCGGCGACCGGGCACTCAAACCCGACCTGACCGCGCCCGGCGTGAACATCCTGGCCGCCCGCTCCCACCTCAGCGAGGACGGCGAGGGGGCCTACCTGTCGATGAGCGGCACGTCGATGGCCACGCCGCACGTCGCCGGCGCCGCGGCACTGGTCGCCGCGGCGCACCCCGAGCTGAAGGGGCAGCAGCTCAAGGACGCCCTGGTCAGCACGACCAAGGCCACCCCGGACCTGAACGCCTACCAGGGCGGGACGGGCCGGCTCGACGTCGCCGCGACGGCGAGCGCCACGGTCTTCGCGACAGGCGCGGTCAACTTCGGCTATCCGTCCTACCCCGACGCGCCGACCGGCCCGGTCGACCGGGTGATCACCTACACCAACATCGGCGCGACCCCGGTGACGCTCGACCTGGCCTCCTCCCTCGACCTGATCACCCTGTCGGCGAAGCAGATCACCGTCCCGGCCCACGGCACCGCCACGGTGACCGCGACGACGTCGTTCGACAAGGTGCCGGCCGAGCAGACCTTCTCCGGCTACGTGACCGCGACCGGCGGGCTGCGCACCTCCGTCGGCGGCGGCAAGGAAGGCGCCCGCTATCAGCTCGCGCTGCGCGGCCGGGACCGGGGCGGCAAACCGCTCGGCGGCACCGTCGTCGTGCTGAGCCGCGACAAGACGGTCATCCAGCTGATCCCCGAGACGGGGGCGCTCGACCTGCGACTGCCGGAAGGCACGTACACCGCCTACCTGACCGGCGACGTCGAGGGGACCCACGGGCCGAGCTCGATGGGCCTGGCCGTCCTCCCGGTCGTCGGCATCGCGCTGAACGGGGACCGCACGGTGGTCTTCGACTCGGCCAAGGCCAAGCGGCTGACCGCGACCACCCCGCAGCCGTCCACGGTGACCGCGTCCCGGTTCACGCTCATCCGGGACATCACCGGCGGCAATCCGTGGCTGGACGCGTGGTACCCGGGACCGCACTACGACAGCGTCTGGGTGCTGCCGACCGGCAAGGTCCCGGACGGCACGTTGACCGCGTCGGCACGCTGGCGCCTCGCCCAGCCCGAACTGACCGTCGCCGGCTACGACGACCTGCGGGTACGGCAAGGTGCGACACCGTTGCCGGCCACCGTGCGCAGCCTCGACGCGGTCCTGGGCGGCGCCGTGCGCGGCAAGGCGCTCGTCGTCCGGGCCGGCGGCGCGACCTCGATCCAGGACCGGGCGGTCGCGGCGGCAGCGGCCGGCGCCAAGCTGCTCGTCGTCGTCAACGACGGTCCCGGGCGCCTCGAACCCTGGCCCGGATCGGTCTGGATGCCGACGGACCCGCCACCGGTCACCGTCGCCACCCTCACCCGCGACGAGGGTGAAAAGCTCATCGCCCGTATCCAGCGCGAGCGCGGCGTGCGGCTGGACGTCACCTCGCACCCGGTCACCGAGTACGCCTACGACCTGGTCACCGACTACGTCGGCGCGGTACCGGCGGACCTCTCCTACCGGGCCACGCCGGGCAGCCTGGCCCGGGTCGACATGTCGTTCGACAACTGGCGCCAGGGCCGTGCGATCGAGCAGCGTTCCGAGGTCGACTCGCTCGGGCTGGTGATGTTCCTCGACTACGCCGAGGCTCCGGCCCGTGGCGACCGCACGGACTGGGTCACCGCCGGGCGGAAGTGGGTCACCAACGTGGTGCTGCCGGGGGAGCAGGCCCAGCACACCGCGCCGACCGCGTACCGGGCCGGTTCGGTCCAGCAGGAGCGGTGGTTCGGCCCGGTGCAGCGGCCCCGCCTGGTGGACGAGCCCGACGGGCTCAACATCTTCCGCCAGGAAGGCGGCTGGTTCTTCGCCAACATCCCCGGCTGGGGCGACTCCGGCGCCGCACACGTGGGGAGCACACCCGACAACCCGGGCGTCGACAACCGGCTGACCCTCTACCAGGGCGACAAGCTGGTGAGCGCCAACGACCGGTACAACGCGCTGCTGGTCGCCGGTCCGCTGCAACCACCGGTGCTCCCGTACCGGCTGGTGTCGGAGAACAAGCGGGACACGTGGGCCGGGCCCTACTCGACCAGCACCCGCACCGAGTGGTCGTTCACGTCCGGTGACGTGAAGCCGGGAACGGTGTCCTGCCCACCGCTGATCCAGCTCGACTACGACGTGGACACCGACCGGGACGGCCGGGCCAAACGGACCTTCGACCTGACGATCGCCACGTCCACCCTGGCCACGGCGACCGGCCCCGGAACCGTACGGACGGTCACACTCGACGTCTCGTACGACGACGGCGCCACCTGGCACAAGGCGACCGTGCGCCGGCAGCCGAACGGCTGGAGCACCCGGATCACCGCGCCCAGGACAGCCCAGTTCGTCACGCTGCGCACCAGCGCCCGCGACACCCGGGGCAACACGGTCGAACAGCGCATCACGCGGGCGTTCGGCCTGCGGTGAGACGCACAGCGGCTCGGGCGTGCTGTGGGCGCCCGAGCCGCTGTGCGGGCCGCACGTCCTCGATCGGCACCTCGCGGCGTCGACCGAGGCACCCCCTTGCCAGCCGCCACCGACTGACCAGCCGCACAGTGCCTGACGGCAGGAACGCCGGCCCCGCCGACGCGCGCGTCACCGGCTCACTCTCCGCCGCGACCATCGCGGTGACTTGCGATGATCGCGCGGTGATCATCGCTGGCTACCTCGATGGGTACGAGCCGCCGTTCGTCGAATCGCCGCTGCTCGACGGGTCCGCGATCATGGCGAACGACCTGTTCTGGCCTGCGTTCCTGCACACCGTGGGCGGCTCCGCATCGGCACCACACGCCTTCGGCATCGATCCCGCCGACCTGAACGACGTCATCGACACGTTCCTGAACGAGAACGAGTGGCCGGTGTTCTCACTGCGCCTTGCCGGGGCCGGCCGAGTGCACATCATCATGCGTAACTTCCCGGACGACGGCGGCGTCGACTACGTCCTCGCCCCCGGCACCGGACGCGACGCGATACCTCTCGCAACAATGGACGGACACTTCCGAGGCCCCGCACTCGCCTGGCCTGAGCTGATCGCCGCTGCCCATCAGCTCGACACCGATCACACACCCGCCGAACGACTCGTGCTCCTTGCGCCGGTCTGCGCCTACCGCGCCCGCCCCGCCGACGCCACCGAGACCGTCGCAACTGCGCTCACCGCCGTCGGCGCCAGGTCCCACACACACCAGATCGCCGACGAGCTACTCAACAGCCCTCGCTTCTGGACCCACAACTGCGCATGGACCACAGCCGACAACGCGCTGATGTGCCTGGGGACGCACGCCCACCGCGGCCTCGACGGAGAACTGACGCACAGCGACCGACGCCTGATCACGAACGCCTTCAGGTAAACGCCACTCGCACGGGCAGGCCGACGCTGACCACCCACATCCGGCGCGATCACACCTCGAGATGCGGGCGCGTGTGCTCCGCGGCAGATCCGTGCGCGTGACCTTGCTGGTTCGGTCTGGTGGTGCAAGCCCGCAGCAGCCCGGTGACGTTACTGTGCGACGCCTGCGAGCAGCCAGCGTGCGACGGGAATCTCCAGCAGCACCCGCGGGCCCTCTTGTTCGTTCGGAAGAGTGATGTCCCAGTCGTACTTGGTCCTGAATCGGTCGATGACCTCCGGCGAGAAATCACACGGGCGAAGCGTTACCCGGCCTTCCGCCACAACTGGCGCGCTTCCGCCCTCCAGCGCCACGGACACCCGCGGGTCAAGGAGCACGTTGCGTACTTTCCGGTTCTTCTCGGCGCTGCAGATCCACAAGGTCGAATCGTGGAACACGAACCACACCGGGGTCTGGTGAGGGCTCCCGTCCCGCCGCAGCGTGCACAACCATGCAAGCGGTTCCCGGTCCAGTCGTTCGAGAACACTCTGATCAAGTCGGCTGGACATGGTGTGCATCCTCTCACCGATGTCCTGAGCGGTGGCTGGTGGTGACCCACCGATCTGCCGGCCGGGAAGTGGCCAACCATCACGGGCTGACACCGCTCCTGAATTCTGTCGACCACCGGAACCTGCCCCAGATCGGCCATCCGCTCATCGGCAGATCCGGATGCCAGCGACGCGCTCGGCGCGCCCGGACTGCGGCATGAGAGTTGTCTCCTGATCGCCCTGATGCCTTCGGGCGGAATCGGCAGCGGCATGTTCGAATGCAGCATGGCCGATGTCGATTCGCACCGGGAAATCATTGGGCGCTGGCTACGCGGCGAAGTGGTGCACGGTGAGGTAGGCGTGCGTCTGCGAGGCGGCCCTTCGGACGGCAAGATCAAGATCGTTTCACGTGGTGATGACGGCAGGCCACCGCACGGACTGCGCACACGGCGCGGCCTCGGGAGCTGGCACCTGTACCTGCCAGCCGCAGAGGCCGCCGAGATGTCAGGGTGGATCTACCTCTACGCCGGCGAGGAAGAACTCGTGGCGCGCTGACTCCACCAGCCACGTGCTATCGGCGGCAGATCCGGATGCCTCGACACTCGAGGAACTCGTTGGACCTCATGCCGAGCCGCCCAGCAGCGATCAGGATCGCAGAATCTTCTCAATGGCCTTGCCTCGGGCCAGCTCGTCGACCAGCTTGTCGAGGTAGCGCAGCTTCTGCATCACCGGGTCTTCGATGTCTTCGACCCGCACGCCGCACACGACGCCGGTGATCAGCGAGGCATTGACGTTCAGGCTCGCGCCCGCGAAGAACTCCTCGAACGAGGTCTCCTGCGCCAAGTGACGCTCGATGTCGGCGTCATCGAAGCCGGTCAGCCATGTGATGACCTGATGGAGTTCGGTTGTGGTGCGGCCCTTGCGCTCCACCTTCGTCACGTAGTGCGGATACACCGCGGAGAACGGCATCCGGTAGACCCGCTTCAGAGTCTTGTCATCCGTTTTCATGCCACTATTCCTTCCGCGTCAAGCGCACCTGTTACGACTTGGTTGTCAAGCAAGGTTCATGATGCAGTAACCCGTGCCGAAGCGGAAACCCATCGAGATCGACCAGCAGCCCAGCCCCGGCTCGAATACTGATCAAGCCTAGTCCGCGGGTAGTTGGCTCTCGGCACAACCACGCACTCTCATCGGCACGAGCGTGTGCCAGGCCTATGCCGGCTGGCGTCGCACGTGTCACAGCCCTCCGTCAGTCGCGGTGCCCACTCGGCGGCGGATCCGGATGCCTGCTCGATGAGGCCGGCCGCGCGCGACCCGCGGCGTGATCGAGCGCTCTGCGGGTGACCGTAAGGTAGGGCGTGACTTTGAGCAGACGGCCCTCTACGGCCGAGCAGTGGCAGGTCTACCTCGCGGAGTACAGCGCGGATTTCCTCCGTGTCGCCGACGTTGATCGGCTTCATCGGCTTGGCGACGAACGGCTGGCCTCTGGGTGGCTCGGATTCGCGGGCGCGGGTCCGGATGCGCTCGCCGCCGTTGAGGAGCGGCTGGGGATGACCCTTCCCGCGGGGTACCGCGCCTTCCTGGAAGCCTCTGACGGGTGGCTCGAGATGGGGCCGTTCGTCTGGACGATGCGCACTACCGCCGACGTCGGATGGCTGCGCGACATCGAGCCCGAACTGTGCGATGCGGGTGACGAGGACGACGAGCTGATGGCCCGAGCGCTGCTGGTGTCCGCCGACGCGGACGCGTGCTACTGGCTCCTCGACCCCGCGGACGTCAACGACAACGGGGAGTGGGCGGCGTATGTCTGGGCGTCGTGGTATCCGGGTCTGGGCGACCGTTTCGATTCGTTCGCCGATCTGGTCGTCGCCGAGCGGGAGTCGTTCGAGGCGCTCAGTGCCCGAGAGGGGCGGGCAGTCGAACCCGCAGGAGCTGCGGAGCTTGTCGACGAGGGGCGCCGGTTGGCCCTACGAGGCGACGCTGAAGGAGCGGCAGAGCGGTTCGAGTCGGCAGCCCGCAAGGGCTCCGGAACAGGGCAGTACCTTGCCGTCGTCATGGCGGCGTTCCTGCAGCCTCAGGTGCACCACAGGATTCGAAACGATGTACTGGCCCACCCGCACGTCGTCGAAGCTGTCGGCGCAGGACGGGTACGTGCCGAGCTTGTGCCGCTGTTCCTGCAGCGCGAGCCGAGCGCATGGGCCCAGCAGTTCGTGACGGAAGTACTTGGTGAGACAGACGGTGCGCCGGGACAGTCTGAGCCGTCCGAGTTCACCACAGCACTTGAGCAGGCCCGCGAACTCGCCCGTTCAGGTGACACCGAAGCAGCCTGGTCGGTCGTAGCCGCCGCGTTGCCACGGTGGCACAGCGACGATCCCCTGTGTATTACGCCGTTGATGCTGCTCACCGATCCGGTGCTGAGGCCCCTCGTCACGCCGCAGCGGGCTACCTGGATCGTCACCACTCCGAGAACACAAGGCCACTGATCGGACCGGCATGACCATGGCTACGTGCGCGCTCACCGGCAGAGTCGCGCGGTCCGGCCGATAACCCGCTGTCATGTGCCGGGGCCGTGTGGTTAGGGGTGCCGGGCGAGGTTCTTGTGTGCCCGGTCGTAGTGCAGCCACGCCGACCCGAAGAACATCATGCGCATCGAGACGGCTCGGCGCCCCCGTCGACATCCATGACTCGGGCCGGCGGTCCCGGCTCGTTGATGTGCCGACGCCGGCCGCCGCCCGATCGCCTCCGGCGCCCGTTGGTACCCGTTCACCGACTCGCGGTGCTCCGCACGTAACGTCGGTCGTGGTCCACACGCGGGAGGCATCATGACCGACCTGGTCACCTGGCTACACATCCAGCTCGACGGCGGCCGGGAACCTGACGCCGTGACCGCCGCGCACCGCGCGATCCTGGAGATGCACCGCGATGACGGGCTCGGCTGGTGTACCTCCTGCGGCGACATGACCCTCGATGACCACGACCGGGCCCCGGTAGAGACGCCGTGCGACACCCTGCGCGCCCTGGCCTCCGCCTACGCCGACCGACCCGGCTACCACCCCGGGTGGGCGCTGTAGCCCGCCGACAGCACGGACAACACACCAAGGTCGAGGCCGAACCGACCACGACGGCTGGAAGCCGAACGCATGCAACCGCTCGACCAGCGGCACGTGAGTGAGCCTCGCCGTGTTGCTCTACCGTCGGACCTCGTTATGATCGGCGGCAGAACCTCTTCTACGAAAAAGGCGCTATGCCGCGAAAGCGGCCAGGCATGCTTCGGCAAGCTCACACTCCCAAAGCGTCGTGGCACCACGTACCTCATGTCCCAGGCCTCGACCGCCACAGTCAGTACGAGATCAGCAGAATCGAGCTGAAGGCGGCACGCGACTGGGCCCGGCAAGGACTCTGGCCAGGAGCGGTCGGTGAAGCCCTGATCAGTTGGCAGACGATAGCTCGACGGCCTTCGACCAAAATATTTCTGCCCTGTTGCTGCTGTGGCCGGCACCCTCGGGCCTTACTCGAAGAGGCGTTGAATGCTGTCAACGCCCCAACGGCCAAAGCCTTGGTGCGGCTGATCAGCAAACACGACGACGACTTCCGCCGGCGTACAATCCTTGACCCTCACCTGCCCTCTGCGCTGCCGTGGTGGGATCGACGATCGCCGTCTTAGCAGGCGGAAACACTATCGCTCCCGAAAACACTGTCAGATGCCACCGACCCCACGCTGAGCCGCGTGTTGTCGGCGACACGCGAGTGGGTCGCTCCTGTCCTCATAAGGCATAGCGAGTTGCCACCAGAACTTCATCAGCACGCGGCATTCCTCCTGCTCGCGGTCGTCAGCTAGGCGCTGCATGACGATGGCTTGCGCGGATTGCCGTTGGTGCTCGTCGCGGAAGCCGTGGGGCAAATCAAGGAGGGACACCAGCGGACCGCCTTGCCGGCTTCATGTCCATGCACGACCTGGCGGTCACCACCGTGCCGGTAGCAACCGCGGGCCCGATCGACGTCATCTGGGTTCGCCCGCAGCCATCCCGCGATCTCGGTGCCCGGCACATACTCATCGAGCACTGGTCCGCGACCGGCCACGACGACCGCATCGTTCGGCCCGTGCCCGAAGTCATAGCCTCTTCTGGCGATTTGCGAACGAGAAGTGGGGGATCCAGCCCGACCAGCGCCCGATCCGTGACCAGGCCACCGCGGCGACGTCCCCACAGCCCTGCAGGCCCGCCCGCTCCCGGCACCCACCGTGCCGTAACACACGGATGGCGGCAGCACCGGATGCCTCAGGGGGCAGCCGGGCGTTCCCTTAGGCTGTGGCGAATTCAAAGAGGGGGATCTGTGGGAGCTTCGTCATGGGTGAGCCGGGTCGTGTACCAGCCGGACATCGCCGCCGCCCTTGAGGTCGCGAGGTGGGATGCCTTCCGAAGTGGTGACTTCTACCGCACTGACGATCTCCCTCAGGCCCTGACGATGACGGAGGAGGAGTTCGTCGAGTGGCTCGTGGACGATTTCGGGCCGCTGGCCGAGCCGGATGCGCGGCCGTTATGGCGGGCCGTCCGTGCCGGCGAGCCGAGCGATCCCGATACTCTCCGATTCATCCAGCCCGAGTCAGGCACCCATTCGGTTATCGACATGGGCTCCGTGTCGGACGTCGCCGACATGTTCGCGGTCGCGCCGGTTCCCGATGAGGTACTCGACGACCTTTTCGGAACTCGCACGCCGAGCACGGATGCGGTTGCCGAGGTGGCGGCAACCGGTGAACTGGACTTGTACGACCGCTGGCACGGCACCTACGTCATCGGCTACCGGGGCGTGACACCCGAAGCAATCTTCTTCGTCGGCCACAGCGGTGACTGAACCCGCGAGAGGGCAGTGTCGGATGACGTGCGGCCGGGTTGTGAATCGGAATGCCGTCACGAGGTGGCGCGTGGCGACGATCGAATCGCTTGTTCGACTGATCCGGTCCTTCCGAGAGGGTGCGTCAGGGCGCTGGGTTGACTGCGGTGGCAGCCGTCGGTGCTGGCCGGTCGGCCGGCTCTGCCGCGTGGTCGGCTGCGGGGCCACCTCGTTCGCGGGATTCGCCGAACGGGCCGCCCAGGCCAGCGCCTGACATCGCCGTGGAATTGTCCGCCACGAGGAGCTCGGCGGGTGATTCCGAACGAGGTGACCGGTGTCGTCGGGTACAAAATCCGGACAGCGCTCAACTCGGCGGGCGGGAGCCGATAGGAGGATGTGCGAAAGGTCGGACGGGGCAGCTGGCTGTGGGCCGGGTTTGTCACCGTCGGGCTCGTGTCGACCTTGGCCCGGGTGTTTCTTCCGGCGGACTCGCCCGTGACGGGTGTGGTGCAGGGTGGGATGCCGATTCTGGTCGTGGCCGCGATCGGGCTGGGGATCCGGCTCAATCGGCCGGCCCGGAGGCTGCCCTGGGTTCTGCTGCTGGTCGCGGCGGTCCTGGGCCTGCTCGGTGGCGCGGCCGTCGTCCTCGATCTGACGTGGCGCGGTGAGCTGACCTTTCCGTCGTTGGCTGACGCGTTCTGGCTGGCCTGCTATCCCGTGCAGGTCGCCGCGTCGATGCTTCTGGTCAACGGCCTGTCCTGGCGTCGTGACCTGGCCGGGATCCTGGACACGCTGATGGTTGCGGGGGCGCTCGGGCTCGGTGTCTGGCTGTTCTTCGTGCGTGACCTGATCGATCCGGGCATGCCGTTGGACACCAGGCTGATCACCCTGGCGTATCCGCTGGCCGATCTGCTGCTGCTCGCCTGCCTCGTCCGGATGCTGGTCTCCTCGGCCCGGCGGAACCCCGCCTTCTGGCAGTTCATCGCGTTCTGCGCGGCGCAGAGCCTCGGGCACGCGGTCTGGGTGTGGCAGGCCGCGCACGACGTCCCGAACGGTGCGGTCGCGGCGAGCATCATCCTGGCCGAGACGATGCTCGGTGGTGCGGCCCTGCATCCCTCGATGGCGGCCCTGCAGGCCGACGGCGCCGGTCCGGCCGTTCGTGTCGGCCTCGGGCGTACCGTGCTGATCGGGTCTGCTTGTCTGCTTTGCCCGGCGCTGCAGATCGCTGACGGCCTTCTCACGGACGGGGATGTGGACTGGTTGGCGGCGTCGGTCTGCTCGATGGCCGTTTTCGGTCTGGTCATCGTGCGGATGGTCGGGCTGATCCGGATCGTGCAGGACCAGGCCGACCGGCTCGAGTCGATCGCCTACCTCGACGGGCTCACCGGTATTCCCAACCGGCGGGCCTGGGATCTCGAGCTCGAACGGCGTCTCGCGGCCGCCCGGCGTACCGGTGGCACTCTGGTCGTGGCTCTGATCGACATCGACTATTTCAAGCGGTACAACGATCTGCGCGGCCACCAGGCCGGCGACGTGCTCCTGTGCGCGGCCGCGACGGCCTGGCAGCGGCAGTTGCGGGCCGCCGATCTGATCGCGCGCTACGGCGGGGAGGAGTTCGGCCTGATTCTCGACGGCGAGTTGCGTGACGCCGTCGTCGTCGTGGAGCGGCTGCGTGACGTGACCCCGGAGGGGCAGACGTTCTCCGCCGGTCTCGCGGTCTGGGACGGCGGCGACGAGTCGGCCGAGCAGGTCACGGCGCGGGCGGACGCCGGGCTGTATGTCGCCAAGCGTGACGGCCGTGACCGGTACACCGTCGCCGCGCGCGCCGAGGAGAGCGACCTGATCACCGACGGCGTGACCTGAGCGCTGGGGGCGGTCAGTCGGTGTCGGGGAGGGTGAGGTGCCGTTCCATGACGGCCGTCATGTCCTTCACCAGGTGCGTGAGCCGGTCGAGGGTCTCCTGGTCGTAGCGCGTCATGGCGGTGGCGAGGTCGGCGCCGACGGTGTGGAAGTACGCGTCGACCCGGCGGTGCACCGTCTCGGTCGAGCGCAGGGTCACCATGCGCCGGTCGGCGCGATCGCGATGTCGCTGGATGTGCCCGGCCTCTTCCAGCCGGTTGAGCAGGGATGATGTCGCGCCGCTGGTCAGGCCGATGCGGCGGCTGAGTGCCGACTGGGTCAGCGCCGTGCCGTTGTCCTCGGCGGCGACGATCAGGACCAGGGCCTCGGCGTCGGTGACGTGCAGCCCGGCGTCGCGGCCGAAGCGGCGGCCGAACTCGTTGAAGGCGACACCCCACGCACGCAGGGCCGCCATCACGTGTTCCGCGGACTCTTCCATCGCCTCGCCCTCCCGGTTCGGTCGACAACCTAACATCCGTCATGTACCTTCAAAATCAAACCTCTTGAAAATCAAGGTATCTTGACGGGGGACGTGCATGACCACGCCACACGCACTCGTATCCGGGGCCAGCATCGCGGGCCTCAGCACCGCCTTCTGGCTCGGCCGTGCCGGCTGGGACGTCACCGTCGTCGAGCGCGCCGACGCCTTCCGCGACGGCGGGCAGAACGTCGACGTGCGCGGCAAGGCCCGGGACGTCCTCGACCGGATGGGACTGGAAGACGACGTACGCCGCCTGAGTACGACCGAGGAAGGCACCGCGGTGCTCGACGACCGGGGGCGCGCGATCGCACGTTTCCCCGTCGAGGACCCGGACGGCCCGACCGCCGAACTCGAGATCCTGCGCGGCGACCTGGCCCGGACCATCCTCGAACAGCTCCCCGCGCAGGTGAGCGTCCGCTTCGGCACCCAGATCGAAGACGTACGAGACGCCGGGTCCCACGTCGAGGTGACGTGGGGGCAAGAACAGACGCGGCGGTACGACCTGCTGGTCATCGCCGAAGGCGTCCGTTCCCGGACCCGCGACCGCGTCTTCGGAACGGCCGTGTCGAAACGGGAACTGGGCCTCACCATGGCCTACGGCACCATCCCGCGCACACCGGACGACGACCGCTGGTGGCGCTGGTACTCGGCCCCACGGGGAAGGCAGATCACCCTGCGTCCGGACAACACCGGCACCACACGCGCCACCCTGGCCTGCACGAGCCGCGACAACCTCGCCGACCTGCCGCTCGACGACGCCCGCGCGGCGCTGCGTGCCACCTTCGCCGACGCCGGCTGGCAGGCCGGACGGGTCGTCGACGGCTTCGCCGCCTCACCGGACGTCTACGTGGACCACCTCACCCAGATCATGATGCCCGCCTGGTCCCGCGGCCGTGTCTGCGTCACCGGCGACGCCGCCTGGTGCGTGACACCGCTCGGCGGCGGCGGAACGTCCCTGGCCATGATCGGCGGATACGTGCTGGCCGCCTACCTCACCCGGGCCGCACCCGGCGGGTACGCCGACGCCCTGGCCCGGTACGAGCAGTGGATGCGGCCGCTGATCGACGACACCCAGAAACTCCCGCCGGGCACACCCTCGCTGTTCTATCCGGAATCCCGGGCCGGCGTGCGGGCCCTCCGGCTGGTGGCCCGCATCGGCAGCACCGCACCGCTGCGCCGGCTGACCTCCCGGATCAGCCACGTCGCGCGCACCGACCAGGAACTGCCCGAGATGCACCGGGCGGGATCGTGACCGCCGACGTCCAGGCCATGGCCGACGGGCTCTGGCGCGTGCCGACCTCGGCCAGCAACGCCTACCTGTGGCGCACCCGCACCGGCGGCTTCGTCGTCGTCGACCCCGGCCTCTACGGCGACGAGACCATCGTGCAGGACGCGCTCGTGAGTCTCGGAGCGACCGCGGCGGACGTACGGACCATCGTCCTGACGCACTTCCACAGCGATCACGCCGGAGCCGCGGCCGCGCTCGCCGGCATCACCGGCGCCCCCATCGGCGCCGGCTTCCGCGACGCCGCCGTCCTGCGCGGCGACGTCCCGCGCCCGCTGCCGGACCTCACCGCGGCCGAACGTCCCCTCTACGACCTGATCGCCGCCGCCCACCCGGAGAACATGGAAGCGCCACGCTGCACCGTTTCCCTCGAACTGGAACACGGCGACCCGGTCGACGACGACGGCGACATGGTCGTCCATGCCGTCACCGGCCACACCTGGGGCAGTATCGCCCTGCACCTGCCGCGGCAGGCCGTCGTCCTCACCGGCGACATCGCCATCACCGGCCACGACGGCGCCCCGGCGCCCGGCCCGTTCAACGTCGACCGCGTCCGGGCCCGGCGGGCGCTGGCCCGGCTGGCCGCCCTGAAGCCCCGGGTCGCCGGCCTCGGGCACGGCGCACCACTGCTCGGCGACGCCCATGAGACATTGGCCGCCCTCGCCGGCGGGACCCCGCCACCGCAGCGGCCGCGAGCCGATCCGCCGCCGTGACCGGCATCAGAGCCCAGCCGCCGCATACCCGCCCCCGGCCACGCGCGCTCACGCCTTTCCGGGCGCCTCCAGCGGGCCTTCGGCTGCCGTGCCGGACCGGTGCGGAGAGCGAACCGTGTCCAGCATAACGGCGCTCTCCGGCCCGGTCACTCGGGTGAAAGTCCGTTCCCCGGGTGGCGGGTGTCTCCGTAGGGTCGGTGCCTGTCATCGGTACGTCCAAGGAGGACACCCTGCAGGTCGACACGGTTCACACGTCCGGGAACGACGAGACGACACGGGCGCGGGTACGCGGTCTGTCCCACAACCCCGCCCTTCCGGACACCCTGGTGCCGCGGATGCTGGAACACCCCGCCGCCGACGTCATCGGCGTCATGAACCGGCCTGAGTGGTCCGACGAGGTCTTCGACATCGTCGCCGCTCACCCGGAGGCCCGCATCCGGACGATCCTCGCCCAGTGCGCCGGGGCCACCGTGGAACAGCGCGTCAGGATGATCGACGATCCGGACCCGGGTGTGGTGATGGCCCTTCTCGAGGGGCCGTTCACGACGCGGCCGCAGCCACTGCCCGTGTGGGCGTACCGGAAGCTGGCCGCACATCCCGGTGTGCGGCGGAAGCTCCCGCTCTACTACCCGACGGAGCTGTCGGCGGCCGCGGTCGCGGCGTTCGCCGACGTCGAGGACGAGGAGATAGCCTCCTGGGCGCGGGCCGCACCGGCACCGGCACCGGCGCCGGCACCGGCGCCGGAACCGATGACAGCCGGACGGGCCCGCGAGATCGTCGCCGCCGGGTCGGACCGGGACCGGGCGGGCCTCGCCTACGAGCCGGACCTGCCCGTCGACGTGGTCAGCGCCCTGTCCGTCGACCCCGATCCGAGGGTCCGCCTGTACGTCTCGATGCGGCCCGAACTCAGCGAACGGCAACGCGCCGCGATCGACTACCAGGTCTCCGCCAACGACCGCCTGCCCCGGCTCGGCTGGGTCCTCGACGCAGACGGTGAGCTGCTGCAACGCTGCGTCACCTCGGCGCACCCGGGGATCCGCCGCAGCGCCGCCTGCAGCACGAGGCTGACCGCGGACCAGATCGCCACGCTCGTGGGCGACGACGACTTCCCGGTACGGCTGCTGCTCTGCGAGAACCAGCAGGACGTGCCGACCGACCTCGTGGTGCGCACCTACCTGGAGGCCCGGGTCATCACCCGCGGCCAGCTGCTGTCGCATCCGGCGGTCGTCGGCGCGGACCTGACCCGGTACGCGGACTCGCCGTACTGGGGTGCCCGTGCCCTCGTCGTCCGGGACCCTCACGCGCCGGCCGGCCTGATCGAACGCCTCAGCCGGGACCCGCACCCCGGCGTCCGGAGCTGGACCGCACGCGACGCGCGACTGTCCCCGCAGCGGCTGCTGGAGCTCTTCGACGACCCGGAGACCACCGGGGCCGCCGCCGCCAACCCGCACCTTCCCGTCGACCTCATGACGGCGATCCTCGACGCGCCGATCGACTCCGGGAACCCGCCGCCACCCGCCGTCCTGATGCTGGGACACACCACGCCGACCCACGAGCCGGTGGACGAGATCTGACCGGACCGGCGCGGGTCCCGCCGTTCGGCAGCGCCGGTGGCGGGACCCATGCCGGCGCCCTGACCAGGTAACCCATTGCATGCGCGGGCTCGCGGGCCATAGCATCTGCGCCCGTGGCACGAACGAAGATCAACATTTACGGCGTTCCCCAGCCCGTCGAGGCCTGGGTCGAGCCGTTCACCGGGCGCGCCCGGCTCGGCATCGCCGGGCAGGGGGTGGCCGACAACGACGGCCTCACCTTCTGGCTGCCCGGCGAGGAGGGCGCAACGGTCAGCGTCCGGGCCACCGCCGGCCTGCTGGAGCCCTACCCGACACTCATGATCCGCGACGTGGACCACCACGTCGGCCCGTCGGCCCCGCCCCTGCTGCGCGCGCTGGTCTTCCTTCCGGTCCTGCTCACCCAGTTCCTGCTGGTCTGGCTCCCGGCCCTGCCCCTCGGCCTCGCCCTCGTCTACGTCAACCTGGTCATCGTCCGCTCCGGCCTGCCCAACCCGGCCAAGATCGCGCTGTGCCTGGTCCCGACCCTGGCCGCGATCGCGTTCATCTGCGGCCCGCCGGGCAGCGCCCGGCCCTGACCCCGGCACACGCACCGCGGGCCGGAAGGGTGATCAGGTCACCCGGCGGGTCTGGTAGGCCCACACCGCGAGCTCGACCCGGTTCCGGGCGCCGAGCTTGGTCAGCAGCCCGGCCAGGTGAAACTTCACCGTACCCACGCTGACGTGCAGTTCCCGGGCGATCTCCGCGTTGGTCCGGCCGCGCGCGACCCGGACCAGCACGTCCTCCTCCCGGCCGGTGAGCGGGCTGCGCGGGCCGGCCGGCGCGTCACCCGGCCCGCCGGCGGCGAACGTGGCCAGGAGCCGGCCGGTGACCGTCGGATCGATCAGCGCGTCACCCCGCACGGCGGCGTGCACGGCCTGGACGAGCTGCCCCGGCCCGGCACCCTTGAGCAGGAAGCCGCGGGCACCGGCGCGGAGCGCCCCGTGGATGTGCTCGTCGGTGTCGAACGTGGTGATCACGACGACGGCGATCGGGTCGGTGACCTCCGGCCCGGCGAGCAGACGGGTCGCCTCGATGCCGTCCAGGATCGGCATCCGGATGTCGAACAGGCACACGTCCGGCCGCAGCCGCCGGGCCAGCGCCACCGCGGTGCGACCGTCGGCCGCTTCCCCGGCCACCTCGATGCCGGGCTGCCCGTTGAGGATCGTGGTCAGCCCGGCCCGGACGATGTCCTGGTCGTCGGCGATGAGCACCCGGATCGTCATGCGGCCGCTCCCCGGCGGGGGAGGACGGCCCGGACCCGCCAGCCGCGCTCCGGTCCCGGCCCGGCCGTGATCGTGCCGCCGAGCAGCGTGACCCGCTCGGTCATCCCGGCCAGCCCGAACCCGGCCCCGCCGTGCACCGGCGGGCCGGCGGAGCCGTCGTCGCTGACCGTCAGCGCGACGCCGGCGGGGCCGCCGGTCAGCTCCACCGTGATCCGGGTCGCCTGCCGGGCGTGCCGCTGGGCGTTGGTGACCGACTCCTGGGCCACCCGGTAGAGCGCGGCCTCGACGGCGGGCGCCAGACGCGTCAGGTCACCGTGCAGCATGACGTCGACCGGCAGCCCCTCGGCCGTACCCCCGGCAAGCTCTGCGATGTCGGCGACGCCGCGCTGCCGGTCGCGCAGTACGCCCACCATCGTGCGCATCTCCGCGAGCGTCCGGGCCGCCTCACGGTCGATGATCCCCAGCGCCTCGGCCGCCCCCGCCAGCGCTTCCGCCGCCCCGGCCGACGACGACCGGGCCAGGAACAGGCCCGCCTGGGCCTGGACCGCGATCGCCGAGACGTGGTGGGCGACGGTGTCGTGCAGCTCGCGGGCGAGCAGCTCACGTTCCTGGAGCCGGGCGCGGGCGACGAGCTGCTCGCGGGCGGCGGCCCGGAACCGCACGGCGGCACCGGACATCGCCGCCAGCGCCACCATCGCGACCCCGGCGACGGCCTCCGCGACCCCGGGGAAGTCGACGGCGAGGATGACGGCCAGCGCCGCCGCGACGACCGCCAGCCCGACGGCCGCCCGGCGGCCGGACCGCCACCGCAGCAGCGTGTACGCGAGCGGGAAGACCACCCAGCCGACGTGCAGGACGACCGGCGGGGAACCCGTGACGTAGGCGGCCAGGTCCAGCAGGGCGAAACCACCGAACGCGTACGCCGTGGCGGGCAGCGGATGGGACCGGCGCACCAGGACCGCGACCGCCAGCCCGGCACCGAACGCGACCGCGAGCGGCCGCCAGGCCAGGTCGCGCCGCAGGAGCGCCTCGGCCACGAGCGCGGTCAGCACCAGCGTGGCCAGGAGCCGATCACGACGGGGGTACGTCGACGCGAGCACGACCTCCACGGTATCGATCGGCGGGCGCCCGGCCACCTGGCCGATGGGCCAGGACAACGGTGGCCACCGGACCCGTGCACCCGCCCGTGACCCGGGCCGAGACTGGACCGGTGAACCTCATCGATGCGAGAACCGATGTCAAACTCGTGCTCAGCGGCCTCTGGGTGACCACCCTGCTCGTGTTCGCCTACGTCGACCTGTTCGGCTTCTACCGCGCCGACCTGATCAACGGCGTCCTCGCCGGCCGGCTCCCCGGCGCCTTCGCCATCGGCCAGACCTTCCTGCTGCTCACCACGGTGTACGTCACGGTCGCGGCCCTGATGGTCGCGGTCTCACTGCGCGCACCCGCCCGGCTCAACCGCCCCGCCAACATCGTCGTCAGCCTCTTCTACGCGCTGACCGCGGCCGTCACCCTGATCGGCGAGACCTGGATCTACTACATCGTCGGCATCACCGTCCAGGTGGCGCTCCTGCTCCTCATCACCCGCGTCGCCTGGACCTGGCCGCGAGGCCCCGCCGGAGCCTGACCCGCCGCGCACCGGTCCCCGGCCGGTCATCCGGTGCGCGGCGCCGATCCGGCGTCCGGTCTCCTGGGGCAGCAGGAGAAGATCGGTGGACCGCGGCGGCCGGCACGTGGTGATCTGCACGGCCACCTCGCTGCCGTCCGGGACGGGATTCACTCCGCACCCGTTTGCGCGGCCGTCCGCTCAGCGGACAGCACCGGGCCTCCGGAACGGGAACTTCGCGATCATCGGCGCATGGTATTCGACTACATCATCGTGGGCGGCGGGACCGCAGGCAGCGTCCTCGCCTCCCGGCTCACCGAACGACCGGGGACCACCGTGCTGCTCCTGGAGGCCGGCCCGGCGAACCCGCGGACGGCCCCGCCACTGCTGTGGCAGACCCTGCTCGGCTCGGACGCCGACTGGGCCGACCGGACCGTGGAGCAGTCCAGCACGGGGGCTTCGCTGCCCGTCTCACGCGGGCGTGGCCTGGGCGGCAGCTCGGCGATCAACGGGCTCAGCCACGTACGCGGACATCGTGCCGGCTACGACCGGTGGGCGGCCGAGGGCGCGACGGGATGGGGCTTCGACGACCTGCTTCCCTTCTTCCGGCGCAGCGAGACCACGGAGGGCCGCGACGCCGCGCTGCGGGGCACGGCGGGACCGATGCGGGTGGCGCCCATCCCGGAACCCGACGACGTGACGTTCGCGTGGATCGACGCCGGCGTCGAGCTCGGCCATCCCCAGGCGGCCGACATCAGCAGCGGCGTCGAGGCCGGATTCGGCCTCTGGGACCAGAACGTCGTCGACGGCGTCCGGCAGACCGCCGCGGACGCCTACCTGCGCCCGCACCAGTCCCGGACCAACCTGACCGTGGTCACGGACGCGGTCGCGCAACGGCTCCTGCTGGACGGCGGCACCTGCACCGGCGTCGAGTACCGGCACCGGGGCGAGGTGGTCACCGCACACGCCGGCGCCGAGGTGATCCTCACCGCCGGCACGTTCGGCTCCGCGCACCTGCTGCTGCTCTCCGGCATCGGCCCGGCCGGGCACCTGCGCGAGGCGGGCGTACCGGTGCGGCACGACCTGCCCGGCGTCGGCGAGAACCTGCACGACCACACCCTCGCCGGCGTGGTCTACCGGTCGGCACGGCCGGTGTCGCAGTCGACGAGGAACGCCTCCGGCGAGGCCATCGGCCTCGTGCACGCCACCCCCGGATCGGCCGCACCCGACCTGCAGACCCTGATCCTCACGGTCCCGCTGCACGTGCCCGGCCTGCCGGTGCCGGACAACGGCTTCACCATCGCCTTCTCCGCCATGGCCCCGCGCAGCCGCGGCACGCTCCGCCTGGCGAGCGCCGACCCGCACGCGCGCCCGCTGATCGACCCCGGCTACTACGCCGACCCCGCCGACGTCGAGGCCATGGCGGACGGCCTTCGCCTGGCCCGCCGGCTCGGCGCGGCCGGCGCGCTCAAGGACTGGGGACCCGAGGAGATCTTCCCGGGCCCCGACGTGGACGAGGACCGGATCGACTCGGTCCGCCCGTACCTCTTCCGCGGCCTCCAGTCCTACCAGCACCTGGTCGGCACCTGCCGCATCGGCGTCGACGACCACGCCGTGGTCGGCCCTGACCTGCGGGTGCACGGCATCGGCAACCTCCGGGTCGCGGATGCCTCGGTGATCCCGGCCGTCCCGTCCGCCAACACCAACGCGACCGTTCTCGCCATCGCCGAACGGGCCGCGACGCTCATCAGCGGCTGACACGGTATCGACGCGGTAAATAGCGTCGATACCGGCATGAGACCCTTCCTGCCCGCGCTCGCCGAGGCGCCCCGGCGAGCGGATCACAGGTGGTGAGGGTCAGTCCTCGTGCAGACGTTTGTCATAGGCGGCGGCCTTCTCCTTGGAGTAGATCGCGCCGATGGGCTCCCAGTCGTCGTAGCCGAGGAACCTCTCCCGGTTCGCTTTCGCGGCGTACTCGGCGGACTCGTCCAGCGCCTTCTGGACCTGGTCGAAGTCGTCGGACTTGATCTCGTAGATCTTCCTGTTGACGACGTCGACCAGGTCCATCCGTGAACCGTCGCGCAGTGAGACCTCGGGGAGCAGGCCGTCGGGGACCTGACTGATCCGCACCAGCCGCCCGGACGCGACCTCGGCGTCGTAGAACTGCGGTATGCCGGTCGGGCCCGGATCCAGCTCGTGTTTGATCTGGTCGGGGAAGCGGTGCACGAAATTGCCGCTCCGGGTCGACTCCGGTTCCACCGGATCCGTCAGCTGCCGCTGCTGGACGCCGGTGTCCTCCGGGTCCAGCCGGCGGTCCTGGAGGTCGGGCAGAATCTCCTCGGTCCTCGTGCGCGAGCGCAGTGCCGCCAGTTCACCGGCGGCGGTCGGTGAGGCAGGGTCGATCAGCCTGAGCTCCGCCTGCAGCTTGCGGTTGCCGAGGTCGTCGAGGCGGGTCTCCAGGTCCCTGATCAGAGCCCGGTTGAGGGTGGTCTGCCGCGGCTCCCCGGGATGGCCGGCCGGCGGGCGGGAACCGGCCCGCGCGCCGAGCCGGGGCGGCTCGATGCCGCCGACGATGTCCAGCAGCGAACCGACGTTCTCCGACACGGAGGTGACCAGGATCCGGTTCGCGGCCGCGATCTGCCGGCGCGCGTTGTCGCGCAGGGACACCGCGGCGTCGATGATCCGCTGGCCGTTGGCGGCGAGCGCGGGCCCCTCCGGCCGGCCGGGCGGCGAGATCATCCGCAGATCGTCCGTCATGATCAGATTGTTGGCGGCCCGGTACCGCTCCGCCTGGGCGAGAGCGTCCCGGGCCAGCCGCATGGTCCGGGACGCACGGTCCATCCGGCGGGCGTACGCGTCCAGCGGCGAGCCGGTGCCGACGATCGACCGGTCCAGGCGCTTCCAGTAGTCGATCATCTCGTCCGCGGCCCAGCCGGTCCACTTCTCCCGCACCCAGGTCTGCACGCCGGTCTGTACGTCCGTGGTCAGCTTCTCCAGCGCGCTGCCCGCGTCGCCGCCGGCGGTCGCCACGGTCGCGACGCTGCCGGGGTCACCGAACGTGTCCGTCATGGCGGTCCCTCCTCACACCGACGGCGGCCGGTCGGCGCCGATCGACCGGAACGTCGCCGCCACCTGCTCGTCGGCCTCCCGATAGGTGGCCATCGCCCGGCCCACGTTCCCGCCGAGCGTGCGGGACTCGCGGGCGAGCGCGTGCAGCACCCGCGCGATCCACGCCGCGACCTGCCGCGTCTCCGCGTCCAGCGCCGGGTCGCCGGTGGCGATGCCGGCGGCGGCCTGGGACCACGGCCCGCTCTGTGCCTCCAACGGCGCGCCGAGCGCGGTGATGTCCGCTCCCAGCCGGTCCATCGCGGCCGGTTCCACCAGATATCCGTCGTGGTTCGCCATGCGCCCTCCCGGTCGGACTCCACACCCGGCCTCGACGGTAGGCGCGTTGCCGGAGGCCGGTAACGGCAGAAATACCGACAGCGGCCCTTGCCGGGCGCGACCGGGTGGGGTGGGATCGACTCCGTGCCGACCGGCTCCTGCGCGCGGCACCCGGTCGATACGCCACTGTTTCGGAGGTGCCCGTGAGGCGTCACAGGTGTCGCACTCCTCGCGGTGTCCCCGCGTGACCGGCGCGAACGGTCGAACCCTGAGGCTTGCCGCGTGTACGGCGATAGCGCTGTCCGCCGTGGCCGGTTGTGCGAGTCCGGAAGCGCAGACAGGGAAACAGTTCGAGAGTCTGGTCGTGCGCGACGGGGATGAGATCGAGGCCGACGGCGTCGTCAGGATCTCTCAGGACGGTACGGCTCGATTCTGTGCGCCGGCTCCGGTGCCCGTGAGCGGTAGGGCGTGCGCCTACTCCGTACCGGTGGACGGTGTTGACGAAAATGGTCTGGACAGCAGACACGTCGACTCGTCCGCGCGGGTGGCTGCGTCCCGCGGCCTGACCGTCACGCCGAGAGCCTGCGCGAGGGCGGCGAGCCGGTCGCGGTAGTTGCGGATGGCGCCCTCGTTCTCCAGGGTCCGGCCGGCCGCGGTCGCCCGTTCCCAGGCGCCACGGGCCTCCACGGTACGGCCGGCCGCCAGGTACGCCTCGGCCAGTCCGATGACGCCGCTGTAGAAGCTGAGCTCGTTGCCGGTCTCCTCGTCGAACCGGACCGCGAGCAGCAGGCAGTCGATGCTGTCCCGGATGCGGTCCGGGTGCGCGGCGAAGCCGCGGCCGAGCTGGTAGAAGACGAACGCGTTCTGGTATCCGCGCGGCGGCTCGCCGAGGATCGGCTCCACCCGGGTGAGCACGGCGATGCCCTCCTCGATCCGGCCCTGCCGGATCAGCCCGCCGGCGACCCCGGCCGTGCTCATCGCCTGCGGGACCCGGTTGCCGGCCTGCGCGTAGAGGCCGGCGGCGAGCCCGTAGTGCCGGGCGCTGGCCACACCGTCCCATTCGGCGGTCAGCGCGCTGTGCAGATGGCCCAGGTTCAGGTGGACGCCGGCCTGCTCGTTGGGCAGCCCCAGCCGGTCGAACAGGTCCAGCGCGGCCGCCAGGTGGAAGGCGGTGCCGTGCTCGTCGCCGGACTGGTGGAGCGCGCCGGCCAGCAGCCGGTGCAGATGCCCGGTGGCGAGGTCGTCGCCGGCCGCGACCGAGGCGGCCAGGGATTCCCGGGCGGTGGCCTCCCACTGGCGCATCCTGCCCGTCCACTGGAAGAACGGCATGGCGTGCGCGGCGACCTGCCACGGGTTGGCGCCCCGGGCGTAGGCGTGCCGCAGCACCGCCTGCAGGTTCGGCAGCTCGGCCAGGAACCAGGCGGCGGCCGCGGGGGCGTCCGGGAACTCCTCCGGCGTCACGTCCGGGCGGGGCGGCGCGTACTCCGGGGCGAACTGGATGGCGAGGTTGCGGGCGCTCGCGGTGCGCAGCGTCGCGCCGTAGTGGACGAGCACGCGCTCGAACGCGTCCGTCCGCGAGTCGTGTGCGACGGCCAGCTCCGCGGCGTACACCCGGATGAGGTCGTGCGGCGTGAAACGCCCGGCGGGACCCTCGGTGAGCAGGCCGGTGCGGGTCAGCTCGCGGACCAGGCGGGCGGTGTCGCGGCGCGGCGATCCGGCGAGGGCGGCCAGGACGGGCAGCGTGAGGTCCGGGCCGGGGAACGCGGCCAGCAGGCGGAACAGGCGGGCGGCGTCCGGGCCGAGCTGCCGGTACGACCACGACAGGGCGGTGCGGACGTCGCTGAGCGGGTCGTCGCCGTCGAACGCGTCCAGGGTGCCGTGCGTGTCACGCAGCTCCCGGATGACGTCACCGAGCCCGCCGGTGTGCCCGGCCGCGCGCGCCGCGACCACGGACAGGGCCAGCGGCAGCCGCCCGCAGTACGTCACGATCGTGTCCAGCTCCGCGTCGGTGCCGACGCCGAGCCGGTGGCGCAGCCCGGCACGGGCGTCCGCGGCCGACGGCAGCCCGAGCGCGATCAGCGCGGCGCCGGACACGGCCAGCCCGGTGAGCCGGGTGCGGGCGGTGACCAGTGTCAGGCAGCCGTCCCCGGCCGGCAGCAGCGGCCGGACCTGGGCGGCGTCACGCGCGTTGTCCAGCACGACGAGCAGCCGCCGGTCGGCGGTGAGCGTGCGCAGCAGGGCGCCGCGGGCGTCGGTGCCGGCCGGCACGTCCGGTTCGGCGACGCCGAGCGCCTGCAGGAAGTGCAGCAGCACGTCGTCCGGGTGGGCGGGGCCGGCCGGGCCGAAGCCGCGCAGGTCGGCGAAGAGCTGCCCGTCCGGGAACCGGTCCGTGACGCCGCGGGCCCAGCGCACGGCCAGCGTGGACTTCCCGGCGCCGGGCAGGCCGTCGACGGCGATGACGGCGGCGCCCCGGTCCGCGGCCTCGGTCAGCGCGTGCAGTTCGGCGTCGCGGCCGGTGAAGTGGCGCAGGTCCGGCGGCAGTTCGGCCGGGCGCCGCCCGGCCGGGGCAGGGTCGGCGCCGAGCTCGTCGCGGAGCCGCCCGTGGACGAGCGTGAGGTGCGCCCGCGCCTCGGCGGGCCGCCCGGCCGCCGCGAGCAGGCCGGCGACGCGGGCGGCGAGCGACTCGTCCAGCGGATCCAGGTCGGCGGCCGCGCGCACCAGCGGCAGCACACCGTCCGTGACGCCGCTGCGCAGCGCGGCGTCCGCGAGGTCGCGGGCCGCGTCCGCGCGTTCCCGGTCCGCGGCGGTGAACTCCGGGTGCCGGTCCGGGTCGCCGCCGTACGGGCCGGACCAGAGCGAGAGAGCGGCAACCAGGGAGGGTACGGCGTCGCCGGGCCGGTCGTCGGCGATCGCGTCACGGGCCCGGGTGACCAGGCCGCGGAACTCCAGCACGTCGGCGGTGCCGGCGTCGGCCTGCAGCAGATAGCCGCCGGGCGTGCCGGTCAGCCGGTCCCCGGTGGCGCGGGGCGGCAGGCCGGGCTCGATGACCCGGCGGATCAGGCCGATCTGCTGATGCAGGACGTTGACCGCGCTGTCCGGCGGGTCGTCGCCCCAGAGCAGCGCGAACAGGTCGTCCCGGCTGACGGTCTCGTTCGCGCGGGCCAGCAGCAGCGCGATCACCAGCTGGGTGCGGCCGGCGATCGTCACCTCGGCGCCGTCCCGGTGGGCGCGCACCGGCCCGAGCACGGTGAATCGTGTTGCCATGGTGCGGCGATCCTAGAACGGGCGCAAACCGTGCCGTACGGCGGCAGATCGGCCTGCCCGGCGCGGCTTCCCCGGTCGTACCCTCGGAGGATCTTCGCGGTGCGGACGCTCAGTGCATGCCGAGGCGGGCGATCGGCTCGACGAGTTCGTGCTCCTCGTAGGCGAGGTGGGACAGCAGGGTGTCGCTGAGCAGATCGACCGCGGCCCGCAGCCGGTCGACCGTGGACGGGTCACCGACGTAGCCGACCAGCGCCCGGTCGACCTCCTCCAGGACGCCGTGGATCGCGTGGTGCTCCTGCTCCAGCCGGGTGATCACCGGCGCCAGCCGGGGGTCGGCACGACGCAGGTGCGGGAACATAGAGGCGTCCTCGATGCCGTGGTGCATGGTGACCATGCGGCAGTAGTTCGCGCAGTACGTCGTCAGCGCCGGATCGGTCCGGCGCAGGGCCATCGCGTTGATCTCCGCCCTGGCGGCGCCGGCCTCGGTGGACCCGTCGGCGACCCGCTCGGCGAGCCGGTGGATGCGGGCCAGGTCGGCGCGCAGGTGATCGTGGATGTCGACGAGATGCCGGCCCGACATCAGCTCCCGGCGCGTGTAGGTGCGCTGCGGGTCACGTGCCGGGCCGGTGGGCCGGGTGGCCTCGTCGAGAACCCGGCGGTCGCTGCGCCGGCTCCCGTCATCGGTGGTGGCGACGACGGCGAACGGTGACATGATGAGCGCCTTCTCCCGGCGGTACGGCCCGCCCGGCACGATCGTAGTCGAGGCCGCATCGCGACGGCCCGCCCACTCAGCTCCCCGGCGCACGCCGGACGAACTCGCGCGGGGTGGCCCCGTACCGGTGCCGGAACAGGCGGGTGAAGTGGCTGGCGTCGGCGAACTGCCAGCGGGCGGCGGCCTCGGAGATGGTGAGGTCACCGCCGGTCAGCGCGTCCCGTGCCGCGTCCAGCCGCCGTCCGCGCAGCCACCCGGCCACCGACTCGCCCTCGGCCGCGAAGGCCCGCTGCAACGTGCGCACCGAGACGTTCAGCGACCGGGCCAGCAGCGCCGCGGAAAGCCCGGGATGGGTGAGTATCCGGTCCGCGAGGTCCCGGGCGGCCCTGGCCAGCGGCGGCGCGAACAGCGGTTCGACCGGATCCACACCGCCGGCCGTGACCGCGCGGACGAGCTCGACCAGGGTGTCCCGGGCGGCCAGCCGACCGGCCGGCCGCAGGTCGCCGGCCGACTCACGGACCGTCGCCGCGTGCGCGATCAGCACCCGCACCTCGGCCTGTGACACGGTCCCGGACGCGGTCCGCCACCGGGGCCCGAGCGCGGTCGCGGGCAGGACCAGCAGGTCCGTGCGAGTGCCGGGCTCCGCGGCGAAATGGGCCATCGGGCCGCCGCACACCAGCAGCCGGCCGGCGGCCACCCGGTGCTCGTCGCCGCGGGCGTCGCCGTGCGCCCACGCGCCCCGGCGGACGATCCACACCCGGACCAGGTCCCGTCTCGTGGCGAAACCGGTGGTCCGCAACCCGCTGGCCAGGTCGATGGTGTTGAAGATGATGTCGTGCAGCCGTACCGCGTCCATCCTCGCGTGGAAGCGGGACCGGGTCGCCGGGTCGAGCGCCGGCATGGCGAACCGGTCGCCGATCCGCTGCCGCCACGCCGACGCGATCTCGCCGAAACGGCCCGTCGCCCGGGTGTCCACGGAGAGGAGGCCCACGTCGTCCATCGTGTCGCGATTCTTCCATCCGGCCTGGCGCGCGCATGCAGGACCACCGGGCCCGGCCGTTCCTAGAGTCGCCGGTGATGAGTACACATACCTGGGCAGTGGTGACCGGTTCGTCGAGCGGGATCGGCCGGGCGGCGGCCCTGAAGCTCGCGGAGGACGGCCACGCGATCGTCGTGTGCGGCCGGGACCAGGACCGCGTCACGCAGACCGTGCGGCAGATCGAGGACAGCGGCGGGCGCGCGGCGGGATTCACCGCCGACCTCTCCTCGCCCGCCGCGGTGCTCGGGCTGGCGGGGCAGGTGCGGGCGGCCGTCGGCGAGGAACCGATCGAGGTCCTGGTCAACAACGCGGGCGGCGGCGGATTCTCCCCGACCGAGGACACGACCGCGGAGATGTTCGACGCCGTGTTCAACCTCAACGTCAAGGCCCCCTACCTGCTGACCGGCGCGTTCGCGCCCGCCATGGCCGCCCGCGGTCACGGCGTGATCGTCAACGTGGGCAGCCTGAGCAGCACCATGGCGGCGTCCGGCACCAGCGCGTTCCAGGCGGCGAAGGCCGCGCTGAACATGCTGACCAGATCCTGGACCGCCGAGTACGGGCCGCGCGGCGTACGGATCAACTCCGTCGATCCGGGCTACATCCTGACCAGGGTCAACGCGCACATGAGGGACATGTTCGGCGGATACCTCCAGAGCGTGCCGGCCGGCCGCGGAGGCGCACCCGAGGAGGTCGCCGAGGCGATCCGCTTCCTCGCCTCGCCGCGCGCCTCCTACATCCACGGCACCGTGCTGACCGTCGACGGCGGGAAGACGTCCGTGGTCGCGATGTGACGGCGTGCGAGGCGGCCCGGTCCGGCGGTGCCGGTACGGTCGTGAGGCGCATCGCGCCGGACCCGCCGGCCGCGGGTGCCGGATGAACACGGGGGAGCGGGATCGGTGGACGTGCGGCGGCTCGGGGAGGCGGGGGCAGGCGCTTGCCTACGCTGTCGGCGCCCGCGAGATTCTCCGGCTGCGCGAGCGGGCGCGGACGGAGCTCGGCCCGCGGTTCCGGGCAGCCGACTATCACGACCGGGTGCTGAACGCCGGCGCCGTACCGCTGCATGTTCTTGATCTTGTTGTTGACCTGTGGATCCGGGGAGATGACGCGGGCTGACCGTCAGGTGAGCACGCCGTCCAGACGGCCGGTCCAGCCGTGCAGAATCTGTGCCGGGTCGGTGCCGAGAACGCCGGTGAGCAGCGTCGCGTACACGTCGCGGAAGTCGAGGGTGTGCTTGAGGTCGCCGTCGTCGAGGTCGGTGAGGCTGGGCTGCTCGCCGTGCAGGCCGCCCCGGACACCGTCGCCGAGGAGGAAGACGTCGGAGGCGGTGCCGTGGTCGGTGCCGTCGGAGGCGTTGGCCCGCACCCGGCGGCCGAACTCCGAGTAGACCGCGACCACCACGTTCCGGCCGGTCATCCGTTCCACGAACGCGGCCAGCGGTCCGTCCAGCCGGGACAGCTGCGCCCGCTGGGTCTCCTTGCTGTCCGCGTGCAGGTCGAAACCGCCCAGCGACACGGAGTAGACGCGGGTCGCGGCGCCGGCCTCGATGCAGCGGGTGACCAGGGCGAGCTGCCGGTCGAGCGGCGGCGCGGCACCGCCGGTGCCCGTCGCGGGCGTGTCCGACTCGTCCTCGTCGTCCACCTCCGCGCCGGACTCGACCTCGGCCATCAGGTCCTGGACCCGCATCAGGTCGGCGAAGCAGGCGGCCGCGCGCGCCTGCGCCGGGGACTCGCCCGCCGCCGGGCTGCCGAAAGCCGTCATCAGGGCAGAGCCGGCGATCCTCGGCAGTGACAGCGTGCCGTCCGGCACGGTCGCGCCCGCGGAGGTGGCACCGGCCAGCAGCGGTGGCAGCACCGGTTCGAACGACACGGCCAGGCGCGGGTCACCGGAGGTGGTGTCCAGCCAGCGGCCGAGCCAGCCGGTGCTGCCGGGGCGGTCCGGCTGGGCGCTCTGCCAGATGTCCATCGACTGGAAGTGGCTGCGGTTGGGCTTCGGATAGCCGACGCCGCGGACGACGGCGAGCCGGCCGGCTCCGTACAGCCGGTGCAGTCCGGGCAGGCCGGGGTTGAGCGCGAGTCCTTCGCCGAGATCGAGGAGTTCCTCGGGCGGGTAGGTGAGGCCGGGGCGGGCGGCCTCGTAGGCCGGGTCCGTGTAGGGGATGACCGTGTTCAGTCCGTCGTTGCCGCCGTACAGCGTGATCAGGACCAGGGTCTTCGCCTGCGGGTCCCGGTCGGGTGCGGTGGCCAGGACGTCGCGCAGGCCGATCGCGGTCGCACCGGCGGCCAGGGCGGTGCCGCCGGTGATCCCGCCCGCGATCAGCAGGCGGCGTCGGGTGAGGGTGTTCATGTCCGGGCTCCTGTCAGTGGACGGCGTACTCGGGGCTGGCCAGGCCGAGCGCGAGCAGCCGGCGGGGATCCTTGACGTCGCGCAGCCCGGCGTGGGTGCGATCGGTCCAGCCGTCCACGGCCAGCAGCGTGGCCAGCGCGTCGAGGCGGTCGGCGCCGGTCAGGCGGTCCGCCGCGGCCGGGGCCAGGACGGCGAGTCGCTGGCCCGCTTGCAGCCGGGCCACGGTGGCGGAGGTGGTGAGCCAGGCCGGGCCCTCCGGCCAGCCGCCGACCGACGGCGGCGCGAAAGGCACCTGACCCAGCGATCGGAGTACGGCCTGCAGGCTGCGTTGTTCGGCTTCCGCCGAGGCGACGCCGAGCTGACGGAGTGCGCCGACGAGCCACTCCACCGGCTGCTTGACCAGGGTTCCGGCGGTGGCGGTGAACTCCGGGGACCGGCACACCGCCCGGATCATCGCGGTGGTGTTCCGCCCGGCCGCCGGCACCGACGCCGGGACCGCGGTGGGCCCGGCGTAACGGGCCCACAACCGGCCGGCCAGGAACGGCACGTGCGCGTGATGGCGGACGAGCAGGTCGGCGTACGCGTCGACGTCGAACGTGCCGGTGGCGCCGAGCAGGGTGACCGGGCGGTCGTCGTGCCGCTGCGGCACCAGCCGGGCCTCGCCGGTCCGGCGGTCGACCTGCCAGCCGGTGAGCACCTGGGCCGCGGCCTTGACGTCCGCCTCCGAGTACGCGTCCAGGCCCAGGGTGAACAGCTCCATCACCTCGCGGGCGAGGTTCTCGTTCGGTGCCTGGCGGGTGTTCTTCTGGCCGTCCAGCCAGATGATCAGGGCGGGGTCGCGGAGCATCGCCCTGACCAGCGGGGCGGTGTCGCCGGCGCCGTACCGCCGGAAGGTGCTCTGCTGGGCCAGCATCAGACGGGCGGATCGGACCTTGCGCGCGCTGGTCGCCCAGTGCCCGTGCCAGAAGAACGTGAGCTTCTCGGCGGCCCCGCCGGCGACCATCCGGGTCAGCCACCAGCGCGTCAGCGTCGAGAGCTGCTCCCGCTGCTCCTGGCGGGCGCGTTGCCGCTGCTCCCGGCCGGTGCCGGCGTCGAGCGCGGCGACCGGGTCGGGCCCGAGGTCCGGCAGCGGCACCGGGTCGGCCGGGCGGAGGAGGGCGTCGAGCGTGGCGTCGTAGCCGGCCGTCACCGCGGCGTCGATCTCGGCGGCGGTCGGCCCGAAGGTGAGCCGGCGGAGCAGGTGGGACAGCACACGACGGTCGGCCATGCCCGGCACGCTAGGCGGGCTTTGTAAGGATCAGGTAAGCGGCGGGTTCGGCTCAGACCCGGATCGCGGCAGCGTCACGGTGAACATGGCGCCGCCCTCGGGCGCGTGACCGGCCTCGATCGTGCCGTCCAGCCGGGCGACCAGGCGCGCGGCCAGCGCCAGGCCCAGCCCGCTGCCGGTCTTGCGTTCGTGCCGGTACCGCTGCTGAAGCGCCCCGCGCTGGAACGCCACCGCCAGATCCTCGTCGGTGAAGCCGGGCCCGCCGTCGCGGATCTCGACCACGCCGTCGCCGTCGCCCGGACCCGTGCGTACGGCGAGGATCAGCGGCGCCCCGGCCGGGAGCACCCGCAGCGCGTTCTCGCAGAGACCGTCGATCACCTGCCGGATCCGGGCCGGGTCGGTCCGCACCACGACCGGGCCGGCGGGCAGCTCCACCGACAGCAGCGGGCCGTCCGGGCCGCAGCGCGGCGCCCACGCCAGGCCGGTCGTCTCGACCAGCGCGACCAGGTCCACCGGTTCCGGATGCACCGGCAGATCGGCGGCCTCCAGCCGGGACAGGACCAGCAGATCCGAGATCAGCCGGTCCAGGCGGTCGGCCTCGACCCGCATGATCTCCCCGGCCGCGGGTGCGCCGTCGGCCGGCACCACCCCGTCGGCCAGCGCCTCGGCGTACCCGCGGATCGTGGCCAGCGGCGTCCGCAGCTCGTGCGAGACGGACAGCAGGAACTCGCGCTCCCGGCCCTCGCTGATCTGCAACGCGGCGCCGAGCTGGTTGAGCGCGGTCGCCAGCGCGGCGGCCTCCGCCGGTGGCCGGACCGCCAGCCGCACCGACCGGTCCCCGGCGGTCAGGCGCGCCGCCGCGAGCGCGGCCTGACGCAGCGGCCGGGCCACCACGAAGGCCAGCAGAGCCCCAGCGGCGACGCCACCGACCAGCCCGGCGAGCAACGCGATCCACACCCCGCCCAGCACACGCGGGTCGGTGGCGCGTGGTGCCGCGCGAGTCAGGACCACGCCGCTGTCGTTGCCGCTGAGCGGGCGCCCGGAGATCAGGACCGTCGTGCCCGCGACCACGCCGCGCGTGTCCACCGGGTCGTCGGCCGCGATCTGCGCGATCACCCGCTCGGGCAGTCCCGGCCGGTCCGCGACGCCACGCCGGACGAGGTAGACGTCGATGCCCTCGTCGCGCAGCCGGTCGACGATCCGGGCGCGGGCCGCCGGCCGCTCCGTGGCCAGCAGCTCGACCGCGAGCGCGGACTTCTCGGCCAGGTCCGTGCGGGCGGCCCGGTCGGCGGAGCGGATCGCGATCGGCAGCGCCACCAGCGCGGTGATGAGCACGGAGAGGACCGCGGTGGCCGCGGTGACCAGGATGGCGCGGCCGACGAACGTCCTAGGCATCGGCGGTGTATCCGACGCCGCGGACCGTCCGGATCAGGCCGGCGGCGTCACCGAGCTTCGCGCGGACCTGGGCGACGTGCACGTCGACCGTCCGGGTGCCCGCGTGCGACGACGCGTAACCCCACACGCCGGCCAGCAGCTCGTCGCGGGTGAACACCCGCCCCGGCCTGCGTAGCAGATGACCGAGCAGGTCGAACTCGGTCGACGTCAGGCTGAGCGTCCGGCCGGCCACGCTCGCCAGGCGGCGGCCCGGATCGAGCGTGACCGCCCCCAGCGTGAGCACCCGTTCGCCGTCGCCCGGACCGGCTGCGCGCCGGAGCAGCGCACGCACCCGGGCAACCAGCTCACGTGGGCTGAAGGGCTTGGTCATGTAGTCGTCGCCGCCGAGCTCGAGGCCGAGGATCCGGTCGACCTCGTCGTCCCGTGCCGTCAGGAACACCACGGGTGTCCAGTCGCCGTCCGCCCGCAACCGCCGGCAGATCTCGGTGCCGTCGATCCCGGGCAGCGCGATGTCCAGCACGCACGCGACCGGCCGCAACCGCCGGGCGGCGGCCAGCCCGGCCGCGCCGTCGTGCTCCACGTGCACCCCGAAACCGTCGCGGCTCAGGTAGAGGCGGACGAGGTCGGCGATCGGCCGCTCGTCCTCCACCACCAGGACCAGCCCCTTGTCGTTCACCGCCCCATTGTGCAGCCCTGGGGGCCGACCGGATCGGCTGAAGGCCCGCGAGCCCTGGGGTGCTGCTCGACCTCGGATGCGGCCGAGGCGTTCGCCGGGTTCCAGCCGTCCTGGCCGGAGCCCCCCGCAGTTCCGGCCGCCGGCAACCGATTCGCATAATCTGCTACATAGCCATGTAACTCTATGCGACCAATCGTCGATCATTGACACTCTAGGTAACGGTGATTGCCGCGGAGGGTTGCCGCCCGACGTGGCAGGAACCGTTGCCAGCCAACAGGCAGGGCCACCTCCAACCGAACCGCACGGTGTCGACACCTGCCGCCCCGACAGGCGAGAGGACAGCCGTGACCAGGTTCCGCCAGGGCCCCGAGGTCGTCGTGACCGACGAGGCGCTCCACGTCCGAACCCCACTCCGACGCACCTTTCCGGTGGCCGAGCTGGAAGACACGTACGTCCGGCGCGGTTCGCTGGGCGAGGAGTTCGAACGCACCCTCCACACCACGGTCAGCGCGATCGCGCTGGCGGGGTCGATATGGTCGGTCACCCAGTCGAACGCCGTGACGGTCGTCTGCCTGGCCGCCGTCGTCATCCCCTCGACAATCACATTGATCCGGAGCTACCGGTACGGTCGGCGATACGAGCTGTGGGCGATCATCCGCGACGAGGACGTGCTGCTGTATTGCAGCACCGACCGAAGGGCGTTTCACCAGGCGTTGCACGCCCTCGGGAAGGCCCGCAGCCGGGGCGCATCCTAGTGCCTTCCATCTCTTGGGACACCCATGGATCGCATACTGTCTGGAAGACCATATTCTACGATTTCTGCACCTCGCCAAGTGCGTTCACGCATTCTGCGAAGTAGCTGATCAACGCCGCCACACTCGGAGACCATAGGAGTCACGTTGCCGGTCGAACCGCCCGTCGTCGCGCGCCGTCGCGTGCGCGTGGCGCTGCGGGCGGCCCGGGAAGCCAGGGGGCTGACCCAGGGGCAAGTGGCCGAGGAGATGTCTTGGTCCGTCTCCAAGGTGGTCCGGATCGAGACCGGTGAAGTATCGATCGGTGTCAATGACCTTCGCGCGCTTCTTGCATTCCTGGGCGTAACGGACCCGTCACACGTCGCCGAACTGCTCGACGCGGCCAAACAGTCCCGCACCCGGCAGCAGTGGTCGAACCAGCCCGGCATGCAGAAGCTGCTCACCCCGGCGCTGCGCCGACTCATCGAATACGAGGCGGACGCGAAGTCCATCCACTGCTTCTACACGATCCTCGTGCCGGGCCGGCTTCAGACGAGGGCGTACGCCTACGCCTTGCTGAAGAAGTTCGCCGAGGACCTGTCTCCCGAGGAGATCGAGGCACGGCTCAGCGCCCGCATGCACCGCAGGCAGGCCCTGCTTCGGCAGACACCGCCGCCCCGCATGCGGATCATCCTCGACCAGTCGGTGCTCGATCGCGTGGTCGGCGGGCCGCAGGTGGCCGGTGAACAGTTCGACGACCTGGTGGGCACGATCCGGAGCAAGGGATTTCGGCTCAGGATCATGCCGTACGCGGTCGACGCGCCGCTGCCCTCCACCGGCTTCTACGAACTGCTCCACCTCGGCGGCCCGGACGACGAGGGCGACGGCTTCCTCTACCGCGAGCATCACACGACCGACGACATCATTGAGGATCAAGCGAAAGTCGCCGAGCATCGCAGGGTCTTCGACCAAATTTGGGATGTCTCGATCGCGGAGGACGAGTCGATAGCCCTGTTGAGACAGCGCGCCCGGGTGCTGCTGTCGACCTGACTCCGCGATGCTCCTCGGCGCACACGTCTGTCGGTGTGTGCCTTTCGCCGGTTGCGGGACAGTCCCGCGATCACGAAAGGGCAGAACCATGTCTGATGACATCTTCTCGGGTCACCGATCGATCAACCTGCCGGACGCCTTCGCCGGAACTGCGAATGCCGACTGGCGGCGGAGTACCCGGTGCGGCTCGAACGCCTGCGTCGAGATCGCCAAGGTCGGCAAGTCGTACCTGGTCCGGGACTCGAAGGACCTCGGACAAGCACCCCTGCGGTTCAGTCCGCGTGTGTGGCGGGCATTCGTCGCGGGTCTCAGCACGGGTGAGTTGAACTCCTGACGGCCGCGCGGGTGGTGGGCCCGTCGGGCCCACCACCCGCGAAGACAGACTCTTGCTGAACGGCCCGGCTCTCCGCCGGTAGGGGATCGACCGGGTCGTGCGACGACCGAGGATCATCGGGACATGACCGCACACGTCGAGGCTTTCACGCGGGCCTCCCGGGACGCTGATTCCGAGCTGGCCCTCTTCGCCGCCGTCTCGCGGCAGCTGCGCGGGCTGGTGCCGTTCGACGGGGCGGCGATGTTCGCCGCCGACCCGGCGACGCTGATGGGCACCAGCGCGGTACGCGTCGAGAACGTCGAGCACGACCTCTGCGACACGTACTGGGACCGGGAGTTCCTGGTCGAGGACGATCTGCTGTTCCGCGACGTCGCGCGCAGCACCCGCGGGGTGGGGACGCTCTACGAGAGCACCGGCGACCGGCCCGCCCGCAGCGCACGCTACCGGGAGTACCTGGCGCCGCAGGGCTACGGCGACCAGCTGCGGGCCGTCTTCCGGCTCGGCGGCACCACCTGGGGCCTGATGGACCTGTACCGGGACCGTTCCCGGGGCCCGTTCACCAGACGCGAGGGCGAACGGATCCGGCAGCTCGCCCCGGTCGTGGCGGGCGCGCTGCGCGGCTTCGCCACCAGGGCCGGGACGTCACCGGCGTCCGGCGGCCCCGGCACGGCCCTGTTCGACGACCGGGGCGTGCTGCTGTCCCTCGACGCCGGGGCCGAACGGCTGTTCGCGGAGATCGGCGGGCCGCACTGGGCGACCTTCCCCGTGGCGATGACGCCGGTGCGGTCCGTGGTCGCCCGTGCCAGGGCCGTGGCGCAGGGCGTGGACCGGGCGCCCGCGGTGCTGCGCCTACGGGCCGCGTCCGGGCGGTGGCTGGTGCTGCACGGGTCGTGCCTGCGCGGGCCGGACGGGTCGCCGGGCCCGATCGCGGTCACGGCCGCGCCGGCCCGGTCCGAGCAGATCGCGCCCATCCTGGTGCAGGCGTACTCCCTGACCCCGCGCGAGCAGCAGGTGACCCGGGCGGTGGCGCGCGGGCTGTCCAGCCAGGAGATCGCCGCCGACCTGGTCCTGTCGCCGCACACCGTCCGGGACTACCTCAAGACCATCTTCACGAAGGTCGGGGTGAGCAGCCGCGGCGAGCTCGTCGCCAAGCTGCAGGCGTCGCTGCCGCTGGAGAACGCGGAGATGGTCGAGTGGTGACCGGCCGATTCCCCGCAAACGAGGGGTACTGCGTGCGACGTGCCACCACCAGAGTGGAGGGATGAACATCGAGGACTGGACGCCGGGTCGCAGCGTGGTGCTGCGCGGCGCGAGCGTCATCACCATGGACCCCGGCACGGGCGACTTCGTCGGCGACGTGGTCATCACCGGCGACACGATCGGCGCCGTCGGCCCCGGGGCCGCCTCGACCGCGCCCGGCGACGCGCTGGTCGTCGACGCCACCGGCACCGTGATCATCCCGGGGCTGATCGACGCCCACGTGCACGCGTGGGAGGGCGCGCTGCGCGGCGTCTCCCCGGACAGCGACATCATGGCGTACCTGCACCTGACCCACACGACGCTGGCACCGCTCATGACGCCGGAGGACGTGGCGATCGGCGAGCGGGTCACCGCCGTACGCGCGCTGGAGCAGGGCGTCACGACCATCGTCGACAACAGCCACAACCTACGCAGCCTCGAACACGGCCAGGCCGTGCTCGCCACCCTGCGGGAGACCGGCCTGCGCGCGGTCCTCGCGGCCGGCACCGGGATGGGGCAACCGGACGCGCACCTGCGCGCCACCGTGCTCGCACTGCGCGACGCGGCGGCCGGCGACCCGCGCATCACCGTACGGCTGATGGAACTCGCCCCGACCGCGGACGGGCTGCGGTTCAGCGCGGAGAACGGCGTCGGGCTGGTCGCCGAGACGATCGCCGGCATGGGCGACCTGGACGCGGCCCTGACCCCGGAACTGCTCCACGACCAGGTCACCCTCGACCACGTCATCGGCCTGAGCGACGCGCACTGGCGGGCGATCGCCGAGACCGGCGCCGCGGTCGCGCTGGCACCACGCTCCGACCCGCACTACGCGCTCGCGGTCGCCAGCCCGGTCCTCTCCGCGAACCGCTTCGGCGTGCAGGAGGCGATCAGCACCGACAACGAGTTCGAGTACGGCAGCGACATCCTCGGCGAGATGCGCGCGCTGATGAGCACCCAGCGCGGCCAGGCGTTCACCGGCGGGCCGGACGCTCCCCGCCCGTACGGCGTCCGGGACGCCCTGCGCGCCGCCACGCTCGGCGGCGCCCGCGCCGCCGGCCTGACCGGCCGGATCGGCGTCCTCGCCGCCGGCGCGAAGGCGGACCTCGCCGTGATCTCCCTCGACCGGCTGCGTCCCATCGCGTCGCACCTCGGCGCGGTCGTCAGCTACGCCGAGTCCCAGGACGTCACCGCCGTCATCGTCGACGGCGTGCCCCGCAAGTGGGCCGGGAAGGTCCTCGGCGTGGACCGCGCGGACCTCGCGCACCGCGCCGAGGCCAGCCGCGACCGCATCCTCACCCAGGCCGGCGTCGACATCGACACCCTGCGCTTCGCCGGCGACCTGCGGCTGTAGACGCGGAGGACGGGACATCGCGCCGCCCGGGACGACCGTCGTCGACCCGGGCGGCGCGCCGGCGTTCGCGATCACGGTGCCGTCTCGGGCGGGGCCGGAAGCCGTCGGCCCCGCCCCGCGGCCGCCGGAAGCGTCGTCGCCGCCAGGGCGAGGGCGGCCGCGACCAGCACCACGTTCTTCACGATGTACTGGCCCTCCAGTGTCGGGGCGAAGGGCTCGTGCCACATCTCGGACGGGAAGAGCAGCAGCGGGGTGAACGTGCCGGCCATCTGGAACAGCAGCGCGGCGAGGGAGAGACGCGGGAGACGGCCGGTGAGCAGGGCGAGACCGATCGCGGTCTCCAGCAGCGCCAGCGACAGCCGGGCGACGTCGCCGTCGACGACGCCGAACGTCAGCACCGCGATCGTGCGCCCGGCCAGGTCGTCGGCGGGGCTCAGGCCGGGCGCGAACTTGAGCACACCGAACCAGAACAGCACCAGGCCGAGGCTCAGGCGCAGCAGGCGCGGGCCGTAGCGGCGGGAGATCTCGTTCATCGAATCGGTCCCTTCCGGACGGTCGGGCCGGTCTGTGCGAGCAGGGCCGTCCGTTCGGTCATCCCGGCGCGGGCGACCGCGTCCCACAACGCGTCGCGTTCGGGCGTGCCGACGCCGTGGCCGAGGCGGAGCAGCAGCGGCGTGCCGGTCGCGGACACGATCGGCAGCGCGCGGACCACCTCCGTCACGGTCAGCACGCCGTCGCGGCCGGCCAGCTCCGCGAAGCGGTCGGCGACCACCAGTAGATCGCTCATCGGATCCTCCCGAGTGAATGTCGTTCGTACCTCGATGGTCGCGGTCACAGGGCGTCAGCTCGACGGGCTGCGGCGGTATCCTCACGCTCCGCCCCGGGCGGGTGTTTCCCCTGGTCGTACCGCTGTGGTTGTAGGTCATGACGCCGCCGTGGGCGGACGCGCGCCGCCGTCTCCCGGACGACGATCAAAGGACCACACACCACACCGATCCGCCGGTACGCACGGCGGCCGCACCACACCGGGGGAAGACATGACGCAGCAGGAGACCGACCCGCACGCCACCGACCCGCACGCCACCGCCTCGCACGGGGCCACGGAGCCGCGTGGTCTGCGGCAGTTGCCGGGCTCGCGGCTCGCGCAGGGCCGGTTCGGCCGGATGTTCCCGCGCCTGCGTGCGCTGCACCTGGACGACGGGCGCCTGGCCGAGATCGCGGCCGCGATGGCGGAGACCGCACCCCGCGACGCGGACGGTGACAACGACCGGATCCCGGCCGGATACAGCTACCTCGGGCAGTTCATCGACCACGACCTGACGTTCGACCCGGTGTCCAGCCTGATCAAGAACAGTGACCCGGACGCGCTCACCGACTTCCGCACACCCCGGTTCGACCTGGACAACGTGTACGGCCGGGGACCCCGTGACCAGCCGTACCTCTACGACACCGGCGGGAGGATGCTCGTCGACCGGCACGACGACGAGCTGGACCTGCCCCGCAACTCGCGGGACGTGGCGCTGATCGGCGACCCGCGCAACGACGAGAACGTGTTCGTCAGCCAGATCCAGCTGACCATGCTGGAGTTCCACAACGCGGTGCTCGGCCGCCTGGCCGAGTTCCCGGGCGCGGTCAAGGCCGGCGAGGACGCGTTCACGGCGACGCAGCGGATCGTGCGCTGGCACTACCAGTGGATGGTGGTGCACGACTTCCTGCGCCGGATCGTCGGCGAGACCACGCTGCGCGACGTGCTGCGCCGCGAGCCGCTGGTGCCCGGCGGCGAGCCGGTCGAGCAGGTCCGGCCGCGGTTCTTCCGGTGGATGAACGAGGCGTTCATGCCGGTCGAGTTCTCGGTGGCCGCGTACCGGTTCGGGCACTCGATGATCAGGGCCGGCTACAAGCTCAACACCTTCGTGCCCGCCCGGCCGATCTTCACCTCGACACCGGCGCGGGAGGACCCGCTCGGGCACTTCGGCGGCTTCCGCAAGCTGCCGCCGTTCTGGCAGGTCGAGTGGGCGCGGTTCTTCCCGCTGCCGGGCGCGGACCCGGCCGTCCTGCAGCCGGCCCGGCGCATCGACACGCAGCTCGCGCCGCCGCTGCTGGACATGCCGCCGGAGCAGGTCGCCTCCGGCAGCCGCAACCTCGCACTGCGCAACCTCACCCGGGGGGTACGCCTCGGACTGCCGTCCGGCGAGGACGTGGCACGGGCGATGGGCGTACCCGTGCTGTCCGCCGTTGACCTGGGTCTTCCCGCGGCCGGCGGGACGCCGCTGTGGTTCTACCTGCTGCGAGAGTCGCGCGTGCGGGCCGACGGCAAGCACCTCGGCCCGACCGGCGGCCGGATCGTCGCCGAGGTCTTCCTCGGCCTGCTCGCCGCGGACCCGGGGTCCTACCTGCGCGCGGAGCCCGGCTGGCGCCCGTTCCTGCCGGCGGCGACGGCCGGCGACTTCACGATGCCGGACCTGATCGCGTTCTCCGGCTTCGGCCTCACGCCCGTCACTGGGCCGGCGTCCGCCAGCGGGCCGGTACCCGTCACCGGGCCGGCGTCCGCCAGCGGGCCGGCGCTCGTCACCGAGCCGGCGTTCGTTAGCGGGCCGGCGTCGTGACCCGCCTCGGGTGCGGCGTGGTGGGCCGCCACCCGCACGGCGTGGTGGCCCGGCGCCCGCGCGTGGGGTACTCGCGGTACCGGCGTCGCGGCGATGTCTCGCACGACGGTTTCCGGCCGCGGCGCTGGACCAGGCGGGAGCGGGAGGTGGTGGCGTTCATCGGCGCGACGACCTTGCTCTGCGGTGGTGTGATCTTCCTGCTCGGCGCGGCCGCCGGGCTTGGCTGACCTGCCTCGATCGCCCCCGGCACACCGGGCGGCACGGCTGCTGCCGTGCCGCCCGGCTCGGGTGTCCGGCTCGGGTGTCCGGTTCGGGTCAGGCGGCTTCGCCCGGGATCACCAGGCCGGCCTGGTAGGCGGCCACCACCGCCTGCGTACGGTCGCGGACCTCCAGCTTCATGATGATCCGGCAGACGTGCGTCTTGACGGTCGCGACGGCCAGGAACAGCCGGGCCGCGATCTCGTGGTTGTCCAGGCCGTGCGCCATGTGCACCAGGATCTCCCGCTCACGTGGCGTCAGCCGGTCCAGCACGCCGGCCGCCACGTGCGTCGTCGCCGGCCGGTTCACCACGTCCGCGATCACGCCGCGCGTCACGTTCGGCGCCAGGAACGCGTGCCCCTCCGCCACCGCCTCGATCGCGCGGACCAGGTCCGTCGGTGCCGCGTCCTTCAGCAGATAACCGGACGCGCCCGCGCGCAGTGCCGCACACACCTCCTCCGGCGACGACCCCAGCCCGGTCAGGATGATCACCTTGACCGTGTGGCTCGGGTCGCCCGCGAAGTCGTCGCCGGTCAGCTGCCGCGTCGCGGTCACGCCGTCCACATGCGGCATCCCCAGATCCATCACCACCACATCGGGCAGCAGCCGGCGGGCGAGCGTCACCGCCTCGCCGCCGTCGCCCGCCTCACCCACGACGGTGATGCCGGGCGCGGCGGACAGCAACATGATCAGGCCGCTGCGGATCAGCGACTGATCGTCGGCGAGCAGTACCCGGATCGGTTCGGTCATGACAAGACCCCTCTGCGGGTACGCCCGCCGCGCGCGTCTGAAGCGATTTGCCTGCTTTCTGACGATATTGTGCGGGCGGCGCGGCGGCGGGAGCGCCATCCCGGAGCGGTGGATTCCGGGGGTGCGTGTCATCCCGTAGCGGTACGCCGTTCGGCCCGCCTACCGCCGGAGCGGGCCGGGAGAAGTACCGCACCGGATGGTCGCGCGGACGATCTTGCGAACGGACAATTGGGGTATGACGACACAAACTCGATCTGTTACCCGTCCCTGTGCCGGTGTCTTCGAGATGGGCGCATCCGCGCGATGGCTCGGCAGCGCGGAGCTCCTCTTCCCGTCCGCTGTCCTGGCCCCGGCCACCGCGGCCGCGGCACGCCGCGCCGGCCTCGAGAAGTCGCCCGGCAGGTACTGGGTGGCCGCGAGACCGGCCGCCGACAAGGGCGCCTTCTTCTGCGCGCCGATCAGGGAGCTCTGCGTCGGCCAGGCGCCGGGCGCGAGCGGCGCCGGTCACCTTGCGGTCGGCCTCGACCTGGGCGGCTGGACATCACCGGACGGGCCGGTCGGTCGAAAGGCGGCGTTTAACGATCGAGTCTGCACGCCGGAGATCGCCGCCGAGATCGACGAGTGGTTCCGGACACTCGCCGACCCGGGCGACGCGTGGCGTGCCGCGGCCGTCAAGGCCATCCAGGAAGCGAGGTCCGCCACGGCCGCGCGGGCCGGGAAGGACGCACTCATCTCCGGTGTGACCCCGCGCGTCATTCCGCAGTGGGTGACACCGCCGCAGCTGGAAGCGATTGCACGGATCAAGATCAGTTGGCCGCTGGAGTTGTCGTGGCCGTGATGAGGGCCGCGTGGTTCTCCCGGCCGGATGCCGCGCGGCGCCCGGCCGGGAGCGGTCACTCGTCGTCTATGCGACCACGGCTGATCGACGGGTTGATCCTGCCCATCGGTCTGCTCTTCGAACTGCTCGCGCTCGCCGGTGCAAGGCCACCTGATCCTGTGCTGGGGTGGTCCACTCTGATCTGCGTCTTTCCTCTGTTCGGCGCGCTGTTGCTCCGCCGGCGCTGGCCCGGCCCGGTGCTGGTCGTCCACCTCTCGTGGGCGGTGGTGACGGCACTTCTGGTCGACTACAACTCGGTTGCCGGGGTGCTGATCGCCCTGTACGGGTACTCCGCGCGCAGCCGTCCACTGTGGTCAGGACTGGCGTTGTTCTCGTGCCTGACGGTCTTCGCGTTCCAGGTGATGAAGACGCGCGACGGGACCGATGCCGGCTCGTTGGTCGCCAGCATGACGCTCGCCGCCGTCGCCGCGGTCATGGCGCAGCAGTACGGTCGTGTGCGGCGGTCGAGGGAACGCGCCCACGTCCGTGCCGACCGTGAGCGTGAGCTGGCCGAACTCGAGCGCGGGAAGGCCGAGATCGAGCGGGTGAGAGCCGACCGTGAGCGTGAGAAGGCCGAACTGGCCGTCGCCGACGCGCTGCGACTGGAACGGCTCGGCATCGCGCGCGAGCTGCACGACATCGTCGCGCACTCGGTCAACGTCATGATGCTGCAGGCCGCCGGTGCCCGCGCCGTGCTGGACCTCGACCCCGCGCGCGCCAGGGACGCGCTCGGCACGGTGCTGGAGGCGGGCGCGCAGTCCATGGAGGAACTCCGGCGCCTGCTCGGCCTGCTGCGCTCGGCCGCCGGCGGCGAACTCTCCGCCGACGACCCGCATCCCGGCCTCGGCGACCTGCAACCGCTGCTGGACCGTTCCCGGGCGGCCGGTCTCGCCGTCGACCGCGAGATCGAGGGCGCCCCGCGCGATCTCGACCCGAGCGTCAGCCTCACCGCGTACCGCGTGATCCAGGAGGCCCTGACCAACGCGATGAAACACGCGGGCGACGACGCGGTGGTCCGCGTCCGCCTGGAGTGGGCGCCGGACCGCCTCATCATCACGGTTCGGAACCACGGCGAGCCCCCCGCTGCCCAGACCCACCCGCTCTCCACCGGCAACGGACTCCGGGGCCTGCGGGAGCGCGCCGTCATCGTCGGCGGCACCTTCGACGCCGCCCCGCTCCCGGACGGCTTCCGCGTCCGCTGCGAACTCCCGGTCTCCCGCCCTTCGTCGCGTTCCTGACCGGGCGGCACGTTGACTTGTCGCAAGCCTTGTCTCAAGATGATGAGACAAGGCTCGGGACAAGCTGGGAGGCTGTCATGTCGAGGAAAGTACGTCCGGCGGAGGTCGAGATCGCCCGTCTGTGGCTGGCCGCGCGTGGGCTGGCCGACGTCACGCCGACGCCGGGGCTGGCGGCGCGACTGACGGTCCGGCGACGGGCGCGGCTGGCCGCTGCCGTGCTGCCGGCCGCGTTTCTCGTCGCGATCGCGCTCGTCTACGTCTCCGCGCTGCCGATCCGGCCCTCGGATGCCGGGTTCGGCGCGGAGCGGGGCTGGGCGCTGGTGGTGCTGACGGCGCTGGTGGCCGGGCTGGTGCTGGGCCTGGCGCTGCTGGGCCGGTGGGTGCGGCGGGTCGATGCACAGGTCGGTGCGGAGTTGCCGCGCCGGGCGGCGCACTCCGTCCGGCCCGGCTGGCGGACCGTGATCGGCGTGCCGCGGGTCGTGCTGCTGGTGGTCACGTACGCGGGTGCGGCGGTGCTGGCGATCGCGGCCCTGATCGCGCGGGACGGCGCGGCGAGGTACGCGGCGGTCATCCTGCTCATCGGGCTGGGCGGGGTCGCGGTCGGCGCGGCCGTCCAGCTGCGTCACGTGCTCAGCCACTCGGTGGTGGCCGACGACGAGGGTTCGCTGAGGGCCGATTTCCTCATGCGTGTGGAGGACGCGCGCGAGGTGGCCACGCCGACCGTGGTGTGGTCGCTGCCGGTCGTGTCGGTGTTCGACTCCGGGCTCGATCCGTGGAACACGGGGTGGCTGGTCTTCATCGTCCTCAGCGTCGTCGCGCTCATGGCGATCACGGTCCGGGACGGGCGGATCGCCCTGGCGGCCCAGCGCGGCGCCGACGCCCGGTGACCCGCATGATCGTCATCGACCCGGGCTCGCCGGTCCCGCCGTTCGAGCAGCTCCGCGCCCAGCTCGCCGCGCAGATCCAGGAACGCGAGCTGGCCGTGGGCACCCGGCTGCCGACCATCCGCCGCCTGGCCGCGGATCTCGGGCTGGCGGTCAACACGGTCGGCCGCGCCTACCGGGAACTGGAGGAGGCGGGGCTGATCGAGACCCGAGGCTCGGCCGGCTCGTTCGTGTCCGCGGCCGGCGAGCAGGGGCGCGAACGGGCCCGGCGCGCCGCCGCGGAGTACGCCGCCGTCATCGCCAGCGTCGGCATCGACGCGGGCGAGGCCGTGCGCATCGTCCGGGCGGCGCTAGAGGCCGGCTGACGAGCGCCAGCCCTGGAGGATCGCGGTGAGTGCCTGCTCGGCGAGTCGTTCGGTGCGGTCGGGGGCGATCGAGCCGAGGCTGCCGAGCGAGGCGATGCCGTAGAGCGCACCCCAGGCGATCTCGCAGGCCTCCTCCGGCGCGGCCAGCGGCACGCCGTGCGTGCGTGACCAGGTGGTCAGCAGCTCCGTCACGAGGCCGATGGACGCCTCCGCGGCCTGCCGGCGGGCGTCCGCGCCGATCGTGGCGTCGTTCATGGCCTGGTAGAGGTGCGGGTGCTGGTTCGCGAACCGCACGTAGGCGCGCGCGACCCGTACCATGCGCTGGTCGATGTCGGGTTCGTCGGCGGGGCCGCCGAGCTCGGCCATCATCAGGCGGTACCCGTGCCCGACCAGCTCGAGGACGAGCGCGTCCTTGCCGGCGAAGTGCTGGTATACGACCGGCGCCGTGTAATCCACGTCGGCGGCGATGCGCCGGATCGTCAGCGCGGCGGCGCCCTCGTTCTCCAGGACGGTCAGCGCCGCCTCGATGATGCGGTCGCGGGTGCCCGCCCGCTCGCGGGCGCGTCGTGTGCTGCTCGGCATGTCTGGTCTTCTCGCCTCCCGGTTCCCCGGCGACCCTAACCGTCCCGCTTGACGGTGCCCGGCCGCGCCTCTAAGTTAACGGCGTTAGGAAATCTAACAACGTTAGAAACCGAGGAGCAAGAGATGATCTACCACGTCATTCGCGCCGCGCTGAAGAAGACCGCGTCACCCGCGCAGGCCGAGGCGGCGCTGGAGAGCTGGCGGGAGACGGGCCGGTCGGTGCCGTCCGTGCGCTCCTGGGTCGTCGGCCGCGACCACGGCGGCGAGTTCGAGTACGGCGCGACGTTCGTCTTCGACGACCTCGACGGCATGTTCGAGTTCCTGATCCACCCGGCCACGCTCCGCACCGACCTGATCGGCCTCGAGCTCATCGAGAACATGCAGATCTTCGACATCAGCGACGACGACGATCCCGCCCTGGCCGACAAGATCGCCGACCTGCACCGCCGCCGCAACGCCCACAGCCCGGAGGTCTCCGGCCTGCTCGCCGACGTGCCCACCTACCTCGGCGCGGGCGTCGACGAGCGACCGTAACGGGCCGCGGCACCGCGCGCCGCCGGATCACGCGCAAACCTTCCAGGATTTCCCGCTTCCGGCGTGGTCCGGCCCGCATGCTCCCGCGGGCAAACCTCGCGGCGGGCTCCGCCTGCGCTCCGCACGCCGCATCGGAGCCGGTTCCGCGGCGCAAGGGCCCACCGGCGCCGGTCGCGCGGCCCGCCGCCGGTCAGCGCACCGGGCCCGGCCGGGCGCAGGCCAGGACGCCTCCCGGCGGCGGGTCTATCGTCGGGGTCATGCTCACCACCACGGTGCCGCCGCCGGAGCGGGCCGACGAGTTCGCCGTGTTCCAGCGCCGCTGGGACGCGATGATGGGCGAGGGCTTCCGGCTGCCGGCCTTCGCCCCGGCGACCGTGGCGGGCTGGCGCGGGGCGGACCCGCTGGCCCGGCTCGACGACGTGGTGATCAGCCGGGTCGACCGCGCGCCCGTCATCACCACTGTGGGCATGCCCGACGCGACCGCGGGCCGGGCCCGGCTGTGGATCGTGCGGCGCGGCGGCTGGACGCTGCACGACCCGAGGCGCGGTACCGCGCTCACCGTACGGGCCGGGCAGTTCCTGCTGCACCACGGTGCGACGACGCGCTTCGTCTCCGAGCCGGGCACCAGTTCCCTGCACATCGCGATGCCGGCCGCCGAGCTCGACCCGGGCCCGGTGGCCGGCCCGGCGCTGACGCCGGAGGTCCGGCTGGCTGCGGCGCACGCCGAGATGCTGCACCTGACCCTCCCCGGCCTCGGGCCCGCCGGGCTCCGGGCCGCCCGTGACGCCCTGGTCGCACTCACGCGGGCCGTGCCCCGGGGCGGGTTCGACGACACGGAGCCCTCGCTGGCACCCGCGCTGGCCGAGGCCGCGAAGCGGCTGGCCGATGAACGGCTCGCCGACCGCGGCCTCACCCCGGCGATGCTCGCGCGGGAGTTCCACGTCTCCCTGCGTACCCTGCAGAGGGCTTTCGCCGGTACGGGCACGAGCGTGGCCACGTACATCCGGGACCGGCGCCTGGAACGGGCACGCCACGATGTCGCCGCCGGCGGCCTGAGCGTCACGGAGATCGCGGCACGCTGGCACTTCACCGACGGCAGCCATCTGACCAGGGCCTACAAGCGGCGCTACGGTCACGTGCCGAGCGCCACCCGCCGGTGACGCGGCACCGGTGCGATCGCGCGGCTCAGCCGGCGGTGTACCGGTCCGAGAGCTGCACCGGGCCGTCGTCGAGATCCTGGTAGAAGAGGTCGGACTCGGCGTGGGTGACGTGCAGCCTCCAGTACTCCTCGGCGATGACGTCCGGCTCGGAGCCGGGCCGGCCCTGGCCGATGTTGGCCGCGATCGACACGTGCGCCGCGTGCACGCCCGTCCCGGCCAGCCCGGCGTGCAGGTTCAGCGCGTAGTTGCGCAGTGCGGAGACGGCGATGCTGACGTTGGCGATCTGCGGGACGATCATCCGGCTCGACACCGCGCCGGCCGTCAGCAGGATCGTGCCGGAGCCCCGCGCGATCATGCCGGGCAGCACCTGCCGGACGGCCGCGACGCTGCCGTAGAGGTGCAGCTCGATGTGCGGTGCCAGCGCCTCCACGGAGGTGTCCGCCGCGTCGGTGAACGGCGCGACGGCGAGGTCCGCCGGGCGTGGCGTCGGCGAGAACTCCAGCACCTCGATCGGCCCGAGCCGCTCCTCGGCCTCGGCCAGCGCACCGGTCAGCGCCGCCCGGTCGGTGATGTCCGCCGGGAAGACCCCCACCCGGACGCCGTCGATGCCGGCGGCGATGTCGTCGAGCGCGCCCCGGCCCCGGGCGATCAGCGCGACGTCGAAGCCCTCCGCGGCGAAGCGCGTGGCGATGGCGCGGCCCATCAGGGAACCCGCGCCGACAATGGCGATAACACTCATGGCGGCAACCGTAGGAGCGCACCTGGCCGCGGACTTGGACGTCCGCGTCACGCTGCCCGGGACATTTGCGACAATGCCGCTACCTCCACGTCCAGTTGAAGTCGGCCGTCTTCGCGCAGGACATGGTGTGGATCGGGGTTCCCGCGGCGGTGCCGAGGTCTTTCAGGGTCAGGCACGTGGTCGAGTGGCGGCCGAGCAGGCGGCCGGAGGCGAGCACCTGCCACAGCTGCCCCGCCCCGCCGTCGCAGGCCGTGACCTGCATCGGCGCCCGCTCGTCGGTGGATCCGCCGACCGCGCCGAGGCAGAGGCCGGACGTCCGGAGCGTGCCGTCCTTCTGCTGGTCCCAGTGCTGGGTGACGGCGGCGGGGTCGCAGGGCTGGACCGTGATTCTGTCGCCGGCGGTGAGGCAGAGGCCGGTGAGCGCGTTGACCAGCAGCCGGCCCGGGATGGCGGGTGCGGAGGGCGACGGCGGCGCGGCGACGGCGGCGGGCTCGGCGTCGCGGTGGACGGCGAGCGTCGCGCCGGTGGCGGCCACCGTGACGAGCAGGGCGGCGCCGAGTACGGACCAGACGCGCGGGCCGGGCAGGAACGGGCGGCGCGGGGTGCCCGGGTGCCGGGCGAAGGTGTCGGCGAATGCGGGCATCAGTGGCTCCCGGTGCGGTGCGGTGGCAGGTCGGCGAGGTCGAGGACGACGAGTTCGGCGGCACTGACGTCGGCCAGTTCGGCGACGCGCTGGGCCTGGCGTTCGGTCATCTCCTGGAAGACCTGGCGGGCCAGGCGGCCGTTGCCGAAACCGGCGCCGCGCGGCATCGCGTCGAACATGCCGGTCAGCGCGGTACGGGCGTCCGCGGTCATCTCGTAGCGGTGGCCGGCGGCCTGGTGCTCGACGATGGACACGAGTTCTTCCGCCACGTAGTCGTCGAACTCGAGGGTGCGGGTGAAGCGGGAGGCGAGGCCGGGGTTCGCGCCGATGAAGCGGCCCATCTCGTCGGGGTAGCCGGCCGCGATGACCACGACGTCGTCGCGGTGGTCCTCCATCAGCTTGACCAGGGTCGCGATCGCCTCCTGGGCGAAGTCGTTGCCGCCGTTCTGCGGGACGAGCGAGTACGCCTCGTCGATGAACAGCACGCCGCCGAGCGCGCGGGTGACGGCCGCGGTGGTCTTCGGGCCGGTGTGGCCGACGTACTCGCCGACGAGCGCGCTGCGGTCGACCTCGACCAGGTGGCCGCGGCGCAGCAGGCCGAGCGCCTTGAGCAGCCGGCCGTAGAGGCGGGCGACCGTGGTCTTGCCGGTGCCGGGGTTCCCGGCGAAGACGAGGTGGCGGCTGAGCGGCGGCGCGGGCAGGCCGGCCTCCTCGCGCAGCCGGACCGTCTGCATCAGCTTGACCATGGTGTGCACGTCGCGTTTGACGCGTTCCAGGCCGACGAGTTCGCCGAGTTCGCCGAGCAGGTCCTCCAGGTTCTCCTCGGCGGGCTCCGGGTCGAGCGGGGCGCCCGGGACCGGGGGAGGAGCGGGCAGGCCGGGCGACACGGGCGCCGGGGCCGGGGAACCCGACATGCGCGGTGCCGCGCCCTCGTCGACCGTCATCTCGGCCGGCACGTCCAGCAGGCGGCAGCCGTCGAAGACGGGCTGGGCCCGCGCGCCGACGTGCACGGCCGCGTACCCGGACGCGCGCACCTCGCAGCGGGTGTACGTGCCGCCGCCGCCCTCCGCGACGTACACGCCGTTCTTCCTGGCCCCGTCGATGCGCAGCCCGGTCACGTCCGGTCGCGCGTCGGTCCAGCAGACCAGCCCGGACCCGGCGCTGTCGCTGATGCTGCCGCCCTCGACCCGGATCGGCTCGGCGCTGTCCAGGACCATCCCGGCCACGCCCGGCGCGTCCACCCGCACCTGGATCAGCGTGGCCGCCGCGCCGGTGGCCACCTCGACGCCGACCCGCCGGGGGCGCTGCACCACGCACTCGGTGATCTCCGCGGGCACGGACGAGGCCAGCCGCAGGCCGACCTCGGTCTCGCTGACCCGGCAGCCCTGCGCCGCGACCGCGGCCCGCGCCTCGGAGTGCACGCCGTTCATGGCGAGTTCGCGCAGGTCGCAGTCGACCATCTCGACGCGGGACCCCTCGACCGCGTGCACGCCGTGCTCGGCGCCGCCCCGGACCCGGACCCTGGCCAGCTGCACCACCGCGGACGCGGCCGCGTGCACCGCGGAGTAGCGGGCGTCGTCGAGGCGGCAGTCGGTGAGCACGGCCCGGCCGGTGCCGGTGGCCAGCAGCGCGTTCGCGCCGGCCCGCCGGATCACGCAGTCCACGGCGGACAGCTGGGCACGGTCCGCGACCACGATCGCGCTGGCCGAGGCGCCGTCGATGCGGCACCCCTCCAGCTGCACCGAGGCGGCGTCGGACAGCTGCAGGCCGACCGCGCCCGCGTGGATCACGGTGTCGGTGGCGGTGGCGACGCCGTCGTCCTCGACGCGCAGCCCGGCCCGGCTGGAGCCGTCCAGGCGGGCGTCGACCAGGCGCAGCCGGGCACGGCCGCGGACCCGGACCGCAGAGCCGCGGGTGGCGTGCGTGCGCAGCCGGTGCGCGGTGAACACGGCGTCGTCGGCGATCAGCACCGCGCTGCCGGCGACCGGGCCGATGCGCAGGTCGTCGGCCTCGGCGCGGGCCTCGCCGTACACCCGGATCGCGTACGGGACCGGGCCGGACAGCTCGCAGCGCTCGAGCAGCAGCACGGCCGCGCCGGACGCCTCCACGTGCCCGTCACGGACCGTGCAGCCGCGCAGCGCCAGGCCGCCGTCCGCGCCGACGGACACGACCGGGCGGGACGGGTCCTCCCCGCGTACCGTCACGTCCTGAAGAACGCAGTCCGCGGCGCGGACGGTGACGGCGGCGGTGAGGCGCACGCTGCCCGGACCGTGTTCGGCGCGCAGCGTGACCGGCCGGTCGAGGACCAGGCTCTCGTGGTACTCGCCGGGCGGGATCAGGATCGTCTCGCCGGGCTTGGCGGCCCGGATCGCGTCGGCCAGCCTGGCCTTGCGCTTGAGGGTGGTGACCGCGCTCATGCCGCGTAGTACCAGGGGTTGTCGTGCATGCGGAACTCCTTGAGCAGGGTCGACGTGAGCGTCTTCTCGGCGATGCGCCACGGCAGCTGGAACGCGAACTCGGCGACGCCCTGGCGGTGGAACGCGCGCCCGCCGAGACCGGAGAAGAAGCCGGCCTTGAGGATGCCGCTGGTCACCGCGCCGGTGACGCCCGCGGCGGCGGCCAGCCCGCCCTCGTGGACCGCGGCCATCCCGGTCAGGTAGACCGTCTCGCCGTTCGCGGTGGTGATGCCGAAGACGTTGGCGTTCATCGCGCCGTTGACGAAACCGGTCAGGGCCGTGACCGGGATGTTGAAGCCGAAGTCGTAGGTGCCGCCGCGCCACCGGGTGGCCACCTCGTTACCGGCCCATTCGTTGCCCCAGTGTTTGTCGTGGTTGAGCGGCTTGCGGTACCACGACTTGCCGCCGTCGATGTTCGCCAGGCCGGACTTCAGGTCGCCGGTACGCTGCAGCGGCCCGAACCGGTTGTCGTGCACGAGCGCGCCGGCCGAGGTCTTGATGCCGGCGCCGACCGCCGCGTTCGCGAACGCCTTCAGCACGTCCTTGCCGTTGAACTGGGTGCCGTTGATCGCGTCGACGATCGCGTTGACGCCGATGTTCGCGGCGAATTCCAGCAGGAATTCCTGCGTGAACTCCATACCGAACTTCTGCATCGCCAGCTTCCAGTACGGCGTGTAGAGCGCCTCCGCGGTCGCGCCGATCCCGGCCGTGCCGCCGAACGGCATCCGCTGGGCCTCGCGGATGCGCCGGTTCCAGCCGCGGATCTCGGTGACCGGGCCGCGGTAGTCCAGCTCCCGGCCGACGATCCGGTCCCCCTGGTACACGTAGCCGTTGTCGGTGCGCCGGGCCACGACGATGCCGTTCACGTCGTACTGCCGCCACTGGCTGCGCCACGCCTCGGACTCCAGGAACCCGGTGCCGAACCGCTTGCGTTCCCGGACGATCGTGCCGAGGTCGAACTCCTTCCACACGCCCTGGGTGACCGTGAGGTTGGTGTCGCCGGCGGCGTACTCGCGGACCCGGCCGGAGATCGAGTGCTCCGGGATCTCCCGGACCGTGGCCCCGTTCGGGGCGACGTCGCGCCACCGGGAGGCGCCTGCGGCCCAGTCCGCCTGCCAGGTGCCGGTGCCCGGGTCAAGCCACTGGCGGGTGGTCTGACCGGCACCGTAGTCGACGATCCGGCCGTGCTTGTCGATCTTGCGCCACTCCCAGTGGTGGCCGCCGCCGGCCGCGTCCGCGGTGCGCCACGAGTCGACGTAGCCGCCGCCGTCGAGCATCCGGCGCTCGCGCACCGGGTGATCCAGGTCGCCGATCCGGGCCGTGTCGCGGAACGAGTCGTCGAACGTGGTGTGCGGGCCGTTGAAGCCGCGGCCGTACTCCCGGATGCCGTTCGCGGGCTGCCCGGGGCCGGCATTGTGGTCGGTCCAGGTCCAGCGGCGGCTGTCGGTCCGGGCGTCGTAGCCGGACCAGTTCCACTTGCCTTCGGAGGAAGGGCCGTTCGCTTCGATACGATGCCCGCCCGGCCACCGGTCGGAGCGGCCGACGATCTGCCCGTGCATGTCCTTGCGGGTCCAGGCGCCGGTGCCCTCGAACGCCTGCGACCGGGTGGCGATGTCGTCGGACGCGGCGCCCACGGCGGGCGGCCGCTCGTAGTGGATGACCGTCCCGTCGTCCATGCCGGCGCGCGCGACCCGCCACTGCCCGCCGGCGGCCTGGAACCGGTCCTCCCACACGCGGCCGGGGTGCGGACCGCCCGGCGGCACGTCGACCCGGTAGCCGGAGAGCTTGCCGTTTCCCTCGGTCCACGGCAGCCGGCCGCCCGGTGGCCGGGCCGGCGGCGCCGCGAACAGGTTGTCGCCGACCTTCAGCGTGTTCCCGTTGTCCAGCTTCCCCTCGTACCGAATCAGGCGCCCGACGCTGTTGAAGTCGTAGAAGCTGTCGTTCATCCCGACGAACCGCAAGCCGTTCGCGGACACGCCGCCCGGCGTGGTCTCGGTCCACTTGAAGATCTGGAACTTCGTGTCGGTACGCAGGAAGCGGTGCGTGTCGAAGACCGTGTTGCCCTCTTTGATCATGTTCCGCACCCACTGCGGCGGCCGCTGCTCGGTCCACCGGCTGGTCTCCAGCCGGTTGCCGTTGGACAGCGTGTCGACCTTGCCCATGTCCTTGCCGTGCGGCGACTGGCTCTTCCACGTGTTCTGCGGGACGCCGGCGCCGTCGAGGTCGAACTGCTTGTAGAGGCCCGCCGTGTCCGGCCCGTGCAGCATGCTGTGCTGCCGCTGGGCGATGCCGCCGCCGGTGACCTTGTCGGTCCAGCCGCCGCCGGTCTGCAGCTCGCGCGTGCCGTGGCCGACGCGGGCGCCGTGCTCGTCGAACCGGTTCCAGGTCCAGTGGCCGATCGGGCCGCGGATGCCGACCACGTCGCCCTTGCCGATCGCGGTCCGGATCTCGTGCTTGACCGCGCCGTCGTGGCTGATGTTCCGCCAGCCGGCCGCGTCCGTGTCGAATCGCCGCACGCCGTGGTCGACGACCGTGCCCTGGGTGGAGATCTCCGTCCAGTGCGGGCGCTGGCCGGTCTTGCCGAAGTCGTCACCGAACCGGCGGACCATGTCGAGCGTGGAGCCGCCCGGGATCATCCGCCGGTCGAACACCTCGACCCTGTTCTCCGTGGTCAGCCGGATCCGGCCGTGGTCCGCGCCGGCCGTGTCGATCTTCCCGTGCGTGAAGTGGTGGCCGCCGTTGACCGGCGTCCCGCCCTGATGCAGCCGCCAGCTGCCGTTGCCGACGTCGACCACGAACGCGTCGCCGGTCGCCCGGCCGTTACGGACCAGGTTGTACGACTGGTGTTCCAGCGCCCCGGCCGCGTCGAAGTCCCGCCACTCACCGTTGCGCACGCCGAGCGTGTCCCCGACCCGGAACCCGCCGCCGGCCCGCGGCGTCACGGTCAGGCCGGGCAGGTTGTCGCCGAGGCGCGTCTCCACCCGGCTCGCGCCCGCCCCGGCCACCACGAAGTCGCCGCCGGACCGGCCGGCCGCGTTGCCCAGCGGGACGCCGTGCGCGACGTGGGCACCGTTGGCGTCGAAGCGGTGGAACGCGGTCGTGGCCGTGTCCGTGACCTGGAAGCCGCCGCCGGCGCGCGGGTCGATCCTGAATCCGGCTCCGGCCTCGAGGTGCACCGGCCCGCCGCCCTCGGCCCGGACCGCGAACCGGCCGGGGAGCGGGTTGCCGCCGGCGTCGCGCAGCACCGTGCCGTTCGCGGTCGCGGTGCCGTCCGCGCCGAACCGGCGGAACTGCGCCGCGTCACCGACCTGGTAGGCACCGCCGTGCGGCGTGACCGTGAGGCCGGGCGCGGGCTCCAGGTGCCGGTCGCCGTTGGCGGCGGTGACCAGGTGGCCGTCGCCCGCGGGGGAGCCGTCGCCGTTGCGCAGCGGGGCGCCGGTGGACACGTGCACGCCGTTGTCGTCGTAGCGCCGGAAACCGGTCGCGTCGCCGACCTGGTGGCTGTCGTCGACGCGGGTGAGCGTGAGACCGGGGCCGGCCTCGACGGTGCGGACCCCGGCGGCATTGGTGACCAGGTGGCCGTCGCCGGCGTGCGGCAGCGGACGCCCGGTCGAGGCCAGGCCCCCGTTGGCGTCGAAGCGGTGGAACCCGGTCGTGGCCGTGTCCGTGACCTGGAAGCCGCCGCCGTGCGGTGCGGTCCGGAACCCGGCTCCGGTCTCGATCCGGACCGGGCCGCCGCCCTCGGGCCGGACCGCGAACCGGCCGGGGAGCGGGTTGCCGCCGGCGTCGCGCAGCACCGTGCCGGTCGCGGTCGCGGTGCCGTCCGCGCCGAACCGGCGGAACTGTGCCGCGTCACCGATGTCGAAACCGTCGGCCCGCATCGTCACCGTCAGGCCGGGCGGCGCCTCGACGTGGCCCGGCCCGCTGACCGGCGTGACCAGGTGCGAGGTGCTGCCGTCGGCGTTGCGCAGCGGCGAGCCGGTCGAGAGGTGGGCGCCGTCGGTGTCGTACCGGCGGAAGCCGGTCGCGTCCCCGACCTGGTAGCCGTTGTCGAGCCGGGTCACGGTCAGGCCCGGCGGCGTCTCCAGCGTGCGGACGCCGGTCGTGGTGGTGACCAGCGTGCCGTCCGCCGCGACACCGAGCGGGCGGCCGGTCTCCAGCAGCGCGCCGTCGGCACCGAAGCGGCGGAAGCCGTCCACGCCGTTGAGCTGGAACCGGCCGTTGCCGAGATCGATCGCCTGGAAACCGGCCGGGGTCTCGAAACCGCGCGCGCCGGTGCCCGCCTGGGTGACGATCGTGCCCTCCGGGGCCAGGCCGCCGTCCAGCTCGCGGAACGGCACGCCGGTCGCGGTGACGTTGCCGTCCACGTCGTACCGGCGGAACCCGCCGCCGCTCTCGATCACCTGGAAGCCGTTGCCGTGCGGCATCGCGGTCAGGCCGGGCACCGGGTCGCCGTCCCCGTCCACGACGCGCAGCGTGACCGCGCCGTCCGTGCCGGTCACCTCGACCCGGCGCCCGGTGTCCGCCAGCTGCACCGTGACGGCCGGAGCCTCCGCGGCGACCTTCGACGTGTTGCCACCGCCGCCGAGCAGGCGCGGACGTTCCTTGAGCGAGTCCATCGTGATCCGGGTCAGCCTCGCGTCCATCGAGGACGGATTGATGCCGAGCTTGTGCAGGTCACGTTCGATCCGGTCGACGCGCAGCACCGCGGCGTCGTAGGCCTTGCCGACCGCGATCTCGTACGGCCCCGGGCCCTTCGACGACTCGCCGACGCGGTCGCGCAGCGCGTTCCACTCGCCTTCGAGCCGGCCGAGGTCGCCGCGGGCCTTCTCGTACCCGGCCCAGGTCTCCAGCTTGTGCTGCCGCGAGGGGTCGTCGGCCTTGCCGAACAGATCGGCCCGCAGGTCGGAGTCGCGCCGCCACGCCGCGTCCAGCTCCGCCCCGGTCGGCCGCTGACCGGACCGGACCACCCCGAGATCATTCGAGGGTACGGCGGAGGAGTGCGCGACCGGCGCGGGCCCGGCGGGGGAGTGCGTGACCGGCCCGGACACGACGAGCTGGTGCACGGACGCAGGCGGCGGCCCGGCCTGGACCAGCGCGGCCGACGGCGGCGGGGCCTGGGTGAGCGCCGTCGGGGGCGGGCCCGCGTGCGTGGTCATCCCGCCCGGCGACACGATCATCGACTGCACGGTCGGCGGCGGCCCGCTCGTCGTCCGGGTGACCGGGGAGGGTGACGGCGCCGCCCGTACCCCCGTGGATGTGAGGTCGTCCACCGTGGACAGCGGGCCGGTGTGCCCGGTCGCGGTGACCGCGGGCGTCGACGCGGACGGCGCCGGGGCCTGCCGGACCGTGGCCGCGCCCAGGTCGAGCGCGACGTGCTGCGCGCCGGCCACGCCGGACGTGGCGTCCGCGATCCGGCCCGCCGTCGGCGTGCTGATGCTGCCGAGCGCGTGCGCCGACGTGGTGTCCGCGCCCTTGACCAGGTCCAGCGCATGGAACTGCGCGGACGGCGACGGCCCGGCGAGCTTCCCGGCGGTGGAGAACGAGCCCAGGTCCACCAGGTTGTCGGCCGTGCCGGTCGCGTGCACGACCGGGGCCGGGGCCGCGTGGATCGCGGTGACGCCGAGCGGCGGCGGCGCGGTCAGCTGCTTGATCGTGGAACTGCCCAGGTCCATCGAGATGTGCTGGGCGCCGACCGCGGACCCGGTGAAGTCCGTCAGGTGCGCGCCCACGCCGGTCGGTGCCGTGAACGAGTGGCTGACCGCGGGCCCGGTCGCGAGGTCCAGGCCCCGGAACGAGGTGGACGGGATGTGCACGGTCGAGCTGACGCCGAGCGCCCGGTCCGTGCCGGCCAGCGAGGAACCGCCGCGGTCCGCCCATTCCCCGATCCGTAGCTGCGACAGGTTGCCGACCGGGGAGTCGACCAGCGCGTCGAAGCCGCGGACCGCGTCCCCGGAGTACGTGAACGAGTCCCCGAAGGCGGTGAAGACGTTGAGCGACGGCGGGTCGAAGGAGCCGAGCCGGTCCAGCGAGCCGAGCTGCGGCATGCTCAGGTGCGACGGCGCGGCCAGGCCGCCGGAGCGCAGCTCGGTCATCCGCAGCGACACCGGGTCGACCGACTGCTCCGGCAGGAAGACGTGCGGCTTGGGCAGGCCGAAGATGTGCTTGCCCTGGAAGCCGCGGTCGACCACGGCCAGCCTCGTCGCCTTCCACACGCCCATGTAGAGCTCGTCCGCCTCGGCCGGCAGGAACAGCCGCAGCCAGCGGTTCCCGCCGAACTCCCGGTTCAGGAACGTCACGGTCGACGAGCCGAACGAGCGCATCGCCGGCGGGATCGTCGCGGCGAACGCGGGGATCCCCTTGATGCCGTTGACGACGGTCAGCCCGGCCTTGGAGACGAACGTGCCGGCCAGCGCGGGCAGCTGTCCCAGGCCGCCGCGCACCCAGAGGCCGCCGCCCTTGACCCAGCTGCCGCTGACGTGCACGAGGTCGCGCAGGCCGGGGAACAGGACGAACGGGTGGCTGATCACCTGCCGGAAGCCGTTCTTGAAGAACTGGAAGACCGCGAACGCGCCCTTCTGGATGCCCTTCCAGGTCGCCTGCGCGCCCGCCTTGATCAGCTGGAAGACCGGCACCGCGCGGGTGGTCGGGGCCAGGATGCCGAGCGCGGACAGGAAGAACTCCAGCGCGCTGGCCTTGCCGTTGGCGAAGTCGACCGCGGTCTTGATGAACAGCACCAGGTTGACACCGATCGCGAGCAGCGCGACCGGGCCGCCGAAGATGAGCGCGGGCAGGATCAGCGCGATCGCGATCCACTTGAAGATCTCCCAGAACTCCTCGCACGCGTCGACCGGCTGCTTGATGTTGTTGTACGCCCGCCGGATCTCGGCCGTGGCCGTGGTCGCCGCCCGTGACTGGGCCTCACCGGCCGCCTTCGCGGTGGCCTTCAGCGAGTCCTTCTGCGCGTCGCCGTCCGGCAGGCCGCGCGCCTGGTTGAGCGCGTTGTCCGCCCGCCACTGCTCGTCGCGCATCACGCCGACGTAGGTGTTGAGTGCCGCGGACGACCACTCGAACGCCTCCGCGATGCTCTGCACGAACCCGCGCAGCCGGCCGGAGATCTTCTCCCGGAGCGCGTCCGCGGTCGCGCCGACGAACGCGTCCTCGCCGTTCTTCTCCAGCACGGCCGCGAGCCCGTTGTCGACCTCGCGCGCGGTCTGGCCGAGGTTCCTGATGGACGTGACGACCTCGTCGATGCGGGCCGGGTCGCCCGCGGTCGGGTCGCCGCCGAGGCCGAGCACGTTCCAGTCGGTGGGGCGAGGCATGGCGTCGCGCTCCTCTGCTCGGCGGACTCGTGATGTCCACGTGCGAGCGCCGATTCCGGTTCGCCCGTCGGCGAGCGCGAACCGGAACCGGCGCTCGCACGTGGACAGGGCATGCCGGACTTCGCGATCGACTACGGACTTCTGCACGAGGCGCGCAAGGACCTGCACGCGCTCGCCGACCGGATCGGACCCCAACTCAAGGACTCCGCGTTCGCGGCCGTGGGCAGCTCCTACGGCGACGCGGACACCGTCTTCGGGAACGCGACGCTGGGCAGCGCGTTCCGCAGCCTCTACCTGCGGTCGAAGTCACCGATGGGCAAGGCCGAGGAGGATCTGCGCCAGCTCGGCGACATCTTCGGCGCGGTCGCGGACGGCTACTTCGACGTGGACGCGCAGATCGCCAACGGCATGGGCATGATGGGCGCCAGCCTCGGCCTCGACGAGTGGCGCAGCGACAAGGAGGCCTGGGACTACCTGCAGGGCCACCGGTCGGAGTGCGTGCCGGACGCCGAGGGGAAGATGCCCGACTTCTGCTCCGCCACCGACCCGGGCGCGCCGCCCACGCACTACACGGTGGAGACCGCGAACGGCTCGGTCACCACGGACCTGACGCTGGACGCGAACAACAACGTCGTCAAGGAGCAGACCACGGTCGTCGCCGGCGACCAGCGCTACACGTCCACGACCAGCTACAGCGGCAACGTCCAGACCACCGACACGGTGTACGGGGACGGCAGCACCACGCACTCGGTCACCACCACCGGCGAGCACGGCTCCTCGGTCACGGACACGACCGCCGGCGACGGCAGCACCACGCACACCGTGATCACGCTCAACGAGTCCGGCGGCGGCACCATGACCTCCACCGACGCCGAGGGCACGGTCACGACGCACACCCGCCCCGACCGCTACGCCTCCTGGCAAGAGGTCGAGGACTGACCCACCCCTACCCGCAAGGAGCGACCATGCCCAACATCTCCCTCGACTACGAGAAGATCGAGGCGACGTCCGGCCGCCTCGACGGCGCCGTGCGCGACATCCTCCCGATGCTCGAGTCGCTGCGTAGCGACGTGGGGAACCTGCTCGAGGACGGCCTGGTCTTCCAGCAGTCCAGCCCCGCGATGAAGGAGTCGTACGACAAGTTCAACACCAGCCTGCTCGCGGCGATGAAGGGCATCAACGACTTCGCCAAGCAGTTCCGCGACATCAAGAACTCGATGCAGGAGATGGACACCGAGATGGCCGGCAAGATCAAGTCCGCCGGCAGCTGACCGTCCGGTGCGGTGCCCTCGTCCGTGCGGCGGGGGCACCACTGTGGATTCGCCCTTTGGGTACCAAAACGCCCAAACATAACGTCTAGAAGTAAGCGTCTGTTCACCTTCCGTAGAGTTTTGTTCGTGGCGCCGACCTTACTGTGTGCCTGACCGTCCGCCGGGCGGCACAGCACCACAGTGGAGAGGCTGGCCGTGGACGGCGAGATCGTGGCCCTGCACCTGGTAGACCAGCGGGTGGCGCTGCACCGATACGTGGCGCGGCTGCTCGGCCCGCAGGCCCCGCACATCGAGGACGTCGTCCAGGAGACGCTGCTGCGCGCCTGGCAGCACCGCGACGCGCTGGACTGGCGCGAACGGCCGATCCGCCAATGGCTGTTCCGCATCGCGCGCAACATCGTGATCGACGAGTGGCGCAAGGACCGCACGGTCCCGGTCGGGCTCGCGGCGGACGCGTTCCCGGAACGCGCCGGCGGCGACCCGGCCGACGTGGTGCCCGACCGGGTACAACTACTCGCCGGCCTGCGCGACCTCCCCCCGGGACACCGCGAGATCCTCGGCCACGTGCACCTGATGGGCCGCTCCGGCGACGACGTGGCCGGACGGCTGCGCATCCCGGCCGGCACGGTCAAATCCCGGACCCACGGCGCCGTGCGCGCGCTTCGCCGCGCACTCGGCGACGACGAGACCCGATACAGCGGAGTGGCGGCGTGAGCGGCATCCTGAGCTGGCTCAGTACACATCGGACCCTGATCACCACGGTCCTGCTCGGCGTCGGACTGCTCGTCCTCGCGCTGGTCCTGCTGTCCCGGCTGGTCCGGCGCGCGGGCGGAGCCGCGGTGGTCCGGCGCCGGATCGGCCGCGAGATCACGCTCACCGTCCGGGCGTTCATCGACCCGGTCCGCCGGCTGCTGCGCCACCGGCGCCGGCTGCGGCACCTGGCCCGGCTGCTCGGCGACGCGCGCTCCTGGCGGGACGCGGAACGCGCGCTGGACCTGGCCCGGAGCACGGGCGCCCACCCGTACGCCGTACTGCTCGGCCACGCCACCGTCGGCGTCCTCGTCGCGGGCGGCCCGGCACCCGGCTCGTGGCACGCCGACCCGGACGACCCCCGCCTCTGGTGGTGCCCGCGCGCCGACCTCGGCGACCTCACCGGCCTCGCCGCGCCCATGCTCACCGCCGTCGGCCTGGACGACACCGGCCCCGAACCGTTCGCCGTACTGCTGGACCTGTGCGCCGGCCCGGCCTCGCTGGTCCTCGGCGGCGACCCCGCGACAGCGCGTCTCCTGCAGCGGTCGGTCGCGGCCCAGCTGGACACGCGCCTGCCCGGCGGCGTCACCGTCGGCGAGGGCGTGCACCCGCGGTTCGACGGCCCGCCCGCGGCCGAGGTCTGGTCCGCGGTGCGCCACCGGGCCGCCGGCGGCCGGCTGTCGTTCGCGGTCACGGCGGACTCCCCGGCAGCGCTGGCCACGTCCCCGGCGGACGGCCCGGCCCGGCTGATCACGACCGGCCGCGCGCACGGCCACGCCTGGCTGGTCACCACCGAACGCCTCGGCGCCGCCACGCTCGCCGGCACGCCGCTCGCCTGGGACGTGCTCTCGCTCGCGCCCGCGGTGGCCCGCACGGCCGGCGGCCTCCCACCGGTCATCGCGCCCGCCTTCTACCGCACCGCACAGGCGGACGGGCCGGTCGCGGTCTCCTCCGTGGCCCTCCCGCCGCTGCCCGCACCCCCGCCGCCGCCCTCACCGCACGTCCCCGCGGAAGCCGAGCCGGACCTGACCACGCTCGGCCGTTCCGCACACGCGCCCCAGCCGTCCCCGGCGGCCACCCGCACACCCAAGATCAAAACCGAGAGGCAGGCCGGAGGGTACGCCGGAAGCCGCGCGGAACCGACGGCCACGCACGCGGACGGACACGTCGAGGCCCGCGCCGACACGCCTGCCGCCGCGTCCCACGGCACCGCGAGCGGTGACGGGGAGCCGGTCGACGGCGCGCGGGCCGGCGGCGGACGGCGCGGCGAGCAGGCCAGGGGCGAACAAAGCGGCGGACGGCGCGGAAAGCGGTCCGGCGGGGAGCGAAGCGGTGAACGAGGCGGCGGGCAGCCCGGCGGCGAGCGAAGCGGCGTGCGGGCCGGTGACGAACGAGCCGGTGACGCGCGAGGCGGCGGCCGGGGTCGCGACGGTGAACGCCGTCCCGGGGGTGTGCTCAGCGGCGAGTCCGGCTGGGACGAGGCGCACCCCGCCCCGGTCCCGGTCCGCGAGTCCGATGAGGAGGAAGCGCCGCTCGACGACACCGCCCGGTGGGGCGTCTCCGCCGCGGGCGGCCGCGCAGAGGAACAGCACCGCTGATGGGCCGCCCACGAACACCGGCGAGCGCGCCACGCCGGCCGACTGCGGGCCGGCCGCGGGCCGGAGATCCGTCGAGCCGGCCGTGGGCCGGACCTCCGCTGGGCCGGCTGTGGGCCGGCCGCCCGCCCGGCCGGCTGCGGGCCGGACGTTCGCCGGGTCGGCTGTGGGCCGGACGTTCGCCGAGCTGGCTGTGGCCGGACGTTCGCCGAGCTGGCTGTGGGCCGGCCGCCCGCCCAGCCGGCAGTGGGCCGGACGTTCGCCGAGCTGGCTGCGGGCCTGACCTCCGCCGGGCCGGCCGCCAGCGACCGGACGCCGTCGACGTCGTCAGCACGACGTGACCGACGCCCGGAGCACGGCCGTGACGCGCACTGATCAACCCGGTATGACGACCGCCGGCACCACCGGCGGGACGGATCGGAACTACGGAACGGATCTGGCCGATGCGGCTGACGGTGACGTCGGTGGAGACCGCGCGCGGAGTGCGCCGGGACCACCTGGTCGAACTGCCCGAGAACGGCACGGTCGGCGACCTGGTCGCGGCCGTGGCGAGCCCGGTCGATCCGGGCAGGGGCGGGCTGGACGGGTTCCTGGCAGACGGTGCCGCGCGGACCGCGTACCTCGGCGAGACGGCCCTGGACCCCGAGGCGCCGGTGCGCGGCAGCGGCATCCGTCCCGGCGCGGTGATCGGCATCGGCGGCCCGGTCGTGGAGCCGGACCCGGTGCGCGCGCCCGCGCCGCTGGCCGGCCCGGCCCTGACCGAACTGCACCTGGTCTCCGGCCCGGACGCGGGCCGCACCTGGCTGCTCGGCATCGGCTCCTACGAGGTCGGCGCGGATCCGCGCTGCGCTGTCCCGCTGGCCGGCCCCGGCGTGCCGGACGGCGGCGTGTGGCTGACCGTGGCGCCGGACGGCGCGGTGACCTGGCACCGGGAGCCGGGCTTCGAGGACGAGGACGCGGTACGCCCGGCCGGTCTGCTCCCGCCGCCGGAGGTCGACCCGATCCTCGGACTGCCGCTGGACCGGACGCCGCCGGAGAGTCGCGGCGCTGACGTCGTACCCCCGGATGATGTTGATCTTGACCTTGGCGACCCGCACGCGCTGCCGGACGGCGGTGAGCTGGTCGTCGGGTCCGCGCTGCTGCGGGTGCGGCGCCTGTTCGAGCCGGACGCGGCCGTGGAGGCGGCGGCGGACGGGATCGGGGTGGACTACAACCGGCCGCCGCGGATGGTGCCGCACGTCGAGGCCGAACGGGTACGGCTGCCGAACCCGCCGACCCGGCTGTCCCGGCTGCCGTTCCCGCTGCTCATGCTCGCCGCGCCGGTGGTCATGGGCCTGGTCATGGTCGGCCTGTTCAAGTCCTACTTCTACCTCGCGTTCATCGCGTTCACACCCGCGATGGCGATCGGCAACTGGATGGCCGGCAAACGCACGAACCGGCGGCAGCAGCTGGAGGCGTGGCGGCAGTACCGGCTGCGGCGGCGCACGCTGGAGGACGAGGTCCGCACCGCCGTGCACCACGAGCGCGCGGTCCGGCAACGCAGCAGCCCGGACCCGGCCACCGCCGGCCTGGCCGCCACCGGCCCCGGCGGACTGCTCTGGGAACGCCGCCGCCGCGACCCCGACCACCTGCTGCTGCGCCTCGGCACGGTCGACCTGCCGTCGGTGACCGAGATCGACGACCCGGCCCGCGACGAGAACCACCGCCAGGTCCGCTGGACCGTGCGGGACGCGCCGGCCGGCACCGAACTGACCGAGGTCGGCGTGCTCGGCGTCGCCGGCACCGGCGAGTCCGTGCAGGCGCTCGCCCGCTGGCTGATCACCCAGACCGCGGTGCTGCACAGCCCGCGCGACGTCCGCGTGGTGGTGCTGACCGTGCCGCAGCGCGCCGCCGGCTGGGCCTGGACACGCTGGCTGCCGCACGCCCGCCCGCTGGCCGCGAACGGCCCGGTCGCCGGCATCGGCGCCGACCCGGAGAGCGTCGCCAGCCGGGTCGCGGAACTCGTCGCCGCCGTGCAGGCCCGGCAGCGGATCCTCGGCTCGTCGATGGGCCGCGCCATGTTCACCGACCCGGACATCGTGGTGATCGCGGACGGCGCGCGCCGGCTGCGCGACGTGCCCGGCATGGTGCAGATCCTCGCGGACGGCCCGCGGGTACGGATCTTCAGCATCTGCCTGGACGAGCAGGAACGGCTGCTGCCGGAGGAGTGCGGCGCGGTCGTGTCGCTGACCGGCCCGTCACTCACGCTGCGCCGCACCGGCCTGCCGGACGTGACCGGCATCCGCGCGGACCTGGTGCGCGCGGACTGGTGCGAGCCGGTCGCCCGCGCGCTCGCACCGATCCGGGACGTCAGCCCGGACAACGACTCCGGCCTGCCCGGCCAGGTCAAACTGCTGGACCTGCTCGACCAGGAACCGCCGGACCCGGCGAAGCTCGTGGCCCGCTGGCAGAAACGCCCGGCCAGCACCAGCTTCCTGGTCGGCACCGGATACGACGGCCCGCTCGCACTGGACCTGGTCCGCGACGGGCCGCACGGCCTGGTCGCCGGCACCACCGGCTCCGGCAAGTCCGAGCTGCTGCAGTCCATGGTGGTGTCGCTGGCCGCGGCGAACCGGCCCGACGAGCTCGCGTTCGTGCTGGTCGACTACAAGGGCGGCAGCGCGTTCCGGGAGTGCGCCGGGCTGCCGCACACGCTCGGCATGGTCACCGACCTGGACGCGCACCTGGTCGGGCGCGCGCTCGACTCGCTCGGCGCGGAACTACGACGCCGGGAACGGATCCTCGCGCAGGTCGAGGCGAAGGACCACCCGGCGTACCGGCAGAAACGCGCCGCCGACCCGGCCCTGCCCCGGCTGCCGCGACTGCTGCTGGTCATCGACGAGTTCGCCACGCTCGTCCGCGAGGTGCCGGACTTCGTACCCGGCCTGATCAGCATCGCGCAACGCGGCCGGTCGCTCGGCATCCACCTGATCCTCGCCACCCAGCGCCCGGCCGGCGCGGTCACCCCGGACATCAAGGCGAACACGAACCTGCGCATCGCGCTGCGCGTCACCGACGCGGTGGAGAGCCAGGACATCATCGACACCGCCGAGGCGGTGCACATCTCGCCGTCCACACCGGGCCGCGCGCTGGTCCGCTACGGGCACCGCAACGCGGCACCGTTCCAGTCCGCCTGGGTCGGCGCCTCCCGCCCGGGTACCGCCGAGGTGTCGAGAACCGCGACGGTACGGGCCGTGGAACTGCCGATGGCCCGGCTGGGCCGGCCCGCGGAACTGCCGTCGGCCCCGGACGACGACGAGGAGACCGTCGGCGAACCCGCCCCCACCGACCTGCAGGCGCTGGTCGCCGCGATCGGCGAGGCCGCGGACACGCTGACCGACTACGAGCGGCAGCCCAGCCCGTGGCTGCCCGCGCTGGACGACGTGGTGCTGCTGGACGACCTGCCGCCGGTCGGGGGCAGCAGCGTGCCGCCGCCGATCCCGTACGCGCTGGAGGACATCCCCGCGCTGCAGGAACGCCGGGTCGCCACCGTCGACCTGACCACGTTCGGCCACCTCTACGTGATCGGCGCACCGCGGACCGGACGCTCCCAGGTGCTGCGCACCATCGCCGCCTCCGCCGCCGCCCGGTGCGCCGTCCGGGACGTGCACCTCTACGGCATCGACGCCGCCGGTGGCGCGCTCGCCGCACTGGAGGCGCTGCCGCACTGCGGCGCGATCGTCTCCCGGCACGACATGGAACGGATGGAACGCCTGCTGCGCCGCCTCATCCGCGAACTCACCACCCGGCAGGAGGCGGCCGCGGCCGCGGGCTGCGCCGGCCTCGTCGAGCTGCGCCGTCAGCTGCCGGTCGACAAACGCCCGCCGCACCTGCTGCTGCTCATCGACGGCTGGGACGCGCTCTCCCCGATCCTGGACGAGCACGACCACGGCCAGCTCGTCGGCGACATCACCCGCCTGGTACGCGAGGGCGCCGCCGCCGGTATCCACGTGATCGCCTCGTCCGAGCGCGCGCTGCTCGGCGGCCGGCTCGCCGCGCACAACGACCACAAGCTGCTGCTGCGCCAGGCCGACCGCAACGACTACCAGCTGGTCGGCATCCTGCCCAGCAAGGTACCGGACCACATCCCGGCCGGGCGCGGCTGGCACGTGCTGTCGCGCACCGAGACTCAGGTGGCGCTGCTGTCCGCGGACGAGAGCGGCCAGGGCCAGGCCGAAGCGGTCCGGAAGATCGCCGCTCGCACGGTGAGGACCGGCCCCGGGCCGTTCACGGTCGCGGGCATCCCGGCCCGCGTCGACTTCACCGCCGCCTACGACCTGGTGCCGGCGGAGCACCGCCGTCCGATGTGGGCACTGCTCGGCGTCGGCGGCGACGAGGGCGGCGTGCTCGGCGTGGACCTGACCACCACGTCCGCGTTCCTGATCGGCGGCGCCTCCGGCAGCGGCCGCAGCAACGCGCTCGCGTCCGCGGCCGTGTCACTGCTGGCCGGCGGCACCTCGCTGATCGTGCTGACCCCGCGCGAGTCACCGCTGCGCGCGCTCGCCCGGCACCCGCAGGTCCGCCTGCTCACCGCCGCCGACCCGTCCGCGGACGAGGTGCAGGAGGCGCTGAAGGCGTTCGACGGCCCGCGCGTGGTGATCGTCGACGACGCCGATCTGCTCGGCAACCCGGCCGCGGACCGGGTGCTCAAGGAGGTCGCCGCGTCCGGCCGGGACCGGGGGATGGCGATCGTGTACGCGGGGGCGCTGGACGCGCTCAACCTGGCACTGGCCTCCTGGCTGCACTCGGCCAAGCGGGCCCGGCAGGGCGTGCTGCTCGCGCCCCGGTCCACGACGGAGGGCGACATCATCGGCGTACGGCTCACCACCAGCCAGGTCCGCACCGCGTTCCCGATCGGCCGCGGCTTCACCACCGCGCCGGGCGGGGCGGCCGCGTCGGTGCAGGTACCGTTCACCGAGCTGCGCTCCTGAACCGCGTCGCCACCGCTCGCGTACCGTCGGGCGGGGCCGAGGTGAAGGAGACCGTGGAGTGAAGGTTCTCGTTGCGGGCGGGAGCGGGCTGATCGGCGCGCACGTCGTGGACGTGCTGCGCGAACGTGGGCACACGGTGACCACGGTGGCCAGGGCACACGCCGATCACGTCGTGGACCTCGGGCGGGCCACCGACGCGCAGCTGCGGGGCATGACGGCCGGGCAGGACGGCGTCGTCTACGCGGCCCGGACCGACGAGCAGCGGCCGCTGCCGAAGCCGGCCTACCCGGTGATGCATGCCGCGATGGTCGGCCCGGTGACCCGGCTCTTCGCGGCCGCACGGGAGGAGGGCGTGGTCAGCGGCGTGCTGATGGGCTCGTACTACACGTACTTCGACCGGCTCCGTCCGGAGTGGAGGCTGACCGACCGGCACCCGTACATCCGTGGCCGGGTCGCGCAGGCGCGGGAGGCGCGTTCGACCGGGCTGCCGGTCGCGGTGATCGAGCTGCCGTTCGTGTTCGGCCGCGCCGGTGACCGCCTGCCGAACTGGTCGCCGCCGCTGGCCCGCTGGGCGAGATCGGGCGCGCCGCTGTTCGCGCCCGGCGGCGGGACCGCGGCGGTCTCCGCGCGCGGCGTGGCCGAGACCGCCGTGGACGCGCTGGACCGGGCGAGCAGCGAGGATCTGCCCGTCTCGGACGAGAACCTGAGCTGGCGGGACCTGCTCACCCGGATGGCCGTCGCGGTCGGCCGCCCCCGCACGGTGCACCGCCTGCCGGCCCCGGCGGTCCGGCTCCCGCTGGCCCTGGGCAAGGCGCTGCTCTCCGCCCGCAGGCTGGAGTCCGGCACCGACCCGCGCCACTTCGCCCGGCTCGCGCTCACCGGCCTCTACATCGAGCCGCTCTCCGGCCGATCCCTGGGCCCCGCGTTCGCGCAGACCTTCCAACCCTGACCACGGGGGTACGGCCCGGCGGCGCGGAGGAGCAGCCATGGCTGACGCCGGGCCCGTGCCGTCCGGGCCGAAGGCCGGTCAGGCCAGCCGGGCCGCCAGGGTCCGGGCCCGGTGCAGCTGACCGGCGCGCGCCTGCCTGCGGGCGTACGCCCGTACCGGCGCGGCGGCGGTCAGCGTGATCGTGTCGTCCGCCAGCGACCCCTCGGGCGCGGGCGCGACGCTGGTCTCGATGTGGACCGCCACCCCTCCCCGGGTGCCGACCTCCATGACGAACCGGGTGCCGTCCTCCTCCCGCCGGACACGGACCCTGAGCTGACTGTGGAAGTGGAACCCGAGCAGCGGCAGCCGCTCGATCGCCGTGTAGGCGACGGTGCCCCCGTCCTCCTCGCGGATGTCCCGGACGGCGATCACCAGGCCGTTGAGCCCGACGTAGCTCTCCGGCTCCATCAGGTGCGAGACCACCACGTCGGGCGCCGCCGGGACGATGAACCGATGGCGCAGCACGTCACTCTTCACATCGACATGCTTTCATGGCGGCGTTCGCGCCTGCGGCGCCGCGGGCCCGGCGTCACGACGCGGGATCCGGCGGTGGTGCAGGCGGCGCCGCGGGAGTCGGGCGGGCGTCCGAGGCCTGGCCGCCGATCGTGACGGTGACCTGGCCTCGAACCCCTGGGTATCGCCATCAGTGGTGTTCGGGCTGTCCGGCAACGGATCAGCTACCCGGCGTACGACCTGGGACCGCTCATGGACGGCCGCAGGGGCGGCCGTCGGAGCTGTTGGCGTTGCTGAACTTGAACCCGAAGTTGCCGTAGGTGTCAGGGCCGTAGCCACCGTCAGCGATCGCGCCGATGCGCCCCTGCACGGTCTTCAGTGCCGCCTTGGTTTTCGGGCCGAATTGCCAGTCCTCGCTCAGCCCCATGGAGAAGCAGGCGTTCAGGGCGCGCTGCAGCGCCCAGACGCCCCGGCTGACGTTGCCCTCCAGCATCCAGCAGGGCGAAACCGATCCGGGGCCGACCGGAACCCAGACCAGGGGGCCGGCTCCGCTGTTGATCATCTGAACGGCGTCGGTGCACTGCGGTGTGGCGAGCGTCGACGGTGTGGTTGCCGCCTGGGCCGTGGACGGGGCGGCGGACATGGTGGCGATGGTGAGGATGGCCACCGCAGCGATTGCCGCACGTCGGCCGAATGCGCTGGTGAAGCGCGAACTCAGTCTCATTACTTCATCATGGACATCGATGCCTTTCGTGCTGTCCACTGTCCGACGTTTCGCGGAGTCTGCACGGTGTCCGGGTGCCGTTGCGGCCGGGGCGCACCGTCCCGCGAGAATGCCACGGCCCTGGGGGGAAGACGGCAGCAGGTCAGGCCGCCGGCTCCACCACCACTATCTCGATGTTGCGCTCGCGGAAGCGGTCCAGCTCGTGCTCCGGCGCGGACGTGTCGGTGACCAGCGTCCAGCGGGGCGGCATGACCGCCCAGGCGTGGAACGGGGCCTGTCCGATCTTCGCGCCGTGCGCCAGCACGTAGACGTGCGTCGCGCGGCTCATCATCAGCTCCTTGAGCCGCGTCTGCTCCAGGTCCTTCTCGTTGATGCCGCGGTCCGCGCGCACACCGTCCGCGCCCATGAACGCCCGGTCGAACGACATCCGTTCCAGCGCGACCTCGGTGACCGGGCCGATGAAGCTCTGGCTGATCGGGCGCAGCCGGCCGCCGAGCAGCACGATCTCGATGGTGTCGCACTCGGCGAGCACGTCGAGCGCGGTGAGGCCGATCAGGGAGACCGACAGGTTCCGGAACGTGGTCAGCGGCTCGGCGAGCGCGGCGGTGGTGGAGCCGGCGTCGAGCAGGATGCTCTCGCCGTCGACGATCTGGCGGGCCGCCCAGGCCGCGATCGCGCGTTTCGCCTCGAACTCGTCGCCGAGCCGCTGGCGGAGCGACGCCTCGGGGTGGGGTTCGAGGCTGAGCGCGCCACCGTACGTCCGGGCGAGTTTGCCCTGTGCGGTGAGCAGCTGGAGGTCGCGCCGGATGGTGGACGGTGTCACGCCGAACGTCGACGAGAGCTCCTCGACGCTGGTCAGCCCGTTGGAGGCGGCCAGTTCCACGATCCGGTCGCGCCGGGACGCCGAGTGCTGCCGGCTCATGCCGGAGCTCCGCGCCTGCTGCGGTCGCGCCGTGGCCGGTGCTGAGCCGGTTGCTCGCTCATTGCGTTGCTCGCCTCGTTCTGACGGGATGAGGGGACAGGTTATCCGGCGACGGGTTGTGGTGCCATCGTCGCGGCGAGTCGCAGGGCCTCGACCATCGACCGGTGGTCGGCGGTGCCGGTGCCCGCGATGTCGAACGCGGTGCCGTGGTCGACGGAGGTCCGGATGACCGGGAGGCCGACCGTGATGTTCACGCCCGCCTCCAGGCCGAGCACCTTCACCGGCCCGTGGCCCTGGTCGTGGAACATGGCCACGACCAGGTCGTAGTCGCCGCGCCCGGCGAGGAAGAACAGCGTGTCCGCGGGGAGCGGCCCGACCGCGTCGATGCCGTCGGCCTGGCAGGCCCGTACCCCCGGAATGATCTTGGTTTCTTCCTCGCCGCGGCCGAACAGGCCGTTCTCCCCGGCGTGCGGGTTGATGCCGCAGACGCCGATCTTCGGGTGGGGGCGGCCGGCGTCGACCATCGCCCGGTGGCCGCGCCGGATCGTGCGCTCGACCAGGCCGGGCTCGATCCGGTCGACGGCGTCGATCAGGCCGATGTGCGTGGTCACGTGGATGACGTTGACCCGGTGGGTGGAGAGCATCATCGACACCTCGGGCGTGCCGGTCAGGAACGCGAGCAGCTCGGTGTGCCCGGGGTAGCGGTGCCCGCCGGCGTGCAGCGCCTCCTTGTTCAGCGGCGCGGTGCAGATGGCCTGCACGGCGCCGCTGACCGCGAGCTCGCTGGCGACGCGCACGTAGTGGTAGGCGGCGTCGCCGGCGACCGGGGAGATCTGCCCGAACGGGAGGTCCTCCGGCAGCAGGCCGAGGTCGATGACGTTGATCCGCCCGGGGGTGAACACGGCGTCGCCCGGCGTGTCGACGGTGACGATGTCCGCGTCCGCGCCGACGATCTTCGCGGCGGTGCGCAGCCGGGCGGCGTCGCCGACGACCACGCACCGGCTGATCTCCGCGATCGCGGGGTCGAGCAGGGCCCGGACCGTGACCTCGGGTCCGACTCCGGCGCCGTCACCCATGGTCACGGCGATGCGGGGGCTGGTCATGCGGGCTCCTTAGAGGTGAGGGCGCGGGCCAGCGCGGCGAGCGAGCCCGGTGTGCCGAAGCTGCCGGGACGGGTCACGACGACCTGTCCCGTGTCGGTGCTGCTGACCACCGCGCCGCCGTCGGTGTGTGACGGCCGGAGCCGGTCGATGCCGAGCAGGTCGAGCACGGTGCGGGCGGTCTCGCCGCCGGTCAGGATCAGGGCCCGGCCGTCGGCGGCGGACGGCGCGACCGCGCGGGCCAGCGCGTCGACCAGCGGCCCGGACAGATCAGGGTCGACGGGGGTACGGCGCAGCGTGACGACCCCGTGCCGGGTGTGCCGGAGCAGGCCGGTCGTCTCGCGGGCGGCGCCCGCGGGGTCACGCAGCAGCGCGTGCGGGTCGAGCCGGAGGAGCGCGTCGGTGTCCGCGGCCAGTGCGAGCAGCTGCGCGTCGAGCGAGGGCGCGGCACTGCCGGCGACGATCAGCACCGCGTCCGCGCAGGTCAAAGGCGTGACAGGCACATCACCGCGGGGGTACGCACGGGCCGCGGCCGCGCACAGTCCGGCCGAGCCGACGAGCGGCGCGCCGGGCGCCAGGCGGGTCGCGGCGGCGTGGATCGCGTCGAGGTCGTCGTCGGTCTCCGCGTCGCAGACGGCCACGGTGCCGGACGCCTGCGCGTCGCGGAGGCAGGTGGCGAGCGCGCCGGTGCCGCCCCGGACCGTGCCGAGCGGGATCGTCGCAGTGGGCAGCGGGTGCAGCGCGGCGGCCACGGTGTGCGGCGGCGGGTTGCGCTCGGCGTCCCAGAGCGTCGTGGCGTGCAGCGGCACGCCGTGCACGTGCGGCACGCCGTCGACGACGGTGCGCCCGGCGGCCGGCAGCGCGGTGGCGACGACGGGCGCGACACCGTGCGCACCCGGCCGGGCCGCGTCCAGCGCGGCGGTCAGCGCGCCGACCTCCGCGGCGATGTTCCCGCGCAGCAGCGAGTCGACCTTCTTGATGATCGGTACCCCCGCGAGCCCGGCCACGGCCGCGGTGGCCAGCCGTGCCGCGTCGCGCGGGTCCCGCCGCCGCGAGTGCGTGTCGACGGCGACGATCCCCGGCATGAGATGCGTGTCCGCCATCACATCGAGCGAGATCGTTATGCGCGTTGTGCGCAACAGAAACGTGGCGGCGGCCTCGGCGGCGCCGGACAGGTCGTCCGCGACGATCACCAGATCTGGCATGGTTCACCTCCTCGTACTGCTGGGGATGCGAACGGTATCGGAAAATTGAGTTACGTGAAAGACGCTATCGGTGTTGCGCACAACGCGCAACTATGCCATTGTGACCGGCACACCAGTGGCGCCGGTCACAACCACCGACATGCCGGACCCACTGCCGCCCGCCTTCATAGGAGGAAGCCATGGCCGAAGCAGCCATCACGGCCGGCCCGGGAGGGGCGTTCTCGCGCCGGGCACTGCTTCAGTTCGCCGGTCTGCTGGGCGCCGGCTCGGTGCTCGGTCCGGCGCTGGCCGCGTGCGCCGGCCCGCAGACCGCCGCCGGCACCGGCAAGACGCTGACCATCGTGCTCAACCGCAACCTCGTGAGTCTCGACAACAAGCTCAACCAATACGACGCCGCCGTCACCGTCCAGCGGGCCGTGCGGCAGGCGCTCACCGCCATCGGCAGCGACCTGCGCCCGCACCTCGTGCTCGCCGAGTCGTTCGAGGCCACCTCGCCGACCAGCTGGCGGGTGAAGCTGCGCGACGACATCTGCTACTCGGACAAGTCACCCGTCACGGTCGAGGACGTGGAGACCGCGATCCGGCTCTACTTCCAGGTCCAGGCCGGCTACGTCGCCTCGCAGTTCCCCGAGCAGCCGGCGTTCGCCAAGGTCGACGACCGGTCCTTCACGCTGACCACCACCAAGCCGCTGGTCACGCTCGACTCGCTGATGTCCAACATCCTGATCACCCCCGCGGCCGCGAACAAGGCGGAGGAGCTGCGCGAAGGGCTCGGCACCGGGCCGTTCACCGTCGCCTCCGCGGACTCCGGCACCGGCACGTACAAGCTGGTCCGCAACGACAACTACTGGGGCGAGAAGGCCCTGCTCGACGAGGTCAGCATCTCCTACCAGGAGGAGGAGGGCGCGCGGCTGATCGCGATCACCTCCGGCGCCGCCGACGTCATCGACACCATCACCCCCGAGTCCGCCGCGTCGCTGAAGAAGAACGCGGACATCGACCTGATCCAGGGGCCGGGCACCCGGCTCATCCACCTGTTCTACAACTTCCGCAAGCCGGCCGGGCACCCGCTGGCCAACCCGAAGGTGCGCGAGGCGCTGACGTACGCCGTCGACCACGACTCGCTCATCTCCAGCCTGATGAACGGCCTGGTCAGCTCCGCCGAGGGCGTCGTCCCGAAGACGCTCGCCGGATTCGCCGCCACCGGGAAGTACACGTTCGACCCGGCCAAGGCCAAGCAGATGCTCGTCGCCGAGGGCGTCTCCGGCCTGAACCTCACCGTCATCTGGGAGGACTCCGAGTTCGCCGGCGCCGCCCGGGTGATGGAGGCGCTGGTCACCATGCTCGGCGACGTCGGCGTCACGCTCACGCTCACGCAGATACCCAAGGGCGGCGAGATCAACAGCTGGCGGCGGGGCGAGGCCGGGGACTGGGACATCCTCGGCAACGGCTACGGCAACCAGACCGGCCTGGCACTCACCAACCTCGTCGGCCAGTACGGCGGCACGGCCGAGAAGGAGAAGACCCGCGACACGTACCACGGGTTCGTCGTCCCCGAGGTCACCGCGCTGCTCGACCAGGCCGCCGCCGAGGCCGACGGCACGAAACGGGACGCGCTGCTCACCCAGGCCCAGCAGAAGATCTGGGCACTCTGGCCCGCGATGTGGGCCTGGACCCCGGACAACGTGCTCGCCAAGCGCAAGCGGGTCGCCGCGCTCGACCTGTCGGCGGCGAACTCGTACGAGCTGTCCAAGGTCCAGATCTCCGGCTGAGACGATGCGACGTTATCTGATCACGCGACTCGCGCAGAGCCTGCTGACCGTCTGGTTCACGGTCACGGCCGTGTTCGTGCTGCTCCGGCTCGCGCCCGGCGACCCGGCGGTCAACTACGCCCCGCCGAACCCGACGAGCGCGCAGCTGGACGCGGTCCGGGCGCAGTTCGGCCTCGACCAGCCGATGGCGCAGCAGTACCTCACGTTCCTCGGCCACCTGCTGCGCGGCGACATCGGCGAGTCGTTCCAGTTCCGGCGCCCGGCGCTGGACGTCGTGCTCGACCGGCTGCCCTACACCATCACGCTCGCGATGGCGGCGATCGTGGTCACCGCGCTGATCTCCGTACCCCTCGGTGTCTGGATGGCCCGCAGGGCCGACACGGCCAAGGAGCTCGGCGTCAACATCGGCACCATCGCCGGCCAGTCCATGCCGGACTTCTGGATCGGCTTCGTCCTCCTGATCATCTTCGCGGTGAACCTCGGCTGGTTCCCGCCGTCCGGGTTCACCTCCGGCGCCTCGATCGTCCTGCCCTGCCTGACGATCGTCGTGCTCCAGATCGCGCTCATCTCCCGGCTCGTCCGGCGGGAGATGACCGTCAACCTGGCCGCCCCCTACATCGGCGTCGCCCGCGCCCGCGGCGTCTCCGAACGGCGACTCACCTGGGGGTACGCGTTCGGCAACTCGGCCATCCCGGTGGTGACCGCGCTCGGCACCCGCTTCGCCGCCATGCTCAACGGCGTCGTCATCGTCGAGGTGGTGTTCCGCTGGCCCGGCGTCGGCGAACTCGTCGTCGACGCGCTCAAACGCCGCGACTTCCCGCTCATCCAGGCGACCGTCCTGGTCACCGTGGTCCTGGCGCTGATCGTCCAGCTCCTCGTCGACCTGCTCTACCCGCTCATGGACCCCCGAGTGCGCCTCGGTCAGGAGGCCCGCAGATGAACGACCTCGCCATCCCCGCGCGCGTCCTGCGCGGATCGGCCGCGGCCCGCCGGGCCCGGTACAGCACGATCAAGATGTGGGTCGGCGGCGTCTGCGCCGGCATCGTCGTGCTCCCGGTCGTGTTCGCCCGCGTGCTGCCGCTGCCCGACCCGGTCCGCGGCGCGCTGCGCGAGACGTCGCTGCCGCCGCTGAGCGCCGGGCACCTGCTCGGCACCGACCCCAACGGCCGCGACCTGCTCTCCCGGATCCTGCACGGCGGGCAGACGTCGCTGCTCATCGGCGTGCTCGCGATCATCGTCTCCGGGCTGATCGGCGTGCTCGCCGGCGCCGCCGCCGGATACTTCGGCGGCTGGGTCGACGCGGCCGTATCCCGCCTCCAGGAGGCGCAGATGTCGCTGCCGCTGCTGCTGATGCTCCTGCTGGTGGTGGCGCTGTTCGGCTCGTCCGTCCCGATCATCACGCTGGTCATCGCCGTCGCACAGTGGCCGGAACCGGCCCGGCTCACCCGCGCCCTCGTGCTCGTCGAACGCGAGAAACCCTACGTGGCCGCGGCCCGGGTGCTCGGGCTGCGCCGCGTCGAGATCCTCGCCCGGCACATCATCCCGAACGTCCTCTCCCAGGTGCTCGTCGTCGTGCTCCTGCTGCTGGCCCAGGCGGTCCTGCTGGAGAGCGCGCTGAGCTTCCTCGGCGCCGGCGTCCAGCGTCCCTACCCGACCTGGGGCGGGATCATCGCCGACGGCCGCGAGCTGTTCGTGACCGGCGAATGGTGGCTGGTCACGCTGCCCGGCGCCGCGATCGCGCTGCTCGTGCTCGGCGTCAACCTGTTCGGCGACGGACTCCGCGACCGGGTCCGGCGGGCGAAGGCGGTGCAGGCATGAGCTTGCGCGCGAATCATCGGATCAACCTCATCGTCAAGGGAGGCCCGGCATGAGCGTCCTCTCGGTACGGGATCTCGCGGTCGACCTGATGACCGGCGCCGGCGTCATCCGGGCCGTCGACGGGATCAGCTTCGACATCGACGCCGGCGAGACCGTCACGATCATCGGCGAGTCCGGCTCCGGCAAGTCGACCACCGCGATGGCCCTGCTCCGGCTGCTGCCCGACGACCTCGCCGTCATCACCGGGCACGCCGAGATCGCCGGGCGGGACGTGGCCGGCACCCGCAAGCACATCGGCGCGCTCCGCGGCCGGACCGTGGCCCTGATCCCGCAGGACCCGATGACCGCGCTCAACCCGATCGCGACGATCGGCCGGCAGATGGTCGAGGCGATCAGGATCAGCAACCGTGGCCTGTCCAGGACGGACGCGACCCGCAAGGCCGTCGGACTGCTGCGCGACGTGCACATCAAGGAGCCCGAACGGCGGCTCAAGGCGTACCCCCATCAGCTCTCCGGCGGCCAGCTGCAACGCGTGCTGATCGCGATGGCGCTGTCCACCGGCGCCGAGCTGATCGTCGCGGACGAGCCGACGTCCGCGCTCGACGTGACCGTGCAGGCCGGGATCCTCGACCTGCTGCTGGAGATCCAGGAGACGACCGGCGCCGCGCTGCTGCTGATCACGCACGACCTCGGCGTGGCCCGGCTGATGAGCGACCGGATCCACGTGATGAAGGCCGGACAGTTCGTGGAGAGCGGCGACGTGGAGGACGTGATCGGGAACCCGGCCCACGAGTACACCCGCACGCTGCTCGACGCGCTGCCGTCGGTCGGGCCCTGGGAAGAGGTGCCGGTGTGAACACGCTGCTGGACGTGAACGGGCTCACCGTCGACTACGGCCCGCACCGGGTCGTCGACGACGTGTCCTTCAGCATCCCGGCCGGCGGCGCGCTGGCCATCGTCGGCGAGTCCGGCTCCGGCAAGTCCACCATCGCCCGCGCGCTGGTCCGCCTGGTCCGCCCGTCCGCCGGCTCCATCACCTTCGACGGCACGGACCTGGCCCAGCTCCCCGAACGCAAGATCCGCCCGATGCGGCACCGCATGCAGATGGTGTTCCAGGACCCGTACGGATCGCTCGACCCGCACCTGACCGCCCGGCAGATCGTCGCCGAACCGCTGCGGCGCCTCGGTCAGGGCAGCCGCCGCGACCGTGAGAAGGAGGCGACCGTCCTGCTGGAACGCGTCGGCCTGCCCGCGTCGTCGGCCGACCGCAAACCGGTCGAGTTCTCCGGCGGCCAGCGGCAGCGGATCGGCATCGCCCGCGCGCTCGCCGCCGCACCCGACCTGCTCATCTGCGACGAGGCGACCAGCGCGCTGGACGTCTCCGTGCAGGCGAACATCCTGCGCATCCTCGCCGACCTGCGGCGCGAGCGCGGGCTGACGTTCCTGTTCATCTCGCACAGCCTCGGCGTGGTCCGCGCGGTCAGCGACCGGGTGCTGGTCCTCAACGGAGGGAAGATCGTGGAAGAGGGCGTCACCGACGAGGTGCTGCGCCGGCCGCGGCACGAGTACACCCGGCGGCTGCGCCGATCCGTCCTCGAACCGGCCCTGATCACCGGCCGCAAGCCGAGGCGTACCGCATGAACCTGATCCTCGGCACCATGACGTTCGGCGACACGGCCACACCCGAGGCCGCCCGCGAGATGGTCGAGATCGCGCTCGCCCGCGGCATCACCACCTTCGACACCGCCAACGGGTACGCCGGCACCCGCAGCGAGGTGCTGCTCGGCGAGATCCTGCGCGGCCGGCGGGACGAGGTGTCGATCGCCACCAAGGTCGGCATCTACCCCGGCGACAGCGACGGCCACCCGCTGCTGTCCGCCCCGGCGATCCACGCCTCCGTCCGGGCCAGCCTCCGCCGGCTCGGCACCGACCGGGTCGACCTGCTCTACCTGCACCAGCCGGACCGGTCGGTGCCGCTGGACGAGACCGCCACCGCGCTCGCCGACCTGGTCAAGGACGGGCTGGTCGGCGCGGTCGGCGTCTCCAACTACGCCGCCTGGCAGATCACCGACGTCGCCGCCGCCTGCCGGGCCGCGGGCGCACCGGCACCGGTCATCGCACAGCAGCTCTACAACCTGGTCGCGCGGCGCATCGAGGCCGAGTACACCGAGTACGCGCTCACGCACGGGCTGACCACGGTCGTCTACAACCCGCTCGGCGGCGGCCTGCTCACCGGCCGGCACACGCTCGACACGCCACCCACGGACGGCCGCTTCGGCTCCTCACCGCTCGCCGCCATGTACCGCGAACGCTACTGGAACCGGCCGCTGTTCGACGCCGTCGACGCGCTCGGCCGGATCGCCGCCGACGCCGGTCTCGCGCTGCCCGCGCTCGCGCTGCGCTGGCTGCTGGCCCGGGACGTGGTCGGCGCCGTGCTGCTCGGCGGCTCCAAGCCCGCCCAGCTGACCGCGAACCTGGACGCCGCCGCCGACGGCCCGCTCCCCGCCGACCTGGTCGCCGCCTGCGACGAGGCCGGCGCCACCCTGTCCGGCCCGATGCCCGCGTACAACCGCTGAGAGGGACCGCATGACCATCACGGAACGCCTGCGCCGTCGCGACACCGTCCTCGGCTACTGGGTCACCCTCGACTCGCCGATCTCCACCGAACGGATCGGGCGGCTCGGCTACGACTACGTCTGCCTCGACCTGCAGCACGGGCTGATCGGCTACGAGGGCATGGTCCGCGGCCTGATGGCGATCGACGCGGGCGGGAGCGCGGCCGGGCTGGTCCGCGTCGGCGCCAACGACCCGGGGCTGATCGGCCGGGCACTGGACGCGGGCGCGTACGGCGTGATCGTGCCCTTGATCGACACGGCCGACGACGCGGCCCGCGCGGTCGCCGCGGCCACCTATCCGCCGGGCGGGATCCGCTCCTACGGGCCGATGCGCTCCGCGCTGCGGATCGGGCCGGTCCCGGCCGACGCGGACCGGGCCGTCGCCACACTCGCCATGATCGAGACGGCCGGCGGGCTCGCGAACGTCGAGGCCATCTGCGCGGTCCCGGGCCTGACCGGTGTCTACGTCGGACCGTCCGACCTGCGGATCGCGATCGGCGGCGCACATCCCGCGGACCCGGCCGTCGACGACGAGTTCGAAGCGGCCGTCGCCCGGGTCGCCGCCGCGGCGGCCGCGGCCGGGATCGCCGCCGGCATCCACACCCCGAGCGGCGCCGAGGCCGCCCGGCGGCTCGCCCAGGGGTTCACGTTCGCCAGCGTCGCCTCCGACCTCGTCCAGCTCGAGAACGTCGCCGCCGGGCACCTGCGGGACGCGCGATGACGCTGCTCGCCGACGGTGTCCTGCGTGCCCGGCCGGACGGCGCGCTGACGGCGTTCCTGCCCACCCGGACCGTCCAGGCGCACGCCGCGAACCTGGCCGTGCTGCCCGACGGCGACCTCGGCTGCGTCTGGTTCGGCGGCACGCAGGAGGGCGTCGCGGACATCACCGTGTGGTTCTCCCGGCTGCCCGCCGGCGGCGACCGGTGGACCGACCCGGTCCCGCTCAGCGAGGACCCGGCCCGCTCCGAACAGAACCCGGTCCTGTTCACCGCGCCCGGCGGCGACCTGTGGCTGCTGCACACCGCCCAGCACGCCGGCGACCAGGACACCGCGGTCGTGCGCGCCCGCGTCTCCGCCGACTCCGGGCGCACCTGGGGACCCACCCGCGACCTGCTCAGCACGCCCGACGGCGGTGTCTTCGTCCGCCAGCCGCCGGTGATCCTGCCGGACGGACGGTGGCTGCTGCCGACGTTCACCTGCCGCCGCACGCCGGGCCGGGCCTGGTCCGGGGACCACGACACCAGCAGCGTCCACTGGACCGGGGATCGTGGCGTGACCTGGCACGAGAGCGTCGTGCCGGAGTCGACCGGCTGCGTGCACATGAACGTGCTGCCCGGCCTGATCGCCTTCTACCGCAGCCGCTGGGCGGACCACGTCTACCGCAGCACCTCCGACGACGGTCTGCGATGGACCGCCCCGGCGCCGACCGTGCTGCCGAACAACAACTCCTCGATCCAGGCGTGCACGCTCGACGACGGGCGGACGCTGATCGCCTACAACGACAGCAGCCGGGCCACCGCCACCGCCCGCCGCGTTTCCCTCTACGACGAGATCGACGCGGACGGCATCATCGACGACGCCACGCCCCGTACCCGCCCGGTCGACGACGACGGCACCGCCTTCTGGGGCGCGCCCCGGGCACCGCTCGTCCTCGCCGCCTCCACGGACGGCGGCCTGACCTGGTCCGGCCGCCGCATCCTCGCCGACGGTGACGGCTACGCGCTGTCCAACAACTCCCGCGACGGCCGCAACCGCGAGCTCAGCTATCCCACGGTCGTCCCGGCGGGCGCGGGCGCCCGGATCGCCTGGACCCACCACCGGCAGGCCATCGCCTACCTCCACGTGCCGAAGGTGTGAGGTCACAGCCCACGATCAAGAGCTTCATCGCCCGCCTCCGGCGTGGTCCGGCAGCGTCGCTCCCGCGGGCACCGGTCGGCCGCAGAAGCAGAGCGTTCACTCCGCTCAGGGGGCGGTAGTGGGCTCCCTGCCGGTTCCGGGGGTGGTCATCGAGCGCCGATCGTGTGTGACGCCGGGTTGACGGCGTGGTGACGGTGGTCGGACATCATCGGCGGCATGGTGATGAACGGGGACCGGAGCGCGTTTCGGGTCTCCCGGGGCGCGCTGGTCGCCGTGCGCCGGGCCGGGCCGCCGGTCGGCGCGATCGCCTTCCAGTACAACCCGGACGGGATGTCCCGCCGGCTGCAGGCCCGGCACGCCGACTCGGACCTCGGCGGCACCCGGACCGGGATCACCCGGCTCGCCGGACCGCCGATCGAGACGATCTCGCTCTCGGTGGAGCTGGACGCGACCGCCGACCCGGTGTCACCGCTGGGCGTCTACCCGCAGCTGTCCGCGCTGGAGATGATGCTCTACCCGGCCGACACCACGCCTGCCCGGCCCGGCACGATCCAGATCACGCCGGACGAGGCCCCGACCGTGCTGTTCGTGTGGGGGCCCGGCCGGGTGCTGCCGGTACGGCTGTCCGGATTCACCATCACCGAGCAGGCGTACGACGCGGACCTGACCCCGCTGCGCGCCCGCGTCGACCTGGAGTTGCGCGTGCTGTCCACCTACGACCTGCCGCCCGATCACCCCGGCCACCACCTGTTCCGGGCGCACCGGCTCGCCAAGGAGACGCTCGCGGCCGTCGGGACCGGCACCTCGATCCTGCAGGCGGGCCTGTGACCGGCCGCTACTCCGACACGGAGATCGCCGCCCTGCGGGTGCCGGGCCACCCCGAGGTGCGCTACCTGCGCCGCCGGTTCCTCCCGCCGGCGGACACGCAGCAGACGCTCGCGGTGCACACGGTGGCGCCGGGCGACCGGATCGACCTGATCGCGGCGGCGTACCTCGGCGACCCCGCACAGTTCTGGCGGATCTGCGATGCCGCGCCGGTGACACACCCGGACGAGCTGACCTCGGCCGACCGGGTCGGCGGCCCGGTGCGCGTACCGCTTCCGCGCGCATGAAACCCGCCGACAAAATCGCTGTCCGGATCTTCGACTTCAGCTCGGGCGCCCCACGGCAGAAGGACGCGTCGAGGCTGACCGTCCTGACCGTCCTGACCGGACCGAAGGATCCGCAGGTCATCAGCAATGTGAGCGGCCTCAAGCGGGCCGAGATCGCCGTGACCTCCGGTTCCGGCATGGCCTTCCAGCTCTTCTTCAGCGGGCCCGCCGTACCGGGGGCAGGGAAGCCCGCCGACCCCCGGTCGGCGGTGACCGCGCAGTTCGGCCTGCTGGACCGGGTGCGCTGCAAGCTGTGGCTCAACGGCGAAGAGTCGCTGCTCGCGGAGGGGGTCGTCACGCATCGCGAGCTGACGTCGGCCGGGTCGTTCGGCGAGTGGCAGATGACGATCACCGGCGAGGATCTGAGCGTGCTGATGGACCTGAAGGAGAAGGCCGCCGAGCATCCGCAGATGAACGCGGCCGAGACGGCCAAGAAGATCCTCGACGGGTACGTCACGGAGAAGGTCATCTCAAAGGTGATCGCCCCGGGCGGCGGCGACCGCCCGGCACGGACCGAGCGGATACCGGTCCAGCGCGGCACCGACCGCGCCTATCTGTCGAGGCTGGCCAAGCATTGCGGGCACGTCTTCGAGGTGGTCGCGGACGGGGGCGGCAGCAGTGCCAACTGGGGGCCGAGGCGATGGGTCACGAAGAAATTCCCGCCGATCTCGCTCGGTGAGAAGGACCGCAACGTGCAGCAGTTGACCTACCGGCACGACGCGCTGGCCGCCGTCCGGGTCGACGGCCTGGTGCAGGACGCGGTGACCGGCGCGGTGGTGCCGGTCCGGACGCCCGCGACGCCGGGCCCGGCCACGCGCACCGTGCTGTTCCCGGAGAGCGGCCGCACCGCCGCCCAGGCGTTCGCCCGAGCCCAGGGCATGGTCGCCGCGGCACCGGACGCGGAGGTGGTGACCGGCGAGGTGAACACGACCTGGTATCCCACCGTGCTCGTCCCGGGCGGCGTCGTGCAGGTGGGCGGTGCCGGCTTCGGGATCGACGGCGACTACTTCATCCAGCGGGTCGTCCACGTCCTGGAGGGCGGCGGCGCGCACACGCAGAGGTTCACGCTCACCCGCGGAGGAGCATGATGGCCGCGTTCTTCGGCAAGTACCGCGGCCGGGTCACCGGCAACACCGATCCGAAGCACCTCGGCCGGATCCAGGTGAGCTGCCCGGCTGTGCTCGGCGCGGGCCGGACGAGCTGGGCGATGCCGTGCGTGCCGTACGCGGGCCCCGGCGTCGGCCTTTACGCGATCCCGCCGGTGGACGCCTACGTCTGGGTGGAGTTCGAGGGCGGCGACCCCGACGTGCCGATCTGGGCCGGGTGCTTCTGGGGCGACGGCGAACTGCCGGTCAGCCCGGCCGCGCCGACGACCAAGGTCTTCCGTACCCCCGGGATCACGGTGACCGTCGACGACCTCCAGGGCGGCAAGGGCGTGACCGTGCGGGCCGAGCCGCCGCTGGTCACGGCGCCGGCCGTGCTCGCGCTGACCTCCGCCGGGATCGAGCTGAGCGTCGGCGCCTCGAAGATCGTGCTGTCCGGCACGTCGGTCGCGGTCAACGACGGCGCGCTGGAGGTGCTCTGATGCCGGGCCCGCTGCTGACCTCGGCCACGACGGTCGTCTGCGCGCACGGCGGCCAGGCGCGCGCGACCCAGCCGTTCCCCCGGGTACGCGCCGGGGGAGCCCCGGCCGTCACCGCCGCCGCTCCGTACACGATCACCGGCTGTGCGCTGCCGTCGCAGAGCGGCGGCCCGTGCGTCTCCGCCCAGTGGGTGACGCCCGCGTCCCGGGTCCGGCTGGGCGGCGTGCCCGCGGTGCTCGCCGACGCGCGCGCGGTCTGCACGCCGACCGGCACGCCGCTGACCGTGGCCGGGCCGCAGCAGCGGGCGAAGGGGGTCTGAGGCGTGCACATCGGATTCCCGTTCCGGCTCGACGGCCGGGGACGCACCGGCGCGGTGGACGACGACGCGTACGCCCGCGGCCTGATCGAGCAGGTGCTGTTCACCTCGCCGGGCGAGCGCGTCAACCGGCCGGACTTCGGCAGCGGCCTGCGCAGGCTCGTCTTCGAGCCGGTGTCCGGCGAGATCGCGATCGCGACCACGGCGCTGGTACAGGCCGAACTGCAGCAGTGGCTGGCCGACGAGGTGGAGATCGCGGCCGTGGACGTGACCGTGCAGGACGGCACGCTGCGGGTCACCGTCGCCTACCGCACGCCCGCCGCCGCGCAGACGCGCACGGCCGTGTTCACCCGGGCGCTGTGACGATGCCGGTCGACGGTCGTCGTGCGCGCCTGGCCGCGGTCCGGGCACAGGGCACGCTGAACGGGTTCGAGGGCGTGGAGGCCGAGGACGACGGCCGGACGCTGCTGGTGCGCTGCCTGCACCCGGTCCCGGAGGGGCTGACCGTGGCGGTCACCGGCGGCGTGCGCCGGCCGGTCCGCGTCGAGTGGGCACGGCCGTCGGCGGAGCTCGGCCCGCGCATGCTCGTGGTCCGCACGGCCGCGGCCGGGGACTTCTCCGCGTACCAGCTGACGGTGACGGATCCGGTCCGGTTCGGCTTCGACCCGGTGCTGGCCCGGATCGGCGTCTCGTTCACGGAGGACCGCCCGGACGGGTTCGACCCGCGGCCGCCCGCCCCGGCGCCGGTCACCGCGCCGTGGACGCCGGCCGGCGACTACCTGGACCGCGACTACGCCGGGCTGCGGCAGCGGCTGCTGGACCGGATGGCGCTGCTGCTGCCCGGCTGGACCGACCGCAACCCGGCCGACGTGGGCGTGACGATCCTGGAGATCTTCGCCTACCTCGGCGACCAGCTGGCGTACGCGCAGGACGCGGTGGCCACCGAGGCCTACCTGGGCACGGCCCGCCGCCGGGTGTCGGTGCGCCGGCACGCACGGCTGCTCGGCCACCGCATGCACGAGGGCGCGGCCGCGCGCGTGTTCCTGACGTTCGGCGTGACCGCGGCCGCGGACGGGACGGTGCTGGACACCGGCACCGAGGCCGGGACCGGCGAGCCCGGCGGCGTCTTCCACACGCTGCACCCGGTCACCGCCCGGCACGCCCGCAACGCCATCGGGTTCCACGCCTGGGGCGACGAGTTCGCGGTCCTGGACGCGGGCGCGACCGAGGCGACGCTGGTCGGCGGGACCGGGCTCGGCCTGGCGGCCGGGGACGTGCTGATCCTGGAGGACACCCGCGACGCGGCGCTGCGGCACCCGGTCCGGCTGGCCGCGGACCCGGTGCCGGAGACGGACCCGCTCAGCGACACGGCACTGGTGCGGGTGCGGTGGCACGCCGGCGACGCGACCCCGTTCCCGCTGCGGCTGTGGCCGGGCGTGACGGTGGCGCGCGGCAACGTCGCGCTCGCCGAGCACGGCACGCTCGCCGGGCCGGAGCCGCTGGTCCCGGCGGTCGTGCCGGACCGGGGGCGGTACCGGCCGCGGCTGGCCGGGACCGGGCTGGCCCACGCGGTGCCGTACACGCACGGCGACGCGCTCACCCGGCCCGCGGCCGCGGCGCTCGACGTGCGCCCGCAGGACGCGGTCCCGGCCGTGGTCGCGCTCACCGACGGCACCACCCGGTGGACGGTCGTGCCCGACCTGGTCGGTGCCGGCCGGTTCACGCCGTGGTGCGTGGCCGAGACCGAGGACGACGGCCGGGCGTTGCTGCGCTTCGGCGACGGCGTGGACGGCCGCGCACCGTCGCCGGGCAGCGCGTTCACGGTCACGTACCGGACCGGTGGCGGCCCGGCCGGGAACGTCGGCCGGGACGCGCTGACCCGGCTGGCCGTCCCGATCGCCGGCGTCACGGTCCGCAACCCGCTCCCGGCCCGCGGCGGCGCCGCGCCGGAGCCGACCGCGCAGGCACGGCAGGTCGCGCCGGTCGCGCACCGCAGAGGCCCCCGCGCGGTCACCGACGCCGACCACGCGGACCTGGCCACCACCCATCCACGGGTACGCCGTGCCGTCGCCGCCCGCGTCTGGACCGGCTCCTGGTACACCGAGTCGGTCGTGGTCGACCCGGCCCGCGCCGACGACGCCACGCTGCGCGACCAGGTCGCGGCGCTGCTGGACCGGCACCGGATGGCCGGCGGCGACGTGCGCGTGTCCACCGCCGCCCGGGTGCCGCTGGACATCGTCCTGACCGTGCACGTGGCGCCCGGCCACCGTGGCCAGGACGTCAGGCGCGCGCTCGCGGACCGGTTCGGCGCGTACTTCCACCCGGACGAGCTCGGCTTCGGCCGGCCGATCCACCTGAGCGCGCTGATCGCGACCGCCATGTCCGTCACCGGCGTGGCCCGGGTCGACACCGGCGCCGGCCGTCTCCAGCGCTGGGGACGGCCCGCCGCGGGCGAGTGGGAGTCCGGCGTGCTGCGCGTCGGCGCGCGCGAGGTGCCGGTCTGTCTCAGCGACCCGAACCGGCCCGAGCACGGCCGGATCGACTTCCGGATGGTGGAGGGCGCATGAGGGCACGGGACGGCCACGCCGAGGTGCTGGCCCGGAGCCTGGCGGCGGCGCGGCGCGACCTCCCCGGGCTGGCCGTCGACGACCCGGGCGACCCGGCGACGGCGCTGCTGGACGCCTGGGCGACCGTCGCGGACGTGGCCGGCTTCTACCGGGCCACGATCGCGGCCGAGGGCGTGCTGCGCACCGCGACCGAACGGCGCTCGCTGCTGGAGCTGGGCCGGTCGGTCGGCTACGAGCTGTTCCCCGGCCTGTCCGCGTCGACGCTGCTGGCGTTCACCGTGGACTCCCCGGACGCGGTGCTCGTCCCGGCCGGGACCGCGGTGCAGAGCGTCCCCGGCCAGGACGAGTCACCGCAGACGTTCGAGACGAGCGACGACCTCATCGGGTACGCCGACCGCAACGCGATCCCGCTGCGACAGCACACCCCGCAGCGCCCCGGCCGCGGCACGACCCGGATCCGGCTGACCGGCCCGGCCCACGGGCTGCGGCCCGGCGACCCGGTGCTGGCCGTCGGCGACGGCGGCGCGCCCGAGACCCGGACGCTGCGCGAGGTGGCGTCGTCGGCCACGGAGACGCTGGTGACGCTGGACGCGTCGCTGTCCCGGCGCGCGGTGGCGCTGCACACGCTGCCGGTGCGGACCGCGGTCTTCGGCCACCACGCCCCCGACTGGCGGCTCATCCCGGACGCCGCCCGGTCCGCGTCCGGCGACGACGGCACCGGCGACTGGCCGGGCTTCCCGCTCGACGGGGACACGCTGGAACTGGACGGGAACCATCCGCAGATCGTGCCGGGCGGGTGGCTGCTGCTGCGCGGCCCGGACACGGAGGCACTGTTCACCGTCCTGGACGCCGCACCGGGCAACGCCGCCGGCTTCGGGCTCGCCGGGCCGGTCACCCGCGTCCGGCTGCAGGGCGCCACGGCCCTGTCCGGCTTCGACCGGCGCACCGCCGTCGTCCACGCCGGATCCGCGCCGCTCACGCTCGCCGACGAGCCGGTCACCGCGCCCACGGCCGGACCGGTCCTGCTGCTGGACCGCCCGGTCCGCCTGGACGCGGGCGCGCCCGTGCTGGTCACCGGCGGGGACGTGGCCGCCGCCGCGACCGTCGCCGAGGCGGTGCCGGCCGAGGGCGGCACGCTGCTCACGCTCACCGCACCGCTGCCCGAGCCGATCGACCCGGCCACGCTGGTCGTGCTCGGCAACGTCGTCGCCGCCACCCACGGCGAGACCGCCGCGGAGGTGCTCGGCAGCGGCGACGGGACGCCCGGCCAGCACTTCCGGCTGCGGCGCCCGCACCTGACCCAGCTCTCCGCGCCGGTGCCGGGCGGCGTGCGCGCGGCCCTGGAGGTCCGCGTCGGCGGCGCCGCCTGGCAGCCGCGGCCCTCGCTGGAGGAGCTCGGCCCGCACGAGCGCGGATACACGGTCCGGATCGGCGACGACGGCACCGCGACCGTGCTGTTCGGCGTCGGCGGGCACGGCGCCCGGCCGCCGTCCGGCACCGAGAACGTCGCCGCCCGCTACCGCACCGGCGTCGGGCCGGACGGCAACGTGCGCGCCGGAACACTGACGCTGCTGCCCCTGCGCCCGCTCGGCATCCGCGCGGTGACGAACCCGATGCCCGCCACCGGCGGCACCGCACCGGACACCGTCGCCGACGCCCGCCGGGCCGTGCCCCGCGCCACCCGCGCCCCGGACCGCGTGGTGTCGCTCGCCGACCACGAACTGTTCGCCCGCTCGTTCGCCGGGATCGCCAAGGCCGCCGCCACGGTGCTGCGGACCGGCACCGCGCCGTACGTGCACCTCACCGTGACCGGCCCCGGCGGCGACGACGTCCCGGCCGGCACGCTGGACGCGCTGCGCGACGCGCTGACCGCGGCCGGCCGGTCCGGGCCCCCGATGGTGCTGCGCAACGGCCGGCGGACCGTGGTCACGATCGGCGCCGGCGTGCTGATGGCGCCCGGCCACGACCTCACCCCGGTCGCCGCCACGATCGCCGCGGCCTACGGCTTCGACCGGCGCGAGTTCGGCACGCCGCTCACCGCGGCCGAGGTCACCGCGCTGATCCACACCGTGCCGGGCGTGGTGTCCGTGCGCCTCACCGCGCTGCACCCGGCCGGCGGGCCGCCCGCGGTCGCCCAGGTGCTCTCCGCCGCCCCGGCCCGCGCCCGGACGGCCGCGGAGCTGCTCGTCGTCGCGCCGGACGCGATCACCGTGACGGAGATGCCCGCATGACCGACCGGCCCGTGTACGACCTGCTCCCCGCCGTCCACCGCGCACGCGACGCAGAGCTCGGCCATCCGCTGCGCGCGCTGCTGGCCGTCGTCGAGGGCGAGCTGCTGCGGCTGCGCGAGGACATCGACACGCTCTACGACGACGCGTTCGTGGAGACGTGCGCGCCGGACATGCTGCCGTACCTGGGGGAACTGCTCGGCCTCGGCCCGGAGACCGTCACCGGGCGGCGGGCGCTGGTCGCGGACGCGCTCGCCCACCGGCGGGCCAAGGGCACCCCGGCCGCGCTCGCGGACGTGGCCCGCGCCGTCACCGGCAGCCCGGTACGCGCGGTCGAGTACTTCCGGCTGCTCGTCACCACCCAGCACCTGCGGCATCCCCGGCCCGCGAACGTGCGCACCCCGCGGCTGCGCGACCCCGGCCTGGCCGCCGCGATCGGCACCGCGTTCGACACCGTGCCCCGCACCGTGGACGTGCGGCACGCGGACAGCGGCCGCGGCCTGCACAACATCGGATCGGTCGGGCTGCACGTGTGGCGGCTGGAGGCGTACCCGGCGACCGGCTGGGACGCACGCGCCGTCGACCCGGACGCGGGCCGGTGGACGTTCGACCCGGCCGGCCGCGACCGCCCGCTTTTCATCCGGCCGCCCGGCATCGCCACCGGACGCACCGAGGCCGACGTCCCGCAGCGCCTGACCCGGCTCATGCTGCACCGCGCACTGACCCGGCCCGGTCCCGGCGGCCCGGAGCCGGCCGTCGAGGTCCGGCTCGGCGACCGGCCCGCCACGCTGGTCAGCGCGGACCTGAGCGGATGGGCCCGGCCCGCCGCCGGGCTCGTCGCGGTCGACCCGCACCTCGGCCGGTTCACCGTCCCGCCGGGCGAGACACCGGACCGGATCCGGGTCAGCTTCCACTACGGCGCCGCCGGCGACCTCGGCGCGGGCCCGTGGGACCGGCGGGCCACCCGCGCGGAGGCACTGGCCGCGGCCGGCACCCCGTGGACGGACGACCCGGACTGGACGGTCACCGTCCGCCGGAACGGGCCGGGCACCACACTCGCCGGCGCGCTCGACGCCTGGAACGCGCGGACCGGCCCCGGCACCGGCGTCATCGTCGTCGCGGACAGCGCCACCCACCCCGGGCCGCTGCCGGAGATCGTGCTGCCGCACGGCGCCCGGCTGCTGATCACGGCCGCGGACGGGCACCGCCCGCACCTGGCCACCGGCCTGCGGGTGAGCGCACCGGCCGGGAACGCCGCCGACGCGACCGCGCTGGTCCTGGACGGGCTCTCCGTCGAAGGGGACGTGCACGTCGCGGACGGCGACCTGGAACAGCTGGTGCTGTCCTCGTGCACGCTCGCCGCCGTCACCACCGGACCCAACCCCCGGCTGACCGCGCACCTGCTGCACTCGTCCGCCGGGACGGTGCGCCTCACCGACGTACCCTCCCTGGTTCTGCGGAAGACCGCGCTCTCGTCCGACCTGGACGCGGAACCGGCCGACGTGACCATGGACGAGTGCACGGTGCTGGGCCGCACGTCCGCGCGCACGCTCACCGTCTCCGGCAGCATCCTGCGCGGCCGCGCCGACGTCGTGTGGCGCCAGCAGGGATACCTGCGGTTCAGCTACGCGCCGCTGGACTCCCGGGTGCCCCGCCGGTACCGCTGCCAGCCCGCGGACGCGGCCTCGGCCCGCCGCATCGGACCCGCGTTCACCTCACTCGACCCGCGCGAGCCCGGCTACTGCCGGCTGACCGCGGGCTGCCCGGCCCCGATCGCGCGCGGCGCGGACGACGGCGGCGAGATGGGCGTCTTCCACGGCCGGCGGCACACCGGCGACCTGGCCGCCCACCTCGACGAGCACCTCCGGTTCGGACTGGAGGCGGGGATCCGGTATGCGGACTGAGCACGGCATGGAGGCAGGGCGATGAAAGGCGATTTCACCCGGCGCACGTTCCGCCGCGGGCACCACTACCGGGCGGTGCTGCTGCAGCAGGGCCGCGTCGCCGTGGACGCCGACTGGAACGAGCAGGCCGAGATCCAGCAGCACCTCGACGAGACCACCGCCCGGGACGTGATCGGCGCGCACGGGGCCGCGTCAGGCACCGCCGGGTTCGCGGTCAGCACCGGCCCGGACGGCCCGGTGCTGTCCGCCGGCCACTACTACGTCGACGGCGTGCTCTGCGAGAACGACGCGGACACCCCGGTGGGCGCGCAACCCGACCTGCCCGGCGTGGCCCTGCCCGCCGACGAGGGCCGGTACGTGCTCTACCTGGACGTGTTCCGGGAGCACCTGACCGCGCTGGAACGCCCGGCGCTGCGCGAGGTCGCGCTCGGCGGGCCGGACACCGCCACCCGCAGTCGTACCGTGTGGCAGGCCCGTTTTCTGAGGGTCGACGACCCGGGAATCCGGCCGGCCGACGTGGCCGCACCCTGGACCCCGCCCGGCGCCGAGGTGAGCGGCCGGCTGCGGGCCCGCGCCGAACCCGGCACCCCCGGCGACGGCCCGTCCCTGATCCCGCCCGCGGCCGGATACCGCCGCCTGGAGAACCAGCTCTACCGGGTCGAGATCCACGCCGGCGGTACGTTCCTGTGGTCGCGCGACAACGGCTCGGTCGCGGCCCGGCTGATCGACGTCGACGGCGACACGCTGCACCTCGACTCGCCGGGCCACGCCTTCTCCCGCGGCGACCTGGTCGAGATCACCGACCTGGGCCGCACCCGGCGCGGCGAACCCGGCCTGCTCACCGTGCTCGGCGAGGTCACCGGCACCGCGCTGCGGACGACGACTCCGGTGGCTTTCACGGCGTCCGAGGGTGCGATCGTGCGCCGCTGGGACTCGGCGGACGCGCTCCCGATCACCGACGGCTGGATCCCGATCGAGGACGGCGTCGAGGTCTCCTTCGACCCCGACGGGACCTACCGCACCGGCGACCACTGGCTGATCCCGGCCCGGACCGCCGCGCTCGACACCGCCGAATCCGACCTGACCGGCGACGTCGAATGGCCCCGCGACGACGACGGCACCCCCGCCTACCGGCCGCCCGACGGCGTGCACCACACCTACGCCGCGATCGCGCTCCTCGACCTGCGCGACGACATCTGGAACCCGGTCGGCGACTGCCGCGCGCTGTGGGCACCGCTGACCCTCGCCCGCCCGGACCCGCCGGCGCCGAAATGGCCGGCCGGCCTGCACCTGGAACGGGTACGCCTGGCCCGCACCGGCGACGACCTGCGCAACGACACCACCATCCGGCTGCACGACCTGCTCGGCGGCATCACGCTCACACTGGACGGCCCGATCGCCCCCGTCGGCGCCGCCGGGACCGCCGTCTGCACGATCACCCTCGACCTGCCGTTCCCGGACACCGGCATTCCGGTCGGGTCCCAGCCGCTGACCATCGCCGCCACGGTCAGCACGGACGGCCGGGACCTGCGATGGACGCCGTCGGCCGCGTTCGCCGCCTGGCTGCCCCGGACCGTCCTGGACGCGGCCAGACGCGGCCACGACACCCGCATGCTCGGCCGGCTGACCGTCATCGGGCGGGCCGTCCGGCACGCCGACCACCCCGCACGCGTGCTCAACGGGCTCGCACTGTCCCGCTTCCGCCCCTCCGACAACGGCACCGACCTGGTGCTGCCCACCGTCGACGACGTGCGCGGCGCCGACTTCACCATGTGGTTCTGGATCGACCTGCTCCAGGGCGCGCTGTTCGACGACAGCGCGTCCACCTTCGACTCATCACGTCTCTTCTGGTAAGGAGGTCGGGCCGTGCCGCTCGACAAGAAAATCGCGGAGAAGGCGTCCGGCGACCCGATCGCCTCCGCCGACTGGAACACGCTCGCCACCGAGACGATCCGTCTCGACACCGCCAAACTCAACACCACCGGGGGTACGGTCGCCGGCCTGCTCACCGCCGCCGCCGGCCTCGCCTCCCCGACGCTGCGCAGCGACTCCCTCGGCATCACGCTGCTCACCCCCGACAACGACGTCTGGAACCACAAGACCGACACGTCCGCCGGCCGCGCCGTGATCAGCCGGTCCGTCGAGTTCGCCGTCCCCACCACCGTCTTCCTGGTCGGCCACGGCCACGCCAGCACCGACGCCGGCACCAGCGCCGCGAAACGGGCCGTGCACGCCGACATCAGAATGGACGGCGCTCTTCTGAACCCGGTCCGCGAGAGCACGTGGGGCTCCATCTTCCTCAACCTCCCCACCGGCACCTGGGCCACCATGGTCACGCTCGCCTCGGCCAACGTCCCGAAGGGCAAGCACACGTTCGAGCTGTGGCTGCGCGCCATCGACTCCGCCGCCTCCGGCGCCGACAAGTACGCCGTCAGCCTCCACGGCCCCAGCCTGTGGCTGGCCCGCCTGGGCACGTTCTGATGCCCCCCATTTACCTCGACCACCTCGAGGTCCCCTGCACCCCCGCCGACCTCCACGCCATCCGCGCCGGCCGCACCGAGGTCCTGGAGCGCGTGGTGCTGGCCGCGCTGCGCGCCTTTTTTGCCCGCATCACGGAGGTGCCCGGTGCCACTGGACCGTAACGGGCGCGAACTCGTCGACGACACATTTGAAGATCCGAAGATCGAACCCAGGCAGAACAGGGGATCGACGCGATCCAAGCTGTCATTTTTTACGAACCTGTTCGGTACGAAGAAAACCCCTAAGCTCTCAGCTTTCCTTCCGGACGAAAAGGATTGGTGGCAGCTCTACATCAACCCCGAGGATCGGCCTCAAGACATGCAAGATCCGGGTATGGCATACGACGGAGGAAATTCGCCCGGGTATCAGCAGAGCATGATCGAGACTTATCGCAAGTACCTGAACACGTCGAAGAAACCGCGACTTACCAGTAAGGTATACGCCGAAATTCGCACCACTGCCGCCCAGCATCTCATGGTGGGCAAGGACAGTGTCATGGCGCCCGCTGATGGCAATTTCAGCCTCAGTACCCCGGCTACCGATGCGCAGGGCATCGAGCCGCAGGTGGCCGACGATCTCGCTGAGGAGACGCTGGCGGGCTATCGGGTCGTCGGGGACACTGTGGACGACGAGCCAGTGCGAGGTAGTAGCAATAACATCGTTACTCCGGTCCGCCGCAAGGATCAACCGCATCATGTCGACCTTTATCCGGCCTACGGCCGGGACTTCGGGAAGACCGATGAGGAGTACGAGGAGGCGCTGCCGGAGAATGTCGGTTTGGGAAATAAGTTTGTCGATGCCGCATTCGACCGATTCTACGGCGAAGTCAAAAAGGCGTCCGATGGTAGCAATCAGGCGCTGAGGGCCATCACCCGGCTCGTGCGTGCGCTGCACGTCATGCATACCTACGCGGACGGCAATGGTCGGACCAATATTCATACCATCCTTCCGATGCTCCTCCTTCAATACGGATTCACGCCGGTGGTGCCGGACAACATGAGCGAATTGTTCAGCGGCAGTTACACGGTAGATTTCATGGTGGAGGACGTGCTGGAAGCCATAAAGAAGGCGGATGCCCGGCAGAAGACATGATGATGCCTCATCGCCATGCGGCGGTTTCGGCCGCAGTCAGTGGGCGCTCCAACTTCGCGTATTCGGTTCTCGTCGCTGTCAGTACGTGGTCCATCCTCACCGGACCTCCGGCCTCGGCGGCCAGGAAGGCGGCGGCCAGCGCGATGCTGCGGATCGTCCCGCCCGGGATCGACAGGCGGGCCAGGGCGGCGAAGTCCACACCCTCGATCGGCGTCCGCGCCGGAAACGCCCGCCGCCAGATCTCCGCCCGCGCCGCCGCGTCCGGGAACGGGAAGTGCACCACGAACCGCAGCCGTCGCAGGAACGCCTGGTCCAGACTGTCCTTCAGATTCGTGGTCAGGATCGCCAGCCCCCGGTACGCCTCGATGCGTTGCAGCAGATAGCCGACCTCAAGATTCGCGTACCGATCGTGGCTGTCCCGGACCTCGCTCCGCTTGCCGAACAGCGCGTCCGCCTCGTCGAACAGCAGCACCCCGCCACCCGCCTCGGCCGCGTCGAAGATGCGGGACAGGTGCTTCTCGGTCTCGCCGATGTACTTGCTGACCGTCTGACTCAGGTCGACCCGGTACAGATCCAGCCGCAACGCCCCCGCGATCACCTCGGCCGCCAGCGTCTTCCCGGTCCCGCTCGGCCCGGCGAACAGCGCGGCCGTCCCCGCACCCCGCCCGCCGAACCCCCAGTCCTCCAGCACGGTCAGCCGGTGCCGCAGATGCCCGGCGATCTGCCGCAGCGTCTGCCGCTGCGTGTCCGGCAGCACCACGTCGTCCCAGTCCGCACGCGGCGCGATGCGCTGCAACAGCCCGTCCTGCGCGGGCCGGGCACGGGCGCGCGCCAGCTCCCACACCGCCTCCGGCGCCAGCGGCCCGCGCCGCGCGATCGCCTGCACGTCGTCGGCGCCGAGCGCGAACTGCCCGGCGATCCGATCCACCCACGGCCCCGGCAGCGCGGGCAGCGCGTCCTGCCACACCCGGCGCAACTCGGTCGCCGTGGCCTCGCCGACCGCGACCACCGACGCGCGCGGCCCGATCCCGGCGACCGGCTCCCGGGACAGCAGGATCACCGGCGCGTCCAGGCGGCGGGCCAGATCGAGCGCGGCCTGGCGGGCCCGGTCCGCGACCCCGTCGAGGTCGATGATCCAACCGGTGGACGCGAGCAGCGTCTCGCGCTCGCACAGCCGGGCGATCCGGTCCCGCGCGGCCGGATCCGCGGGCAGCGCACCGGCATTCAGCAGCACCGGACGCAGCCCCGCACGGGCGTGCGCGGCCGCCGCCACGTTCCGCAGATCGGCGACAGGCCGACCGAAGATCATCAGGGGGTACGCCGACGCAGCCGCCTCCTCGGCCGCCGCGCCCAGCGCGCCCGGCAGCACTCCCGCGTCCTCGATCGACTCGGTCAGCGGCGCGATCTCCGTGTCCAGGTAGTCGACGCCGAGCAGCGCGTGCAGCACCCGTTCCGCGATCCGCAGCGGGCTCGCCACCGGCGACGACGGCTGGTCGAGCGACACCAGCCCGAGGCGGCGCAGTGCCCCGGCCGGGCTGACCGCCGCCCAGTCCGGCTCCGGCAGCATGGCCAGGGCGAGCGCGAACGTCGCGTACCGCTGGCCGGGATCCTGTTGGGCCTTCGCGCACGCCTCCGCGAACGGCCCGTCCAGTTCCGCGCCCGCGCACAGCAGCAGCGTGTCGCGCTCGAAGCCGGTCAGGCCGAAGCGCTCCGCGATCCGCACCGGCGGCGGGGGCTCGTCCGCGTCCTTGGCGATCTCGTCCCGTACCGTCTCGGCCTCGGTGATCTCAAGATCTTTCGCGCCGGCGATCCGGAGGCGGAGCACGTCGAGCGCCGCCACCAGATACTCGCTCATCGGCGGACGGTCGACACGGTCAGGACCGGCTCGGTGACGTCGGCACACACGGCCGGCGCCAGGTCGCCCTCGATCAGCACCGCGGTCGCCTGATAGGCGAGCGACAGCCGGTACGGCCCGCTGGACACCATCGACCACAGCCGGGCCAGCTCCTCGACGGTCAGCGGCAGCATGCTCAGCCGGACCACGTCCAGCTGGTCGCCCAGGTCCGCATGCCCCTGCCAGGACTGCGCGTCGGCCCGGACCGCTTCCGCGGCCGTGGCCCGGATCGTCTCCCGGCTCAGCACCGGCTGCACCGCGAGCGCCGCGGTCGCGAGCCCGAGCAGCCGCTGCGGTTCCAGCGCCGCATCGTCGCCGGAGAACGTCAGCAGATACTGCAGGTCGACGGCCTGCGCCGGCCGGGCGATCGGGATCCCCGCGGAGTTGCGGGCGGGCAGCTCGACCGCCCAGGCAGCACCGTTCGGCAGCACCCGGAACAGGTACACGTTGATGCCCCGCGCGGCCCCGTCCGCCGTGGCGAGCGCGTCCGGACGCAGCGTGGTGACCGTGGCACTCTCCACCCCACCCGGCAGCCCCGCGGCGACCGCCTCACTGAGCAGCCCCCGGAGCGCCGCGGTGGTCATCGCGACCGCGAGATGGTTGCTCACACGGGCCGTCCGCGGCGGCTCAGATACTCGTCCAGCGACAGCGCCGGCCGGGGCCCGTCCACAGATCCAGAGCCGCCGGGGGTACGCCCGGGAGGCGCCTCCGGCTCGTCGACGCGCAGCTCCACGCGGCCGATGGTGATCGTGACATGCACGGGCGGCTCCTGAGGGTGCGCGCCGGACCGGACCGGAGCCGACGACGGTACGGCCCGCCGCAGCAGGCCGGCAAGGTCCGGCTCGCGCGCGGGCGGGGCGGGCCGGCCGGGGGCCGGGACGGCGGGGGAGTGCGGGGCTGTTCCCTGCAGGGCGAGGAACCGTGCGAGCGCGCCACCGCCGGTGAACCCGGAGGACCCGGGCGGTGACGACGACCGTTGCGCCGCGGCGTCGGCGGGGTCCGGCCGGGTGCCGGGGGCCGGTGCGCCGGCCGGGCCTGATCGGGCAGGCCGGGATTCGGGTGAGTCCGTACCGGTCCGGAAGCCACGGCCGTTGCCCGGCCGTGCCGAAGGGACGTCAGCACGGGCTGTTCCTGTGGCGTGGCCGTTTCCCCGGGCCGCGTCCGTGCCCGGAACAGCCGCCTCCTCGCGTGCGCGCGCCTCCTCGCGTGCGTGGGCGAGGGCCGCGTCGTGGCGTGCGTCCGCGTGGGACGCCTGTTCACGTACGTGCGCACGGTCTGCGTCGTCGCGCGCGCGTGTGGCGTCCGCGAGGGCTGCGTTCTCGCGTGTGCGGGCGAGAAACGCATCCTGGCGTGCGTCCGCGTGAGCCGTCTGCTCACGTACGCGTGCACGGCGTGCGTCGTCGCGGGCGCGTGCGGCGTCCGCAACGGCAGCGTCTTCGCGCGTGCGGGCGAGGGCTGTGTCGTGGTGCGCTTCCTGTTCACGTTCCTGCGCACGGCGTGCATCGTCGCGGGCGCGTGTGGCATCCGCAAGAGCTGCGTCTTCGCGTGTGCGGGCGAGAGCCGCATCGTGACGCGCTTCCGCACGGGCCGTCTGCTCATGTGCGTGCGCCCGGCTCGCATCCTCGCGGGCGCGGGCAAGAGCCGCCGCCCTGTCGGCGCGCGCACGGAGGGCATCTCCATCCGCGTGCGTCGGTGCCGGGTCCGCGTGCGCGTCTCCGCGCGCAGCCTTTCCACCAACGCGTGCCCGCGCCGCGCTTTCCCGACCTGCATCCGCCTCGGACCGCGCCTGTGCTGCGCGTTCGCGGGCTGCATCCGCCTCGGCGCGCGCCTGTGTTGCGTTTCCGCGTGCCGCATCCGCCTCGGACCGCGCCCGTGCCGCGCTGCCAGCGTCCGCAGTCAGCACCGGCTTGTCGCTGTGTCCCGGCGCGTCGTTGCTCCAGTGCGAGTCCTCGCGGAGTTCCGCTTCCCGCTGGCCGTCCTGAGCGCTGTGCTGTAGGGCACCGCCGCCCGCCCCCGGCACCGATGACCGCGATCGGCCGGAAGCCGGATCAGCCTCTACATCGGACCAAGGCGCCCCATCGAAGCCGGCCCCGGTCATCGTGAGGCCCATGCCGCCAAGCCCCGCGCCGCCGCGACTCCCGCCGGGACGCGCGCTGCCGACGTCCGCCGTCAAGACCGCCGCCAGGCCCAGTGTCCGGGCCGCCAGCAGTTCCAGGAAGCCGGTCATCGGTCCACCATGGACAGATAAGCCCCGCGCCGGGCCGGGCTGAGTGCCAGGATCTCCGCCTCGGGCCACCCGTAGGCCGAAGCCAGCGTGTGCACCTCCGCCAGCATCGCCGCGGCTTCGGCCTCGACGTGCCGCCACAGCATCGCGGCCACGTCCACCACCGCCGTCGTGGACGTGCCGCATGACGGGCAGCCCACCGCCACCGACACCACCGCGCCGGGGGAGGCGGTCTCCATCGCGGCCTCGACCTCGGCCGCGGCCTCGTCGGTCAGCGCGGTCCCGTCCGGGACCAGCGCGCCCAGCAGCACCCGCCGGCCGGTGGCCGCGTCGCCGCCGGCGTGTGCGACCAGCCGGAGGTCCGCGGTGGCCGGGAGCCGGAACGGCACGTCGCGGCCTCCGACCCGTATCCGCAGAGGCTGATTTTGATCTTGGGGTGGGGTGAAGGCCGCGAGCAGGTCGGGCCCGAGCGGGACGTCGAGCCGTTCACCGCAGGCAGTGCAGGTGGTCGAGGTCCACATCCGGTCGCCGGCGAGCCCGCGTAGCGCCGTTGCCAGGATCGCGTCGCGGGTGCCCAGTTCGACGCGGTCGGCCGAATCGAACGGGAGCCCGGTCAGGCCGGCCAGGAGCGTCACGGCGCGGTCGAGCGGCCCGGCGTGCAGGCCGCGCTCCCAGGCCGCGACGGTCCAGGCGGCCGCGGTCATCGGGCGAAGGTCGGCTCGGTCGGCTCCGGTACGTCGGCGTCGCGCTCCCAGCCCTCGTGCTCAAGCTTGAGGTGCTGGATGGCGACCGCGTTGGCGTTCGCGTCGAGTTCGGGGAGCGCCTGGTACTCGGACACCCAGCAGCGGTAGACCCGGTACGCGATGGCGAGCTGGCCGGACTCGTTGTAGACCTCGATGACGATGTCCTTGCGGAAGTCCCGCAGCGACGCCTCGGAGCCGAGCCCGGCGCCGTAGGACCAGACCTTGTTCGCCCAGGTCTCGAACTCGGTGTCGTGGGTGACGCCGCGTTCCAGGGTGATGGCCGCGTACTCGGTGCGGCCCGGGGACTTCCGGCTGGTGCTGGGGTCGCCGCCGTCGCGGTGGGTGACGACCTCGGTGGTACGGCTGAGCGCGCCGACCTTGCTGACGCCGGCCACGTAGCGGCCGTCCCACCGGACCCGGAACTTGAAGTTCTTGTACGGGTCGAACCGCTGCGCGTTGACGCTGAACTGGGCCATGTCGCCTGCTCCTAGGCCTGTGCGAGTTGCTGGATCTGAAGGACCACGAACTCGGCGGGCCGGACCGGTGCGAAGCCGACGTGGATGTTGACCCGGCCGGCGCCGACGTCGGTGGCGGTGGTGGTCTCCCGGTCGCACTTGACGAAGTACGCGTCCCGGGCGGCGCTGCCCTGGAACGCGCCCTGCCGGAAGAGGTCGTGCATGAACGCGCCGAGGTTCAGCCGGATCTGCGCCCACAGCGGCTCGTCGTTCGGCTCGAAGACGACCCAGCGCGTGCCCCGGAACAGGCTCTCCTCGATGTGCAGGGCGAGCCGGCGGACGGGCAGGTACTTGTACTCGTCGCCGAGCTGGTCGGCGCCGCGCAGCGTGCGGGCGCCCCAGACCACGGTCCCGTTGCCGGGGAACGTGCGCAGGCAGTTGATGCCGAGCGGGTTCAGCAGCCCGGTCTCCGCGTCGGTGAGCCCGGTCTGGAGCCCGGCGATGCCGGTGAGCGTGGCGTCGAGCCCGGCCGGGGCCTTCCACACGCCGCGGGTGGCGTCGGTGCGGGCGATGACGCCGGCGACCGAGGCGGCCGCGGGCGCGACGCCGACCCGTCCGCCGGCGGTCGGATCGGCCTGCAGCAGCCGGGGGTAGAAGAGCGCGGCGTTGCGCGCGTCCGGCCCGGTCAGGCCGAGGTCACGCAGCGCGGTGGCGGCGGTCGCCGCGGTCAGCGCCGCCGGCGGGTCGACCAGCAGCACGGCACGGCGTTGCGCGCAGTAGCTCAGCGCGGCCTGGTAGACCGCGGCGGGCGTGTCGCCTCCGGCGGTGGGCGGCGGTACGACCAGCAGGTTGAAGTGGTCGGCCCCGTCCAGCGCGTACAGCCCGCGGTGGGTCGCCTGGAGCGCCGGCGCCACGTAGTCGTCCGCGGTGAGGTCGCGCCCGTCGCCGCCGCGGTCGCCCGCCTCGACGGTGTAGGTGGTGCCGTCGGCGGGCCGCGCGGCCGGCACGGTGGTGGCCCGGACCAGCGTCGACTCGGCCTCCAGCACCCGGTCGACCCGGCGGGTGCTCTCGCCCGCGGTGACGTTGCGGATGGTCTCGCGCGCGCCGGAGCTCTCGTCCGTGACGACGAGGTTGAACAGGTCGGCGGGCGCGGCCCCGAGCGCGGTGGCCACGTCGGTCAGGTCGGTGGTGGTGTCGTGGGTGACGACCGCGGTGATCCGGTCCGCCCAGGAGCCGGGCTCGACGGCGGTGAGCACGAGGTCGGCCTTGCGGGTCGTGGTCTCGCCCTTCGCCGCGGCGGTGCGGAGCACGGTGGCCGTGGGCGCGCCGCGGCCGTCGGGCGAGACCCGCACGACGACGGCCTGGCCGCCGCCGTTGGCGAAGAAGTCGCGGACCGCGTGGCCGACCGTGCTGCCGGACCACAGCCCGCCGAAGACGCGCTGGTAGTCGGCGAAGCCGGTGACGGTGACGGCACGGTCGACGGGGCCGCGCCTGGTGCGGCCCACGAAGGCGGTCACCGAGGTGGCGACGCCGGTGATGGTCCGTACGCCGGAGGGGACCTCCGTGACGTACACACCCGGATACGAGGTGACGGTGGACATCGAGCTCCCATCGCAGCGATCGCCGCCGACCGTAGGAGGCGGCCGTCACCCGTGCGTCAACGGCGCGTCACAGACCGTTCGGTGGATGTCGCGCGGGCCGCCGAGCTGCATAGTGGACGATCGAGAAATCGATAGACCGAACGCCGACAGATCGAGGTCTCGTGTTCTCGGTCGTGACCGTGCATAGTTTCCCGCCGGGAGGTTCGTACACAGTGGACGGTCTGCGGTTGCGCCTGCTCGACGAGTTCGCCCTCGAGGCCGAGGGACGCCAGATTCAGTTGCCCGCCGGGGCCCAGCGCCTGCTCGCGTATCTCGCGCTGCACGGCGCCACCCAGCGGATGACCGTGGCCGGTGCGCTGTGGCCGGACACGGTGGAGGAGAAGGCCGGCGCGAGCCTGCGGACCGCCATCTGGCGGGTCAACAAGGCCGTGCCCGGCCTGGTCGTGGTCGACCAGTGGCGACTGACGCTGTCCCGCACGCTGGAGGTGGACGTGGACCGGTTCGTGCGCGACGCGGACGCCCGGTTCCGCCCGTCGCCCGCGCCGCGGCCCGCGCTACCCGCCGACCGGGTGCACGAACTGCTGCCCGGCTGGGCCGAGGAGTGGGTGGTCTTCGAGCGCGAGCGCCTCCGCCAGCTCAGCCTGCACGTGCTGGAGGACGCCGCGGCCGAGTCGTGCCGCGCGGGCAGGTACGCGTTCGCGCTGAACCTCGCCATGCTCGCGCTGCGCGGCGACCCGCTGCGCGAGAGCGCCCGACGCCTGGTCATGGAGGTCCACCTGGCCGAGGGCAACGTCGGCGAGGCGGTCCGCGAGTACCACCGCTTCCACCACCTGATGCTCGACCAGCTCGGCATCGCCCCGTCCCCGGCCCTGGGCCGCCTGATCGGCGCCGCCCGCGCCGGATAGCCCGTCAGGGCAGGACCGGGATGGTGCTGATGTCGTACGGCCGCCAGACGCGCTGCGGGTCGTAGTAGCTGACCTCGCGGTGCAGGCCGAGGCCGGTCATCAGCGGGCTCTCCGCGCCCGGCTGCACGCCCGCGTCCGCCCAGTAGACGACGCCCGCCACCACGTAGTCCGTGTCGTTGTCGCGGGCGATCAGGAACATCACCTGCTCGCTGCGCCAGCGCCGGGACAGACGCTCCTCCTCGCGGCGCCGCACCTCGTCCGGTGCCTGGCGGATCAGCAGCCCGTCGTAGCCGTCGGAGAGCGAGATCCGGGACACGTCCTTGAACAGCACGTCGATGACCCGGCGCGGATATTCCTCCGGGTCGCCGACCACCGCGCGCAGCAGCAGCTGGCTGTGCCCGGTCTCGATCGCCCACGGCCTGACGTGCCCGGGAAGCGTCACCGGCAGCGGGTGGAAGGTGCTCACGGCCCCATGCTGGCACGCGCGGATGTCGGACCCCGTGGCTAGGGTGGCGCGGTCGACAGGAGTGAGGTCAGATGAGCATCGACTCTGTCCGGGCGGGGCTGTACCGGCGGCGGGGCGGCTGGTTCCCCGGGCCGGCGCGCGGCCCCGAGCCGGACCTCGCGCTGCTGCGCGACCGGGCCGAGGAGGCGCGCCCGGCGCTCACCGATCCGGGGACGCACGAGGAGCTGCGCGCCGTCGGGCTGGCCGCGCTCGCCGATCCGGGCTCCGCGACACCGTGGCAGACGGCCGTGCTGCTCGCGGCCCTGCTGAGCGCGCCGGAGTGGGACCGGCCGGCCGACGAGCAGGTCGCGGCGGTGGTGGCGGGCACGGCCGCGCGCGGCGTGCCGTTCCTGGCCGAGACCACCGTGCTGCTGGCCGGCATCAACGCGGGCATCAGCGCCGGCCTCGACGCGGGTGCCGAGCGGCGGATCGCGGACCCGCACGGGCAGTGGCGGCGCACCGCGCCGGAGGGCATCGTCCGGTTCGCGGCCGAGGTGCGCGATCGGCTGGCGGGCGCGACCGACGCGGACTACGCGGCGGCGGAGACCGCGGCCGCCCGGCACCGCGACGACGGCCCGCCGATGCTGCGGCTGATCACGTCGCTGCTGTTCCCGGCCCGGCAGGACTGGGTGGAGCAGGACGTGGCCGATGTGGAGCGCATGCCGTACCGTCGCGTGCTGTTCTACTCGGTCGGCACCCCCGCCGCGCTGGAGCGGCTCGCGGACGCGGCCGGCCTCGACGTCACCGCGCTCCCCACCCTGGTCGAGGGGGTCGGGGCGGGCGCGCTGCCGACGCTGCTGGCCTGGTACGACAAGGAACGCGCCGACCAGCAGCAGTGGATGTTCTACGACGCGACCCGGGGCGCCGAGGTGCGCGGCCGGCTGGCCGAGGCGATCGCACTGCTCCCGTCGGACGCCGCGCTCGAGGCGCTGCTGGCCCGCGCCGGCGACCCGGTGGTGGTGCCCGCGCTCCGCGACGCGGCCGTGGGCTTCCCGGACCGCGCGCTGCGCCTGCTCACACCGACCGCGTCGTGGATGGCGGCCGACCTGCTCCGGATCGTCGCCGCCCGGCACCCGCAGCCGGCCACCGCCGCGCTGCCCGCGTTGCCCCCGGCGGCCGCGGACGTGGTCCGCGCGATGCTCGCCCCCGAGGCACCGGCCGACCGGCTGCACCCGGTGCTGGTCGACCCGCCCTGGCACGGCAGGCGCGCGGCGACCACCCCGTCGGTGATCAAGGGCCTGAGCACGGCCGTGCCCGCGGAGGCGCGCTGGCGGCCCGGCGAGCGGGAACGGTTCGCCGAGACCGCCCGCCGGGCGACCACTCTCGACCCGGAGGAGCTGGCCGCGCGGGTGCGGGCCGGCCGGATCGGCCACGGCGAGGACCTGGACCTGCTGATGACCGGCCCGCCGCACCTGGCGCTGCCGGTGCTGGCCGACTGGGACCCGCACTGGTGGCGCCCGGAGGACTGGCTGCCCCCGATCGTCGCCCGCTGGGGTGAGGCCGCGATCCCGGCGGCGCTGCGGGTGACGCGCGGCTACGCGCCTGCGGTGCCGGTGTTGATGCCGCTGGTCAGCGCGGAGATCGCGACGCTGATGGCCGGCTGGTTCACCCGCACGAAGTCGCTGCGCGGCACGGCCCGCGCCTGGCTGCTGCGCCACCCGGACGCGGCGGCCCTGGCGCTGGTCCCGGCCGCGGTCGGCGAGCCCGGACCGGCCCGGCGGGAGGCGGAGACCGCGCTGCGGCTGCTGGACCGCGACGTCGTGCGCGCGGCCGCCGACGGTTACGGCCCGAAGGCCGTGGCCGCGATCGAGTCGCTGCTCGACACCGACCCGCTGACCGTGCTGCCCGCCCGGATCCCGTCCGTGACCTGGGCCGACCCGGAGACGCTGCCCCGGATCAGACTCCGTGAAGGCGACAGCGACGGCGGCGGCGTGCTCCCTGCCGTCTCGGCGCGGCACCTGGTGACGATGCTGGCGATCTCCACCCCGGCCGACGCCTACCCGGGCCTGCCGATCGCCGCCGGCCTGCTCGACCCCGGCGATCTGGCCGAGTTCGGCTGGGCGCTGTTCCGGCGCTGGCAGGCCGACGGCGTACCCCCGGGAAAGAACTGGGCGCTGACCGCGCTCGGCCACGTCGGCGACGACGAGACGGTGCGCCGGCTCGCTCCGGTCATCCGGGCCTGGCCGGGCGAGGGCGGCCACAGCCGGGCGGTCACCGGGCTGGACGTGCTTGCCACGATCGGCTCCGACGTGGCGCTGATGCACCTGCACGGCATCGCGCAGAAGGTGAAGTACAAAGGGTTGCGCGACCGGGCCGGGACAAAGCTGGCCGAGGTCGCCGACGCGAAGGGCCTCACCCCGCAGCAGCTGGCCGACCGCCTGGTCCCGAGCCTGGGGCTGGCCGCGGACGGCTCGCTGCGGCTGGACCGGTTCACGGTCGGCTTCGACGAGCTGCTCCGGCCGTACGTGACGGACGAGGCCGGCAAGCGGCGCAAGACGCTCCCGAAGGGCGAGGCCGCGACCCGGTTCGCCGCGCTGCGGAAGGACGTGCGGGTGCTCGCCGCCGACCAGTTGCGCCGCCTGGAGCAGGCGATGGTCGACGGGCGCCGCTGGTCCGGCGAGGAGTTCCGGCTGTTCCTGGCCGGGCATCCGCTGCTCGGCCACCTGGTCCGGCGCCTGGTCTGGGGCGTCGCGGCCGACGACCGGGTGACGACGTTCCGGGTCGCGGAGGACCGCAGCTACGCGACCGCCGCCGAGGAGACGCTGACCGTGGCCGACGACGCGGTGATCGTGCTGCCGCACCCGGCCGGGACCCCGCTGGACGCCTGGTCCGAGGTGTTCGCCGACTACGAGATCATCCAGCCGTTCCCGCAGCTCGGCCGGGAGGTGTTCCGGCCCTCCGAGGCGGACTGGGACGCGTGCGACGGCGTGGTCGTGCCGACCGGGCGGGTGCTCGGGCTGGAGCGGCGCGGCTGGCGGCGCGAGGACCCGATGGACGGCGGCGTGCAGACCGGCCTGGACCGGCCCGCCGGCGACCGGTGGACCGCGCATCTGCTGTGCGATCCCGGTTTCGTCATCGGCGACCCGGCCCAGGACGAGGAGCAGAAGTTGTGCGGCGTGTGGCTGTCCGCGCGGCCCGGCGAGACGCCGGTGCCGTTCGACCGGATCGACCCGGTCACCGCGTCCGAGCTGTTCCGCGACCTGCGCGAACTGATCGCGTGACGGGCGGGCCGGCGCCACCACGGAGCCGGCCCGCTCGGTCGAGGGTCAGCCGCAGGTGGCACCGTTGAGACGGAAGCCGGTCGGGGCGGCCGCGTTGCCGGTGTGGGTGGCCTGGTAGCCGATCGTGGTCGAGCCGCCCGGCGCGAGCGTCCCGTTGTAGCTGACGTTGGTCGCGCTGACCGTGCCGCTGGCGGGGGAGTAGCCGGCGCTCCAGCCGGACGTGATCGTCTGCCCGGCCGCCAGCGTGAACGTCAGGGTCCAGCCGTTGATCGCGCTGGTCCCGGTGTTCGTGATGGCGATGCTGTTGGTCAGGCCGGTGTTCCACGCGCTGACCGTGCTCACGGCCCGGCAGGCGCCGGTGCCGGGCGTCGGGCTCGCCGTGGGTGTCGGGCTGACCGTCGGTGTCGGCGTCGTCTGTCCGCCGCCGACGATCGCGGTGATGATGCCCTGCTGGGTGACGCTGTTCGCGCTGCGGTCGAACAGCCCGAACCCGTGCTGCCCGTTCCAGCCGTTGTCCCAGTAGGCGGTCGCCGCGCCGTACTTCTTCGCGGCCGCCACCAGCGTGCGCGCGAAGTCCGCCCGGTAGGTGTTGTTCGCCGAGTCGTAGCTGGTCTTGTCGATCGAGCCGTACTCGCCGACGAACACCGGATAGCCGCGGGTGACGAACGTGTCGTAGGTCTTCTTCAGCTGGGCGTCCAGGTAGTCCTCCTGGCCCCAGGTCGAGGTCTTGGCCGCGTTGGTCGCGTTCGGACCCCACTGGGTGATGTTCCCGTCCTCCTGCCCGGTGAAGTCCCACGGGTCGTAGTAGTGGACGGAGATCATCAGCCGCTGTTCCGCCGCCGGGATCGAGGACGACCGGTACTGGTCGGTCGGGATCACGAACCCGTAGTTGCCCACGGTGTAGTCGATGTTCGTGTTCCACCCCGGCACCAGCAGCCAGCGTGACGCGTTGTTCCCGCCGGTCCGCCGCACCGTGTCCACAAATATTTGGTTATATGCGTTGATGTTGGAGTAGCACGGCTGGGTCGGCGCGCCGTACTGCCCGTCGAAGTTCTCGTTCATCGACTCCAGGATCAGATGGTCGTTGTAGGCCTGGAACTTCGTCGCGACCTGCTGCCACACCTTCTGATACTTGTCCCGGATCGTCGCCTGGTCCGCCGCGTCGCAGATCAGCCAGGAGCCGGTGACGGTCTTGTACCCGTCCCCGTGCATGTTGATCAGGACGTAGAGGCCCTGGCTGTAGGCGTAGTCCACGACCTGCGCGATCCTGGTCAGCCACGCGGCGTCGACCGTGTAGTTCGGCCCCGCCCCGATCTTCCCCAGATAGGAGACCGGGATGCGGATCGTCTTGAACCCGGACGCCTTGACCCGGTTGATCAGCGCCTGCGTGATCACCGGGTTCCCCCAGGCGGTCTCGCTGGGAACGCCGTTGTTGCTGGCCTCCAGCTGATTGCCCAGGTTCCAGCCGGCCCCCATGTCCGCGACCAGCGCGGCCGGGCTCAGCGCGGCCGCCGCTTCCGCCGTGGCCGGTCTGGTGACGCCGTAGACGGCACCGGCGAAGGCCACGGAGGCGGCGACGAACGCCAGCCCCACCCTCCGTGCTCTGGATCTCATGAACTGTTCCCCTCTCGGACGACGCGAAGCACCGGAACCGGAAGGTGGGTTTCCGGTCAGCGCCTGCCCAAGAGTCTCGCCACGCCACGCCGACGTGTCAATTGATGAACATCGAAGTGTCTGCCAACTTCGGCGGGATCGGGACCCCGTGGCTTGCGGCCCGCGCAAGATCCAGATCAACGGCCGGCGGGGGTACGGGTCTGGTGTCGCGGAGCCGATCACGACCAGTTGATCACCTATGGTGATCAACTGAAAGCTCTCCGTAGTTGTTTGGATGAGGGGATGGCCATGAGCACTGCCAAGGCAGCAGGCACGGGCGGCGAGGACTTCACGCCCACGATCAGCACGGTCGCGGGCACCGGGACCGCGGGGGACAAGGGGGACGGCGACGCCGCGGTCCAGGCATTGCTGAAGAACCCCTACGGCGTGGCGATCGACGGCATCGGCACGCTCTACCTCAGCGAGCACGGCAACCACCGGGTCCGGAAGGTCACGACCGACGGGAAGATCAGCACGGTCGCCGGGACCGGGGTCGCGGGCGACAAGGGCGACAAGGCGCCGGTGCAGCTGAAGGGCCCGCGTGGGCTGGCGGTCGACCGTGAGGGCAACCTCTACATCGCCGACACCGACAATCATCGGGTCCGCAGAGTCGCGGCCGACGGGACGATCACCACCATCGCCGGGACGGGAGTCGCGGGCCCCGGTGGTGACGGCATCGCCACCGACATGCGGTTGAACACCCCGGCAGCGGTGGCGGTGGACGACGCCGGTGTCGTGTACGTCGCTGACCACGGCAACCACCGGATCCGGAGGATCACGACCGACGGGAAGATCGTCTCGATCGCGGGGAACGGGTCCGGGGCGTTCCGGGGCGACAACGGACCGGCGACCTCCGCCTCGCTGTACTTCCCGCAGGGGATGGCGCTGGACGGCGAGGGCAACCTCTACATCGCCGACGTGTCGAACAACCGGGTGCGGAAGGTGTCGCCCGACGGCACGATCAGCACCGTTGCCGGCCTGGGCACCGCGGGGTTCGCCGGTGACGGCGCCCCGGCGGTCAAGGCCCAGTTGAACCAGCCACGGGAGCTGGCGCTGGACGGCGAGGGCAACCTCTACATCTCCGACCATCGCAACCACCGGATCCGGAAGGTCGCACCCGACGGCACCATCAGCACGGTTGCCGGTGGCAAGGCGGCGGGCGTCGGAGGCGACGGCGGCCCAGCGGCGTCGGCAGAGCTGAACTATCCGCTCGGGCTGGCGCTGGACTGCGTCGGCACGCTCTACATCGGTGACCACTCCAACCACCGGATCCGCCGGATCTCGTCGGCGGCGACGGCCGGGATGCCCGAGACCGGCACCGTGGTCTCCTGGTCGAACGTGCGCAGCCGCCTGCGGATGGGGGTGGCGCACGAGTCCCTCAAGGACGGCGCCGAGATCCGTCAGTCGCTCGCCGGGCCACGCGACCACCAGCGCTGGCGGCTGATCGTCGCCGGCCAGCACGAGGGCGAACTGCTCTACATGCTGGAGAACGTGCGCAGCGGCAAGTCGCTGGAGGTTGCCGGCGCGCACCGGACCGAGGGCGCGGTGGTCGCGCAACGCGCCTACCAGGGCGGGACCGCGCTCCACCAGCAGTGGCGGCTGATCCCGGTGGGTACGGTGGCGGACGGGACCAGGATCTACGAGATCGCGAACCGTAACAGCGGTCTGCTGCTGCGGGTCGACTCCACCGCTCGCGGGACGCTCACGCAGGACGCGGCCGAGGGCGACCACCGGGAACGGCACTGGCAACTGCTCACGGTGTGAAACCGGGGGTGGCCGGCGGTGCCTCGCACCGCCGGCCACTCGCTACTTCTTGTCTCCCGCGGGCTTCTCCGCCTGCGGCGTGTCGGGCTTCGCCGCCTCGGGAGCCTTGGGCGGCTTGGTGAAGTCGCTCTTCCTCGGCATGCTCGACAGGTCGTCGTCCTTCTGGAGGTCGCCGTTGTCCTTCACCGCCGCGCTGGACTCCTGCATCCCGGCGGTCGCGGCCGCGGACACCGAGCCGGGCTGCGCGAAGCGGGCCTGATCGGCGGCGGACGTCTGGGCGCTGTCGATGAACGCGCCGAGGAACCCGAGGATGGCCCGCGCCTCCGGCGACTCCTCCCGGACGACCTTCGACCGTGACGTGGAACCGTGGATGCCGTTGGCGAACAGGCTCGGCGTCGTGTCGTCGTAGGTGTCGTCGTCCGAGTCCTCGAAGTCGACGCCGGCACCGGGTTGCGGCCTGTCCCCGTCCGGGGTCACCGAGAAGAGCCCGGAACCCCGGCTGGCCGCGCTGAAGATGTTCTGGAACACCACTGTCGTCACTCCTCCTTGTGCAGGTTGCGTTCGCTGCCGGCCATGGTCTCGCCGTCGAACAGCGTGTGGTGCACCTCCAGCGCGGAGACGACCTCGGCCCATCCGCGCATCCGGAAGCCGCCGCCGGCCAGGTCGAGATCGCTGATGTCGCGGGCGACCAGGCGTTCGAGCCCGGGGAGCCGTGCGGGCTGCGGGGGTGACAGGACCGCGACCGGCGCGGCGTACCGCACCGCGAGCAGCCCGGAGAACGTCACCGGGAGCTCGTAGGTGAACTCCTTGCGGGTGCGCCGCTGGGTGGCCATGGTCTCCACGCGTGAGCCGGCCGGGACGCTGCCGGAGATCTGCGACCTGGAGGTCCAGCTGGTGGTCAGCGTGCCGCCGACCGAGGCCGTGATGCTCTGCGCCAGCGAGGAGCTCAGGTCCGCCTTGCCGGCGGCGCTGCCCTGCGTGCTGAACGACGACGACCCGGTCACCGAGTTCGTCGCGGACGCGTTCGCGGAGTTGGTCATGCCGTTCGTCGTGCCCGCCTCGGTGGCGTTCGACTGGTCCGTACCGACGCTGTCCTTGCTGTTCTTGTTGGTCACGGTGGTGGCGTTCTTCTGATTGACGCTGTTCTGAAGGCCGGTGGAGACGCCGGCCTGGAGTTGCGCCTGCAGTTGCAGCTGGAGCTGCGCCTGCAGCTGCAACTGGAGCTGCGCGCCGATGCTGCCGCCGAAGGTGAGCTGGGTCGTGCCGCCCAGGGACCAGTTGACCTGGTTGGACACGGTGAAGTCGACCGAGTCGGTGAAGGTCATCGGCGTGCTGCCGCGGTTGACGTAGGTGCGTGAGGAGAACGAGTCGGGCGGCGGCTGGCTGATGCCACCTCGTTCCTCGATCAGCGGCTCGCCGAGGTTCAGGTAGGCGAGCCAGCCGAGCGCGAACGCCGTACCCGGGAAATCGCCGAAGCTCGACTTGTTGAGCGAGAACCCGATGGGGTTGTGCTTCACGCCGTAGTCGTCCTCGTACACCAGCGCGGGATGGGTCAGGATGGACTCCCACGTCTGCGCGATGTTGAGTTCCCGAAGGTTTCTCTTCGTCAGCGGCTGGCGCTTGGATCGTTCCAGGCTAAATGTGTTGGAAGGCATTTTCCGTCCTCCGAAAGGCGCACGACTGCGCTCAGTCGGCCGAAGCTATCACGGTGCCGACCCGCCCACAGGTGACACGCCGTTGATCAACTTTCGGTGTGTTGACCTGCTGAAACGTACCCCGGACGGTATGGTGATCTTGCTTGTTGCCGCGATCTCGCGGCAACCGAATGCGACGCGGTAAAGCTGCGTGAAAGCCGCCGATCTCCCATTCATGAAACAGGTGAGGTTCCCCGCGATGTATACCCAAGAACGCACGGCGATGGCGAATCTGGTGGTCGGCGGGCCGGTGGCGGTGAACAGCTACGACAACGCGATCGTCGCGGCGCTGCTGGAGACCCGGCCGGTCATGCTCGTGCACGCCTTCAACGGCGGCTACCTGCGCCCGGCCGAGCTGACCAAGGAGAGCCACGACAAGGGCGTCAAGCTGGCCACCGCGCTCGACCCGGCCACCAAGGACGAGCAGGGCCACCTCTGGTACATCACCCCGGGCGGCTTCTTCGGGCAGCGGCCGCTCTACTACCTCGAGAGCGCGGCCGGCCAGGTGACGCCCACACCCGCCGGCGAGGCCGACGCCGGGCGCGGTGACGACGGTCTGCCGAAACCGCAGCGTCGGCGGATCAGCGTCCACCAGGACGCGCCGAAGAGCACGGCCGACACCGTCCAGGTCGGACTGCCCGGCAAGGTCGGCGACAAGTGGCGCGGGAAGAACGGCGCGGCCGAGGACACCCAGCTGTGGATCGTGACGGTCACACCGTGGGGCGGGATCACGTTCGTGCCGATCACCCACCCCGACGCGATCCTCGGGTTCAAGGACCACGCGGTGACGGCCGACGCCGAGGTCCGCCTCACCCACAACTGGGGCGGCGACTTCACCGGCACCGTCATCAACACGTTCTACCCACGGCTGCCCAGCGAATGGAACGTCCCCTACCACCACGTCTTCACGTGATTCCGAAGGAGGCTCCACGATGCCCGTACCCACGGAAGAACTGACACTTTCGATCGTCAACGCCGTCACCGGAACGGCGCTCGCCGTCGGTGGCGCCACGCCGCGGCGATGGCAGCTCACCCCGGTGCCGGCCGCGAAGGGCGGCAAGGAACAGGACGACCAGGCGTACGTGATCCGCGACGTGGACAGCGGCCAGGTGCTGGACAACCCGGCCGCCGCGGACGGGAGCATCAAGCGGTCCGACGCCGCCGACGGCAAGCTGAACCAGCAGTGGCACGTCGTCCCGGTCGAAGGTGAGGCCGGCCTCTACCTCATCGAGGACGCGAAGGACCGGGCGGTGCTCGACCTGGACGACACCCGGGTCGTCCTGCGCGAGCACGACGAGGACGCGCCGAGCCAGCGCTGGCGGTTCGTGCCGTCCGAGCCCGAGCGCGTCAGCGACCCCGTGCTGCGCTTCGCGTCGCTGCAGCACTGGAACGGCCGCCGATCCTGGCGGCTGCACCCGTCGCCCGCGCTGCGCCCGGCGCCGGACGCGGCCCCGTCGTTCAGCGACATGCTGCTGGTCCTCGACCGCTACGGCAGCACCACGGCGGCCACCGGCAGTGTCAAGGGAGCCACCGGTAGCACCGAGGAGGTCACCGACGGCGCCAACCGTACCTACCGCGGGCAGCCGGGCTGGTGGGCCGAGCCCGGCACCCGGTTCCTCGCCGACGTCACCGGCGAGGGCCGCCACGACATCGTCGCGCTCACCCCGGACAAGGGTGCCGTCACGTCGGTGAGCAGGGGCGACGGCACGTTCGAGGACGAGCGCGTGCTGCACGGCCCGATGCCCGCGCCGGACCCCGCCGACCGGTGGACGCTCGCGGACCTGACCGGTGAGGGCCGGCCCGACATCGTCGTGCTGGCCGCCGACGGCGTGCGCGTGTCCAGACAGGACGAGACCGGCGCGTTCACGCCGGAGGGCGGCATGCCGGTCCTGGCCGCGTTCGGGCACAAGGAGAAGGCCGGGGCGTGGCTCGCGGACCGGCATCCGCGGCTGCTGGCGGACACGACCGGCGACGGCCGGCTGGACATCGTCGGCTTCCACGACGACGGCGTCTGGGTCGCCCTCCAGGACGAGAAGGGCACGTTCGACGAACCGCGCTACGTCCTGGCCGAGTTCGGCGTCGAACAGGGCTGGACCACCGCGGTGGAACACCCGCGGTTCGTGATCCGGACCACCGCCGACGGACCGCTGGACCTCGTCGGCTACGGCCCGCAGGGTGTCGTCGTGGCCCGCGGCCGCGGTGACGGCACGTTCGCCCGCCCGGTGCTCGCGCTCAACGACTTCGGCCCGGCCCAGGGGTGGACGAGCACGAAACACGTGCGGTTCGTCGCGGACGTCACCGGCGACGGCACCCCGGACCTCGTCGGCTTCGGCGACCAGGGCGTCTGGGTGGCCCACAACCGTGGCGACGGGCGGTTCGACCAGGCGCAGCTGGTGTGCGGCGGTTTCGGCCACGGCGAGCACGCGGGCGGCTGGCGGGTCGACCGGCACCCCCGGTTCCTCGCCGACATCACCGGTGACGGCCGGGTCGACATCGTCGGCTTCGGCGGACCCGGCGTGTACGTGGCCCGCAACCTCCACCGCCGGTTCAGGACCCGCTGACCGTCAGCAGCCGCAGCGCGTCCCGCGACCGGGCGTCGTTCGGCGTGTAGACCTCCAGCCGGAGATCGGGCGACTCCGGCTGGACCCACACCTGGTAGTTGACGTCGACCGCACCGAGCGCCGGATGCCGCAGATCCATCCGGCCCACGGTGCAGTCGGCGACGTCGCCGGTCGCCCACAGCGAGGCGAACTCGGCACTGTGCATGGACAGCTCGCCGATCAGTTCGGCCAGCCGGCCGTCGTGCGGATGACGCCCGGAGGTCAGCCGCAGGTAGGCGACGTGGATCCGGGCCAGCTCGTCCCAGTTGCGGTACAGGTCCCGGGTGGTCGTGTCCAGGAAGAACAGGCGCGGGATCGACGGGCGCTCGTGGAAGCCGACGTGCGCCGCCACCAGCGCGTGACCGGACCGGTTCCACGCCAGCACGTCGCCGCGCCGCCCGAGCACGACCGCCGGGATCGTCTCCCGCAGCGACTCCAGCAGCGCGCGGACCCGGTCGTCGAGCCGTTCCGGCGCGGGCCGGGTGAGCCGCGGCGGGTGCGTACGCCGGGCGAGGTTGTGCAGGTGGGTCTGCTCGGCCGCGCCGAGCCGGAGCACCCGGGCGATCGCGTTCAGCACCTGCGGCGAGGCCGCGCCGGCCTGGTCCTGCTCCAGCCGCGTGTAGTAGCCGACGCTGACGCCCGCGAGCTGGGCCAGCTCCTCCCGGCGCAGACCGGGGACCCGCCGGGCCGAGATCGTCGCCCGCACCTCGACGAGATCGGGCGTCACCCGCCCCCGCCTGGTCCTGAGGAACGTGCCGAGACTCTCAGGCTCCATGCGTCCAGGCTAGGCGCCCGCGCGCCGCCGTACCTGCACCTGCCGGGTGTACCTTCCGGCGGGGTCTGGTTGCCGCGCGCCGCCCGCCCGACCATCGACCGCATGTATCAGCGACGCACACGGGCGTGGTTCGGGCTGTCGATCGTGCTGGGACCGGTCCTGCTGGTCGCCATGGACGGATCGGTGCTGTTCCTGGCGATGCCGAGGATCACCGCCGCCCTGGACCCGGCACCCGGCCAGGCACTCTGGATCCTGGACGTCTACGGCTTCGTCGTCGGCGCGCTGCTGATCGCGTTCGGGCGCGTCGGCGACCGCTACGGTCGCTTGCGGCTCCTCATGATCGGCGTGCTCGTCTTCGGCGCCGGATCCGCGGCCGCGGCCTTCGCACCCAGCGCCGAGCTGCTGATCGCGTCCCGGGCGCTGATGGGCCTCGGCGGTGCCACGCTCCTGCCCTCCGCACTGGCCGTGATCAGCGAACTGTTCGCCGATCCCCGTCAACGGGCGCGCGCCGTCGGCATCTTCGCCGCCACGTTCGCGGCCGGTTTCGCCATCGGCCCGATGGCCGGCGGGCAGCTGCTGAGCACCTTCTGGTGGGGATCGGTCTTCCTGATCAACCTGCCCGTCGTGCTCCTCTTCACCGCGTGCGCCCCGGTACTGCTGCGGGAGGTCCGCGCCGGCGGCACCGGCCGGGTCGACCTCCCCAGCGTGATCCTGTCGGCCGGCGGCCTGCTGCTGTGCGTCTACGCCGTCAAACACCTCGCCGCCTACGGCCCGTCGCTGCCGGCCCTGGTCGCCGGCCCCGCCGGACTCGTCGTCCTGGTGGGGTTCGTCCGCCGCCAGCGCACGCTCGATCACCCGCTGGTGGACGTGGCACTGTTCCGCCGCAGGGTGTTCACGGTCGCCATCGCCACCGGCCTGCTGTCGCTGGTCGCGTGGTCCGCCGGCGCCTACCTCAGCGCCGTCTACCTGCAGTCCGTGCGCGGCCTCTCCGTCGCGCACGCGGCGCTCCTGACGCTGCCCGGCGCCGTCGTCCTGACCGTCACCTGCATCACCACACCCCACCTGGTCGAACGCGTCGGCGAGCGCGCGTCGCTGATCCTGTGCCACCTGTCCATGGCCGCGGGCCTGCTGCTGCTGGCACCGACCGCGGCCTCCGGCGGCACCGCCTGGTACGTCGCCTCGACCGTGGTGGCCGGCGTCGGCTACGGCATCTCGTTCAGCCTGGTCGCGGAGACCGCCGTGGGCGCGGTCCCGGAGGAACGGGCGGGCTCCGCCGGCGCGATCGCCGAGACCAGCAACGAGATCGGCAACGCCCTCGGCATCGCCCTGCTCGGCTCCCTCGCCACCCTCGTCTTCCGCCTCCGCGACCCCGGCACCTCCGGCACCCTCGACGAGGCACTCTCCGCTCCCGGCCTGAGCTCTATCGCGATCGACCAGGCCAAACACGCCTACCTGGACGGCTTCCACGTCGTCGCGATCACCGCCGCCGTCCTCTGCCTGGCACTGGCGGTCCTGGCAACCCGATGGATCCCCGAAAATTCAAGATCAAATGCCTAGTTTCCCGCTTCCGGCGTGGTGCGGCAGCGTTGCTCCCGCGGGCAAACCTCGCTGCGCGCCAAGACTTCGCTGGCGCTCCGCTTGCCGCTTCGCGTCGGAGCCGGTTCCGCCGTGGCCGGGGAAGAGCACGCGATTCCCGTCGCACTCGCGTCGGTCGAGGCGCGTCCCGTGCCGGGCGCGCCAGGGCGGTCGCCGCATGGGAGCAGCGTCGGAGCCGGTTCCGCGTGGTGCGCAGCGCACGCTGCTGCCGTCGTGCTCGCGGCCAACGGGACGCGGGCCGCGGCGGTCGTCGTGTGGGGGTGTGACGTCGGAGTCGGCTCAGCGGTGCGGGAGGGGAACACGCGATTCCCTGTCACATCCGCGGCAAGCCGAGGCGCGTCCCGGGCTGCCCGGCCACCGCATGGGTGTGGCTCCGGACCCGGCCCCGCGCGGAACCGACCCGAAAATCGAAAGGTGAGTGGGCAGGCGACAGCGCCCGGCGGAGCCGGGTGGGGTGTGGGGTGGGGTCAGGTGGTGGCGGGGTTGG
>NZ_JNXY01000012.1 GCF_000717135.1 Catenuloplanes japonicus
TCACAATCCGAAGACCGCAAAGCCCGGCCGGGGTATAAATCATAATTGGCACTGGCTTTTCAAGCACCCTGTTGAGTTCTCAAAGAACAACCACACACCTCATCGGCAGCCGTTTTCACCGGCCCCGATGTGGGGTATTTCGTTCGCATCCGCGCCCTTTGTTCCCGCCGGGCACTTGGTCTAACCTACCAGGTCGTTTCCGTGTCGTCAACTCGGTGTTTCCGGCTTGTAAATTCGGAACTACCTTGCGTTAACTCGAAAACTGCCCACCCACATCACTAGGCACACCCGGTGAGGGTGTGATTTCATTCAGTGGGTTTCGACGAGCCGGCCGCCGCAATCTCTCGCTAGCGCGCCCGGTGCCCCGTCGCTCGTCCTACGTTACCCGGTCGTTCCCGCGGCGCCAAATCGGCCCCGCCCCGCCCGGTCACACTCAGACTGTTGCCATCGGAACCGGCCTCCAGCCTCGATCTCAGCTGCGAAAGCTGCGACCCGCTGTCTCCGTCCGGTTCCCCGTTGGCAGAGAGAACGTTACGTGGTGGACATGTGGAGCGCCAAACCGGGGTGGCTTGACGCCCGTCACACCATCGACCCTAACTTATCCGAGCAGCTCAACGCCCGCGAACGATTTTTTACCCCGGCGCAGCACGAGAAAACGTCCGTGCAGGAGCGCGTCCTGGGGCACGGTCGCCTCGTTGTCCGTGACCCGCTCGTTGTTCACGTACGCCCCGCCCTCGGTGATCGCACGCCGGGCCTCGTTGAGCGAGGCGACCAGGCCGGCCTCCTTCAGCAGTGACGCCACCGGGCTCAGCGTCTTGACCTGCACCAACCCGGTCTCGGACAGGGCAGCCCGGAGCGTCGCCTCGGGTAGCTCGGCCAGAGAACCCCTACCGAACAGAGCAAGGGACGCCGCGATCGCGGCCAGCGCCTCGGCCTCGCCGTGCACCAGCGTGGTCAGTTCCAGCGCCAGCGCCTTCTGCGCCTCTCGCGCAAACGGACGTTCCGCCGTGGCGGCCTCGAGCGCGAGCAGCTCGTCCCGCGTCTTGAAGCTGAAGAAGCGCAGGTACCTGTTCACGTCGCGGTCGTCCGCGTTGAGCCAGAACTGGTAGAACGCGTACGGGCTGGTCATGGCGCCGTCGAGCCAGATCGCGCCGCCCTCGGACTTGCCGAACTTGGTGCCGTCCGCCTTCGTCACCAGCGGCGTCGTGAACGCGTGCACCGGTCCGGCGCCGCGACGCCGGATGAAGTCGACGCCGGCCGTGATGTTGCCCCACTGATCCGAGCCGCCGAACTGCAGCGCGCAGCCGTGCCGCTGGTGCAGCTCGAAGAAGTCGTTCGCCTGGAGCAGCTGGTAGCTGAACTCGGTGAAGCTGATCCCGGACTCGAGGCGGGACTTCACCACGTCCCGGGCGATCATCTTGCTGACCGGGAAGTGCTTGCCGACGTCGCGCAGGAAGTCGATGACAGAGGTCGGACCGGTCCAGTCCAGGTTGTTGACCATCTGCGCGCCGTTGTCGCCGGTGTAGCTCATGAACGGGGACAGCTGGTCCCGGATCCTGCCCACCCAGCCGGCCACCACCTCCGGCTCGTTGAGCGAGCGCTCGCTGCTCGGCCGGGGGTCGCCGATCTGCCCGGTCGCGCCGCCGACGAGCAGCAGCGGGCGGTGCCCGGCCAGCTGGAACCGGCGCGCGGTGAGGATCTGCACCAGGTGGCCGACGTGCAGGCTGGCCGCGGTCGGGTCGAACCCGACGTAGTACGTCGTAGGCCCGGTGGCCAGTCGCGCGCGCAGCTCGTCGATGTCGGTCGAGTCTTGAATCAGGCCCCGCCACCGCAGGTCGTCGAGGAGATCCTCGCCCACGGCCGGGAGTTCGTTGCGGTCCGTCACGCAGCAAGTCTATGGTCGTCGCTCCGCTCCTCCGGGCTCGGCGCCACTCCCGGCGACGACAGGCGACCTCCAGACGAAAAGCATGTCTGGAGATCGCCCGCCGTCTCTGGTCGCCCGCGCCTCACGTGGGCGGTCCCGGCCGTGGGTGGTCGGGGGGAACTGCAGCGAAGACCCGCGGGCCGGGTTTCGCGAGGACCACGAGCGAAGACCCGCGGGCCGGGTCTCGCGGGGCGCACGAGCGAAGATCAAGATCAAATTCAAGATCCGTGTCTGGCGGTACGCCCGGGAGCTCCGTCGGAGGTGGCCGGGCGCGTTCCGTACCCCCGTGATGGTGTGGGTGTTGAAGAATTCGGTCATGGAGTTCACGACGGAATTGCTGCTCAGCGGGAAGTCGGCGACCGGACTGCGGGTGCCGGACGAGGTGATGGCGGGGCTCGGGGCGGGGAAGAAGCCGCCGGTCAGCGTGACGATCAACGGGTACACCTACCGCAGCACGGTCGGGGTCATGGGTGGTGTCCCGATGATTCCGGTGAGCGCGGAGCACCGGAAGGGCGCGGGCATCACCGCCGGAGAATCGGTCACGGTGACGGTCGTGCTGGACGACGCGCCGCGCGAGGTCGAGGTGCCGGACGACCTAGCGGCGGCGCTGGCCGGCGCTCCGAGCGCGCGCAAGGCGTTCGAGGCGCTGTCCTACAGCCGGAAGAAGGCGCTGGTCCTGCCGGTGACGGACGCCAAGTCGGCGGAGACCCGCGCCCGCCGGGTCGCCAAGGTCATCGAGACGCTGGCGGGTTGAGTCCGAGCCCGGCGCGCAGCACCTCGGTGGCCTCGTCCGTCTCGCGGCGGCTGACCGCGGCGGGGATGCGGGTGGAGCCGTGGAACGTGCCCGGGAACAGGTGCAGTTCGACCGGGACGCCGGCGGCGAGCAGCGCGAGCGCGTACGCGATGCCCTCGTCGCGGAGCGGGTCGAAGTGCATGACCGAGACGTACGCGGGTGGCAGGCCGGTCAGGTCGGTGGCGCGGGCCGGCGCGGCGTAGACCGGCACGTCCGCGGTGCCGCGCACGCCCGCGCCGAGGTAGGCGTCCCAGCTGATCGCCGCGCTCGGGCGGTCCCAGTTCGGCGTGTCCGTGTACGCGGTCATGCTGGGCGTGGTCATCCGGTCGTCCGTGACCGGGATGCCGAGGTACTGGAACGCGATCGCCGGGCCGCCACGGTCGCGGGCCAGCAGCGCGAGCCCGGCGCAGAGTCCGGCGCCGGCGCTGGCCCCGTGGATCGCGATGCGCGCCGGGTCGAGGCCGAGCGCGTCCGCGTGCGCGGCCATCCAGGTCAGTGCCGCGTAGCAGTCGTCGAGCGCGGCCGGGTACGGATCTTCCGGCGCCAGCCGGTAGTCGACGGAGACGACCAGCACGCCCAGGTCGCGGGCGAACGCGGCGCTGCGGGCGTCACTGCCGTCGAGCGAGCCCATCACGAAGCCGCCGCCGTGCACGGTGAGGATCGCCGCGGGCGCGGACCGCGTGTCCGGCCGGTACACCCGCAGACGCACGTCGGGCGCGCCGTCCGCGCCGGGCACGTGCACGTCGTCGACCGTGACGCCGGTGAGGTCGACGGCCGGTGGCGGGCCGGGATAGCGGCGCGCGGCCGGGATGTCGCTGAGGTCGGGCGAGCCGAGCTGGAGCGCGACCGGGGCGAGTTCGGGATCGTAGGCGTAGGGCACCAGAACACTGTGCCGGGGTAACCCTAACGGGGCAACGTCCTGCATCACCCCGAAGAATCAAGATGCAATTTGCACCTCGATGCCATGTCGAGTTCCGTGCATTCACCCCGGCCGCTAGCATCGGTTTCAGCGGGCACCCGCAAACCGATAGACGTCGAGCAATAGGTGGTTTCCGTGGTCGACACCTACGAGTACCTCGACAGTCCCCCCGCGGAAGAGGCGCGACGGCTGGCGGCCGTGCGCAGATATCAGCTGGTGGACCGGCCGGTGGAGCCGGCGTACGACCGGATCGCGCACATCGCGGCGACCATCGTGGACACGCCGATAGCGTCGGTGACCATGGTCGAGGAGAACCGGGTCTGGCTGGCCGCCTGCTACGGGCTGACCGTGCGCGAGATCGGCAACGAGCCGGGGTTGTGCGCGTCCGCGATCGGGCAGGACGGCGTCTACGTGGTGCGCAACGCGGCGAAAGATCCGCGGACCGTCGCACATCCGCTGGTCACCGGCGAGTTGAAACTGCGGTTCTATGCGGCGGCGCCGATCCGTACCCGCGACGGTTTCCGCCTTGGCACGGTGAATGTGATCGACCGGAAGCCGCGCGATCCGGAGCAGAAGCATCTGAAATCGCTGGAGTACCTGGCCGAGATCGTCGCGGACGAGCTGGAGCTGCGCCTGATGGCGATCCGAGGGGCGCGCTGAATCAGCTCGCGGCGCGGCGGTGCCCGAGCACGGTGACCAGGTCCTCGCGGGCGCGGGCCACCCGGGAGCGGATCGTGCCGATCGGGCAGCCGCAGACCTCGGCCGCCTCCTGGTAGCTGAGGCCGAGCACCTGGGTGGCGACGAACGCCTCGCGCCGCTCCGGGTCGAGGCCGCGCAGCAGGTGGTCCAGCACGACGGTGTCGGCCACGTCCGCGGCCGGGGAGGTGGCGTCCGCGGCCAGCTCCCAGTTCTCCAGCGCGGCGGTGCGGGGGCGGGAGACCAGCGCGCGGATGTGGTCCGCGGCGACGCGGCGGGCGATCGCCAGCAGCCAGGTGCGCGCGGACGAGCGGGCCGCGAACGACGGCAGCGCGCGCATGGCCCGCAGGTAGGTCTCCTGGGCCAGATCCTCCGCCTCGGCGGGGCTGACCAGGTGCGCGAGGAACCGGTGCACGCCCTGCTGGGTGCCGCGGATGAACTCGGACGCGGCCGCCCGGTCGCCCTTTCCGGCGCGCAACGCCCAGGTCGTGAGCTCCGCCTCGTCCGGCCCGCTGGTATGCATGGCTGGCAGGCTACCCGGTCCGGCCGGGCGCGTCCGCACCGCGACGGGAACTTTTCCGCCGATGTGCGCGACCATAGGACCGGACGGGCGGGATTTCGGTACGGCAGGGACGGTGGGGCAGTGGACGGCGGTTGCGAGACGTTCCGGGAAGCGGTCTCCGCACGCCTCGACGGTGAGGACACCGGGCTGGGCGACGCGCTGGACCTGCACCTGGACGGGTGCGCGGACTGCAGGGCGTACGAGGACAGCGCCGCGGCGGTCTCCCGGATGGCCGGGCTGCTCGGCGGCGGCTCGCCGTTCGCGGGCGTGGACGACTCCGTGCTGGACGCGCTGCCCGCACCCCGCCGGCGGCTGCGGATCCCGGTCCCCCGGCGCGTCCTGGTGCTCACGCTGCGGCTGCTGCTCGGCGTGCTCGGGGCCGGGCAGTTCATCCTCGGCGTGGCGCAGATCGCGGGCATCGCGGCCGTGGACCACGCGCACACCGCGCTCGGCGGCGCCAGCCCGAACCACCTGATCAACGAGTCCGCCGCGTGGAACCTGGCGGTCGGCGCCGGCTTCGCCTGGATCGCGATGCGCCGCGGCCGGCCGAGCGGCATCCTGCCGACGCTGACCGTGTTCGTGTCCGTGCTGGTGCTGCTCTCGGCGAGCGACCTGATGGCGGGCCGGGTGGAGACCGTGCGGCTGTTCAGTCACGCGCTGGTGCTGGCCGGCTACCTGGTGGTGGTCGCGCTGACCCGGCCGGGCATGGACCCGGGCGAGCCCCCGGCGGACCACGACGGCGGCCGCTCCCGGTGGCGCCTGTCGCTGGACGCGGAGACGGACCTGCCGGTCGTGCCGTCCCCCCGCCGTCTGCGCGTGGTCCCGGGCGGCGCGGCGACCGCATCCGAGCGCCCGGAAACGCGGCGCGCGGCCTGACGCGGGCGGCGCACGCCTGGTTCACTGTGCGCTGTGAACGAGTTGCTGGCCGACGCGGCGCTGGAGGCCTCGGCGGTCGTCGCGAACAACGCGATGAACCGGGTGAGGGCCTCATGAGCGTGACCGTGCCGGGACTGCCGGAGTTCGAGGTGCTGGAGGCGCCGTCGGGAATCCGGTGCTGGGGGATGGAGGCGCCGGCCGACGGGCGGCCCGTCCGGATCTACGTGGTCCGGGAGCGCGACGAACCGGACTTTCCCGACGGGCTCGACATCGCGCTGATCCGGAGCGTGGTCGAGGATCTGGAACGGTACGTGCACCTGGCGCTCGGCTACCTCCGCGCGTCGCTGCTGACCGACCCGGGGTTCTTCGGGCTCAGCGACGACGACGTGGCCGCCTACGAGGCGCTGGACGCGCACGAGCTGCCGCTCTCCGAGCCGGACCTGACGTTCCGCACCGGCGACGAGTGGGATCTGCGCTTCGCCGAGGGCAGCATGCCGATCTGTGACCCCTACGGCATCATCGTCACGTTCGACCGGGACCGGCCGGTGCGCGTGGAGGATCTCAGCGGCGCCGACGACGTCGACTACGAGAGCTGATCCCGCGACCGCATCAGCGGCAGGTCGCGGGTGAGCGGCTCCAGCTCGCCGTAGGTGCGGGCCGCGTAGACCCGGCGCCCACGGCATCGGGCTCAGGGCCTGTCGACAATGTGGACGGCTGCCTCTTCGGCCGAGGCGGCGCCGCCGTCGATGCCCACGTCCTCGCCCCACGACTCGGCCTCGGCGTCCTCACCGAAGCCCTGGTCCGGGGCGACGAGCCGGCCGGCCCGGCGGTCGCCGGACTCCTGCGCGTCGTAGAACTCGTCCGTCTCCTCGCCGTCGCCGTCGTCGCGCGCGTCGCGCGTCGGGGCGTCCGGATCCACGTCCGGCACCTCCTGGCGCAGGCGGTCGTCGAGCGACTCGCCCTGCAGCGCCTCCTCCGCGGTCACGCCGAACGCGGTCGCGCCCCGGTAGCGCTCCGGCGGGCTGTAGCCCTCGTCGAGGGCGTCGTCGAGGCCGCGGTCGCTGAGCGTGTCGTCGGCGGAGAGCTGGCCCTCGTCGTTCTCCGGCAGCCAGAGCTCCCGGTCGGCCTGCTCCTGCGTGGGTCCATCGGTCATGTGGATCAGCCTACCCACGTGCGGCGGTCGGGATGGCGCGCGCAGCCGGACCAGAGCAGACTTGGCGGCGCGAATGTTGTCAGCAGCTGGGGAGTCTTCCGTTGAAGTGTGAACACCTCGCCGAGGCGACGCCGGTGCCGCCGCAGAGCGACGAAGGCTGTCAGGACTGCCTCGCGAACGGCCGGCACGACTGGGTCCACCTGCGGGAATGTCTGTCCTGCGGGCACGTGGGGTGCTGCGACTCCTCGCCGGGCAAGCATGCGACCGCGCATTTCCACGCGACCGCGCACCCGGTGATGACGTCGATCGAGCCGGGCGAGACCTGGCTCTGGTGCTTCGTCGACGAGGTCGGAGCCCAGAAATGATCAAGATCTTCCGGGGGTACGGGGTGAGTGGCGCATGGTGAACTCCGCGATCCTGACCGTGGACGACGATCCGGCCGTGTCCCGGTCCGTCGCCCGCGACATCCGGCGCCGCTACGGCGACCGGTACCGGGTGGTCCGCGCCGACTCCGGCGAGTCCGCGCTGGACGCGCTGCGTGAGATCAAGCTGCGCGGCGAGCAGGTGGCGGTGCTGCTGGCCGACTACCGGATGCCGCACATGAACGGCATCCAGTTCCTCGAGCACGCGATGGACCTGTTCCCGCGGGCGCGGCGGGTGCTGCTCACGGCGTACGCGGACACGTCCGCCGCGATCGACGCGATCAACGTGGTGGACCTGGACCACTACCTGCTCAAGCCGTGGGACCCGCCGGAGGAGAAGCTCTACCCGGTGCTGGACAGCCTGCTCGAGGCCTGGCTGGCCACGCCGGAGGCCGCGTCGACGGAGACGCGCGTGATCGGCCACCGCTGGTCCCAGCCGTCGTTCAAGGTGCGCGACTTCCTGGCGCGCAACCTGGTGCCGTACCGCTGGCATCTCTGCGACGACCCGGAGGGCAGGCGCCTGCTGGCCGCCGCGGGCGCGACCGAGGACGACGTGCCGGTGGTGATCACGCCGGAGGGCAAGGCGCTGCTCAAGCCGTCCACCGCGGAGCTGGCCGGGCACGTGGGCCTGGCCACCACGCCCGCGTCCGACTTCTACGACCTGGTCGTGGTCGGCGGCGGGCCGGCCGGGCTGGGCGCGGCCGTCTACGGCGCGTCCGAGGGCCTGCGCACGGTGCTGATCGAGCAGCGGGCGACCGGCGGGCAGGCCGGGCAGTCCAGCAGGATCGAGAACTACCTGGGCTTCCCGGACGGCGTCTCCGGCGCGCAGCTCACCGACCGGGCGCGGCGGCAGGCGCTGAAGTTCGGCGCGGAGCTGCTCAGCACGCGCGAGGTGACCGGCCTGGAGGCGGCCGGGCCGACCCGGGTGCTGCACTTCCACGACGGCACGAAGATCGCGGCGCACACCGTGGTGCTGGCGACCGGGGTGTCGTACCGGCTGCTGGAGGCGCCGGGCCTGAGCGAGCTGGCCGGGCGCGGCGTGTTCTACGGCTCCGCGGCCACGGAGGCGCCGTCCTGCACGGACAGCGACGTCTACATCGTCGGCGGGGCGAACTCGGCCGGGCAGGCCGCGCTCTACTTCGCGCGGTACGCGTCCCGCGTCCACATGATCATCCGGGCGCCGGACCTGACCGCGTCGATGTCGAGCTACCTGATCGACCAGATCGCGCAGAACGACAAGGTCGTGGTCCACCCGTGCACCGAGGTGATCGCGGCCGAGGGCGACGAGCACCTGGAGCGGCTCACGCTGCGCGACCTGCCGACCGGCGTGACGCGTACCGTGGAGACGTCCTGGCTGTTCATCTTCATCGGCGCGGAACCGCGGACAGACTGGCTGGACGGCGCGGTCACCCGCGACGGGCGCGGCTACATCGTCACCGGGCCGGCGCTGATCTCCGACGGGGAGCGGCCGCACGGCTGGACGCTGCCGCGCGATCCGTACCACCTGGAGTGCAGCATGCCGGGCGTGTTCGCGGCCGGTGACGTGCGAGCCGAGTCGGTGAAGCGGGTCGCGTCCGCGGTCGGCGAGGGCGCGATGGCGGTGTCGGTGATCCACCGGTATCTGGAGGCACAGTGAAACTGACGGTGGAGGAGCTCCGGGGGCTCTTCCTGTTCGAGAAGCTCAACGACGAGCAGCTGGCCTGGCTGGCCGAGACCGGCGTGATCGAGACCGCGGCCGCGGGCGACACGGTCTACCGCGAGGGCGAGCCGGCCACCTGCTTCTACGTGATGCTGGAGGGGACCATCACGCTCAGCGCGATGGTCAACGGCGACCACGTGGAGTTCACCCGGAGCAGCCAGCGCGGGTCGTACTCCGGCGCCACCCAGGCGTACGTGGGTGAGGCGCACGGGCACACGTACAAGAACAGCATGCACGCGATCACGGACCTCACGCTGTGGGTGCTGCCCGCGGAGACGTTCGCCGGCGTGGTGCGCGAGTGGTTCCCGATGGCCGTGCACCTGCTGGAGGGCCTGTTCTTCGGGCAGCGCGCGGTCAACACGGTCGTCGGCGAGCGGCAGCGGCTGCTGGCGCTCGGCGCGCTCTCGGCCGGGCTCACCCACGAGCTGAACAATCCGGCCGCGGCCGCGGTCCGCGCGACCGAGGCGATGCGCATGCGGATCGCCGGGATGCGCGACAAGCTCGCCAAGATCGCGGACGGCCGGATGGACGGGTCGCGGCTGCACGAACTGGTCCGGTTCCAGGACGACGCGGTCAAGCGCGCCGCGCACGCGGAGGAGCTGTCGCCGCTGGCCACCGCGGACGCGGAGGACGCGCTGGCCGACTGGCTGGACGAGCACGGCGTCGAGGGCGGCTGGGACCTGGCCGGCGTGCTGGTCGCGGGCGGCATCGACGCGGACTGGCTGTCCCGGGTCACGGCCGCGGTCGGCGACGACTACGCGGAGCTGGCCGTCCGGTACATCACGTACACGGTCGACACCGAGATGCTGATGGGCGAGATCGACGACGCGGTCCGGCGGATCTCCGGGCTGGTCAAGGCCACGAAGCAGTACTCGCAGCTGGACCGCGCGCCGTACCAGACCGTGGACGTGCACGAGCTGCTCTGGGCCACGCTCACCATGATCCGGTCGAAGATCCCGGCCGGCGTGACCGTGGTCAAGGAGGTCGACAAGTCGCTGCCGCCGGTGCCGGCCTACGCGGCCGAGCTGAACCAGGTCTGGACGAACCTGCTGGACAACGCGCTGGCCGCGATGGGTGATCACGGGACGCTGACCGTGCGTACCGAGCGCGACGGCGACTGCGTGGTGGTCACGATCGGCGACACCGGCTCCGGCATCCCACGGGAGAACCTGAGCCGGATCTTCGAGCCGTTCTTCACCACGAAGCCGGTCGGTGAGGGGACCGGGCTGGGGCTGGACATCTCCTACCGGATCGTGGTCAACAAGCACGGCGGCGACATCCGGGTGACGTCCACGCCGGGCGACACCCGCTTCCGCGTCTACCTGCCGCTCACCCCGCGGCCCGGCGCCTAGCCACGGCCCTGGTTCAGGCGTCGTTCAGGCCGCTCCAACGACCTGGACGACGCCTGGGTCACCGGGTTCCGCCGCCGCTCAGGCGAGCATGCGGGTGATGTCCTCCGGTGGGGACGGTCGCGCGAAGCGGAAACCCTGGCCGAGGTCACAGGCGAGGCGGCGCAGCGCGGACGCCTGCGCGTCCGTCTCCACACCCTCGGCCGTGACCGTGATGCCGAGGTCGTGGCAGAGGCGGATCACGCCGGCCAGCAGCGTCGGGTCGTCCAGCGTGCGCAGGAAGCGGGGCGCCAGCTTGACGCCGGTGACCGGCAGCTCCGCGAGATGGGCCAGGCTTGATCGACCGGTGCCGAAGTCGTCGATCGCGATCCGCACGCCCAGGTCCGCGAGACCACGCAGCGCGCCGCTCCCGGTCAGGGTGTCGCTCCCGGTCAGTTCCAGCTGGAGGCGGGACGGGGGCAGGCCGGTGCGGTCCAGCGCGGCCGCGACGGTGGCGACCAGGCCCGGATCCGCCAGCTGGACCGGGGACAGGTTGACGCTGACGAACACGCCGGACCGCTGCCATCGCACGCCGGCCGCGCACGCGTCCTCCAGCAGGCGCAGGCCCAGCTTGTGGATCAGTCCGGTGTGCTCGGCCAGGTGGATGAACTGCTCCGGCGGCACCAGCCCGGTCACCGGCAGCCGCCAGCGGGCCAGCGCCTCCACGCCGGCCACCCGGTGGTCGAGCAGGTCGACGAGCGGCTGGTAGTGCAGCAGGAACTGGCCGTCCTCCAGCGCGCCCGGCATGGCCGCGGTCAGCTCGTGACGGCGGATGTCGGTGCGGCCGCGGTCCGGGTCGAAGACCGCGATCGGGCCGGCGTCGTCGCGGATCGCCCAGCCGAGCGCGATCGTGGCGGACCGCAGCAGCCCGGCGGGGATCACGTCCGCGGCCGTGGTCTCCGCTATCCCGACCCGGCCGGTGATCGGCATCGCGTGGCCGTCCGCCACGAACGGGTCCGGCAGCGCACGCAGCAGCAGGTCGGCCGCCTTGATCAGGTCGTTGGGGCCGGTGCTGCCGGTGATCACGGCCGCGAACCGGTCGTCGCCCAGGTGGTGCAGGTAGTAGTGGTGGCGGTGGGCGACCGCGCGCAGCTTCTGCGCGCAGAGCCGCAGCAGCTCGTCGCCGCGCTCGTGACCCATGGTGTCGGTGACCGCGCTGAACCGGGCGATGTCCAGCAGGCAGAGGCCGACGCGCTCGCCGGGCGGCGCGCCGGTCGCGACCGACCGGAGGCCGTCGAGCAGCTTGGACCGGTTGGGCAGGCCGGTGAGCGGGTCGTAGAGCAGCGCGTTCTTCAGGCGGCGCTGGATGCCGGCCTCCTCGCGGCGGCGCCGGGTCTCCAGCGCGCGGCGCAGCGTCTCGGTCGCGTCCGCACCCCGCTCCCGCAGCGTCTCGGTGAAGCCGGCCGCGAGCCGCCCGAGCAGCGCCCCGACCCGCTCCGCGACGAGGCCGTCCCCGGCACCGGCACCGGCGGCATCATCGGGGCGGCTGGCAGCGTGACCGGGCCGGACGCGCGGACCGCCGGTCCGGCCGCCGGAATCGCCGGCCGCGAGGCCCCCGATCCGGAGCAGGCCCGGCGTCAGGATGCGCAGCGTCTCCGCGAGCACGGCCGGGTCGGCCAGGCGGGCGTCGACCAGCTCCTCCCCCACCCGGTAGCCGGCCTCCGCGTCGAACGGCGCCTCGGCCAGCGCGTCCGCCAGCCGGACCGTGAACGATTCGAGCAGATCACGCGCGCGCCGGCGTGGTCCGGGCACGAACGTGACCGCGGCGACCGCACGCATCCAGGCGTGCGCGAGACGGACGGGATCCGCCGCCTCGTCGGGCTGCCACATAAGTCGACCTTTCCGCGCGCGGACCTCATGAGGGGTGAAGTCCAGCGACGCCGATTATGGCCGTTGACCTATTCGGAAATCCACCTCGCTTATCCTTTCGGATGCGTATTCACGATTTCCGGGCCACTGCCACGAGCGCACCCGGCTGTGATGTCTCGTCGATCAGCGGATCCGGATGCCAATCCGTCGCCGGCACCACACCGGGATCGACGATGGCGAGATCGTCCAGCATCGCGGTGATCTCCCCCGCGGTACGGCCGGCCGCGCTCTCGCCGGGCAGCCGCAGCACGGTGTGCGAGACGACCAGGTAGCTGCCGGAGACGCACGCCTCGCCGAACCGCCGGACGATCTCCCCGGGCCGGTCCGGGCCGGCGACGAACCGGAGCACGTCCAGCATCAGCACCGCGACCGGCTCCGAGAAGTCCAGCAGTTCCAGCACCTCGGGGTGGTAGAGGATGTCCTCGGGGCGCCGCAGATCGCCCTCGACCGCGCGGGCGCGCGGCTCGTGTTCCAGCAGCGCACGGCTCTGCACCACGGTGACCGGATCATTGTCCACGTAGACCACGCGGGCGGCCGGGTCCGCGTCGCGGGCCACCTCGTGCACGTTGCCGAGCGTGGGCAGGCCGGAACCGATGTCCAGGAACTGGCGCACGCCGCGACCGGCCAGCCACCGCACGGCCCGGCCCAGGAAACCACGCTGCGCGTACGTGATCAGGCGCGCGTCCGGCACGGCCGTCTCGGCCAGCCGCCAATGCTCCCGGTCTATCGCGAAGTGGTGATGACCGCCGAGCGCGTAGTCGTGGATGCGAGCGGCGTTCGGCACGGAGACGTCGACACCGGACGGGACCCAATCGGGAAGCTCACTCACGGAAATCCACCATTCCGTGCGCTGTGTCATGGGTCAAGGCGCAATTCAGGTGAAAACCGAATCACGCCGTAACCCGTACCCTCTCCATTCGTTGTGTTGCCGTTCAGTCCACGATGAACGAGCCGGACGTGACGCGCGGCGACGCGGTGCCGGACGCGTCCGGCGCGACCGTGACCTGGATGCGGAACAGCGTCTTCCGCGCGCCCTGGGTCAGCCCCAGATCGAACACGCCGGCCGAGTCGGTGCTCCACGTGCTGGTCTGGTCCGTCACCCACTTCGTGCCGGCGCGGTGCTGGAGCGCCACGGTGATCCGGCCCGCGCGCTTCGGCAGCGCCTGGATCACGCCGTGCACGTCGGACGCGGACGCATAGTGGGCCACGCCGTTGCTGACCCGCGCGCCGGTCCAGGTCACGGTGGCCGCGGACGGCGTGCTGACGCGCGCGGTGCCGCTGCCGGCCAGGTACTTCTGGTCCGTGGCCGTGGTCGCGGTGATCGTGGCGGACGAGCGCGCCGCCAGCGTCCAGGTGGCCTTGCCGCCCGCGTCCGTGGTCAGCGTCTTGCGGACCGTCCCGCCGGTGAACGCGACCGCGACCGTGACCGCGGTCCTCGGGCGGCCGGGCGTGCGGACCGTGACGGTCATGTTCCGGTGGTACGCGGCCGGCTTCGTGACCGCGACCGTCACCGTGCCCTTGGTCTGGCCCGCGGCCGGCGTGACCACCAGGTACGGCTTCTCGCCGTAGGACTGGGCAAGCGAGTAGACGTAGCGGCCGTCGCCGGACCAGGACGCCTCGTGCGAGGGGTTGCCGTAGCCGGTGCTGCCCGCGGTGGTGGACGTGACCAGCGACGTGCCCACGCGGGAGAAGATGTGCACCGGGCGCTCGGTGTAGTGCGCGTCGATCACCGCGGCGTACTTCGCGCCGTCCGGGGACCAGGTGACCGCGTTCGGGTACGGCCCGGTGGTGTTCGTGCCGGTGAGCGTGAGCGTGCGGGCGTCGTAGCGGGCGACGCCGTAGCCGTGGTCGTAGTCGGTGGCCAGCAGCGTGCCGCCGTCCGGGGAGAGCTCGGCCGCGTAGGTGGTGCCGGTCCGCACGGACGCGGTCCGGGTGAGCGCGCCGCCCGCGATCGTGTACGACGTCATCGCCCAGCCGCTGCCGCCGGACGTGTAGGTGACCAGCGTGGATCCGGCCGCGGTCAGCGACTGGGCGTCCGCGTCCGCGAGCACGCTCGCGTCCGCGTGGGTGGTGAGGTCGAGGCGCGCGACGCCGTGGCTGCCGTCGCATCCGTAGGAGTACCAGAGCGCGCCGGCCGCGACCGCGGACCTGCCGGGGCACGGCTGTGTGGTCCAGGTGCCGACCGTGGCGCCGGCCGCGGAGAACTGCGTGATCGCGCCGCCGGTGGACGCGGACGCGAAGACCGAGGTGCCGCCGGGCGCGAGCGTCAGCCCCCGGGCGCCGCTCACGCCGGTGATCGTCTTGCGGACCTTCCCGGTCGGCGACGTGATCAGGATGGTGTCGCCGGACGCGATCCACACCTCGTTGCCGACCGCGAGCACGTCCGTGACCGTGCCGGTGGCCGGCAGCGCGTACCGGACCGGCGCGGTGGTAGCGGCCGACACGTCCGCGTCCGCGGCGAGCGCGGGCGAGGCCAGCGCCGGTGCGGCCACGGCGGTCAGCGTGCCGGCCAGCACGGCGGTGGAGAGGGCGAGGCGTGCGCGTGAGCTCATGAAGAGGCGCTCCTGGGATCGGGTCGGGGGATCAGACCCGGTGATCGGAGCGCCGTGGGTGAACCTGAGCGAAACCGTCCGGCAACCGGTCGGGTCTTCGGTGACCACGGCGGCACCGCCGGCCCGCGGGAGCAACGCTGCCGGACCACGCCGGAAGCGGGAATATGAAGGTCTTAAAGGTCTTCCGCCAGGAGCTGGTGCAGGATGTGGTCCTGCCATTCGCCCGCAATGTTGAGGTAGCGGGGCGCGACGCCGAAGCGCTGGAAGCCGTTGCGGGCCAGGACGCGCTGGGAGGCGTGGTTGTGCGGGAGCGTGCCGGCCTCGATCCGGTGCAGCCCCTCGCGGCCGAAGATGATCGGGATGAACGCGCGGACCGCCGCGGTGGCGATGCCGCGCCCGGTGCGATTCCCGTCGACCCAGTAGCCGAGGCTGCCGGACTGGAACGGGCCGCGGACCACGTTGTTGAGGTTGACGCGGCCGGCGATCTCGCCGTCCTCCAGGATGACGTGCAGGATCGCGCCGGACACGAGCCCGGTGGCGATGATCGCGGCCTGGCCGTCGGGCGTGAAGTACTCGTCCGGGCGGACCGGCTCCCAGGGGGCCATGAACGTGCGGTTCGCGGTGAGCAGCGCGGCGAGCGCGGGCGCGTCCGCCACGGTGACGGGACGGGTGGTGATCTCGGCCATGCGCCCTAGGGTAGGACGATGGCGATCGACTTCTCGGACCGGGAGCTGATCAGGGATCCCTACCCGGTGCTGGCCCGGCTGCGGGAACAGGGCCCGGTCAGCTGGCACGCGCCGTCGCGGATGTGGCTGGCCGCGAGCCACGCCACGGTGCAGACCGTGCTGCGGGACCGGCGTCTGGGCCGGATCTGGCGGGACCGGGAGCCGGCCGGCCGATATGCCCCGTTCAACCTGCTCCACCGGCATCAGATGATGGAGAACGAGCCGCCGGCGCACACCCGGCTGCGATCGCTGGTGGCGTCCGCGTTCGGGCGCGGGCACGTGACGCGGCTCGGCCCCGCGATCGCCGCGCGCGCCCGGGAGCTGCTGTCCGCGCAGGACGGCACGTTCGACCTGCTGGCCGACTTCGCGGAGCCGCTGGCCGTGGACGTGATCGCGGAGCTGCTCGGCGTCCCGGTGGCCGACCGTCACCTGTTGCGGCCGTGGTCGGCCGCGATCGTGCGGATGTACGAGCCGTCACGCACACCCGCCGTGGAGGACGCCGCACTGCGGGCATCGGCAGATTTTGCCGCCTATATGCGCTCCTTGGCTGATCTCCGCCGGCGTGAACCCCGCGAAGACCTGATGACCCATTTGACGGGGGTACGGGACGGGAGCGACCGATTGAGCGAGGACGAGCTGGTCGCCTCCGCGATCCTGCTGCTCAACGCCGGTCACGAGGCCTCGGTCAACGCGCTCGGCGGCGGCTGGGTGGCACTGACCCGGCACCCCGGGCAGCTGGCCCGCGTGCGTGCGGACCGGTCACTGGTCCCGTCCACGGTCGAGGAGATGATCCGCTACGACCCGCCGCTGCACCTGTTCGTGCGCACCGCCGTGTCCGATGTCGAGGTCGGCGGCGTGACCGTGCCCGCCGGCGGCCAGATCGCCGCACTGCTCGGCGCCGCGAACCGGGACCCGCTGGTCTTCGCGGACCCGGACCGTTTCGACGCCGCCCGCGACCCGAACCCGCACGTGGGCTTCGGCGCCGGCCTGCACTTCTGCCTGGGCGCGCCGCTCGCCCGGCTGGAGCTGCAGGCGGGCCTGACCGCGCTGCTCGACACGCCGGTCACGCTGGCCGAGGAGCCGGAACAGCGGCCCACGTTCGTGCTGCGCGCCTACCGCCGGATCCTGGTAAGACATTCGCGCATTTAAATTTATGCTAGGTTCTGCGGCATGCCGAGCGTCGCCGTCATCGGGGCCGGCCTGGGCGGGATCGCGGTCGCCGCGCTGCTGCGCCACGCCGGTTTCACCGACTTCGTGCTGCTGGAACGCGCGGCCGAGATCGGCGGCGTGTGGCGCGACAACCGCTACCCCGGCTGCGCCTGCGACGTGCCCGCGCCGCTCTACTCCTACTCGTTCTTCCCGAACCCGCACTGGTCACGGCGCTTTCCCCCGCACGACGAGATCCTCGCCTACGTCCGGCGCTGCGCCACCGAGCTCGGCATCACGCCGCACCTCCGCCTGAACACCGAGGTCACGTCCGCGCGCTGGGAGTCCGGACGGTGGCATCTGCTTCTGTCGGACGGTTCCTCGCTGGTCGCGGACGTGCTGGTCCCCGCCGTCGGCCAACTGTCGAAACCGGCCGTACCGGTCCTTCCGGGCGCCGACACGTTCGCCGGCCGCCAGCTGCACACCACCGGCTGGGACGACACGGTCACGGTCACCGGCCGCCGCGTCGCCGTCATCGGCACGGGCGCCAGCGCGATCCAGCTCGTCCCCGCGATCGCCGGCGACGCCGCCCACATCACCGTCTTCCAGCGCACCGCCCCCTGGCTCATCCCCAAACCCGATCGCCGGTACGGCCACCCATCACCCTGGACCATGCGGCTCGCGCGCGCCGGCACGCTGCTGCTGGCCTGGTTCGCCACGCGCGCGATCACCGGCGACCCCGTCGCCCGCACGCTCGTCACCACGCTCTCCACCCTGCAACGCCACTGGCAGATCCGCGACCCCGCCCTCCGCGCCCAGGTCACCCCCACGATCCCGCTCGGCTGCAAACGCACGCTCTTCACCAACGCCTGGCTGCCCGCGCTCGCCCGCCCCGACGTCACCCTGGTCACCGACACCATCACCGCCGTCGAGCCGCACGGCATCCGCGCCGCCGACGGCACGCTGCACGAGGCCGACACCATCGTCTACGGCACCGGCTTCACCGCCACCGACTTCCTGGCCCCCATCACCGTCACCGGCCGCAACGGCATCACCCTGCCCGACACCTGGCGCAACGGCCCGCACGCCCACCTCGGCATGACCGTCCCCGGTTTCCCCAACATGTTCCTGATCTACGGCCCCAACACGAACACCGGCACCACCTCCGTCATCCTCTTCCAGGAGGCCCAGGCCCGCTACATCGTCCAGGCCGTCCGCCTCCTGGCCACCGGCGCCGCCCCACTCGCCGTCTCCCCCACCCGCGCCGCCGCCCACGACGCCGAGATGCAACACCGCCTCTCCACCAGCATCTGGACCGCCTGCCACAACTGGTACACCACCCCCACCGGCCGCATCGCCACCAACTGGCCCGGCTCCGCCACCGAATACATCCACCGCACCGCCCGCCTGAACCCGGCCGATTTCGACCAATAGCTCCCTCTTTCATCACGGGGCAGGACGACACGGCACCCGACGGCGCAAAACGCTGGAACACGGGCCGACCCGGGCCCGGCTTCCTACCCCGACCCGAACCACACGTCGAAGCCGGTGAGACTCAACGTCACCAGCGGCCGCCTCCCGCCCAGATACCCGAGCGGCCCCTCCCTCACCACCTCCCAATCCACCCGGCCGAGGCGAAGCGCCGCGCTCCCGCGTACCCCCGCGGCTTTGGGCCGGCCGTGGAGCATCTGCAGGAGACGCAGCCGGAGCGGCACGCGCCCGGGAAACCCCACCCCTCGCCGCAGCACCGCCCGCGCGATGCCGCCGGCCGACATCGGAGAGGACTCCGTCACCAGGTCCGCCAGGTCCTTCGGGATTCCCCACAGCTCTCGCCCGCCGTCGCGCGAGGCTTCGCTGTCGACCCAGATCTCCGTGATCGTCGCCCGCACCCGTCCCCGGTCGCGGACCAGGCGCGCGCTGAGCAGTTCCCGATAGGTGAGCACGCCGCCGGGCTCGTAACTGACCCAGGCGGCCCCCACCGGCACCCGGCCGAAGATCCGCAGCGGCGGCGCCGCCAGGCCCTGCGGGTGTGCCGGCAACGCCGCGGCGGGAACGAGCCACACCGAGACGTGCATGCGGCCTTTCAGATGCCACGGCTCGCCCGGGTACGTCACATTCATCACCGTCTCAGCCCTGCCCGGCCGCCCACAAGAGAGCCGGGAGAAAACGACGTGACCGATCGGGCGGTTTCCGGGTCCGCGGGGTCGGCTGTTGTCGGTGGGGGTCGGTAGAGTCGCCGCCGTGGACGAGGAGCGCGACTGGCCGGTGGACGACGAGCCGCCGGCGGAGTACTGGGCCGATGAGGAAGATCTTGGCAGCTGGGAGGAGGCGACCCCGGCCGGCGTGCCCGCGCCGCCGGAGGCGCCGGATCTGACCGGTGCCGGTCCGGCCGAGGTGCTGCGCCGCATCTTCGGTTACGACTCGTTCCGCGGCAGCCAGCAGGACATCATCGAGACCGTGGTCGAGGGCCGGGATGCGCTGGTCCTGATGCCGACCGGTGGTGGCAAGTCGCTGTGTTACCAGATTCCGGCGCTGGTCCGGCCCGGCACCGGCGTGGTGATCTCCCCGCTGATCGCGCTGATGCAGAACCAGGTGGATGCGCTGCGCGCGCTCGGCGTCCGCGCCGACTTCCTGAACTCGACGCTGACGATGGATCAGCGGCGGATGGTGGAGCAGGAGTTCGTCGGCGGGCGGCTCGACATGCTCTATCTGGCGCCCGAGGCGCTCGGCACGCCCGGGGTGCAGCAGCTGCTCGACCGGGGCAAGATCTCGCTGTTCGCGATCGACGAGGCGCACTGTGTGTCGCAGTGGGGCCACGACTTCCGGCCGGATTACCTGCAGTTGTCCATGCTGCACGAGCGCTGGCCGGATGTGCCGCGCATCGCGCTGACCGCGACCGCCACGTCCGCCACGCACGCGGAGATCGCGACCCGGCTGAAGCTGTCCGACGCGAAGCACTTCGTGGCCAGCTTCGACCGGCCCAACATCCAGTACCGGATCGTGCCCAAGGACGGGCCGCAGCAGCAGTTGCTGGAGCTGCTGCGCACGGAGCACCGGGGTGACGCCGGCATCGTCTACTGCCTGTCGCGCGCCTCGGTGGAGAAGACGGCGGAGTTCCTGTCGCGGGAAGGGATACCCGCGCTGCCGTATCACGCCGGTCTCGACGCGGGCGTCCGGGCGCGGAACCAGTCCCGGTTCCTGCGCGAGGAGGGCCTGGTCATGGTGGCCACGGTCGCGTTCGGCATGGGCATCGACAAGCCTGATGTGCGGTTCGTCGCCCATCTGGACCTGCCGAAGTCGGTGGAGGGCTACTACCAGGAGACCGGCCGCGCCGGGCGGGACGGGCAGCCGTCGACGGCCTGGCTGGCGTACGGGTACAACGACGTCGTCCAGCAGCGCCGGATGATCGAGCAGTCCGAGGGCGACCTGGCGCACAAGCGGTCGCTGTCGACGCACCTGGACGCGATGCTGGCGCTCTGCGAGACCGTGCAGTGCCGCCGGGTCCAGTTGCTGAACTACTTCGGCGAGGAGGCGAAGGCGTGCGGCAACTGCGACACGTGCCTGACCGCGCCGGAGCAGTGGGACGGCACGATTCCCGCGCAGAAGCTGCTCTCCACGATCCTGCGCCTGCACCGTGAGCGGAACCGGAAGTACGGCGTCGGCAAGGCCGTCGACGTGCTGCTCGGCCGCGAGACGGACGAGACGCGGCGCGGCCGGCACCAGGAGCTGTCCACCTGGGGCATCGGCGCGGATCTGAACGAGGCGCAGTGGCGCAGCGTGGCCCGGCAATTGATCGCGCAGGGGCTGCTCGCGGTCGAGGGCGACTACAGCGTGCTGGTCCTGACGGACGGCAGCCGCGAGGTGCTGGGCCGGCAGCGCACGGTCATGCTGCGCACCGAGCCGAAACGGCCGTCGAAGTCCCGCTCGCGCTCCTCGGCCTCCGCGGCCGGCGGCGTCAAGGCGGCCCCCGCGGATCTGGATCCGGCCGACGCGCCGCTGTTCGAGAAGCTGCGCACCTGGCGTGGCGCGACGGCGAAGGAGCAGGCCGTTCCGGCCTACATCGTGTTCAACGACGCGACGCTGAAGCAGATCGCGGCCCGCAAGCCGTCCTCGCTGGCCGAGCTGGCCACGGTCAGCGGCGTCGGTGAGGCGAAGCTGGCCCGGTACGGCGACGCGGTGCTGGCGGTGCTCGCCGAATAATTTCAGATTTTCTGTCCACCTGCTCTCACCTCGCCATACACCTTGCGTTAACCCTCCGTTCCCAGCGATACGCCGGTCGGCTATGAGCCCGCTTTGAGCGGCACCCGGTTTCCTCATGCCGCCGACGTACGGCATGAGGACGGAGGGTTGTCGATGCGCCTTAGGTGGCGGCGCGCGGAGAAGCCGCGCGAGCAGCCGGTGCCGGACCCGGGTGAGCCGGGGCATTCGCTGCGGGCGCCGAGCCGGTTGCACGCGTTCAACCGGTACGAGATCAAGTACCTGGTGCCGCAGTCCGCGGCGCCGGCGCTGCGGGACGCGTTCGCGGCGCACCTGGACCGGGACGCGCACGCGGGCGAGCGCGGCTATCCGGTGTGGAGCGTCTACTACGACACCCGGCAGCTGCGCTTCTACTGGGAGAAGATCGAGGGCCTGAAGTTCCGGCGCAAGATCCGGGTGCGGCACTACGGCGACGGGAAGACGATCGCCGACGACACGCCGGTCTACGTCGAGATCAAGCAGCGGGTCAACCGCGTCACCCAGAAGCGGCGCGTGCGGTTGCCGTACCGGCAGGCCCGGGAGCTGTGCGACGGGCGGCGGATGGTGGAGCACTCGCCGCGCGAGGCCGCGTTCCTCCAGGAGCTGCTCGGCCTGATCTCCGGGCTCGACCTGCGGCCGGTCGCGATGACCGGATATCAGCGTGAGGCGTTCGTCGGCCGCGGCGCCGACCTGGGCCTGCGTGTCACGCTCGACCACCGGGTGCGCGGCCGGGACCGCGACCTGGAGCTCGGCGCGGAGGCGGAGAACCGGCTGATCGTGCCGGCCGGCCTCGCGGTGCTGGAGGTCAAGGCGAACGACCGCGTCCCGTACTGGATGACCGACCTGACCGCCCGGCACGGGCTCGGTGTCATCCGCATGTCCAAGTACTGCCAGGCCGTCGAGGCGTTCGGTCGCGCGCCCCGGTCGGTCTTCCACGTCCCCCTCTCCGATCCGGCCTCGCCGGATCGGTCCGCTCCAGTGGAGGTTTAGGTGTTCGAGGTGCAGGACCTCACCGGCACGTTCAGCAGCGGCGACGTCGCCGTGGTGCTGGCGCTGTCGTTCGTGTTGAGCGCGATCATCGGCTGGGTGTACCGGTTCACCCACCGCAACGTGTCCTACTCCCAGTCGTACGTGCAGACGCTGGTCATCCTCGGCATGCTCATCTCGCTGATCATGCTGGTCGTCGGCTCCAACATCGCCCGCGCGTTCGCGCTGGTCGGCGCGCTGTCCGTGATCCGGTTCCGGAACGCGATCAAGGAGACCCGGGACGTCGGGTTCATCTTCCTGGTGATGGGCGTCGGCATGGCGGCCGGCACCCGGTTCTACACGCTCGCGGTGATCGCCACGGTCGCGATCTGCCTGGTCATCGTGATCATGCAGCGCTTCAACTGGTACCACCTGGACGTGCAGCGGCAGGTGGTCAAGGTGCAGGTGCCGCCGGACGGCGACTACACGGAGGGCGTGCGGGACGTGCTGGTCCGGCTCACCACCGAGTTCGAGCTGGTCAGCATGGAGTCGATCCGCGGCGGCGCGCTGACCGAGCTGCTCTACACGGTCCGGCTGAAGCGGGGCACGGAGCCGTCCGAGCTGATCACCGCGCTCGGCGAGCGGACCGGCGGGCAGCGTGTCACGGTGCTGACCGGTTACGACCAGACGGATCTCTGATGCGGTTGCTGAGGCGCCGCCTCCCGGTGCGGTTGCGGCAGAACTGGCGGCTGGTCGGGGTGTCGCTGGCGTTCCTGGGCGTGGTCGGGCTGCTCTTCGGGTCGGAGCGGATCCGGCCGTACGTGTTCAGCCCGTCCGACCTGTCCGGCGCCGCCGTGACCGAGGACGTCGCCGGGACCGTGGACATCTTCGACTCGGCCGCCGCGCACGACCTGCGGCTGTCGTTCACGGACGACGACTACCAGCGGATGCTCGACGACTACTTCGACAAGGGCGACAAGGAGTACGTCGAGGCGGACCTGACCATCGACGGGACCGTGGTGCCGAGCGTGGGGATCCGGCTGAAGGGGAATTCCACGCTGGGCGGGCTGGCGCGCGACGGGGTGGCACAGCAGCGCAACCAGCGCGGTGGCGGTCCCGGCGGCGGCGGGTTCCCGGGTGGGGGTCAGGGGCCGGGCGGCGCGCCTCCGGAGGGCTTCCAGGGCTTTCCCGGCGGGGCCGATGCCGGCGGTGCCGGTCAGCGTGGACAGGCCGGGCCGGGCGGTGGCGGGATGGGCGGGCGCGTCTCGCTGGACACCGCGCGGCCGGAGGAACTGCCATGGCTGATCAAGTTCGACGAGTTCGTCGAGGGCCGGCGCTATCAAGGGCATCAGGAGATAGCGGTACGGGTGGGCAGCGGCTCCACGTCCAGCGTGATGAACGAGGCGCTGGCCCTGGACCTGATCGCGCTCACCGGTGAGCCGATCCAGCGCTACACCTACTCCACGTTCTCGGTCAACGACCGCCCGGCCGTCACCCGGCTGCTGATCGAGCACCCGGACGAGCAGTTCGCGGACGAGCTCGACGGCTCCGTGCTCTACAAGGCGCTGTCGACCGGCTCGTTCACGTACAAGGGTGATGATCCGACCGGCTACGTGAACGACTTCAAGCAGATCAACCTGGTCGGCAGTCAGGATCTGGCGCCGGTGATCGCGCTGATGAAGTGGGTCGGCGAGGCGAGCGCGGAGGAGTTCGACGCCGGGCTCGCGGACCGGGTGGACGTGCGGTCGTTCGCCAGTTACGTCGCGCTGCAGAACCTGCTGCTCAACTTCGACGACATGAGCGGGCCGGGACAGAACTACTACCTGCGGTACGACCTGGCGACGCGCAAGATCTCCGTGGTGACCTGGGACCTGAACCTCACGTTCCAGGGCCAGGCGACGCAGGGACCGTTCGACGCGGGTTCGTTCGGCGGCGGAGGCCGGGGACAGCAGGCTCCGGGGACCGAGGGACAGGTTCCGGCGGGCGGGCAGGGAATGCCGCAGTTCCAGCAACGCGGCGAGGCTGGCGGCCCCGGCGGGGGCCGGATGATGGGCGGGAACGCGCTCAAGGAGAAGGCGCTGGAGTCGGCCTCGTTCAAGGCCGTCTACACCGAGGTCTACCGCGACCTCTACCAGCGGCTCTTCGCCGGCGGCGCCGCGCTGCGGCAGCTGGACGTGATCGCGGCCCGGCTCGCCACCACGGATCCCGAGGTGGCCGCGACCGACAGTGCCACGCTGCGCACGCTGGTGGAGCAGCGCACCGCCGCGCTCGCCACCCACGAGGTGATCACGGGCTGACACGCGATCGGGGCGTCCCTCATGTCGTGGGAAGACGACATGAGGGACGCCCCGATCATGGTGCGCGGTGATCCAGGCGTCATTGACCTCGGTGGAACGACATGAGGGGCGCCCCGATCACGGTGGGGACGGCGACGGTCAGCGGGCGTTGACCAGGATGACGTCGCCGGTGGCGCGCTCGGTCGGCTGGCCTGCGGAGTTGAGGTCGGACGGGGAGCTGATCAGCGTGCCGTTGACCACGGTCGCGGAGGAGCCGCCGCCGTCGAGGTTGATCGCCTCGACCGCGCCGAGGGACTTGAAGACCTCCGCGAACTCCTTGATCGGCAGCCCCTGGCTGATCCCGGCCTGGCGCCCGTCGACCTGGATCAGGATCAGCCGGCCCTGACGGTCGACGCCGGCCCCGGTACGCGGGTTGTCGCGGATGAACCAGTTGTAGCCGAACGACGCGCCCAGCGCCGAGTCCGGCAGCCCGAGCGACGGATCCTCGTGCACGAGCCCGTCCGCCAGCGGGTTGACCGCCACCCGTCCGTCGCTGACCAGCTGCGGCCCGCCGTTGACCACGAAGTCACGCGGCCCGAAGCAGACCGTGCGCCCGCGCGCGTCGACCACGGTGGTGTCCAGGGTCAGGAGCGCACCCACGCGCGCGTTCGCCGTGAGCCAGGCCGCGTCCGTGCCGATGGCCTGCACGATGCGGTGGCCGGCCGGCACCGTCCCGCCGATCCGGTCGCGGACCGTGACGACCCGGCCGGTGCGGTCGATCAGCGCCTCGACGCCCGGCCCGGTCGGTGTCGGCACGCCGTAGCCGTCCGTGAAGACCACGATCTCGTCCGGGTCGGTGCAGGTGAAGTCGTGCACGGGCCGCTCGGTGGGCTGGTCGCCGCCGACGCCGCCGCAGTCGCGGATCTTGCCGGGCAGCCGGTTGAGCGCGTCGACCAGGTGCGTGCGGCCGGTGCCGAAGCGCAGCGCGTACCGGCTGGAGAGGTTTTCGATCTCGGCTCGTCGCCCGTTGTCGCGGAGCACGAGCACGGCGCGGTTGTTGGTCGCGGCCGTGACCGGCGTGCCGTGGAGCACGCTGAGGCCGGCCGGCACGCCCGGGGTGCCGTCGTTGGGGTTGATCGTGAAGTAGCCGCCGTTGACGCCGTAGACCGCGCCGGCCGCGGCCGCGATCGAGCTGGTGGTCTGCTGCCCGGAGATCGCGTCGCCGACCGAGGAGGTGACCTTGCCGCGGAAGCGGTCCGGGTCCACCGTGAGCACGCGCAGCAGCCACGGCCCGGTGCTGGTCGGGCGCCCGTCCTGGCCGGTGTTGAGCGCGAACGCGGAGAACCCGGCCGCGGCCAGCGTGCTGATGAGGGAGGCGGTGGCGGCCCGGTCCGCGAACCGGCCGATGCGCAGCGTGTAGCCGATCAGCCCGCCGCGGTACCCGGTGAGCGTGGGGGCGTAGTCGACCGCCTCGATGCGCGGCTCCCAGCCGCGCGCGGCCAGCTCCGCGGCGACGGCCGGGTTCGCCAGCAGCTGCGCCTTGACCGCCTGCGCCTTGGCCGCCGTGCCGAGCGCGCCCTTGTCCGCGTCTGGGTCCGGGTCCTCCAGGACCTCGCCGAGCGGGATGTTGATGCCGATCGTCCAGTAGACCTGGTTCGGGTCGGCCTTACCGCGGGTGATCGTGGTCAGGACGACGCCGGGCGCGAGCGTCTGCGTGGTCCGGGTCTCCGGGAGCCCGGCCGGTCCGAGCGGCAGCCCTTTCACCGCGGGGGAGGCGGAAACGGGTAGGGCCGGGCCTGCCACGACGGCGAGACCGGTGAGAGCGGCGAGCGCGATACGACCGCGACGCTGCATGGAGCACTCCTCGGGGGGTTCAGTGTGCGAAAGCGGGTTCACGGGTGGTGCAGGAGTTGCGGTGCCAGTATCCGGCCGGCTCGGGGCGCATGAGTCCGAGCCCGCCGTCGACCGGCAGCACCGCCGCGGCCACATAGGACGCCTGCGGTGAGGCGAGGAACGCCACGCAGCGCGCGACCTCGTCGGCCCAGCCCGCACGGCCGACCGGCGTGGGTGGCAGCACCGGCATGGGCAGGTCCGGCTCGGCGAGGCCGGCGGCGAGCACCCCGTTGACCCGGACGCGGCGGTCGCGAAGCCGGTCGGTCATCAGCCGGGTCATCCCGGACAGCGCGATCGAGGCAGACCGTGCGCCGTCCGGGACGGCGGGTGCCTCCGCGACGTTGACGATCGCGCCGCCGGGCGTGACGAACCCGGACAGCCCGAGGTGCACCGCGTTCGGGTGCGGGATGCCGATCGGGCAGTTGACCAGGATGTCCGGGGTCGCGCCGAGCGCGTCGCAGGCCAGGATCGCCCGGTCGACGAAGTCGGACGGCGCGTGGCCGGCGCCCACCCCGATGATCCGGTCCAGGCCCTCGGCGGGGGTGATCACGTCGACCGCGATGACCCTGGCCCCGCGGACGGCGAGCTCGGCCACGACGGCCCGCCCGATCGGGTGGGCCGCGCCGGCGACGATGGCGGTGCGCGATGCGAAGTCTGTGTCGAGCATGGGTGCGGCCTCCTCGGCCGGGACACGGCCGACTTAATAAAGGAGCCTTCTTTAATAAAGAGGTACTCTGCTCCGTCATGAGCACCGAGTCAAGGGGAAGCGGCCCGCACGTTCTGCGGCGGCTGAACGCGAGCGCCGTTCTGACGGCGCTGCGCACCGGCGGGCCGCAGCGTGTCGCGGATCTGATGGCCCGGACCGGTCTGACCCGGCCCACCGTCGCCCAGGCGCTCACGCTGCTGGAACACGCGGGCTGGATCGAGCCGGTGACGGACGCGGACGCCTCGCCGCGCAAGGGACGGCCGGCGCAGCTGGTCACGTTCCGTGCGGGCGCGGGCTGCCTGGCCGGCGTGGACGTCGGCCCGCACAAGGCGATAGCGCTGATCACCGACCTGATCGGGCGTCCGCTGGCGGAGATCCGCGTCCCCACCGAGGGCGCCGGCGACGGCCCGGAGCTGATGACCCTGATCGCGGACACGGTACGGGCCGCGCTGCGTCAGGCCGGCCGCACCGAGGACGAGGTGCACGCGGTCTGCATCGGCTCCCCCGGCATCGCGGACCCGGCGAACCGCACGTTCCGGCTCGCGCCCAGCATCCCCGGCTGGGCGTCGCTGCCGCTCGACGCGGAGCTGGGCCGGATGTTCCGCTGCCCGGTGCTGGTGGAGAACGACGTGAACCTGTCCGTGCTCGCGGAGCGCTGGCAGGGCGTGGCGACCGAGGCCGGCACCGTGATGTTCGTGCACTGGGGCTCGCGGATCGGCGCCGGGATCACGGTCGGCGGCCGGCTGCACCGGGGCCGGTCCGGCGCGGCCGGCGAGATCGGCTTCATCGACCTGGACGAGTCGCCGTCCCTGGTCGACGGCATGGGACCGCTGGAACGCGTGGTGGGCGCGGACGCGATCGGCCGGCTCGGCGGCGCGGACCCGTCCGCGGTGCTGCGGGCCGCGGCGGACGGCGACCCGGTCGCGCTGACCGCGATCGACACGGTGGCGGCCCGCTTCGCCCGCGGCCTGGCCCCGGCGCTGCTGGTGCTCGACCCGGAGCTGGTGGTGATCGGCGGCGGCGTGTCCCGTGGCGGCCCGACGCTGCTGGACGCGCTCGACCGGCACCTGCGCGCCCGCACGCTGGTGCCGCCGCGCCTGGCGCTCTCCGCGCTCGGCGACCGGGCGGGCGTGCTCGGCGCGGTCCGCGCCTGCCTGGACAACCTGGAGCAGACGCTAGCCGACGGTCTTTAGATCCAGCTTCCACTCGTTGCAGCGGATCGGCGTGCCGACCGGGAACTCGAAGTCGCACTCGCCGACCAGGGACAGCCCGGCGTTGCGGCACACCCGGTTCGACGCCTCGTTGTCCGTCTTCGGGAACGCGTGCAGCCACTGCCGGCGCCCGTCCGCCGCGGCGAGCGCGACCACCCGGCGGGCGGCCGCGGACGCGATGCCGCGCCCCTGGAAGTCGTTGAGGATGCTCCAGCCGGTCTCCCAGACCGTGCTGCCGTTCCACTCCCGGTCCCAGTAGCCGATGCTGCCCACGGGCGTGCGCTCCGGCGGCAGCGCCACCCGGAACATCACGCCGGTGCCGGTGATGCTCATGTGCACGTACCGCCGGTGCCGGTCGACGATCTTCTCCTCCGGCTCCGGCCCGCCCAGGTGCCCCTTCATCGCCGGCACGTTGATCCGGCGCAGCAGGCCGAGGTCCTCCTCGGCCCACGGGGTCAGCTCCAGTTCCATCGACCCATCCCACCACATTCCACGCGCGGCCTATTCGCTGGCTACGGCCTTTCGGCAGGTTCACCGCCCGGTCTTAGGACCATCACGCAACGTTCGCGGGGAGTGGCGGCGGCACAGGTACGCCGTGGGCGCGGACCGCCCGGCCCGGATGACGGGCCGGGCGGTGATGATCAGCGCGGGACGACCGTCTCCGACGCCCAGGCACGCCAGGTGACCAGCGTGTCCGCGGCGGCGGCGAGCTGGTCGCGGACCGGGCCGGGGCCGGTGGAGCCGTACGTCTTGCGGGCCGCCAGCGCGGACTTCACCGACAGCACGGACCGGACGTCCGGGTCGAGGTGCGAGGAGATCGCGACCAGGTCCTCGTCCGACACCTCGTCCAGCGCGCAGTCGCGGGCCACGCACAGCGCGACCAGCTTCCCGGTGATCTCGTGCGCCTCCCGGAACGGCACGTTCTTGCGGACCAGCCAGTCCGCGACCTCGGTGGCCAGCGTGTAGCCGACCGGCGCGGCCGCGGCCAGCCGGTCCGCGCGCACGGTCATCGTGGAGATCATCCCGGCCAGCGCGGGCAGCACGAGCTGGAGCTGGTCGACCGCGTCGAACGCCGGCTCCTTGTCCTCCTGCATGTCCCGGTCGTAGGTCAGCGGCAGCCCCTTGAGCATGGTCAGCACCGTGACCAGGCCGCCGATGAGCCGGCCGGACTTGCCCCGGGCCAGCTCCGCGATGTCCGCGTTCTTCTTCTGCGGCATGATCGACGACCCGGTGGCGAACGCGTCGTCCAGCTCGACCCAGCCGAACTCCTGCGACGTCCACATCACGACCTCCTCGCCGAGGCGGGAGAGGTGCACGCCGACCATCGCGGTGATGAAGAGGAACTCGGCCACGAAGTCCCGGTCCGCGACCGCGTCCATCGAGTTCGGCGCCGCGGTGGCGAAGCCGAGCTCCTTGGCGACCTGCACCGGGTCGAGCGGCAGCGACGAGCCGGCCAGCGCGCCGGAGCCGAGCGGGCTGACCGCGGCGCGCGCGTCCCAGTCCCGCAGCCGGGACAGGTCGCGCAGCAGCGGCTGGACGTGCGCGAGCAGCCAGTGACCGAACGTGACCGGCTGCGCGTGCTGCACGTGGGTCATGCCGGGCGCCGGCGTCTCGATGTGCCGCTCGGCCTGCTCGGTCAGCGCGTCGGCCAGCTCGACCAGGCGCAGCGCCACGCCGCGGGCGTGATCGCGCAGGTAGAGGCGCAGGTCGGTGGCGACCTGGTCGTTGCGGGAGCGGCCGGCGCGCAGCTTGCCGCCGAGCGTGCCGAGGCGTTCGAGCAGGCCGCGTTCGAGCGCGGTGTGCACGTCCTCGTCCTCGACCGTGGGCCGGAACGCGCCGGACGCGCAGGCGGCCTCCAGGTCGTCGAGCGCGGCGAGCATCTTGCCCAGCTCCTCCGCGTCGAGCAGGCCCGCGTGGGCGAGCACCCGGGCGTGGGCCCGGGAGCCGGCCAGGTCGTACGGTGCGAGCCGCCAGTCGAACTGCACGCTGACGGAGAGACGGGCGAGCGCCTCCGCGGGCCCGCCGGAGAAGCGGCCGCCCCAGAGGCTGGTCCGGTTTTCAGTAGAGGAGGTCACGAGCCCATTCTCAGTTATCGGAGTCGGCGGGCCCGGTACGGGCCCACCCGGAGAGCTTGTCGGCGAGCGCGGGCCCGCCGAACGGCTCCCGGGCGACGACCAGGATGGTGTCGTCGCCCGCGATCGTGCCGACCACGTCCGGCAGGCCGGAGCGGTCCAGCGCGCTGGCCAGGAACTGCGCGGCCCCGGGCGGGGTACGCAGCACGGCGATGTTGCCGCTGGCGTCGGAGCCGGTGAGCAGCTCGCGCAGCAGCCGCAGCAGCCGCGCCGGGGCCTGCTCGGCCTGCCGGATCACCGGCGTGCCGTCCTCGGGGATCAGGTAGACGGCCGGGCCACCCGCGGTGCCACGCACCTTCACCGCGCCCAGCTCCTCCAGGTCACGGGAGAGCGTGGCCTGGGTGACCTGCACGCCGTCGCCGGCCAGCAGCTCGGCCAGCTCGGTCTGGGACCGGACCGCCTTCTCGCGGATCAGCTCCACGATCCGGGCGTGCCGCGCGGTGCGGGTGGTGGGGGACGTCATGCGGAGTAGCCTGCCAGCCAGGCCAGCAGCGCCTTCTGCGCGTGCACCCGGTTCTCCGCCTCGTCGAAGACCACGCTCTGCGGCCCGTCCATCACGTCGTCGGTGATCTCGTCGCCGCGGTGCGCGGGCAGGCAGTGCAGCACGACCGCGTCCGGCTTCGCGGCCGCGACCAGGTCCTTGTTCACCTGGTACGGCCGGAACGGCGTGAGCCGGTCCTTCCCGTCCGACTCGTGGCCCATCGAGGACCAGGTGTCGGTGGCGATCACGTCCGCCTGGTCCACGGCCTCGAACGGGTCGCGGAGCACGGACACCGAGCCGCCGGTCCAGGCCGCGATCTCGGACGCGCGGGCCACGATCGCCGGGTCCGGGTCGTAGCCGGACGGGCCGGCCACGCGCACGTGCATGCCCGCGGTCGCGCCGGCCAGCAGGTACGAGTGGCTCATGTTGTTCGCGGCGTCGCCGACGTAGGCGAGCGTGCGCCCGGCCGTGCCGCCGCAGTGCTCGCGCACGGTGAGCAGGTCCGCGAGCAGCTGGCAGGGGTGGAAGCCGTCGGTGAGCGCGTTGACGACCGGGACCGTGGCCACGGAGGCGATCTCGGCGAGCCGGTCGTCGCCGTAGGTACGCATGACTATCGCGGACACGTACCGGGAGAGCACGTGCGCGGCATCGGCCAGCGTCTCGCCGCGGCCGAAGTGCGTGGCCTGCGTGTCCACGATGATCGGGTTGCCGCCGAGCTCCGCGATGCCGACGTCGAACGACAGCCGGGTCCGCAGGCTCTGCTTGTCGAACAGCACCGCGATCGACTTCGGCCCGGCGAACGGCTTGTGCCCGTACCGGTCCGCCTTCATCAGCTGCGCCAGGTCGAGCACCGCGGACTGCTCGGCCGGGGTGAGGTCGTCGTCGCGGAGGAAGTGCCGGGTCATGAGCTCACCGTGTCCAGTGCGTCGGGCAGCGCCGCGAGGAAGGAGTCGGCCTGTTCGGCCGTGAGGATCAACGGCGGTGCCAGCCGTACGACGTGCGGCGCCACCGCGTTGACGAGGAAACCGGCGTCCTTGAGCACGCCGGCCAGCGCGCCGGAGGCGGGTGCGGTGAGCACGATGCCGAGCAGCAGCCCCGCGCCGCGCACCTCGCTGACCAGCGGGTGGCCGAGCGCCTCGATGCCGTGCCGCAGCCGCTCCCCCACGCGCTTGACGTGGTCGAGCAGGCCCTCGTTCGCGATCGTCTGGATGACCGCGAGCGCGGCCGCGCAACTGACCGGGTTCCCGCCGAACGTGCTGGCGTGCATGCCGGGCTGGAACAGCGTGGCCGCCCGGCCGAACGCGAGGACCGCGCCGATCGGCAGCCCGCCGCCGAGCCCCTTGGCCAGCGTCACGATGTCCGGCTCGACGCCCTCGGCCTGGTGGGCGAACCAGTGCCCGGTGCGGCCGATGCCGGTCTGCACCTCGTCCAGCGCGAGCAGCGCGCCCTTCGCGGTCGTGATCTCCCGGGCCGCCGTGAGGTAGCCGGGCGGCGGCACCAGCACGCCGCCCTCGCCCTGGATCGGCTCCAGCAGGACCATCGCGGTCTCGTCCGTGACGGCACTCTTCAAAGCGGAAACGTCGCCATAGGGCACGTGCGTGACCTGGCCCGGCAGCGGCAGGAACGGCGCCGCCTTCGCGGGCTGCCCGGTCAGCGCCAGCGCGCCCATGGTCCGGCCGTGGAAACCGCCCTCGGTCGCCACCACGTGGGTACGCCCGGTCAGCCGCGACATCTTGAACGCGGCCTCGTTCGCCTCCGCGCCGGAGTTGCCGAAGAACACCCGTCCCGGCCGCCCGGCCAGCGCGAGCAGCAGCTCGGCGAGCTTGATGGTCGGCTCGGCGACGTAGAAGTTCGAGATGTGGCCGAGCGTGGAGATCTGCTTCGTCACGGCCGCGACCACGGCCGGGTGCGCGTGGCCGAGCGCGTTGACCGCGATCCCGCCGAGCAGGTCCACGTACTTCTTGCCGGCCTCGTCGGTCAGCACCGCGCCGTCGCCGCTGGCCAGCGCGATCGCGGGCGTGGCGTAGTTGTCCATCATGGACGTCTGCCACCGGTCGATCAGACCGCTCATGACCCCATCACCATCGTTCCGAATCCCTCAGAGGTAAAGACTTCCAGCAGGGTCGAGTGCGCGACCCGGCCGTCGACGACGTGCGCGGCGGGAACCCCGCCCTCCACCGCGCGCAGGCAGGCCTCCATCTTGGGGACCATGCCCGACTCCAGGCTCGGCAGCAGCTTCGCCAGCTCGTGCGTGGTGATCTGGGTGATCAGGCTCTCCGGGTCCGGCCAGTTGCGGTAGAGGCCGGTCACGTCCGTCAGCACCACCAGCTTGCGCGCGCCGATCGCGACCGCGAGCGCGGCGGCCGCGGTGTCCGCGTTCACGTTGTGCAGCACGCCGTCCTCGTCGGGCGCGACCGTCGCGATGACCGGTATGCGGCCGGCCGCGATGATGTCCGCGACCGCCGACGGGTTCACCGTGGCGACGTCGCCGACCAGGCCCACGTCGACCGGCTCGCCGTCCACGATCGCGGGGCGGCGCACGGCGGTGAACAGCTTCGCGTCCTCGCCGGACATGCCCACCGCGTACGGCCCGTGCTCGTTGATCAGCCCGACCAGCTCGCGGCCGACCTGGCCGACCAGCACCATCCGGACCACGTCCATGGTCTCCGGCGTGGTGACGCGCAGGCCGCCGCGGAACTCGCTCTCCATGCCGAGCCGCTTCAGCATGCGGGAGATCTGCGGGCCGCCGCCGTGCACCACGACCGGCTTGAGCCCGGCGTAGCGCAGGAACACCATGTCGGCCGCGAACGCGCGCTGCAGCTCCGGGTCGACCATGGCGTTCCCGCCGTACTTGACCACCACGGTCTCACCGGAGAACTGCCGCAGCCACGGCAGCGCCTCGATCAGCGTGGCGGCCTTCTGCTGCGCCACCGCCAGGTCACGCGTGAGCGCGGCCGTCACTTGGCCCCCTCGTTCCGAAGATCAAATTCAAGATCATGCGTGGGTACGGAGGTGCGCCCCGGCCTCACGAGCTGTAGGCCGAGTTCTCGTGCACGTACGCGTGCGAGAGATCGTTGGTCCAGATCGTGGCCTGCGCGCCGCCCGCGTTCAGGTTGACGTGGATCTCCACGTCCCGCCCGGACAGGTCCACCTTGGACCGATCCTCCGCCGCGGCGCCGTTCTTGCACACCCACACGCCGTTGATCGCGACGTCCAGCCGGTCCGGCTCGAACGTGGCCGCCGTGGTGCCGACCGCGGCCAGGATCCGCCCCCAGTTCGGGTCGTTGCCGAACAGCGCGGTCTTCACCAGGTTGTTGCGCGCCACCGCGCGGCCGGCCTCGACCGCGTCGTCCTCGGTGAGCGCGCCGGTGACCGCGATCGCGACCTCCTTGGTGGCGCCCTCCGCGTCCGCGATCAGCTTGCGGGACAGCTGGCGGCAGATCTCGGTGACGGCCACGGCCAGCTCCTCCGGCGTCGGCTCGATGCCGGACGCGCCGGAGGCCAGCAGCAGCACGGTGTCGTTCGTGGACATCGCGCCGTCCGAGTCGACGCGGTCCAGCGTGACGCGGGTGGCATGACGCAGCGCCGCGTCCAGCGTGTCCGGACCGGCGACCGCGTCCGTGGTCAGGACGCACAGCATGGTGGCCAGACCGGGCGCCAGCATGCCGGCGCCCTTGATCATGCCGCCGACGCTCCACCCCGTACCCTCGACGACCGCTGTTTTCGCATGTGTGTCCGTGGTGATGATCGCCTCGGCGGCCGCGGGGCCGCCGTCGCGGGACAGGCCGCGCACGGCCGCCTCGACGCCGGGGAGCAGCTTGTCCATCGGCAGGCGCTCGCCGATCAGGCCGGTCGAGCAGACCGCCACGTCACCGGCCCCGAGCAGCAGCGGCTTGGCGGCGCCGCGCAGCGCGGCCGCGGTGTGCTCCGCGGTGGCGTGCGTGTCCTGGAAACCGGCCGGGCCGGTGCACGCGTTCGCCCCGCCGGAGTTGAGGATGACCGCGCGCACCACGCCGCCCTTGAGCACCTGCTGGCTCCAGAGCACGGGCGCGGCCTTGACGCGGTTGCCGGTGAACACGCCGGCCGCGGTCGCGTCCGGCCCGTCGTTGACGACCAGCGCGACATCCGGCTTGTCCGGCTTGATGCCCGCGGCGATGCCGGCCGCGCGGAAGCCCTTCGGGTGGGTGACGCTCATGGTGCGACTCCGTAGATCTGCAGCCCCGTGGTCTCGGGGAGGCCGAGCATGATGTTGGCGTTCTGCACGGCCTGGCCGGCCGCGCCCTTGCCGAGGTTGTCCGAGGCGCTGACCGCGATGATCCGGCCGGAGTCGACGTCGATCGTGGCCTGCAGGTGCACGGCATTGGACCCGCCGACGCTCGCGGTCTGCGGCCACTGCCCCTCGGGCAGGACGTGCACGAAGGGGTCGTCCTTGTACGCTTCGGCGAGAACGTCCCGGGGATCCGCGCCGGTCAGCGGCCGCGCCGTGACCGTCGCCAGGATGCCGCGCGGCATCGGCGCCAGGACCGGCGTGAACGACAGCGTCCGCGCGCCCGTCGCCTGCTTGATCTCGGGAACGTGCTGGTGGCGGCCGGTCTTGTAGGTCGACAGGCTGCCCATCACCTCGCTGCCGAGCAGGTGCGTCTTCGCGGACTTGCCCGCGCCGGACGTGCCGGACGACGCGACCACGACCACGTCCTCCGGGTCGGCGACGCCGGCCGCGATGAGCGGCGCGAGCGCGAGGATGGTGGTGACCGCGTAACAGCCGGTGTTCGCCACCCGGGTGCTGCTGGCGATCCTCTCGCGCTGGCCCGGCAGCTCCGGCAGACCGTAGGTCCAGGTGCCGGCGTGCGCGCCGCCGTAATAACGCTCCCAGGCGGTCGCGTCATGCAGCCGGAAATCCGCGCCGATGTCCACAATTTTCGTGTCATCGGGCAGCTGCCGGGCCAGCGCGGCCGACTGCCCGTGCGGCAGCGCCAGGAACACCAGGTCCACGCCGTCGAACGCCTCCGGCACGGTCGGCTTCGTGACCAGGTCCAGCCCGGTCAGGTGCGGGTGGATCGCGCTGATCGCGCTGCCCGCCTGGCTGTGCGCGGTCGCGGTGACCAGGTCGAACTCGGGGTGCCCGGCGAGCAGTCGGAGCAGCTCGCCCCCCGCGTAACCACTGGCCCCGGCGACGCCGACCTTCACACCCATGACCCCGTCCCTCCGCATCACTATGCGGTCGAATGTATCAACATCCACCGCGCGGCGGCAAAGGGATAAACGCCACCGGTTCTCAGTTTCGCCTACTTTGCGGCTTAAGCCACATATGCTCGGATGGTTGTGCCGCCTTGAGAAGGGAAGCCGCCATGGGCGACTCGATCCGCATCATCACCCCTCAGGCCTACCCGCTCTGGGCAGCCGAGGTGCCCTCCCACTCCGACGAGCAGCCGCTGATGACCAGCGAGGGCGAGGTCGTCACGGAGGACCTGGTCGACTTCATCTTCCCGCACACGTACCGCGTGATCGCCTGGGAACACGTGGTCGGCCGCGACGGCACCCAGCAGGCGCTCCCGATCCTCGCCGGCACCCAGGCCAGCAGCGACCAGACGTACCAGTACGCCGAGGAACGCGAGGACGCCGAGAACCTGGCCCGCCTCCGCATCCGCGAACACCTCCGCCGCAAGAAGTCGATCAGCGCCTGAACGCGCAAGGGGCGGCCGTCACCGGCCGCCCCTTCTCGCTATCTCCCGTACTCCTTGAGCAGCGCGGTCAACGCCGCATCCCATGCCTTGGTGTATTCGGACGGGCCCATCCTCATCTCGGTCCCTCGGACCGCGCGTTCCAGGATGTCCACGAGCCGCCGACCGGCATCGCCTCGCTGCTCCTTGAACGCGGCGAACACCTTGGCGAAGTCGTCCTCCGCCAGCTTCGCCGACGGAGGCGCGAACGGGTTGTCCTCCAGCTTCTCGATGACCGAGGCCCAGGTGCTGACGAGTTCGTCAACCAGCGCCGCGCGCCGCACCTCCAACTCGTGCTCGCACTCCATCGCGACCCGGCGCTCCCAGAACTCGCGGGTCTGCTCGCGAATCCGCGTGTCGGGGTGCACCCGGACGGAGGCCTCGCACACCAGTACAAGAGCGCCCTCGTTGACGGTCCACGGCTGCCGTGCGGACACCTCATCGTTCAACGCCGCTTCGAACGCGACCGCCTGGTGCGGTGCGAACCGGCGTGACATCTCCATCGCCAGGCGACGGACCCCCCGGCGTGCATCCAAAGAAAGCTGAGCCGCTCGCCTCGCCAGGAACTCATGGCTCCCGCCGGTCACGCTCCAGGATTGGAAGATCTCCACGTCGAACGCGAACGCCTCGCCCTGCGCCGGTACCGAGACGATGTGCGACAGGGTCAGGTCATGTCGCGACGGCACTGCAATGCCCTCGTCCAGCCCCCACCAGGTCCTGAACGTCCGCCAGGGCTCCCATCCGGGTGCGGCGGTGGTTGATGCTGACATCACGGCTCCTCAACGATCCGGTCAAGCTGGTCAAGAATGCGCGACGCCGTCACCCGGCCGCGCCACACGTAGGTGAGCTGGTGGCGCAGGCGGTCGCGGACCTGCGGATCCTCCGCGACGGAAGACATCAGTGCCAGGAACGACCCGGTGATCGATGGATCGTCCGGCGCCATCCGCACCCAGTCGCCGAGACGTTCCCAGGCGTTGAAGGCCGAGGACGGATCGAGCAGCGCCAGTTGCCACAGGCGGGCCAGATCTGTACGGCTGACATCACCCGCCGCCATCCGCGCCAGGAGATCGGGCGCCGAGCCGGACTCCGCCATACGTCCTGCGAGAAGCACGAACGCCCGCACCGCGTGCGTCGCGGGCAACCGGAACCGCAGGTCGGCCCAGACCAGCAGCATGGTGAGCAATGAATCGGAGGGCAGGTCAAGCCGGCTCAACGCCTCCGCCACGACCGTGCTGCGGCGCAGGAACGGCTGGCTGGAGACCCACAGTAGGTCGGTCTGGCCCTGGGACGGCATGAGCGCACTAAGTCCGGCCGCATACGCCCGGGAGACCGTGTCCCTCATCCGTGCCGAGTCGCTCTTCGCCCAGCGCTGGATGCAGTCACGCACCAAGGGCCTGGTCTGCGGGGAGAACGCAGCGGCGACGAGTGACAGTCCCGCACATTCACGCACCCACCAGGCGGATGCCCTCGCCCACGGTTCCATCAGTGCGGTGCAGACCTCGCCGAAGTCGTGCTCGGCGCAGCCACCGGCCAGGAGCGCCGCCGTCCGCCGTACCCGAGGATCGCGGCCCTCCGTAACCAGCAGATTCAGCCAGCGCAACAGGTCCTTGGGCCGGAGCGCTCCGGCCCATAGCGCGTCGACAAGTTTGCGGGCCATGCCGTTCTCGGCCGCACGTCGGCTCTCCGCCGTACGCCGATCGCCCGCCGGCATCCACGTCGCCGACAACTCCGCGCCCAGCAGCGCCTGATAGCCACCGGCCGGCGGACGCAACGGCGACGCGTCCGCCGTTCCCTCGGACGCCCGCACGAATGACTCAGCCACGTCCACCACCGAGTTCAGCGGCTCACCCTGGAACAGCACACAGGCGATCCGGAAGGCTCGTGCATGGCCTGCGTCGACGTCGGGCTTCTCGTCGAAGGTCAGCAAGCGGTCGATCACCGCTTGCTCCTCACTGGTACTCCGAGAGACTCCGAACGCCCGCAGTTTGTCGCCGCGGGGGCGATGGAGTGCCACCTCCTCGGCGGTCTCGACCAGCACGTGCAGCCGCCCGGCGGGATCGATCAAGCCTGGCGTGTCCAGACAGAGGCTCACATAGGCACCGACGCAATCGCCCCGGCACTGCATGCACGCGGCGAGACAGGCGTAGTCCTTCAGACGATGCAGCAGATGCGCCTCAAACACCTCGCGCGCAGGCGGGCGAGCGTGCCGCACGTGGCCCACCAGCAAGCTACTGCTGACCGCTCGCGCCTGCTCGGAATCGATCACGATGACCATCGTCGCGTCGAGACTCCTCGCGTGTGATGCCAGGGCGGCCAGCGTCATGGCGTCGGCAACCCGCGCGTCACCCAGTTGCACGAGGTGACCGGCGCCCTCGATGAAGCTGTTCTCCATCCTCGTCAGGTCCGTTAGTTGCTCCGAGGGCAACAGATCAAACGACGCGACGCGGGCTGGAGAACCGTGACGCCGGGCCAGCGCGACACAGGCCGTCGCGGTCCGGCCACTGCTGTCCGGCCCGCTCAGGACCACCAGACTCCGCCGGTCCAGCTCACGCTCCAGCCGCTCGTCCACGTCACTGGTGACATACGCGAGCTGGTACGAGGCTGCCAGCTCGGCGATCAGTCGGGCCTCGATCCGGCGACGGCCCCCGGGCGCCCCGGTGGCCCCGTTGAAGATGATGTTCTCGGCCGCGATGGAGCCCTCGCCCATGGCGCTCTGGCCACGATTGAACTGATCACGGATGCGGAAACGGTCACCGGCGATCCTGCGCAGCTCATCGACAACGAAACCCGCATCGGGCCGTTCAGCGGCGTCCTCGTTCTCCACATCGGCTTCGGCCTCAGCAGGACCCGGCTTGCCGTCCCCGTCCATGCCTTCCGCGGCTATCGATTCCTCGCCCGCGTTCCTCGTTCCGGCGGCCGCGCTCGGCTCATCGTTTGCGTGCGCCTGCGGTTCAGCACTGCCGCTGTCGCGCTGTGGGATCTTGGTCCCGGCCTCCTTGGCCGCCTGACGAGGGCTCTCCTCTTCTGCCGGCTGCGTCATCTCCACCGTCCCTCGATCTTTCCGATGGCCGACGCGCCGTCGCCGACGGCCATCTGGCCGTCGTTACTGACATCTCCTATCTGATAAGTGGCTCGCCTGCCGCTCTTCTTCGCCTTCGGCGCGTCCGGCTGCGGACCGTCCACCGGCCAGGCCTGCTGATTCACGTCCTCGCCGAGCACTGAGATCCAGGCCTGCGCCTTGAAACCCTTGGCCGGGATGTCCACCACCACCTCGCGGAACCATTCGAGCCGCAGGCCGCCCGGGTAGCTGCACACATCGCGATAGATCTCCGACGACAGGGCGAGCGCCACAGACGCGCCGTGATACGCGGCCAGCGCCCGCTTCAGTACCGGCGCGTCCAGCAGACGTGCGAGGTGCACCACGGACCCGCCCGGGAACCCATTCACGCCGTCGAGGTGCACGAGGCCCTGATGTACGGCGACGCGCATCCGCAGGCGATCGTCCACCGGCTTCGCACGGTTCCATTCCCGGAGCAGTCCGTCGATCGCTGGCACGAACCGACCCGTCACTCGCATCTCGTCCACACCGGCCGGCAGGATCGCGATCTCGCCGTCCCCACTCGCCTGCCGGACCCAGTCAGTCCTGGCCAAGCCCGCATCAGCAGCGGCCTGCCAGAGCATCTCCTGGAACAGCTCCTGTGCCCGGTCCTGCGCCCGGTTGCTGAGCCTGCTGTATCCCTCCAGATCTGCCCCTACCTGCACGCGTCGGACCGGAATGCGTTCTTCGTCCACGATCGTCGCCTCCCCTGCCGCCGCCTCCGGACGGCCCGAAGCCAGTGAAAGGCGGACCACGGCCGGATTCCCGGTCAAAAGACGGTTTCGCCGCACGGCGCAACGTCACGCAATTCCACTACCGTCGATGGCATGCTGTCCGAATGGCCGGTCGGAAGCCTGCTGGACCGTCTGCGCCCGTCCGCACAGAAACACCTGCTAGGTCTCGGGGTCGCCGTCGACTACGCCGGGGACCACGTTCTGCTACGGGAGGGGGACACCGGGACGTTCGTGGTCCTACTCTGCCGCGCGCTCGCCAAGGTCACGACCCGGACAGCCGACGATCGCGAGGCCCTGATCGACATCCGGGTATCCGGTGACCTGATCGGCGAGATGGCCGCGCTCAACGGAAGCCCCCGCAGTGCCACCGTCACGACGTGCGGACCGGCCCAGATCCGGGTCATTCAACGCGCGGATTTCCAGGTGTTCCTGGCAGAGTATCCGCACGCCGCGCTGCAACTGACCGGTATCATCGCCGATCAGCTGCGGCGGTCGATACGGCGGCGCGTCGACTTCGCCGCCTATTCCGTGCCGGTACGGCTGGCACGGATTCTGTCGGACCTCGCCACCGCGCACGGCTACCACACCACGACGGGACTCGCGCTCGGCGTACAGCTCACTCAGCCCGAACTGGCAGCACTCTGCGGCGCGTCCGAGGTGAGCGTGCACCGCGCGATGCGACGCCTCACCCGCGAGGGTGTGGTGCGGTCGCGGTACCGGCACATCACCATCGTCGACCTGCCGTCGCTGCGCCGCCGGGCGGACCTTCACGAGGAATGACCGGCGACAACTCCCGCGAAAGTGTCGGACGCAGGCCTTACTGTGTCCCGATGAGCGGTGACCTGCGAACCTTCTACCAAATCTTGATCAACACGCTGCTCGTGTCGGTCATCAACTTCACGGTGTGGTTCGCGGTCACCTTCTGGGTGTACCTGGAGACGCGCTCCGTCTTCGCGACCGGCGTCATCTCCGGCATCTTCCTGGTGCTCACGGCGCTGACCGGCATCTGGTTCGGCAGCCTGGTCGACCACCACCGGCGCACGCTGATGATGCAGTTCTCCGCGGGCGCGTCGTTCGTGCTCTACCTGGCCGCGCTCGGCGTCTGGGCCGCCACACCCCCGGAAGCCTTTCAAGACCCCGCATCGGTACGACTCTGGGCTTTCGTCGTCCTGCTCATGACCGGCGTGATCGCGGGCAACATCCGGACGATCGCGCTGCCGACGCTGGTCACGATCCTGATCGACGAGGACGGCCGCGACCGGGCCAACGGGCTGGTCGGCACCACGTCCGGCGTCACCATGCTGACCACCTCCGTGATCAGCGGGCTGCTCGTGGCGACGGACGGCATGCGGTCCGTGCTGATCGTGTCGCTGGTCGTGCTCGCGCTGTCCATCGTCCACCTGGGCCTGGTCACGGTCCGCGAGCCCGCACCCTCGCCCGAGCACGCGGCGGAGGGCGGCCGGGTCGACCTGGGCGGCACGATCCGGCTGGTCCGGGGCGTCCCCGGTCTGATGGCGCTGGTGTTCTTCTCCGCCTTCAACAACCTGCTCGGCGGCGTGTTCATGGCGCTAATGGACGCGTACGGGCTGTCGCTCGTCTCCGTGCAGGCCTGGGGCGTGCTGTGGGGCGTGCTCAGCACCGGCTTCATCGTCGGCGGGCTGCTCATCGCGAAGGTCGGGCTCGGCGGCCGGCCGGTGCGCCTGCTGCTGCTCGTCAACCTGGTCCTCTGGACCGTGGTGCTGCTGTTCCCGCTGAAGTCCTCGATCATCCCGCTCGCGGTCGGCATGTATGCCTACATGCTGCTCGTCCCGTTCGCGGAGGCGGCCGAGCAGACCATCCTGCAGCGCGTCGTGCCGCTGGAGCGCCAGGGTCGCGTCTTCGGCTTCGCGCAGAGCGTGGAGCAGGCCGCGTCCCCGGCCACCGCGTTCCTGATCTCGCCGATCACCCAGTTCGTCTTCATCCCGCTGATGACGGACGGCGCGGGCGCACGCACGATCGGCTCCTGGTTCGGCACCGGCGCGGACCGGGGCATCGCGCTGGTCTTCGTGCTGACCGGCGCGCTCGGCATCATCGCCACGATCATCATGCTGAACAGCCGGCCCTACCGGCGGCTCAGCGCCCGATACGCGGCCGCGCCGGCGGAGACCCCGGAGACGCCGGGCGCGGGCGCCGTCGCGCCGGACCCGGTCACGGTGAAGGCGGGCGCGGCCGGACCGATCCTTGCGCCCGGCGCCACCGGTTCCGGCGGCGAGGGCGGCACGGACGGGGCGGGCCCGGAGACGCGCGGGTAACCGGGAAACGGCCCGAGCCGGCACCGCGTGGGCAGTCCGTCGCGGCACAGATCGCGGCCTTGCCCGGCGCGCGGTGTCCGGTGCCGCCCTGACGGATTCCGGCGGCCTGCCCGCCGCTCTGCTCAGGGGCGGGTGAGCCGCTTCGCCGCCAGTGACCAGTAGCCCCGGCCGCGCCGCATTCCCATCGCCTCGCTCAGCGCCAGCATCGGCGCGTTCCGCTCGTCGTTCTCGGAGTGCATGGTGGTGCCGCCGTGGCCGGCCGCGGCCGCGAACGCGCCGAGCTTCAGCGCCCGCGCCACACCCCGCCGCCGCGCCCGCACCGCCACCCCGGTGTAGCTGGTGTGCCAGCCGCCCTCGGCCCCGTCCGGCCTGATCAGCGCCACGCCGGCCGTACCCTCGTCGTCGTCCGCGAAGACCAGCACACCGTCGTCCGGCATCGCGGCCGCGAACGCCGCCAGGTCCATCGGGGTGTCGCTGGGCATCCCGGCCACGGAGGCGGCCGTCGCCTCGACCAGCCGCTCCCGGTCCCGCGCCACCGTGCTCTCCGCCAGCCGCACGCCGGCCCTCGCCGCGGCGACCGCGGCGGACTCCCGCAGCGCCGCCGCGTCCGCCAGCGCGATGATCCAGCCGATGCAGTGGTTCGTCGGCGCCAGCCCCAGCCGCTCCGCGAACCGCAGCCCGCCCGCCTGGTCGTCCCGCAGCACCATGCCGATCCCACCGTCCGGCGCGGGCAGCGTGGCCGCGTGGCCGGCCAGGTTCCGCGCCAGCGCCGTGCCGATCCCCCGCCCGCGCGCGGCCTCCGCGACCGCGAGCCCGATCGGCAACTGCCCCCGGAAGTTCGGCACGATGCCGAGCAGCGCGGCACCGGCCACGCGCCCGCCCTCGTCCGCGACGATCGCGTGCACGCCGGGCTGCCGCAGCCTGTCCGCCCACCAGGTGCGGCTCTCGACCGCGCTGGTCAGGTTCAGCAGCGCGGCCGCCGCCTCCACATCCGGCTCGGCACACCGCCGGATCGCCGCATCACTCATGCGCCACAGTCTAGATATCCCGCACGCCGCGTAACTGCGCGGCAGCCGGCCCGCCTCCCCGGTACCGTTCCGGGCCTCGATCGCCAACCGCCGGTCACCGGCAGTAACTGTCGCGCTCTCCGGAACGGACCCGGCCGCCGCACCGCCCCCTCCCGCGCACCGACCGCGACGTCCTAGGAGGCTGGCCCGATATCGTGCCGCACCAACGGCGAACCCCGCCGTCATCATGACCGGCGGGGTTCCTCACCGACAGCGTGCTACGCGCCGCGCAGCGTGGCGCCGAACTCCGACGCCGCCGCCGCGACCGCCGCGTCGCGGGCCGCGACCGCCTCCTCGACCGTCAGCGTCCGGTCCGGGGCGCGGAAGGTCAGCTTGAAGGCCAGCGACTTCTTGTCGGCGCCGAGCGCCTCCGACTCGTACACGTCGAAGAGCCTGACCGCCTCCAGGAGCGGGCCGGCGGCGCCGGCCAGCGCCGACTCGACCGAGGCCGCGGGCACCTCCGCCGGGACGACCAGTGCCACGTCGATGAGCGCGGCCGGATACGTGGAGATCGACCGCGCCTGCACGACCGGGGCCGGCGGGAGCGCGGTCAGGTTGAGCTCCATGGCGCAGGTGCGGCGCGGCAGGTCCAGCGCGGAGATCGCGGCCGGGTGCAGCTCGCCGGCGAAGCCCACGATGGTGCCGTCGACCTCGATCGCGGCGCAGCGGCCCGGGTGCCAGGGTGCCTCGTCGCCGGCCCCGACCGCGACCGACGAGGACGGGACGCCCGCGGCGGAGAGCACGGTACGGGCGGCCTCGATCGCGTCCGCCCAGGTCGCCTGGCGTCCCTCGCCCCACCAGCCGGCCGGGGAGATCTCGCCGGCCAGCACCACCGCGACGTGCCACGGCTGCTTGGGCAGCGTGGCGTCGGCGGCGAACAGGTCGTCGTCGCTGGGCCGCTCGTCGACGCCCATCACCGGCGGGCGGCCGGTGCCGGGACGCGGGTGGAAGACCGCGCCGATCTCGTAGAGCGCGAGGTCCCGCGTGCCACGGCCGATGTTGCGGCGCAGCGTGGTGAACAGCGGCGGCAGCAGCGTGCTGCGCAGCAGCGGCTCCTCCTCGGAGAGCGGGTTGGCCAGGCGCACGGCGGACCGCCGGTTGTCCGACGACGGCATGCCGAACGCGTCGAACACGGACGGCGACATGAACGGGTAGTCGAGCACCTCGACGTACCCGGCCTCGGCCAGCGCGCGCGCCACCGACCGGCGGCGGCTCTGCGACGCGGTCAGTCCGTTGCCGGCCGGCGCGACCGGCAGCAGGCTGGGGACCACGTCGTAGCCGTCCAGCCGGACGACCTCCTCGACCAGGTCGGCCGGGTCGATGAGGTCGGACCGCCAGGACGGCGGCGTCACGGTCAGCACGTCGCTGGACGTGGACGCGACCACGCCGCACCCGACCTGCTGGAGCAGCGAGATGACCTGCTCGCGCGAGTAGTCCACGCCGATCCGGCGGGCCGGCAGCGTCGCGTCCAGCTCGATCAGCGGCGCGGCGGCCCGGTAGTCGAGATCGAGGATCTCCTCCGAGGCCGTGCCGCCGCCATGGGTCAGCAGAAGACCGACCGCACGGTCGATGGCCACCAGCGGCAGCGCGGGGTCGACGCCGCGCTCCCAGCGCTTCGCGGCCTCGCTGAACAGCTTGTGCCGCCGCGCGGTGCGCCCGACCATGACCGCGTCCCAGTGCGCGGCCTCGAACAGCACGTTCGTCGTGCCGGGCTGCACCTCGGACGTCTCGCCGCCCATGACCGCGGCCAGCGAGATCGGTGTGCCGGGGGCCTCGCCGGAGCAGATGACCATGTCCTCCGCGTCCAGCGAGCGAACCACGCCGTCCAGCGTGGTGATCTTCTCGCCCGGCAGCGCACGGCGGACCAGCAGCGGTCCGTCGAGCCGGTCCGCGTCGAACGCGTGCATCGGCTGGCCCAGCTCGAGCATCACGTAGTTGGTGATGTCCACGGCCAGGCCGATCGACCGCACGCCGGCGACCGCGAGACGGCGCTGGATGAAGTCCGGCGACGGCGCCGACGGGTCGATGCCGCGCACCAGCCGCGCCGCGAACCGGTCGCAACCCTTCTGGTCGTCGACGGTCACGGACCAGGGGACATCGACGGTCCCCGACGGCGCGGAAACCAGCCCCGCGTCCCGGAACGGCACCTTGAGCGCCAGCGACAGGTCCCGGGCGAGACCGCGCACGCTCATCGCGTACCCCCGATCGGGGGTGATCTCCAGCTCGAGAATGATGTCGTCCAGCCCGACCAGCGGACGCGCGTCCGTGCCGGGAGCGGGGGCGTCGGCCAGCACGATGATCCCGTCGTGACCACCGGGAAGGCCCAGCTCCTCCGCCGAGCAGATCATGCCCGCGGACATCCGCCCGTAGGTCTTCCGGGCGCCGATGGTGAAACCGCCGGGCAGCTCGCCGCCGGGCAGGATGACGACGACGTCGTCGCCGACCACGAAATTCCGCGCCCCGCAGACGATCTCCTGTGGCGCGGCACCCCCGACATCCACCGTGCAGTGCCGGATCGGCTTCTTGAAGCCGGTCAGCTCCTCGATGGTCAGCACCCGGCCGACCACGAGCGAGCCGGTGACGGTGGCCGCCTGGTCGACGACCGAGTCCACCTCGATACCCAATGAAACCAGGGCCTGCTCGACGTCGACGCCGGTGATCCCGTCAGGCAGGTCGACGTGTTCGCGCAGCCAGGAAACTCCGATGCGCACAATTCCTCCGCTTTAGAAAAGACAGTCTCAGACGGCCATGCCGTACGCGGTCGTGAAGCGCACATCGCCCTCGACCATCTCGCGCATGTCGGAAATGCCGTGGCGGAACATCAGCGTCCGCTCGATGCCCATGCCGAACGCGAACCCGGAGTACCGCTCCGGGTCGATGCCGCAGGCGGTCAGCACGCGCGGGTTGACCATGCCGCAGCCGCCCCACTCGACCCAGCGCGGCCCGTCCCGGTGCTCCGGGAACCACACGTCGAACTCGGCGGACGGCTCGGTGAACGGGAAGTAGTGCGGCCGCCAGCGCGTCTTCGCGCCCTCGCCGAACATCGCCTTCGCGAAGTGGTCGAGCGTGCCCTTGAGGTGTGCCATCGTGATGCCCTCGTCCACGACCAGGCCCTCGACCTGGTGGAAGACCGGCGTGTGCGTGGCGTCCAGCTCGTCGGTGCGGTACGTCCGCCCCGGGCAGACCACGTAGATCGGCGGCTTGCGGTGCAGCATGGTCCGCGCCTGGACCGGCGAGGTGTGCGTGCGCAGCACCTGACCCGGCGTGTCCACGTAGAACGTGTCCATCAGCCCGCGCGACGGGTGGTCGGCCCGGATGTTGAGCGCGTCGAAGTTCGCCCACTCCAGCTCGACCTCGGGGCCCTCGGCGATCTCGTAGCCCATGCCGACGAACAGGTCGCCGATGCGCTCCATCAGCGTGGTCAGCGGGTGCCGGGCGCCACGCGGGCGGCGGTCCCACGGGAGCGTGACGTCGACGCGCTCCTCGGCCAGCACGCGGGCGGCGCGCTCGACCTCGAGCACGGCCTGCCGGGCGTCGTAGGCCGCCTGCACGGCCTGGCGGGCGATGTTGACCCGCTTGCCGGCGTCGGACTTCGCGGCCGGGGGCAGCGCGCCGATCTCCCGGCGGGCCAGCGAGATCGGCGACTTGTCGCCGAGGTGCGCCGGCTTCAGCGCGACGAGCGCGTCCAGGTCGGCCGCGCCGTCGAAGGCCGTGCCGGCCTCCGCGATCGCGCCGTCGAGGGCGGACTGATCCAGCAGGGCAACCTGCTTGGGGTCATACGGGTCATTGCGATAGGTCATGACTCTGCGTCTCCAACACCTGCGGGAACCGGGACAGTCTAGTGACGCGCGGCGACGCCGCCGCCCACCGGTACCGAAGGCTCAGAGCGTGACGTGATCAGGCTCGCTGCCCGCGCGCACCGGCGGGCTGCATAAACGAGCGGATCACGGTGGGTCACTCCCTACAGGTTTCTCAATGCTCTCGCCGAAGCATACAGACACACGGCCGCGGCCGCCGCGAGATTAAGGCTCTCCGCCCGCCCGTGCATCGGGACCTTGACCCTCCGGTCCGCCGCCTCCAGCACCGCGTCGGAAAGGCCATGGGCCTCAGATCCGAACATCCACATGGTACGGAGGGTCAGCGCGCCGCTGTCGGCCAATCCGTCGAGATCGGAGTCGCCGTACCCCGTTGCCGCGAACACGGTGAGCCCGGCCGCCTGCGCCGCCCGCACCACCTCGACCGGGTCCGGCCCGCGCACCACGTCCACGTGGAACAGGCTGCCGGCGGTCGCGCGCACGCACTTGCCGTTGTAGGGGTCGACCGCGTCCCCGGCGAAGACCACCGCGCCGGCACCGGCCGCGTCCGCGGTGCGCAGCACCGTGCCCGCGTTGCCCGGGTCCCGGATCTCGGCCAGCGCCGCGACCAGCTTCGGGCCGGACGCGAACGCCTTCGCAAGCGTCACGTCGGTGTGGTGACAGAGCGCCACGATCCCCTGCGGCTGCACGGTCTCGCACAGCGCCGCCAGCGCCTCGTCGTCGGCCTCGGAGACCGTGATCCCGGCGTCCGACGCGGCCCGGCCCAGCGTGGCGTACCGGTGCAGCGCTTCGGGTGTGCCGAACAGCTCGATCACGGTGCCGGGCGCGCCCAGCGCCTCCGCCACCGCCTGCGGCCCTTCGGCGAGGAAGCGGCGGGAGTCGTCCCGGTCGCGGCGGCGGTGCAGCTTCCGGGCGGCGGCGATCCGGGGAGTACGCGGCGTGAACAGGGTCGTCGTCCTTCGTCTCGTCTCCGTGATCGGGGCGTCCCTCAGGTAGCTGGAACGACATGAGGGACGCCCCGATCACGGGCGTGCAATGCGAAGGCGCCCCGCCTCGTGCGATGCACGGGACGGGACGCCTCTGCTTCAGAAGTGAAGCGGGTGGAATTCAGGCGGCCTGGGCGGACGCGCCGCCGATGCCCTCGGCCGCGACCGCGGCCTTGGCGATCTCGACCAGACCGGTGAAGGTCGCGGCGTCGTGGACCGCGAGGTCCGCGAGGATCTTGCGGTCGACCTCGACACCGGCCAGGCGCAGGCCCTGGATCAGCCGGTTGTAGGTCATGCCGTTGGACCGGGCCGCGGCGTTGATGCGGGTGATCCACAGCTGGCGGAAGTCGCCCTTGCGGTCACGGCGGTCCCGGTACGAGTACTGCATCGAGTGCAGCACCTGCTCCTTGGCCTTGCGGTACAGCCGGGACCGCTGGCCCCGGTAGCCGCTCGCCTGGTCGAGCAGGGTACGACGCTTCTTCTGGGCGTTTACCGCCCGCTTGACGCGTGCCATTGAACTACTCCTTGAAAAAAGTCAGTGGCGGGCGCGTCAGCGGCCCAGCAGCTTCTTAATACGCTTCACGTCGGACTTGGCCACCTCGACCGTGCCGGTCAGCCGGCGGGTGCGGGTGGAGGACTTGCCCTCCAGCAGGTGACGCTTACCGGCCTGCTCGGTGACGAGCTTTCCCTTGCCGGTGACCTTCACCCGCTTGCCCATGCCGGTGTGGCTCTTCATCTTCGGCATCGAACGCCTCTTCTTCCTGATACAGGCCGGGGGTTCCCGGCCGGTTGTGGCCGGGAGGCCGGCCGTTACTGGCCGGGCGTTCCGGCCGTTCCACCCGCGGGCACGGTCTCGGCAGCGGGAACTGCTGCGAGATCTGCCTCGTCGGCGGTCGCCTCGTCGGTGTCCACGTCGTCGGTGGTCACCTCGTCGGCGGAATCCTCGAGGTCCTCTTCCCGGGGCGGGCGAGGTGCCTTGGCGCTGGCGGCGACGCGTTCCGCCGCAGCCACCTTGGTGGCGCGATGCGGAGCCAGCACCATGGTCATGTTTCGGCCGTCCTGCTTCGGCGAGGCCTCCACGTACCCCAGTTCCTGGATCTCCGACTCGAGCCGGCGCAGCAGGCGGTAGCCCAGCTCCGGTCGGCTCTGCTCGCGTCCACGGAACATGATCGTGACCTTGACCTTGTCGCCGGCCCGGAGGAACCGCACCACGTGACCCTTTTTGGTCTCGTAGTCGTGCGGGTCGATCTTCGGGCGCAGCTTCATTTCCTTGATCACGGTCTGCTGCTGGTTGCGCCGTGCCTCGCGCGCCTTGAGTGCCGACTCATACTTGAACTTGCCGAAGTCCATGAGCTTGCACACCGGCGGACGGGCCATTGGCGCCACCTCGACCAGGTCCAGATCGACATCCGCGGCCAGCTGAAGAGCGCGCTCAAGCGGGACGATGCCCACCTGCTCGCCCTCTGGGCCGACCAGTCGGACCTCCCTCGCCCGGATCTGATCGTTCACGCGTGGTTCGGCGCTGATGGGGCCTCCTCATAACTGCTTCCCGCGAAGGCCGGACGGCCGGCGCGGGTCTGGCGACGCTCGTCCGCCTGCCCCGGCGGGTCGAGCCTGCGCACGGCGTGCGCTGTCGGCCACAAGCAGAAAGGCCCCGGCATGAGTGCATGCCAGGGCCCGCTCGACCGGTCACGGCAGACACGGCACGCACAGGGCGTGACGCGCATGCCACCGCCCCAAGGACGCGAACGCCCGAGGCGGTCTGACCGGACCCGGACGCTCAACGCGACGCGGGTGGGAGCAGGCGCTCCGCTTCATCACCACCACGCAGATTCAGGATCACTGATCATGACTTGAATTGATCATGAACAGGCGTGATGGTCAGGTCGACTCGCCGAGTCTAACAGGCCCCCCGAGTCCCGGCGAATCACCCCACGGAGCAGCACGGATCCCACCCGGCACGGCCGCCCTCGCTACCTCCCGGCCTCCACGACCGGGACCGGCGCGACCGGCGGGCGCTCCAGCCCGCGCACCGCGGGCAGCACCAGGGTGACCGCCACGGCCGCGAGCGCGGGCAGCGTCACGCCCAGCAGCAACGGCACCGGGCCCGCCTGCGGAAACACACCGGCCACCCCGACCCCCGCGGGCACGGCGAGCGCGCCCGCGATCTGCACGGCCGCGTAGACGCGTCCGAGCCGGTCGCCGTGGATCATCTCCTGGACCACGGTGTCGAGCGCCGTCATCACCTGGATCGTCGCGACCGCCCCGGCCAGCGCCGCGACCGCGATCACCGGCCGGGCGAGCGGGTCCGGGAAGGACGGCGCCAGCGCGAGCACGGCCGCGGAGACGACGCCGCCCGCCAGCCACACCTGCCCGTAGCGGAGCATCCGCACCGGCCGCACGCGCGCGGCCAGCAGCGCACCCGCGATCGTCCCGGCGACGCCCGGCGCAAGCGCGGTGAACAGCACCTCCTCGGCGTCCCCGACGCTCGGCATCGCCTCCGTCGCCGCCTCCGCCACGAACCCGGCCAGCAGCACCGTCCACAGCCACGTCCGCGCGCCCACCTCCCGCACGCCCGTCACCAGGTCCGCGACCAGCCCCGGCCGCGACGTCGCCCGAGGCTCGCCGGTGCGATCTCGATCGGCTCGCTCGCCGGACGCGCCGGCCGGATTCGACGCCGCCTCCAGCACCGGCGGCGAGGCCGGCTCGGAGGCCGGCCGGAGGGCCGGCTCCCCGGCCGCCCGGGAGATCGCCTCGGCGCCCGGCGCGGAGACCGACGCGGAGACCGGCGCGGAAGCCGGTTCCGTGGCCCGGTCCGGCAGCGCCGGAGAGGCCGGGCGGGCCCGGCCGAACGCGAGCGCCGCCGCGGCGCTGAGCAGCGCGCCCGTCAGGGCCGGGGCGGCCGCGCCGAGTCGCAGCATGAGCACCAGCCCGAGCAGCGCCCCGCTCGCGGCGGCCGCGACCAGCAACAGGCTGTTCAGCGCGTTGGCGGCCTGGCGGCGGTCCGGGTCGGGGAGCACCGCGGGCATCAGCGCGGCCGCGGCCGGGAGCGCGAGGACGCCGGCGACGGTCCCGGCCAGCGCGGGCAGGAAGAGCGTCACGGGTGTGTCGATCCCGGCCACGATGAGCGCGGCGACGACCGCATGCACGAGCGCGGCCGCCGTCGCGGCGAGCACGGTCAGCCGGACGCGAACCGCGGCCGGCGCGGTCAGTTCCGCGCCATCCGCGCCATCCGTGGCGGACGCGGCCAGTTCCGCGGCGGGCACCCCCGGGTCCGAGGCGGACACAGCCGGGTCCGCCGCGGACACAGCAGTCCGGACGCGGGACGTGCGGTCGGCGAGCAGGCCGCCGGCGATCAGGGCGAGCGCCGTGACCGGGGCGGAGGCGGCCAGGCCGGTCCAGTCCGCGCCGGTGGTGCTCGGACGGTCGATGAGCGCGACGGCGAAGTAGGCCGGGGTCAGGCCGGCGGCGAGCGCGGTCAGGGCGCGGCCGAGCAGGAGCGGGCGCACACCCGTACCCTCGAATATTTGCATTTATGGTCTTTCTCGGTCTTTGGGCTATGTGGACGATGCAGCGTCACACAACCGACAGGGCAGGCCCGGCCGAATGTGCGAGGCTTTCCGGACAAGGGCCGGAAGCCGCCGGGGGGCGGCACGGCACCGTGATTTCCGCACGCGTCCCGCACGGCTGAGGACGAGCGGGCGCGGCGTCTCCCAGGGGGATGGAGATGTAGTGACCGTAATGGACACGCCTGCCACGTGGCGGGCGGAGACGAGGGAAGACGACGACCTGGCAGGGCTCGTCACGGCCGCGTCCCGGGGGGATCGGCGGGCGTGGGACACGATCGTCGCACGGTACGGCCGGATGGTGTCGGCGGTCTGCCGGCAGTGGCGGCTGAGCGACGCGGACACGGCGGACGTGAGCCAGACCGTGTGGCTGCGGCTGTTCGAGCAGCTGGACCGGTTGCGCGACCCGCGCGCGCTGCCCGCCTGGCTGCTGACCACCACCCGGCGCGAGTGTCACCATCTGCACCGGGCCGCGAAGCGGGAGCTGCCGGGCGCGACGGCCGCACGGCTGGAGGGCCAGGCGGACGCCACCGCCGCCTCGGTCGACGACGGGCTGCTGCGGCGGGAGCGCGGGGCGGCGGTGCGGGCCGCGTTCGACGAATTACCGCCGCACTGCCGTGAGCTGCTGGAACTGTTGCTGAGCGACCCGCCGACGCCGTACGGGGAGATCAGCGACCGGCTCGGCATGCCCTGCGGCGGGATCGGGCCGAACCGGGCCCGGTGCCTGGAGCGGCTGCGGCGCAATCCGCGGTTCCGCGCGTTCATGACGGATCCGGGGCCGCGTCACTCCCGGTGACGTTCCGATGTATCAACCGCTCGGCGCCCGCCTCCTCTCGAGTACCGCGCGCGGGCCCGCGCGGACGATCGGCCGGCCGGCGAGGCAACCGCCGACCGGTCGGCAGGACCCGCCCGTCAGGGGCGGGGGCCCTCGACCGCGGGGCGGGGATCGAGGGCCAAGGCGGGGGTCGCCGATCGGGCGGCGGCCCCCGTCGCATTAATCGCCATCGTTGACCGGCATCGACATACACCATTGACTTTAGTCATGTGAGCGCTAACACTCTCTCCCAGGAAACGCCCCCGAAATACGAAGGGATGCGGTCCGTGAGACGACGACAGCTGCTCCTCGGCGCCGCCGCGACGATGTCCGCCGCCGCGTGCGGCGTGCCCTCCGGCAACGACCGGCTTCGATACTGGAATCTGTTCGGCGGCGGCGACGGCGTCCGCATGGTCGAGCTGATCGACGCGTTCGCCGCGAGCCGGCCGGACCTGGACTTCCAGGCGTCCACGCTGGCCTGGGGCCCGCCGTACTACACGAAGCTCTCGATGGCCTCGGCCGGCGGGCGCGCACCGGACGTGGCGATCCTGCACCTGGCGCGGCTGCCCAGCTTCGCGCCGGGGCGGCTGCTCGACCCGTTCCCGCCGGAGCTGCTCACCGAGGCCGGGATAACGCCCGACAGGTTCCTGCCGGAGATCTGGGACCGGTGCGTGGTGGACGGGCAGGTCTACGCGATCCCGCTGGATACGCACCCGTTCGTCATGTACTACAACACGGAGCTGTGCGAGAAACTCGGGCTCGCCACCGCGAACGGTGACCTGATCCCGCTGCGCGGCCCGGACGAGCTGATCGCCGCGTGGGCCGAGGCCAAGAAACTCACCGGTGGGTACGGCCTGGTGCTCGACAACTTCGGCGTCTCCCCCTGGCGCCTGTGGTGGACGCTCTACCGCCAGCTGAACGGCGACCTGCTCAACCCGGACGCCACCGCGCTGGTCATCGACGACGCGAAGGCGTTGCAGGCGCTGGACTTCATGCGACGGCTCTCCGTCACGGACGCGGTCGCGCCCGGCCAGATGCTGCTCTCCGGCGCGGTCGCGCTGTTCGGCAGCAGCAAGGCCGCGTTCCTGTTCAACGGCGAGTGGGAGGTCACCACCTTCCAGACGCAGAAGACGCCGTTCTCGATGGTGCCGTTCCCCGAGGTGTTCCCGGGCACGGCCGGGCCCGGCGGGATCGCGCGCACCCAGGCGGACTGCCACACGTTCGTGCTGCCGCACCAGCGCGGCCGGACCGTGGCGGGCACCCGGCCCGCGATCGACTACGTCAGGTTCATGCTGGAGCACAGCGTGGACTGGGCGGCCGGCGGGCACGTGCCGGCCTGGCTGCCCGCCACGCGCAGTCCGGACTACCTGGCGCTGGATCCGCAGTCGCGCTACCGGGACGCGGCCGCGGTCGCGCAGCTCGATCCGAAGGCGTGGTTCAGCGGCTCCGCGTCCAACATGGAGAACCTGGCCGGGGCCGCGTTCGGCGCCGTGCAGGCCGGGACGGCCACCCCGGAGGCGGGTCTGGCCCAGTTCAAGGCCGATCTTCAGCGGCTCATCGACACCCCCGCACCGGTCTAGGGAGGCATCCGCATGGCCGTCGACACGGTACGCGCGCCGGTGGAGCTCACCGCGCCGGCGCGGAGGACACGATCCTGGGCGGGCCTCTGGTTCGCGCTGCCGTTCCTGCTGATCTACGTGGTCTTCATGATCTGGCCGATCCTGGCCGGGCTGTGGAGCAGCCTGTTCAACACCAGCCTGGCCGGCGGCGACGTCGAGTTCCTGGGGCTGTCCAACTACGCGGAAATGGCCCGGGACGGCGCGGTCTGGGACTCGCTGTGGAACACGGTCTGGTTCACGATCCTGAGCACGCCGCCGCTGGTGCTGGTGGGGCTGGGCATGGCGTTGCTGGCGCACCGCGCGCGGCGTACCGGCTGGCTGTTGAGATTTTCGTTCTTCATGCCCTTCCTGCTGCCGGTGACCGTGGTGGCGCTGATCTGGTTGTGGATCTACCAGTCCGACTTCGGGCTGCTCAACGCCGCGGTCGCCTGGTTCGGCGGCGACCCGGTGGCGTGGATCAACGACGAGCGGACCGCGATGTGGGCGGTGGTGATCTGCACGCTGTGGTGGACGGTCGGCTTCAACTTCCTGCTCTACCTGGCCGCGCTGCAGGGCATCCCGCGTGAGCTGCACGAGGCGGCTGCGGTGGACGGGGCCACGCCGGCGCAGCGGCTGTGGCGGATCACGCTGCCGCTGCTGCGCCGCACGACCGGGCTGATCCTGGTGCTGCAGCTGATCGCGTCGCTGAAGATCTTCGACCAGGTGTACCTGCTGAACGAGGGCAACGCCGGGCCGATCACCCGGCCGCTCATCCAGTACGTCTACGAGCAGGGCTTCACCAGCTACCGGATCGGCTACGCGAGCGCGATCTCCTACCTGCTCTTCCTGATCATCATCCTGGTGGCCTTCGCCCAGTTCAAGATCTTCCCGGCCGGAAGGGACGACTGATGCGTACCCGATTGCCTCTCTCGCTCCTGGGTGTCGCCCTGGCCCTGCTCTGGCTGGTGCCGCTGGCCTGGGCGATCGACACCTCGATCAAGCCGGAGGGCGAGACCACGCGCGTGCCGGTCACCTGGATCCCGGACGTGTTCACGCTGGACGCCTACCGCGGCGTGTTCGCCGCCGGTGACCTGCCGATGTGGCTGTTCAACAGCGCGATCGTGGCCGGCGGCGTGACCGTGCTGACGCTGGCCGCGGCGAGCCTGGCCGCCTACGGGTTCTCCCGCCTCGACTTCCCGGGCAAGAACTGGCTGTTCGCGCTGGTGCTGGCCGGGATCATGGTGCCGCCGCAGGCGCTGATCGTGCCGCTGTTCCACCAGATGCAGACGCTCGGGCTGGTCGACACGTACTGGGGCATGATCCTGCCGCAGCTGGCCGCGCCGGTGATGGTCTTCATCCTGAAGAAGTTCTTCGACGGCATCCCGCGCGAGTACGAGCAGGCCGCGGAGCTGGACGGCGCGAGCCGGCTGCGGATGTTCTGGAGCGTGGTGCTGCCGATGTCCCGGCCGGTGCTGGCCGCGGTCGGCGTGTTCACGTTCGTCACCGCGTGGAACAACTTCCTCTGGCCGTTCATCGTGGTCAGCGACCCGGACCTGATGACGGTGCCGGTCGGGCTGGGGACGGTGCAGAGCTCGTACGGCCTGCGCTACGCGGAGATCATGGCCTCCACCGTGATCGGCGGTCTCCCCCTGGTGGTCGTGTACGCGTTCCTGCAGCGCCACGTCATCCGCGGCGTGGGCGATGCGGGACTCAAGGGATAGGGAGTGCCTGTGCAGCATGCGAAAGTGACGCTCGACCCCGCCTTCACGATCGCGCCGGTCCGCCGGCGCACGTTCGGATCGTTCGTCGAGCACCTCGGCCGCTGCGTCTACACCGGCATCTACGAGCCGGGCCATCCGACCGCGGACCCGGACGGCTTCCGGCAGGACGTGCTGGCGCTGACCCGGGAGCTGGGCGTGTCCATGGTCCGCTATCCGGGCGGCAACTTCGTGTCCGGCTACCGGTGGGAGGACGGGGTGGGGCCGCATCGGATCAAGCGCCCCGACCTCGCCTGGCACACCATTGAGACGAACCGATTCGGGACGGACGAGTTCCTGCGCTGGTGCGGCCGGGCCGGAGTGGAGCCGATGATGGCGGTCAACCTGGGCACCCGGGGCGTGGCCGAGGCCGTCGACCTGCTCGAATACACGAACCACCCGGGCGGCACGCACTTCTCCGACCTGCGCGCTGCCAACGGGCGGGCCAAGCCGTACGACGTGAGGCTGTGGTGTCTCGGCAACGAGCTGGACGGGCCGTGGCAGGTCGGGTTCAAGACCGCGCGCGAGTACGGCCGGCTCGCCGCGCAGACCGCGCGCGCCATGAGGATGCTGGACCCGGACCTGTCGTTCGTGGCCGTCGGCTCGTCCGGCTCGGCCATGCCGGAGTTCGGCACGTGGGAGGCGGAGGTGCTGGCCGCCACGTACGAGGAGGTCGACATGATCTCCGCGCACGCCTACTACGAGGAGGTCGACGGCGACCTCGGCTCGTTCCTCGCGTCCAACCTGGACATGGAGCACGTGATCCGCTCCGTGACCGCGACCGCGGACCACATCGGGGCGCGGCTGAAGTCCCGCAAACAGATCAACATCTCGTTCGACGAGTGGAACGTCTGGTACCTGAGCCGCTTCCAGAACCAGCCACCGATCACCACCTGGGAGACCGCGCCGCGCCAGCTCGAGGACATCTACTCGGTCGCGGACGCGGTCGTGGTCGGCAGCCTGCTCATCTCGCTGCTGCGGCACAGCGACCGGGTCGAGGCCGCCTGCCAGGCACAGCTGGCCAACGTGATCGGCCCGATCTTCACGGAGCCGGGCGGGCGCGCGTGGCGGCAGACGATCTTCCACCCGTTCGCGCAGGCGTCCCGGCTGGCCCGCGGCACGGTACTGCGGACCGCGGTCTCCTCGCCCGCCTACGAGACGCCGAAGTTCGGGGACGCGCCGCTGGTGGACGCGGTCGCCACGCACGATCCGGAGACCGGCGCGGTCGCGCTGTTCGTGGTCAACCGGTCGATCGACGCGCCGGTGCGGCTGACGATCGACGCCCGCGCGTTCGGCCGGGAGCTGCGGGTGGGCGACGCGACCGTGCTGGCGGACGACGACGTCTACGCGGTCAACACCGCGGACGCGCCGGACCGGGTGGCGCCGCGCCCGCACCCGGGCGTCTCGGCGCTCGACGTGGTGCTGCCGCCGGTCTCGTGGAGCGTCATCCCGCTCGCCTAAAGGTTTTAGGTTTTCCGCGATATGCTTTAGGCATGGAACTCGTCTCGTCGCTGGTGCGGGGCGCGCTGGAGTTGGAGCGCACCCCGCACGGCCTGCTCCCCCACCGACTGCCCGCCTGGGCCCGCGCACAGGCCGGCGACCCGCAGCTCGCCACGGTCGAAGCCCAGACCTCGGGGGTGCGACTCGCGCTGCGTACCGCCGCCACCCGGCTCGAGCTGGACACGCTGCCCACCCGGATCAGCTTCACCGGCCTGCCGTCCCCGGCCGGCGGCGACGTCTACGACCTGCTGGTCGACGGCGTGCTGACCACCCGCCTGATCGCGGACGGCGGCGACACCGTGGCGATCGACATGGCCGCCGGGACCCAGACGCTCGTCCCCGGCCCGGTCGCCACGCTGCGCTTCGACGGGTTGCCGGCCCGCGAGAAGGACGTGGAGATCTGGCTGCCCTACCGGGAGCGGACCGAGCTGCGCGACCTGCGGGCGGACGCGCCGATCGCGCCGATCCCGGACCGCGGCCGCCGCACCTGGCTGCACCACGGCAGCTCGATCAGCCACGGGTCGAACGCGTCCGGGCCGTCCGCCACCTGGCCCGCGCGGGCCGCCGCAGCCGGCGGCGTTGAGCTGATCAACCTGGGGCTGGGCGGGAGCGCGCTGCTGGACCCGTTCACCGCGCGCGTCATGCGGGACACGCCAGCCGACCTGATCAGCGTGAAGATCGGCATCAACGTGGTCAACGCGGACCTGATGCGCCGCCGCGCGTTCGGCCCGGCCGTGCACGGCTTCCTGGACACGATCCGCGACGGCCACCCGGACGTGCCGCTGCTGGTGATCTCGGCGATCCACTGCCCGATCCACGAGGAGACGCCGGGGCCGGGCGCGTTCGACCCGGCGGCACTGGCCGAGGGGCGGCTGTCGTTCCGGGCCACCGGCGATCCGGGCGAGGTGGCGGCCGGCCGGCTCACGCTGCGCGTCATCCGCGAGGAGCTGAGCCGGATCGTGGCGCAGCGGACGGACTCCCGGCTGTCCTATCTGGACGGACTTGAGCTGTACGGGCCGGGCGATGCGGAGGCGCTGCCACTGCCGGACGCGCTGCATCCGGACGACGCGACGCATGCGCTGATGGCCGCGCGGTTCGCGGAGCGCGTCTTCGTACCCGATGGGGCTTTCGGCAGCTGATCTTCTGCCGTTGACTCACTGCCGGGGTGTGGCGTCCCGGCTCGTCGCCTCGTGGTGCAGGGCACGCAGCGCACGCACGCCCTGCACCGCGTAGTCCTTGTCCGCCGTCTGCACCGCCAGCATCGCCACCGACTCGTCGTCCGCCAGCTCCAGGAACGCCCACGGCGAGTGCTGGTCGAACCGGATGCTCCGCACGACCTCCCACGGCAGCTGGTAGGCGCCGGCCAGATTCCGCACCCGCACCCCCTGCGCGTCCGCCTCCACGCGCGGCCGGGTGAACCACAGCACCCCGATCGCCGCCAGCACCCCGAGCCCGATCATCGCGATCTGATCACCCAGGTGGAACACGGTCGTCTGCTGCTGGTTCATCCGCCCCGACAGCCCCACCCCGACCAGGGTGAACACGGCCAGCACCGCCACGGCCGCCACGTAACAGACAACGCGCACCCGCTGCGGCCGCAGCCGCACGACCTCGGTCCCACTCATCCCCGGAGTGTCCCAAAACCCTCCTGACCTCAACCTTCAGGGGGTACGCGAGGGGCGCGCGCCAGCCGCGTTCCAGCTTCGTTCCAGCGCCGGTGGCGAGACTTCCCGTATCGGGTCCGGCCCGCACCGCAGATCACGCAGTACACCTGTCAGACCGCGCAGTCGCAGAACTTCTTCTTCCAGTCCACCGGCGAGATCGTCAGCCAGCTGACCGGGAAGTGCCTCGACACCAGCGGCAACGGCAAGGGCACCTGGGTGATCCAGGACCCGTGCACGGCAACATCAGCCAGCGCTGGTTCTGGTAGCCGCATCCAGTTTCGCGCGCACACCGTCCGCGTCGGGATGGCCGAGCTGGAGCAGGATGCCCCAGGCCTCGGACCAGCCGGCGCGGGCGGCGTCGCGGTCGCCGTCCGCCTCGTGCGCGTCGCCGAGATGGTGCAGGAAGTCCGCTCGGCCCTCGTCATCGATGCCGGACGCAGGGATCCGATCGGTCCCGGCACCGCGTGCCACGGCACCGGTCCGGATCGATGAACGTCAGGCCGCGTTCGCCAACGCTGCGTCGATCGCCTGGTGCAGTGCCGCTCTACTGATGGTGACCGTGCCCTCGGGGGCAGCCGCGTTCCGCTGGAGACCGGCGAGGATGTAGTCCTGCATGAGCCGGGAGGGGGTCGTCCCGCGTCGGTCGGCCTCTGCTTCGAGCGCTTCCGACCACTCGGCGGGCAGTCGCACGGAGTGCACGATCTTCGCCCGGGGCCGTTCGGCGACGACCTCGGCATCGCTCCAGTCGCCGCTTCCGAGCGCGGCCTGGATCTCGCTGTTACTGGTCATGACTGTCCCTTCATCATCCGCGTGATCGATGCGACCTCGGTCTCATCGAGGTACCGCGCCCCTACGACGAGGTACTGATCATCGCGATCCGGGCTGAGTTCGATCAACGCCACGGCAAGCCAGCGCCCTTGCCGGTCTCTGCCCGCGACGCTGAGCACCGCCCCGATGTGCCTGCGCACCACGGGCCGGCTCTGACGAAGCACGACACCGCGTCCTGCCAGGCCACTCCTGCGGCACCCAAGGCGGTGTAGCTGTCGTCACTGAACTCGTAAAGCTCCTCCACGCGGCAAGTGTAAACGCCACGTATACGAATTGGCTCCTAAACCAGGGCGCGATTACAGCACCGGGACGTGACGCTGTCCCTGTGGGGCGAGGAGGAGAGCTGGCCGCTGCCGCTGCGGACCGTGAGCTACCGGGTGCGGTACTGCGCGACCGGGATGGACGACGCGGCGGCCGAACCGGACACGGACGACGCCGTCGACCGTTATCTCCTGCAGTTCTGGCCGGCGGATCCGGCGCCGGACGAGATCGTCCGGCAGGGCAGCGCGCACGCCGCCTACTGGCACACGACGCCGAAGCGCTGACCTACTCCGCGTCCCGGGCCGGCGCCGCGGGGGCGTCCGTCTCGAACGGGTTCCGCAGCCGGCGCATGGCCTCGGGGCCGTCGTCGCGCGTGCTGGGCTTCTCCTCGTCCACCTGCGCGGACGCGGGCTGCCGGAACAATGCTTCGCCGTCGGCTTCGGTCCAACTCATCACACACTCCGGTTCTGTGGGCGGTCCTGTCCGCACTGACGCTACGGGTGAGCGGCGGGCGGCGGGCGGCGGGTCCCGGCGGGACCGGACCGCGGGGTCCGGCCCCGCCGGGCGGGTGTCAGAGGCGGGTGGCCGCGATGTCCGTGACCAGGATGGCGCGCGCACCGAGCTCGTACAGCTCGTCCATGATGCGGTGCATGTCCGCGCGCAGCACCATGGCCTGGACCGCGACCCAGCCCTCGCGGTGCAGCGGCGAGACCGTCGGCGACTCTATGCCGGGCGTGAGCGCGGTCGCCTGGTCCAGCAGGTCGGCGCGCACGTCGTAGGCGAGCATCACGTAGCGGCGGGCGACCAGCACGCCGTGCAGGCGGCGCAGCAGCTGGGCCGCGCCGGGCTTCTCGTCGACGGCGTCGCCACCGCGGCCGATCAGGATGGCGGAGGAGCGCAGCAGCGGCTCGCCGATCGTGACCAGGCCGGCCTGGCGCAGCGTGGCGCCGGTCTCGACGACGTCCGCGATGACGTCGGCGACGCCGAGGCGGATGGCGTTCTCCACGGCGCCGTCGAGGCGTACCACGGTGGCCTTGAGGTGTTGCTCGGCCAGGTAGTGGCCGACCACGCCGGGGAACGCGGTGGCGATCCGGCGGCCGTCGATCTCGGCGACGGACTGCAGCGTCTCCGGCCGGGCGGCGAACCGGAACGCGGCGCCGCCGAACGCCAGGTCCATGATCTCCAGCGCGGGCGCGCCGGAGTCGAGCAGCAGGTCGCGGCCGGTGATGCCGAGGTCCAGGTCACCGGAGCCGACGTAGACCGCGATGTCGCGCGGCCGGAGGTAGAAGAACTCCACGTCGTTGGCGGTGTCCTGGCAGATCAGGTCACGGTCGTCGCCACGCTGGCGGTAGCCCGCCTCGCGCAGCATCTCGATGGCGGGTTTGGAGAGGGCGCCCTTGTTGGGCACGGCGATGCGCAGCATGCGGGAAGGCTCCAGAGATCGCAGAGAAGAGAGGACGGAGGACATCAGAGATGTCGGTAGACGTCCTTCAGCTCCAGCCCGCTCGCCAGCATCAGCACCTGTGCCTGGTAGAGCAGCTGTGAGATCTCCTCGGCGGCCCGCTCCGGGCCCTCGTGCTCGGCCGCCATCCACGACTCGGCCGCCTCCTCGACGACCTTCTTGCCGATGGCATGGACGCCGCGCTCGACCGCCGCCACGGTGTGCGAACCGGGAGTCCCGGCCGCCACCTTTGCCTGCAGTTCCGCGAACAGCTCGTCGAAGGTCTTCACGGGAGACGATTCTCGCAGCCCCCTCGACCCCCGGGACACCCGGGCAGCCAATATGCTTTCGGCCATGCGCAAAACCTCCGTGCCCGCCGTCGCCCTGCTGCTCGCCGCGGTCGCCGGGGTGTCCGCGTGTGCCCCGGAGGATTCCGGCACCGGCGCGACGCCCGCGGCCGCCACCAGCGGTGGCGCGCTGGCCTGCGCACCCGCGACGCTGAAGACGCTGACCGCCGGCAGGCTGACGATCGGCACCGACCAGCCGGCCTACGAGCCGTGGTTCAAGGACGACAAGCCGGAGAGCGGCGAGGGCTTCGAGTCCGCGGTCGCCTACGCGGTCGCGACCCAGCTCGGCTACACCAAGGAGAACGTGGTGTGGGCGCGCGTGCGGTTCGACAGCGCGATCGCGCCCGGCCCCAAGTCGTTCGACATCGACCTCAACCAGTTCTCGATCACGGAGGAGCGGCGCAGGGCCGTCGACTTCTCGTCGCCGTACTACCTCGTGCGGCAGGCGGTCGTGGCGAAGAACTCGGCGCCGATCGCGGGCGCGGCGAACCTGGCCGGGCTGAAGGACGCGAAGCTGGGCGCCCAGGTCGGCACCACCAGCTACCAGGCGATCACCGACCTGATCAAGCCGAGCCGGCAGGCGCAGGTGTTCAACACGAACGACGACGCCAAGCAGGCGCTGGAGAACGGCACGATCGACGGCCTGGTGGTGGACCTGCCGACCGCGTTCTACATGACCGCGGCCGAGCTGACCGACGCGAAGATCGTCGGCCAGATGCCGCAGGTGGGCACGCCGGAGGGCTTCGGCATCGTGCTGGACCAGGGCTCCCCGCTGACCGGCTGCGTGACCCAGGCGGTCGACGCGCTGCGCACAGCCGGCACGCTGACCAGCCTGGAGAAGCAGTGGCTGGCTCAGGTGGCGGGCGCGCCCGAGCTGTCGTGACCGTCACGGACCACGCCCCGAGCGACGCGCAACGGGCCCGCCTCGCCTACCGGCGCAAGCAGTCCGTCCAGTCGGTGGTCATCGGCGCGGTCTCCACGGCCGTGGCGGGCGTGCTGCTCGTGCTCCTGGTGACCGGCTCGCCGGGGTGGCCGCGCGTCAAGCAGTCGTTCCTCGATCCGCAGGTCGCGCTGGACTCGCTGCCGTCGATCCTGAGCGGCCTGTGGCTGAACATCCAGCTGCTGGTGGTGTGCGCGTTCGGCGCGCTGGTGCTCGGGCTGCTGATCGCGGTGCTGCGGACCACGCGCGGCGCCGTGCTGTTCCCGCTGCGCGCGCTGGCGACCGCGTACACGTACACGCTGCGTGGCATGCCTTTGATCATCGGGTTGTATCTGCTGACCTTCGGGGTGCCGGGACTGCGCCTGCAGGGCACGCCGAGCGTGCTGGTGCTGGGCGCGATCGCGCTGATCATCACGTACGCGGGCTACCTGGCCGAGGTGTTCCGCGCCGGGATCGAGAGCATCCACCCGAGCCAGTGGTCGGCCGCGCGGTCGCTGGGCCTGACGTACCGGCAGACGATGCGGCACGTGGTGCTCCCGCAGGCCGTGCGCCGGGTCGCGCCGCCGCTGCTCAACGACATGGTGGCGCTGCAGAAGGACGTGGGTCTGGTGTCGGTGGCCGGTCTGGTCGACGCGGTGCGGGCCGCGCAGATCGCGACCGCGGACGCGTTCAACTTCACGCCGTACGTGGTCGCGGCCGTACTGTTCGTGCTGCTGGCGATCCCGCTGATCGCGGTGACGGACCTGGTGACGCTGCGCGCGGCGCGGCGGCAGAACGCGGGCGGGCGGTGACGTCGTGGCGAGCGGCGATGACGACGATCTGAGCTTCAGCGAGCAGCTGGACCGCGACCGGCTGGATCGCTCCCCGGAGCGCAGCCAGGACGCGCAGGTCGCGGACTTCGACAAGGCGCGACAGCGGCGCGAGCGGGCCAAGGAGCGCGCGTTGCGGCGGGCGACCGGCGCTTTCCCGGCGGTCTCGGAACCATCGACCCCATCCGTGGGTACGGATGAGAGCGCGGCGACCACGGACGGCTCCCCGAGCCTCTACGAGACGCCGGCGCCGGCCAGCCGCGGGCGTCGCCGGACGTCCCGGCAGCCGGACGAGGCGGATTCGCCGTCGGGTGGCTACGCCCGGTTCGCGACCCAGGGCGAGGCCGACTCGGCGTCCGGCGGCTACGACCGGTTCACGACGCCCGGCGATGTGGACTCACCGTCCGGCGGCTACGACCGGTTCACGACGCCGAGCGGCCTGGACTCGCCGTCCGGCGGCTACGACCGGTTCACGACGCCGGACGATCTGGACTCGTCGTCGGGCGGTTACGCCCGGTCCTCGACGCGGGACGCGAAGACCTCTGACGGGACGTTTGCGGAGGGCACCTTTTCGTACCCCCGCCTGCCTTTGGAAACGACCGCGGAACGCGACGCGCTCGACCTGGGTGACCCGCCGCGGCGCTCGCGTCACGCGGCCTCGCCGGAACCGGCGCCGTCGTCGTCGCCCGCGCCCGAGCGGCCGACGCGGCGCAGCCGGCGGCGCGATCGCGAGCGCGACGAGCTGAGCGACACCGCGGCCGGCCTGGTGCAGCCGATCCGGACCACCGAGGACGCGAGCGCGCTGGGCACGTTCGGCGACATGGCCGAGGTCGCCTACGTGCCGGTGCCGACACAGCCCGCGCTGTCCTGCTCCGGGCTGCGCAAGTCGTTCCGCGGCGCTCTGGTGCTGCAGGATCTCGACCTGGAGGTGGCCGAGCACGAGGTCGTGGTGCTGATCGGCGCGTCCGGCTCCGGCAAGTCCACGCTGCTGCGCTGCGTCAACCTGCTGGAGGAGCTCGACGACGGCACGATCCTGCTGGACGGCGAGCACATCACCGACCCGCGGGTGAACCCCGACACCGTGCGCCGCAAGATCGGCATGGTCTTCCAGTCCTACAACCTGTTCCCGCACATGACCGTGCTGCAGAACATCACGCTCGCGCCGGAACGCGTGCACCGCCGCCGTCGTGCCGAGGTCGAGGCCGAGGCCCGCACCTGGCTGGAACGGGTCGGCCTGGAGGACAAGGCCCACGAGTACCCCGACCGCCTCTCCGGCGGCCAGCAGCAACGCGTCGCGATCGTCCGCGCCCTGGTCAACTCGCCGCGCCTGCTGCTGCTGGACGAGGTCACGTCCGCGCTCGACCCGGAGCTGGTCGGCGAGGTCCTCTCCATGATCAAGGACCTGAAGACCGAGGGCATGACCATGATCCTGGCCACCCACGAGATGGCCTTCGCCCGCCAGGTCGCGGACCGGGTCTGCTTCCTGGACGGCGGCCGCATCCTGGAGCAGGGCCCGCCCGAGCAGGTCTTCGGCAGCCCCCAGCACCCCCGCACCCGCCAGTTCCTCCGCCGCATCATCGAGGCCGGGCGGCTGTAGGGATATTTACGGCGTGTAGAGCTCGGCCAGCCGGATCGCGACGCCGTTGCGGGTGGTGAGGCGGATCAGGTGGTTCTGGTCCTCGGCGTAGGCGGCGAACTCGCGGGCGGAGACCTCGCAGGAGCCGGCGCCCTTGTCGTCCATGCACTTGCTGATGTCGGCCTGGTTGACCAGGGCGAAGACGGCGTCGTCCGCGCGCGGCAGCGTGATCTTCGCCTGGCTGTCCGAGGTGTTCCAGGCGGCGAGGCAGCGGCGGTCGTCGGCCGGGATGTGGAAGGCCTCGCAGAAGTCCGGGTTGAGCATGAAGATGACCGGCTCGACCACGACCGCCTGGTTCTTCCCGGCGGTGAAGCTCAGCAGCCGGACGATCGAGTCCGTGTCGCCCTTGCTGACGTCCGTGAACGTGGGCATGGGGTCCGGAGTGGGACCAACGGGAACGGAGGCGGAGGCGGACGGATCCGGGGTGTCCGCGCCGCACCCGGCCAGCAGGGTCAGCAGAAGCACCAAGGGCAGCAGCGTCTTCACAGCGTCCTGATCTCCAGATCGCGATAGGCCACGCTGCCGGACGTGGCGTCGCCCTCGCTCTCGAGGCCGAGCCGGAACCAGCCGGTGACGGCCCGGCGGTCGTCGACCGGCGCGGAGCCGACCGTGGTGCCGTCCACGCTCACGGTGGCGACCTCGTCCCGGATCACCATCTCGACCCGGTGCTCGCCGCCGGCCAGCGCCGTGGTCGGCGTGGTCCCGATGTCCTCGGCCCGGTCGTCCGCGTGGCGTTCGAAGCCGATCCGGTCCGCGCAGAGCCGCAGCACGTACCCGTTGTACTCGTCGTCGCTGGTCAGCCGGAACGCCACGAACGCGCAGCTGCCGGGCTCGAGCAGTGCCACGGTGGCGGCGATCGACGAGTCGCCGGCGAACATGTCGTCCGGCCCGTCGCAGGCGTGCCAGACCGGCTCGACGCCGCTGATCACCAGGCGGCCGCCGGTGTACGTGCAGGCGCCGTCGTCGTCCTTGGACGCGGGCCACTGGCCGGGCCGGTCCAGCCGGTCGATGATCACCGGGCCGTTGCCCAGCAGGGGCGGGGGCGCCGACGGTGAGGAGGACGGCGACGGCGCGGCCACCGGGGTGCTCCGCCCGGAAGCCGCCCACGCACCCGCCGCCCCCAGCGCCGCGACCGCGAGCACGCCGGCCACCACGGCCGCGATCAGGCGCCCGCGCCGCTTCCCGCGCCGGACCGTGGCGCGGGCCGCCCGCGCCGCCTGCGCGAGCTCCGGACGGCCGGTCAGGTCCGCCACGCTGTGCGAGCCGGTGTCCAGCAGCAGTTCCAGCAGCTCCGGTGCGGTCGGGCGGTCGGCCGGGTCCTTGGCCAGCGTGCGTGCCACGATCTCGCGCAGCGGCGACTGCAGCGCGCCCAGCTCCGGCGGCTGGGTGAGGATGCGGCCCGCGGTGGCGGCGGCCGAGTCGGCGGCGAACGGCGTACGGCCGGTCCCGGCGTACGTCACCACGGCGCCCCAGGCGAACACGTCCGCGGCCGGGCCGATGCCGGGTCCGTCGAGGTCGAAGCGTTCCGGCGCCATGTACGCCAGCGTGCCCACCATCTGGTTCGTCCGCGTGTGGTGGCTGGTCGCCTCGAACGGCTGCGCGATCCCGAAGTCGATCACCTTGGGCGCGCCCAGCGCGAAGAGCACGTTGCGCGGCTTGAGGTCGCGGTGGATGACGCCGGCGCCGTGGATCGCGGTCAGCGCGGTCGCCACGCCGATCGCCACGCTGTGCAGGTCGCCGCCGGTGAGCGGGCCGCGGTCGACGACCACCTCGCCCAGGCTGGGACCGTCCACGTACTCGACCACCAGGTACGGCGTGGTGTGCTCCGGATCGGCGTCGAGCACGGCCGCGGTGCAGAACGGCGGCACCTGCCGGGCCCGGCTCACCTCGCTGCGGAACCGGCCGCGGTACTCCGGCTCGTTCGCCAGTTCGGGGCGGATCGCCTTGACCGCAACCATCCGGCCGTCAGCAGATCTGCCGAGAAAGACCGCTCCCATGCCGCCCTCGCCCAGGCGGCCCAGCAGGCGATATCCACCGAGTTCACGCGGATCGCCGGGGCGCAGCGGATCAGGCATGCCGGTCCTCGTGGCACATGGGTGGTCAGCGTACCCGAGAACGTAGGGTGGAAGCATGATCTCGAAGGCGGACGTGGATGCGGCGGCGGCACGGATCGGCGGCCGGGTGCGGCGTACCCCGGTCCTCCCGGTGGCGGATTCCGGCGCGACCGTGTTCAAACTGGAGTTCCTGCAGCACACCGGCACGTTCAAGGCCCGCGGCGCGCTGAACCGGATCCTGGCCGCGTCCGAGTCCGGCGAGCTGACCGGCGCGGGCGTGGTCGCGGCGTCCGGCGGTAACGCGGGCATCGCGGTGGCGCACGCGGCCGCGCAGCTGGGCGTGCAGGCCGAGGTCTACGTCCCGGTGATCTCCTCCCCGGCGAAGGTCCGGCGGCTGCACGAGCTGGGCGCGGTGGTCGTGCAGGTCGGCAACGAGTTCGCGGAGGCGTACGAGGCGGCGCAGAAGCGCGTCTCCGACACCGGCGCCACGTTCTGCCACCCCTATGACCAGGTGGACATGGCCGCCGGCGCGGGCACGCTCGCGCTGGAGATGTGGGAGCAGACCGGCGGTGTCGACACCGTGCTGGTCGCGGTCGGCGGCGGTGGCCTGCTGGCCGGCGTCGCGGCCGCGCTGGAGGGCCAGGCCCGCGCGATCGCGGTCGAGCCGACCGGCGCCCGTTCGCTGCACGACGCGCTCGCGGCCGGCCAGCCGGTGGACGTGCCGGTCTCCGGCATCGCGGCCGACTCGCTGGGCGCGCGGCGGATCGGCGACATCGCGTTCGACGTGGCCCGGCGCACCGGCGTGCGGTCGCTGCTGGTCGAGGACGAGGACCTGATCGCGGCCCGCCGGCACCTGTGGGACCACTACCGGATCGCGGTTGAGCACGGCGCCGCCGCGGCCATGGCCGCGCTCACCTCCGGCGCCTACCGGCCCGCGGACGACGAGCGCGTCGCCGTCATCCTCTGCGGCGCGAACACGAACCCCGCCGACCTGGCATGAGCCTGCTCCTGCCCGGCCACGACGTCTGTCCGCCCCGAGCCCGTCGATCGGCACGGGGCGACGCGTGACGTTCTCCTTCCGGTCCGGCGGGAACACGCTGGCCGGGGACCTGACGCTGCCGGCGGGCCCCGGTCCGTACCGCTGCGTGGTCTTTGTGGAGGGTTCCGGCCCCGGCGGCCGTGACCTGGGCGGATGGCCCGCGCGACTGGCCGCGGACGGGATCGCGAGCCTGGCCTACGACAAGCCGGGCTCGGGCGCGTCCACCGGTGACTGGACCGCGCAGTCGCTGCCGGATCGTGCCCGCGAGACGCTGGCCGCGGTGGCCGCCGTGCGCGATCGGTTGCCCGGCTCACCGGTCGGCCTGATCGGGCACAGCCAGGGCGGCTGGGTGGCGTGGCTGGCCGCGGTCTCGCCGCTGGTCTCGGCCGTGGTCACGCTGTCCGCGCCGGGCGTGGGCGTGCTGGCACAGGAGGAGCATCGGCTGCGGCACCAGCTCCCGCCCGAAGCCGTGCCGCTCGGCCTGTCGCTGCTGCACGCGCAGGTGGACCGCGTGCGCGCGGGCGAGGATCCGGCCGTGGTCGCGGCGGACCAGCGGCGCTGGGCGGGCGAGCCGTGGTTCCCGCTGCTGTCCGGCACGTCCGCCGCCACGATCGGTTTCCTGGCCCGGATCGCGGGCCACGACCCGCTCCCCGGCCTGGCGGACGTGCGCTGCCCGATGCTGGCCGTCTACGGCGCGGACGACACGTTCCTCCCGGTGGACGAGAGCGTGTCGCGGCTGGCCGGCGTCGAGACCGTGGTGTTCCCGGGCGCGGACCACGGCCTGCGCGACCCGGACGGCACGCGGGTGCCCGGATTCGACGCACTGCTCGCCGGGTGGCTCACGGAACGGCTCGTTCTCTCATAGGCTCTCTGCCCGTGGAGCTCGAGTTCAGCGGTGAGATGTGGTTCTGGCGCGGGCCGGCGCCCTGGCACTTCGTGACCGTGCCGGACGAGGAGGCCGCGGTGCTGCGGTCCACCGCGGCCGAGGTCTCCTACGGCTGGGGCATGATCCCCGCGGAGGTCCACATCGGCGCCACGGTGTGGGAGACCGCGCTGTGGCCCAAGGACGGCCGCTACATCGTGCCGATCAAGACGACCGTGCGCCGGGCCGAGGAGCTGACCGTGGGCGATGTCATCACGCTGCGACTGTCCGTGGCTTGCGAGGCTCCCCTACGCTGAGGCGATGGACGGGCTCTCCGTGTTCCTGCTCTGGCTGGCCGCTCTCGTACCCCCGGTGGCGCTCGCGATCGCCGGCAACCGCCTCACCCGGCACACGCCCACCGAGCACGCGGTCGCGGCGTACTGGTCGGCCGGCCTCGCGCTGACCGTGCTCGCCGGCCCGGCCGTGATGTCCGCCGCCGGCACGCTGGCCGCGATGGGCAGCTCCGCGCCGGCCGCGCTCGGCGAGGGTCCCTGGCTGGTCATGGTGGCGGCGCTGACCTGCGCCGGCCTCACGTTCCTCACCACGGTCACGCTCGGCGCCGAGCTGCTCTTCCTGCTGCACCGCCCGCCGGCCGAGCCCCCGGCGCCGCCGGCCGAGCCCGCCTTCACGCCGGCGCCCGTCCGCCCCTGAGCAAGCCCGAGGCCGCGCAGACCGCCGTGGTCGACGCGATCCCGGTCGTCACCACCGCCACCGCCTGCGTCCTCTGCCGCGGCTGGACCCCCTGGCGGCAGCGTCGCCGCCACCCCTGAATGCGGAACCAGATCTTCCCACTCAGCGGGTGGTTGCGGTCCGCATGCTCCCGCGGGCTCACCTTCCGCGCGGTGCCGGAGGAAAAACCGGGGCCCTGCCACGCCCCGGCCGGGCGGGCAGGGCCCCGATCATCACTGTCAGCCGGCACACCCGTCCGGGATGCCCTCGGTACCGATGCCGTCCGGAATGCCGCTCACCACCTGGTAGATGTTCATGACGAGCAGCTTTCCGGACGCCGGGAAAATGGACATGAGCCGACATACTCACCTCGTCTAGGCTCGCGGCCATGGCCGACGACGCGTTCGTACGCAACGTGCAGACCCACTGGGGCGACGAGGGCACGCGCTGGCTGGAGACGCTCCCGTCCCGCGCCGGCGCGGTCGCGGCACGGTGGGGGCTGACGGTCGGCGCGCCGTTCCCGCTGACGTTCAACTGGGTCGCGCCCGCCACCCGCGGCTCCGAGCCCGTGGTGCTCAAGCTCGGCGTCCCGTCGGCCCCGCACCTGCGCGCGGAGGCGGCGGCGCTGACCGCGTTCGACGGCGCCGGCGCGGCCCGGCTGCTGGCCCGCGACGAGGAGCAGGGCGCGCTCCTGCTCGAGCGCGTCACGCCCGGCAGCACACTCCGCACGCTGCACCAGCACGACGACGAGGCCGCCACCGCGGCCTTCGTCGACGTCGCCCGCCGCCTGCACCGCCGCCCGGCACCGGACGGCGGGCCCGGCGCCTGCGCGCTGGAGCCGGTCGAGGCGCACGCGGACGACTTCGCCGCCCACCTGAAGCGTCATCCCGGCGACGATCTGGTGCAACGGGCGCAGGGGCTGCACCGGGAACTCTGTGCCAGTACGACCGGCCGCGTCGTGCTGCACGGCGACCTGCACCACGACAACATCCTGGCCGGGACGCGCGCGCCCTGGCTGGCGATCGACCCGCACGGCCGCGTCGGCGACCCGGCCGCGGAGGTGGGCGCGTTGCTCTACAACCCGGACCCGTGGGTACGCGACGAGACGCTCACCCGCCTGGTCCCGGCCCGGATCGCGCAGGTCGCGGACGGGCTGGCGCTGCCGCCGGACCGCGTGCTCGCCTGGGGCTTCGTGCTCTGCGTGCTCTCCTGGGTGTGGCACGTCGAGGACGGCGGCGACTACCACGGCCGGGAACTGGACGTCGCACACCTGCTCCGGCCGCGGCTGTCCTAGGAAAGCCCGCATGGGAACGGCTCTGAGCTGGGACGATAACGAGATGGCGGGCACCAGGCGGTTGGCGGCGCAGAGCCGCATGTCGGTGAGCGGGCCGCAGATGACCGGGCTCGCGCTCGGACTGCTCCCCCAGTTGGTGCTGCTCACGCTGCTGGCGCTGAACCAGCGTGGCGACTTCGGTTCGCTCGCGTCCGCCCCGTTCTTCTCCTTCCTGGCGATCGGCGCCGGCGTCCTGACCGCGTTCATCGGCGGCCTCGCCACCATCTTCGACCGGTCCCGCCGGCTCGGCATCGGCATCGCCCAGGGCACCGGCGCCGGCGTCGTCATCTTCTTCGCCGGCGCCGCGATCATCCACCCCTGACCGGCAGCTCAGCCGCGGCAGAGCGGCGAGGCGTGAAAAGCGCGTCAAGAAAGCGCTACCGCCCGTCAACACCGTGTCAGCTTTTCCCTGATGGCCGTCACGCAGGCGTTCCATTGCGTTCGCGACCGGCGTTCCCGCCGGTCGGACGGACCCGATGTGAAGGAGTCGCACGGTGCCTGACGTGGCGTTCGTGCTCGCGACGGTGGGGCTCTTCGGCGCGCTCACCCTGCTGCTGCGGGCGGTGGAGAAGCTGTGACCGCCGTCAACCTGATCGGGCTGGTGCTCGCCCTCGCACTGTCCGGCTACCTGCTCGTCGCGCTGTTGTTCCCCGAGAAGTTCTGAAGAGGCCGCTGACATGAGCACCACAGTCGCGGGCGTGATCTTCATTGTCTCGCTCGCCGCCGCCGTCGTCGCGGTCCACCGTCCGTTCGGCGACTACCTGTTCCGCGTGGTGGACGCACGGAAGCACTCCCGGGTGGAGCGCGGCATCTACACGATCGTCGGCGTCGACCCGGCGTCGGAGCAGAGCTGGGGCGTCTACGGCCGCAGCGTGCTGGCGTTCTCCGCCGTCTCGATCCTGTTCCTCTACGGGCTGCTGCGCCTGCAGCAGTACCTCTGGCTGAACCTGGGCATGGCCCCGGTCACCGACCACATCGCCTGGAACACCGCGGTCAGCTTCGTGACGAACACGAACTGGCAGGCGTACTCCGGTGAGTCGACCATGGGCCACCTGGCGCAGATGGCCGGCCTGGCGGTGCAGAACTTCGTATCCGCGGCGGTCGGCATCGCGGTCGCGGTCGCGCTGATCCGAGGCTTCGCCCGGTCGAGGACCGAGCTGCTCGGCAACTTCTGGGTCGACCTGATCCGGATCACGCTGCGCGTCCTGCTGCCCGTCTCGATCATCGGCGCGATCGTGCTGATGATCGGCGGTGTCGTGCAGAACCTCGGCGGCGGCACGGAGATCACCACGCTGACCGGCGGTACGCAGACCGTCCCGGGCGGCCCGGTCGCCTCCCAAGAGGTGATCAAGGAGCTGGGCACGAACGGCGGCGGCTTCTACAACACCAACAGCTCGCACCCGTTCGAGAACCCCACCACCTGGACCAACTGGGTGCAACTGTTCCTGATCCTGCTGATCCCGTTCAGCATGCCGCGCGTCTTCGGCCGGATGGCCGGGCAGAACCGGCAGGGCTACGCGATCGCGGCCGTCATGGCGCTGCTCGCGATCGCCGGCATCACGCTGACCACCGTCTTCGAGCTGCACGGCGGCGGTACGGTGCCGGCCGCGGTGGGCGCCGCGATGGAGGGCAAGGAGGTCCGGTTCGGCGTGGCGGACTCCGCGGTGTTCGCCGCGATCACCACGCTCACCTCGACCGGCGCGGTCAACTCGTTCCACGACTCGTACACCGCGCTCGGCGGCATGATGCCGATGCTCAACATGATGCTCGGCGAGGTCGCGCCCGGCGGCACCGGCTCCGGCCTCTACGGCATGCTCGTGCTGGCCACCATCACGGTCTTCGTGGCCGGACTGATGGTCGGGCGCACGCCGGAATATCTGGGCAAGAAGATCGGCGCGCGGGAGATCAAGTTCGCGTCGCTGTACTTCCTGATCACGCCGGTCCTGGTGCTGACCGGCACCGCGGCCGCGTTCGCCACCGGCAACGCGTCGACCGCGCTGCACACCGGCCCGCACGGACTGTCCGAGGTGCTCTACGCGTTCACGTCCACGGCCAACAACAACGGGTCCGCGTTCGCCGGCATCACGGTCAACACGCCCTGGTGGGACACCGCGACCGGCCTGGCGATGCTGCTCGGCCGCTTCCTCCCGATCATCTTCGTGCTGGGCCTGGCCGGCTCGCTCGCCCGGCAGCAGCCGGTCCCCGAGTCCGAGGGCACACTCCCCACCCACCGGCCGCTCTTCGTCGGCATGGTCGCCGGCGTGGCCATCGTGCTGGTCGCCCTCACCTTCCTCCCGGCCCTCGCACTCGGCCCCCTCGCAGAAGGCCTGTGACCCGCCATGACAACGACACTGGAACCTCCCGTCGTCACGAACACCCCGGAACCCCGGAAGAACGTGGGCGGCGGGCTGCTCGACCCGAGGCAGCTGCTCCGCTCGCTGCCGGACGCGGTGAAGAAGCTCGACCCGCGCGTCATGTGGCATAACCCGGTCATGCTGATCGTCGAGATCGGCGCCGTGTTCACCACCGTGCTCGCGGCCGCGGACCCGTCCGCGTTCGCCCTCGCGATCACGGTCTGGCTCTGGCTGACCGTGATCTTCGCGAACCTGGCCGAGGCGGTCGCGGAGGGCCGGGGCAAGGCACAGGCCGCCACGCTCCGCGCCGCCAAGCAGGACACCGTCGCCCACCGGCTCACCGGATGGAAGGCCGGCGCGGCGCCGGGCGCGTACACCAGCGAGGGCGTGGCCGCGGGCGAGCTCAGGCAGGGCGACGTCGTCGAGGTCACGGCCGGGCAGATCATCCCGGGCGACGGCGACGTGGTCGAGGGCATCGCCAGCGTGGACGAGTCCGCGATCACCGGCGAGTCCGCGCCGGTCATCCGCGAGTCCGGCGGCGACCGCAGCGCGGTCACCGGCGGCACCAGGGTGCTCTCCGACCGGATCGTCGTCCAGATCACGCAGCGGCCCGGCGAGAGCTTCATCGACCGGATGATCGCGCTGGTCGAGGGCTCGAACCGGCAGAAGACGCCGAACGAGATCGCGCTCAACATCCTGCTCGCCGCGCTCACCGTGATCTTCCTGCTCGCGGTCGTGACGCTGCAGCCGCTGGCGATCGCCGCGAAGGCGTTCCAGGGCGCGGCACCGGACACGGCCGCGCTGGACGGCAACGGCGTCACCGGCATCGTGCTGGTCTCGCTGCTGGTCTGCCTGATCCCGACCACGATCGGCGCGCTGCTCTCCGCGATCGGCATCGCCGGCATGGACCGTCTGGTGCAGCGCAACGTGCTCGCGATGAGCGGCCGCGCGGTCGAGGCGGCCGGCGACGTCAGCACGCTGCTGCTGGACAAGACCGGCACGATCACGCTCGGCAACCGGCAGGCCGCGGCGTTCCTCCCGGCGCCCGGCGTGACCGAGACGGAGCTGGCCGACGCGGCACAGCTCTCCAGCCTCGCGGACGGCACGCCCGAGGGCCGCTCGGTCGTGGTGCTGGCCAAGGACTTCGGCTTCCGCGAGCGCACGGTGGAGCACGCCGTCTTCGTGGAGTTCACCGCCCAGACCCGGATGAGCGGTGTCGACCTCCCGGCCGTCGACGGGACCGGCCACGACACGACACCGAGCGGGAGCGGCAGCGTCACGGATGCGAGCGAGAGCGGCAGCGTCACGAATCCGAAGGAGAGCGGCAGCATCGCGAACCCGAGCGGAGGCCGCCGCACCGCGGCCCCGCAGGATGACCGCGGCACCGCGGACCCGCACGGCGTCGCCGTCCGCCGGATCCGCAAGGGTGCGGCAGGCTCGGTCACCGCCTGGGTCCGGGAGAACGGCGGCACGCCGTCCCCCGCGCTCGCCGCGCTGGTCGAGCGGGTCAGTGCGTCCGGTGGCACGCCACTGGTCGTCGCGTCGCACACCGGCGGGCAGCCCGCCCGCGCGCTCGGCGTGATTCACCTCAAGGACGTGGTCAAGCCCGGCATGCGCGAGCGCTTCGACGAGATGCGCCGGATGGGCATCCGGACCGTCATGATCACCGGCGACAACCCGGTGACCGCGAAGGCGATCGCGGAGGAGGCCGGCGTCGACGACTTCCTGGCCGAGGCGAAGCCGGAGGACAAGCTCGCGCTGATCCGCAAGGAGCAGGAGGGCGGCCGGCTGGTCGCGATGACCGGCGACGGCACGAACGACGCGCCCGCGCTGGCCCAGGCGGACGTGGGCGTGGCGATGAACACCGGCACGTCGGCCGCGAAGGAGGCCGGCAACATGGTCGACCTCGACTCGGACCCGACCAAGCTGATCGAGATCGTGGAGATCGGCAAGCAGTTGCTGATCACGCGCGGCGCGCTGACCACGTTCTCCATCGCGAACGACATCGCCAAGTACTTCGCGATCATCCCGGCCATGTTCGCGGGCGTCTACCCGAGCCTGGACGCGCTCAACATCATGCGCCTGGACAGCCCGACCACGGCGATCCTGTCCGCGGTCGTCTTCAACGCGCTGGTCATCATCGCGCTGATCCCGCTGGCGCTGCGGGGTGTGCGGTACCGGCCGAGCAGCGCCGCGGCCCTGCTGTCGCGCAACCTCCGGGTCTACGGCCTGGGCGGCATCATCGTGCCGTTCATCGGCATCAAGCTCATCGACCTCATCATCTCCGCGATCCCGGGAATCTGACATGCGTCTTCCGTCCTGGCTCTCCCAGCACCTGGCGGCGCTGCGTGCGCTGCTCTTCTTCACCGTCGCGCTCGGCCTCGCGTACCCCCTGCTGCTCGTGGGGGTCGCCCAGATCCCGGGGCTCAGCGGCCGGGCCGAGGGCTCGCTCGTCGAGAAAGACGGCACGGTCGTCGGCAGCGCGCTGATCGGCCAGCACTTCACGGACGCGGACGGCAACCCGGTCCCGCGGTACTTCCAGTCCCGTCCCTCGGCCGGCGGTGACGGTTACGACCCGCTCTCCACCGGCGCGTCCAACCTGGGCCCGGAGAGCGTGGCCGACACGCTGCCGGACCCGGCCGACCCGGAGTCGGGCTCGCAGAGCCTGCTCACCCAGGTCTGCGCGCGCAGCCTGGCGATCGGCGCGCTGGAGGGCGTGAGCGGGGCCCGGCCCTACTGCACGACGGACGGCGTCGGCGCGGTGCTGTCCGTGTTCCGGGCCGACGGGCTGACCGGTGCGGTCACCCGCGCGGTCAGCGTCAACCAGGCCTGCCCGGCCACGCCGTTCCTCGGCACCTACGAGGGCGCCACCGTGGAGTGCGCCACGCCGGACGGCGACTACTCCGGCGGCGTGATCACGCCGGTCCGTGGCGACGCGCCGGACACCTCGCCGATCCCGGCGGACGCGGTCACCGCCTCGGGCAGCGCGCTCGACCCGCACATCAGCGTCGCCTACGCGGCGCTGCAGGCCCCGCGCGTGGCCCGGGAGCGAGGTCTCGCCGTGGCCGACGTGACCTCGCTGATCGAGGACCACACCGCGGGACGCGCGCTCGGCTTCCTGGGCGAGCCGGCCGTCAACGTGCTGGAGCTCAACCTGGCGCTGGACGCCCGAGCCTGACGAGACGTGTGCCCCGCGCCGCCGGGAATCGGCGCGGGGCACTCGCGGATGAAAGGATCCAGCGGTGGCACGCGGACAACTGCGGATCTACCTGGGCGCGGCTCCGGGCGTGGGCAAGACCTACGCCATGCTCGAGGAGGCAGGCCGCCGGGCCGCGCGCGGCACCGACGTGGTGGTCGGCTTCGTGGAGACGCACGGGCGGCCGATGACCGAGACGATGATCGGCGCGCTCGAGGTCGTACCGCGGAGGGTCATGACCTATCGCGGCGTGGAGTTCACCGAGATGGACCTGGATGCGGTGCTGGCCCGCCGGCCCGAGGTCGCGCTGGTCGACGAGCTGGCGCACACCAACGTGCCCGGCTCCCGCAACGAGAAGCGCTGGCAGGACATCCAGGAGTTGCTGGCCGCCGGCATCGACGTGCTCTCCACCGTGAACGTGCAGCATCTCGAGTCGCTCAACGACGTGGTCGAGGAGATCACCGGCGCGCCGCAGCGGGAGACCGTGCCGGACGAGATCGTGCGCGCGGCCGAGCAGGTCGAGCTGGCCGACCTCACGCCGGAGGCGCTGCGCCGGCGGATGGCGCACGGCAACGTCTACAAGCCGGAGAAGATCGACGCCGCGCTCGGCAACTACTTCCGGGTCGGCAACCTGACGGCGCTGCGCGAGCTGGCGCTGCTGTGGCTGGCCGGCACGGTCGACGACCAGCTGGACCGGTACCGCGCCGAGCACGAGATCGCCGAGACCTGGGAGACCCGGGAGCGGGTACTGGTCGCGCTGACCGGCGGCCCGGAGGGCGAGACGCTGATCCGCCGCGCGGCCCGGATCGCGGACCGGACCAAGGGCGCGGAGCTGTTGGCCGTGCACGTGGCGCGCAACGACGGGCTGGCCGGCGCGGACCCGGCGTCGCTGGCCCGGCAGCGGGTCCTGGTGGAGAGCGTCGGCGGCACCTACCACCAGGTGGTCGGCGCGGACGTGCCGGCGGCGCTGCTCACGTTCGCCCGCGGGGTGAACGCGACCCAGCTGGTGCTCGGTGCCAGCCGTCGCGGCCGGACGGCGCAGTTGTTCTCCCCCGGCGTCGGCGTCACCACCACGGCCCGGTCCGGCAGCATCGACGTGCACCTGGTCACGCACGAGCGGGCCGGGCACGGGCGGCGGCGTGCGTTCGACGGCAGCACCGCGCTGTCCCGCCGGCGCCGGATCATCGGGTTCGTCCTGGCGGGCGCGGGCATGCCGTTGCTCACGCTGCTGGTCCACCTGCTGCCCGGCAGTCTGTCCCTGACGCTGGACATCCTGATCTTCCTGGCCGCCTCGGTCGGTGTGGCGCTGGTCGGCGGGCTCTGGCCCGCGCTGCTCGCGGCGATCGGCGGCTCGCTGCTGCTGAACTACTTCTTCACGTCGCCGACCGGGCGGTTCACCATCGCGGAGCCGGGAAATCTGCTGGCGCTGGTCATCTTCGTGCTGGTCTCCGCGTCGGTGAGCGCGGTCGTGGACCTGGCCGCCCGTCGCACCCGGGAGGCGGCCCAGGCGGCCGCGGAGGCCACCACGCTGGCCGCGGTGGCCGGCAGCGTGCTCGGCGGCGCCCGGCCGCTGCCGGCGCTGCTGGAGCGGTTGCGCGAGACGTTCGGGTTCACCGCGGTCACGCTGCTGGAACGCGACCCGGAGGCGGGCAACCGGCCGGACGCGCAGCGTGATCCGCAGTCCTGGAAGGTGGTCGCCGGCGTCGGCGGCCCGCCGTGTGCCGCGCCGGGCGAGGCCGAGGCGGACGTGCCGATCGACGACACGCTCAGCCTGGCGCTGCGCGGCGCGCCGCTGGCCGCGGACGACCGGCGGATCGTGGAGGCGTTCGCGGCGCAGGCCGCGGTCGCGCTGCGCCAGGAACGGCTCAAGGCCGAGGCCGCCACGGTCCGCCCGCTCGCGGCCGCGGACCGGATGCGCACCGCGCTGCTGGCCGCGGTCAGCCACGACCTGCGCACGCCGCTGGCCTCCGCGAAGGCCGCGGTCACGTCGCTGCGCAGCGCGTCCGGGGAACACGCGGAGATCGAGTTCGACGACGAGGACCGGGCGGAGTTGCTGGCCACCGCGGACGAGTCGCTGGACCACCTGGCCCGGCTGGTCGCGAACCTGCTGGACATGAGCCGGCTCCAGGCCGGCGTGCTCGGGCTGTCGCTGATCGAGATCGGCCTGGAGGACGCGGTGCCGCGCGCGCTGGACGAGCTGGGCCCGGCCGCGCACGCGGTCCGGGTCGCGATCCCGCCGGACCTGCCGGAGGTGCCGGCCGACCCCGGCCTGCTGGAACGTGTGCTGGTCAACCTGGTGGCCAACGCGCTGCGCTACAGCCCGCCGGACACGCCGCCGGTCGTGTCCGCCAGCACGCACGGCGGTGAGGTGGAGCTGCGGGTGATCGACACCGGGCCGGGCATCCCGGAGGAGCAGTGGGACAGCGTGTTCCTGCCGTTCCAGCGGCTCGGCGACCGGGACAACCACACCGGGGTGGGCCTGGGGCTCGCGCTGTCCCGCGGCCTCGCGGAGGCGATGGGCGGCACGCTCACGCCCGAGGCCACCCCCGGCGGCGGCCTGACCATGGTTCTCGCGCTTCCGGCCGTACCCCCGCAGCAGTCTGATCTTGATCTGGAGCAGGAATGACACGAGTGCTGGTCGTCGACGACGAGCCGCAGATCCTCCGCGCGCTGAGGATCAACCTCAGGGCACGGGGGTACGCCGTGGAGGTCGCCCCGGACGGCGGCTCCGCGCTGCGCGCCGTCGCGCAGCACCACCCGGACCTGATCGTGCTGGACCTGGGCCTGCCGGACATGGACGGCGTCGAGGTGATCCGCGGCGTGCGCGGCTGGACCGCGGTGCCGGTGATCGTGCTGTCCGGGCGCGCCAGCAGCGAGGAGAAGGTCGCGGCGCTGGACGCGGGCGCGGACGACTACATCACCAAGCCGTTCGGCGTGGAGGAGCTGCTGGCCCGGATCCGCGCGGTGACGCGGCGGATCAACACGGCCGGCGAGGCCGCGCCGGTGGCCCGGATCGGGCGCTGGACCGTCGACCTCGCGGACCGCACGGTGCGCGGGGACGACGGGGAGGAGCTGCGGCTGACTCCCACGCAGTGGCACATTCTCGAAATCATGCTGCGCAATCCCGGGAAGCTGATCAGCCAGCGCCAGCTGTTGCAGGAGGTCTGGGGTCCGCAATTCCAGACGGAGACCAACTATCTGCGCCAGTATCTGGCGCAACTACGCCGCAAGCTGGAGGACGACCCCGCCCGCCCCCGGCACCTGATCACCGAACCGGGGATGGGCTATCGGTTCCGCCCCTGATTAACGCTTGTTGAACGCCTCGACCACGCTGGCCGGGATGCGGCCGCGCTCGGAAACGTCGTGACCGTTCTGCGAGGCCCAGTCGCGAATCGCCTTGTTCTGATCGCGATTCGACCGGACGGTGCCACCGGCGACACGCCGACCGCCGCGCGGCACGGCAACCGCGCCGCTGCGACCCACACGGGTGCCCGCCGCGATGTAGGGATCAAGAAGCTTGCGCAGCTTACCCGCGTTCTTCTCGGAAAGGTCAATGGTGTAGGTCACGTCGTCCAGCGCGAACTCGACGGTGCGGTCAGCCTCGCTGCCGTCGAGGTCGTCGGTCAACAGCGTGATGACTTGCTTAGCCACGGTGGCTCACTCCCGGTCAGGAAGAACAATGCAAACGGATGGGGTACCGAAATGCAGTCTGCCTGACTTCCGCAATATCCCGCAAGCCGCCGGGAAATTGATGCGACCGGACTATTGCTCCGCAATCAAGTCGCGGACACTATACGCCCAGCTCAATCGCACTTCCTGGCCTGCTTCCGCATACCAGGCGACCGCCTCGTCAATACTGTTACGAGCATCGATGCGATAGCCTGCCTCGTTCAGGATCTGCGCGTGCTCGACCAGCGCATTCGCCAGATCCACCTCGGCCGCACGGCGTGCCGCGGCCACCCGGCGCAGGATGCCGACCGCCTCGCGGGAGTCCTTCACCGCAGCCCCGGACCGGCCCGCCCTGCTGTTCGCGACCGCCAGCTCCCGCAGCGCCGTCGCAAACGCGGGGCCGTCCGCCAGCAACTCCCAACCTACGGGAATCGGACCGGCTTTCGACGGCGAGTAGCGCACCTCACCACCATCCGCGGCGGCCCGGAACAGATCGGCGGCCTCGATCATCGCCTCGGTCGCACGCGCCGCGTCACCCGCTTCCGCCAGCATTTCCCCGAACCGGACCAGCGTGCGCGCCAGCCCGGTCCGATGATGCGGCGCGTCGAACAGGGTTTCCCGATACTGGGCCACCGCCTCCGCGATCGGGCCGAGCGCTTCACCGTTCCGGCCGCCCGCCTCAATGGCCGCCCCCAGGCGCACCAGCGCATCCGCGAGATAGGGCCGGTAAAACGCCGGATCGGCCGGCACCAGCCCCCGGAACAGCGCCGCCGACTCCGCCGCCGCGCCGATCGCCGCCTCCACTTGTCCGACACGTTGTAGGAAATGCGACCGGTTGTGCAGCAGCCCCGCCGCCGCCATGACGTGGGTCGCATTCTCCGGCGAGATCTCCCGCAGCCGCCGGATCGTGCCGCCCGCGGCTTCGCTCACTTCCAGCGCATCCCCGTAACGCCCCTCGGCCACGGCCCCTTCCATGACCGCCACCTCGGTCCGCAGTCGCACCACCAGATCCTCTTCGATCTCGTTCTCGAGAGCCATACACATCCCTATGCCCGCCATCGCTTTTCCCTTAACACGCCGTTTCCTGATGCCGGCCCTATACCGCGCCGCCAGCGACGGCGGGAGGCAGCGCGGTCGCGCCGTTTCTTCCGTTCACGCCGGCGTTCTTCGGCGAGACCTCCGACGTCCCGGCACACTTTCGTGTTCACTCACGCTCCGGCGTGTATCGATCACGGTGAGTCAGTGCATGCTGGGTCGGTGACCGCGAACACGGAATCGGTGCTGCCCGAGCTGCGCACGATGTGGTGGGAGACCGGGATCCGGCGCCGCGCGGACGCCGGCCTGTTCGGCGTGTTCGCCGAGCTGCCCGCGCTGGTCCTGCGCGCGGTCGCGATCAGCTGGCGGGCGGACCGGCTGCGCACCACCGTCGTCGGCGTCTCCACGGTCGGTGCCGGCGTGATGTCCACGTTCGGCCTGCTGGCGACGCAGCGCGTGCTGGTGGAGCTGTTCGCCGGCGGCCCCACGCCGGACCGGGTGACGGCCGCGCTGCCCGCGCTCGGCACCCTCGCGATCGCGGTCGCGATCCGGGCCGGGCTCGGCATCGCCACCGGCTACGCGCAGAACGGCCTGACCCCGCGCGTCAACCGGGAGGTCGAGCGCGGCCTGTTCGAGGTGACCACGTCGGTCCGGCTGGACGCGTTCGACGAGGACGCGTTCGCGGACGACATGGAACGCGCCTCCCACGGCACCGACTCCGTGATCGGCCTGGTCCAGGGCGTGATGAACCTGCTGGCCGGCGCCGTGTCGATGCTGGCCGTCGCGGTCGCGGTCGTGCTCATCCACCCGCTGCTGCTGGTGGCGCTGCTGGTCGCCACCGTGCCGAACGCGTGGGGCTCGCTGCGCGCCGGGCACCAGCGCCATCGCACCTACATCGCCGGTTCGGTACGCCGCCGCCGGCTGTGGATCCTGCACCGGCTGATGGCGGAGCGCACGTCCGCGCACGAGCTCCGGTCGTACGGCCTGCGCCGTTTCCTGCTCGACCAGTACGACCGCGTGATGGCCGTGGAGACCGACATCCAGCTCGCGCTCGCCCGCCGCGTCACCACGTCCACCAGCGTCGGCGCGGCCGTCGGCGGCATCGCCACCGGCGCGGTCTACCTGCTGCTCGGCGTGCTCCTGATCCGCGGCCACATCCCGCTCTCCGCGGCCGCCACCTGCGTGATCGCGGTCCAGGCCGCGCAGCGCGCGCTGAGCACCATGACGTTCCAGATCGACCGGGTCTACACCGAGGGCCAGCACTTCGGCGACTACACCGGCTTCATGACGCGCGCGGCCGCGCACATCCCCTCCGACGCGCCCCGGCCGCCCGCGGAGCCGCTGCGGACGCTCACCGCGTGCCACGTGACGCTCAGCTATCCCGACCGCGGCGCGCCCGCGGTCGACGACGTGACGCTCACCGTGCGCGCGGGCCAGACCGTCGCGTTCGTCGGCGAGAACGGCTCCGGCAAGTCCACGCTGGCCGCCATGATCGCCGCGCTGCGCGAGCCGTCCCGCGGCGAGATCCGCTGGAACGACCGCCCGCTCACCGACTGGGACCCGGCCTCGCTGGGCGCGCGGATCGCCGTCGTCACGCAGGACTACCACAAGTGGCCGTTCACGGCCGCCACCAACATCGCGGTCGGCGACCCCGAGGCCGAACCGGACCGGCACCGCATCGAGGCCGCGGCCGCGCTCGCCGCCGCGCACCGGATGATCGAAGACCTGCCGCACGGGTACGAGACGCTGCTCGACCGCACGTTCGCCAAGGGCCAGGACCTCTCCGGCGGCCAGTGGCAGCGCATCACCGCGGCCCGTGGCTTCCTGCGCGACGCCGAGCTGCTCATCATGGACGAGCCCTCGTCCGCGCTCGACCCCCGCGCCGAGGACGCGCTCTTCCAGGCGATCCGCGACCGGCAGGGCCGCGCCACCACCATCCTGATCACCCACCGCCTGGCCAACGTCCGCCACGCCGACCACATCTTCGTCCTCGACGACGGCACGCTCATCGAGTCCGGCACCCACGACGAGCTGATGCGCGCGGCCGGCCGCTACGCCGACCTGTTCACGCTCCAGGCCGCCGGCTACCGGGCCTGAGAACGCGCGCCCACGATGGACGGCCGGTAGCCGCGATCGCTATTCTCCGCGCGTCGATCACGATCATGGGGAGAACGCGTGAAACGCGCAGTCAGGACGGTGACCGCGCTGGCGGCCACCACGGTCATGGTGCTCGGCGGGACGCCGGGAACGGCACTCGCGGCGTCCCACGGCTGGTGGCACATCGCCGGCTACACGGCCGGGAACAGCGGGTTCAATCCGAACGAGACGACGATCACGGCCGCGACGGTGAGCCAGGTCGTGGAGAAGGGCGAGCTGCAGCGGCCGCTCGAGTACGGCGTCGGCGTGCCCGTGGTCGGCGCGGGCAAGGTCTTCGTCGGTGACAAGCTCAAGCTCTGCGTCTTCGACGAGGGCACCTTCTACTATCCGCTGTGCAGTGATTGGACGCCGAGGGTCGCGCGGAACGGCGTGCCCCAGATGGTCCTCTCCGGCGACCGGCTGATCTCGCTCCGCAACCAGACCGGCACCGGCCTGAGCGTGCTGGAGACGAAGGGACTCACCCAGCAGACCGGTTCCACGTCGACCGGGGAGATTCCCGGCGTCTTCACGGGGCTGGCGGTCCAGGGCGACACGGTCCTGATCTCCGCACCCGGCCAGTCGATCACCACGGCGTACCGGCTGATCGGCCTGACGCCGGTCTGGCAGACGGACGTCACCATGGCGCGCTCGGTCAACGCGAACGGCACGGTGCTGCTGTCCGGCACCCGGAACGGCCAGCCGGTCAGCGAGATCCGTGACATCGCGACCGGTGCGGTCCGGTGGAGCGTCACCGGCCGCGCCTACGAGGCGCTGGCGGCGAACGACGCGGGCACGAAGTTCTACGTCCGCTGGGGGCACAGTCTCCAGATCCTCGATGCCGCCACCGGCGCGCTGACCTGGCTGGCGTCGAACGCGTACCCGGACGACGCGACGATCACGCCGAGCCGCGTCTACTACACGTCCGGCGACAGGGTCACCGCGATCAACGGCACGACCGGCGCGGTCTACTGGACGCAGCCGTACCAGCTCGACGTGCGCAAGCCGATCGTCGTCGGCGGCGTGCTCTACATCACGAGGGAGGACGGCGGCACCTACCTCGTCGACCCGGTGACCAACAGCCGGCTCACGACGCCGATGGACTACCTCGGCTTCTATCCTCCGGTCATCACGAACGGCAGGGCCTACGTCGCCAGCACGCTCGACGTGACGGTCTACGCGCTGTAGACGGCCCCGCCCGGCCCGCACCGCCTCGACAGATCCACCAGAATCTGTCGGGGGTACGGTCCGGTCAGACGGCCAGCGGGCGTACCGTGGCGATGCCCTTGTCCGTCTCCTTGCAGGCCTGCTGCGGGGAGCTGATGAAGATCGCCGCGGTCTCGTCCGGCGGGTAGATGCGGAAGCCGCGCGTCTCGGTCGCCTCGCAGTCGGCCGCGCCGGTGTCCGGCAGCAGCAACTCGGTGGCGGCGGACTGGCCGGGCTCCAGCGTGATCTTCTCCGCCTTGTCGCCCTCGCGCTTGAAGTCCGCGCCGACCTGCGCGCCGTCGTCGCCGGTCACGAACGACACGCCCGGGAAGCCCTCCAGCGTGCACGGCATCGCGGACGCGTTGGTGAACGTGAGCTTCTCCCCGTGGTGCCCGGCCGCGCCACCACCGGGCGTGATGATCACGGTGAGGTCGGCGGTGTGGCACCGGCCCGGCTCCGTCGGGTTCGGCGGCGCGGTGGCCAGCGACGAGTCCACGGACGGCGCCGCGGCCGCGGCCGGATCGCCCGAGGGCTCGTCCGAGGCGCCGCACGCGGACAGCAGCAGCATCAGCGCCGCCGCGGAGACCATCGGAACCGCAACCCTCAACCTCTTCATGTTCCGATTTATCCCCGCGTCCCGCGATCACGAAACCCGTCGCACCCGCCAGAAAGCGATACCCGCGGATGCGGCCGCCAGCGTCAGGAATCCGGCCAGCTCCAGCCACTGGAACGTCCAGTACCGCTCGCCGGGCTGATAGCTGACGGTCAGCCGGAGGCCGAGGCGCTGGAGGCAGGCCGGCCCCTCCTCCGGCGACCCGCGTTCGAAACAGGCCTCCACCAGCTCTTTCGCCGGCGCGGTGCCGTCCGGGAGCATCAGCCGGGCCGTGCCGGTGAGCATCCAGGCGCCGGGCAGCGCGTAGCCCTCCACCCAGACCTCGCCCTCGCGGTTGAGGCTGAAGCCCTCCGCGTACTTCATCGCGCTCGCCCCGTCGAACGCGATGCTCTCGGTGATCGGGCTGCGCAGGTGCGGCCGGACCGCGAACGGCACCGCGACCTGCACGACCGCGAAGATCGCCAGCGTGACCGCCATGGCCGGCACGGTGCGCCGGATCAGCAGGCCGGTCGTGACGCCGAGCGTGAACGCGAAGACCGCGTGCCCGAGCGGCACGACGTTGCGGCTGGCGAACTCCAGCGCGCCGAACCGGTTGCCCATGATCAGGTCCCACGGGCTGGCCGCCCAGGTGAGCAGCAGCGAGAGCGCGCCGGTCACCGCGAGCGTCAGCAGCGTGAGCAGCCCCAGCTTGACCGCGAGCCAGTGGCCGCGGGTGATGCTCTGGCTCCACACCAGACGGTGCGTGCCGGTCTCCAGCTCGCGCGCGATCAGCGGCGCGCCCCAGAACAGGCCGATCAGCGCGGGCACGGCCAGCAGCAGCACGTCCGCGAGCAGCAGGAGCAGGCCGAACCGTTCCTCGAACCGGGCGAGCGTCGCACCGTCCACACAGGACGCGCAGCCGCCGAGGTCCACGCGGTAGCCCTCGCGCAGCGCCAGCCCGAGCGCCGGCAGCGCGACCGCGAGCACGGCCAGCGCGGCCAGCGCGATCAGCGTCTGCGTGCGGGCCTGCCGCCAGGTCAGCCAGATCATCGCGCCACCTCCAGCGGGCGGTCGGTGGCGCGGCCCAGGTAGGCCAGCACCAGGTCCTCCAGGCCGAGCCGCTCCGCGCCGGGCACGCCGCCGGGCGCGCGGACCACCATGCTGCTCTGCCGGGTGCCGTGCTCGGCCTGGATCACCTCCGCGTCCGCGGGCAGCGCGCCGAAGTCGCCGCGGTCGCCGACGATCCGGACGTGCTGCTCCAGCAGGTCGTCGACCTCGCCGGCGACCTGGACCCGCGCGTTCGCCAGCACGATCAGGTGGTCGCAGACCCGTTCCAGGTCCGCGATCAGGTGCGAGGAGAGGATCACGCTGACGCCCAGGTCCGCCACGAACTCCATCAGGCTGCTCAGGAACGTGCGCCGGGCCAGCGGGTCCAGCGCGGCCACCGGCTCGTCGAAGAGCAGCAGCTCCGGGCGCTTGGCCGCGGCGACCGCGAGCGCGAGCTGGGCGCGCTGGCCGCCGGAGAGCCGTCCGGCGCGCTGCCGCGGGTCCAGGCCGAGCGCGGTGATCCGGGCGGTGGCCAGTGCGGTGTCGAACCGCGGGTTGAGCCGCGCGCCGAGCCGCAGGTGGTCCGCGACGGTGAGGCCGGCGTAGAGCGGCGTGTCCTGCGCGACGAACCCGACGCGCGGCAGCTGCGCCGGGCCGGGCCGCGCGCCGAGCACCGTGATCGCGCCCTCGGTCGGCGCCAGGATGCCGGACGCGAGGCCGAGCAGCGTGGACTTGCCCGCGCCGTTCGGCCCGACCAGCCCGGTTATCCGGCCGGCCGGCACGTCGAGGTCGATGCCGGTGAGCGCGACGCGCCGCCCGTACCGCTTACCGAGACCGCGCGCGGTCAGCACCGGGCCGGTCATCGGCGTGCCTCACTCGTCGAGGCCGCCGGAAAAACCTCGCGGATCGTGGCCGCGAACAGCGCCTCCAGCGCATCCGCATCCAGGCCGGCCGCGCGGGACCGCTCTATCCAGTCCCGCAGCTCGCGGCGCAGCGGCTCGTGCGCGGTGAGCGTCTCCCCCGCGGGCAGCCCGGTGACGAACGTGCCGACGCCCGGCCGCGGCGCGACCAGCCCCTCCCGCTCCAGCTCGCGATAGGCCTTGAGCACCGTGTTCGGGTTGATGGCGAGCCGCGCCACCACGTCCTTCACGGTCGGCAACTGGTCGCCGACGTCCAGCCGCCCGAGTCGCAGCGCCTGCCGCACCTGCTGCACCAGCTGCAGGTAGGGCGACACCCCCGACCGCGCGCTGAGATGAAATTCGATCACGCCGCACTCCGTTCCACTAGTCTGCTAGCACTATAGGAACGTAGCACTATCCACATAGTCAAGACCCAAATCAAGATCATCATTTGGTACGTCCCGGAGCCGCGACGCCCCGCAGGAACGCGAAAGCGGCGGGCGCCGGGGATCACTCCCCCGCGCCCGCCGCGTACCCGCTGCGGGTCTAGCTCTTCTGGATCTCGCGGACCGCGAGGGCCGCGCCGAGGGCGGCGACGGTGGAGGCCCAGCCCTTGTCCTCGATCGAGTCCTCCAGGCCGGCGCGGTCGCGGGCCTGGCCGAGCGACTCGACCGTGAGCACGCCCTGGCCGATCGGGGTGCGGGCGTCCAGGGCCACGCGGGTGAGGCCGCTGGTGACCGAGTCGCAGACGTACTCGTAGTGGGACGTCTCGCCGCGGATGACCACGCCGAGCGCGACCACGGCGTCACAGACCTCGGCGAGCGCCTGCGCGACCACCGGGATCTCCACCGAGCCGGCCACGCGGGAGACGACGACGTCGCTGACGCCGCAGGCCTCGGCCGCGGCCTGGGCGCGGGTGACCATGTGGTCGACCAGGTCGTGGTGCCAGCGGGAGGCGACGATGCCGAGCTTCAGGCCGCCGGCCTCGACGGTGCTCAGCTGCGGATCTCCGAATCCAGCCATGTGTGTGATCTCCTCAGTCTCAGGCGAGCCCGTTCAGGACCTGTTCGTCGGCCTCGTCGTAGGTGTGGCCCATCCGGTCCCGCTTGGTGCGCAGGTAGCGGACGTTCTCCGGGTGCGGGCGGACCGGCAGGCCCTCACGGCCGACGATCTGCAGGCCGTAGCCCTCCAGCCCGGCCCGCTTCGCGGGGTTGTTCGTCAGCAGCGTCATGGTGCGCACGCCCAGGTCGTAGAGGATCTGCGCACCGGTGCCGTAGTCGCGGGCGTCCGCGGGCAGGCCGAGCTCCAGGTTCGCGTCCACCGTGTCCAGACCCCGATCCTGCAGCTGGTACGCCTGGAGCTTGTGCAGCAGGCCGATGCCCCGCCCCTCGTGGCCGCGCACGTAGAGCACCACGCCGCGCCCCTCCTTCGCCACCCGGGCGAACGACGCGTCCAGCTGCGGTCCGCAGTCGCACCGCTGGGAGCCGAAGACGTCGCCGGTCAGGCACTCGGAGTGCACCCGGACCAGCACGTCCTGCCCGTCGCCGATCTCGCCGAAGACCATCGCCACGTGCTCGGCCGTGTCGAACGCGACCCGGTAGCCGAACGCGCGGAACACGCCGTGCGGCGTGGGGATGCGCGCCTCGGCGACGCGCTCGACCTGCTTCTCGTGCCGCCGCCGGTACGCGATCAGCTCCGCGATGCTGATCAGCACCAGCCCGTGCTCGGTGGCGAACGCCTCCAGGTCCGGCATCCGCATCATGGTGCCGTCGTCGTTGACCATCTCGCAGAGCACGCCGGCCGGGTGCAGACCGGCCAGCTCCGCCAGGTCGATCGCGGCCTCGGTGTGGCCGGGCCGGCGCAGCACTCCGCCGGGACGCGCGCGCAGCGGCACCACGTGGCCGGGCCGGGACAGGTCGGTCGGGCTGGTCGACGGGCCGGCCAGCAGCCGCAGCGTGTGCGCGCGGTCCGCGGCCGAGATGCCGGTGCTGACGCCCTCGCGCGCGTCCACGGTCACGGTGTACGCGGTGCCGCGCCGGTCCTGGTTGGTGTGGTACATCGGCGGCAGCTCGAGCCGGTCCGCGTCCGCCTCGGTGAGCGGCGCGCAGATGTAGCCCGAGGTGTAGCGGCGCATGAACGCGACCAGCTCCGGCGTCGCCTTCTCGGCGGCGAAGATCAGGTCGCCCTCGTTCTCCCGGTCCTCGTCGTCGACCACGATCACGGCGCGGCCCTCGGCGATCGCCGCAACCGCCTGCTCGATCGTGCCAAAGCCACTGGTCATCGCGGGTCCCTCAGCATCTTCTCGACATATTTTGCGATCACGTCGACCTCGAGGTTCACCGGATCGCCGATTCGCTTGTGTCCCAGCGTGGTTAACTTCAGCGTGGTGGGGATTAGTCCGACAGAGAAGGATTTTTCCGTTACGTCCGTCACGGTGAGCGAGACGCCGTCGATGGTGATCGACCCCTTCTCCACCACGTAGCGGCTCAGCGCCGCGGGCAGGCTGAACGTGACGGTCTCCCACTGGGCGGCCGGCTCGCGCTTCTCGATCGCGCCGACGCCGTCCACGTGGCCCTGCACCAGGTGCCCGCCGAGCCGGCTGCCGAGCAGGGCCGCGCGCTCCAGGTTGACCGGGCTGCCGGTCCGCAGCGAGCCGAGGCTGGAGCGGCGCAGCGTCTCGCCCATCACGTCCGCGGTGAAGATGCCGTCGCCGAAGTCGACCACGGTCAGGCAGACGCCGTTGACCGAGATCGAGTCGCCGTGCTTCGCGTCCTCGCTGACCAGCGGCCCGCGCACGGTCAAAAGGGCGGAGTCGTCGCTGGTCCCGGCCAGGCTGACGACCTCGCCGAGTTCCTCCACGATGCCGGTGAACATCGTTAGCCTTCCTTCTCCTCGGTGGCGCCGGTGCGCACTGGCACCCCGCGCATGATGTCCGAACTTGCCCGCGCTTCTGCCGAGATATCAGCTTTTTTCGGCTTTTGCGGTGCGATGCGCTCCAGGTGGGCCGTCAGGCTCGCCGTCGTCCCGGTGGATCGGTAGAGCGGTACCGCGGTGAACCGGATGTCCGGCCCGACCAGCGTGATCTCGGTGAACTCCAGGTCGATCGGCTCGCGCAGGATGCCGACCCCGACGCCGTTGCTCAGCTCCTTGCCGGACAGCGACGGCCGTCCCGCACCCAGCAGCTTCGGCGCCATGTAGCCGATCACCCGGTCGACCAGCCCCGCGGAGAGGAACCCGGCGGCCAGCGTCGGACCGCCCTCCAGCAGCGCCGCGCGCACACCCCGCTTGTAGAGTCCGGCCAGCAGCGACCGCAGGTCCACCAGGCCGTCCTCGCCGGAGCCGACCTCGGCCGCGGTCGCGATCCAGGTCTCGGCCAGGCCGTCGCGCACGCGCGCGTCCGCCGGGGTCTCGCCGTCGCCGTCCACCACCACGCGCAGCGACTGGCGGATGGCCAGGCTGCCGTCGCGGACGTTGCGGACGGTCAGGCGCGGGTTGTCGGCCAGCACGGTGCCGACGCCGATGATGATCGCGTCCGCTTCGCCGCGCAGCTGGTGCACGTCTATCCGGGCCGCCTCCGAGGTGATCCACTCCGAGGAGTTGTCCACCGCGGCGGTACGCCCGTCCAGCGTGGAGGCGACCCGCCAGGTCACGTAGGGCCAGCCGCGGCGTACCGCGGTCAGCCAGGCCACGTTGCCGGTGGCGGCCTCCTCCTCGCGTACCCCCATCTCGACCTCGATCCCGGCGGCGCGAAGCGTCGCGGCGCCGTGACCGGCGAGCGGGTTCGGATCGGTGACCGCGATCACCACGCGGCGGATGCCGGCCTGCATGAGCGCGCGCGTGCACGGCCCGGTGCGGCCGACGCTGTCACAGGACTCGAGCGTCACCACGGCGGTGCCGCCCTTGGCCCGCTCCCCCGCGTGCGCCAGCGCGACGATCTCCGCGTGCGGACCGCCGGCATAGGCGTGAAACCCCTCGCCGACCACCCGCTCCTGCGCATCCAGGATGACGCAGCCCATCACCGGGTTCGGGCTGGTGGTCCCGAGTCCGAACGCGGCGAGCGCGATCGCATGCCGCATCGCCTCGTCCTCGGCCCGGCTCGCCATGACTGCCATCTCCCCTCGCTCGCGGTGTCATCACGCGCAGCAGAGAGGGATTCACGGGGACGCACAGGGTACGGCAAGCCGCACCCCTCGAACGTGCCGCAATGAGGGCACGACCGATCGTCCGCGCGCTGTCTCCCATCCGGACTGTCTGACCGGGGCCGTCATTGGCCTGGTCAACCGTCGGCCCTGGGTTCTCACCAGATCCACCGGCCAGGCCGGGTCGCGGGCTGACCGCTCCGAGAAGGGAACGGATCACCGCCGGTTCGGAATTTCACCGAGTCCCGCCAGCGCGTGGTGGGCTACCCCTGAGTCTTACACGTATCTCCCGGATCGTCTGCCACCGGGGGATCCACGTCACAAGCGCGGCTCAGATGTTGTTGCGGCGGTCGACCGCCACGTAGGACCCCGGCTGGTTCTTCGCGGTCTTCTTCATGTCCGACGCGATCGCCATCACCATGCGCGGATCGTCGAAGCGGCGGCCCTTGCCCGAGGTCGCCACGCCGATCGAGAGCGTGACCAGCGCGGCCCGCTGCTTGTTGCCCTTCCGGTCCGGCACCTCGATGTAGCCCTGCCGGGCGTGCTCCGGGTCGTAGAGCTTGTCCGCCTCGGACTCGAAGTCGAGCACCATGGCCTGGGTCAGCGGCCGGATCTGATCCGGGTGACAGATGAAGATGAAGTCGTCGCCGCCGATGTGGCCGAGGAAGACCGGCGGCAGGCCGACCTTCACCACCGCGCGGTGCAGGCTGCGGGCCATCGCCTGGATGAACGCGTCGCCGCGGTCGAAGCCGTAGACGTCGTTGACGGCCTTGAACCGGTCGATGTCGATGTAGCCGACCGCGTAGTCCACACCGCTGCGCATGCGGTCGCTGATCTCGCGCTTCATCCGGCTGTTGCCGGGCAGGCCGGTCAGCGGCGAGACCTCGCGCGACTCCTGGTTGCGGTTGAGCGTGTTGCGCACGCGCGCGACCAGCTCGGACGTGTCGAACGGTTTGACCATGTAGTCGTCCGCGCCGGCCTTGAGGCCGTTGACCTTGTCGATCGTCATGCTCTTCGCGGTCAGCATGATGATCGGCAGCGTGGCGGTGATCGGGTTCGCCCGGAGGCGCCGGGTCAGCTCCAGTCCGTCGATCTCCGGCATCATCAGGTCGAGCACGGCCAGCGACGGGCGCTGCCGGTCGATCTCCTCCAGCGCCTGCCGGCCGTCGTTGGCCACGACCACGTCGAAGCCGTCGAGCTTCAGGTTCAGCGCCACGAAGTGCGCGATGTCCTTGTCGTCGTCGACCACGAGTATGAGATCACGACCGGGCTCCGGCCCGAACTCGTCACGCTCGGAGGTGCTCACGCCGGCACCCCCGTCACGGTGCGGCCACGCTGAGCCGATGACTCGCTCATCTCGGCACTGACCCGAGCGCACGGAGTTTGCGGATCGCCTCGGCCGGGTCCGCCGCGCCGTAGACCGCGGTGCCGGCCACGAACGCGTCCGCCCCCGCCTCGGCCGCGGCCGCGATGGTGTCGGCCGCGATGCCGCCGTCCACCTCGAGGCGCAGCTCCAGGTGACCGGTGGTGATCCGGTCGCGGACCGCGCGGACCTTGCCGAGCGTCTCCGGTAAGAACTTCTGCCCGCCGAAGCCCGCCTTGATCGTCATGATCAGCAGCGTGTCGAAGTGCGGGAGCAGGTCCAGGTAGGGCGTGACGTCCGTGTCCCGGTCGATGGCCAGGCCGGCCTTGGAACCGGCGGCGCGCAGCGTCTTGGCCAGCGCGACCGGGTCCGTCGTGGCCTCGGCGTGGAACGTCACGTTGTACGCCCCCGCCTCCGCGTAACCGGGCGCCCAGCGCTCCGGATCCTCGATCATGAGGTGCACGTCGAACGGGATCGGCGTGGACTTGCGCAGGCTCTGCACCACGGGCAGGCCGATCGTCAGGTTCGGCACGAAGTGGTTGTCCATCACGTCGACGTGCAACCAGTCGGCCTCGCCCTCGACCGCGCGCGCCGCATCGGCGAGGCGGGCGAAGTCGGCGGCCAGAATGCTCGGGGCGATGATCATCGACGGCGCGTCCACGACCGCCAGTCTACCGAGCGACCGCGTATTCGATCACCGGTGGCGCATAGGCTTGCGGCGAAACCGCGAACCGAGGGGAAATCACCCGCATGCCACGCACGATCGCCACGAACACCCGGGTCGGCCGCGACGAGCTGCTCGACTTCGCCCGTCCCCGGCACCACGCCGTCCTGATGACCACGCGCGCGGACGGGCGGCCGCAGTCCTCGCCGGTGACCTGCGGCGTCGACACGGCCGGCCGCATCGTGATCTCCACGTACCCGGAGCGGGCCAAGGCCACCAATGTCCGGAAAAATCCGCAGGTGTCGGTGTGCCTGCTCTCGGACGACTTCGGCGGCGCCTGGGTCCAGATCGACGGCACCGCCGAGGTCATCGACCTGCCGGACTCGGTCGAGCCCCTGGTCGAGTACTTCCGCTGCATCTCCGGCGAGCACCCGGACTGGGACGAGTACCGCGCCGCCATGGTCACCCAGGGCAAATCCCTGATCCGCGTCACGATCGACGCCTGGGGGCCGATCGCCACCGGCGGTTTCCCGGCCCGCCTGGCCGACTAGCTCGCGAACCAGACCGCCGTGTCCGCCGGCAGGTGGCCGTCGCCGGTGAGCGGCCCGCTGGCCAGCAGCGGCTCCGCGCCGGCCACGCGCGGGTGCAGCGGCGCCGGCGACGTGCCCAGGTTGATCGCGCAGATCAGATTCCCGGGGGTACGCCGGAAGCACAGCACCGGGTCGCCGGGCGCGGAGAGCCACTCCAGCTCGCCCTCGCCGAGCCGTTCCTTACGCAGGTCCAGCGCGGCGCGGTAGAGGCTGAGCATGGAGTCCGGGTCGCCGTGCTCGGCCTCGGCCGTGCGGGTGGCCCACGACGCGGGTTGCGGCAGCCACGGCGTACCCGCTGATGCGGTGGGTGAGAAACCGAACGGCGGCGTCGTGCCGGACCACGGGATGGGCACGCGGCATCCGTCCCGGCCGCGTTCGGCACCGTTCGTGCGGATGAAGTTCGGATCCTGGCGCAGGTGGTCCGGGATGTCCAGAACCTCCTCCAGCCCCAGCTCCTCGCCCTGGTAGAGGTAGGCGCCGCCGGGGAGCGCGAGCATCAGCAGCGCGGCGGCACGGGCGCGGGCCTGGCCCTGCGCGCCGCCGCCGTACCGGGTGGCGTGCCGGACCACGTCGTGGTTGGAGAGCACCCAGGTCGCGGGCGCGCCGACCAGCGCGAGGCCGTCGAGCGTGTCGTCGATCGCGGTGCGGAACGCGCGGGCGTCCCACGGCGCGACCAGGAACGCGAAGTTGAACGCGGTGTGCAGCTCGTCCGGGCGCAGGTAGCGGCCGAGGCGGGCGAAGTCGAGCACCCAGGCCTCGGCGACCATGGCCCGGTCGCCGGGGTAGGCGTCCAGCACCTTCCGCCAGCCGCGCCAGATCTCGTGCACCTCGTCGCGGTCCCAGAACGGGTGGCCGGGCTGTGCGACGTGCAGCGGCAGATTCCGGTCGAGCGTCTCCGGCAGCTCCGCGAGCGCGGGATCCTTGCGCAGGCCGTGCGCGACGTCGATGCGGAAGCCGTCCACGCCCCGGTCCAGCCAGAAGCGCAGCACGTCCTCGAACTCGGCGACGACCTCGGGATTGGTCCAGTCGAGGTCGGGCTGGGCGGTGTCGAACAGGTGCAGGTACCAGCTGCCGTCGTCGACGCGGGTCCAGGCGGGACCGCCGAACATGGACTGCCAGCCGTTCGGCGGCGCGTCGCCGGCGCCGGGCCGGAAGATGTAGCGGGCGCGGGCGGCCTCGTCGCCGGCGAGCGCGGCGCGGAACCAGGCGTGCGCGGAGGACGTGTGGTTCGGCACGACGTCGACGATCACCTTGATGCCGGCCGCGTGCGCGCTGGCGATCAGCGCGTCCGCGTCCGCGAGCGTGCCGAACAGCGGCTCCACGTCGCGGTAGTCGGCCACGTCGTAGCCGGCGTCGGCCTGCGGGGACGGATAGAACGGGTTCAGCCAGATCGCGTCCACGCCCAGCTCCGCCAGGTACGGCAAGCGGGAGATCACGCCGGGCAGGTCACCGATGCCGTCGCCGTTCGCGTCCGCGAAACTGCGCGGGTAGACCTGGTAGATCACCGCATCGCGCCACCAGGGGCCGTTCGCCGTCATGCCTTCGAGGATCTCACCGTCGCGGCCAAAAATCTTCCGAAGCAATCCACGGCTACCGTGGCGGGATGGGCTACCGCGAGCACGCACCGCTGCTCCCGGCGCTGGCGCGCTGGGTGTCGTGCACGTGGGTCCGGGTCGCCGGGGCCGATCCCACGCTGGTCACGCCGGACGGCTGCGTGGATCTGTACCGGGCCGGCGGAAGACTCGTCGTCGCGGGCCCGGACACGGCCGCGCGCCTGGTCACGTTGCCGCCCGGCACCGAGGTCGCCGGGGTGCGGCTGCGGCCCGGCGCGGCCCCGCTGCTGCTCGGCGACGTGCCGGCCGGCGAGGTCCGGGACGCGCAGCCGGAGCTGGACCGGCTCTGGCCGGCCGCGGTGGTGGCGACCCTGCGCCGCGCCACCACCGGCGAGGGCCCGGACGCGACGACCGCGACCTCCGAGGACCGGGACGCGACGGCCGTGCTGGAACGGGCCCTGGCCGCGCGGCTGCGATCGTTCGTGCCGGACCGGGCCGTGCTGCACGCCGTGGAGGCGCTGGACACCCCGCGACCACCCGCGCTCGCCGCGCTCGCCCGGGATCTCGGGCTGTCCGAGCGCCAGCTGCGCCGCCGGGTGACGGACGCGGTCGGCTACGGCCCGCGCACGCTGCACGGCGTGCTCCGGTTCCGGCGGGCGACCGCCGCGGCGCGGGACGGCGTGCCGTGGCCGGACGCGGCCGCGCGGACCGGCTACAGCGATCAGCCGCACCTGGTCCGCGAGGTCCGCCGCTGGTCCGGCCGCACCCCGACCGCGCTCGTCAGTCCCCGGCCCCTCGTCGGTCCCAGGCCCTGAGCGTCCGCAGCGCCCGCAGCGTGATGCTCGGGCGGGCCTCCATCGCGGTGTTCGGCGCCCACTGGACGTACGTGATCGGCCAGCCCCCGTCCTCGGTCTGCTGCGCCTTCAGGAAGTCCAGGCCGGCAGCCATCTCCCGGTCCGTGAACCAGCGCGCGGCCAGGCTGTCCGGCGTGCGCGCGTAGTCGTGGGCGTAGTGCCACTCGCCGGGCGCGTACCCGGCCGCGATCACCGCGTCCGCCTCCGGGTGCGCCGGGTCGGACGGGACCAGGCCCTGCTCGCGGGTGAGCCGGCCGAGGCGCTCCGCCTCCTTCTCCGCCCGGTCCCGGTCCGGGACGTGGTCGAGGAAGTCCAGCGCGGCGCTCACCTCGTACGGGTGGGTGCGGTCCAGCGCCTCGATCGCCCGCCAGCAGAACGCGACCGCGCCGTCCAGCCACGGGTGCCGGATGCCGTGCTCCAGCAGCGGGCCGGCGATCTGCCCGGTCGCGAGCAGGTCACCGGCCACCTCGCTGTCCGGGTCCGGCACCGGCAGGAACGGCGGGTGCGGGTGCGCCGCGAGCGTGGCCAGCACGGACGGCGCGCCACCGTCCGCGCCCGCGACCCGGGTCAGCCAGTCGCACAGCGCACCGCCGGTCTCCTGGTCCAGCTGCCCGGCCGCGGCCAGGATGTGCAGCGCGGACGGCACCGCGAGCGGCTGGCTCGCGGGCCCGCGCACGTCCGGTTCCAGGCCGAACGCGAACCCGCCGTCCGGCGCGCGGTAGGCCTCCAGCGCGGCGCGCACGCCCGCCGCGTCCCCGCCCTCGAAGTGGTGGGCGAAGAGGCGCTGCTCCAGCACCCGCCCGGTCAGCCGGACGAACCACCCGGCCAGGGTGATCGTCTCCTCGTCGAGTCGTGTCATGCCCCCGACGCTAGGCGCTGCCCGCGGCCGCTGTCTTGAACGTTCCGGCCATGTCCTCCGCGCGACGGCGCAGCTCCGGGCGGACGAGCGCGGGCGGGCGGTAGGCCACGTCCATCGGCGCGATCTCGGTGCCGGGCGGCACGATCTCGTCGATGCGGTCGAGCAGGTCGCCGCCGAGCACCGTGTCCGCGCCGGCCAGCAGGTCGTCGAGCTGCGCCATGGTCCGCGGGCCGATGATCGCCGAGGTCACGGCCGGGTGGGTGACGGTGAACGCCAGCGCCAGGTGGGCCAGCGGCAGGCCCGCCGCCGCGGCCAGCGGGATCAGGCGCTCGACCGCGTCCAGCTTGCGCGCGTCCGTCATGTGCTTCGGCACCCAGTGCATCCGCGGCGAGTTCGCGTCGGGCGTGTGTCCCTTGCGGTAGCGGCCGGTCAGCAGGCCGCCGGCGAGCGGGCTCCAGGCGAGCACGCCCATGCCGTACCGCCGGCAGACCGGCAGCACCTCGCGTTCGACCGCGCGGTCCAGGATCGAGTACTGCGGCTGCTCGCTGCGGAAACGCTCCAGGCCGCGGCGTTCCGACACCCAGTGCGCCTCGACGATCTCCGAGGCCGGCAGGCTGGAGCAGCCGATGCTGCGCACCTTGCCGCTGCGGACCAGGTCGGTCAGCGCGGACAGCGCCTCCTCGATGTCGGTCTCCGGATCCGGGTGGTGCACCTGGTAGAGGTCGATGTAGTCGGTGCCGAGCCGGCGCAGCGACTGCTCGACCTCCGCGATGATCCAGCGCCGGGAGTTGCCGGAGCGGTTCGGGCCCTCGCCCATCCGGCCGTTGACCTTCGTGGCCAGGACGACGTCGTCCCGCCGCCCCTTGAGCGCCTTGCCGACGATCTCCTCGGTCTCGCTGAAGCCGTACACGTCCGCGGTGTCGATCATGTTGATGCCCGCGTCCAGCGCCCGATGGATCATCCGCGCGCACTCGTCGTGATCCGGGTTCCCGACCGGCCCGAACATCATCGTGCCGAGGCACAAAGAGCTCACCTGCACGCCGGTACGCCCGAGAGGCCGCATCCTCATGAGAGCGCGACCAGGATGAGCGCGGTGAGCGTGATGCCGGCCAGGTGGTAGGCGCCGGAGATCGAGGCGTAGAACAGCGGCCGCGGCATGTTCGGGTTGATCGCGATCGTCACCGTGTTCGCGACCAGGTAGCCCACGCCGACGACCAGCGCGAACGCGAGCGCCGCACCCACCGTGGTGATGGCGAGCGCGGCCATCAGCACCGCGCTGGCGACGACCATGATCAGGCTGCACACCATCGGGCCGACGTAGAAGAGGACCGGCTGCCCGCCCGGCACCGAGTCCCGGCCGAGCGAGGCGGCATAGGGCTTGGCGAACAACACCGCGAACCACACGCCACCGAGTACGGCGTAGGCGACGAACGCGGCCGGCACCGCGATCCAGTTGACGTCATTCATCGCGTCAAGAACGTTCATGTCGGTTTCTCCCGGTGTGGTGGTGTCTCGCTCGAACACCGGAAGACTCTCGTGAGAAGAGGCCAGGGTGTGGCCACTACTCGGCGGGCACGCGGACAATCCCCGGGACGGTGACGCCTATCATGATCATCACATTGACAGCGGTCAGCACGCGGGCCAACCTCCCGATATCCGCCGATTCATCGATATGCGGCGGAGGTCGAACGGAGGGTCCTTGAACCGTCGAGGGCAGAGAGTTCTCGCCGCCGCGCTCGCGGCCGGCATGACGATCGGCAGCGTCACCGCGGCCGGTCCCGCACACGCCAGTCCCGTCTCCGCAGGCCCGGTGGGCGCCGGCCGGCCGGACACGCACCGGCCCGCCGCCGATGGCCACGCCGGCGGGCCGGCCGGCACACCGTCCACACACGACGGTACCGCCATCACGGTCACGCTCATCACCGGCGACCGCGTCACCGTCACCGGAGCCGCCGCCGGATCCAGAGCCGTCGCCGCACCCGGAACCGCTGCCGGAGCCGGAAACGGAGCCGCTGCCGGAGCCGGGAGCAAGGCCGGAAGCGGGGCCGCTGCCGAAAACGGAAGGACGGCCGGAAACGGAACCGGGGCCGGAAGCACGGCCGGAAACGGAACCGCTGCCGAGAACGGGAGCGCGTCCGGCAACGGGAACGTGGCCGGCGGGCAGAAGGTCGCCGTCACGCCCGGACCGGGCCGGAGCGGGATCGCCATGATCGTGGAGGAGCGGCACGGGCACACCTATGTGCTGCCGGCGGACGCGCAGCCGCTGATCGCGCGGGACCGGCTCGACGAGCGGCTCTTCGACGTCACCGGGCTGATCGCGGCCGGATACGACGACGCGCACCGCGACACCATCCCGCTGATCGTCACCGGCCGCGAGGACGCGGCCCGCGCGGGCACGGCGCGATCGACGGCCACCGCCGGCCTCACCGTCACCCGCGACCTGCCCGCGCTCGGCCTGGCCGCGGCCACGGCGAAGAAGGACGGCTCCGCCTGGACCGCGCAGCGGACCGCCCTCGCCGCCGCACCCGGCGTGTCCGGCACCAGCGCCGCACCAGGCTCGGCCGGCACCGCCACCACGCCCGGCACCCCCACCGCATCCGGCACCACCGCCACGCCCGGCAAGATCTGGCTGGACGGCCTGCGGCAGCCCGCGCTGGACCGCAGCACCGCCCAGATCGGCGCGCCCGCCGCCTGGCAGGCCGGCCTGACCGGCACCGGCGTCACGGTCGCGGTGCTGGACACCGGTGTCGACACGACCCACCCGGACCTGCGGGACAAGGTCACGGAGGCGCGCTCGTTCACCGAGAACCCGGAGACGACGGACCGCAACGGGCACGGCACGCACGTCGCCTCCACGATCGCCGGGACCGGTGCGGCCTCCGGCGGACGGTACCGGGGCGTCGCGCCGGACGCGCGGATCCTCTCCGGCAAGGTGTGCGAGACCGAGGGCTGCGCCGACTCGTGGATCCTGGCCGGCATGCAGTGGGCCGCGGAGTCCGGCGCGCCGATCGTCAACATGAGCCTGGGCGGCGAGGACGCGCCCGGCGTCGACCCGCTGGAGGCCGCGGTCGGCACGCTGACCGCGCGGTACGGCACGCTCTTCGTGATCGCGTCCGGGAACGCCGGCCCGGAGTCCCGGGTGTCGTCGCCGGCCAGCGCGGACGCCGCGCTCGCGGTCGGCGCCGTGGACCGGGACGGGCTGCTGGCCGACTTCTCCAGTCCGGGCCCGCGCGCCGGCGACGGCGCGCTGAAGCCGGACGTGACCGCGCCCGGTGTGGACATCGTGGCGGCCCGTGCCGCCGGGACCGCGCTGGGCGAGCCGGTCGGCGACGCCTACGTCACGCTCTCCGGCACGTCGATGGCGACGCCGCACGTGGCCGGCGCGGCCGCGCTGCTCCGGCAGCGGAACCCGGGCTGGGACGCGGGCGCGCTCAAGCCCGCGCTGATCGGCGCGGCGCGGGCGAATCCGGCGCTCACGGCGTACCAGCAGGGCGCGGGGTTGATCGATGTGGCGCGGGCGATCGGCGTGACCGTGACGGCAGACCCCGCGAGCCTGTCGCTCGGGCGGCAGAGCTGGCCGCACCAGGACGACCCCGTGCTCACCCGGGTCGTCACCTACCGGAACCGGGGCGACCGGCCCGTCACGCTGCCGCTGACCGTGACCGCGACCGGGCCGGACGGCAAGGCGGCGCCCGCGGGCATGTTCACGCTCGGCGCGAGCAGTGTCACGGTCGGGACCTCCGCGACCGTCACGCTCACGGTCGACACCCGGGTCCCGGGCGCGGACGGCCTCTGGCAGGCGTCGCTGACCGCGGGCGCGGTCAGCACGCCGATCGTGCTGGACAAGGAGGTGGAGAGCTACGACCTGACGCTGACCCACGTGGACCGCGCGGGCGCGCCCGCGTCGTTCTACGAGACCGGCGTCGCGCACCAGGCGACCGGGGACTTCCGCCGCGCGTTCGAGGAGGACGGCACGGTCACGCTGCGCCTGCCGAAGGGACGCTACCTGCTCTCGTCCGTGATCGGGACCGGCACACACACCGCGATCTTCTCGCAGCCGCGGCTGGACCTGACGACGCCGACCGCGATCACGCTGGACGCGCGGAAGGCCGGACGGTTCGCGCTGAGCATCCCGGAGCCCGGCGCGGCGCTGATGCAGATCGGCGTGAGCACGTTCCAGCAGACCGAGTCCGGGCCGTGGCGGCTCGCGGTCTACAACTACGCGCCGGAGGACGTCGCCACCGCGCACCTCGGGCCGGCGGTCGGCGACGAGTTCCTGTCCACGGTGCTGAGCATGTGGGCGAGGCCGGACGGCGAGGGCTGGTTCATGGGCACGCCGTACCTCTACACGCTGGCACACGGCTGGCGCGGACGGCTGCCGGCCGGGTTCGAGAAGGCGTACCGGCGCACGGATCTGGCCACGATCGTCAACGATCTGCGCGCGCAGCCGGGCGCGGCCGACTCGACGCGGTGGATCGCGCCGATCTTCGGTGACAACACTGCCGCGTTGCAGTTCCTGATGCCGACCGCGACGCCGGGCATCCGTACCGACCACGTGACGGCGGAGCCGGGTCTGCGCTGGCAGAGCGGGGTGCTGTACTTCGGCGACGACTGGACGCGGCAGCGGACGCTGGAGAGCGGCCCGCGCGAGTACCGGGCCGGGCAGCGGTACCCGGACGTGTGGAACGCGGCGCCGTACGGGCCGGCGTTCCCGGCGCGCGCGGACGGCACGCCGTGGGTCAGCCGCACCGGTGACTGGATGGCGGTGAGCCTGCCGCTGCACGGCGACCGCGAGGGGCACGCCGGGCAGGCCGATCCGTGGGCCGGCGGCACCCGCACCACGCTCTACCGGGACGGTGTGCCGGTCGACGAGTGGCCGTCGCCGGACGCGGGCTTCGCGATGGCGGCCACGCCGGCCACGTACCGGCTGGAGACCCGCAGCGTGCGCCCGGACGCGGAGCTGAGCACGGAGGTCAGCGCGTCCTGGACGTTCCGCTCGTCGCGTCCGTCCGGCGACCGCACCGTGGGCCTGCCGATCGCGGCGGTCCGGTTCACGCCCGGCCTCGACGCGCAGGCGGCGGGCCGGACCGGCCGGATCACCGCGATCCCGGTCACCGTGCAGTGGCAGCCCGGCGCCGTGCACAAGGGGGTCCGGGCCGTCACGGTGGAGGCGTCGTTCGACGACGGGCGCAGCTGGACCCGGGCGGCGACGTTCGGCATCGGCGACTGCTGGATCACCACGCCGGCGCACCCGTCCCGGCCCGGCTTCGTCTCGCTCCGCGCGACGGTCACCGACCGTGACGGCACGACGCTCACCCAGACCGTGATCCGCGCCTACCGCCTCACCCATTAAAAGATCATCCGGGGGTACGGCGTGAGGCCCGGCCCGCCCGAGGCCGGGCCGCACGCCGCTCCGGGGCCCCGATGGGCCCCGACCGTGATCGGGGCGTCATTCACGTCGTTCCGACGACCCGAGTGGCGCCCCGATCGCCAGAGGCCGGCGAAGTGTCCCGCCCGCACGCGGGTCTTCGGTGACCACCCACGGATCCCCAGGCCGCGGGAGCGCGCGGCACCGGACCACGCCGGAAGCGGGAAATCCGGATCTTCCGTCGCCGTCAGGCGATGATCTTCGGCGCCGTCAGGCGAATGATTCCTCAGGCGGCCAGGCGGTTGCGGCCACGGCGTTTCGCCTCGTAGAGGCGGCTGTCGGCGCGGTCGTAGAGGTCGCGGCCGGTCATGCCGGGCTCGAACGCGGCCAGGCCCATGCTCAGCGTCACGCGCAGGCCGGGCGCGGTCGCGTCCCAGTCGCGGGCCGCGATCACCCGGCCGATCCGCTCCGCGATGACGGAGGCGCGGCGCAGATCCGCGTGCAGGAAGACCGCGAACTCGTCGCCGCCGAACCGGATCGCGGCCTCGCCCTGGCGGCAGTGGGCGCGCAGCACGTCCGCGACGCTGCGCAGCACGCTGTCGCCGACGCCGTGCGAGTAGGTGTCGTTGATGCCCTTGAACACGTCCACGTCCACGAGCAGCAGCGCGGTGGCCTCGCCGCCGGCGTCGTCCAGGTCGTCGATGCGCCGGTCGAACAGCCGCCGGTTGCCCAGGCCGGTGAGCGCGTCCGAGGACGCGGCGCGGTCCGCCTGCGCGCGGGCGCGTTCCAGCTCGGCGCGGCGCCGGGACAGCCGGAGCATGAGGCGGCGGTCGAGCCGGAGCCGCCACAGGTACGCCATCTGCGTCTCCAGCGCGCCCAGCATGATCCGCGCGGTCTCGCCCGGCGCCGCGCGCGCCGCGAGCCGGGCCAGCTCGAACTGGAAGATCAGCCGCTGCCCCGGACGGTCCGCCAGCTCGTCCGCCGCCACCAGCTCCCGGCGGGCGCCCGCGAGATCGCCGAGGTCGCCGCGCGCGATGCCGCGGGCCAGGTGGGCGAGGCGGGCCTCATGGTGGGCGCCCTCCGCGCGCAGCGGCGGCAGCACCGGGTCGGTGATCGCGAGCGCCTCCGCGGACGCGCCGGTCCGGGCGAGCCCGAGCGCGTAGAGCACGACGGTCAGCTTCGACTCCGGGAACACGGTGATCCACGGGCGGACCAGCGCGAGCCCGCGCGCGAACCGCTCGGCGGCCTCGGCGGTCTCGCCGATCTGGTCCAGGCGCATGCCCCACTCCATGAGCAGTTCGGCATGCTGGAGGTCGGCCGCGCTGTGGTAGTCCTGGTCACCGGCGGCCCGGGTGATCGCGCCGCCGAGCGCCTCGTCCGCCAGCTCGTAGAGATCTGCCGCGCGGGCGGCCTCGCAGACCGAGGACATCGCGGCGACGTACCGGGTGCTGCTGCGCGGCGCCACGTCGAGCAGCGCGAGCGCGCGGGCGAGCGCGTGCAGGCCCTCGTCCAGCCGGCCGAGCTTGACCAGCACCTCCGCCACGTCGGCGAGGATCTTGGCCTCCTGGGTGCGTGGCCCGCTGTCCGCGGCGGCGCGGGCCAGCGGCTCGCCGACCGCGAGCGCCTCGGCGAGGCGGTTGAGCGCGGTCAGCGCGTACGTCCGGGCCAGCCGCGCGCTGCGGGCCGTGCGTTCGTCGCCGAGCGCGGCCGCGATGCCCTCGGCCTCGTCCGCGATCGCGAGCGCCTCGAGGTGGCCGCCGCGCGCGGTCGCGTTGAACACACGGAACGCCAGCGACTGGTGCGGCCCGAACGGCGACACGACCACGGGGAGGCGCGAGTCCTGCACATCGTCCCCATCGGCGGCGCGAACGCGAACCTTAGTATGTTCGTCCCTATGCGAGTGGATGATGTGCTGCTGGACGCGTTCGGACGGTTGCCGGAGCTGGTCGAGGGCGCGATCGAGGGCCTGACGCCGGAGCAGCTGCGCTGGGCGCCGGCCGAGGGTGCGAACACGATCGGGTGGCTGGTCTGGCACCTGACCCGGATCTACGACTACGTGGCCGACGCGATGGGCGAGAAGCACCTGTGGGTGACCGGTGACTTCGCCGCCGGTTTCGGTCTCACACCGGACCCGGACAACATGGGGTACGGGCACACTCCCGCGGACGTGCTCACGGTCCGCCCCCGGGACACGCAGGCCGTGCGCGACTACTTCACCGCCGTCCACGAGCGGAACGTGGGCTGGATCCGCGGGCTGAGCGAGTCCGACCTGGACCGCGTCGTGGACACGAACTGGGATCCGCACGTCACGCTCGGGGTCCGCCTGGTGAGCATTCTCGGTGACTGCACGCAGCACGTCGGTCAGGCGGCGTACCTCCGCGGTCTTCTCTAGACTCGCGGACATGCGGGAGGCGGAGGCGCTGCGGGCTGCGTACGACGGGGTGACGGCGGCGATCACGCCGCTGAGCCCGCTGGAACTGCTGGCACCGACCCGGTGCCTCGGCTGGACCGTCGCGGACGTGGTGCACCACCTCACCGAGGACGCACGGCGGGCGCTGGTCGCACTGGCCACGCCCGCCGACGACCTCCCCACCCGCACGTTCGTCACGTACTGGTCGGCCCGCTCCCCCGCCGCGCCGGACTGGGAGAGCGCGGAACGCGCGGCCGCCGCCTCCGCCTGGGCCGGCCGCCGGGCCGCCTCGGTCGCCCGCGAGCCCGGCCTGCTGGTCGAGCTGTGGCGGGAGACGTCCGCCGCGGCGGTGCAGGCCGCGTCCACCGTCCCGCACCCCGCGGTCACCACGCAGGGTTACGTGCTGGCCGTCCCGGATCTGCTGACCACGCTGGCCACCGAGGCCGTCCTCCACCACCTGGACCTGCTGCTCGGCCTGCCACCCGCCCCCGAGCCCGCCGTCTCCACCCTGGACGGCCTCCTGTCCCTTGCCTCCGGCGTCCGCCCCGCCCACTGGGACATCGAGGACTATCTGCTCAAGGGCGCCGGCCGCACCGCGCTCACGCCGGCGGACCGGACCGCGCTGGGTCCGGCGGCGGGTGCGTTCCCGCTGCTGGGGTAAGCGATGCCGCCTGCATAATGCGGCACATGAATTCCGATCATGATGATCCGCAGGCCGTTTCGGTGGCGGCTGCCACGCCGTTCGCCCCAGTGGAGACGCCTTCTCGCCGTCGGCGGCCGCTCCTGATCGCGGGCATCGCGACCGCGGCCGTGGTGGTCGTGGCCGCCGGCCTCGCGGTGGCGTTGTATCCCCGGGAGGACTCCGGCGTGGTCGCCTGCCGCCGGCTGGACGAGTTCACCCGGACGTTCAACGCGGGCGAGCAGCCGCGCGTGGCCGAGGAAGAGGCCCGGAACCTAGCGGACATGCTGGCCGGCTCCGGGCACGAGTCGCTGTCCCGCCTCGGCGAGGCTCTCCAGTACGGCTTCGAGAAGGACGCCGCCGAAGGGACCGAGTTCAACGAGTTCCGGGGCGCGCTGACGATGACCGGCATCTCCACGGCGTGCGACCGGGCCGGCGTGCCGATGACCCGGATGATCCCGCAGCGCTGATCAGGTGCGCGTAGCCGAGTGGGCGGCGTGTCATGCCGCCCACCGGTTCGTGCGGTTACGGGCGGGCGCCGCCGAGGGAGCCGGATTTCAGACCGCCTACGAAAGCGGTCCACCCGGCCTGCGCGAAGGCCAGGATCGGCCCGCCGGACTGTTCCTTGGAGTCACGAACGTGCGTACCCGAGAATCCCATCATGCGAATCTCAACGCACTGCTCCATCTGGCAGCGGGAAGCCTTGACCCACTGCGAGTGCGACACTGTCATGGCGAATCATCTTCCTCTGTGTGCAATTTCCATGTAATGCTCTCCCCAGGATCAGTCTGACGCAGACCGAGCGATGCGTCGCATTTCGCCGGTATTCCCGCGCACTGGCAGGCGCCGGGCGTAGCGTAGAGGATTTATCCGGCGCAAGGGCTACCGCCACCCGATCGTGTAAAATCATGGACGCCAATTCACAGGGTATTCACATACGGTGAGTGAGGAGATTCTCACTCTGGAGAAAGCCTTATGCGAATTCCGCGCCCATCCCGAAGGTCCGTCGCCCTGCTGTGTGCCGCGATCGTCGGAATCGTCTGCGCGGCCACCTCCCCGACGGCCATGCTGTTGATGGATCGGTGGATGCGGCTGGACTGGTCGCGGCTGAGCAACATCGGTCAGGCATACGGCCTGGCGTCGGCGATCTTCTCCGTGCTCGCGGTCACCGGCGTCGCGGTCTCGCTCGCCTACCAGAGTCACGGCATCGTGGTGCAGCGTGACCAGGACATCTCCGACGCGCATTCCCGGCTGCTGATGCTGGTGCTTTCCGATCCGGAGACCTACGGTCCGGTGCTCAGCGACCGGGCGCAGAGAATGAGCGTCATCGAGTACAAACGCTATGTATTTGTCACGCTTGTGCTGCGCTTGGCGCTCTCGGGCTACGAGACCGGGCACTCGAACGAATACTCACTGCGGAACGAGGTGTTCAGCGGCCTCTTTCGCCGATCGGTAGGGCGCGATCATTGGCGCGACTCACGCAAGTTCTGGCTGTCCGCCTCGCAGCCGATTCATCGGAGATTCGCCCACATAGCGGACGAGGAGTACCGGGCCGCGATCGCCCACGGCCCGGCACTGCCCATGCCGCCGGAAAGGACGGCGAAACCACTCCTGCCCCGTGCCGCGCTCGCCGCCGTCGTCTGCGGCGGTCTGATCGGCGTCGCCGCGATGGCGGCCAGACGCCGTCCGCCGGGCCCCGGCGTCTGACGTCCGGCCGCGCTTCCCACACTCACACGGTTCCCAACGAGCCAGAGCGTGCGGGGCAATCAGCCGAGCGGCGGCAGCACCACCTGGTGGACCGCGGACGTGTTGCCGGCCCGGTCGGTCGCGGTGAACTCCAGGGTTTGCGGGACATCACGCAAGGCGCGGGTGAAGGCCTCCTGGTAGACGCCCCAGAAAGTCTCGGGGGTGCGCCACTGGACGCGGTCCACGCCGGAGACCGAGTCGTCCGCGTAGAGCGTGACCTCGACGTTCTGCGGGCCGAGTGGGCGGACCCGGGCCCGGACCTCGGGCGGCGTCGTGTCGACGGCCACCTCGCGGGTCGCGTGCACGACCCGGCCGGCCGGGTCGGTCACCTCGGCGCGGACCAGGTGCCGGCCGTCGGTGAGCGGCTCGCCCGCGACCGCGCCGGTCAGTACCACCGACGCCACCGTGCCGTGCGTGGCCACGGAGACCGAGGCGGGCGCGGTGTACCAGCCGGACGGCGCGCGCTCCCCGGTGACCTCGATCCGGGCGACCGGGACCGGGTCGCCGGTGCCGACGGACGGCGACAGCGGCCAGGTGATCTCCGACGGGGTGATCGCCACCGTCCCGGACGGCACGATCGACGAGGAGAGCGGCGTGGCGCCGCCGATGGTGCTGGCCGCGGCCGCGGTCAGCACGGTGATGACCTCGTCGCGGTCGAGCAGCCCGGCCGTCGCGGCGCGGCGTACGTTGCGGTGCACGGAGAGGTAGAACGCCTCCAGCGACGGGAAGCCCTGCGACGCCCACAGGCCGGTCAGGAACGACCAGTCGTTCGCGTCGTGCCGGTCCGGCACGTCGGTGGGCGCGCCGGGGAACGCGATCACCGGGTCCACGGTCCGCAGGTACATGTGGAAGCGGCTGTTCGCGCCGGACCAGGCCGGTTCGAACTCCAGGCCGAGCGCGGCGACCAGATCCTCACCGGCGGCGTCGAAGGCGATCTCGCCGGACAGCAGCCGGTGGGCGGCGGGCGCGATCTCCCGCGTGGTGGTGGCCTCGTCGCGCGCGAGCAGCACGGTCGGGCCGAGTTCCACGGAGACGAGCGTGCGGTCGTCCGGCGCCGGTACCAGCCGCAACGGCATCGGGAACTCCAGCGTCAGCGTGTCCCCGGGCCGCACCGCGCGGCGTACCGCGATGAATCCGTCCTGGGCCTGCACCGGCTCGCCGTCGAGCAGCGCCCGGCGCTCGGGCACCCAGTCCGGCACCCGGAGCCGCAGATCGATCTCGCCGGAAAGATCAAAATCAAGAGCCACAAGCCCGTCACGGGGGTACGCCGTGCGCAGCGCGACCGTGCCGCCGAGCGCATCCCACCGCAGGCGGGACGGCACGTACTGCAGCACGTACAGCTCCCCCGGCGCCGGCGAGAACCAGACGGACTCCTGGTGCTTGACGTGGCTCTCCAGCCCGGTGCCGCCGCAGCAGGTGCCGACGTTGTCGTACTCGCGGATCGCGCCGGCGTCGACCGGGAACATGTAGAGCACCTCGGGGCTGACGTCCGAGGTGACGTCCGCGCGGGAGCCGACGATGTGGTTGAGCGAGGCGCGCTCGATGTAGTCCGCGTACCGCACGTCCCGCGTGTGGCCGAACAACCCGCGCGCGATCTTGAGCAGGTTGTAGGTCGCGCACGTCTCCGCGTTGCGCCGCCCGATGCCGCGCGCCACGTGCCCGGCCGGCCCCCACAGCTCGCCCTCGCCGGTGCCGCCGTGCGCGAACGTGCGCCCCGGCACGACCTGGCCGAACAGCGTGGTGACCGCGTCCAGGTAGCGCGCGTCGCCGGTGGCCTCGTACTGGGCGAGGTGCCCGGCCAGCATGGGCAGGTGCTGGTTGGCGTGCATGCCGTCGAGCACGTCCCGGCCGGCCGCGGCCGCGTCCAGGAACGCGTCCATCTCGAACGCGGCGGCCGCGTCCAGGAAGACCTGCTCGCCGGTGATCCGGTGCAGCGCGGCCAGGCTCTCGTTCATGCCGCCGAACTCGCCCGCGATGTAGAGCGACCACATCCGCTGCCGCTGCTTCGGGTCGACGGCGAGGATGCGTTGCGCGGCCCAGCGGCCCAGGCCGGTGACCACGTCGCGCGCCTGCGCGGAGCCGGTGAGCGCGAACGCGTCCAGCAGCCCGGCCATGATCTTGTGGCAGGTGTACCAGGGCGCCCAGATCTCGCCGTAGGGCGCGAGGTCCTCCAGCCGGGAGAACTGCCACTCGCCGTACGCGGCGAGGAATCCGGGGTGGCTGTAGCGCCCGGTGGCGGCCAGCGCGGCCTGCACCTCGGCCAGCCCCGACACCATTTCATGCGCTTTGTCTCGAAATATCGGCTCATGGGTGGAGGCGTGGGCCAGGGACAGCATCGACAGGAAGTGGCCGGCATAGTGGCCACGCAGCAGGCTCGCGGTCGGTGCCACGCCCGCACCCGGGTAGTCGGACGCCGACCAGGCTTGCTCGTCCGGGTGGCCGAAATCCTCCCAGGTGCCGGGCGGCAGCGCGCCCCGCGTGTCGAGCCCGGCGTTCGCCCGGAACACCGCGAGCGCGCGGTCGACCGGGAAGACGCGGGCGAGGTGCAGCATCTGGTCCCGGGTGCGGGAGTGGACGCCGTCGTGCAGGTCCACATCAGACAGGGGGAAGAACACCGAACTCCTTCAGGCGTGGGTGGCGGCCCATTGTTCGAGGCCGGTCGCGTCGATCGGCAGCGCGCCGGAGAGCACGTCGTGCCCGGTGTCCGTGACGAGCAGGTCGTCCTCGATCCGGACGCCGATGCCGCGCAGCTCCGGCGGGACGGTCTCGTCGTGCGCGTGGAAGTAGAGGCCGGGCTCGACCGTGAGCACCATGCCGGGTGCGAGCGCGGCGCCGAGGTACTGCTCGTACGGCGAGGCCGCGCAGTCGTGCACGTCGAGCCCGAGGTGGTGCCCGATGCCGCAGACGATGTACCGCCGGTGGTGCTGCCCCGCCGGCGCCAGCGCCTCGTCCACGGAGACCGGCAGCAGCCCCCAGTCGTGCAGGCCGCGCGCCAGCACCTCCATGGCCGCGAAGTGGAAGTCGGAGTAGAGCGCGCCCGGCCGGACCGCCGCGAGGCCCGCCCGATGGGACGCCTCGACCAGGTCGTGGACCCGGCGCTGCGCGGGCGTGAACGTGCCGCCGACCGGGATGGTCCGGGTGACGTCCGCGGTGTAGAGCGAGCGCGCCTCCACGCCCATGTCCAGCAGCAGCGTCTCGCCCGGCCGGACCGGGCCGTCGCAGCGCACCCAGTGCAGGATCGGCGCGTGCTCGCCGGACCCGACGATCGTGCTGTACCCGGGCCCGTTGCCGTACGTGCGCGCATGCCGGTCGAACGTGCCCTGCAGCCAGCGCTCGCCCAGGTCGTCCCGGACCGCGCGCGGCACCTCGGCCGCCACCGCGGCGAAGCCGGTCACGGTGTGGTCGATCGCCTCGCGGAGCTGGCCGATCTCCCACTCGTCCTTGATCATGCGCAGGCCGGAGAGCGCCCGGTCCAGGTCCGCGGCCTCGCCCGCGACCAGCGCGCCGTCCGGGACGGTGAAGTCCGCGATCGGCCGGACCGGCAGGCCGAGCGCGTCGGACCAGGCGTCCAGGCCGGCGGACGGGCCGATCCACAGCTCGCCGTGCGCGGCGCTGGCGAAGAAGTCGCGCTCACCGGGCCGGGCCGGCGCGGGCAGGTGGAGCACGGCGTCGTGGCCACCCGGCTTCGGGTGCATGACCAGGACACCGCCCTCGGCCTGGCAGGACGTGGCCCAGACGAAGTCGCTGCCGGCCCGGAATCCGTAGTCCGCGTCGCCGTTGCGGCGCGCGGCGCGGCCGGCGCCGATCACCAGCACCCGGTCCGGGAGCGCGGCGCTCAGCCGGGCCCGGTGTGCGGCGGCGGCGCGGGCCGCGGCCGGTGCGACCGGCGCGGGAACCGTCCGGTCGCCCCAGCCCTTGGCGATGCCGTCCAGGAAGCCCGGACTGTCGTCGCCGAGCTTCGGTGGGCGGGTTCCCGCGTAGGGCGGCTGGGTCATCTGCGTTCTCCTCCTCGGTCGCGGACCATCTCGCGCAGGCGGGTGAGGGTCCGGCCACTGCTGATGCCGTCGTGCTCGAACTCGTTGGTGATCCAGGCGGTGGCGTTGCCGAGCCGGGACAGCGTCGACCGCTGCAGGCCCTCGTCCACGAACAGGTCGTCGTGGTAGACGACCGCGGCCAGCGGGACCTCGTTCGCGGCCAGGCGGTCCGGGTCGTAGAGCGGCGTCCACTCGGTCACGGCCGCGAGCTGCTCCATCGCGGGCGCGAACGGGCGCAGCGCGCGGACCTCCTCGAACAGCCACGGGAACGCCATCTCGGACGTGAACAGCAGCGGCCGCCGGTCCTCGGCGAACTCCGGGCGCAGGTCGCGCTCGCGCTGCGCGGACCAGCGGAACGGGCCGTTCGCGCCGTCGCCGTAGATGGTCTCCTGCAGCGCCCAGAACAGCGGGTTGTGCGCGTTGGACGTCCTGACCAGCACCGACTCCAGGAAGCCGGTGGTGAGCCGCTTGTCCCGGGTGAACGCCTCGGAGACCAGCCAGTGCAGCCGCAGGTGGCCGGGGCCGAAGCCGAGGTCGCCGCCGAGCGTCTGGAGCCGGCGCACGGACAGCGGCGAGCCGTCCGGCAGCACCACGCCGCCGCCGGCCAGCCGGTCCGCGATCGCGCCGACCGTCTCGGCGTCCTGCGGGTAGCGGGCGTAGAAGTCCGCGGTCTTCGCGGCCGCGCGGTCGAACGTGCGCCGGTAGACCTCGTCCGGGTTCGCGGGCAGGCCGGGGATGCCGCCGCAGACGTAGCAGGCGGACAGCGCCTCCGGCGCGGTGGACAGGTAGGTGAGCGTGATCCACCCGCCGAAGCTCTGCGCCAGCGTGGCCCAGCGGCGGTCGTCGTAGCGGGTGCGGCGCACGTGCTCCAGGTCCCGCACGATCGAGTCGGCCCGGAAGTGCAGCAGATAGCCGCCGGGGTCCTTCACCGACGCGATGAGGTCTCCGTCGATCGGCGAGCTGCCGCCGGTGCCGCGCTGGTCGACGAAGACCACGCGGTAGTGCGGGAGCGCCTCGGCCAGCCAGCCGTCAACGCCGGCAGGACGCGGGTTCGCGCCACCGGGGCCGCCCTGGAGGTAGGTGATCAGCGGCATCGGCAGGTGGCGGCGGTCCGGGTCGACCAGGTCGCGGACGAACAGCTCGATCGTGCCCGCGTCCGGATCGTCCCAGTCCAGCGGCACGTCGACCGTGAACTCACGCACCCACGCGCCGGGAATCGCGTACTCGATCATGCAGGAGCCTCCTCCGAGGAACGGGCCGCCGCGTTCCGTCTGCGTGCGGCCTCCCATTCAGGATTGATCCTGGGCACGGCCGCGAGCAGGCGCTTCGTGTACTCGTGCCGTGGTTCGCCGAAGACGCTGTCCCGGTCGCCGGTCTCGACTATCGTGCCGTCCGTCATCACCGCGACGCTCGTGGCGATCTGCCGGACCACGGCAAGGTCGTGCGCGATGAACAGGCAGCCGAACCCCTCCTCGCGCTGCAGGTCGCGCAGCAGGTTGATGATCTGCGCCTGCACCGAGACGTCGAGCGCGGAGACGGCCTCGTCGCAGACCAGCACGCGCGGGCGCACCGCGAGCGCGCGGGCGATCCCGATCCGCTGGGCCTGCCCGCCGGAGAACTGCGACGGGTAGCGGCCGACGTGCGCGGGGTCGAGCCCGACGCGCTCGAGCAGCTGTTGCGCGACCGCGCGCGTACCCCCGGGAATCTCTCGCTTTTGATAGCGCAGCGGTGCGGTGACGATCCGCTCGACCGTGTGGCGCGGGTTCAGCGACGAGAACGGGTCCTGGAACACGACCTGGATCTGGCGACGGACCTCGCGCAGCGCGTCGCCGTGCAGCGCGGTGATGTCCGTGCCGTCCAGGTGCACGGTGCCGGACGTGACGTCGATCAGCCGCGCGGCCAGCCGGGCCGTGGTCGACTTGCCGGACCCGGACTCGCCGACCAGCGCCAGCGTCTCGCCCGCCTGGAGGTCGAACGACACCCTGTTCACGGCCGTGAAGCGCTTGGCCGGCGTGAACAGCCCCTGTGTGCCCGCGACCGGGAACTCCTTCACCAGGTCGCGGGCGCTCAGCAAAGAGGTCATGTGCTCCGGAGCTCCCCGATGGTGTCGTCGATGCGCGGGACCGCGTCCAGCAGGGCGCGCGTGTAGGCGTGCCGCGGGTCGGAGAAGACCTGCGCGGCCGTGCCGGACTCGACGACCTCGCCGCGGCGCATGACCAGCAGGTGGTCCGCGACCTCGCTGACCACGGCGAGGTCGTGGGTGATCAGGATCAGCGCGGCCCCGGTGTCCCGGCGTACCTCCGCGAGCAGCTCCAGGATCTGCGCCTGCACGGTCACGTCCAGCGCCGTGGTCGGCTCGTCCGCGATGATCAGCTCGGGTTCGGTGCTGAGCGCCATCGCAATCATCACGCGTTGCCGCATGCCGCCGGAGAACTGGTGCGGGTAGTCGTCCACCCGGCGCGCCGCGTCCCGGATGTGCACGCGTTCCATCGCCTCGATCGCGACCTTCCGGGCGGTCTTGCGGCTCACCCCGGAGCGGTGCGCGCGGTAGGCCTCGGCGATCTGCGTGCCGACCGTGTAATAGGGGTTCAGCGACGACAGCGGGTCCTGGAAGATCATCGCGATCCGGTCGCCGCGGATCGCGCGCATGCGGCGTTCCGGCAGCGCGGTCAGCTCGGTCCCGTCGAAGACGATGCTGCCGGTGCGGGTGGCGCCGGCCGGGAGCAGCCCCATGATCGCGAGGCTGGTCATCGACTTGCCGGAGCCGGACTCGCCCACGATGCCGAGCGCACCGCTGCGCGGAAGGTCAAAATCAAGACCGGCCACCACGGGTACGTCGTGATTGATCGCCCTGAAGGCCACGGTCAGGCCCCGCACGGTCAGCAAGCTCATGACGCGCCCGCCCGCACCCGAGGATCGATCGCGGAGTAGAGCAGGTCGACCACCATGTTGCCGACCACCACGAAGAACGCGGCCAGCAGCGTGACCGCCATGATCACCGGCTGGTCGTTCTTCGTGATCGAGTCCGCCGCCAGCTTGCCGACGCCGTTGATGCCGAACACGGTCTCCGTGATCAGCGCGCCGCCCAGCAGCCCGGCGAAGTCCATGCCCGCGATCGTGACCACCGGCGTGAGCGCGGGCCGCAGCGCATGCCGGCGCCAGACCAGCGACGGTTGCAGCCCTTTCGCCTTCGCGGTCCGGACGAAGTTCTCACCGAGCGTGTCGATGACGTTCGCCCTGGTCAACCGGGTATACGAGGACGCGTAGCCGATCGCGAGCACGGTCCACGGCAGGATGAAGTTGGCGAACCACTGCCCGGGATCGTCCGCGAACGGCACGGCCTGCGGGAACGGCAGCCACTGCAACTGCACCACGAAGACGTACTGCAGACCGAGCGCGAGCACGTAGTTCGGGATCGACATGCCGCCGAGCGTCAGCGCCGCGATGAACCTGTCCGCGAACCTCCCCTCGCGGACGGCGCTGACCAGGCCGCCGATCACGCCGGCGGTCAGCCAGAGCACGGCCGCGCCGATCGCCACGACCGCGGTCACCGGCAGCCGCTGGACCAGCATGTCCGTGACGATCTGCGAGGTCTGGAACGAGTAGCCGAGGCACGGGGCAGGGCACTCGATGATCGAGGTGCCGCCGCCGTACTCCCGGCCGGTGAACAGCCCGCCCAGGAAGCCCAGGAACTGGGTGAGGAACGGCTGGTCCAGGCCCAGGTTCTCGCGGATCTGGTCGATGCGCTCCGGCGTGCAGTTCTTGCCGCAGATCTGCACCGCCGGGTCCGGGGAGAGCAGGAAGAACACCATGTAGGTGAACAGGCACACCAGGAACAGGACCAGGATCATCCCGCCCACCCGGTGTACGACGTAGCGGGTCACAGCAGGCCTCCCGGGTCCACCGCGGCGCGGACACGGTCGCCGAGGACCATGAACGCGAGCACCAGCAGGGCCAGGAACGTGCCCGGCACGAGGAAGTAGGCAGGGACGACCGAGTACCAGCTCACCGAGCTGGCGATCATCTGTCCCCAGGACGGGTTCGGCGGGACCAGGCCGACGCCGAGGAAGGAGAGCCCGGCCTCGGTGCCGATGTAGCCCGGGACCGCCATGGTCACCATGACCAGGATGGTGGAGCGCAGGTTCGGCAGGATCTCGACGAACACGATCTGCGCGCGGGACGCGCCGGACGCGCGCGCGGCCTCGACGAACTCGCGCTGCTTGAGCGACATCGTCTGTGCCCGGATCAGCCTCGCCAGGTACGGCCAGCCGAACACGGAGATCACCACGACCAGCAGGTACTGCCGGTCGTCCGCGGGCAGCGCGGACAGCACCGCGATCATGAAGATCAGCGCGGGGAACGCCATCAGGAACTCCATCACCCGCGAGATCACCATGTCGGTCCGGCCGCCGAAGTAGCCGGCCAGCAGCCCGAACACCACGCCGAGCACGGTGGTGAGCAGCGTGGCCGCCAGCGCGATCAGCATGGACGCGCGGGCGCCGTAGACGATGCGGGCGAAGATGTCCCGCCCGCTGCCCGGCTCCACGCCGAGCCAGTGCTCGCCGGAGATGCCGCCCCAGCCACGCCCCCCACCGGTCAGCGGGATGCCGCCGAGGTCCGGGTCGATGGCGCTCTGGTCGAACTCGTACGGGTCCCAGCCGCTGATCCTCACGATGAGCGGCGCGCACACCGCCATCAGCACGATCAGCGCGATGTAGGCCAGGCAGGCCACCGCGGCCGGGTCACGCATGATCATGCGGACCGGATGTCTTCTGGGGTCCGGAGGTGTGACGGCGGCGCCCTGGTCCGAGGACGCCGCCGACACCTGCAACCCGGTGGGTGCGATGGTCACGTCAGCCCTTCGACGGGTCCTCGAGACCCAGGATGGCGTAGTCGATCTCGCCCTGCGGCGCGACGATGCCCGCCAGGTTCTCGCCCGGGAGGAAGATCCGGTTCTCCACGTTGAGCGGCACGATCGGGGCCAGCTTCATGATCTGCTGGTCCAGCGCGCCCCAGGCCTGGTTCGCGGCGGCCAGGTCGGTCAGCGCGCGGATCCGGTCGATCTCCGCGTTCACGGCCGGGTCGTTGATCTGGGCCAGGTTCGCATTGCCCTTCTCGGTGACCACGCGGCCGTCGAACAGCGGCGGCAGGAACGTGGACGCGCTGGACGACCAGTCCGGGCACCAGCCGGTGATCGCGGCGTCGTGCTGCTGCGACGGCGTGCCGATCGTCTCGTAGTAGGTGGAGACGTCGATGACGTTCAGCTTCACGTCGATGCCGACCCGCTTGAGCGCCTGCTGGATCGCCTCGGCCTGCCGCTGCGCCACCGGGTTCGCCCGCACGTCCAGCGTCAGCGCGAAGCCGGCGCTCTGGCCGGCCTCGGTGAGCAGCGCCTGCGCCTTGGCCACGTCACCGGTGTGGTCCGGGCTCGGGTAGAGGTCGTAGTCCGCGTGCCCGGCCACGCTGGTCGGGATGATCGTGGTGGCCACGGTGGCGAACTGGTTGCCGCCGGTCGCGTTCAGCACCGAGCTCTTGTCCACCGCGAAGTTGATCGCCTGCCGGACGCGCACGTCGCCCAGCGGCCCCTTCGTGCTGTTCAGCGACATGTAGGTGGTGCAGGTCGACGGCGCCTTCAGCACCCGGTCCTTGAACCGCGGGTCCTGCAGCCGGGCGATGGTGGCGGTCTGCACGGTGCCGGCGAACGCGTTGACGTCCGCGCCCTGGCCCGCGATCAGCCGCTCGTCGATGGTGGCGCCCTCGATGCCGATGGTGAACTTCCAGCCGTCCGGCAGCGCGGTGCGCACGGTGTCGGTGGACGCGTCCCAGTTCGGGTTGCGCTTCAGCTCGATCGTGCTGCCGGGCGTGAACGAGGCCAGGTCGTACGGCCCGGACGCGGTGATGTCGTTGATGAAGTCCGACCCGCCACCGGTCCCGACCGGGAACGGCACCGCGCTCGGCATCGACAGCACGGCGTCGAACTCGGGGAACGGCGCCTTGAGCGTGAAGACGATGGTCTGGTCGTCCGGCGTCGCGATCGTGGACAGCTCACCGGAGCGGTACGGCCCCTGGTATCCCTCCGGCGCGGCCAGGAACTGCTTCAGGTACGGCGCGCCGATGCCGATCTCCGGGTCCCACCCGCGGCTGATGCCGAACTTGACGTCCTTGGACGTGATCGCCGCGCCGGTGTCGAACTTGACGCCCGGCTTCAGCTTGTACGTCCAGGTCAGCCCGTCCGCGGACACCTCGCCCAGGCCCTGCGCCAGGTCCGGCACCATCGCGTTCGGATCGGCGGCGTTCGACGGCGCCTTCGTGATCAGCGTGCGGTAGACCAGCCGGTAGAACGCGTTGACGCCGCCGTCGAAACCGCGCGCCGGGTCCAGGTACGAGAAGTCGGCGTTCTGCAGCACCTGCACCGTGCCGCCCTTCCGGGGCGTGCCGTCGCCGTTGCCGCCGGTGCCGGGCGCGCCGCCGCCACCGCTGCACGCCTGCACGGCGAGCACGGTGGCCATCAGTCCGGCGAGCGCCGCCGGCTTGCGAAGTTGTGGCATGTGAGGGGTCCTGCCTTCCGGGTACGCGCGGGCCGCGCACGGAACGGATCCGTGAATGGGGAGGCGGCCCCTGCGCTGGTGACTCCGTGAGGGGAAAGTGCTGAGTTATGAAGGGGCCCGCGTGGGGCCCGTCACGATCTGTCAGCCGCGTCGGGGTGACCCCGGTCGCTTAAGGAGGACAGTAGTATGTCACACAGCGCAGGTGAAGAGATGGCGAGCAAATATTTACGCGCCGGATACAAGATCGCGCGGGCGCTCACCAAACGTGATCGGGGCGTCCCTCAATCTTGAGGAACGCCCCGATCGTCACGCCTCATCAGTCCTCCGCGCGGCCGCTCCACCAGCCCAGCACGTGGCCGATATGCGCTCTGAGCAGCGTCTCCGCACCCCGGCCGTCGCGCGCCTCGAGCAGGTCCACCAGGCTGTGGTGCTCGGCCGCGGACCGGGCCAGCTCGGCCGTGCCGACCATGTCGGCCAGCCCCACCATGCGCGTCTGCTGCCGCAGATCCTTCACGATCTCGATCAGCCGGCGGTTGCCGTGCAGCTCCAGCAGCCGCAGGTGAAATGCCATGTCGGTGGCCAGGTACTCCGCCAGGTCGGCGGCAGCGGCCGCGTCCACGATCGCCTGCGCCTTGACCCGCAGCTCGGCCGCGGCCTCGGGCTGGAGCGTGCGCGCGATGTCGCGCATCGGCGGGCCCTCCAGGTCCTGCCGGATGCGCACGATCTCCCACAGGTCCTGCTCACTGACGTCGGTGATCCGGAAACCCTTGTTCCGCACCGCGTCGACGAAGCCGCGTTTCTGCAGGTTGAGCATTGCCTCGCGGACCGGGGTGGCGGACACGCCGAACCGGGTGGCGAGCGTGGGCGCGGTGACCAGCGTGCCGGGGGCCAGCTCGCCGGAGACGATCGCGGCCGCGACCGCGTCCTCCACGGTGCCGCGCAGGCTCGCCCCGACGGCCACCGGGCCGATGACCGATGAGCTCACCTGGAACCTCCCGCGTGGATCTGCACTCACAATACAATGTCACATCGCGCCGACCGGTGGTCCCGGCCGGCACGACCTTGACGAGAACCTAGCGGAGCTCGGGCGGCAGCACGGACACGGGCGCACCCTGGAACGTCACCGGCCGCTGCCACCGGGTGATCGCGGCCAGCCCGACCGAGGTCGAGGTCGGCGCCGTGGTGGACGGCCACGGACCGCCGTGGTGCTGCGCGCCGGAGACGGTCACGCCGGTCGGCCACGCGTTGTAGACCACCCGGCCGACCCGGTCCGCCAGCTCCGGCACCACGCGCTGCGCCACCGGGTCCGGCTCCGAGCTGTGCGCCTGCACGGTGCCGGTGAGCTGCCCGGGAACCAGCCGTACCACCTGCTCCAGCTCGCTCTCCGACGCGTATTCGACCACCAGCCCGCCGGGCCCGAACATCTCGATGTCCAGCGCCTCCGGGTCGGCCACGACGTCGCGCGCCGTGGACTGCAAGACCGTCGCCCGTACCCCCTGGTCATTGGGGTTGCCCTGGGCTGCCTGCCGCACGCCGGGACGCGCGCCCACCTCGGCGACCTTTCCGGCGAAACCCTTCTCCATCGGCTCGGAGAGCATCCGGCCGGGGACCGGCAGCTCCACCGCGGCCAGGAACGCGTCCGCGTCCGGCACCAGGATCACGCCCGGGTTCGTGCAGAACTGGCCCGCGCCGAGCGTCAGCGAGTCGACCCACTCCCGCGCGATCGCGCCGCCCCGCTCGGCCCAGCCCGCGGGCGTGACCACGACCGGGTTCGTGCTGCCCAGCTCGCCGTAGAACGGGATCGGGTCCGGGCGCGACGACGCGATGTCGAAGAGCGCACGCCCGCCGGCCGTCGACCCGGTGAACCCGGCCGCCTTGATCCGCGGATCCTTGAGCGCGACCACGGACGCCTCCACGCCTTCCAGCAGCCCGAACGTGCCGTCCGGAGCGCCTGCGGCGCCAAGGGCATCGATCACCACCTCGGCGGTACGACGGGAGAGGCGCGGATGTCCCGGATGAGCCTTGAGCACGACCGGGCAGCCCGCGGCCAGCGCCGAGACGGTGTCGCCGCCGAACACGCTGAACGCGAACGGGAAGTTGCTGGCCGCGAAGACCAGCACCGGGCCGATCGGCAGCAGCGTGCGGCGCAGCTCGGGACGCGGCCCCATGCCCCACTCCGGGTCGGCCGGGTCGATCCGGGTCGGCGTCAGCTCGCCGGTGCGCAGGCCCTCCGCGAACAGCCGGGCCTGGAACGTGGTGCGGCCCAGCTCGCCGGTCAGCCGCGCCTGCGGCAGGTGCGTCTCCTCCTGCGCGAGCGCGACCAGGTCGTCCTTCGCCTTGTCGAGCGCGTCCGCGACCGCGTCGAGCCACTCCGCCCGTACCCCCGGCGTGGTGTTCCTGATGGTCGGCCTTGCCGCGTCGGCGGCCGCGAGCAGCTGCTCCACGTCAGTCACTGATATCTCCTAGAACTCGAATCCGGCCGGGTACGGATCGGTCGGGTCCAGCACGTACTGGCCGAAACCGGTGATCCAGGCGCGCCCGGTGATGGTCGGCAGCACCGCCCGCACGCCGCCGACCTCTGTCTCCCCGATCAGTCTGCCCGTGAACCGGCTGCCGATGAACGACTCGTTGACGAAGTCCTGGTGCAGCGGCAGTTCGCCGCGGGCGTGCAGCTCCGCCATCCGCGCGGACGTGCCGGTGCCGCACGGCGACCGGTCGAACCAGCCCGGGTGGATCGCCATCGCGTGCCGGGAGAGCCGCGCGTCCGAGCCGGGCGCGATGAACTCCACGTGGTGGCAGTGGTCCACGCCGTCGATCGTCGGGTGCTTCGGCGGGTGCTGCGTGTTGATCGCGTCCATGATCTTCAGGCCGTCAGCCAGGATCTCCTGCTTGAACGCCCGGTCGAACGGCCGCTTCAGGTCGACCATGGCGTAGAAGTTCCCGCCGAACGCGAGGCTGTAGGTGATCTCGCCCAGGCCGGGCACGTCGATCGTCTCGTCCAGGCGCTCGCAGTAGGACGGCACGTTCTCCAGCGTCACGTGCTCGGCCCGGCCGTCCGTGACCGCCACCTTCGCGACCACCAGGCCGGCCGGCGTGTCCAGCCGGATCGTGGTGACCGGCTCGACGACCTCGACCATGCCGGTCTCCACCAGCACGGTCGCGACACCGATCGTGCCGTGCCCGCACATCGGCAGGCAGCCGGAGACCTCGATGTAGAGCACGCCGAAGTCCGCGTCGGGCCGGGTCGGCGGCTGCAGGATCGCGCCGCTCATCGCCGCGTGGCCTCTGGGCTCGTTGACCAGGAACTTCCGGATGTCGTCCAGATTCTCGATGAAGTGCAGGCGGCGCTCGTTCATGGTCGCGCCCGGGATCACGCCCATGCCACCGGTGATCACCCGGGTCGGCATGCCCTCGGTGTGCGAGTCGACCGCGGAGAACATCCGCTTCGCGCGCACGTCAGGCGGCCCTGCCCGCGCGGTACTCCTCAAGGCCCTTGATCGCCCGCTCGGTGTCCGCCCGGACCTGGGACTCGTGGGCCGCGGAGAGCGCGCCGCGCGGCGGGCGGCACGGGCCGCCGTACCGGCCGACCATCTCCATGGACAGCTTGATCGCCTGGACGAACTCGACCCGCGAGTCCCAGCGGAACACCGCGACCAGCTTCCGGTACAGCTCGCGGGCCTCCGCGACCTTCCCGGCGATCATCAGGTCGTAGATCTCGACCGACTCGGCCGGGAACACGTTCGGGAAGCCGGCGAACCAGCCGACCGCGCCGTCCACCATCAGCTCGAACAGCACGTCGTCCGCGCCCGCGATCACGTCGATGTCGCAGAGCTCCTTGATCTCGAAGAAGCGGCGGACGTCGCCGCTGAACTCCTTGATCGCGGACACGTTCGGCAGCTGGGCGATCTCCGCGACCAGGCTCGGGACCAGGTCGACCTTGGTGTCGATCGGGTTGTTGTAGATCATGATCGGCAGGCCGACCTCGTTGATCTTCGTGAAGTGCTCGACGACCTGGGAGTCGCTCGCCCGGTACATGGTCGGCGGCAGCGCCAGCAGACCGTCCGCGCCGTCCTCCGCCGCCAGCTCGGCCCAGTGCTTCGCCTGGTGCCAGCCCGGCCCGTGCACGCCGGCGACGACCACGCCGCGTCCGCCCACGGTCTCCACCGCGACCTGCACCACCTTGCGGCGCTCCGCGTCGGTCAGCGCGGAGTACTCCCCCAGCGAGCCGTTCGGCCCCACGCCCCGGCAGCCGTTGCTGATCAGCCAGTCACAGTGCGCGGCGAACCGGTCGTAGTCGACCTCCAGCCCCGCCGGCGCGGCCGGGTTCTCCTTGAACGGCAGCGCGGTCGCGACGATGACCCCGCGAAGGTCGATCGGTGCGGAACTCATGACGGGTCCTCCTGGGTGCTGATACGGGTGTCCTCGGCAACGCTGCCGGTGATGTCGTGGAGCGCGGCCAGCTCCCCGAGCCGGACGGGGACGGCGATCGGCCGGCGGGCGGTCCGGCCGCCGTCGAGCAGGCCGGGGCCGGCGTCGTGGGGCGCGGAGCTGGGGTGATGCGAAGGAATGGGCGCGGCGGCCCGGTCGGCGGGACCGGCCGTGGCGCGGCCGTCCGCCACGGCCGCGGCGTGACCGGTCCCGGAGCGCCCGGTCCCGCCAGGCGGTGCCGTTCCGGGGTGACCGCCCTCGCCGATCGGTCCCGTCACGGGATGATCGGCGGGGCCGGTCCGACGGATCGCGGTCGTCAGGATCTCCTCGACGCTGCGGCCGCAGGTGCGCCCCTGGCAGATCCCCAGCCCGGCCCGGGTGGTCAGCTTCAGTGAGCGCAGGCCGCGCGACTCGGTCAGGCCCGCGACGCGGCGCAACTCGCCGGCCGTGACGTCCTCGCAGCGGCAGACCGTGGTCGTGTCGTCCAGCCAGGCCTGCCAGCCGGGACCGATGCGATGCGCGGCGGCGAGCCGCCCGGCGAACTCCCGGAACACCCGCCGGGCCTTCGCCGCCGCCGGTGGCGGATTGCCGCCCGCCGCGACCGCGCCCGCGATCTCGCCCTCGGCCAGCGCCAGGTCGACGCCGCCGATGCCGGTCAGCTCGCCCGCCGTGAACACGCCGGGCACGGACGTGCGCTGCCCGTCGTCCACGGTCACCGCGCCGTCCGGGCCGGTCGCGCAGCCCGCGGCCAGCGCCAGCTCGGTCCGCGGCAGGAACTCGTGGCTGACGCAGACCGCGTCCACCTCGATCCGGCGCTCGGTGCCGGGTTTCGGCGACCAGTCCGGGGCGAGGTCGGCCACGGTGACGGCCTCGACCCGGCCGGCGCCGTGCGCGGCGACGACCGCCGCGCCGGTCCGGTAGGGGATGCGCTTCGCCGCCAGATCACGGACGTATCCGCCCAGCTCAGCGCCCTTCTTCGCGGCGGGCAGCAGCCGCCAGGGCCTCGTGCCCCAGCCGGTGGCCAGCTGTCGCCGTCCGGCGGCCTCGACCACGCCCACCACGGTCGCGCCGGTCCTGATCAGGCTGCTGACCACCGGCAGCAGGAACGGCCCGGCGCCGGCGACCAGCACGCGGCGGCCGACCGCGACGCGCTCGCCCTTGGCCAGTGCCTGCGCGGCCCCGGCCGTGAAGACGCCGGGCAGATCCCAGCCGGGGAACGGCAGCGTGCGCTCGTGCGCGCCGGTCGCCAGGACCAGCGCCTCCGGCGCGAACGTGCGCGGCGTCCGGGCGGCGCCGTCCGGCGGCCCGATCAGCACGTGGACCAGCGGCGGCGCGTCGTCGCGGCGCTCGGCGGACCAGACGTGCCCGTGGAGCACGATCTCGCAGCCGTCGTCCGCGCGCAGCGCCGCCCGCATGGTCAGGAACGTCTGCCAGCCGTGGTGCAGCAGCTCCTCGCGCTGCCCGGCGCGGGCGTCCGGCAGGTGCCGCCAGTACTGCCCGCCGAGATCGTCCCCGGACTCGACCAGCACCACCCGGGCGCCCCGGCGTCGCGCGGCCAGTGCGGCCGCCATCCCGGCGGGCCCACCGCCGACGATCAGCACCGGCACGTGTTCCGTCACGGCGTGCCTCCCGTGCTCGTCCGCTGTGCGGGATCGTCGTCGCTCTCGCCGGGGGCGGGATCGGCCAGCGGCCCGCTGTCGGAGCCGGCCGGGTTTCCGCCGCCGGGACCGCCGTTGCGCCCGCCGGACGCGGGAGCGGGCAGCCGGCCATCGGCGAGGATCTGCGCGATGCTGTGCGCGGCACCGGCCCCACCGCCCGCGACGCTGCCGGCCGCGAGGCCGGGCCGCTCGTCGTCGCGGTCGTCCTGGAGGTCGATGACGTCGCCCTCGGCGGCACGGCGCTGGCAGGCGCGGACGTCGCGGAGGCCGTTGACCACGATCAGGCAGTCGAAGCAGACGCCGATGCCGCAGAAGACGCCGCGCGGGCGGCCGGTGCGCGGGCTCGGACGCCAGGAGAGCCGTCCGGAGGCCAGCAGCACGCCCGCGATCGTCTGGCCGGCGCGGCCGGTGACGGTCTCGCCGTCCACGGTCAGCTGGATCGCGCCGCCGTCCGCGGGCACGACCGGGTCGTGGGCGGGCGCGATCCGGTACGGACCCGTCATGCGGCGGCCCCTTCCAGGTGCGGTGTGAGGCTCGGGCGGTCCGGCCGGAACTCATGACCGAGATCATCACCGGTCGCGAGGCCCAGCAGCTGATCGTGCAGCAGGTCCGCGGTGGCGAGGCTGAGGCCGATGCCGGCGCCCTCGTGACCGGTGGCGTGCCACAGGCCGGGGAGGCGCGGGTCCTCGCCGATCACCGGGAGGTGGTCGGGGACGAACGGGCGGAACCCGCCGTACGCGCGGATCACCTGCACGCCGGCCAGGAACGGGAAGAGCAGCATCGCCTTGGCGGCGAGCGCGGCCAGCACGCGCGCCTCGATGCGGTCGTCGAAGCCGCGGCGCTCGCGGGAGGAGCCGATCAGCACGGTGCCGGCCGCGGTGGACTCGACCACGCTGGACACCATCAGGTCGGCCGCGCCGGAGCCGACCGCGCCGACGTAGTCCGCGTCGTACACCTTGTGGAACACGCGCTGCCGCATGCGCGCGGTGACCAGCACGGTGCCGCGTCGCGGGCGGACCGGGAGCGTCACGCCGAAGCGCGCGGCCACGTCGCCGGACCACGGACCGGCCGCGATCACCACGGCGTCGGCCGGGATCGGGCCGGCGCTCGTCCGTACCCCGGTGATCGTGGGTCCGGAAAGGACCGGGCCGAGTGCCTCGACGCCCTGTCTGATGCGCGCGCCGTGCCGGCGGGCGGCCGCGAGCAGCGCCTCGGTGGCGATCACGGGCTGCACCTGCGCGTCCTGCGGGTAGAGGACGGCGGCGGTCAGGTCGCGGGTGAGGTCCGGCTCCAGCTCGTGGGCGCGATGGGCGTCGACGACCTCGGCGACCACGCCGGCGGTGCGCTGCGACGCGGCGAACGCCAGCAGCGCCTCCGCCCCGGTGGCCGTGGTGGCGGCGACCAGCCCGCCCTTGTGCTCGAACTCGAGATCGGGGAACCCGGCCGGCAGCTCGTCGCGCAGTTCCTCGCGCACGCGCGCCCAGGCGGCCAGCGAGCGCTGGGTGAGCCTCAGCTCCGCGCCCGGACCCTTGTCGGAGACCAGGATGTTGCCCTCGCCGCCGGAGGACGTGCCGCCCGCGGACGCGCCGCGGTCGAGCACGGTCACGTCGCAGCCGGACCGGGCCAGCACGCGCGCGGTCGCGGCACCGACGATGCCGGCGCCGACGATGACGACCTTCAGGCGGTGGGACACGACAGTAATATGTCACATGCTTCAGCGGAGCAGAACAGCTTTCCCGGAGATAAAGTCCCGGACCCAGAACCTTGACACCACGAGGGTACGCGACCTAAGCATGATCGGACTTGTAACATTCTACTGAGTGCAGGAGCCATGGACGCCGATTGGCCGCTCTCCCCCACGCCGCTCCACCTCAACCACGGCTCGTTCGGTGCGGTGCCGCGCTTCGCACTGGACCTCCAGGCCGCGCTGCGCGACGAGATGGAGGCGGCGCCGGTCCGCTGGTTCGCCGGCCTCCCGGACCGGATCGCGACCGCACGCCTGGACGTCGCCCGGTTCCTGCACGCGGATCCGGACTCGCTCGCGCTGGTGCCGAACGCGAGCGGCGGCGCCAGCGTGGCCTTCGCCGGGCTCCCGTTCCCGCACGGCGGCGAGATCATCGTGACCGACCACGGCTACGGCGCGGTGACCATGGGCGCGGAACGCCTGGCCCGCCGCCACCACGGCAGTGTCCGCACGGTGCACGTCCCGCTGGACGCCGGCCCGTCCGAGGCAGCCGAGGCGGTGACCGGCGCGATCACTGCCCGGACCGCGCTGATCGTCGCCGACCACCTCACCTCGCCCACCGCGCGCTTCCTGCCGGTGGACCTGATCGGCCGTGCCGCCCGCGAGCACGGCATCCCGTTCCTGGTCGACGGCGCGCACGTGCCCGCGCTCCTCGACGACCCGCTGGCCGGCGTGGAGTGCGACGTGTGGGTCGGCAACCTGCACAAGTTCGGCTGCGCGCCGCGGAGCACCGGCGTGCTGATCGCGCGCGGACCGCACACGCAGGCGCTGTGGCCGTTGATCGACTCGTGGGGCGCGCCGCTGCCGTACCCCCGCAGGTTCGATGTGCAGGGCACGCTGGACGTGACCGCGCACCTGGCCGCGCCCGCCACGCTGACCGGCATCGACACGCGCTGGGGCTGGGCGGGGATCCGCGCGCGGGCGTCGGCGCTGGCCGGGACCGGCGCCGCGGTGATCGCCGAGGCGTTCACGGCGATCACCGGCGAGGACCACACGGTACGGGTCGGCATGCCCGCCGGCCCGATGCGCCTGGTCCGGCTGCCCGGCACGCTCGGCACCGGACCCGGCGCCCCGGACGCGCTGCGCGCCCGCGTGCTGGACGAGCTGGATGCCGAGTGCGCGTTCGGCCGGTTCGGCGGCGTCGGCTACCTCCGGCTGTCCGCCCACGTCTACAACACCGCGGCCGACTACGAGGAGTTCGCCGCGCGCTGCGTGCCGGTGCTGGCCGGGTGGGCCTGAGCGGTCAGGCGGAGTTCGCCGGGCGTGGCATGCCGGCGGTCAGTACGCGGCCGAGACCGTGGCGCGGATCGTGGACGCGTCCGTGAGACAGGTCAGGATGCGGTCGGCCAGGTCGGCGCGGGAGATCCGGTCACCACCGTGACGCCTGGCAGGTCCGCCGGGGTGCGGACCACGGCGGCCATATCGTGGCCGGCCGGCCCGGAGACTAGACCGTGACCGGCCACTCGTCGAGCGCGACCGGGGCCGACGGCACCTCGAAGTGGGCCGCGCCGGCACCGGCCAGATACTCCGCGACCGTGGCCGGGACCACGTCCGGATAGTCCGCGTTGCGCACGTCCGTGAGCGACGCCGACCCGTCGAACATGCCCTTCTGGTACTGCAGCGCCACGTACGTGAACGGGTTGGTCGCGGCGAACTGGCGGCGGACGATCTCGGCCTTGAGGTCGTCCAGCGAGCCCTTGCGGATCAGCGCCCACCGGCGGCCGGACGCGGCCTCGACCTCGTTGCGCAGCTCCAGCATGGACATCTGCTGGCCGACCACGTGCACGTCGCGGCCGGCGGTCCTCGGGTCGAGCGCGATGGCGGCCGTGAACGCCGCGGTGTCCGGCACCGTGGTGATGTCGATCGGGCGGGTGCCGTCGCCCCAGACCGAGAACGTGCCGGCGGCCGGGTCGAGCACCTCGTGGAACGGGCCGAGGAAGTACTCCGGGAACGCGCCGATCGCCACCGAGGTCCGGGCCACCGCGCTGGTGCGGAACGCGTCGGCGAACACGCGGCGCAGGTCGGACAGGATGTTGACGCCGTAGTCGTACCCCCAGAGGTTGATCGAGAAGTCCGAGGGGATCATGCGGTGCACGCCTGCCGTCTCGGCCGCGCGCAGCAGCTCCAGCTGCCCGTCGATGATCACGTCGGGGCCGCCCTGGACCGCGGAGACCACCACCTCCACGCCCGCCAGGTGCGGGGCGAGCGCGGCGGCGCCGTCCGTGAGGTCGCCGACGTGCAGCGTGAGGTTCTCGTGGCCGGCCACGTCGCGAAGCCGGGCGCCACCGTCCGCGGAGGACGGGCGAACCAGCGCGCGGACGGTCGCGCCGCGCTCCAGCAGGTTCTTCACGATCAGGCTGCCGAGGCTGCCGGTCGCACCCGCCACCAGTACAACAGTCATTACATACTCACTCTCGGTTCGTTTAACTGCCTGCGCAGGCAACTATATGACCGCCTGATGAGGCCGCCAACGCGACCTGGGTCACAGCCCGACGGCGGTTAGAGTGCGCTCATGACCGACGAACGTCTCTCCGACCTGGAAGAGGCGGCCTGGGGCGGCTTCCTGAACACGCACACCCGCCTGTGGCGCGTGCTGGAGGCGAGGCTGGCGCCGACCGGCGTGACCATGGCGGAGTACGACGTGCTGACCGCGCTGGAGGGCGCCGGCGACGACGGCGTGCGCATGTCAGACCTCGCGGCCCGCCGCCTGATGTCCACCGGCGGCTTCACCCGGATGGCCGACCGCCTGGAGAAACAGGGCCTGATCACCCGGCAGCGGTCGGCCGTGGACGGACGCGGGCTCAACGCGGTCATCACGCCGGCCGGCCTGGAACGGCTGGGCCGCGCCCGCCGCAGCCACCTGGAGGACGTGCGCACGCTGTTCCTCGGCCGGCTGACCTCGGCCGAGCTGCACCAGCTGAGCGTGATCTGGGAGCGCCTGGGGGACGAGGGGCACCCCCAGGCGCACTGCTGAGCGTTACATCTGGTCCGGCGCGGTGATGCCGAGCAGGTCGAGGCCCTGACAGAGCACGCGGGCGGTCAGGTCGCAGAGCGCGAGCCGGCTCTCCCGGACCTCGCCCTCGGACTTCAGCACCGGGCACTGCTCGTAGAACGTGGTGAACGCGGACGCCAGCCCGAAGAGGTAGTGCGTCAGCTTGTGGAAGTCCAGCGTGTCCGCCACCACCGCGACGACGGCGGGGAACGCCAGCAGCTCCAGCGCCAGCGCGTGCTCCGCCTTCTCCGCGACCGGGATCGTCGTCAGGCCGGCCGGTGCGCTCACCGCACCACGCCGGAAGATCGAGCGGATGCGGGCGTGCGCGTACTGCAGGTACGGCGCGGTGTTGCCGTCGAAGGACAGCATCCGCTGCCAGTCGAAGACGTAGTCCTTGACCCGGTCGTTGGACAGGTCCGCGTACTTGATCGCGCCGATGCCGACCAGCCGCGCCACCCGGTCACGCTCCGCCTCGGACAGCGCCGGGTTCTTCTCCGCCACGGCCGCGGCCGCGCGCGAGATCGCCTCGTCGACCAGGTCCGCCAGCTTGATCGTGTCGCCGGCCCGGCTGCGCAGGATCTTGCCGTCGGTGCCGAGCACCGAACCGAACGCGACGTGCTCCGCGCGCGTCGACGCGGTCAGCCAGCCGGCGGACCGGGCGGCCGAGAAGATCATCTCGAAGTGCTGCTTCTGCGGCAGGCCGACCACGTAGGCGATCCGGTCCGCGTGCAGCTCCTGCGTGCGGTAACGGATCGCGGCCAGGTCGGTGGTGCCGTAGCCGAAGCCGCCGTCGCGCTTCTGCACGATGATCGGCAGCGGCTCGCCGTCCCGGTTGACGAAGCCCTCCGGGAACACCACGCGCGCGCCGTCGCTGATCTTCAGGAGTTTCAGCTCGTCGAGTGATGCCACGACCGGGTGCAGCATGTCGTTGTAGAAGCTCTCGCCGAAGAAGTCCTTGTCGGTGAGCCGCACGCCGAGCCGGTCGTAGACGGTCATGAAGTAGCGCTCGGACTCCGCGACCAGCATCCGCCAGAACCGCAGCGTCTCCTCGTCGCCGCCCTGCAGCGCCACCACGCGCCGCCGGGACCGCTCCTGGAACGCCTCGTCCGCGTCGAACTTCGCGCGCGCGGCACGGTAGAAGCCGTTCAGGTCGCCGACGGACAACTCCTCGGCCGCGTTCGCCTCACCGATGTCGAGCAGGTGCTCGATCAGCATGCCGAACGGCGTGCCCCAGTCACCCAGGTGGTTCGCCTTGACCACGTTGTGGCCGAGCCACTCCAGCGTGCGGACCGTGGCGTCCCCGATCACGGTGGAGCGCAGGTGGCCGACGTGCATCTCCTTCGCCACGTTCGGCGCGGAGTAGTCGACGACCACGGTCTGCGGCGTCACGGCAGCCGGGATGCCCAGCCGGTCGTGGGCGGACATCCCGGCCAGCAGCCGGCCGAGCGCGCCGGCGGAGACGGTCAGGTTGATGAAGCCGGGACCGGAGATCTCCACGGTCTCGCAGAGGTCGTCCAGCCGCGCGTGCTCCACGACCAGCGCCGCCACCTCGCGCGGGTTGCGCTTGGCCTTGCGCGCGGCCGCGAGCGCGCCGTCCGCCTGGAAGTCCGCGTGCTGCGACCGTCGCAGCACCGGGTCCGCTCCCCCGTCGACGACGGCGGCGAATGCGGCGGTGAGACGGGCGTTCAGCAGCTCTTCCAGCGTTTCCATAGGTGTGCAACCTAGTCGACGCGGGCCCCCGGCACCGAATCGATTACCTGCCCAGACCCGCCACCACGGCCTCGGCCGCGTCCGCGAGCAGCGCGTTGTCGTAGGTCGCATCCGGGGTGTCGCGGGTGGACATGACCGCGATCACGATCGGCGCGCCGGACGGCGGCCACAGCACCGCGATGTCGTTGCGCGTGCCGTACCCGCCCGCGCCGGTCTTGTCGCCCACGATCCAGCCGTCCGGCACGCCCGCGCGGATCGTCGCCGCGCCGGTCGTGTTCGCGCGCAGCCAGGTGATCAGCTGCTGCCGGTCGGTCGCGCACAGCTCGCGGCCGAGCGTGTAGGCGCGCAGGCCGGTGGCGAGCGCGCGCGGCGTGCTGGTGTCGCGCCGGTCGCCCGGGATCGCCGTGTTCAGCTCCGTCTCGATCCGGTCCGCGGACGTGGTCCGGTCGCCGATCGCGCGCAGCGCCCGCTCCAGCCCGTCCGGGCCGCCCAGCTCGCGGAAGAGCAGGTTACCGGCGGTATTGTCGCTCACCGTGATCGCCGCCTCCGCGATCGCGCCGACCGTCAGGCCCTCGTCCACGTGCAGTTCCGTGACCGGCGAGTAGTCGACCAGGTCCGCGCGCGTGTAGTGCACCACGCGGTGCAGGTCCGCGTCGGAGATCCGGTCCAGCACCGCGGCCGCGGCCAGCGCCTTGAACGTGGACGCGTAGGCGAACCGTTCGTCTCCGCGGAACGTGACCGTCCGGCCGGAGCCGGTGTCGACCGCGTAGACGCCGAGGCGCGCGTCGTACCGCCGCTCCAACTGCTGATACACGGTCGTGGCGGTGGGCGTCAGGGTGACCGTCGCCAGCATCGCGGCGGTCGCCGTCACAATCTTGAACACCAGAAATCCCCCTTCGTGGGTACGAATCGACCCTCGCAGAGCCCCACCCATGCTGTCGAAGACGGAAACGCTCGTTCCCATGCTGATCTGGCATAGTGACCGCACATGGACATCGTCGCGGCCGGCCGGGCGTTCGTCGCGGTCGCCCGGCACGGCAGCTTCACGATCGGCGCGGCCGCGCTGCGCATCCCGCAGTCCGTCGCGTCCCGCCGCGTCTCCGCGCTCGAGGCGCACCTCGGCGGCACGCTGCTGGACCGGTCCGCGCGGGCGGTCGTGCCCACGCCGTTCGGCGCCGCACTGCTGCCCGCGGCCCAGCGCCTGATCCGGCTGGCGGACGCGCTGGAGCACGACGCGGAACGCGCGCGACGGCAACCGTTCCGGCTGTCCGTGCCCGCGATCTGCCCCGCGCCCGCGCTGGCCCGGCTGGTCGCGGCCGCCCGCGCGCACGACCTGCACCTGGAGGTGGGCGGCGACGGGGCCGCGCTCGCGGCCGTACCCCCTGATGTGGGGGCGTGGGTCGTTCCCCTCGGCCTGGCGTGCGTGACGGATCCGGTCTCGCACCTCGACAACCTCCGACCATCAAAATCAGATGCCGCGGGTACGGCCCGGAGGATCTGGATCCAGCCGGAGGACGACGTCCCGCACGTGCGCGACCGCCTCACCCGCCACGGCGCCGCCGCCGGCCTCCGCCCGGCCCAGATCGTGATCGCCGGGTCGCTGGTCGAGGCCGCCGCGGAGGCGCTGAGCGGGCGCGATCTGCTGCTGTGCTCGTCCGCGCAGGCCGTGTCGCTGGGACTGGGCTGGTCACGGATCGGCGAGCTGGAGCTGAGCCGCGGCTACGACGTGGTCGCGGGACCGCGGGCCGCGCTGGACCGGCTGCGCACGCTGCTGCACGACGCGGTGGGCGCGTGCCTGGGCGCGGAACCGGCGGGCGCGGGCGGGGGCGCGGAACCGGGGCTCGCGGCTGGACGTGCGGATCCGGCGCGGCCCGCCGGAACCACGGAACCGGCCCGGCCCGCCGGAAGCGCGGGACCGGGCGGCGTGGTCCGGGAGGTGACGGCGTGAGCACGGCGCGGGTGTTCCGGGAGGTGCGGCAGACGCTGGAGGACGCCGGGCTGCGCGGCGGTTTCCTGGTGCGGGACCTGCGCACCGGCGAGGAACTGGGCCTCGACCCGGACGCGGTCTTCCCGGCCGCGTCGCTGATCAAGGTGCCGCTCGCGGTCGCCGTGCTGGAACGCGCCCACCGCGGCGAACTGGACCTCTCCGTCCCGGTGACCGTGCCCGCCGACCGCGTGCTCACCCCCGGCCCGCCCGGCCTGATGCGCTTCCGGCACCCGGCCGTGATCGCCGCCGAGGATCTGCTCTACCTGAGCGTGGCGATCAGCGACGGCGCGGCCGCGGACGCGCTCTTCGCGGACACCCCGCCCGCGCTGGTCCAGGCCGAGCTCCGGCGGCTCGGCCTGGACGGCATCGCGGTCCGGCACCGCATCCGCACGCTCAACGACACGCCCGCGGACCGGCTCCCGCACGACGAGGCACACCTGGCGCACGCGCTCGCGATCGGCGCGGTCACCACCGGCCACGGCCACCCGATCCCCCAGCTGGACGTGACCCGCGCGAACGCCGGCTCGGCCCGCGCGTTCGCCGACCTGCTGGAGGCGCTGTGGACCCCGTCCGTGATCGCGCCCCCGGTCGCGGCGCGCGTGCGTGAGCTGATGGCCGGCTCCGTCCACCGCCAGCGCCTCGCCCCGGACCTGGCCTCGGACGCGTCCCGCTGGTCCTCCAAGACCGGCACCGTGCTGACCATGCGCCACGAGATCGGCGTGGTCGAACACGCGGACGGCGCCGCGTACGCGATCGTCGCCCTCACCGAGTCCCGCGTCCCCGCCGTCATCCAGCCCGCCGCCGAGTCCGCCATGGCCCACGTCGCCCGCCTCCTCCGCGACCTCCTCCGCACCGAAGGCCCCTGACCCGGCGGTCAGATCCGCGGCGTCACCGGTCTCCGCGTCGCCCGTCCCCTCCGCGCCGCAGGCTCCTGATCCGGCGGTCAGTCCGGCGACGTCACCGGTCTCCGGAGCGGCATCGGCGGGCCGCGACGCGGTCACCCGCATCCATCTCCGCGGCCCGGCGACGCAGCTCGCGACCGTTGGCGCCACGGGAGAGATACTCCGTCTCGCGCCACGTGTCGTACTCGCTCTTGAGCATCACCACCAGCGGCTCGCGGCCGTTGCGGGTGACGACGAGATCCTCCGCGTCGTTCTCGATGGCGTCGAACGCCTCGTCAAGGTTGGCGTGCAGGTCGGACGCGGAGATGACCTTCATCGTTCCCTCACTCGTCGTGCACGGCCGTGACCACCGGGCGGGTCTTGACCGTGCGGCCACGGACATGGCAGGGAGGAGCGCCAGCGACGACCGGTGTCGCCGGGAGGCCTCGGCAGGTGATGTGAGACCAACTGGGCAAAGGAAATTGATCTTGAAAAACTGCCCGGCCCCGCGAACGGGACCGGGCAACGAAAGGAGGGGTCAGGCGGTGCGGCGGAGTATCGCCAGGAACATCGCGTCGGTGCCGTGGCGGTGCGGCCAGAGCTGGACCGTCGGGCCGGCGCCGAGGCCGGGCATGCCGGCGGGGAGCAGCGGGCGCGCGTCGACGAAATCGACCGCGAGCTTGGAGCGGCGGGCCGCCTCGGTGACCGTCACCTGCGTCTCCACCACGTGCGGGGAGCAGACGACGTAGGCCACGACGCCGCCGGGCCGGACCGCCTTCAGCGCGGCGACCAGCAGCTCCCGCTGGAGGCTGGTGAGCGGCGGCAGGTCGGTGGGCTGACGGCGCCAGCGGGCCTCGGGGCGGCGGCGCAGCGAGCCGAGGCCGGTGCACGGCGCGTCGACCAGGACGCGGTCGAACGAGGCGGCGGGCAGGTCGCCGGTGCCGGCGGTACGGCCGTCGGCGACGATCGTGGTGACCGGCAGGCCCTTGGTGGCGTTGGCGACCAGGCGGGCCCGGTGCTCCGCGACCTCGACCGCGGTGACGCGGGCGCCCCGGCCGGCGGCGAGCGCGCCGAGCAGGCCGGCCTTGCCGCCGGGACCGGCGCAGAGGTCGAGCCAGTGCTCGTCCTTGCCCTCGATCGTGGCCTCGGTCAGCGCGGTCGCGACCAGCTGGGAGCCCTCGTCCTGGACGTGGACGCGCCCCTGGGCCAGCGCGGACAGGTCGCCGGGCGAGCCGCCGGCGAGGTAGACCGCGTACGGCGAGAACGCGCCGGGCGCGCCGTCCAGCTCGTCGGCCAGCGTGATCGCGTCGGCGAGGCCGGGGCGGGCGCACAGGTGGACGGGCGGGCGCTCGTTGTCCTCGGAGAGCGCGCGGGCGGTGTCGGCCATGTCGCCGCCGAGCGCCTCGGAGAACGCGCGGACGATCCACGGCGGGTGCGCGTGCGTGACCGAGAGGTTCGCGATCGGGTCCTCGTCGAACGCCGGGGCGACCTCGGCGATCCACTCGTCCCAGTTCTTCGTGGTGATCTGGCGCAGCACCGCGTTGGCGAAGCCGGCCGCGCCGGGCGCGACGGACCGGACCAGGTCGACCGTGCTGGAGACCGCGGCGTGCGCGGGCACCCGGGTGTGCAGGATCTGGTAGGCGCCGAGGCGCATCGCGTCGCGCGCCGGCGGGTCGATCCGCTCGACCTCACGGCCCGCGGCCGCCTTGATGATCTCGTCGAGCGTGCCGACCAGGCGCAGCGTGCCGTAGGTCAGCTCGGTCGCGAACGCGGCGTCGCGGCCGAACAGCCGCATCTCCTGGAGGATCTGCGGGAGCACGAGGTTCGCGTACGCGTCGTCGCGGTGGGTCGCGGCGATCGCCTCGTAGGCGGCGGACCGGGCCGGGTCCGACGGCGGGCGTCCGCCGCGCGGGGCACGGCCACCGCCGCGGGAGTCCCGCTCCTGGCCGCGGCCGTCGCCGGGGGCGGAGGAGCGGCGCGGGCGGCCGGTGTTGTGCGGCCGGTCCGCCTGGTGCTCGGACTGCCGGTCACCCGACGGGGTGGCGCGGCGCGCCCGGAAATCAGAGGAACCGGCTTGAGGCCGCTCAGGGCTGGTCACGCGAACTTCTCCCCCGTCTCGACCCGGACGCCTCGCGCCCAGTCGGTCGCCTGCATCGGCTTCTTGCCCGCGGCGCGGACCTCACCGAGTAGTACCGGCGTGGTCGCGGTTCCGACCAGCACCTGCTTGCGCTCGACCAGGAGGTCACCGGGCTCCAGCTGTGGCGCGTTCGCCACCGGCCGGACCGGGCCGAGCTTCACGCGTTCCTCGCGGAACGTCGTCCATGCGCCGGGCGCGGGCGTGCACGCCCGGATGCGCCGGTCCACCGCGAACGCGGGCTCGGTCCAGCGGATCTGTGCGTCCTCGACGCTGATCTTCGGCGCGAGCGAGACGCCGTCGGCCGGCTGCGGTTCGGCGCGGGCGGTGCCGGCCTCGATCGCGTCCAGCACGGCGACGAGCAGTCCGGCGCCGGAGCCGGCGAGCCGGTCCAGCAGGTCGCCGGCGGTGTCGGTGGGTCGGATCTCGTCGGTCAGCGTGCCGTAGACCGGGCCGGTGTCCAGGCCGGCCTCGAGCTGGAACACGCTGGCGCCGGTCACCTCGTCGCCGTGCAGCACCGCGTGCTGGACCGGCGCGGCACCGCGCCACGCGGGCAGCAGCGAGAAGTGCAGGTTGAGCCAGCCGTGCTTCGGGATCTCCAGCGCGACCGGCGGGACGAGCGCGCCGTAGGCGACGACCGGCACGCAGTCCGGCGCGATCTCCCGCAGCCGCTCCACGAATGAGGGCTCGCGCGGCTTGGCCGGGGTGAGCACCTCGATGCCGTGCTCGTCGGCCCAGGCGGCGGCGTGCGAGCGGACCAGGCGGCGGCCCCGGCCGGAGGGCGCGTCAGGCCGGGTGACGACCGCGACGATCTCGTGGTGGGACGCGGCCAGCGCGTCGAGCGCGGGCAGGGCGACGGCGGGTGTTCCCGCGAAGACGAGTCTCATCGGCCCAGGCCGAACGGGCTGGCGTGCGGGCTGACCTTGACGGTCGGCGGGCGGTCCCGGTCGTACCACTCGGCCTGGCGGATCTCCTTCATCGCGGCCTTGCGCGCGTCGGAGTCCAGCCGGTCGAGGAAGAGCACGCCGTCGAGGTGGTCGGTCTCGTGCTGCATGCAGCGTGCCATCAGCCCGGTGCCGACGATCTGGAGCGGGTCGCCGTACTCGTTGAAGCCCTTGGCCACCACGTTGAGGCGGCGCTTGGTGTCGTAGTACAGCCCGGGGATGGACAGGCAGCCCTCGGTGCCGTCCTGCTCCTCGGCGTCGGGGAACTCCAGCACCGGGTTGGCCAGGTGGCCGACCACGTCGTCGACGTCGAACGCGAAGACCCGCAGACCCACGCCGAGCTGCGGCGCGGCCAGTCCGGCCCCGCCCGCCTCCTGCATCGTCTCGGTGAGGTCCGCGACGAGCTTGCGCAGCTCTTTGTCGAAGTCGACGACGGCCTCGGCCGGCGAGCGCAGCACCGGATCCCCGAAGAGTCGGATGGGCTGGACGGTCACGCTGCGCACTCCTTGCTGATGGCGATACGGGTCAACACGCCAGTCTACGGACTCACCCGATCGTGACCGGCAGCGCGGAGTAGCCGCGGAGCACCAGCCGGTCCCGGCGGGTGGCCGGACCGTCCTGGGCGAGGCCCGGCAGCATCGTGACCAGCATCGGCAGCGCGACCTGCGCCTCCAGCCGGGCCAGCGGCGCGCCGAGACAGTAGTGTGCGCCGCCGCCGAACGAGACCGGCTGCACGTTGCCCCGGTCCGGGTCGAAGCGGGCCGGGTCCTGGTAGCGCTCCGGGTCGCGGTTGGCGGCGCCGAGCAGCAGGCCGACCGAGTCGCCGGGGCGGATGGTCACGTCGCCGGCCTCGATGGTCGCGGTGGCGAAGCGGGTGGTCATCTGGACCGGGGAGTCGTACCGCAGGATCTCCTCCACGAAGGCGGGCGCGAGGCTGTCGTCCGCGCGCAGCCGCGCGGCCTGCTCCGGGTGGTCGAGCAGCAGCGTGAGGCCGGTGCTCAGCAGGTTCGTCGTGGTCTCGAAGCCGGCGATGAGCAGCAGCACCAGGTTGGCCAGCAGTTCCTCGCCGCTCAGGTCACCGGACGCGGCGAGCGCGCTGGTCAGGTCCTCCCGCGGCGTGCGGCGGCGGTCCGCGACCAGGCCGGTGAAGTAGTCCTCCAGCTCGCGGCCGGCCACGCCGGCGAGCCGCATCTCCGTCTCCGTGCTGATCGGCTCCAGCACCACGGTCAGGTCCGCGACACGCTGCCGGAACCAGGCCCGGTCCTCGTCCGGCACGCCGAGCAGCGCGCAGATCACGCCGATCGGCAGCGGGTAGGCGAACGCGTCCACGAAGTCCGCACGCGGCGGCAGCGCCTCGATCAGCTCCTTGGCCTGGGCCGCGATCACGTCCCGCATGGCGGCGACCCGGCGCGCCGTGAACGTGGCCGCGGCCGCGCGCCGGATCCGGGAGTGGTCCGGCGGGTTCGTCTGGAGCATGGACAGCACGAACGCGGCGACGCCGCGGTTGTCCCGCCAGTCCGGCCAGAACTCGTCGTAGTCGGCCGCGTCCGCGATCCGCATGGACGGGTCGCGCAGCAGCTGGTTCGTCAGCGCGTGCGAGGTCACCCACCACCGTCCGTCGGCCAGGAATATCGGAGCGTGCTCACGGAGCACGTCGAAAGCCGGGTATGGGTCGTTACGTCCCTCGGGCAGGAAGAGTGATGCCAATGCGCTCTGATAATCCATGACCCCCGTGCCTCCTCTGTAGACCAGTGACCACTACCTATCATGCCTGGTGAAGGCCACCACAATGTTGCGCGCCATTTCCCGCAGACCCTTACTCTCTGCAACCATGAAGAAGATCACCCTCTACGGGTACGCCGTCCGCGCGCTGTTAGCCATCGGTGCTTTCACCGTGACTCTCGCGTTCGCCGGCGCGCCCGCACACGCGGACGACAACCCTGTGACCGCGCCCACGCTCACGGGCTGGGCCGGGCTCGCGCCGGAGACGTTCGTGCCCGGGAGCATCGCGTCCGGCGCCGCGCTCGGCAAGACCGCGATCCACGGCATCCCGGTCCCCTGGAAACGGCAACCGGTGCAGGGGTTCTCCGGCCTGTTGCACAACAAGGACGGCACGTTCGACGCGCTCTCCGACAACGGGTACGGCAGCCGCGGCAACAGCGCGGACTTCCTGCTGCGCATCCACAAGGTCAGACCGGACCAGGCCACCGGCACGGTCGACGTGCTCGGCGGCGTGAACCTGACCGACCCGGACCGGCACGTGCCCTGGCGGCTGACCCGCAAGGACCGCACGCTGACCGGCGCGGACTTCGACCCGGAGTCGATCGCGCGGGACGGGAACGGCGGCTACTGGATCGGCGACGAGTTCGGGCCGTACCTGCTGCACGTGGACGGCAGGGGAAGGCTGCTCGCGGCGCCGGTCCCGATGCCCGGCGTGATCGCTCCGGAGACCGCGGACCGTACCGGCGAGGTCGCGAACCTGCCGTCCAGCAAGGGCATCGAGGGCCTGGCCGCGTCCCCGGACGGCCGGCACCTCTACGCGCTGCTGGAGGGCACCGTCGACGGCGACGGCGCGCGTGACCTGCGGCTGACCGAGTTCGACACGCGCAGCGGGCAGTACACCGGCGTCCGGTACACCTACCGGCTGGAGGCCGAGGGCATGGTCGCCAGCGACGTGGTCGCGGTCGACGCGAACCGGTTCCTGGTCATCGAGCACGACGGCGGCCTCGGCGCGAACGCGGAGACCAAGCGGATCTACCTGGCCGACCGGCGCTCCACCGGCGTCATGTCAAAGTCGCTGGTCACCGACCTGATGCAGGTCGCCAACCCGCAACGGCTCGGCGACTTCCGCCGCACGTTCTCGTTCCCGGTCCAGCCGGAGGGCCTGGTCGTCCTGGACGACTACACGCTCGGCGTGGTCAACGACAACAACTTCCCCGGCTCGGCCGGCCGCTACCCCGGCGTCGCGGACAGCACCGAGTTCCTCACCATCCGCCTCCCGAAGGCCCTGAGCGGCAACGGCTACTGACCGGCGGGCGGGGTGCTGCCCCGCCCGTACCGGTACGGCCATGCCGATGTCGGCCGTCATTCACCGGGCTCGCCTACGTTGAGCGACCATGCGAAAGATGACCACTCATGCGGCCGCCGGTGCCGGCGTGCTCGCGCTGACCTTGGCACTCACCGGCGGGCCGACCGAGGCGCACGGGGACAGGGTGAAGACGCCCACGCTCACCGGGTTCGCGTCGTTGCCGGCGCTGACGTTCGTGCCGGGCAGCGAGCCGTCCGGGGCCGCGCTCGGGACCGCGCCGGTCAACGGCATCGCGGCGCCGTGGGACGACCAGCCGGTGCAGGGCTTCTCCGGCGTGCTGCGCAACGCGGACGGCAGCTTCGACGTGCTCTCCGACAACGGGTTCGGCACGCAGGCGAACAGCGCGGACTTCCTGCTGCGCATCCAGCGGATCGCGCCGGTGTTCGGCACCGGCAGGGTCGACGTGCTGGGCGGGATCAACCTCACCGACCCGAACCGGCAGGTGCCGTGGGACCTGGTCCGCGACGACCGCGTGCTGACCGGCCAGGACTTCGACGTCGAGTCGATCGTCCGGGACGCGGACGGCGGCTACTGGATCGGTGAGGAGTTCGGGCCGTACCTGCTGCACGTCGACCGGGCCGGCCGCCTGCTCGCGCCGCCGGTCGCGCTGCCGGGCGTGGTCTCGCCGGAGACCGCGGCCCGCACCGGCACCACCGCGAACCTGGCGTCCAGCAAGGGCTTCGAGGGGCTGGCGAAGTCGCCGGACGGCCGCTACCTCTACGCGCTGCTGGAGGGCACCGTCGCCGGTGACACCGCGGGCGACCTGCGGTTCAACGAGTTCGCCACGCGCACCGGGACGTACACCGGCAAGCGTTTCACCTATCGGCTGGACGCGGCGAACCTGGCGATCGGCGACGCGATCGCGGTGGACGAGAACCGCTTCCTGGTGATCGAGCGCGACGGCGGCCAGGGCGCCACCGCCGTGATCAAGAAGATCTACCTGGCCGACAAGCGCGACCGCAACCGCGACGGCGTGCTGGACAAGACGCTGGTCGTCGACCTGATGAACATCGCGAACCCGCGTCGCGTCGGCGGGTTCGGCACCACGTTCACGTTCCCGTTCACCACGATCGAGGACGTGATCATCCTGGACGACAACACGCTCGGCGTGCTGAACGACAACAACTTCCCCGGCTCGGCCGGCCGCACGCCCGGCGTCGCGGACAACAACGAGTTCATCACCGTACGCCTGCCGACGTCGCTCGACGCGGACAAGCGGATCCTCCAGCAGCGCTGACCGGTAACCCCGGCGGCGCACCGCGCGCCGCCGGGGCCGGGGGCTCCCATCGGCTGGACTCCGGCATGATCGGCGCATGGCGGAGCGGGTCATCTACGGGCGGAAGTGGAACTTCCGGCGGCACGAGCCGGTCTACCCGATCTCACCGACCGCCGCCGCAGCCCGGGACGCCCGCGGCGACCACTACGCGGTGGCGCTGGCGGCCCCGGACGGCCCGCCGGACGCGGTCATCGAGGTCGCCTGGCGGCAGGACCACGCCGGAGTGTGGTTCCTGGACGCGCAGGGCCGGCAGACGCTGCTCTACGAGTTCCGCCGGGCCGGCGACCGGCTGTTCCTGCACTCCGTGACGCACTGGGACTACTCGCTCGGCGGCGACGGCGCGACCCGGATCGACGAGCGACGCTTCCGCGAGGACGGTGCCGTGCGCCGGATCGTCACCGACGACGACGCGGACGACCAGGTCACCGAGGACGACCGGGACGTGGACGTGAGCGCGCACTGGGAGCCGGTGCCGCGATTCGGCGAATGGGCGTCGCTGGCCCGACGCGATCGGGGCTGATCAACAGTCCGGGTGGAAATCCCGCGTTCCGGGCATTCCGCCCCGGCTCCGGTGCGAGTCTGACCCGCATGGAACGCAGACTGCTTCTGGCCGGGGTGGCCGCGGCCGGCATCGCGATCGGCACGCCGGGCACCGCCGTCGCCGGGCCGAAACACCCGAAACCCATCCTGGAGTACGGGCAGGACGGCGGCTTCGTCCCGGCCGGCTGGAACGAGCTGCGCGCCCAGTCGCTGGTCATCTACCCGGACCGCACCGCGATCGCGGACGCCCGGCACCGGCTGCGGCTCGGCCCGATCGACCGGCTGCTCCGCCAGGCCGTCACGGTCCTCTCCGACCAGCGCAACGGCGACCTGACGCTCGGCCCGGACGACCCGCAGATCGCGGACGCACCGCACACCTACTTCCGGACCAGGGTCAAGGGCAAAGAGCTATACCTCAGCGCGTACGCCCTGGAGACCTACCGCGCGGCCCACGGCTACCCGGCGCCGACGTATGCGCTCTTCGACGCGCTGGAGAACGTGGCCGCGCGGGTCAGGATGCGCGGCGAGCGCTACCGCCCGGACGCGCTCAAGGTGGTCGCGATCGCATCCGAGGAGGGCGGTCCCAGCGGCGCCGTCCGCCCCTGGCCGGCCGGGGTGCGGGTGCCGGAGCTCCGCGACGACGGCTGGTGGGGTGTGGAGGACCGGCACGGCGCGGACGCGCGCGCGGTGCTGAGGCTGATGCCGCATGACGGGCCGGAGGATTGGCGCCACTACCGCGTACCCTCGGGAAAGATCTTGATCTTTTCTTATCGCCGCCTTCTGCCGCACGAGCGCACGGTGTGAAGCACAACTGCGGCCCGGCTTAAGAAATCCTCGATGGACCCGGCGGGTCGTCATACCGCATATTGCTGACGAATCCACCCACTCCCGGATGAGGAGCCGCCGCGTTGAAGGCGCTGGTCAAAGAGAAGGCGGAGCCCGGATTGTGGCTCGCCGACGTGCCCGAACCGGTCGTCGGCCCGGACGACGTGCTGGTCAAGGTGCAGCGGACCGGGATCTGCGGCACCGACCTGCACATCCGAGCCTGGGACGGCTGGGCGCGCCAGACGATCAGCACGCCGCTCGTCACCGGCCACGAGTTCGTCGGCGAGGTCGTCGGGACCGGCCGGAACGTGACCGACATCGCGATCGGCGACCGGGTCAGCGGCGAGGGCCACCTGGTCTGCGGGAAGTGCCGCAACTGCCTGGCCGGCCGCCGCCACATGTGCCGGGCCACGATCGGGCTCGGCGTCGGCCGCGACGGCGCGTTCGCCGAATACGTCGCGCTGCCCGCCACCAACATCTGGGTGCACCGCGTCCCGGTCGACCTGGACGTGGCCGCGATCTTCGACCCGTTCGGCAACGCCGTGCACACCGCGCTGTCGTTCCCGCTGGTCGGCGAGGACGTGCTGATCACCGGCGCCGGCCCGATCGGCCTGATGGCCGCGGCCGTCGCCACCCACGCGGGCGCACGCCACGTCATGATCACCGACGTCAGCGAGGAGCGCCTCGCGCTGGCCCGCAAGGTCGGCGTCAGCCTGGCGCTCAACGTCGCGCACACCACGATCGCGGACGGGCAGCGCACGCTCGGCCTGCGCGAGGGCTTCGACGTCGGCCTGGAGATGTCCGGCCGCCCCGAGGCCATGCGCGACATGATCGCCAACATGACGCACGGCGGCCGGATCGCCGTGCTCGGCCTGCCCACCGACGAGTTCCCGATCGACTGGGCCCGCGTGGTCACGTCCATGCTCACCATCAAGGGCGTCTACGGCCGCGAGATCTTCGAGACCTGGTACTCGATGTCCGTGCTGCTGGAGGGCGGCCTGGACCTCTCCCCCGTGATCACCGGCCGGTACGGTTTCCGCGACTTCGAGGCCGCGTTCGACGAGGCCGGCAGCGGCCGCAGCGGCAAGATCATCCTCGACTGGAGTATGTAATCGTGTTCACCTCCGTGCGTGACGACCTCCGCGCCACCCTCGACGAGATCAAGGCCGCCGGCCTGCACAAGGCCGAGCGCGTGATCAGCACGCCGCAGTCCGCGTCCGTGACCGTGGCCTCTTCCGAGCTGCTGAACTTCTGCGCCAACAACTACCTCGGCCTCGCCGACCACCCCGACGTGGTCGCCGCCGCGCACGCCGCGCTGGACCGCTGGGGTTACGGCATGGCCTCGGTGCGCTTCATCTGCGGCACCCAGGAGGTGCACAAGGAGCTGGAGGCGCGGCTGTCCGCGTTCCTCGGCCAGGAGGACACGATCCTCTACTCCTCCTGCTTCGACGCGAACGGCGGCGTGTTCGAGACGCTGCTCGGCGCCGAGGACGCGGTCATCTCCGACGCGCTCAACCACGCCTCCATCATCGACGGCATCCGCCTCTCCAAGGCCCGCCGCTTCCGGTACGCCAACCGCGACATGGCCGACCTGGAGAAGCAGCTTCTCGAGGCCACGTCCTCGGGTGCCCGGCGCGTCCTGATCGTCACCGACGGCGTCTTCTCCATGGACGGCTACGTCGCACCGCTCCGCGAGATCTGCGACCTGGCCGACCGCTTCGGCGCCATGGTCATGGTCGACGACTCGCACGCGGTCGGCTTCGTCGGCGCCGGCGGGCGCGGCACCCCCGAACTGCACGGCGTGACCGAACGCATCGACATCATCACCGGCACCCTCGGCAAGGCGCTCGGCGGCGCCTCCGGCGGCTACGTGGCCGCGCGCGCGGAGATCGTGGCGTTGCTGCGTCAGCGCTCCCGCCCGTACCTCTTCTCCAACACGCTCGCCCCGGTCATCGCCGCCGCCTCCCTGAAGGTCCTCGACCTGATCGAGGGCGCAGGCTCGCTCCGCACCCAGCTGACCGCGAACACGGAACTGTTCCGCTCCCGCATGGTCGCCGAGGGCTTCGACATCCTCCCCGGCGACCACCCCATCTCCCCCGTCATGATCGGCGACGCCGCCACCGCCGACCGCCTCGCCCAGCAACTGCTCACCCACGGCGTCTACGTGATCGCCTTCTCCTACCCCGTCGTCCCCCAGGGCAAGGCCCGCATCCGCGTCCAGCTCTCCGCCTCCCACTCCACGGAGGACGTCGAGCGCGCCGTCACCGCCTTCGTCTCGGCTCGCGCGGAACTCGGCCTGTCCTGACGCTCGCTCCACTTCGTGACGCGCTAATCCCCGATGGGCGCGTCACGCCACCATCCATCTGGCACGCCACCATCCATCTGGCACGTCGCCGGCCCATCGCGTCGTGACGGATGGCATTCGCAGGCGCTGCGCGCCCGAAATTTCAGCATTTATCAGTGCGGCTGCGGCATGGTCACGATGACGCCAGCCCGTCGGCGGGTTTTTGTCTTTTTTGCGTAAGCAGCCACAGAGGTGACCGCCTGGCTGCCCCGTATGCCGTCGACCCGCCCGCAGGGGTGCAGATCATCGGCAGGGCCGCCACCAACGCAACCGGCGGCAAACAGCGAAACGCAAGCCTGAACCCGGCCACGACGCAACCACCGGCGGGTCGCGATCCGTCACCCTCAAAACCGGACCACCCGCGAACCGCAGCCGATCAGCGAGAAGCGCCCGCCCAAACGTGAGAACCACGAACCCGCCGCACGACAGACCAGAGCTGGCGGCCCTGCCGATGATCTGCTCGGCTTGTCCCGGGTCGATGGCACCCGCCCACCCAACGCACCAGTAACACAAAATTTCAGGCGCGACAGCGCCCGAAGACACCCCCAGCCCCCGCCTCACCTCCCCACCCTGCGCGACAATGCAACAGACATGATCGACGTCCGGCGTCTGCACATCCTCAGGGCGGTGGCCGATCACCGGACGGTGACGGCCGCTGCCGCCGCGCTCTACCTCACCCCCTCCGCCGTATCCCAACAGCTCACCGCCCTCGAACAGGAAACCGGCCACCGCCTCGTCGAACGCGGTGCCAAGGGCGTCCGCCTCACTCCCGCCGGCGAGATCCTTCTCGCCCACACCAACACCGTCCTCGCCCAGCTCGAACGCGCCGAGGCCGAACTCTCCGCCTTCAGCTCCGGCGCCGCCGGCCCCGTCACCATCGCCGCGTTCGCCACCGCGATCGGCCAGGTGGTCGCCCCCGCCATGATCCGGCTGTCGGCCACCGCCCCCGGCATCCGCATCCGCGTCCAGGACGCCGAGGGCGACGCCAGCCTGCCGATGGTCCTGGACCGCCAGGTCGATGTGGCCGTCGCCGTCGAGTACCGCGGCGCGCCTCCCGCCGACGACCCGAGGCTGACCCACGTCCCGCTCTACGCCGAGCCGTTCGACGCCGTCCTGCCGACCACCCACCGCCTGGCCGGGTCCGCCGAGATCCCGCTCGCCGACCTGGCCAAGGACCCGTGGATCGGCCAGCACCCCGGCAACCCCTGCCACGACGTCGTGGTCATGGCCTGCGAGAACGCCGGCTTCCAGCCCCTGCTGGCCCACTCCTCCGACGACTTCCGCGCCGTCGTCGCCCTGGCCGGCGCCGACGCAGGCGTCGCCCTGGTCCCCCGCTCCGCCCTCCGCGGCACCGACCTCACCGCCGTCGTCGTCCGCCCCGTCGACGGCATCGCCCCCACCCGCCGCGTCTTCGCCGCCGTCCGCCGCGGCGCCGAGGACCACCCCCTCATCCGCCCGGTGCTGGAGGCGTTGCGCGAGGAGTCGACTGCTTTATAGGACTCCCTGAAGCCGTACCGCCGCTCGCAGGCCCGTCCGGCGCACTGGATGAGGTCGTCCGTTCCGCTGTCGATGAACGTCCGCAGCTCGACGTGGACGGGCAGGGAGAGCTCAGGACGCCGATGAACGCGATCAGGGCCACGATCGCCTCGGTGGGGACGCCGCCGGCGGAAGCGGGTGCCAGGTGTGGAGGGGGCGAAAGCATCCTCGGAGCGTAGTGGGGCGGTAACCGGAATGCGCCGCCTGAACGTGCCGGATGACACAAAAGGCGTACAGCTCAGAACGGGCGAGGGCGGGCCGATGGGGAAGGTGTGGAGACTCGGTCGCGGGGGTGGCTGTGGTGGCCGGCGGGTGGGGTGCTGGCCTTCGCGCTCTACGTGTTCCTGCCCGCGGGCATGGCGACGACGTTCTCGGCCGTGGTCGGGCTGGGGGCGGTCGCGCTGACGCTGGCGGGGGTACGGCGACGGCCTCCGTCACGCCGGATGGCGTGGTGGATGTTCGCGGCGGGGCTCACGATGTGGGTGGCCGGGGACACGATCTACGCGTCCGAGGCGATCATCACCGGTGGGCACACGTATCCGTCCTGGGCCGACGCGTGCTATCTCGCGGCGTACCCCATGCTGGTGGTGGCCCTTTTTCGCCTGGCGCGGTTCCGGCGGCGGCGGGAGCTGGCCGGGCTGATCGACACGGCGATGAGCGCGACCGGGTTCGGGCTCGTCTACTGGGTGTTCGTGATCGGGCCGATCGTGCGGGAACCGGGGATGTCGCTGCTGACCCGGCTGGTGTCCGCGGCGTATCCCACGTGCGGCGTGCTGCTGTTCGCGGTGGCGGGGCCGCTGCTGGTCCAGCAGGGGCGGCGCAGCCCGGCGACCTGGATGCTGACGTTCGGCAGTGCGGCGACGCTGATCGGCAACGTGGGGTACACGGTGATCCCGCCGGACGGCGGGCTCAAGGACCGGCTGGTGTTCGGCGCGTTCCTGTTCGCCTACTTCGCGTTCGCGGGCGCGGCGCTGCACCCGTCCGGGAACATGCCGGACTCGCGGCCCGCGGACATGCAGGGCTGGCAGCGGATCACGGTGCTGACCGCCACCACGCTGCTGGTGCCGGCCGTGCTGTTCGTGGAGGCGAGGGGCGGCACGGAGCAGGTCGACATCCAGGCGATCGCGGTGGGCGCGGTCGTCCTGTTCCTGCTGATGCTGATCCGGTTGTCCGGGTTCTTCGCCACCGTGCAGCGGCAGTCCGAGCAGCTGGAACGGCTGGCGATGCGCGACGACCTGACCGGGCTGGCGAACCGGCGGTTGTTCGAGCAGTACCTGTCCCAGGCGCTCCGCGACGGTCTGGTGCAGGTCGCGGTGCTGGACCTGAACGGGTTCAAGGAGGTCAACGACACGTTCGGGCACGCCACCGGCGACCAGTTGCTGATCGTGGTCGCGGACCGGCTGCGCGAGGTGATGCGCGGCGACGACGTGGTGGCCCGGATGGGCGGCGACGAGTTCGCGCTGCTGGTGCGCGAGGTGTCGCCGACCGCGATGTCCGCGATCGCGGAGCGGATCAGCGCGTCGCTGCGCCGCCCCGTGGACGCGAACGGGCAGCAGCTGCTGGTCAGCGCCAGCGTCGGCACCGCGGGCAACGAGAGCGGCGAGGTCAGCTCCGACGAGGTGCTGCGCCGGGCGGACTGGGCGATGTACGCGGCGAAGCGGGCCGGCGGCGGCCGTCACCTGCGCTACACCGCGGAGCTGGACGCGCAGGCCACGGTGCGGGCGAGGGCCGGCGCGGAGCTGCGGACCGCGCTGGAGCAGGGCCAGTTCCACCTGGTCTACCAGCCGATCGTGGAGCTGCCCGGCGGCCGGATCGTGTCGGTCGAGGCGCTGGTGCGGTGGACGCATCCGGAGCGCGGGTTCGTCAGCCCGGCCGAGTTCGTGCCGATCGCGGAGGAGACCGGCCTGATCATCGAGCTGGGCGAGTGGATCCTGCGGCAGGCGTGCGCGCGGGCCGTGTCCTGGTTCGCCGAGTTCGGCGACGTGGCGCCGCAGCGGATCAGCGTGAACGTCTCCGCCCGCCAGCTGGCCGAGCCCGGGTTCGCCGGCCTGGTCGGCGCCGTGCTGACCGAGACCGGGCTGCGGCCGGAGCAGCTGGTGGTGGAGCTGACCGAGACCGCGGTCTTCGACGGCGGCCAGGCGCTGCGCACGGTGGAGCTGCTGCACAAGCGCGGGGTGCGGATCGCGCTGGACGACTTCGGCACCGGCCACTCGTCGCTGACGCTGCTGCAGACCGTGCCGGTGGACGTGCTGAAGGTGGACAAGTCGTTCGTCGACAAGGTCACCATGGCCGGCCGGCACGCCGTGATCGCGACCGCGCTGATCCAGGTCAGCGACGGTCTGGGCCTGCAGGCGGTGGCGGAGGGCGTGGAGACCGCGGAGCAGGCGGAGGAGCTGTACCGGCTGGGCTACCGGCTGGCCCAGGGTTACCACTTCGGCCGGCCGGTAGCCCAGCCCGACTTCACGCGCGAGTTCGCGGCGTGAGGAGCGTGAGCAGTGCGGCCGTCGCCTCGTCCGGGCGGGTCAGCATCGACTGGTGGCCGTGCGAGACCGGGACCGGCGTGAGGCCGAGCCGGGAGGCGAACTCCGCGCCGGGCCGGATCAGCACCCGGTCGTCCGCGCTGAGCAGGTAGTCGACCGGCACGCCGAGTCCGGTCACGTCCGGCGTGTCGATCGGCTCGGTGAAGTAGCGGCCGGGCATCGGCGTCATCAGGTCCAGGAAGAGCCCGCGCAGCTCGTCCCCCGAGTCCGGGAGCAGCAGCGGCAGGTAGTCGGGCACGGCCGGGATGACACCGTCCGGTGTGGACTCGATCGCGGCCCGGATCATCGCGGCGGAATCGTCGCTCTCACCGGTCACCGGCACGCCACGGCGCGGCACCATCGCGTTGTAGAAGACGATCCGGTCCAGCCGGCCAGCCACCCGGTGCGCGGCCGCGGTGACCGGGTAGCCGCCCCAGCTGTGCGCGACCAGCGTCACGCCGCGCAGGTCCGGCTTCTCGATCGCGGCGACGAGGTGCTCGACCGCGTCGGTCATGCGCAGGCCGGCCCGCTCGTCGTCGTCCGCCATGCCGGGGAACGTGACGGTCACGGCCTCGTGCCCGGCCGCGCGCAGCCGCCGCGCGACCGGCTGCCAGGCCCAGCCGCCCTGCCACGCGCCCGGCACCAGCACAAATATCGACATTTCGGTTTTCCGCCCTTCGTGGGGTGAACGTGTTTCGCCCACAAGATGCGGTCCGGGCCCGGAATGTTCGGTCTAGCGCTGAAAAACGCGCAGGCCGCTGACGCGGCCACGATCAAGGGACATCAGCCAGTACGCCTGGGGCGCGCACGTCCGCTCCGCCGCGCCGGTGACCCGCACGTCGATCTCCCACAGCAGCAGGTCGCGGGCGGCGGACACGTCCGCGACGTGCGGGACCATGCCCGCGCCGACGTTGCGCTCCATCACGGTGACCAGCGGCGGAATGCCGGTGGCGCGGCGGCCGTCGCTCCACGCCGCGGTCACGTCGGGGTGCCAGGCGCCGCGCAGGTAGGCGCCGAACGTACCCTCGCGGCCTGATCTTGCGGCTTCTTCCGCCTCGGCGCGGTGCGCGGCCGGCACGCCGGAAGCACCGTCGTAGGCCGCGTGCCGGGCCGCGCCGAGCGCATCGGACAACTGTTTGCGGGCCTCGTGCAGGCGGCGCCGGACCGTGCCGGACGGCACGCCGCAGATCGCCGCGATCTCGTCGTAGCTGTGCGCGGAGGAGAAGTAGCGCAGCATCGTCACGGCGCGCAGCGGCGCGGACAGCCGGCCCATCGCGTGCGCCACCCAGTCCCGCAGCGCCTGCCGTTCCAGCAGCTCCTCGGGGGTGTCGCGCGGGTCCGCCAGGGACGGCAGCACCGGCGGGGCCGCGCGCAGCCGCATGCGGCACACGTTCCGGACGATCATCTTCAGCCAGGGGCCGGCCGCGGCCGGGTCGCGCAGGTCGCCGATCCTGGTCAGCGCCGTCAGCGACGCGTCCTGGACCGCGTCCTCCGCGTCGGCGGCACGCGGCAGCACGCTGAGCGCGACCGCCATCATCCCGGCGCGATGCCGGGCCAGCAGCTCCCCGAGCGCGGCGGCGTCACCGCGCTGGGCCAGCACCACGAGTTCCGGGCTCTCCGCGATCATCCTCGAACTATGACGCGCCGGACGCGGCTTCCGTAGAGAAGATCACGTGCCGAAGATCAAAAGATTGATATACCCGATTGGTCTCACATCGCCTGCCGAGGCCTCCCGGCGACACCGGTCGTCGCTCTCCGGCCAGGGGTGGGTGGCCGGGGCGGCAGCGGGCTCCCTGCCATTGCCGTGGGTGCAAGGGCAAAGACCCCGTCCGCCTCGCACGATCGGCCGGTGGCCGCCGATCGGGCGCTTGCGGTGGTGCGTGCGGTGCGCGGGCGCAGGTGGGCGCTGGGCGGATGCCGGTCGGGGGTGGGTCTGCCGGGTGGGGCGCATGCCGGTCGGGTCGGTGTGCCGGCGAGGACGGATGCCGGTCGAGGAGGGTGCCGGCGGGAGCGGATGCCGGCGGGTGGGTCAGGCGACGGCGAGGTCCGGCTGGACCCGGGGGACGCGGGTCTGGCGGGCGAGCGTGAGGCCGGGCAGCTCGTAGCCGGTCAGCGTGGCGGCGGCGGTCTCCGGGACCGCGATCACGAAGCAGCCGGAGCGGCGGCTCACGCTGGCGGTCACGCCGAGCAGGCGGGCGGCCCGGACCAGGATCGCCACCATGTCCGGCTCCGCGATGCCGATGCGCAGCAGGCCGTGCCGGGGACGCAGCCGGCCGACGAGCAGGCCCGCGTTCCAGGCGGCACGGGCGAGGACCACCCGGTGCATGTGGTGCGGGGACGAGTGGCCGAGCGGGTCCGTGCCCAGCAGGCGCTGCCGTCCGCGCTGCCAGGAGGTCACCATCATCCGGTCCACCGCGATGCGGTCCGGCTCCGCGATCGTGACCTGCTGCACCGCGTACCGGCGGACGCCGCCGCCGTCCCGCTCCTGTGCGCGGGCGCGGTAGCCGAGACAGTCGAGCAGCGTGGTGAGGCGCTGCGAGGCGTCCTCCCGGTCGAACTCCGCGACCGCGGCGTTCTGTGGCGCGTCCGTGCGCCCCACGGCACTGAGCCGGGGCCGGCGGGTCTCCGTCGGCAGGACAGGACGGGCGCAGCGGACCAGGCACACTGCCTCGAACGCCGTGACGAAGGTACTGGTGAGGAAACTCATATCCTCCTCCTTCCTGTTCGTAACACCGTGTCGGAGCAGGGCCGCACGTGCGACGTTCAGCGCCGGGATTTGTGCCAAACTTGTGCGAACTCATGAACACGGAAACGAACTCGTGAACGCCCCCGGGAGCCCGGTGCCGCGGCGTACCGCCCTGGCCGGGCTGGTGGTGCTGCTCGGTGCCGCGGCCTGCTCCGGGACTGCCCCGCAGCCACGGCGGCTGCGCATCGCGGCCGGCGCCGGCGACCTCGGCGCCGATCTGGCCGCCCTGGTCAACGCGCACCTGCGGAACGTGGCGGCGTCCGTGGTGCGGCCGGCGGCCCCGACCGGCGCGGCGGACCTGATCGCGCGCGGCGAGGCGGAGCTCGGCTTCTCCCAGACGGACATACTCGGTCCGGACCAGTCCGTGACCGCGCTGGCCCGCGTCTACGACGACCTGTTGCACCTGGTGGTGCAGGCGGACCGCCCGATCACCACTGTGGACGACCTGCGCGGCCGGCGCGTGTCCGTGGGCGAGTCCGGGTCCGGCACCGCGGTCACGGCCGGGCGGTTGCTGGCCGCGGCCGGGGTGGAGGCCGGGGCGTACGACCGGAGCGAACTGGGTCTTGACGACGCGATCGGCGCGCTGGCCCGGGGCGACGTGGACGCGTTCTTCTTCTCCGGCGGGCTGCCGGTGGCCGGGATCCGGGACCTCAGCGCGCGGACCCGGATCCGGATCGTGGACCTGGCCGGGTGGGCCGGCACGCTGCGCGGCACGTACAGCGACGTCTACGTGGTGCGGAACATCCCGACCTCGACCTACCAGGCGCCGCCCTCGGCCACGATCGCGGACACGACGCTGCTGCTGGCGTCCGCGTCGCTGCCGGACGCGCTCGCGTTCGACGTGACGCGGCTGCTGCTGGAGCACCGGGACACGCTGGCGGCGACCCACCCGGCGCTGGAGGCACTGGACGCGCGGTCCGCGGTCGCCACCATGCCGGCGCCGCTGCACCCGGGCGCCGCGCGCTACTACCGGTCCGTCAAACCCTGATGCGGTGATCGGGGCGTCAGGCGGACACGTCGGCGGGCAGCGTGCTGGGGCGCCACCAGATGCGGGCCTCCAGGCCGCCGGTCGCGGCCGGGGACAGTGTGAGGCGGCCGCCGGACGCCTCGACCAGCACGGTGACGATCGGCAGGCCCAGGCCGGCACCGTCCACGTTCTGCGCGCCGGGGGCGCGCCAGAACCGTTCCGTCGCGCGGCGGCACTGCTCCTCGGTCATACCGGGGCCGGTGTCGCACACGGTCACCTCGACGCCGCCGTCCCTCGACGCGACCGTCACCTCGACCCGGCCGCCGCCGGGCGTGAACTTGAGCGCGTTGTCGATCAGCGCGTCCAGCACCTGGTCGAGCGCGGTCGCGACCGCGTCGATCGGCCGCGGCCGCTCCGGCACGGTGACGCGCAGCGTGATGCCGCGCAGCTCGGTCAGCGGACGCCAGGCGCGCTCCCGGTTCAGCGTGACCGCGACCGCGTCCACGGTCTCGGTGTCGTGCCGGCCTCGCTCGGCCCGCGCCAGCGAGAGCAGGCCGTCGAGCATCCCGGCGAACCGGTCCGTCTCCTCCAGCGCGAACCGGTGGTCCTCGCGCGCGTCGTCGTCGTCCAGGTACATGCCCAGGCTCTCCACTCGCAGCCGGAGCACGGTGAGCGGGTTGCGCAGCTGGTGGCTGGCGTGCGCGACGAACGACCGCTGCCGCTCCAGCGACTCCGCCACCGCGTCGGCCATCTCGTTGAAGCCGGCCGACAGGCGGCGCAGCTCCGGCGGGCCGACGCCGGGGTGGACCCGGGCCCCGCCGTCGCCGGCCGTGATCTCGTGGGTGACCGCGTCGAGCCTGGTCACCGGGCGCAGCACCCAGCCGGCCAGCCAGAACGCGGCCAGCACGCAGACCGCGACCGCGACCAGGCCGAGCACGCCCAGCTCCAGCCAGGCGACCGTGACCGCGCCGCGGTTGTCCCGGGTCGGTGAGACGGTGACGATCGCGCCGAGGACGGCCCCGCCGTCGTTGACCGGCACCGCGACCACCAGCGGGCGGGTCTCCCAGGGCCACAGCATGCCGGGCGTGCTGATCGTGCGGCCGGCCAGCGCGCCGCGGACGGCCAGCTCCGCGTGGGCCGGGACCGTGTGGTCACCGCCGAAGCCGATCCACGGCCGCTGGTCCAGGTCGACGAAGATCGCGCCGATGCCGTACAGCTCGTGGTAGCGGCCCAGCTCGTCGAGGAGCGAGGCCAGCTCGCCGCTGCGGACCGCGGGCACGGCCAGCGAGGCGAACCGGGTCGCGTCCGCGACCCGGTCGGAGAGCACGCGCTCGGTCTCGCGGCCGGTCAGCGAGACGGCCAGCGGGATCTCCAGCGCCAGCAGGACCAGGCAGAGCAGGAGGACATAGGTGGTCACCAGTCTCCTGCGCACCCAGGATCCTCCTACTCGATCATTCGACGCACAGACGGTAGCCCACGCCGCGGACGTTCTGCACGAGGTCGGGCCGGCCGAGCTTGGCGCGCAGCGAGCCGACGTGCACCTGCAGCGTGTGCTTGCCTGACCAGGTGGTCTGCCACACGTCGAGCAGCAGCCGCTCGCCGGTGAGCACCACGCCGGGCTGCCGGGCCAGCGAGCCGAGGATGTCGAACTCCTTGCGGGTGAGCGTGACCGGGCGGCCGTCCACCTGCACGGTGCGGGCCGCGTAGTCGATGCGCAGCGGGCCGAGCTCCACCGTCTCCGGCGCGGCGCGGCCGGTGCGTGCGGTGCGCCGCAGCAGCGCCTCGATGCGGGCCTGCAGCTCGGCCATGGAGAACGGCTTCACCACGTAGTCGTCCGCGCCGATCCGCAGCCCGACCACGCGGTCCCGCTCCTCACCGCGCGCGGTGACCACGATGATCGCCAGGTCCGGGTCGCGGGCACGCAGCGCCCGGCAGACGTCGACGCCGTCGCCGTCCGGCAGGTTCAGATCCAGCAGCACCAGGTCGGAGGGCGCGGCGGAGAGGGCCGCGGCGGCGGTCGCGGCGTGCTCGACCGTGTAGCCGCTGCGCTGGAGCATCGACATCATCGCCGCGGCGACCCGGAAGTCGTCCTCCACCAGAAGAATCCGCATGCGCCCTCAGCCCGCCGCCCTCGCTCACGCCGTGTCTTCTCTTCACCAGAACGTAGGGCGTGGTTGTTTCGGGGAAGCGCTCCACCGCGCCCCCGATCAGCCCTGAACCGGATGAATATATCCACGAAAAGGAGATCGGGACCACACGAAAGCCGGACCACCCCGGCACAGGACCGGCCGGGCTGCCGCGCGGCCTGGCACCGCAGAACGGTCCTGACCTGCGCATACCTGGCACGGGCGGCCGCTTGTGGACCGTCAACAGCACGGCAGCGGTTTGTTGACACTGCCTCACTATCCTTGGCCGGGCAGGGTAGGGCGTCCGCCCTATCCGGGACACCGATCAAGGGGTACGCACCATGCCCAATTTCGCCGTCAACAGCGACGAGACCGCGCAGACGTCCGCGACGCTGCTCGCCGATTTCACGGCGCTGCAGGACAAGCTGACGGAGGTGCGCGGCAAGATCGACGGACTGCTGGCGAACGGTTACTCCACCCCCGCCGCCCAGCAGAAGTTCCAGCCGTTCTTCGAGGAGTTCGCCCGCGGCTTCGAGCAGGTCAACCAGGGCCTCGAGGGCATCGGCAACTACGTCCGTACCGTCGGCGAGGCGTTCTCCGACACGGACCAGCAGCTCGGCAACGCGCTCGGCTGAGTCCGATCCGGACCCAGGCCCCCGGGAACGGTCCCGGGGGCCCTTCCGCATCGTCGTCTAGGCGACCAGCGACGGGACCGTCACGGCACGGTCCAGCCACGGGATACGCACCTGACCATCGGAGCCGGCGTGCCAGGACCAGAACGCGCCCGGCGCCGCGCCGTGCACCAGCGCGGCCCAGCCGCCGTCACCGGCGCACAGTTGCGCCAGCCGGGCGGCCTCGTCCGCGCCGAGCGGGCGGGTGACCAGGACCAGGCCGCTCAGCCGGCGACGGCGGGCGGCGTCGCGCATCACGCCGGGCGTCTCCGGCGCGGCCGGCGCGGCGATCACGGCGGCCAGCGCGGCCACGTCCGGCACGCGGCGCACCGACGGCGGGGCGAGCGACGGGTCCGCGTCCGGGCCGGCCACCGCGATGATCGCCAGGTCGGGGCGGTGGCGGGTCGCCTCGGTCACCAGCGTGCGGATCACGGACGACGCGACCTCCGGGTCACCGTCGACCGCGAGCACGCCGTCCAGCCAGCTCAGGTCCAGGACCAGCAGCTCCTCCTCGGTGCCGCCGACGCGGGCGGGCAGCGCGACGCCGTCCGCCGCGTCCGTCCGGCCGGGACCGCCGGCCCGGCGCCAGACGCCCGGTGCCTCCGCGGTCCAGCCGGCCTGCGGCGCGACGGTGGTGCCGACCCAGGCGGTGGTCGCGTCCGGCGCGGTCAGCACGCCGAAGACCTCGACGCCGGCCGGACCGGACACCGGCGCGGGCGTCTCCCGCAGCGCCGTGCCGAGCCGGCGGCGCAGCCGGGCCTGGGCCTGTGCGTGCAGGCGGGCGGCGCGGCGGGCCTCGATCCCGGCGGTGAACCGGCGGTACCGGCGGGCGATCGGGCGGCGCGCGAGCACGCCGACCGTGACCACGCCGAGCAGCACGGCGCCGGCCAGTGACAGGATCAGCGCGGTGTTCCAGAACGGCTTCGCCGCCGCGCCGACCCGGGCGAGGCGGACCTCGGGACCGGAGGCGTCGTCGGGCAGCCGCAGCACCCAGCCGGGCTTGGGCGTGCCGGTGGCCGCGGTCAGCGCGCCGCCGTCCGGCTGCGGGCGGTTCAGGTTGAGGTCGAGGATCTCGCCGGCGCGCTGCGGGTCGCCGACCGTGCGGTCCGCGATCGCGGCGAGCGACTCGTCCCGGTCGCCGGCGGGCACGACGTACACCTTGACGGTGGCGCCGGGCGCGTCGGCGCCGGAGGCGGCCTCCGGGACGAGCAGGGACAGCAGTACCGCGGCCAGCACGGCCGCGGCCATCCGGAGCCGGTGGGTGACGGTGGGCATGCGAACGGATTCCTTCCGAAGACGATGTGCAGGAGGCAGTGAATGGCGGAGATCGTGGTGCCGGGCGCCGCGCTGGAGGATGCGTCGACGGCGCTCAGCGAGATGCTGACGTTCGTCGACTCCGACCGGATCCCGGGCGACATCGAGGCCGCGTTCGGGTCCGACGTGGTCGGCGACGCGGCGCGTGACTTCGACCGGCGCTGGGGCGACGGCCGTTTCCAACTCAAGCGGCAGGGCGAGGACATCCGGGAGTCGATCGAGCAGATCCGGACCGCGTTCCAGCAGATCGACGAGGACGCGGTCGCCAGTCTGGAGGCACGATGAGCACCACCACGGCCCGGTTCGTGATGCGGATCCCGGAGGGCTGGACGAAATATGACCTGACCGGCGGGCAGCTGGCCGCGACCGCGGCGCAGGAGACGGCCGGCGTGGACGATCCGCAGCTGCGTGCCGGGCTGGAGGACGGCTACCGGCAGGCGGAGGAGCTGCTGCGCGCGTACGTGCGGGACGGCGCACTGGCTGCCTCCGGTCTGATCGAGATGTACGAGGACGGGCTGCTGATGGCGTTCGTCACCGTGTTCGCCACCCGGCTCCCGCAGGGTTACGAGGACGACGTGGCCGCGTTGCTGCGGCCGGACGGGGCTCGGCGGGCAGGCCCCGGTCGTACCGCCGCGGCAGTGGATCTTCCCGAGGCCGGCGCGGCCGTGCGGGTGACCGCCACGGAACGGGTCCCGCTGCCCGACGGTCACGCCGTCGACATGCTCACCGTGAACACGTTCGTGGCGATCCCGGACGCGCCCGGTGAGCACCTGGTGGTCAGCTGCGCCACCCCCAACCTGGCCCATGCCGAGGCCCTGACCGGCCTGTTCGACGCCGTCACGGCGACGTTCCGGTTCGTCTGAGACGGTCGTGGGCCGCGGCGGACCGCCGCGGCCCACGGTGGCTCAGGTCGTCCGCGGCACCTGGACGGCCAGCAACGAGCCGTCGCCCAGGTGCAGGTACCCGCGGCCCGGCTGCGGCGGGCGCCCGACGATGCCGCGTGGCAGCCGGACGCCGATCACCTCACCGTCCGCCATGGACTGCGGGGACAGCAGCATGCCGGTACGGTTCCGGCGTGCCTGGCCCAGCCACCCGGCCAGCGACGTGGTCAGGCTCTCCGCGTTGCCGCCCGCGACCACGCCCCAGCCGTCCCCGGCGCCGCCGCGGGTGAGCAGCAGCAGCTCCGCGTCGATGTTCGACTGGGCCATCAGCTCGGCGTCGTCGATCAGGATCACGCCGGTGTCCTGGGTGACCTCCGTGAGCAGCTGCTGGAACCGCGCACGCGGCACGGCCGCGTCCTCGATCACGGCGACCACGTTCGTCTGGCCGGCGAGCTCGCGCAGCGGCGAACGGCGCGGCGCGATCACGATCAGGCCGGTGCCGTCGAGCAGCAGCGACCGGGCCACGGTCAGCAGCGCGGTGCTGCGGCCGGAGCGCGGCGGGCCGCCGATCAGGAACGTCGGCGTGTCGCCCAGGTCCGGGCCGACCGCCTCCAGTTCGTCGCCGCCGACGCCGAGCAGCACCTGCAGCGCCTTGCCGCCCTCCGGCCGCCGGGCCTGCGCCTCCGCGAACGTGAGCAGGTCCGGCAGCACGCCGAAGGAGCGCGGCCCGCGCGACCGGGGCACGTCCGCGTCCCGGGCCGTGACCGTCTCCGCGATCGCGGTCAGCGCCGCGGCCTGACCGGCGCCGGACAGGTCCGGGCCGAGCACCGCGATCTGCGCCTCGGCCGCGTCCGCGTGCCGGATCGCCCGGCCGGGCTCCTGCTCCGGCGGCACGGCCTTGCGGTCGACGCCGACCGTGGAGTAGTCGGCGCGGTCGTTGAGCCGCAGGACCAGCTTGTCCTCGGTCGCACCGGCGTACCGGCCGGCACCGAGCGCCTTGTCGCCCGCGATGATCAGGTGGACGCCGGCGGCCGCGCCGTCGCGCAGCAACCGGACCAGGCGCTCCAGGTAGCGGCCGTTGTCGAACGTGACGAACTCCCGCTCGTACACCTCGAACCGGTCCAGCATCACCACGATGTGGGCCGGCCGCTCCTCCGCCGGGAGTCCGGCGCGCAGCTCCGCGAGGTCGGCGGCGCCGCGCTCGCCGAGGCGGGCCTGGCGGCGGGTCAGCTCCGCGCCGAGCCAGTCGAGCATCCGGTCCAGGCGCTCGGTCTGCTGCCGGTCCACCACCGCGCCGCAGTGCGGCAGCCCGGTCAGCGGCAACAGCGCGCCGTTGCCGCAGTCGATGCCGTAGATGTGCAGGTCAGCACTGCTGTGTGCCTGGGCGAGGACGGCGGCGATCGTGCGCAGCGTCTGCGAGCGCCCGCTGCGCGCGGAGCCGAGCACGTAGAGGTGCCCGGTCGTGTCGATGTCGATCGTCAGCGGCTCCCGGCGCTGCTCGGCCGGGAGGTCCACGATGCCGTAGGCGACACCGTCCATCCCGGCCAGCTCCGGAAGCTGGACGATCTGCGGCAGCGCGGGCAGCCACGGGCTCGGCTCGGCCGCGATCCCGGCCTCCTCGGTCGCCGTCCGGATCGCCCGGACCAGCACCAACAGGTCCGTCTCCGGGTCCTGGTTCCCGCCGGGGCGGGACGCTCGGGCCGGACGCGCCGGCGGTTCCGCCAGCTGCGCCCAGCCGACCTCCGCCACGTCCAGCAGCGGCTCCCCCACGACCGTGGCCGAGGACGGCCGCGGGCCGCCGATCCGGCCGGCCTGGAACGGCAGCAGCGCCGAGTAGCTGAGCCGCGCGTACGCCCGGCCCGGCGTGCGCGGGGACAGCTCGCCCGCGTCCGGCGCGTCGATGATGTCCCGGCTCTCCGACGGGTCCGTGGTCCGCAGCGCGATGCGCAGGTTCGTGTTCGCGCGGATGTCCGGCGTGACCGCGCCGGACGGCCGCTGCGTGGCCAGCACCAGGTGGATGCCGAGCGACCGGCCGCGCTGCGCGATGTTGACCAGACCGGTCACGAACGTCGGCAGTTCCCGCACCATCGAGGCGAACTCGTCGATGACCAGCACCAGGCGCGGCAGCGGCGGCAGCGCGGCGTTGCGCGACCGGCGGTCGTGGTAGACCACGATGTCCGGCGCGCCGTACGACGCCAGCATGTGCTCCCGGCGGCGCAGCTCCGCGCCGAGCGAGGTCAGCGCGCGCTCGACCAGGTGCGTGTCCAGGTCGGTGACCATGCCGACCGTGTGCGGCAGCTGCTCGCACTCCGCGAACGCGCTGCCACCCTTGTAGTCGACCAGCACGAACGTCATCTCGTCCGGCCGGTTCGCCACCGCCAGCGTCGCCACCAGCGTCTGCAGCAGCTCGGACTTGCCGGCGCCGGTGGTGCCCGCGATCAGCGCGTGCGGGCCGTCCCGGACCAGGTCCACGGAGAACTCGCCGTCCAGCCCGATGCCGAGCACGGCCTGCGTCGAACGCGGGCGCAGGCTCCAGCCGGTGCGGACCTGCTCCGCGGTCGGCGGCTCCAGGCCGAGCACGTCCAGCAGCCGGGCCGCGGTGGGCAGCACGGCCTCGTCCGAGCCGCCGGTCGGGCGCAGCGGGGCCATACCGCGGGCTATCTCCTCGTACCAGCTGGTCTCGGGCTGGTCGACGCGCAGGCCGGTCACGTCCGCGTCGCTGCCGGAGCTGAGCGTGCCGGCCTGACCGTCGGTGCGCAGCACGGCGCGGCACTCCTCCGGCAGCAGCCGTTCCTCCGCCTCCACACAGACGACGAAGATGCCGGCGGCCGGGCCGTCACGCAGCAGCGGTACGACCCCGGGCAGCGACCGCAGCCGCCGCGCGCCGTCCAGCACGACCAGGTGCGCCGGTTCCTCGCTCACGTCCTGCCGGGCGGCGAGCGCCTCGGCGCGCGCGGCCAGCAGCTGGTTCAGCTCGGCGATCCGGCGGGACACCGACTCCGTCGAGGAGCCGATCAGCGCGTACGACGTGGCGGTGTCCGACTTCGCGTGCGGCAGCCAGCGCAGCCACGACCAGCGGTGTTCCGCGTCCCGGTCGGTGAGCACCCAGATGCGCAGGTCGGCCGGGCTGTGCAGCACCGCGGACTGCGCGGCCATCCAGGTCGCCTGCCACCGCGCGCCCGGCCCGGCCAGGCCGATCACGCCGCGGCGGGCCACCGGCAGCGGCACCGGCACCTCGTCCAGCATCGGCGTGGTGGTGCGGCGGTGCTCGTCCAGCGCCGGGTCCTCGACCCGCACCGAGGACGCCACGTCCGCGGTGCCGGCGCGCAGCTCCAGGAAGTCCGGGTCCGCTCGGCGGCGCTCCCACAGCCGTTCGGTCGGCTGCATCGCGATCCGGGCCAGCATCGCCGGGTCCGGGTAGCCGTGCCGGCGCAGCGTCGCCTCCTCCAGCACGGCCGCGTCCGCGTCCGCCCGCACGCGGGCGAGCGTCTCCTCGTACTCCCGGACCTGCTCGGCGAACGACTTCCGGCCGCGCTTACGGTTGCCGAACAGCGTCAGCAGCGCCGCGGCCGGCGACAGCAGCGCGATGAACACGAACCGCCAGCTGCCGGTGGCGAGGATGCCGATCAGCGCGGCGCCGACCGGGGCCAGCAGCAGCGTGGCCAGCGGGATCGGGCTGCGTTCCGGCTTGCGCGGCTCGACCGGCAGCTTGAACCGTCCGCCGGCGGCCTGCGGCGTGAACCGCGGCGGCCGGTTGAACTCCCAGACCAGTTCGTCGTCCGCGCGGTTCAGCGGCGCGCGGCGGGGCAGCTCCGTGGCCAGCTCCACCAGGTTCCCGCCGACGATCAGCTGCTGGCCGGCGGGCCACTCGGTGTGGTCGCCGCCGCCCGTGCCGCTGCCGACGGCCGTGCCGTCACCGGCCGTGCCGCTGAGGACGAAGACCCTGCGGTCCGTGCGGACCAGCACCTCCGGGCCGTCCGCCGGGGCCGGCGGGTCGAGGCGGATCCGGGCGGCCGGGCCGCTGCCGATCCGGTACTGACCGGGCCGGAGCCGGTACGTACGGCCGGCGCCCGGACCGCCGACGATCCGCAGCTCCACGGCGTCGCCGGCCGCGGTGGTGCCGTGCGCCGGGCGGCCGAGGCCGAGCGAGGCGCCGTCCGTCACGCCCGCCTCGGCCAGCGTCAGCTCCGGCGGCACCGGCCGCTCACCGACGAACAGCGCCGAGCCCGGCGGCGCGCCGAGCGCACCGTGCAGGCGTGCGGCGAGGCCGCCGATGCTCGCCTGCGAATCCGCGTCGACCACCACCCGGGCCGGCTCAGGCCGTCCCGGGGTGTCAACGCTGACGTTGATGCGCACTGTCTCTCCTCTCCGGCCCAGGGCCGGACTATCCACGTTTCTTGAGAATGATCTCGACGAGCTTGTCGAGGCCCGACTCGGCGGCGGTCTCGGAGGCCTTCGGCACGACGGTCTCGACCCGTTCCAGGTTCTGGCCGTCGTCCGCGGTCCCCCGGATGATCTCCCGGGCGGAGTCCTCGTCCGCCTCGACCGCGTCGGGGTTGGTGTCATCGGTGACCACGGTCTCCGACAGTCCCTCCGGGTTGGTGCCGGTGGGCGAGGCGTCGTCGATGGCGGCCTCGACGGCGCGGCCCGTGCTCTCGCCGACCCGCTCGTTCGCGTCCTCCTGGATGGAGTCCAGGTCGCGTTCGGCGTCGAACGGCAACGGCTTCGGCGGCAGCGGCTTGTCGTCCGGCGTCGGCGGCAACGGCTTCTCCGGCAGCGGCTTGTCACCCGGCAGCGACGGCAACGGCTTGTCGTCCGGCGTGGCCGGCAACGGCTTGTCGACCGGTGGCAGCGGCTTGTCCGTCGTCGGGGCGCCCGTGCCGAGGTCCGGGGTGTCGCGCGGCTTGTTGAGCGCCTCGTTCTCCTTGATGATCTCCAGCCGCTCCCGGTCCTTGCGGATCTGGTTGCCACCGCTGACGATGCCGGCCCCTACCGCGCCGACGATGATCGTGGAGAAGTCCAGCGGCTCGCCGTTGAGGCCCTGCTCGATGACGGACTGCCCGATGGCCGCCCCGCCCTCCCGCGCGCCGACCAGGATCCCGTGATCGCGCGGCACGTTCGTGATCCCCTCACGCGCCTTGACGATGCCGTCCGAGATCGTGCCGGCCTTGACCTTGGTGAACGGGATCTTCACCGCCTGGGTGACCTTCGCGCCGGCGCGCAGCACGTTGCCGCCCGGCACCAGCGAGAGCAGGTCGACCAGGAACGTGCCGGCCTTGAACGTGCCGTTCGCGATCGAGCCGATCGTGCGGATCGCCAGCGACAGCCCGGCGAGCGCGAGCCCGACGAACGGCGCGACCAGCGTGATGATCGCGATGAGCACGTCGATGATGATCTGGACGAACGGGAAGTCCTGGAAGAAGTCGCCGATCTTCTCGAAGAACCCGCGCTCCGGGATGGCGAGCGCGGCGGCGCGGTCGAGCGCGTCCGCCGCCGCGTCCGCGGCCCGCAGCCTGGCCGCCTGCGCGTCGGCCGCCTCGGCCCGCACCTGGCTGAGCAGCGACCGGGCCGCGTCGATGTCGTCCTGCCGCGCGTCCGCGTCCGCGCGCTGTTCCGCGGTGGCGTCCGTGGCGAGGTCGGGCAGCGTGGTGCCGGCCAGGCCCTCGACCGCCTGGGCACGGTCCATCGCGACGTCGATGCGCTGCTGGGCGTCGGCGAGCGCGTCCGCGTACCCCCGGTACGCGTCCGCGGCCACGCCGAACGAGTCCGCGGTCTTGCGCAGCTTGTCCGGCAGCGACTTGAGCGCCTTGCGCAACGCGTTCATCGCCTCGCCGCGGCCGGCTTCCAGCTCGCCGCCGCTGCCGAGCACGCGGAATCCGGTGAGTGCGTTGTCCCGGACCTGGTCGTGCCGGTCCGCGAAGCTGCGGATCAGGTCCGGGTCGCCGGGCGTCGGGTCCACACCTGGTGCGAAGCCGAGTACCTCGTACCCGAAGGTGTGCCGTCTCACCATGCGCCGTCTCCTGTCAGTTCTTCCGGATCAGTCGTCACCGTTGGCTTTCCGCCCGTCCGGGCCGAGCGCGAACCAGGTGCCGTCGACGGCCTCGCCCGCGAAGCCGCCCGGCCCGGTGTCCCCGGTGTACCGGTACGCCGGCCAGCCGCCGACCGTGACCTGCAGCGTGCCGTCGCCGCGTTTGATGGCGCCGAGCAGCTCCTCGTCCAGCCCTTTGAAAATGATCTTGTTGCGGGTCAGCACCGGCGGCCACAGCTCGGCGCACGCGCCCTTGCACCGTGACTGCGGCGGGTCGGCGGAGTCGCCGTCCCACCGGTAGAGCGTGAACCCGTCGCTGTCCTCCACCACGGTGCCGAGCCGCTCGTTGCTCCCGGCGCGGATCGACGCGGGCCAGTAGCCGCCGTCCGGGCTGGTGCTCTGCTGCGCGGCCGGCGCGCCGGTCGTGGCCGGGGCGTCCGTCAGCGGGATCAGTGGCGGCGGCGCCGTCGACGCGCACGCCCCGAGGCTCAGCAGGCCCGACAACGCCACCACGGCGGTACGGAGCGGTCGGCGGGGCGGACGTCGTGGCATGGAACATCTCCAGGGAGTCAACATGAGTATCGGCCATGATGAAGCGGCCGGCTAAACGAATGATAGACGCAGGAACAGCGCGCCAATCCTACTCAGGGAATAGGAATTGGCCGCGCCTCACCGAGCTCTCTACGAGCACGATGGCCGACCGGTTCACCACCGTCCGGCCCGTACCGGCGCCGGTACTCGGTGGGCGTGGTGCCGAGTGAGCGGCGCATGACGGTGCGCAGATGGGACGCGGTGCCGAGGCCGCTGCGGCGCGCGACGACCTCCATCCGGGTCTCGCCGCGTTCCAGCAGGCGGCAGGCGATCAGCACCCGCCCGCGGGTCAGCCAGGCCAGCGGCGGCACGCCGACCTGCGCCTGGAAACGGCGGTGCAGCGTGGCCACGCTGATCCCGGCCGCGGCGGCCAGCTCCGCCACGCCGACCGGCTCGTGCAGCCGCGCCTGCGCCCAGCTCAGCAGCGGCGTCAGCGACTCGTCGTGCACCGCGGGCATCGGGCGCTCCACGGACTGGGACTGGAACCCGTCGCGGTGCACCGGGAACGCCAGCCGCTTCGCGACCACGCACCCGGTCTCGGCGCCGTGGTCGAGGCGGATCACGTGCAGGCCGAGGTCGAGCGCGGCGGCGCTGCCGGCCGCGGTGAGCACGTCACCGTCGTCGGCGAACAACGCGTCAGGCTCCACCCGTACCCCCGGGAACCGCTGTTGAAGTGTGGTGGTCAGGTCGCGGTGGGTGGCGACGCGACGGCCGTCCAGCACGCCGGCCTCGGCCAGCGTGAAGACGCCGCCGCCGGACGCGATCAGCCGCGCGCCACGCGCATGCGCCCTGGCCAGGGCCGTGCCGACCGCGGGCGCGACCGTCTGCATCGGACGGTCCGGGACGATGATCGTGTCCGCGGTCTCCAGCGCCTCCAGTCCGTGCGCGGGTGCGATCAGGCCGCCGCGCGTGGTGGTGTGCGGCGACGCGGCGCAGATGGTCAGCGCGTAGAGCGGCGGCGCGAAGATCTCGGTGGCGGCGCCGGCCTCGAACGCGCTGGACTGCTCCTCGATCAGCAGCGCCACCTGCGACAAACGGTTCGTCATCTGCGATTCATAGCACTCCCCGATTGACGTCCCGGCGATCAGGATCGGCGGTGTGAAGAACTACGTACTGATCCCCGGCGCCTGGCACGGCGCGTGGGCGTGGCAGCCGGTCGCCCAGCGGCTGCGGGCCGCCGGCCACCGCGCGCTGACGCTGACCATGCCGGGCATCGACGACGGCGACACCACGGTCCGGCTCACCGACGCGATCGCGCACATCACGAACACCATCCGGCGGTACGACCTGCGCGACGTGGTGCTGGTCGCGCACAGCTGGGGCGGTTACCCGGCGACCGGCGCCGCGCACGAGGTCCCGGACCGGATCGCCGAGGTGGTGTACGTCAGCGCGGTCGTGCCGGCCGCCGGCGTGTCCCAGCTGGACGAGCTGCCGGCCGAGATGGGCGCGTTCGTCGGCGCGACCGTCGCGGCCGAGGGCGTGGTGCCGATCGACCTCGCGTCGCTGCAGGCCGTGCTGATGCCGGGCGAGCCGGAGCAGGTGCAGCGCACCGTGCACGAGCTGCTGGTCCCGCACCCGGGCCACTACTTCACGGACGCGCTGGACCTGCCGCCGGTGACCGAGATCGGGCTGACCGCGCGCTACGTGCTGGCCGAGCGGGACATCGCGCTGGCCAAGCCGGGCGCGGAGTTCGCGGCCCGGATCGGCGTCACGCCGCAGCCGGTGCCGGGCGGCCACGAGGCGATGATCACCCACCCCGACGAGGTGGCCGAGGCGCTGCTCTGACACCTACGGTCAGATCATGACGTTTCCGATCGATCTGGTGCAGGACGGATGGTCTGCCGAGGAGCTGGAACACGGCTCGGCGAACGAGACCACCGGCGGCGTGTGGCGGGTGCGCCGCGACGACGGCCCGGCCGTGCTGAAGATCGCGACGCCGAAGCGGGACGGCGCGGCCGCGCACATGGCCGCGAGCGCGGATCCGGGGCACTTCAACTACTGGCGGCGCGAGCCGTGCGCCTATGAGGAGGGTGTTCCGCAGACGCTGTTCGCCGACGGCGGCCTGTCCGCGCCGGACTGCCTGGAGGTGCGGGAACGCGCGGACGGCTCGGTGGCGATGTGGCTGGAGGACGTGCCGGGAGCCTCCGGCGCGTCCTTCGGCGTGTCCGAGCTGGGCGACGTCGCGTACCGGCTCGGTGCCGCCCAGGCCCGCTGGACCGATCGCCCGCCGCCGGACGTGGCCTGGCTGCCGCGCGACTTCATGGCCGACGCCACGCTGGCCCAGCCGGTCCCGGACCACGTGGACTGGGATCACCCGATCGTGGCCTCGGCCTGGTCACCCGCGCTGCGCGACGGCCTGCGGCGGCTGTGGGACCGGCGCCTCGACGTGCTGGCGGCCGGGCGCGCGCTGCCGCAGACCATGTGCCACCACGACGTGTGGTCGCTCAACCTGATCGGCGCGGAGCACGGCCCGGTGCTGCTGGACTGGACGTTCGTGGGTCCGGGCGCGATCGGCGGGGACGCGGCGAACCTGGCGCTGGACCCGTTCTTCGACGGGCTGATCGACGTGTCGCTGCTGGACGAGGTGCTGGACGAGGTGACGGAGTCGTACGTGCGCGGCCTTCGCGGCACCGTCGCGCCGGACGTGGCGCGGCGGGCGATCCGGGTGATGGGCGCGGCACGCTTCTTCTGGTTCGCGCCGCGGATGGTGGCCTCCGTGGACCAGGCGGTCGACAACAACGGCTACAGCTATGACAACCGGGACAAGGCGGAGCGGTTCGCCGGGCGCGCGCCGATCTTCCGGGTGCTGGCCGAGTGGGCGGAGAGCGCCCGATGATGTCCTTAATGGATTGATAAGACTTGATCTTGCAAGGCCCACCCTCCACGCCTATGCTCCCGAAAACCCCAGACCCAGACCAACCCGACGGGGGTACGACGTGAGCAGTGTCCGCAGACGGCGAGGGCTGCACGCCGCGACGGCCGCGGTCGTGCTGGCCGGCGCCGGTGCCGCGTTCGCGATCGGCGCGGTCGCGACCGGCCCGGACGCGAACGCGGAACCGCCCGGCAGCCGTGACGTGACGGCCGTGATGTTCGAGTGGCGCTTCGACTCGATCGGTCGTGAGTGCACGAACCGGCTGGGTCCGGCCGGCTACGGCTTCGTTCAGGTCAGCCCGCCGATGGAGCACATCCAGGGCGCGGCGTGGTGGACGTCGTACCAGCCGGTCAGCTACCAGATCGCGGGCCGGCTCGGCAACCGTGACCAGTTCAAATCCATGGTCGACGCCTGCCACGCCGCCGGGGTGAAGGTGGTCGCGGACTCCGTGATCAACCACATGAGCGCGGGCAACGGGACCGGGACCGGCGGGACTTCTTACACTAAATACACCTATCCCGGGACTTATGCGGATTGGGACTTCCACACCTGCCGCACGAAGATCAATAACTACACCGATCGCGGCAACGTGCAGGACTGCGAGCTGGAGAACCTCTCCGACCTGAACACCGGCAGCGACTACGTGCGCGGGCGGATCGCGGCCTACCTCAACGACCTGGCGTCGCTGGGCGTGGACGGGTTCCGGATCGACGCGGCCAAGCACATGGCCGCGGCGGACCTGGCCGCGATCAAGTCGAAGCTGACGAACCCGGGCGCGTACTGGAAGCAGGAGGTCATCTTCGGCGCCGGCGAGGCCGTGACCCCTGCCGAGTACCTCGGCACCGGCGACGTGCAGGAGTTCCGGTACGCCCGCGACCTCAAGCGCGTCTTCCAGAGCGAGAACCTGGCGTACCTGAAGAACTACGGCGAGGGCTGGGGCTACCTGGCGTCCGGGCAGTCCGCGGTGTTCGTCGACAACCACGACACCGAGCGGGTCGGCGACACGCTCAACTACAAGAACGGCGCCGACTACACGCTCGCCAACGTGTTCATGCTGGCCTGGCCGTACGGCGCCCCGGACGTCAACTCCGGGTACGAGTGGACGGACAAGGACGCGGGCCCGCCGAACGGCGGCACCGTGAACGCCTGCTGGGCCGACGGCTGGAAGTGCCAGCACGCGTGGCCGCAGATCGAGAACATGGTCGCGTTCCGCAACGCGGCCGGCGACACCGCGGTCACGAACTGGTGGGACAACGGCGGCGACCAGATCGCGTTCGGCCGGGGCAGCCGCGCCTACGTGGCGATCAACCACGAGACGGCGGCGCTGACCCGCACGTTCCAGACGTCGCTGCCGGCCGGGACGTACTGCGACGTCCAGCACGGCGAGCGCACCTCCGGCGGCTGCACGGGCCCGACGTACACGGTCGACTCCTCGGGCCGCTTCACCGCCACCGTCGCGAGCCAGGACGCGATCGCGCTGCACGTCTGATCTCGCCTGACCGGAATCCTGTCGGAGGTGTCTGACAGGATTCCGGGGTGGGTGACGAATCGGCCGAGGAGCTGTCGCTGGACGGGCTGACCCTGACCGCGGACGCGGTCGGGGGCGGTGCGGCGGCGGCGCGCGCGGTGGCCGCGAAGGCCGCCACGCCCCCGCCGAAGCCGGGCGGCAAACCGCCCCGCACCCGCGCGGCCAAGCCGAAACCGCCGCGTGAGCCGGCCGAGGTGCTGCCGGTCGCCCGCGTCTGCGTGGACGTGCCGCTCCCCCACCTGGACCGCGCGTTCGACTACCTGGTGCCCGCCGAGCTGGACGCGACCGCGCAGCCCGGCACGCGCGTGCGGGTGCGGTTCGCCGGGCAGCTGGTCGACGGCTGGCTGTTGGAGCGCGTGGCGACGTCGTCGCACGAGGGCAAGCTCGGCTTCATCGACAAGCTGGTGTCGCCGGAGCGCGTGCTCACCGACGAGGTGCTCCGCCTGGTCCGCACGGTCGCCGAGCGCTACGCCGGCAGCCTGGCGGATGTGCTCCGCCTCGCGGTCCCGGCCCGCCACGCCCGCGCCGAGCAGCAGAAACGCGCGCCGGGGAACGCCGCCCCGCCACGCGGGACCACCGGCGAGCCGGCGCCTGCCGCGATCGGTGACCCCGCACCCGAGGCAGCCGGCCCGAGCGACGAGCCGGCGGGCTCCGGAGCGGCCGCCGTTCCCGAGGAGCCCGGGGCAGCCGGCGGCCCGGACGCGACCGGCGACCCCGCTGCCGAGGCCGCGGAAGAGCCACCACCCACCACCACGGGGGTACGCGCGGAGCGCGCCGACGCCTCGGACGGCGCGACCGTGACGGGGGCCGCGTCGGTCACGGAGCGGGCCGGCGAAGGGTGGGGGCCGTACCCTCATGGGCCCGGTTTTCTGATGGCGCTCGAAGAGCGACGCGCGCCGCGGGCCGTGTGGTCCGCGCTGCCCGGCGAGGACTGGCCGCGGCGGATCGCGCAGGCCGCCGCGGTGACCGTCGCCGCAGGTCAGGGCGTGGTCGCGGTGGTACCGGACGCGCGCGACCTGGAACGGCTGGACGCGGCGCTGAGCGCGGAGCTCGGCCCGGGGCGGCACACCACGCTGGCCGCGTCGCTGGGCCCGGAGAAGCGGTACCGGGCGTTCCTGGCCGGGCTGCGCGGCGAGGCGCCGGTGGTGATCGGCACGCGCGCGGCCGCGTTCGCGCCGGTCCGCGACCTGGGCCTGGTGGTCATCTGGGACGACGGCGACGACTCGCACGGCGAGCCGCGCGCGCCCTACCCGCACGCGCGTGAGGTGCTGCTGACCCGTGCGCAGCTGGCCGGCGCGGCCGTGCTGGCCGGCGGGTTCACCCGGACCGCGGAGGCGCAGCAGCTGGTGGAGACCGGCTGGGCGCGCGAGCTGGCCGGCAGCCGGGACGCGCTCCGGGCGCGCGCGCCGCACGTGGCCCCGATCGGCGACGATCCGCAGCTGGCCCGCGACGCGGCCGCCGCGACCGCGCGGCTGCCGAGCGTGGCCTGGGAGGCGGCGCGGACCGCGCTGCGGGCGGGCGCGCCCGTGCTGGTGCAGGTACCGAGGCGCGGCTACCTGCCGTCGACCGCGTGCCAGACCTGCCGGCAGCCGGCGCGCTGCGCGCACTGCCAGGGCCCGCTGGAACTGCGCTCGTCGCACGCGGTGCCCGCCTGCCGCTGGTGCGGCCGGGTCGCGGCGGACTTCACCTGCCCGGAGTGCGGCGGCCACCGGCTGCGCGCGTCGATCATCGGCGCGCGCCGGACCGCGGAGGAGCTGGGCCGCGCGTTCCCCGGCGTGCCGGTGCGCACGTCCGGCCGCGACGAGGTGCTGACCGCCGTGCCCGCCGAGCCCGCGGTCGTGGTCTGCACGCCCGGCGCGGAGCCGGTCGCGGACGGCGGCTACGGCGCGGTGCTGCTGCTGGACACCTGGGCGCTGCTCACCCGCGCCGACCTGCGCGCGGGCGAGGAGACGCTGCGCCGCTGGCTGACCGCGGCCGCGCTGGCCCGCCCGCACCGTGGCGGCGGGCGCGTGGTCGTGGTCGCGGACGGCGGCATCCCCGCCGTGCAGGCGCTGCTGCGCTGGGACCCCGCCTGGTACGCCGCACGCGAGCTGGCCGAACGCCGCGAACTCGCGTTCCCGCCCGCGTCCCGGATGGCCAGCCTGACCGGCCCGCCCGACGCGGTCGCCGACCTGCTGGAGACCGCCCGCCTCCCCGCCGAGGCCGAGCTGCTCGGCCCGGTCCCCGCCGCCGACGACCAGGAACGCATGCTGGTCCGGGTCCGCCGCGGCGCGGCCGGCGCGCTCGCGAAGGCGCTGCACGAGGCCGCCGGCGTCCGCAGCGCCCGCAAGGCCCCCCACCCCGTCCGCATCCAGATCGACCCCCACGACCTCTTCTGACGCGTCCGCAAACGTAAAGGCCGCAGTGCCGCAAACGTAAAGGCAACTCCCCCGCAAACGTAAAGGCAAACGCCCCGCAAACGTAAAGTCGATCATGGGATCGGGCGCGGGCTGACGGGTCCGCGACCCCCGTCTCCGCCGCGGAACCGTCCTGCCCCCGTGCCCCGGATCAAGGAAAGCAGGAGGGTGGGCGTCCGGGTGGTGATTCCGCATCAGATCGGAGTGCACGGGCGATCGGTGCAGGTCGGAAGGCGTCCGGAGTGGGGCGGAACCGGAGAGTTCCGGAGGATCAGGCGCCGAGGTCGGTCAGCACGATGTCGGTGAACTCGACGTCCAGCGCCGGATTGCCGCCCAGCTGGAACGTCAGCTCGCTCGACTGGCTGGTCACACCGCCGACGAAATTGTAGGTGTGCGGCTGCGGCGAGCTGGTCACCGCGAACTGCTCCATCAGCGAGTCCTCGTACGGCCACTGGTTGTGCTGCACGCGCACGGCCAGCGTGACGTCCGCCGACGCGGACGCGATGAAGGTCAGCGTGTACCGGTGCCCGGCGATGATCGGCAGGCAGCCGCGGATGGCCAGCCAGTCGTAGGGCAGGACGCCGGCGCCCGTGTCGATCGCCGCGGCCCAGTGATGCGTGCCGAAATCCCTCAGGTGGACGTGGTCCCTGTTGGCCCACCAGGCGTTGTAGATCGGGTTGCTCGGCACCTCCGGCCGCGGCACCTCCAGCAGGTCGCCGCCGTCGGCCGGCGCGGAGGCCGTGCACAGCGGGTCGACGACCAGCGGCGACTCCGGCGCGTCCGGAGCCGCGATCTCCGGGCCGGTTTCCGGGGCCGCGCTCCGGTTCGCGACGAAAGCCCAGGTCAGGCCGCCCGCGAGGACGGCGAGCACGACCACGATCGCGACGGCGGGCAGCATCCAGCGGCGGCGGGTGCCCGGCAGCGGCACGACCTCGCCGAACCGGTCCCGGTCCTGGCCCTGGCCCTGGCCCTGCTCCTGGTCCTCGGGGAGCGGAGCCTCCTCCGAGGACGACGGTGACGCGGCGACGGCCTTGCGGCGCAACGACTTCTGCAGCTCGTAGACCCGGACCATGGTGTCGTGGCGGGTCCGCCACTGCGCGATCACGGTCGCGTCGCCGCCGCAGATCTCGATGATCGGCACCACCATGCGGTCGAACGACGGCGGTGTCTTGACCGTGCCGGCGAGCACCGCGTAGACCTGCGAGTCGCTCATCGAATGCCTGCTCACCACGTACGACCTGGTCTGGCCGGACGCCCTGACATAGCCGTCGAGCTGCGCGCAGAAGTGCCGGACCGGGCTTTCCTCGTTCTCCGCCGTCATGCCGCTCCCTGCTTGCGAATGTGGCCGAACGACATCGTAGGGCTACACACCCATCGATTTCCCCACACCCGCCCGGACAGTGCCGTACGGCTCAGAAGACCTGCTCGTGCGCCACCCGGGTGTACGCGAGGAGCTCCTCACGGGAACGGTCCGGTACCGCGTAGGCCCGGCCGCGGATGAGCGACAGGAAGTCCCCCGGCAGCGCGACGTTGCGGCGCTCCACGAAGAACGCCAGGCTCTGCCGCCACAGCCAGTCGCCGTCCGTCATGATCGTGTAGCCCTCGATGATCCGGTGCGCGGGATCGAACGGATCGCTGACCGAGCCCATCACGTCGATCAGCACGTGCCCGGCCTTGAGGTAGGCGACCACATCGGCCAGATCGGGCAGTTCCTCGGCGCGAAGGCTGTCGTGCACGCTCGGCTGCGGCTCGCCGGACCGCACCGGCCCGAGCTCCTGGAACATGCCGGCGAGCGGCATCCGGCTGTTCTGCGTCACCTGTTGGTCTCCGGTCTGAACGGCTGCCATACCCCTGGGAACTGGATCTGCGGCTGCTGACCCGGCCCGCCGTGGCGGTCGGTGCCCACGGTGTTCGTCGGCGCCATCACGTCCACACCGAGCGAGTCTGCCACCTCCTGCGCGGCCGGTCGCACGCCGGCACCGGCATCCGGGGAAATCGTCCCGGACCAGCAGACCACCATGCGCACCGGGCCGCCGTCGTAACTCGGATTCGACCGGATCACGTCCGCCAGCTGGGCCGGGTGGATCGGCTCGCCGCTCGTGCGCGTGCCGTCCGGGCCGATCCGGCCCGGGTAGACGAAGCCGTCGCTCTCACCGTGCACGATCACGTCGTGATATCCCGGTATGCGCCCGATGTGGTCGAAGTTGTTCATGGTCTGGGCGTCGTAGCCGACCGCGGTCACGCCGTCGCCGTGATACACCGGATCGCCGTTCATCGTCTCCGCGTCCGGCGGACGGGACGGGGACATCGGGTCGTTGTGCCGCTCCGCCCAGTCCCGCCGGCGGCCCATGTCGTCCGTGCCGCCGCCGGCCCGGCCGCGGACCGCGCGGGTCTGCGCGGTCCGCTGACCCTCGACCACGGTATGCGCGCGGCCGCCGGGACCGCCACCGGCGTGCTGCCGGGACGGGGAACCGCCGCTGTCCGGCGTGTGGGGCGCCGTGCCGCCGCCCGGTGTTCTCGTCCCCATGGCCCCGTTCCGTCGTCCCCGTGCCGGTCGTCCGCGCCCGAGTATGCCCGAACCGCGCACGCCGCCGGGAAACACGGTGATAACCGGACCGGCATAGGGTCGGGACATGTCGGCGACCCGCCATCGATCCGTGCTGGTCACGCGGCTGTCGGGCCGGTCGCTGGGCAGCTCGCAGTCGGTGATCCTGGACGAGTTGCGGACCTGCATCCTGGACGGCGAGGTGCCGCCGGGCACGCCGATCCCGGTGGACGCGGTGGCGGCGGTGTTCGGGGTGAGCCGGATCCCGGTCCGGGAGGCGTTGATGACGCTGATCGGCGAGGGGCTGGTCGACCATCGGCCGAACTTCGGGTACCGGGTGGCGATGCTGACCGCGGCCGAGTTCGCGGAGATCTACCTGGTGCGGGAGGCGTTGGAGACCGCGGCGCTGCGGGTGGCGGTGGAACGGGCGGGCGAGGCGGACGTGGAGCGGGCACGGGCCGCGCATGCGGCGCTGGAGGAGGCGGTGCGGGCCGGGGACGGGCGGGCGCACCATCGGGAGAGCCGGCGGTTCCACCTCGCGCTGATCGAGCCCTGCCGGATGAGCCGGCTGCTCAACATGCTGGGCACGGCGTGGAACATGACCGAGCCGCTGCAGCCGATGTCCCATCTGGTCGCGGCCGAGCGCGCGTTGCTGCACGCGGACCACGCGGGCATGCTGACGGCGTTCACGGCGCGGGACGCTGATCGGCTGATCAGCGTGTGCGAGGCTCACCACCGGCGGCTCCAGGCGTTCATCACACGCCTTCCGCAGCACACCGGACTGTTCGCCGAGCCGGACTGAGTCTGGGTCAACGCTCCCGGGGCCGGCCGCGTGGCAGCTGTGGCGCCGGGCGCTTGCCCGGACGGCGCACCGGCGGGCCCGAGGTGCCGCGCGAATATCGCTGGTTGAGCGCGAAACGGCACGCCAGGCGTACCGCCGGCTCGATCTTCGCGGTGTGCTCGGCCGGAGCATCGGCGTGGTCGGCGACCAGAAGCTCCGCGATGTCCGCGGGCGAGAGCAGGTCGAGCGCGGCGGTGACGGCCCGCAGCTCGGCGAACTCCGCACCGCAGGAGAGGCAGTCGGCCAGGTGAGCGCGGATCTGCCGGTCCTCCGCGTCGCTCAGCCGGCCGAGCGCGTGAAGCCCGAGAAGCGCGCGGGCGGCATCATCGGAACAGCGGTAACCGGTCATCTCGACGCCCCACGGAGTGCCCTGCTGCCCATAGCGTCTGCCTTTGCTCGTAACGGTCGGTCGCCGTTTTAACGGCCGTTACCGAGCTTCAGTTCGACGTTCCGGTGAAAGTAATCCCCCTTCCACCCACTCGGGCAGCGTGGAGCGCCATCCGGACCAAGACGGAATCGAACGGACGGACTCGGACGCGGTGGTCCCACGGGATCAGAAGACGCGCAGCTCCAGGATCGAGTAACCGTACTGGGTGGACCGGCTCACGCCGACGACACGGACGTAGCGCGCGGCCGTGCCGCCCGCCGCGATGACCGCCTCGCCGCCGGTGGCGGCGTTGTTCGTATAGACGGTCCTCCACGCACTGCCGTCCGCGGAGAGGTCCACGTGGTACGCGGTGGCGTGCGCGTTCTCCCAGAAGATGTCCACGGTGGTGACCGCCCAGACGTCCCCCAGGTCCACCTGCAGCCACTCCGAGTCGGTGAATCCGCTGCTCCACCGCGAGGCCATGTCGCCGTCCACGGCCGCGCTCGCCGCCCACACCTCCCGCTCGACACTGGACGCGCTCGCGGCCCGGCCGAGCGCCAGGTTCGCGTTGCCCGCGTTCGCCTTCCCGGCCGGGACCGTCGCCGTTGCCCCGGTCGGCGTGGCCGTGACCGAGGCGCTCGCGGACCGCGACGGCGTGGCCGAGGACGAGGACGAGGGCGTGGCAGAGGCCGGCGGCGACGGCGAGACGGAGACCGGCGGCGGCGCGTCGGACGGCGGTCCCAGCGTGATCACGGTGCCGGTCCCCGGCACGATGGTGGCCTGCGGCGCCGCATCGGAATCGTCCGTCGGCAGCCGGCTGCCCAGCACGGCCGCCGCGATCGCGATCACGCCCACCAGCACGAGCGGCACAAGCCAAGGACGAAATCTCTCCGCGGTACGGGAGGCGCGTGCCGTCCCCGGCTGTGCCACCGGCGTGATGCTCTGGGTGAAGTCCTCGTCGAACTCGGACGGCCCGTCGTACGGTCGCACCCCGAACGTGCCGGACGCGAACGTCGGACTGCCGAACGTCGGGCTGTCGTCGGGCGCGTACTCCGCGGGGACACCGGAGACGGGAGCACCGGAGATCGGGGCGATCGGGGCACCGGAGACGGGGGCGCCCGAGACCGGAGCAGGTGCGGGCGCGGCCGGCAGGGCTGCTGCGGCGGCGGGAACGGCCGGCAGCGCGCGGGTGGCACCCGACCGGTCAGCGGGAGGCGATGGCGTCGGCGCGGCCGTCCGGGGCGGAACCGGCGCATTCTGGCCCGGTGCTGGCGGGACCGGTGCGCTCTGCTGCTGCGTGGACGGGGCCGGCCGCTGCCCCGGCGGGACCGGAGCGCCCTGCTGCTGCCCCGGGTCGGTCTGCGGGACCGGCGCGGCCGACGGGCTCTGCTGCGGGACCGGCTGCGGTGCGGGCGGGACCGCGGGCGCGGCCTGCGGTGCCTGTCGCGGCGCCGGCACTGCCTGCGGGATCTGACGCTGTCCCGGCACGGCCTGCGGGGCCTGACGCTGCACCGGCGGGGCCTGCGGGCCCTGACGCTGCGGCGGGATCTGGCGGGGCGGGGCCGGCGGGACCACCTGCGCGCCCGAGGTGTCCGCGGGAGCGGAGACGTAGGGCGGAAGCCCGCTGAGCGCCACCGCACGCTGCACCGGCGGCCGGCTGGTCGGGTTGGCGCCGCTCTCCGACGGCCGCAGCCGCTGCGCGCCACTCGCGCCGGGCCCGCGGCGGTGCCCGCCGCTGTCCGCCGGTCCACTCCCCTGCGCCGGGCGGTCGGACGCTCCGCCCGGCTGCGCGGGCCGGTCCGCAGCACCGCGTGCGGGCGTATCCGCCGCGCCATGAGCGGTCCTGTCCGTAGCACCGCGTGCGGGCGTGTCCCCGGCGCCGCGTGCGGGCCGGTCTGTCGCGCCGTGCGTCTGCGCCGGCTGCGTGGCCTGGCCGGGAGGCCCGGCCGGAGCGGAGCCGCCCGCCGGGCCGGGTGCCTTCGGGGGAACCTCCGGCGCCGGGGAGCTGTCCGGGGCCAGGTCGCGGTCAGGCGTCGCCATGGTCGTTTCTCTCCTGCTCGGTCACGTCGCTGTGGCCGTACCAGCCGGGTTCTTCGTGAGGGGTGGTCCGCGGGCGGACCGCGAACCAGCCGGAGGCGCGCGCGGACTGCGGCGCGTCCCGGACCAGCCGCGCGCGTGCGCCGACCGGGGCCGCGAGGTAGTTGGCCAGCAACCGCAGCAGCGGCTCCGCCACCTCGCCGGCCTCCAGCCAGATCACCTCGCGCTCGCCGACCCAGCCGGGGCGGCGCTCCGCGATCGTGGTGGCCAGGTCCCACACGGTGGCGGGCCGGCCGCCGAGCCGGAACGGCTGCCGCCAGTCCGGGCCGCGCGCGACCACGACCGTGCGCGCGCCCGGCGGCCGGGCCGGCGCGGCCGGGGACGACGGCGCGAGCGAGAGCAGCGGTTCCTCGTCGGCGGGGTGGGACGGGGCGCGGTGCGGCGTCCGGCGCGGCGGCGTGAGCGCGGCGTCGAGGTCGTGCTCCGCGAACGGGAAGCCGGTGTCCAGCCGCGCGGCGGGCCGGGGTTCGAGGCTGAGGCGGCGCGGCGTGCTGGCCCACCAGCCGTCCGCGCGGCGGGCGATCGTGACGGCCTGCAGCTGGTCCGCGAGGTGCTGCTCGACGTCCGGCTTGACCGGCGCGGAGCCGACCAGCAGGACCGGCCGCGCGTCGTTGTCCCGGTACGCCCCGATGATCTCGCCGAGCTGGTCCGGCTCGACCTCGCCCGCGTCCGTGCGGACCATGCCGCTGGGCCCGTCCACGGTGAGCAGCACCGCGAAGAGCCGGTCGTCGCGGCGCCACCAGCGCGGTGCGGTGGACCGCTGCGCGGCGAGCACCACGTCCGGCCGGTCCTCGGAGTCCGGCTCGACCAGGTGGTTGAGCTCCTCGGGCACGAAGCCGACGCGGGCGCGGACGTCGTCGGTGAGCCGGTTCAGCAGCGCGTGCAGCACCGGGAGCACGTCGTCCGGCAGCGGCAGGCCGGGCAGCCCGACCGCGATGGTGAGCCGCTCCGGCTGCCATTCGCGGCGGCGTACCGCGTCGAGGTGTTGTCCGGCGAACGGCGGCCGCACCCACAGGCCGAACTGGGTCGCCTCGATCACCCAGCGTTCGTTGAGACGGTAGGTGTCCGGGCCGGCGGGCCGCAGGTCGGCGAGGAACGCGAGGCGGCCGACCGGGGCCGGGGGCGCGCCGGGCGTGCACCGCAGCCGGGACACCGGGGGCGTCCACCAGTTGCCGCCGTCCTGGTCGACCGCGACCGAGACCAGGCGGTTCTCGCCGTCCAGTGTGGGCAGTCCGGTGGCGACCTCGACCGGGCGGTCCCAGCGCTCCGCGATGATCTCGGCGAGTCGTACCGCCTGAGCGGCTGTTCCGCCGTAAGGCGCGATGATCATCGAGGGGTCGAGCGCCTCCAGCACGGACAGGCAGGCGTCGACGCCGGGCGGCGGCGTGCCGGGGCGGCCGAGCACGACGGTGACGCGCTCGACGTCCATCGGGATGGCGAGGACGAGGTCGTCCAGGTCCGGGTCGGGCATGCCGGGCGCCTCCGAGAAGAGCCAGATCCCGGCGGGTACGGCGTACGCGCGGAGGCCCGGCGCCGCGTGCCGGACCAGCATGTCCGCCTCGGCCTCCCAGGCCGGCCGCGGGTGCCGGCGCCCGCCCGGCCGGACCTGGCCGTCCGGCGTGAACCAGCGCCACTCGTCGACCGCGAACATGCCGCCGCCGGGCACGAGCAGCAGCTGGCCGTTGGGCGCGTAGACATCCGCCTGGAGCTGGGTGGCGAGCGCGGCGGCCGGGGCCGCGGCGCCGGAGGCCATGCCGGCGCCGGAGACGGCGAGGCGGGCGGCGGAGCCGGGCGGGACCGCGATCGGGAGCACCTCGGTGATCAGTGCCCAGTCCGCCGGGCCGGCGAGCTGGCCGACGACCGTGACGATGCCGGGCTCGACCGGGAGCAGCGCGGCCATCGCCGTGATCGCGCCGCCCGGGTCGGGGCCGACCACCGCCAGATGTTCACTCACCCAGTTCAGCGCGCTCGAGACGCCGCGGCGCGGCGCGACCGGGTAGGCGGGGTGGCCGATCTGGCCGGGGAGCGTCATCGCCGGTGACCTACACGGCCCTGGCCTGCGGGAACAGGCACCACCAGCACGAGACCCATCGTTCTTGGACCTCTCAGTTCCACTCTGCACCTGACGCCGGAAACACCACATACTTGACGTGGGGAAACAGAAAGTCAATGAGTGGATATGTCACTAAACGGCATCTACGGTCAGGCGGCGGTCCCTTACGACTCCATGTCGTGCATGACCTGACGCAACGCCCGCAGCGCATAGTGCGCCCGGGACTTCACCGTCCCCTCCGGGACGCCCAGCCGGCTCGCGATGTCGGCCGCCGGGTTCTCGGTGAAGTACAGCTCGACCAGGACCGTGCGGTGCTGCGGGCTGAGCCGGCGCAGCGCCTCCCGCACCAGGCCGGCGGTCAGCACGCGCTCCATCGCGTCGCCCGCGGCCGGCACCTGGGTCAGATCCGGCGGGCTCACCTCGGCCGGGCGCACCTTCCGGGCCCGGCCCGCGTCGATCACCAGGTTGCGCGCCACCGTGAAGAGCCAGGAGCGGATGCCGGACGGGTCCCGGGAGAGCGCCGGGTAGTGCCGCCAGGCGCGCAGCATCGTCTCCTGCAGCAGATCCTCCGCAGTCGCGCGATCACCCAGCGTGAGACTGACGAGGTATCGATGCACCGCCGGGCCGTGCTCGGTGTGCAACGATTCCAGCCATGCGTCTCCGTCGATCGGCGGCTGTTCCCGTACGTCCACAGCGCCTACCGTGCCAGACCCGTCCGCGGCCCTGTCCCCGGCCCCCATGACTCTCGCCCGACCTGCGCTTTCAGCGCTCCGACAGATCGGCGACCGTGAGCAGCCGCAGATCCTCGTCGCTCAGGTGACCGTTCATCGTGGACAGCCGGGTCGCCTGCCGGTCGGCCAGCCGCTCGAAGACCTTCCGGGCGGTACGGCCGTTGCCGAACGTGCCGTCCCGGGGTATGCCGTCGAAGTACTCGATCAGCGCGTTGACCAGCTCCGGCTCCAGCGCGTAATCGTGGCGGGAGGCCTGCGTCTCGACGATCGTCACCAGCTCGGGCGAGGTGTAGCTCTCGAACTCGATGGTGCGGCTGAACCGGGACTCGAGGCCCGGGTTCGTCTCCATGAACTGCTTCATGTCCTTGGTGTAACCGGCCGCGATCACCACCACGTCGTCGCGGTGGTCCTCCATCAGCTTGACCAGCGTGTCGATCGCCTCACGGCCGAAGTCCGGCCCGGAGCCGCGACCGGAGCTGCTCAACGTGTACGCCTCGTCGATGAAGAGCACGCCGCCGAGCGCCCGGTTGAACGCCTCGGTGGTCTTGATCGCGGTGCCACCGATGATCGACGCCACCAGGTCGGCGCGGGCCACCTCGATCAGGTGACCGGAGCGGAGCACGCGCAGCTCGGCCAGGATCGTGCCGTAGAGCCGGGCGACCGTGGTCTTACCGGTACCGGGCGCGCCCGCGAAGACCAGGTGCCGGGCCATCGGCGGCGCGGAGAGCCCGGCCTCCTTGCGGCGCTGGGACATCTTGTTCAGGTTGACCAGCGAGGTGACCTCGGCCTTCACGCCGGCCAGGCCGACCAGGCCGATCAGCTCCTGCAGCGGGTCGCCGGCGCGGGCCGCCGGGGTCCGCTCCTCCTCGGCCGTGCCGGTGCCGCCGCCCTCGCCGGCCACGGCCTCGACGCCCTGCACGTCCGGCTCGCCGTTGCGGTTGCTGGTCAGGCCCTCGATGATCACGGTGCCGGCGATCGCCTGACGCAGGCCCGCCTTTCCGTTGTCCCGCACGGTCACGTCGAGCAGCCGGACCGTCTCGCGGCTCTCCACCGAGACGCCGTCGCCCGCGTTCGCGGTGAACTCGCAGGCGCTGATCGTGCCGCTGGCGGTGCCGGTCAGCAGCGCGCCGGACGCCTTGCCGTCGCGCACCCGGCAGCGGGACAACGACAGCTCCGCGCCGTCGCCGGCCTCGATGCCGTGGCCGATCGTACCGGCGAAGTCGCCTTCCTCGCAGGTCAGCGCCGCGGCGCCGACCTTGAGGCCGGAACCGCCGCTACCGCGCAGGCTGAGGCCGCTGATCGAGGTGCGCGCGCCACCGTCGGCCGAGACGCCGGCGCCGCCGCAGCGGTCGATCGTCACGTTCTCGAAAGAGCCGCGGGCCTCGCCGACCGACTCGATCCCGATGCCGCTGATGTCGACGATCTGCACCTGGCGGAAGTACGGGTCGGCGCCGCCCTCCAGCTTCACACCGTCGGTGCCGCCCTCTATCTCCAGGCGGGTGAACTCGGGGTTGGAACGCTCGTCCAGGCTGACCGCGGCCGAGCCGGAACCCTGCACGGTGCAGCGCTCCAGCATGCCGGCGGAGTGGCCGATGAACCGCATGCCGTGCCGGCCGGACCGACTGACCGTGAGCCGGTTCAGCCGGGGGGCGCAGCGGTTGCCGATGAAGACGCCGTCGTGGCCGGAGCCGGTGATCCGGCTGTCCTCCATCGACACGCTGCCGGTGGTGGCGAGGTAGGCGCCGATGCCGCGGCCGTCCCGGATGGACAGCCGGCGCACCGCGGCGCCGGCCTGCTGCTCCACCGCGAGCGCCGGCTTCACCGCGCCGATGATCTCGCAGTCCTCGATGTCGATGGTGCCCTGCCCGTTCAGGCAGACGCCGTTGCCCTGTGCCTGGTCGACGGTGCTGGCGCGCAACCGCAGCACGCCGCTCTCGCCGACCACGATGCCGGACGTGCCGAGCTGATCGAGCCGGCAGTCGTCGAGCACGCTGCCGGTGGACGCGGTGACCACCACGCCGGCGCCGACCGAATTGCTGATCCGGCTGCTGCGCATCTGCAGCGCCGCCCGGCCGAGCACGAAGATGGTGGCCCAGGCGCCGGACGAGACGTCACACTCGGTCATCGCCAGCTGGCCCTGCTCGAACACGACCGCGGGACTCTGCGGGTCCGCCGCCTCGATGGTCAGGCCGCTCAGCGCGGCGGACTCCGCGGTCAGCACGACCGCCGGGCCGCTGGTCGCGGTCACCTTCACCGAGCCGGGACCGTCCTCGGCCGCGATCGTGACCACCCGGTCGAGCAGGAGGTTCTCCGAGTAGTGACCGGGGCGCACGACGATCAGCGTGCCGGGCACGGAGTCCTCGATCGCCTGCCGGATCGAGCGGTAACCGCTACCCGACTGCGAAACGACGATCTTCTTACTGCTCACGCCGGCTGACACCTCCGTAATTCACCACGGGCAGCCGCACCCGGCTCGGGTCAGCGGGCCGGCGGGCGCCCGAACCGGGTTTCGCCCGGTCAGTCATACCATCCGGGGTCCGGCCGCGTCGACGCGGCCGGGGCCTCGGCGACTAACTTAGGGGACATCCTCCGCGGGCCCGGACGAGGCCGTGGAGAACGGCATGGACCACTGCGGCGTGGCCGGCGACGCGGGCGCGACCGGTGCGGCCTGCGCGGGTGTGACCGGCGCGGCCGACGCGGGCTCCGGCGTCTCCCCCGGTTCCGGCTCGTCGTCCGCGCGCACGGCGAGGAAGACCTCACCGGCCAGCGCGACGCTGTTCAGGTACGTCTCGTCGTCCGTGGTGTCCAGCCACACGATCCGGCCACCCCGCTCCTCCGGGCGCGGCTGCTCGGTGTAGGGCGCGTAATGCGCGTCCACCAGCACCAGCGGCACCGACGCCGACCAGGCGTCGATCACGACCTGGCCGCCGTGCTCCGTGGTCAGCAGCCGCCACTCGTCGGAGTCCACGTCGTCCAGCCCGTACGCGACGTTGATCCGCTGTTGCAGCCGGTGCAGCGCCTCCTCCGCGTGGCTGACCCGCAGCGCCGGCCGCAGCTCCGGCGGGAAGTCCAGGTATCCGGGGATGAGGTGGCTCAGCAGCTCGGCCGGATCGTCCGCCATGACCCGCTGACGCCCCTGGCCGTACACCATCTGGTAACGGTATTGGTAATCCTCGTCCGTCATCTCACACGGCGCCTCTCTGCGTGATGTGTGCTCATCAGCGTCCCAGGTGGTAGAGGATCGCGGCATCGCGCCGGTCCCGCAACTCGGCCAGCAGCAGGTCGAGCAGGCGGCGGATCCGCTCCGTGTCGCGCTCCTCTTCCTCCTCGTCGTCCGTGTGCCAGTTGGTGTGCACGCCGAACCACGCGGACCGCGGCTCCACCGGCGGCGCCGGCACGGGCGTGCCGACCGGGCGGCCCTCCGCGGCATACCGCTCCGCCACGGTGCGCAGCGCCAGCAGCAGGCGCGCCTGCGACTGGAGCACGCCCAGGTTCAATCGCGTGCCCTGCAACGGTACGGAGAAGTGGCCGTTCTCCATCGGCGACGGCCAGGCGGCGGGTGCCTTCTCGCCCTTGCCCTCGGCCGGCGGCGGCGCGTCCGCGCGCAGCGTGATGCCGAGCAGGTCCCGGTACTCGCCGACCAGCGCGGCGAGGTGGTCCCGGGCGGGGTGGCCCTCCCCCAGGTGGGCGAGACCGGCGCTCAGGTCCGCGTCGGCCTCCCGGATGCCCTGGCCGCGCAGGTGCCGGACCACCGTGCGCAGGTCGTTCCACGACTTGCGCGTGTCGTCCAGCGCGATCGTCAGCGTGCCGGTGTGCCCGTCGTAGCTCACCGCGTCGGCCTGCCAGAGGCGGTCGGTGAGGTCGGCCAGGCCGATGCCGTCCCGGGCGCCCTCGCCGAGGCGCAGGCTCACCGACAGCGCGGGCTCGGCCTCCGGGGACACCGGGGCCAGCACGCCGTCCGCGGCCCGGAAGGCGATCGGGTCGTCGCCGGCCTCGATGCGCTGCTTCGCGTGCTCCCGGGCGGCGGAGAAGTCCGCCGGGTTCGCCACGAAGCCGTCCGCGGGCAGTGCGTCCTGGTACGGGGGCGGGTCGTCGTACGGCGGCGGGGCGTCGTCGGTCCTCTCGGCGGGCGTCTGCTGTTCGGGCGCGGCCGTGGCCGGGCCGGACAGCGTGAACGGCATGCCCCCGGGGGTACGGACGAAGCGCACCCGGGCCGGGTTCGGCGGCGCGGTCGCCTCGCCACCGTTGTTCAGGTCGAGGAAGACCACGCCGATGCGGTCGCGGACCACGTTGAACGTGTGGCCCAGACCGCCGTCCTCGTCGTTGACGACCAGGATGCCCTGGGTGCCGATCGGCGTGGCCGGGTCGTTCATCTCCGCGAGCACGTCCGCGTATCCGCCCGGCATGTCGCGCAGCGGTGCACCGGCGTACCAGGAGATCAGGTCCACCTCGGTGGCGACCGAGGACGGCACCTCGAAGCGGCCCTTGCCGCCGGTGCGCAGCGCCATGTCGAGCAGGATGGTGGCGAGGACACAGTTCGTGTCCCAGAAGCCGGGCGTGCGGGACGACGGGCGCAGCGCCTCCATCCAGCCGTACCTGCGGGCGACGGCACGCTGGCCGCGGCTCTTGCCGATCTGTGTCCAGCCGCTGCGGTCCAGGGGCAGCGCGCCGGCCACGTCGCTGGCGCGGGACCGGCCGGCGCCGGTCCGGTCCGGGCGTGCCAGGTGGTCGGCGAACCCGATGGTCGAGGTCTGGGTCGGAGCCGGGGTCTCGACCGGAGCCGACGTCTCGACCGGAGGCGGCGTCTGGGTCGAGGGCTGGACCTGCGCCGGAGCCTGGACCTGCGGTTCGGCCTCGACCTCGGAGTCCGGCTCGGGCTCGGAGTCCGGCTCGGGCTCGGAGTCCGGCTCGACCTCGGAGTCCGGCTCGACCTCGGAGTCCGGCTCGACTTCGGACTCGGGCTCGACATCCGAATCGCGCTCGACATCGGAGTCGGGCTCGGCGTCGGAGTCGCGCTCGACATCCGAATCGCGCTCGACATCGGAGTCGGGCTCGGCGTCGGAGTCGCGCTCGACATCGGAGTCGGAGTCGGGCTCGGAGTCGAACTCGGATGAGGAGTCGTCCAGGTCGGTGGTCCACCGGCCGACCTCGAAGAGCGCGGCCGTGTCCTGCTGGTCCTCCGGGCGCTGGAACAGCATGTCGGTCAGCCGGCGCGCGGGCAGCGTCTCGTCCCAGCCCTCCGGGCCCGCCGGGGTCCCCGGTCCGCGGTCCGCGGGCCACCCCTGGTCCAGATCGTCCGACGACGACATCACCGTGGAGAGGAGGCCGCCCACGACCCGGAGCTGCGCCTGCACGAACGCCGGGGTGAACCGGCCGGTGAACGGGATCGCCACCCCGACGCCCGTCTCCCGGATCCGCATCCGCACGGACGACGTGCCGGGCACGCCGGCGGTCATCATCCGGCCCAGCGTGGCCCGGTGGCTGTCGATGAGCGTCTCGATCCGGTCGATCGTCACGTCGCCGAGGTCGTCCCCGTCCTCCGGCACGGCCACCAGCGTCAGGTGCGTGTGCCGCAGTCTCTCGGCGACCAGGTACGACTGCACCTGGGCGAGCTTCTGGTAATCGCCCGCGTCGCTCATCCGGAAGTCGATGTCACGCCCGTTGGCCGCCCCCGTCGCGAAGAGCCCCAGTGCCTCCAGGCCGACGACCCGGTCCCGGGTGAGGTCGTCGCGGTCGATCGTGAACTCCAGCTCCAGGTCCACGCCCGGGACCTGCACCACGCCGCGTGGCGTGACGGCGCTGACGCCGATGCTGATCTGTTCGCGGGCCTCTCGCCGGTACTCCTGGAACAGCTCTGGGCCGTCCTGCATGCGGCTCTGGCTCGGCGTCAGCGGGCGGAACCCGGCTGCGCCGTCCAGGCCGATGTGGATGGTGGTCGGCGCGCCCGGCCGCAGCGCGGTCTGCCGCCCGCCCTCGTGCAGCACGATGTTCACGTCGAGCGCACGGGCCAGCAGCGCCGGTGTCACCCGGTCGAGCAGGGAGCCGGCCAACCCCGAGAGGGTCAGCAGCTTGTGCGTGATCCGGAGGTGCTCCGGCACACCCCGGTCCGCCACCGGCATCAGCATCTGGTGGTGGATTCTGCCCATGCCGTCGTTCCTGGTAAGGGCGTTGAGCTGCCGTACCACGGCCCGGTCGTTCCGGTCGATCCGCTGAGCGACCTCGTCGCGCAGCTGGACGCGTGCGTGGCGCCGGGTGTGTTCGGTGACGGCGGTGTCCACGTCCGGCGTCCAGTCCGGCATCCGCTGGCGCAACGCGTCCGGGTCGAGGACGGCGGGCAGTCCGCGGCGGGCCGCCTCGGCACGGGTCGCCTCGTCGCGGGCGCTCTCCGTCCACGCCGTGAGCTGGGCCTCCGAGGGCGGCACCGGGCGGAAGTCCGGTGCCAGGACGAGCAGCGCGCCGTACGGCAGGTCGTCCGCGCGCAGTCGGCCGGAGCTGCCCGGCGCCAGTCCGTCGTAGCGCGCCCAGTCGGCGCTCATCACGGCGGCCGCGGCCGCGCGCAGGTCCCTCGCGTCGGTGACACCGGGCGGCAGCGGGACACCCTGGGCGCGGGCGCTGTCGATCACGGTCTGAAACAGCGCGAGCGCGTGCGTCACGACGAGGCCGGGCCGCCACTGTGCGCTGTCCGGGTCGGCCGTCGGCGTGACGTTCAGTGCCGCGCCGGCCCGGCGGGCGCGGACCTCGGCGCGCAGCGCGTCCAGCGCGGGGTCGGCCGACTCGATCGCGGCGAGCTGGGCGTCGAGGTCGTGCAGGGTCGGCCGGTCCGGGTCGGCGTCCAGTGCCCGGCGGACGCCGGCGGTGATCTCCGCGGTGGACGGAGCCCGGACCGGGCCCGGGTCGGCCACCGGCACGGACCGGAAGCCCGGCTGCCCGGACCACAGCGCGGCGGGCAGCCTGCTGGAGTTGATCTGTGTGCTCCACAGCCGGCCGGCCGCGGCGGCGCGGGCCCGCAGCGCGGCGACGCCGGTGCCCGGGGCCGCGGCGTGGTAGGCCTCGCGCGCACGCCGCACCCACTCCTCGGTGAATCGCGGCGGCAGTCCGTCGGCGGCATGGGTGGCCGGCAGGCCGGGCGCGATCTCGGCGATCCGGGACATCGTCGCGGCCGGGTGCTCGGCCCGGACCAGCCGTGCCGCGTTCGGCTCGGTGGACGGGACGCCGAGCGTCTCCGCCTCGGCGCGGCTCAACCCGACCGGAAGTCCGGTGTGGCCCGGGCCCGGGTGCCAGGAGGTGACACGGAACAGCACCTCGGTCTGCAACCGCTGGCTGCTGTTGCCGTACAGCAGTTCCAGCAGCTCGGACGCCTCGTTGTCCGGCGCGTCGTAGATCCGCCAGTCCCCGACCGGGCGGCCTTCCGGCATGCCGGTGGTGGCGTGCCCGCCGACGGCCTGCCGGGTGGCGGGCGGGGTCGCCCGCTCGGCGGCGGCGCCGGCCATCCGGATCGCCAGGTTGATGTGCGTCTGGGACACGGACGGGGCGAGCGTGAACTCGAAGAAGGCGAACGTGGCGCGACCGTCCTCGATCCGCACGCCGCGCGCGTCCGGGTCCGCCGACCGGTCCAGCCGGCGGTCGTCCAGGTCCCGGACCGTGGCGGACGCCGGGTCCGAGCCGAGCCGGGCCAGCGTGTCCGCGTGGCCGTCGACCAGCGCCGTGAGCGCCGGGCCGTCGCTCTGGGACAGTTCCACGCTGACGGCCAGGGAGTCGGTCACCGGGCGGGCGCCGTGCGCGCCCAGCGCCAGGAACAGCACCTCGAGCGTCTCCCACGGCCGCTCCGACCGGTGAATGTCGGCGAGGGTGAACACGGTACGGCCGGTGCTCCCGTCCGTGTCGAACCGGACCGCGCCGGCCAGACCGGCCTCGTCCAGCCCTTCCTGGACGGCGCGCAGCCGGTGGCCGACCGGAACTGACGTCCAGGGGTCCGGTGTCGCGCCGACCGGCAGGTCCACCGCGAACGTCACGGTCACCGCCGGCCCGTCCTGCAACGTGGTACGCGGCGAGTCGACCAGGATCGGCACCGGGTGCAAACCGGCCTCGGCACGGCCGCGGATCCAGGTGGCGATCGCCTGGGGCTCACGGGTCGTCGGCGGGGCCGGCCGCAGCGCCTCGCTGAGCGGGGCCGGATCGTCCGCCAGGAAACGGCGGTCGCCCAGGTAGTTGCTCATCGCCTCGTCGATCGCGGCGGGCCGGCGCTCCTCGGGCAGGGCCGCGATCGTGGCCAGCTTGTGGTACGCCCGCTGGATCGTGATCGGTGAGAGCGGCAGCCGGCCGTCGAGCAGCATGCGGTGCGCCTCGCCGAGCGTCAGCCCCGAATCGATCAGGCCGGCGAACGCGGTCCGCCCGACGTTGAGTCCGAGCAGCACCTCGGTGCGGTCGTTCAGGCCGGTCCGCGCGCGGATCAGGTCCGCCAGCCCGGACAGCTCCTCGACCCGGCCCACCAGCCCGGCGGTCACCGGGACGTCCGCGAGCGCACGGGCCACATCGGCGTCCGGGCGGCGGGCCGGTCCGAAGGCCTCGGTCACTGGGCCCAGCGAGATCGGTGGGCGCGGACCGGCGTCGGCCCGCGCCGGGTCGTCCCGGTGGATGCGGAGGTGCGCCGCGGCCTGCGCCCGCGCGGCGCCGGGCGGGACGAGGCCGATCAGGTCGCGCCCGGCCGTGCCGGCGGCGAGGATCTCCCGGTCGGCGGGCGACATCGTCTCGTGTTCGCCGGGCGTGATGAAGAACGCGCCGCCGGCGGTCGCGGTCCGCTGTTCGCGTGCCGCGACGGCCATCGCGGTGAGCAGGGTGGTGCCGGTCTGGAGCGCCCCCGGGCCGGTCCAGGCCAGGTCGAACGTCACGGTGCCGTCCGGGTCGTCCGGGTGCAGGCGCATCGGCTGGTCCGGCCGCGAGTTGTCGGCCAGAAAGTCGGCGTAGGTGGCGTACCCGGTACGTACGCCGGCCGGGGCGGTCAGGCCGCTCGGCAGCATGCCCATCGCCGCGAGCTGCGGCAGGTGCCCGAAGTAGAGCGCGGCGAGGCGTACCTGGACCGCCTCCGCCCGGTCGCCGCCGGCCGCGGTGCGGATCTGGACGCTCAGCGTGGGCGCGGGCGGCGGCGTGGGCGTGGGATCGGCCGGCGTGGGCTCGGCCGGCGTGGGCTCGCGGAGGGTCAGCCCGGTGACGATCCGGTCGACGCCGGCCCAGCCGCCGTCCAGGTCGCCCGGGGCGAACTCCAGGTAGCGGACGCCGTCGACGGTCAGCTCGGTGGCGGCGGGGTGGTCCGCGAGCACGCCGTCGACCGTGACGCCCTCGGGGATCGGCAGGCGGAGCGTCACGTCCGGCGACACCGGCAGGCCGGGGTGGAACGGCGTCCGCAGGTTCTTAGCGGTCGGGCTGATCTCCGCGTCCAGGATGACCTGATGTTCCTCACCGCCCTCGTGGCGGGCGAGCGTGTCGAGCGCGGCCGGTGTGAACCGCCCGGACATCAGGCGGTACCCGGCAACGAGCGCGAGCGCGGCCTTCGGCTTCAGCGCCTCCAGGTAGCCGGGGTTCCTGCCGTGGTTGCGCAGCTGGGTGAACAGCCACGGGATGTCGGCCTCGGGCACGGCGTAGCGGCGCTCCAGGCCGGCCGCCCACTCGGGGTAGACCTCGATGAGCCGGTCGACGCGGGCGTCTCCACCGGGGACGGCCGTGTGCAGGTCGATGGCGGGCAGCCGCTGTCCCTCGGCGACCGGCGGCGGCGCCACGGCCGGCGTACCGTCGGCCGTCTGTGCGGGGTCGGCCGGCGCCGGCGGGTGCGGGAGCTCGGTGGGCGTCAGTGTCAGCACGCGCAGCGCCACCGAGACCTGCTCCGGCGACCGGCCCAGCGCGGCCGCGGCGCGGGCCAGCTCGCGCGGGTCCATCGCGGCGTTGCGGGCCTGCTGCACGAGGTCCGACGGCACGGCACCGGTGGCCCGGTACACAGCCCACAGGTGGTCGCCGAAGGTGGTCGGCCGCACGTCCCAGGCCGCGGGGTGCGGCCCGGCCACGATCTCCGCCACCGACTCGAACCGGTCGCCCCGCCGGGCCGGGTTGAGCGCGCGCAGGCCGTCACCGGCGGTGAACTCGCGCGGGTCCCTGCCGAGCGCGGAGGCGAGCGCGAAGAGCGCGCCGGCGTCCTCGACGCCGAGGGTGCGCGCCAGCTCCGGCAGGTCGGCCGGGACCCGGCCGATGCGCACCGAGAACGCCCGGACCCAGCCGCGGGACACGCCCAGCGCGGCGGCCAGGTCGTTGATCGCGGCCTCGTCCAGGTCCATCTCGCGGGCGACCGTGGTCATCAGGTGCGCCCACGCGTCCGCCTCGGACGCCGCGCGGGTGGCCGGGTCCGTGCGGTCCGGCGCCCGGACCGTCAGCGGCGCGTTCGCGTGCACGAACAGTCCGCCCTGGACGGACGCCACGGGCGTGCTCGCCGGCGCGGACGGGCCGGACTCGGCGCTGGTCGTCGAGTCTGCGTCGGACGACGCGCCGGGCCGGGTCTCGGCCGGGCTCTCCGGCGTGGTCGCGGGGATCTCGATGACCGTCACGGAGTCGGGGTCGGCCCCGGTCGTCCGCGCGAGGGCGGCGCGGGACCAGCGGGGCTCTGGCACGACCGGCTCCTCACCGTCCAGCGGGAAGGCCCAGATCCGCCGGCCCTCGTCCGCGAGGTGGTCGAGGTGGTCGGCGATCGCTTCCCGGCCGGCCCGATCGCGGACCCGGGTCTCCAGGTCGGCGAGACCGCCCGGGACGTCCAGCTGCGACAGGTCGACGACGTGCAGCATAGCCGGGTCGGCGTCCCAGGACGTTGCCAGGTCGTAGAGGTCCGACGGCGGGACGTTCCAGTCCTGGGCCAGCTGAGGCAGCTCGGACGGGACGCGGTCGATCTGCTCCACGAACTCGAGGACTTCCTCCTCCCCGCGGGACACCGCGCGGGCGAGCTCCTGCACGGCGCGGTGGTCGAGCCAGGGCATCCGGTCGAAGTGCAGGCCGAACTGCCGCTCCGGGGTGTTCAGCCGGGAGCCGTGCGCCCACCAGTCGCCGAGCCAGGACTCCGCCGCGCGGTCCGCGGCCTCGCGGGTCCGCGGCCGGGGCGGCGGCGGTACGGAGTCGTCGTCCCGGTTCCCCTCGATCAGCATGTCCAGGCGCGTACCCAGATCCGCGGCGGTCAGGCCCTCCACCCGAGTGTCGGCCGGAAGCATGTCGACGAGCCCGCCGTACGCGGTGGTGAGCGCGACCAGCGCGGCCCCCAGGTCGCCGAGCGCCGGCTGCGACCCGGCCGGCCGCTGGAGCGCGTCCGACGCCGCCCACGCCAGCGCACGGGTGTAGAGCGCGTCCCGGTGCAGGTAGGTCAGCTTGGCGATCCGAACGGCCGCCCGGTCCGACGGCGGGGTCGCCCGCAGCGTCTTGAGCGCGTCGTCCCGCTCGCGGCCGGCCTCCCCCAGCTGGTCGGCGCGCGCGTCGCCCTCGTCGCCCAGCAGGTCGCGGACGACGTCGACGACCGTGTCGTCGAGGCCGCGCCGGGGGTCGGCGATCTTGTCGACGTCGGTCAGCGTCTTGTACCGGTCGCCGGTCGTGCGGCCGACGAGATCCTGCGCCTCGGCCCATCGGGCGAGCGTGTCCACGTGGGCGGCCGTGGCGGCGTCGGTGCCGAGCGCCCTGCGCGCCGCGTCGATCGCGGGCCTGACGCGGGTGGCGTAGACCGGCTCGAGCGTGTGGATCCGCGCGTTGAGGCCGGGGACGTCGGCCTTGACGATCCAGCCCAGACCGGACAGGACGTCACGCAGCGTGTGCGGGTCGAACCGGTACCGGCCGGTGCCGGCCGGGCCGGTGGCCGCCTGGCGGAACACCCAGGGCACCCGGTGCTGCGGCGACTGGGCCGGCGACACCTCGAGCGCGGTGTTCCGCAGGCCCCGTACGACGTCGTCGACCGTGAGCCGGTCGCGCGGATCCGCTTCCGGGTCGACGGTGGCCGGGCTGATCCGGGCCAGGACGGCACGGAACGGCAGCAGGTGCCGCGGGTCGACGCCGACCCCGTGCGCCACCGCGAGCAGCGTCGACGGCGTGGTGCCGGCGCGCATCGCGAGCGAGCCGAGGTCGGTGAGCGCGCGCCCGGCGGTCTCCGACAGCGTCGCCAGCCGCGCCCGGTCCTCCGGCGTCAGCCCCAGCAGCTCCGCCGTGGCCAGGATCGCCGGCGGGTGGGTCAGCGGCGAAGCGGCCAGCCGGTCGAACTCCTCCGGGGTGATGCCGAGGCGGGCGGCGAGGTCGGCGCGCTCGCCGGTGGACCACTCGTTGCGCGGCAGGCTGTCCCACAGTGCCGGGCTGGGCGCGATCCCGCCCTCGGCGTGCAGCTTCAGCACGTCGGAGACCTGGTTGAACGGCACCTGCTGGAGGAAGTCGTACGCGGCGAACTCCACATGCCGCGACGGAAGCAGGTGGGCCAGGTCGCTGAGCGGGAAGCCGAGCCGGCCGGTGAGCGCCGTATACGCGTGCAGGTCAGTGCTCTCCGTGAGGTGCTGCGCGCGGAGCAGGCCGGGCAGCGCGGACGCCACCTGCCGGCCCTGCTCGCGGCTGTCCGCGACCATCCCGTCCCGGTAGGTCTTCCACTCCTTCTGCGTCCACCGCGTCCATTCGCCCCGGCCGCCGTCCTCGGTGCGGGTGCGCCGCTCCGGCCCGTGCCGGCCGATCCGGGTCTCGACGCCGCTGTCGAGGGTGGGCTTCGAGTCCCACGGCTGCCAGGACGTCCAGCCGTCGTCCTGGCGTATCCGCCGCTCGGCCGGCAGGTGGGCGCGGGTCTGGATGAGGTCGGCCGGCGTGTTCGCGACGACGGCCGGCTCCCATGCCTGCCACGGGCCCCACGAGCCGTCCTCCGCGCGCAGCCTCATCCGGCCGTCGACGTGCGGGCGGGTCTGGACGGTGCCGACGTCGGCCTGGTCCGCGGCGAACCAGATCTGGTCCCGGAGCGCGGCCAGATCGCGCGGGGTGACGTCGAGCGCGCCGGCGAGCGTGCGGAGCGCCGTGCCGTCGCGCAGGCCCAGCATGATCGCGCCCAGGTCGGGGTCGCTGTCGATGAGCAGCTTCAGGCGTGCGGTCTCGAACGCGGCGGTGAGCAGGCCGTCCGGCAGCGAGTGCAGCAGTTCCAGCGAGACGCCGTCGGCGCGGAACCTGGAGAAGTACGGCAGGTGCTCCGCGGTCAGGCCGTGCCGGGTCGCGATGCCGGCCAGCAGCGCCAGGTCGTCCTCGGTCCCCACACCGTACTCGGCGAGGCGGGCGCGCAGTTCGGCCGGATCCGTGGTCGCGTGCAGGTGGTCGCCGAACACCATCAGGCCGCGCGGGTCGACGCCGAGCGTCATGGCGAGTTCGGCCGGCGCCGCCGGGTCGCGCAGGCCGAGTTCGGCGGTGATCTCGCGCAGGTCGTCCGGGACGCGGCCGACGGCCTCCGCCCAGTCGGCCAGCCGCGCGGGCGTGGCGCCGGTCAGCGCCACCAGGTCCGCGAACTCCCTGGTGCTGAGGCCGATCACCGGGTCGTTCTGGAGGCGGTTCCACCGGGCCGCGTCGACGCCGTCGGGCGTCGGCCAGTCCTCGGCGCGGTCCGGCTCGTACGCCGGCGGGTTCTCGTAGTCGTCGAGGGCGTCCAGGTCCGTCCCGCCGCGCAGCCGGGTCGCGGTCGGCAGGTCGACCAGCAGCTCGACCGCGGACCGCACGTCGATCCGGCTCGACGGCAGGCCCCGGCTCGACCCGGGCACCACGACCCGGACGTCGGCCAGCAGCACCGCCCGGTAGCCGTCCGGCGTCCGGACGTACCCGCTCGGGACCGCGCGGGTCACCGTGAACCGGACGCCGGCCGGGTCGCCGTTACCGGTGAGGGACGCGTCCAGCATGGACCGGAGGCGGTCGGCCGGGATCGGCGCGGGGCCGCGAGAGCCCGTGCCACGGCGGCCGAACGTGTCCGCGATCCTGCTGTGCACCGGCCGCTGCGCGCGGGCCAGTTTCTCGCCGAGCCGCGGGCTGATCGCGCCGAGCGACACGGAGCCGTCGTCGTCCAGGACCGCGGGGACCGGGACCGGCCGGGCGTCCTCGGCCGGGCGGCGGGTGATCCCGGTCGCCGGGCCGGCGGCCGGCAGCTGTGCGGTCACGCCGTTCGGCGCCAGCGGCGTGAAGACGTCCGTGCCGCTCCGGTGCAGGAACACGTCCTGGTGGCGCGGGTCGCCGTGACCGCGGGCGGTGCCGGCGTCGTCCAGCACGATCAGGCGGACGCCGAGGTCGTTCGCGACCCGGTCCAGCGCGGCGTCGTCGATCGAGGTGAGGCGGTGCGCGTCGGCCGCGGTGTACCGGTGGCTCGGCCCGCCGTAGAGGTGATCGGCGCCGGTCACGATCGCGCCGAGCAGCGTGCCGTCGCCGCCGCCGATCGCGGCCAGGCCGTCGCGGCCCACCGGCTCCGGCGTCCGTGGCGGCGTGCCGGCCTCGACCAGGAGGAACCGGACGCGGGCCGGATCGGCCGGGCCCTCGGCCCGCTTGCCGGTCTGCCCGTCCAGGAACACCACGCCGTTCTCGTCGTGGACCACGGCGAACGCGTGCGCCACGTCGCCGTCGGCGTCGTTGACCACGGCCACGCCGATGGTGCCCCGGTCCTGCGCCGCGCCGATCAGGCCGGCGTACGGGTCGGTGCTGCCCGGTGGCACGGTCACATCGCGCAGCGTGGTGCCGGCCCAGGTCTCCAGCACGGCCACGTCGGTCGCCACGGACGGGAACGCCCGGTACCGGGCGCCGCCGCGGTCGCGCAGCTGCAACGCGGTCGCCATCGCGGCGAGGATGCAGTTGGTGAGGCTGTCCCCGTCCTTGCCGCTCACGATGTTCAGCGACGACAGCCAGTCGTAGACGCGTGCGATCAGGCCGGCGTCGCGCTCCGGACCGATCGGGCTCCAGCCGCTCCGGTCCGGCGGCGTGGCACCGGCCACGTCGTCGATCCTGATCTCCGGCACGACGCCGCCGCCCGCCCGGGTGGTGGTCCCGGACGACGACGAGAGGCCGTTACCCGCCCGCGTGGCGGTGCCGCGCGCCGGCGTGTTGGACGGTGTGCGGCCGCCGGGCACTTTCAGGTGGGACGGGAGCGGCTTGCGGCGCACGGGGGCGTACGCCGGCCGGGTCGCGCTCGGGCTGAGCACCTGGTAGCCGCGCTGCCCGTCCAGTCCGATGTGCACGGTGTGCGGCGCGTTCGGCAGCAGTTCGGTGTGGTGACCGTTCTCGTGCAGCACGATGTTGACGTTCAGCAGGCCGGCCAGCAGCGCGGGCGACAGCGCCTCGATCGACGCGCCGTGCAGCGTCGCGCCGGTCAGCAGGCTGCGCATCATCTGCGGGCGCAGCGCCGCGTTCGAGTGCGGGTCGTTGACGCGCAGGTAGGTGTGGACCGGGCCGGCGTCGTAATCCGGCGTCATCGCGCCGAGCAGGTGGGTCAGCAGCGGGTCGCCGGCGTCGATCCGGGTGGCCACCGCGTCGCGCAGCTGGAGCCGCGCGTGCTGCCGCTCCCGGGCGTCGACGAAGGCGGCCTCGCTCGGCCGTGTCCAGTCCGGCATCTGGGCGCGCAGGTCGGCGGCCTGGCCGCGCAGCGCGGCCTGCTGGGCCTCGGTGACCGGCTGCCCGGGAGCCGGTGGGCGCACGGTGGCCAGTCCGCGCCGCTCCGCCTCGCGGAACGTCGCGGTGTCGGTAGCGGCCCGCGCGGCCTCCTCCCAGGCCGTGCGCTGCTGTGCCGACGGGGTCTCCGGCCGGAAGCCGGGGGCCATCACCAGCAGCATGCCGTACGGCAGCTCGTCCGCCCGGATCTGCCCGGTGGTCCTCGGCAGCAGTTCCCGGGCCCGCTCGGTGCCTGCCGGGGTGTCCAGCTGCGTCGTGGCCGCCTGGCGCAGGGACGCCGGGCTGTCGATGCCCGGCGGCAGCGCCGCGCGCTGTGCGGCGGCGCTCTGGACCACGGCTTCGAACAGCGCGTCCGGGCCGTCCTCGACCGGGTGCGAATCCCACCGGGTGGCGCCGGCGTCGGCCGTCCGGGAGACGGTCCGCGTGGGCGTGGTCTGCGCGGCGGCGGCGCGGCGGGCGCGGACCTCGGCGCGCAGCGGGTCGAGCGCGGCGTTGTCCGGCTCCGCCTCGGTCAGCTGGGCGGCGGCGTCGCGCAGCACCGCCTGGTCCGGGGCGGCGTCCAGCGTCTGCCGCACTCCGGATCCGATCTCGTCCGTGTCCGGGACGCGGACCGGGGCCACCGGGCCGGTCGACGGCGTGCCGGTGGTGTCGAAGCCCGCCTGCCGCCGCCACTGGTCCAGCGTGAGCCGGCTCTGCGTGATCTCGCCCCAGACGAGACCGGCCATCCGGGCGCGGGCCTCCAGCGCGGCACGGCCGGTGCCGGGGGCGGCGGACGTGTACGCCGCGCGGGCCCGCTGCACCCAGTCTCCGACGTACCGGGGCGGGGTGTTGTCGCCGATCAGGTGCGCGGGCAGGTGCGGCACCGTCTCGGCGAGGCCGGAGACGGCCGGGCCCGGGTGCTCGGCCCGGCTCAGCGCGTGCGGGTCCGACGTCACGGTGAGCAGGCCGAGCGCCTGGGTCTCGTCCCTGGTGACGCCCACCGGGAGTCCGCCGTGGTCCGGGCCCGGGTGCCACGGTGTGGTCCGGAACAGCGCCTCCGCCTGGATGCGGTCGTCGGACTCGCCGTAGATCCGGTCGAACAGCGCCGCCGTCTCCGTGTCCGGCGCGTCGTAGAGACGCCAGTCCCCCATCGGGGTGCCGGTCTGCGGGCGGCCGTCCGCGTGCCCGCCGACGGGCCGGACCGCCGGCCCGCCGTCGGTGGACGGCCGATCCGCGGCGGCGGCCATCCGTACCGCCAGGTTGATGTGGGCCTGCATGACCGACGGCGTGAGCGAGAGGTCGAAGATCTGGAAGACGGCCCGGCCGTCCTCCAGCGCGATGCCGGGACCGCCCAGTGGGCGGGCCACGTCGGCGGCGGGGTCGGTGCCGAGCCGGGCGAGCGCGTCCTGGTGCGCCTCGGCCAGCGTCGTCAGCGCATCGCCGCTCTCCTCGGTGGGCAGGGCCACCGCGACGGCGAGCGAGTCGGGCACCGGGCGGGCACCGTGCTCGCGCAACGTGTCGATCAGCCGGGCGACGCCCTGCCACGGCCGGTCCAGCGTGTGCAGGCCGACGGCGAGGTCCAGCCGGCCGTCGGCGCCGGGGGTGAGCCGGACCGCGTCCGTGAGCCCGGCGTCCGCGATCGCCCGCTCGATGTCCGCGGTACGCCGGTCGACCGGGAGCGACGTCCACGGGTTCGGCGTCACGTGGCCGGGCAGCTCGACCGCGAAGGTCACGACGACCGGCCGGCCGTCGCCGGTGATGCCGGTCTGCTGGGAGTCGTCCAGTTCCGGCACCGGGTGCAGGCCCACCTCGACCCGGTCGGCCGCCCATCGCGCGATGTCGTCCGGGGTCCGGGTGGCCGGCGGCTCCGGCGTCAGGACGTCCCGCACCGGGTCGGATCCGGTGAAGGCCGCGTCCCGGTTCGCCCGGTATTCGTCGAGCGCGCGGGCGATGAGGTCGGGACGCTCCTCGTCGGACGCCGCGACGATCGCGGCCAGTTCGCCGTACGCGTGCCGGAGCGCGGCCGGCGGGATCGGCAGCCGTCCGTCGGCGAGCATCCGGAACGCCTCGCCGGTCGTCAGATCGGTGTCGGCCAGTCCGGCCAGGGCGAGCCGGCCGCCGGCGAGGCCGAGCAGCACCTCGTTGCGGTGCGGCAGGCCGGCGAGGTCGCGCAGCAGGTCGGCCATCCGGTTCAGCTCACCGACACGGCCGGCCAGCTCCGCGATGCGCGGGTCCGGGGCCGTGGCCAGCGCCCGCGGCACGTCGGCAGGCAGCGTCCCGGGCAGCACCGGGCCCATCGAGACCGGCGGGCGCGGCCCGGCCTCGTCCTCCGGCCAGGCGACCTGGGACGTGTGGAACTGCGTCGCCACCTGGGCCTGGGCCACACCCGGCGGGATGAGTCCGATCAAGTCCCGGGCGGAGGCCTCGGCGTCGGCCAGCCGCCGGTCCAGCTCGGTCCGGTGGCCGATGTCGCCCGGCATGCCGAACCAGCGGCCGCCGGCCGGCGTGGACGTCTCCGGGCGGGTGGCGGCCGCGACCATCGCGGTCAGCATCGTGGTGGCGGCTTGCAGCGCGCCCAGGTCCCGCCAGGCCACGTCGAAGGTGATCGCGCCGGTGTCCGGGTCGATCCGCATCTGGTCGCCGTCGCGGTTGTCCGCGATGAACTCGTCGAACGTCGCGTAGCCGTGCCGCGGCTGCCGGAACGCGTGCCGCGCCGAGACCATCCCCATCCGGGCCAGTTGCGGAAGGTGCCCGAAGTAGAGCGCGGCCAGCCGGAGGTAGGCGTCCCGGTCCGCGCCGTACCCGGTGTCGATCCGGAGCCGGAGCGAGGGCGGGTGCCCGAGTTCATCGTCGTCGCCCATGTCGATGGAGATGTTGGATTGCAGGCTTTTCACGTCGTTCCAGCCGTCCGGCAGGCCGGCCAGGTCGACCTCGACGTAGGTCTCGTAGTCGATCCGGGTGACCCGGGCGGTGGGATGGTCCGCCACGCCGGAGTCGACGTCGGTGCCGTCGTAGACCGGCATCTGGACGGTGACGCCGGTGGGCAGCGGGATGCCCCCGTGGAACGGCGCCTCGATCGGCCGGTAGCCCTCGGCCGCGGCGGCGAGCAGCGCGTCGTACCCGCCGGCCGGATGGACGGCGAGGTCGTCGAGCACCTCGGCCTCGAACATGCCGTCGTCGATCCGCCAGGTCAGCACGCGGGCCAGCGCGGCCTCCGGCGCCAGCCGGTCCAGCGCCGCGAACGTCTGGGCGCTCCGCTGGAGGCGCTTGAACGCCCAGGAGATCTCCGACTCGGTGATGCCGTATGCGGCCTGGAGTGCGCCGGCCCACGCCGGGAAGTCGGCGATCATCCGGTCCGCGCGGACGTCCTGCCCGGGGCGGGCCACGTCGTCCGGCCGGGTGGGCAGGATGAGCCCGCCCTCGACCGGGGGCTGCGGCACGCTGAGGTCCGGCTCCTGGTTCGGCTGCCGCTCGCCTGCCCGCTCCGGCCGCTCGTGGTACCGCTCGATGCCGGTGAGCGTCATGGACCGCGCCGCGATCGAGGCGGTCTCCGGCCGCAGTCGCAGCGTGGCGGCGGCGCGGGCCAGCTCGCGAACGTCCATCCGGGCGTTGCGCGCCTGCTGGATGATGTCCGCCGGCACCTCGTTCGTGATCTGGTAGATCGTCCACAGGTGGTCGCCGAGACCGGGCCGGTTCGTCGCGTCCCAGCCGGCCGGGCGCGGTGCGGCGGCGACCTCGGCGACGGTGGCGAACCGATCGCGCGCCGGCGCGTCGTTCAGCCGGGTCAGGTCGCCCGCGCGGCGCAGCTCGGCCGGTTCGCGGCCGAGCGCGGAGGCGAGCGCGAACAGCGCGCCCGGGTCGTCGATCCGCAGGTCGGCGGCGAGCTCCGGCAGCTCGACCGGGACCCGGCCGATCCGCAGCGAGTACGCCCGCACCCAGTCCCGCGACACGCCCAGCCGGGCGGCCAGGCCCGCGATGGCGGCGGGCTCCAGGCCGAGCTCGAGGACCAGGTCCGCCGACAGCTTCGACCAGGCGCGCGCCTGGAGGACGGCCTCGTTCTCGGGGGCGGGCCTGGCGATCGGGTTCTCGTCCGGGGCCAGCGGGGCGTTCGGGACGTCCGTGTCCTCGTCGACGATGGTGACGCCGTCGTCCGGGTGCGTTCCGGCCGGCTGCGCGTCGTCGCCGGCCACCGAGTCGTCGTCGATCGAAGACTCGGTCCCGTCGAGCGACGGCGGCTCCGAATCGGGTTCCGACCGTGCGTCGTCCGGGACCGGTCCCGGGAACGAGGCGTCCAGGTCGTCCGACGCGATCGAGGACGTCTCCGACCGCAGTGCGGCGGTGTGCTGGGCCAGCGCGAACTGGGTGAGCGACAGCCCCGACTGCGCCAGCAGCAGCGATCCGGCCGTCGGAGAGGCGATCTCGGAGGCCTCCGGCGTCTCCTGAGCATCGGCCCGGGCCGGCGGAGACGTCGGGAGGTCCGCCGCGGCCGGGTGGACGCGGACGTTCGCCGGGTCCGCGCCGGTGACGCGGGCGAGCACGTCGGCGGAGGTGGGCGGCTGCGGCACCCGCGGCGTCATACCGTCCTCGACCGGCCCGCCGATCCACCGGCCCTCGTCCGCGGCGCGCGCCAGGAAGTCCGCGACCGGCGTGTCGCCGGCCTGCTCCTCGATCCGCCGGAAGACCGTGTCCAGGCCCTCGGCCGCCACCGCGTCCCGGTCCAGCACACGGAGCAGGGCCGGGTCGGCCTGCCAGATCTCGGCCAGGATCAGCACCACGCTCGGCCGCTCCACGCCCAGCAGGCGGGCGATCTCCGGGATGTCCGTCGGGATCCGGAGCAGTTCCCGGTCCCCATACCGGTTCCGGTTCCGGTTCCGCTCCTCGCCCTGGACGAACGCCATCACCCGCTGGTTCGGGAGGGACAGTTCTCGCGCCAGCCGGATCACCGCGTGGTAGTCCAGCCACGCGTTGACGTCCAGGAAGTTCTCGCCGAACAGGGTCCGCTGCCGGGCGAGCCAGTCCGTGTCGTCGATGGAGTCGGCCAGGTTCTGGTCGTCGCGCTGGAAGAGATCGCGCTCAGGGCTGGTCCACCAGTTCGCCAGCCAGCCCTCCGCCGCCCGGTCCGCGCGGTCGGTGGTCTGCCAGCGGGGGAAGAGTTGGCTCGGCTCGGGCAGGACGCTCTCCCGGCCGGGCAGGTTGTCCTCCTCCACCACGGTGATCAGCGTCTCGAGTTCGGCCGCGCTGAGGCTGTCGATCAGCCGGTCGAGGTCGGCCTGGTCGGCGATCCCGGCGTACGAGTCGGTGGTGTCGGTCAGCGTCGTCCCGAACCGGTTGACCGCGGCGCGGGCGTCGTCGCTCGCCAGCGCACCCGCCCGGTCCGCCAGCGCCCCGGCGGCCGCGTCGGTCAGCGCGCGGGTGAAGCTCACGTCGCGGCGCAGGTAGGTCAGGGTCAGCGTCTCCACTTCCCGTTCCGGGCGGTCGGCGGCCCGGCCGGCGGCCAGCTCCTGGGCTGCCCGGTCGCGCTCGGCCAGCGCCTCCTCCACCGGCCGCATCCGGTCCCGGCCGGACTCGCCGAGCAGTGTCCGGAGCGCCTCGATCGCCCGCTGGTCGTAGCTGCCCCGCGCCGCGATGGCGTCCTCGACGTCCACCTGGACGACGGAATCGTCCTCGTCGCTGAGGTCGATGACGCTCTGGCTCACCGTGTGCTGCTGGGAGGCCCAGCTGGTGAGCGTCAGGACCTGGCTGACGGTCTCTGTGTCGACGGTCAGCGCCGCCTGTGCGGTGTGGGACACCTGCTGGAGGCCGGCCGCCAGTTGTTCGTCCCGCTCGATCACCCGCGTCTGTGCGTCCGCGTCCTTATCACCGAGCCAGTGGATGAGCACGAGCAGTGCGTACGGGTCGTACCGGAACCGGCCACGGCCGGCCGCCGGCCCGCCGGCCGCCATGCGGAACACCCACGGCACCTGCCAGCTGGGGTTCGTCCTGATCGGAGACCGGGAACGGCCGGTCCTGAGCAGGTGGGCGGCCGCCTGCCGGGCGGTGAGCCGGTCCCGCGGCTCGACGTCGGCGCCGTCGTTGATCCGGGCCAGCACGGCGCGGAACGGCATCAGGTGCCGCGGGTCGACGCCGACGCCGTGCGCGACCTCGAGCAGCGTGGACGGGGACGTGCCGGCGCGCATCGCCAGCGAGGCGAGGTCGGTCGGCGCCCGGCCCGTGGTCGCCGTCAGCTCCGCGAGCCGGGTCCGGTCGGCGGGGGTCAGCCCGAGCCGTTCGGCGAGCGTGACCAGGTCCTCCACGCCGGTCATCGGCGAGTGGGTGAGCCGGTCGAACCCGTCCGGGTCGACGCCGAGGCGGGCGCCCAGGTCGGCGCGCTCCCCCGGGCCGAAGACGGTGCGCGGCGGGCTCTGGCGGAGCGGCTCGCTCGGTGCGATGCCCCCCTCGAGGTGCGTGTTCAGCACGTCGGCGACCTGGTTGAGCGGCACCGTGTGCAGGAACTCGTAGGCGAGGAGCTCCACGTGCCGGGACGGCAGCAGATGCGCCAGGTCGCTGACCGGGAAGCCGAGCCGGCCGGACAGTTCCGCGAAGGAGCGCACGTCCCGGGCGTCGGTGAGCCGGGCCTCGCGGAGCCGGTCGGCCACCAGCTCCGCGATCGTCCGGCCCTGCTCGCGGCTCTCGTTGCGCAGCTGGCCGACGGACAGCTCCGCCTCGTTGCTCCGGGCGTCCCACTCCTGCCAGGGACCCCACGCGTCGCCGTCGTTGTCGCGTCGCCGGCGCTGCGACGGCGACCCCTCCCGGATCTCGATCCGGTCGGCCGGCGTGCGGTCGACGACGGTCCGGTCCCAGGTCTGCCAGGGTCCCCAGCCGCCCTGGTCGTCGCGGAGCCGGAGGCGCGCGTCGCTGCCCTCGCGGACCTCGAGCGTGCCGATGTCGGTCTGTGCGGCGGCGGCGCGGATGTGGTCGGCGAAGACCGCGAGCCGGGTCGGGTCGCTCACGCCCAGCGTGCCGGCGAGCGTGCGCAGCGCCTCCTCGTCGCGCAGGCCCAGGTCGCGTGCGGTCCGCCCGAGGTCGGCGGCGATCCGCTGCTTCGCCCAGGCGGTGTCGAACGCGGCGGCGCTCAGCCGATCCGGGAGCGCGTGCAGCAGCTCCACGGAGACGCCGTCGTTCCGGAACGTCCGGAACAGCGGCAGGTCGACGGCGGTGAGCCCTTCCCGGACCGCGAGGTCGGCCAGCAGCGACAGGTCGTTCTCGGTGGTGACGCCGTACTCGCCGAGGCGCTCACGCAACGTGATCGGGTCGAGCGTCTCGTTCAGCAGGCCGCCGAGGACGACCAGGCCGCGCGGATCGACGCCCAGCGTGACCGCCAGCGGCAGCAGCCGGTACGGGTCGCCGTGCAGGCCCGCGTCCCGCGCGGTGGCGGCGATGTCGTCCGGCACCCGGCCGATCGACTCGACCAGGGAGAGCAACGAGTTCAGCGGTACGCCGGACCGGCTCGCGAGCCGGGTCAGCTGTGCCCCGTCGGCGTTCAGGACCGGGTCACCGAGCACCCGGTTCCAGCGCTCCGCGTCGACGCCCGCGGGAACCTCCGGTGCCTCCACCGTGTCCGTGGCGTACGCCGGCGGGGTCTCGTAGGGCGCGATCCCGAGCGCGTCCCGGCCGGACATCCGGTCGTGCAGCCGTGCCGCGGTCGGCAGGTCGATCAGCAGTTCGACCGCGTCCGGCACGTGCAGCGTGTGCGGCTGCGCGTGCGGGCCCTCGGGCCGGACCTCGGCGACGACGCCGGCGCGCACGACCATCCGGTAGCCGTCCGGGGTCCGGACGAATCCGGACGGGGTGGCGTCGACCAGGCTGAGGCGGGCGCCGCCGAACCACGGCTCACCGAGCGACCGGACCAGGCCGGATCGCAGCTGGGCGTCCCGGATCGGGGTGTTCCGCCCGGGGCGCAGCGCGTCCGCCAGCTGCGTGCCGAGCTCCGGGTCGATGGCGCCGAGGGACACCGTGCCGTCCTGGAACTCGGCGCCGGTGATGAACGGGTCGCCGGGGACGGACGGCCGGTCCGGCAGTTCGGCGCTGAGCGGGGCCGGGGCGTCCTCGTGCACGCGCTCGACGAGGTCCACCGTGGCGTTGGCGGTGTGCGGGGCGCCGGTCGCCGGGATGCGCCGCAGGTGCAGTCCGATCTGCACCTCGCCGCCGTACTGGACGCCCTCGGCGGCCAGCGGCAGCGCCTGGTAGTCGCCGGTGCGGCGGGCCCGGAGCACCAGCTCCACCCGGTCGCCGTTCGCGGTCGGGGTGCCCGGGTGCAGCGTGATGCCCGGTCCGCGCAGCTCGTCCATGTGCGCGGCCAGCGAGCGCGCGGTCAGGTGGCTGGTGATCATCCCCGAGCGGTTCGTGCCCTGGACGGTCCAGGTCGTCGTCAGTTCCAGGTCCGGCGCGTTCTCGTAGATCAGGTTCAGGGCCTCGGCCACCATGGCGTCGTCCACCGGGCGCCCGCCGCCGGCCTGCTCCAGGCGGGTGGTGCTGAATTCGTCGTCGATCTCGGACTGCGTACGGGTGTCCGGCACCGGCAGCGTGGGGACCGTGTCCGCGGGCACGAGCGGAACGAAGACGGTACGCCCGTCCACGGTGCTCCGGTGCAGGAACACCTCCGGGTCGCGGGCGTCGCCGAAGCCGTGGACGCCGTCGTCGTCGACGATCACCACGTGCAGGTTCAGATCGGACGCGATCCGCGACGGCGTGGCCGTGTCGGCCTCGGTGACCGCGTGCGCGTACTCCGCGTCGTACCGGCGGGCGGCGCCGTGCATGCGGTCCGCGCCGGTCGCGATCGCGCCGAGCAGCGTGCCGTCCGATCCGCCGGCCGTGGTCAGGCCGAGACGCCCGGCGCTGTCCGGGGTGGGCATCGGGTCGCCGGCCCGGACCAGCAGGAACCGCACCGCGCCCGGCTCCGGCGGCCCGTCGGTGCGGGCGTTGGTGACCGGGTCCAGGAAGAACGGCCCGTCCTGGTCGTGCAGCACGACGAAGGCGTGGACGGTACGGCCGTGGGCGTCGTCGATCACGGCGACGCCGATGGTGCCGGGCTCCCGCGCCGCGTCGAGCACGCCGGAGTACGGGTCCGCGCCCGGCCGGGCGGTCACGTCGCGCAGCGTGGATCCGGTCGCGCCGGCGAGCAGGTTCATGTCGGTCGCCACGGCCGGCGAGATCCGGTACGTGGCCCGGCCGCCCTCCGGGAGGGCGAAGGCGACCGCCGCGGCCGCCCGGACCTGGGCCGCCGGGGTGCCGTCGCCGAACTCGGGCGTGCCGGTGAGCGGCGTCAGCTGCGGATAGCGGGCGCCGTTGCGTTCCGGCGCGCGCTCCGGTCCGAGCTGCTGCCAGCCGGACCGGTCCGGCGTGCCGGCCGAGGCGACCTCACCGGCGAGGGTGCCGGTCCGCGGGCTGGTCCGCCCGCCCGTGATCGGGCCGGCGAGCAGGCTGCCGATCGGGCCGTCGGCCTGCGCCCGCACCGTGGCGACGGCGCGGGTGGAGACGGCGTCGGTGGACGTGATCGGCTGCGGCGTGCCGTTGCCGTCCACCACCAGGGCGCGGGCGTAGAGGAACGACTCGTCCGGGACCGCGCGGCCGGTGCCGGCCCCGCTGTCCGGGTCGGTGAGGCTCTTCCACCTGACGGGCGCGTCGGTGTCGGCGGTCCGGTACGCGAAGTAGACGTGGCCGACGTCCCGGCCGGGCCGCTGGACCAGGACCGTGGCGGAGGCGCCGGGGCCGAGCAGGCCCAGCTCCTTCTCGATCGACTCCCGGCTGGACACCGGCGTGAACTGCGAGTCGCCGGAGAGCCATCCCCGGTTGGGACGGCTCAGAGCGAGGTCGTCCGCGGTCCCGCTCGGCCGGATGCCGGTGAGCGGGCCGTCCGGATAGATCCGCCGGTTCAGCTCGCGGGTGAGCGCGAGGCACTCCGCGAGCGTGCGGTCGGTCCTGGTGGGGTCGGCCGCGGTGGCGGCCCGGTCGCCGGTCGCGGTGACGTCCTCAGCGATCGCGTCGACGGTGGCGCCGTCCAGCGCCAGCCACCGGGAGGCCGGTGTGACCGTCTGGCGCGTGGTCCCGCCCCCGGGCAGCCGCAGGGTCAGCGTGACCGGGCGGCCGACGGACCGGGCGGCCGCCTTCGCCACCGTCAGCGCCTCCGGTTCCACGGCCGGCTGCCCGATCGAGCGGAGCGGCGCCGCCGGGCGCAGGTCGGCGGGCGAGTCCGCGATCAGGGCCGGCGGCTTGCCGTCCGGCCAGCTGACCGGCGACCGGGACGGGTCGAGCGTGCCGTCCGCGGTCTTCCACGCCCTGGCCAGCTCCGCCACGTCGAGCGGCGGCGGGTTGACGGGCCGCAGCTGCGCGCCGCCGGGGAGATCGGCCAGCTCGAGCGGGGCCACCGGGGAGCCGTCGGCCGCGGACTCGCCCTCCAGCATCCGCGCGGCCTGCCGCCGGGCGTCGTCCAGCGGGTTCCGGACCGGCCGGGGGCCGGACTCCGTGCTGGTCCGCCGTTCCTGCCGGTCGTCCTGGATGCGGCGGACCGATCCGGTGTCGCCGTCCAGCTCGGGTTCGGACGTGCCGGCGTGCTCGCGCAGCGAACCGTCGATCGAGAGCGTGTCGAGCTCGATCGCGCCCGGATCCTCGCCGAGCGTCAGGTTGCGCACGGACGCGGCCTTCGCGGACAGCGGCGGCAGCGCGGCGCGCGGCGGTGGCGGCGGGGTCGGGTCCGCGGGCGGGTTCGGCCGCTCGCCGCTGCTGGCGTGCAGCGCGCCGTCCAGGTCGATCTCCAGCACGTTGCCCGCCGGCCCGTAGAGGACCAGCGTGACGTCGTACCGGTAGATGAAGTAAGGCCGTTTCGCCTCCGAGTTCCGCTCGGACACCGAGTTGCTGGCCGCCTCGAAGCTGGACTCGTTGGACGAGGACAGGCCGGGGACCAGGCCGCTGCCGAGCTTGTGGTCGCCGACCTTGCCGCGGCCGAGGAAGCCGACCGACAGCTCGTTCTCCGCGCTCTTCGACGACTCGTGCGTGGGCGCGGTGGCCGCCTGCTGGTAGCTGCGGCCCTTGTGCGTCTCGGTCAGCGGGCGCACGGTGTCGCCGCCGGGCGTCGTACCGTCCGGTGCCGGCAGTTGGTAGTACTGCCCGCCGCGGATGTTGAGGCCGGCGCGGATGTTCGTGCCCGGGATGGTGAAGTCGTGCCGCAGCAGCTTCTCGATGCGCGGTCGCTGCATCGAGTCGCTGCCCTCGCGGCGCACCTCCAGCTCGAAGTCGCTGAACGCGCCCTTGCCCGCCACGTCCGGCACGAAGCCGGTGCTGAGCTGGGCGTTGCTGGGCCGCCAGCGCACCGGCTGGCTGACCAGCGGCGCCCAGACCGTGATCGCGCGCGCCACCGGCAGCAGCGTCCACGGGTGCATCGACTTGTCCTGGTACAGCTCGGTGTTGAGCAGCGGCGCGTAGGACGGCATCCGCGGCGCGGCCGGCGGGGCGGCGGGGCGCGGCGCCCAGCGCGGCGGACCGGCCGGCGCCGACGCGTGCGTGGAGCGCTGCCAGGAGCCCTCCTGGCCCACGGGCACGGTCAGGTACTTCGGCACCAGCACGCGCGCCGAGCCGTTCGCGGCGTGCGGGGTCGCGGTCCAGTCCCACTTGATGAACCGCAGCGCCGGGCTGAACCAGAGCTGACGAGCCAGCGGGTGGTCGTTGGTGATGGTGAACAGCGAGTCCCGGATGGACGACGACAGCAGGCGGAAGATCTCCGGCTTCTCGTTCGTCAGGCCGATCGTGATCTGGAACGCGAGCGGCGCGTTGAGTTCGACGGACTGCTTCGTGCCGACCCGGTAGATGTCCTTGACCGTGGTGCCGAGGCCGCGCGCGTGCGACTCCTCCCACTTGCGGGCCACCTCCAGCTGGGCGCCGAGGTCACCGGTGGGGATGCCGCCACGACCGCGGAACTTGGCGCCGATGTACGTGCTGTGCGACTCCTCGGACTCCTCGCCCCACGCGTCGTGGCCCTCGCCGCGCAGCGTGAGACCGGCCTCGTCGCGGTCCCGGCTGGAGCTCGGCGTCTGCTCGACGGCGGTGACATGCACCATCAGGTAGCGGGTGTTCGCGAACGGCGCCACGATCGGCGTCCAGAGCAGCACGCCGTCGCCGGTCAGCGAGACGTACTGCGACTCCAGCGCCCACTCCGCCATCCGCTGGGTGAGCGTGCGCATCAGCGGGGTCGGCACGTCCTTGCCGTTCGCGTCCGGCGGCGGCAGCAGGCCCCGGGTGCGCAGCTCCGTGACGATCGCCGGGAGCACGTCCTTGGCCCGCACGGTCTCCGGGTGGCCGACCACCCGGAGCAGCGCCGGGTCGATGACGTTGCGGGTGAGCGACGGCGGCGTGTCGTCGGTGAGCGCCTCCGGCAGGCCGAGGTCGTCGGCGAGCCGGTTCGGCGTGATGAAGTCGACGCCATCGGTGACCTGCACGTACCGCGTCTCGGTCTGCACGCCGGCGGAGGTGAGCGTCGGGATGCCGCCGTCCGTGCGCAGCCCGCCGTCGCGCCAGCGGACCATCGTGACCTCGAAGACCGGCGTGCCACGGTACGCGTGGACGAGGTCGTTGTAGGTGGCCCGGGTGATGTCGATGTGGCCCTGACCGCGCGGCTTCGTGGTGGACCAGGACTTCTCGCCGCCGCCGGCCACACCGAAGTTGATCCGGTCCGCCTCGGACTCGCCCTGGCCGGTGGCCCCGCCCACGATCGCGCGCCGCCGCAGCCCGCCGTCCGGCGGGTTCGGCGCCGGGTCCGGCGTGTCCTTATCGCCGCTCTTGCTCACCGGGCCGACGACGCCGACACCGGCCGCCGCGCCGACGCTCCACTCGCTCTCGGTCTCCCGGTCCTGGCTGAACGCGGACTGCACGTAGTGCTCGATCTCGGTGGTGGTGCCGCCGCGCTGGTGCACCGGCTCGACGATCCGGGTCCGGACCACCATCGCCTGGTGCCAGCCGTCCCGGTCCGGCAGAGAGATCGCCCAGCCGCCCTCGCTGGTCTGCTCCGCGAAGTGCGAGCCGAGCTCGGACGGGACGCCGCTCTTCCAGATCGGCTGCGGCCAGTTCAGCGGCTCCGCGTACCAGGTGCTGTCGAGGCCGTTGAGGTCCCGGTAGGCGCGGGCCGCCGCGGCGACCACACCCGGCTGCACCATGAAATAGGGGTACGTGCCGGAGGCGCCCTTGCTGCCGAACGGCACGTGCGTGCCCGCGGTCCAGGACGGCAGCGCCGACTTGGAGGTCTGCACCTTCCCGGCCTCGCTGCGCTGCATCGGCCGGACCGGCAGGATCGCGAGGTGCTCCTCCGGCACCGCGACCTGGCTGACCGTGTGGTCGGGCTTGCCGACCAGGTAGGTCTGGCGCTCCCCGCCCTCCTTGCGGAGCACCACCTCGTACGTGGTGTCGTAGGCGTACTCGGTGACCGCGCCGGTGGTCTCGGTGCGCCGGTAGTGCTTGACCGAGTCCTTGTACGTCCGGCCCTGCGACGCGGAGTGCCCGGCCTCTCCCTGGAACCGGCCGATCTGGAACTTGACGCTCTTCGGCAGCGAGAGGAGCAGGCCGCCGCCGACCGCGGCCTCGACCTCGGTCTCGGCGCCGAGCGAGCCCTCGGTGGTGCCGCCGTAGACCGCGCGCTGGTTGACGTCCATGTCGTAGTCGCGGGCGTCTCGCCGCTGGCCCTCGTGCGCGATCACCAGCACGTCGTACTTCGTGCCGTCGATCGTCACCGAGAACGGCTGACCGGCCTTCACCCGGCCGGCGTCCGCCTCCATCGCCGGGCGGCCCGCGTGCGTCTTCACCTCGGTGACCACGGCGTTGTCGAGCTCGTCGCGGCCGGAGAGCTTCTGCAGGCCGGTCAGGATCGTCGGCAGCACCGCCTCGGAGCCGGGCAGGCCGACCACCACGCCACCGCCGTGCCCGCGGCGGGTGGCCAGCTGGAGCGGCTCGGCCGGGTGCGGCTTCTGCCGGTGCGGGTGGCGGGACTGCGGCGCGTGCCGGTGCGGCTCGCCCAGGCGATCCGACGCCTGCTTGGACGTGACGGTCTCGGTGACCGGATCGACCGCCGGCACCTGTACCGGGTACTGCCGGCCGGTCTCCGCGGTCGTGCCGATCAGCGAGGCCTCGAAGTCGGCGCGCTCGGACTCCGGCACGCCGAACTCGATCACCAGGTCTTCGGAGACCGGCGCTACGTCCTTCACGCCGGACGTGAGCAGGTCACCGCGGACGGTGAGCTTGTACCGGGCCTGGTCCTCGATGCGCTTGATCACCGTGTGGTTGGACGCGTCCACCGCGATCTCGGCGCCGGACTCGCGCGTCGAGCCGACCTCGATACCGCCACCGAAGATGCCCTTGTGCCGGTTGTCCTTCTGGTCCTCCGACGGCTTCGGCTGGGCCGACAGCCCGTACCCGAAGAGCTGGAAGTCCAGGCCGGCGCCGCTGGAACCCTCGACGCCCTCGGACTCCGCCGACACGATGCCCATGTCGTCGCGCACCGCGACGTTCGGCGCGATGCCGAGGAACTGCAGGTCGCCCAGGGTAACGGTGAGATCGAGCTGCATCGAGCCCGCCTCGCCCCGGAGGCCGCCCTCCCGGTCGCCGGTGGTGAACAGCAGGCGGTTCCGGTTGATCACCGCCCGCTCGTTGAGGAACTGCCGGACACCCTGCTCCGCATAGGCCAGCGCCTTCTCCGCGCCGAACCGTGCGACCAGCGCCTTCTGCCAGGCGAGGATGAGCGGCGTGGCGGCGAACGCGTTGAGCACCTGGTGCGCCCGGGTCGGGCGCCGCTCACCGACCGGCGTCGGCACCGGGCCGGCCGGGCCGTCGGCGCGCACCGGCGCGACCGTACCGTTGGCCGGGTCGGTGTACTGCTTCGGGAACGACACCGCGGCCGTGCCCGGCGAGGCGGTCGACCGGGCGGCGCCCAGCTGGTCGCCGTCCAGGTAGACCTCGAAGCTCAGATCGACGCTGTACGCCTCGGAGCTGTCGATGAACATCTGCCGGCCGGCGACCAGGCGGCGCTCCGTCGACGCGGACGTCGAGACGCTGCTGGTCGCACTCACCTCCGGCACGTGCGGGATGATCCGGGAGATGTGCTGGCCGAGCCCGCCGAACGAGCCGTCGATGCCGGTCTCCACCATCCCGCCGGAGCCGTTGCCGACCGCGCTCTTCGAGGTGGTCGAGCCGAAGCTCACCTTGTAGACGCGCGGGCCGTCCACCGTCGGTGCCGGGCTGAACGCGTCGAACGTCGGGCGGATCCAGACCAGCTTGTCGCCGGCCGTACCGTGCATGCCCTGGTAGAGCGCGTCGTCCCAGGTCTCCAGGAACTTGTCGCCGGCCGCGTCGGTACGGCCGGTGCCGGGCGGGGGCGCGGTGAGCAGCGTGGCGATCTTCTCGGCCACCAGGTCACGGATCGCGCGATCCTGCGCGGTGGTGAGCGACGCGTCGCGCGGCAGGCTGTCCGCGTAGGACCGGGCGGTCCGCGCGATCCGCTGCGCCGCGGTCGGGCCGGTGACCGCGCTCGGGTCCGGATCCGGGAGGATGCCGGCCGCGAGCACGTTGGCCTGGCCGAGCGCGCCGGCTTCGACGTACCAGGGGCGGCCTTCGGTGCGGGAGGGCTTCTTGCCGGCCCGGCGGTCGGCACGCTCCTCCTCGGTCAGATCATCCTGCCCCTGATCCCCATCCTGGTCCTCGCGACCCTGGTCCTCGTCCTGGTCCTCGCGACCCTGGCTCTCGTCCTGGTCCTCGCGACCCTGGTCCTCGCGACCCTGGTCCTCGTCCTGGTCCTCGCGACCCTGGTCCTTGTCCTGGTCCTCGCGACCCTGGTCCTTGTCCTGGTCCTCGCGACCCTGGTCCTCGTCCTGGTCCTCGCGACCCTGGTCCTGGGGGGTCTGGTCGCGCGGGCCGGTGGGGTCGATGAGCAGTGCCTGGGCGGATGTGAGCGAGCCGTCCGGGGGCGTCGCGCGGCCGGTCGTCAGGTCGAACCACTTCACGCCCGCGTCCGTGGTGCGGTAGGCGACGAAGACCTGGGCGGCGTCCTGACCCGGTCGCTGCACCTGCAGCACCGCGGACGCGCCCGGCCCCCGCTTCTCCACCTCGACCTCGACCGCCTGCCGGTCGGCGACGGGCGTCGGCGTCGTGGCGTCGGCGGCACTGCCCTGGTCCCGGCCATCGGGGGTACGCGGCGACCGCGCGGCCTCCGGCAACCGGCCGCCCGGGTAGAGCTGCCCGATCAGCTCGTCGGTACGCGTCGGGCCCGCGGACGACGACCGGTCGCCCTCGCCCGTCGCCTCGGCCGTGATCCGCGCGAACGTGGCGTTGTCCAGCGCCAGCCAGCGCTGACCCGGCTCGATGCGCTGGGTGGTGAGCCGGCCGTCCGGCTCCCGCAGCACCAGCTCGACCGGGCGGCCGAGCGAGTCGGCGGCGGCGCGGGCGACGGTCAGCGCCTCCGGCTCGGAGACCGTCGGCGTACCGGTGTCCCGGCCCTTGCCCTTGCCGGACAGGTCGGTGACCGCCGGGCGCAGGTCGGCCGGCCTCTCGGCGAACAGCTTCGGCGTCTCGCCGGCCGGCCAGGTCAGCGGCGCGAGCGTCGGGTCGAGCCCGTCGTCGCTCTTCCACGACGCCGCCAGGTCGGACACGTCGACCGGCGGGCGGCCGATCCGGTCCGGGTGGTCGTCGGCGAGCGAGTTCGCCCACTCCTTCGGCAGCATGCCGAAGAAGCCGCGTTCGTCCTTCGCGATGATCCGGTAGTCGTTGTCGCCCTCCTGGGTCCAGGTGGCGTCGAAGACGTAGTAGTCGAAGTCGCCCTCGCGGATCTTGTTGACCTCGACGTACCCGGCGGAGGACGTGGCCCCGGTGTTCTCCTTCTCGCGGGCGCCGGTCGCGTCGGCCGAGCCGTCGAAGAGCGGCGTCTCGTGGCTGCCCAGCACCGGCTCGGCGAACTCGCCGCCCTGCCGCTGCGCGTACTCCAGCTCGCTGCGCCGGGTGCGCTCGAACTCGCTCTCCTCCTCCTTGGACGTCTCCGGGAAGTTGAGCGTGTTGGCCTGTCCGCGGGTCATCCAGCGGCCTCTGGTGAGCGTGACGCTCACCTTCACCGGCTTGCCGTTCAGGCCCTCGACCTCGAACGTACGCGTGAGCAGGCCCTTGGTCCGGTGGCGGGCGTTCTCGTGTTCCAGGCCGAGCCGGCGGGCGTACCCGTCGATGCCGAGCGGGTCGACCTTGCGGCTGGCCGGCGGCGCGGTGACCGGGATGGTCTCGCCGCCCAGGTGGTTGATCTGCGCGGTGCTCGGGCGCCACCGGTTCTCGGACACGGTGAGCGTCCAGCCGGCCAGGTCGCCGATGTGCGGGAGCTTCAGCCCGTGTACGACGTCGGCGAGCTTCCGGTCGAAGTCGGAGACGTCCGGGGTCTTGATGTAGCGCGGCTGCGCCGTGATCTCCAGCGGCGCGGCGACCGGCTTCGGTCCGGCCAGCGCGGCCAGGTGCGGTGCGGACGGCCGGTACGTGGTGAGGTGGCTGGGCACGATCGCGCGCGCGGTGCCGTCCGCGTGCTGCGTGTCGACCGGCGTCTGGTTCGGGCCGAAGAGCTTCGGCCAGGCGGTGGACATCCGCTGGCCGCTGAGCCAGTTCATCGCCAGCATCGGGGACTCGGCGGCGCGCCCGAGCAGGCGGGTGATCTCCGGCGAGTCGGTGGTGCTGAACACCTCGATGGTGAAGTCCAGGTCGTGGCCGAACTGCTGGGCGACCGAGTCCTTGCCGGTGGCACGGCGGATGTCCCGGTCGGTCTGCACCTCGCTGGTGATCTGCGCCCCGCCGCGCTCGCTGCGGTAGCCCACGGCCAGCGACACCCGGTTGGCGTGGTCGTCGGCGAAGCGGCCGCCGACCGCGGCCGTGTAGGCGACCGCGCTGCCGGTGTGGTGCGCGTCCTTCGTGATGTCGAGCGACTGGCCACCGGTGGTGACCTTGATGTCCGGGCGGGACTGCTCGTGCGCGCGGCCGTCCATCGTCTGGGTGACCTTGACGCCGATGTACCGCATGCGGCCGTACCCGGCCGGCTTCGCGTAGATGTAGCGGACGCCACCGGCGTCCACGGACGGGCTCTTGTCCGCGAGCGCGGTCTCGGAGTAGTGCGCCAGCAGGCCGGACTTGAACGTCGACCCGACGCTCAGCTCGTCGTGGGTGGCCAGGTCCGCGTCGACCAGCATGTCGCGGATCGTGGTGAGCACGTCCTTCGCCTTGACGCCCTCGATGTAGGCGACGCCGGTCGCCAGGTCCGGGTCGATGTAGTCGAGGTCCGGGTCGGCCGGGGCCGGCGTGTGCGGCTTGGCCGCGCCCTCCGGCGCGTCCGGCGGCGTCAGGCCGAGCTGGAGCGCGCGCTGGTGGGCGAGGGAGAGCTCGGCGCCGCCCTCGGCGCGCAGGAACGTGGTCTCGGTGCCGACCGGGCGGAACTCGCCCTTGTGCGAGTAGTTCCACCGGTCGTACCGGATCTCGTAGACCGCGTCCGCCCGGTACTGGTAGCCGACGTCCTGGTAGGTGCCCAGGTTCAGCGCGATGCTGCCGGCCATCGCGCCGGTGTCGTGGCCGCGGGAGGCCATGCCGGTCACGCCGGCGGTCGGTCCCGGGTACCGCGGGCCCATCACCGCGCCGGAGTGGTCCTCGCCTCGGCCGGCCGCCTCGCCGAGCGTGCCGCCGGTGCTGGTCGAGGCGGGGGTGGTGCCGCCGCCGCTGCGGGCACGGCTCACGAAGTCGAGCATTCCGTGCTTCGTGCCGGTCTCGAGGTGCTCGGGCTCCTTCGGGCCGGCATCGTGCTCTGGGGCGGCGTGCGCGTCGGCCTTCGCCTTCGGGAACAGCAGGCCGGCCATCGCGCCGGCCTCGAACTCGTTGACGTACCCGGTCGTCTTGTTGAGCTTGATGTCGGACTCGGCGTAGTTCTCGTGCACGGTGGAGCCGAGCGGGGTCTCGTGCCGGGCGTTGACCGGGCGCAGCCAGACGGTCAGCGAGTGCTGGTCGCCGTTCGGCAGGTCGGGCAGCGGGATCGGCAGGCCGTCCTCGCTGACCAGCAGCGGGCCGCCCGATTCCAGGAAGGTCGGCCGGGTGCTGCGTTCCTGCATCTCGGACGGGGCCGCGGTCTGCTCCTCGCCGAGGATGTCGGTGAGCAGGTCGGTGAGCCCGTCGTAGTCGTGCGGCTCGATCGGCGGGGCGCCGGTCTCCTCGGGCTCGGTCGTGCCGGAGGCGTCGTCGAACGAGGTGCTGGAGGCGTCGTCGGACGAGGTGCCGGACGTTTCGGTCGGGACCGTGCCCCAGCCGGGCGGTGGCGGCTTGCGCAGCTTGTTCGGGTTGGCCGCCCTGGCCTTCGCCTCCGCGGCCACCTTCCGGTCGACCCGGCCGGGCAGCTCGGCGGCGGCCTTGACCAGCGCGTCCGTGCGCAGCAGCGTCATCGGGATGCCGTTGAGGCCCTCGTCGCGCAGCGGCAGGACCGTCTCGTCCTCCTGCAGCACCGAGTCCAGGTCGTCGCCCTGGGTGACCTGGCCGATCGTGTCGGCCGTGCTCAGCGGCAGGTCGGCCGGGCGCAGCAGCGAATGCGGCACCGCGACCGTGGCGGAGACCTGGTCACCGACCAGCGTCTCGGCGGCCATGCTGTGCACCGGGCCGAAGTCGCCGCGCCGCGCCGTCACGGACACCGTGTAGACCATCGGGTACGTGAAGCGCCGCGTGCCGCCGGTGGCCTTGGTACGCCGGTACCCCTTGATCGCGGACGTCGCGACGATCTTGCGGTGGCGCACGTGCTCGTACCCGGCCATGGCCGGTGTCAGCTCGACGTTCATCATCTTGAGCGCGCGCAGGCGGAACGTGGCGCGGGCCTTCACGCCGGCCTTGCGGTGCCGGTCCTTCATCACGTCGACCTGGCGCGTGCCCTTGGTCTGCGTGTCGACGGTCATGCCGTACTTCTCGAGGCGCTTGCGCAGGCCTTCCGGAACCGGCCGATTCGCCGTGGTGCCACCGACGTCACGGTACGACTTCAGCGGCAGCATCTTGGCGCTGACCCGGGCGGTGATCACCCACCCGTCGACCTCCATCCGGTGGGACATCGCGCCGCCACCGATGGAACCGCGCATCGAGCCGCGCATGCCGGGCACGCCGAACTTCTCGCGCAGCGCCCGGTCGGTCCGGGACTTGATCGCGCCGTCCGTCTCGCCCTTGATGCCGAGCGCCTTGATCCGGCCGTCGATGAGCCGTTCCACGGTCGGCAGCACCTGCTCCGCGCCGGTCCGCTCCAGCACGCCGCCGCCGAGGCCGAGGCCGCGGTGCAGGGCGAGCGGCTCGCGGGCCTTGACCGGGTCCGGGCCGGGCGGCGCCGGCGTCTCCGTCGCGATCGACGCACCGGAGTCGGTCAGCACGACCGGCTCCCCGTCCTCGGGGATGCTCGCCATCGGCGTGAATCCGCGCGGCGCGCTCGTCGCCCGGGACGTCCGCGCGGTCGTGCTCGGCGTCGCGGACGTGCTCGGCGTCGTCGTCGTGCCGGATGTCGTAGACGTGCTCGGCGTCGTCGTGCCGGATGTCGTGGACGTGCTCGGCGTCGCCGTCGTGCCGGGTGTCGTGGAGGTGCCCGGGGTCGCCGTCGTGCTCGGTGTCGTGGACGTGCTGGGCGTGCTCCCGTCGTACCCCCCGACGGTGGTCTGCGTGTTCTGCGGGACCGGGCGGGACTCGATGCCGCGCGGCAGCACGCGCACCAGGCGACCCAGGATGTCCACCTTGTACGTGCCGAACGGCGTGCGGCCCGCGTCCAGGTCGTCCCGCGTGGCGATGACCGCGTTCGGGTGCTCCAGCACGGAGCGCCAGCGCAGCCTGGCCAGGCCGGAGAGGTGCTTCGGCGGGATGACCGCGATCCGCTCGCCCGCGTTCAGGTGGGCCAGCACGTCGGCCCGGTGGCGGAACACGCGCGGCAGCGGCGTCCGCGGCGGCGTGACCGGCGCTTCCGCGGGCGCGTCGCGGAACATGCGGGCCTCGAAGTCGGTGCGGTCCGCGTCGAACACGCCGATCTCACCGGGCGTCTCCGCCGAGGTGGTGATCGTGCCGTAGTCGTCGGAGACCACGGTGACGTCCACGCCCAGCGTGCCGCGGTAGCGGACCAGGTAGTCGCCGCGTGCGACCGCGGCCTTCGACTGGCCCTGCCCGGAGGCGGACTCGCCCCGGCCGGTGCCGGAGCCGGCGATCTTGACGACCACCTCGGGCGCGGACACCTGCTTCTTGACCGGCGCGGACGGGTCCCAGCCGACCAGCGCGGTCACCGAGGACTCGCGCGAGCCGCCGACGTGGCCGGTGAGCGTCTCCGCGATGTCCTCGCGGATCTGCGCGGGCACGTCCGTGGTGTCGACGTATTCCAGGCGGACCGGGTGCGCGCCGACCAGGACGTGGCCGGCGAAGCCCTTCGGCACCAGCCGCTTCGTCTCGAACCAGGCGCCTCTGGTGGCGACCCGGGACGAGGAGAGGCTGTCGGTGAGGAACCAGCGGTTGCGCTGCTTGACCGACTTCTGGTTGAGGAACTCCTTCTCGATCTCGAAGAGGATGTCGGCGCGGGTGGCGTCCGGCACGCCCGCGTCGCGCAGCGCGGTGTCCAGGCTGGTCAGCGCCGGGCCCGGGTCGATCGCGTTGAGCACGTTCTGGAACTCGTGCAGCGCGTCCGGCGCGGTGACGATCCGGCCGCGGCCGGCCGGGCGCCCGTCCGCCGGGCTGGAGAACACGCGCGGCTCGGCGACCCGCAGGTCGAACAGCTTCGCGGCCGGCACCGGGCCCGGCCGGACCGGGCCGGTCAGGTCGGCGTGGACGGTCAGCGCGCCCGCGAAGTTGAGCATGTCGTTGAGCGGCACCCGGTTGCCGGACTGCACCTCCATGGCGATGCCGTGCGTCCGCGACTGCTTGGCCTCCGGGATGACCTTGCCGGAGAAGCCCATGTGGTTGATGCCGCCGACCTCGGACGCGTGGATGATCGGCTCCAGCGCGACCGGCACCGCCTGGTGGGACTTGCGCGCCGAGTTGTCCGCGTACGTGGTGTCGCCGAACTCGTTGATCGCGATCTTCACGCCCGCGTCCGGGTCGTTCGGGTCGATCGGCTCGGGGTCGACCTCGGCGAGGTCGGGCAGGCCGAAGCGCAGCCGGATCCGGTTGCCACCCACCTTGATCATCGCGCCGTGCTGGAGCATCGACTCCCAGTGCGCGTTCTCCCGCTCCCGGCTCTTCGCCCGTTCCGGGTCGATCAGCAGCTTCTTGATCTGCGCGCGCGCATCGGCCACCCACGGCGCCTTCGACTGGAGGCCGTCCAGCCAGGTGTCGACCCGCGCGTTCACGGCCGCGCTCTGCTTCGGGTCCATCAGGCCGAGCAGGTAGCCGTCGCCGAGCACGCCGTGTGCGGGCAGGTACCACGGCGGGTGGGCGGACAGGCCGGTGTCCGGCTGCGCCGCGCGCGCCTCGGCCGCGTTCGCGAGGATCTCCGGGCCGCGCAGCCAGGCGACCAGTCCGTCGCCCGGATCGGTGTAGAACTCGTCCGTCTTCGACGGCAGCAGCCCGGCGCGCTCCAGCTCCGCGAAGACCCGGTCCGGCGGGTTGGCCGCCGCGATGGCACGGGCGCGGGTGCTGCTCGCCTCGATCGCGGCCTCGACGACCGGGCGCATGCTCTCGAAGATCTGGAGCGTCCAGGCGCGCGTGACCGCCTGCCGGTTCGCGTCGGTGAACGCGGTGCCGTCCGCGGTCAGCGTGGCCAGGCGCGCCTTCGCCGCGTCCGTCTCGAACATCGCCTGGATCCGCTGGAAGGCGGTCTGCGCAACGTACGCGGGCACGGCCGCGACCAGGACGTCCGGTGGGGTGACGGCGGGATCGTCGGCGATCGCCGGCACCCGGTCCAGCTCGCCGTCGCGCTCGGCGAAGTCCCACCGCTCGAAGGCGCGCTGCACGGAGTTGAAGTAGGCGCGGTCCGGGCGCTGGAGCGCGTTCACCCGCAGTGCCCGCACCCCGGCCAGGCCGTCGGTGGCCTGGCGCAGCGCGGCGGAGGCGTCGCGGTGCGCGTCCTGCGCGGCGGTCACGGCCGCGGCCAGGCGGTCCCGCTCCACGGCCAGGTCGGCCTGGCCGGCGTAGCGGCTGTCCGTCGCCGTGGCGGTGCGGTGCATTTGTGCGGCCGAGAGCGCCCGCGCCTCGGCGTCGGCCGCGGTGTCCGCGAGCGTCCGCAGCTGCGCTCGGAGCGGGTCGAGGACCGTGCGGAGGCGGTGGGCGGCGTCGTCGAGCAGGCGCAGCCGCTGCTGCGCGGAGTCCAGCGCCGCGGTCGCCGCACGGTGCTCCGTGTCGGCCTCCGCGACCCGGGCGTCCAGGCCGGAGGCGAGCGCCTCGCGGTGCGCCGCGAGCGTGTTCTCGACCCGCTCCTCCAGGGCCGGCAGCGTGTCCCGGGCGCGGGCGGCGTCGCTCTCGGCAGCGGTGAGCCGGACGTCGGCGCGCGCGATGCTCTCGTTCAGCCGCTGCCAGGCGCCCTGCGCCTCGGTGTGCGCGGCCCGGTCCCGCACCAGCGCGGTCGTCGCGGTGGCGAGCCGCTGCCGCGCGTTCTCCGCCGACCACATCTCGCGGTCGTGCCTCTCGAGCGCGGCCATGGCGCTGGTGAGACGCCGCTCGGCGCGGGTCACGGCCGGTTCCAGCACGGCCTGGACGACCGGCTGGGCCGTGCGGAGCACCGCGTCGGTGGCGGTGCGGGTCTCCGCGGCCTCGGTCTCCGGGCGCAGGCCCAGCGCGTCGAGGTCGATGGCGCCGTCGATCGGCAGGAAGCGCACCCGGCCCTCGCCCGGCGGCGGCGTGTACGCCTGCCCGCCGTCCCCGCTGCGGCCGGCGTCGACGTCTCCGTCGAAGAACGCCACGCCGTCCGGGCCGTCGGCCACCCTGATCGCGGTGAACACGGGGGCCGGGCGGCCGTCCAGCACGACCAGCCCGAGCGCGCCGGGCTCGGTCAGCGCTGCCGCGATCGTCGCGTACGGATCCGTGCCGGCGACTTCCCGCAGCGGCTGCCCCGACCAGCGCTCCAGCGCCGACGCGTCGGTGACCGTGGACGGGCGCGCCTGGAAGAGCCGGCGGACGCGGTCCAGGTGCTGCGGATCGGGATCGGTGGACGTCTCGTCGGGCGTGACGTCGCCGGCCTTCGAGTCCGTTCCAGCGGCCAGATCGCGCTCGAACGCGGCGTTCGTGTCCGCCTCGGCGGCCTGCCGTTCGGCGGCCGGGGTGCGTCGGGGTGCGGCCTCGATCGCGGAGACGTCGACACCCGTGCCGGGCACCTCCATGAACCGCAGCCGAATCGGATCGATCGGCGCCTTGGCCTGCATTCCCGACTGCGGGTCGTAGAAGGCGATACCGTCGAACGGATCAGACGAATCCACGACCGGGCCGGTACGCACCGCCATGAACACGTGCCCCGGCTCGCCCACGCGGGCATTCACCGCCACCACACCCATGGCACCGACAACCGGCAGCGCGGCGGCAACCGTCGTCAACCCATCGGTATCCAGCAGCGGCCGGCCCGACCACGCGGACAACACATCCACATCAGTCGCCACAGACGCCACCGCACGGAACCGCGCACCCGGATCCAACTTCGCCAACACCGCAGC
>NZ_JNXY01000013.1 GCF_000717135.1 Catenuloplanes japonicus
GGTGCGCTGTTGAGGTTTGAGCGCACGGGTAGATCGAGGGTTGCTGGCTTGGTCGCACACGGCGGTGCTGTAGCGCTGTGGTCCAGGGATTGTCTGTGGGCCGATTTAGAGCTTTCGGGGTCAGGGGAGAACGCGCCCGCTGATCGCGCGGCCCGCTATTTGCGGAAATTTCGGGCGCGTAGCGCCCGATCCCCGCTCGCTCTTTCGCCCCACAGCCGCCTTCGCACATAGCCGCCTTCGCACATAGCCGCCTTCGCGCGCAGCTCGCCTCAACCCGCGCAGCTCGCCTCCGCGTGCGCAGCACGCTCTTGATCTCGGGTGTGGACCACACACAGAGGTGACCGCCTGGCTGCCCCGTATGCCGTCGACCCGCCCGCAGGGGTGCAGATCATCGGCAGGGCCGCCACAAACGCAACCGGCGGCAAACAGCGCGACGTAAGCCTGAACCCGACCACGACGCAACCACCGGCGGGCCGCGATACGGAACCCTCAAAACCGGACCACCCGCGAACCGCAGCCGATCAGCGAAAAGCGCCCGCCCAAACGTGAGAACCACGAACCCGCCGCACGACAGACCAGAGCTGGCGGCCCTGCCGATGATCTGCTCGGCTTGTCCCGGGTCGATGGCCTCCGAAGCGGCGGCGGCACTGGCGTAGCAGCAGGAGCGTGGCTGCCAGGGCCAGGATCACGGCCAGCGGGCCCTGCCAGGGGCGCGCGGGGACCGCGGGGGCGGACAGCGCGATTGTGGCCGCGGTGGTGACGGCCAGCACCGGGGCGGGGACGGTGGCGGCCACCAGTGCCCCCAGGCCGGTAGGGCCGGCGGCGGGGATCGAGCGGTGGCAGGCCCAGGAGATCGCCAAGCGGCCGGTGGTGAGCGCGGTGATCACGCTGGTCACCAGGGCGAGTGCGTGGGTGCCGGGGAGCGCGGTCAGCGCGGCGGCCTGGGTGAGCAGGGCGAGGGTGAGGGTGGCGACGCCGAACGGGCCGATGTCGGGCTTTTTCATGATGGCCAGGCCGGCCTCGCCGGAGCGGTAGGAGCCGAGCGCGTCGACGGTGTCGGCCAGGCCGTCCAGGTGCAGGGCACGGGTCAGCAGGGTTCCGGTGCCGAGTGTGACGGCGGCGGCGAGTAGTGGTGGTGCGCCGGCGGCGTGCAGCACCATTAGCACCGCGGCCAGGATCGCGCCGAGCGGGATGCCGATCGCCGGGGCGACGGACATGGCGACCGCGGCGGTACGACGATCCACGACACCCACCCGCATCGGCGTGACCGTGAGCGTGGTCAGTGCCAGCCGCACCCCGTCGGCGAACAGCGTCCACCGACCGGCAGGCCCGCCGCCGGAGTCCTCCGGGGCGGGCCTGTGCGGTGGTTCTGTGTCGGCGGCGGTCACGGGTCAGCGTTTGGTGGCCGAGTCCGGGTCGTCGGAGCGGCGCGGGTTCCCGAAGCCGGGGATCCAGGAGTTGCCGTCCTCCTCGTCGTGCGACGCGGCCGTGGCCGGGGTGCCGGTGGTGATCACCGTGGTCGCCTCGGGGTCGTCCTTCGGCGGCACCCGGATCGCGGTGGTCGCCTCCGGGTCGTCCTTCGGCGGCAGGCTGATCGCGGTGGTCGGGGAGTCGTCGCCGTTGAGCGAGATCATCGTGGTCCGCTCCGGGTCCTCGTCCGCCGCCGACGCGAACGTGGCCGTGGTGGCCCCGGAGTCCTTCGCGGTGGCGCCCGCGTCGGTGACCGTGGTTCCGGCCTGCGGAATCACGGTCGTCGTCTCGGGGTCCGCGCTCGCGGCGGGGGTGATCACCGTCGTCGCGCCGCCGTTGGGCTCCCCGGCGATGACCGTCGTCGTGTCTTCTGCGGAATCCGAGGACGGGGTGATGGTGGCGGTCGCGTCGTCGGTCACCGGACCCGCCGCCGTGGTACCCGCTGTCGCCGTACCCGCCGTCGTGGCATCCGCCGTCGTGGCATCCGCCGTCACAGCACCCGTCGCCGTGGCGTCCGTCGCCGTGGCGGCGTCGCCGCCGGTCGTCACGGCGAAAGACTCCGGGACCGCGGTCTCGTCCGCGGGCGGCGGCACCTCGCGGAGCGGCAGCGAAGCGGCCAACGCGATGGCGGACCGGAGCAGCGGGAGCGCGGCCAGCGCCGCGGTGCCCTCGCCCAGGTCGAGGCGCATGTTGAGGACGGGGGTGAGGCCGAGGACGTCCGCGGCGAGTTTGACGGCGGGGTCGCCGTTGTGGTCGGGGAGCAGGCACCAGTGACGGGCCTGGCCGGCCAGGTCGCGGGAGACCAGCGCGGCGGCGACGCCGATCGGGCCGTCGAGGAGCACGGGGGTACGGCGGGCGGTGGCGCCGAGCAGGATGCCGGTCACCACGGCCACGTCGCCGCCGCCGACCTCGGCCAGGATGTCCTTGGCCTCGCGGCCGCCCTTGCGCACCCGCTGCATGGCGTCGCGGACCGCGGCGCAGCGTGCCATCCAGGCGTTGTCGTCGAAGCCGCCGTCGGGCGTGCGGACCGGCGGCAGCACCGCGGCGGGTTCCGCACCGGCGGTGGCGGCCAGGACCGCGGCCGCGGCGGCGGGGGTGCCCGCGCCGGAGGCGGCGATGACGAGCAGGTCGGCGCCGTTCTCGACCGCGTCCTCGGCGAGCCGCCAGCCGAGCCGGAGCGCCTCGTCGACCTCGTCGGCCGTGAGCGCGGGGCCGTTCTCGATCGCGGCGGACGCGGGCGCGTCCACGACCTGGAGCGTGGCGCCGGCGGACGCGGTGAGCTGGGCGAGCGCGCCGATGCCGAGCCGGGCCTGGGCGGCGCGCCGAGCGGGTTCGCCGTCGGGCGTGCCCGCGGACGCGCCGCCGGCGTGGTCGCCCTGGACGAGCAGCACGCGCACGGACTGCCACGGGCGGGGCGTGTCCGTGCCCTGGGTCGCGGCCGCGAACCGGACCACGCCGGCCAGCTCGCCGAGCCCGCTGCCGCCGATGTCCAGCGTGGTGAGCCGGTCGATCGCGGCCGGTCCGGACGTGTCGTCCGGCAGCGGCAGCTCCATGTTGGGCTGGATGACCAGTCCGCTGCGCACGATCGGCAGCGCGTGGGTGGGGCCGCGGAGCGCGTCGCCGGGCGTGGCCGCGGGCGGCGCCAGCACGGGCGCGGCGACCGGCGTGATCACCTCGGGCAGCACGATCGGCGCGGGCACGTCCGGCAGCACGGAAGCGGCCGGCCCGTCCGGCAGCGACGGCGCGACGGCGACCGCGGCGGACGGGTCCGGATCGGAGGCGCCGGGGAGATCGGAGGCGCCGGGGAGACCGGCCGCGCCCTTCAGCCAGGTCGGCTGGCCGGCGACGACCAGCACCACGGCGTCGGCGGAGGCGGCGACCGCCTGGTTGACCGTGCCGAGCGCGTCCGCGAACGCGCGGCCGAGCGGGGTGGTCGGCACCAGCGACAGCCCGACCTCCGGGCTCACCAGGACCAGGCGCGCGGCGCACGCCCGTACCGCCGCGGCCAGTTCTTCGATGGTCTTGACGTCGTCGGCGGGCTGGTGGACCGGGTCGAGCAGCACGCCGGCCCAGCCGCCGAGGTCGTCGACGAGCAGCGTCTCGTCCGGCTTCGCCTCCAGCAGCGTGGCGATGAGCAGGCCGGGGTCCGCGCCCACCTCGTCCGTCACCCAGGTCTCGGGCCGCCGTTCGCGGTGCGCCGAGATGCGCGCCTCCCACTCCGGATCGCCGGGGGAATCCGACGGGGAGACAGGAGCGGACGTCGCGAGGTAGCGGACACTGGTCGCACCGGACACGAGCGACTCGGCGAACTCCGACTTGCCGGATCGGATGCCGCCGAGCACGAGAAGGGTGTTCCACCCGTCAACGGACATAGCCGTACCTTAGAGCGATCCGCTGTGCGCGGTCAGGCGGGCCGGGCGACTAGGCTTGCAGGACGCGCGGAGACGCCGAACGAGGGGAGACGCGCATGCCGTGGAACTGGCGGTACGAGGACTCGGACGGCAAGCCGGTGGAGGGCCCGTCGGAGGCGTTCTCCAGTCAGGCCGACGCCGAGTCGTGGATCGGGCAGATCTGGCGTGAGCTGCACGGCACCGGTGTGAGCACGGTGATCCTGGTCGAGGACGACCGGGTGGAGTACCGGATGAGTCTGCAGCAACCGGTGTCCGAGTGAGCGATCGGATGGGCAACGGCAACCTCGTGATGGGGGTGCCGAAGGAGGCGTTCCGGCCCAGCCCGATCTTCCTCGGGCTGGTCGCGCTGTTCGTGACCGCGGCCGTGATGGCGTGGAACGGTTTCGGCAACGTGGCGTTCGACGTGTTCCTGCTGGTGGTCACCGGCTGGCTGATCTCACTGTGCCTGCACGAGTACGCGCACGCGCTGGTCGCGTTCCGGTCCGGCGACATCGACGCGGCACACCGCGGCTACCTGACGCTGAACCCGTTGAAGTACAGCCACCCGTTGCTGTCCCTGGTGCTCCCGGTGATCATCGTGGTGCTGGGCGGTATCGGCCTGCCCGGCGGCGCGGTGTGGATCAACCACGGCGCGCTGGGCAGCCGCCTCAAGTCGTCGCTGGTGAGCCTGGCCGGCCCGGCGACGAACCTGGTGTTCGCGATCGTGCTGGCGATCCCGTTCCTGCTGGGCGTGACCGGGCGGACGCACACCGAGTTCTGGGCCGGTCTCGCGCTGCTCGGCTTCCTGCAGCTGATGGCCGCGGTGCTGAACCTGGTGCCGGTCCCGGGCCTGGACGGCGGCAACATCCTGCGGCCGTGGCTGCCGCTCTCCTGGAAGCGCACGTGGGACGTGATCGCGCCGTTCGGCTTCATCATGCTGTTCGCGCTGTTGTGGAACCCGACGATCGGCGGCGTGTTCTTCAGCGGCGTCTTCACGCTCGGCGACCTGATCGGCATGCCGTCCTACCTCTACAGCGAGGGTTTCGCGCTGCTCCGCTTCTGGACCTACCAGGCGAGCTAGACAAAGACCTTCAACACAAGGCCGCGCGGGTACGACGTACCCGCGCGGCATTTTTGTCTTTCAAGGCCGATTGGCCGGGGACTGCGTCTTCGCCGGGTCACGCTCGACCAGGTCACCGAGTGCGTCGTCGATCTGCTTGACCAGGTCCTCCTCCAGCCGCACGCCCGCCGCCCTCACGTTGTCGTGGACCTGCTCCGGCCGGGACGCGCCGACGATCGCGCTCGCCACGTTCCGGTTCTGCAGCACCCACGCCAGCGCCAGCTGCGGCATGCTCAGCCCGGCCGCGTCCGCCAGCGGCACCAGGCGCTGCACGGCGGTGAGCACGTCGTCGTTCATGAACCGGGCGATCGTCTTCGCGCCGGACTCGTCCGTGGCCCGGGAGCCGTCCGGCGGGGCCTGACCCGGCAGGTACTTGCCGGACAGCACGCCCTGCGCCATCGGCGAGAACACGATCTGGCTCACGCCCAGCTCCAGCGACGCGGGCACGACCTGGCCCTCGATGATCCGGTGCAGCGCGGAGTACTGCGGCTGGTTCGAGATCAGGCTGATCTTCAGGTCCTTGGCGAGCGAGTGGCCGGCGCGCAGCTGGTCCGCGGTCCACTCGGAGACGCCGATGTAGTGCGCCTTGCCGGAGTGGACCACGTCCGCGAACGCGGACATCGTCTCCTCCAGCGGCGTGTGGAAGTCGAACCGGTGGGCCTGGTAGACGTCCACGTAGTCGGTCTGGAGGCGGCGCAGCGACCCGTCGATCGACTCGCGGATGTGCTTGCGGGACAGGCCGCTCTCGTTGCGGCCCGGCCCGGTGCGCCAGAAGACCTTCGTCAGGATCTCCAGGCTCTCGCGGCGCTCGCCCCTGAGCGCGCGGCCCAGAACCTCCTCGGCACGGCCGCCGGCGTAGGCGTCCGCGGTGTCGAACGTGCTGATACCCGCGTCGAGGGCGGCGCGCACGCACGCGAGCGCGGCCTCCTCCTCGACCTGGGAGCCGTGGGTGATCCAGTTTCCGTATGAGATCTCGCTGACCAGCAGGCCGGAACGGCCAAGGTGACGGAATTCCATGCGCCAGACCCTACCGGTGAGGTGGGTTTCTGAAGTTCTTCTTGAGGTGCGGGGCCTATGGTGTGAGGAGCCGGCCCGGTTTGCCGTCCGCTTTTCCGGGCCGGTCCCTCCTACAGGACAGGTTTCGTGTCGGCCAGCAGACGGTCGATCTCGTCCATCACGTCCGCGCGGGACGCGTGCACCGGGTCGATCAGCGGCTCACCCCGGCGGTCGATCGCGCCCCACCGCCCGGTGCCGGTCCCGGCGCCGATCAGGAACGCGACCGGGTGGATCACCATCGCCGGGTAGGCCGGCGGGACCACCACGGTGCCGGACCGGTCCACCACGCCCTTGCGGCCGTTCAGGTCCACGATCGCCAGGCCCTCGTCGGTGAAGCCGTCCACGTACCGGCCGTCGGTCAGCGCGGTCGCGAAGCCGCTGTACTGCGTCGGGACCACCACGGTGCCGGACGTGTCGACCGCGCCCCAGCCGCTCTTGCGCCGCACCGCGGAGATGCCCCGGCGGAACGGGCGCACGTCCTCGTACGGCTGCGAGATGATGATCTTGTTGGTCTTGTCGACCGCGACCCAGCCGCCGTTGCCGTCCCGGGACACCCACGCCAGCCCGTCCGAGAACGAGCCCACGCCGTAGTAGCCCGCGTCCGCCGGGATCAGCAGCTCACCCGACTCGTCGATCAGCTCCCAGTGCTGCGCCTCCGGCCGGCGCACCCACGCCACGCCGTCCCGGAACGGCTGCACGTCCGCGTAGCTGGCCGCGATCACCGGCTCGTCGGCCTCGTCGGCGTAGCCCCAGCGCTGCACGCGCTCGGAGAACATCGGCTGCGGCGACCGGTGCACCTGCCGGATCTCGTCCTCGACCCGCGGGTACGGGCCCCAGCCGTTCGCCGCCACCTTCGCGAACACCGCGTCCAGCGCCAGCTCGGTGCGCGAGATCAGGTCCGGGTCCTCCACCTTGCGCAGCTCCAGCGCGCGCTCGAAGTGGTGCAGCGCCTCCATGTAGCGGCCCTGGTCGTACGCGGACCGCCCCGCGTGCTCGTGCATCGTGGCCCGCAGCCGGTCCGGCAGCTCCGACGAGTTCGCCTCCGCGAACAGCCGGTCCGCCTCGATGAAGTCGCCCCGCCACTGCAGCACGTGCGCCAGCCGCGCCTGCGCGATCGCGATCCGCCGGAAATGCCCGGTCAGCTCCGCGTGCTCCAGGCCCATCCTGCCGTCGTGCAGCGCCGGGCCCAGATCGCCGAGGATCCTGCTCACGACCGCGCGGAGGCTCAGCAGACGGGCCCGGGTGGCGTTGTCGGTCGCGCCGGCCAGCTTCTCGGTCAGGCGCTCGCGTACCTGCCGCAGCTCGTCCGGATCGTCGACCAGCTCGCGCAGCGTCTCGTGGTGGAACCGCCAGTGGTACGTGGCCAGCACCTGCTCCGGATCCGCCGGCCTCGGCGGCTCCTCCTCCACCGGCGCGTCGTCGTCCTCCGGCTGCGGCTGCTCCGGCTCGTCCGCGGTGTCCACGGGCTCGTCCGGGCTGATGATCGGCGTGATCATCGTGGGCGACCGCAGCGCCGTGGCCGCACCCGACGCCGGTCCGGCCGGGCCGGGCAGCACGGTGTCCGGGCTGGCGGTGACGGCCGGCTCGGTCTCGGCCTTCTCGTCGTTCTCCTGCGCCTCCGGCGCCTTCTCCGCGGCCGCGGCGGGCTTGCCGCCGAACCAGCCGGAATCGGCCGGCTTCGACTCGGACTCGGGCGCGACGCTGTGCGTCTCGGCACCGCTCGCCTTGAGCAGCTCCCCGAGCGAAGGGCGATCCGGGGGTACGGGCGGGGCCGGAATCGCCTCCGGCGCGCTCTCGCCCTGATGTTCGCCCTGCTGCTCGCTCTGCTGCGGCCCGGTCTCCTGGGCCGGCGGGGTGCTGGGCGTGCTCTGCGGGGCCGGCGTGTCCTGCTGCGGGGCCGGCGTGCTCTGGGCGGTCGGCTGCGGTGCGTCGTCCTGGCGTTGGGCGGCCGGCTGCGGTGGGTCCTGGCGTTGGGCGGCGGGCTGCGGTGCGCCCTGCGCGGCCGCACGATCCCGCTGGGTCGGCTGCTGCGGGTAGAGCTCGTCGTCGTAGGCGGCATCCACCGGCGGCGGCTGTACCGACCCGGCCGGCCGCCGGTACTCGGCCTCCGCGTAGCCCGCGCGATCCTCCTCCGGGAAACCGTCCGGCCCCCGGCGCACATCCGGCCGCGACGCGGCCTCGGACGCGTAGGGAACGGCGCTGACCGGCCGGTCCTCGCCCCGGTAGTCGCTCGGCACGGCGCTGACCGGCCGATCGTCGCCCCGGTAGGGGGCCGCGCTGACCGGCCGATCCTGCGGGTAGACCTGGTCCGGGCGGCGGCTGTCCTCCTCCTGACCCGGCATGACCGGGACGTTCGGGAACGCCCCGCTGCTCTCCGGACGCCCCGCGCCGTCCACGGGCCTGCCGGTCCGCGGGTCGATCGGGCCCCGCTGGTCAGCGGGCACACCGCTGACCGGCTGGTTCTGGTCGCGGCCTGCGTCGGGCCGGGTCTGGCCGTACGGGGTGCCGCTGACCGGCCGGTCCTGGTCGCGACCGGCCTCAGGGCGCACCTGACCGTAGGGCGTGCCGCTGACCGGCCGGGCCGCGTCCGGAGCCCACTCGTGTCCGTAGGGCACGCCGCTGACCGGCCGCTGCGACTCGCGCTCCGCGTCCGGCCGCGGCCGATCCTGAGCCGCCCATCCGCCCTGCTGGGCCGCGCCCGGCGCCCACTCCTGCCCGCGCGGAGGCCCGGCCGCCGGCCGCTGCGGCGCTGAACCCGGCCGCGTCTGCTCGTAGGGCGCGCCACTGGTCGGCGCGGACGCACCCGGCGCCCACTCCTGCCCGTAGGCCGCGCCACGCTCCCGCTCGAACGGCGCGCCACTGACCGGCCGCGCGTCCGGCATCCCGCTGACCGGCCGCACCTGCTCGAACGGCGCCCCGCTGACGGGCCGCCCGCTCTGGTCGTAGGGCGCGGAGCTGACCGGGCGGGCCTGCTCGGACGCGTCCGCCGCGAGCGGCCGGTTCCGGTCGTAGGGCGGGCCGCTGATCGGCTGCGTGCGGTCGTAGGGTGCGGCGCTGACCGGCCGCGTCTGGTCGAACCCGCCGACCGGCTGGGTCCGGTCGGACGGCATCCCGCTGACCGGGCGGACGGTCTGGTCGTAGGGCGCGGAGCTGACCGGTCGCGTGCTCTGGTCGTAGGGCGCGGAGCTGACCGGTCGCGTGCTCTGGTCGTAGGGCGCGGAGCTGACCGGGCGGGTGGCGTCGAACGAGTCCCCGCCGAGGCGGCGGGTCTGCTCGGACGCGTCCGCCCGCGCCGGATCGTAGGGCGCGCGGGCCGGCGGGCCCGGGACCTGATAGGCCGCGGCCGGATTGACCGGCCGGCCCTCCGGACCCCACGGGGTGCCGGACGGCGGCTGTGCGGGCCGCTGCGGGCTCGACGGCGGCTGGTTGGATCCCGGTCCGGGATACGGCCGTCCGGACCCGCCAGGGCGCGCTGAGACGTCGGGACGCGCGTTCCCGCCGGAGCGCTCCGGACCGTCCGGGTAGTCCGGTCGGCGCGTGGGGGACGCCGGGGGCGCGGCAGAGGCCGCGGGCGCCATCGGGCGTCCACGGTCGCCGTCCCGTCCCGGGCGCGGGTCCGCGTCCGGCATGTCCTGACGCGAGTAACCGGACCGCTCCGCCTCCGCGAAGCGCTCGGCCGACGCCGCGGGCGCACGCCGCGACGGATCGCCACCGCGCGACGGGTCCCCACCACGCGACGGATCGCCACCGCGCGACGGGCCACGGACGTCGCCGGCCGCCGGGTCCCAACCGGCCGCGGCCGGTTCCTGCTCCCACGGCTGCTCGTCGCGGCGCCGGATCGGCACGACCGGCGCCAGCGGCTCCTCCGGACGCGCGGGCTCGCGCCGTCCGGGCTCGTCCCCGCGGACGGGCTCGCCACGCCGCTCGTCCCGCCGGCCAGGCTCCCCGATGCGCGACGGCTCCCCGCGACGTGCCGGCTCATCGCCACGACGCCCCGGCTCGTCCCCGCGCACAGGCTCGCGCCGTCCGGGCTCATCGCCACGCACGGGCTCGCGCCGCCCCGGCTCGTCCCCGCGCACGGGCTCGCGCCGCTGCGGCTCGTCCCCGCGGACGGGCTCGCCACGGCGTGCGGGCTCGTCGTCCCGGACCGGCTCCCGGCCACGCGAAGGCTCGTCCTGGCGGGCGGGCCCGCGCTGGCCCGGCTTGATCCAGGTCCGTTCGCCCCGCCGCGACGGATCCCCGCCACGGTCCGGGTCGTCGGGACGCGCGGACGGCTCCTGCCGCCTCGGCTCCCCGGCCCGCACCTCGTCCGGCTGGTCGCGCCAGGCCGGATCGCCCTCGCGTCCCGGCCGGTCGCCGCGCCCACGGCCGGGCACGGGCTCGTCGCGACGCACCGGCCGCTCGTCGTCCCGGCGCCCCGGCCGCTCGTCCTCGCGCCGGATCGGCCGCTCGTCGTCCCTGCGCACCGGCTCGTCGCGCCGGGCCGGGCGCTCGTCCTCGCGCCGGATCGGGCGCTCGTCGTCCCGCCGGACCGGACGCACGTCGTCCCGCCGCCCCGACCGGTCGTCGTAGTCCGCGTCTACCGGCTGCGGCTCGCTCCAGTCCTGGACGACCTCGCGACGGCGCCACGGCTGGTCGCCGCGCGGCGCCTCACGCCGTCCCTCGCGCGCCTGCTGCCAGTCGTCCGCCTGATCCCACCCGGGCCGCCGGCCACGGTCGGGTCCGCCCGCCGCGGCGGCCGGACGCACGTCGCCGGGCCCGTCCTCCGGTCGCCGGGCAGGGCGGCGCGGCCGATCGGGATCACCCGTCCGCCAGTCCTGCTCCCCACCCCGGCCGCCGCCGTAGCGACCACCGTCCCGGCCGCCGTCTCGACCAGAGTCACGACCACCACGGTCACGCGGGTCGATCTCCTCGCCCCGCCGTCCACGATCCCGCGGATCCGGCCCGCCCCGGTCCCGGGGATCCCGCCGCCCGCGCGGATCGATCTCACCCGAGCCGAGGCCCGGGTCGAAGCCGGAGTCGTAACCCGAGTCGAAGTCGGGGTCGAAATCCGGATCGGCGCCGCGCCCGTTCCGTACCCGCGAATCTTTCGTATCGTCCCGAAGGTTGGGATCGCGGCGGCCGCGCGCGCCCCTCGGGTCCCGGCCCTCGTAGTCGAAGTCGCTCCGCTGTCCGCCGCCACGGGCGCGGGGTGCGTCGTCCCAGTCGTCCTCGACCGGCGCGCCGCGGCGCGGCTCGTCGGACCGCCCCCGATCCCCATAAATCCGGACATCGTGTCCGCGGGTGGGCGCCGGCGCGAACTGGTCCTCGTCGTAGTCGTACCCATTGGCGCCTGGTTTGCGTGGTCTGGCGCGGCCGGACGCGGGGCGCGAAGGGCGGCCGTTGGCCGGCGGGGGCGCGGGTGCGGGGTTGTCCGGGTCCGGGCGCACGGAGGACCGGTAGACCGCGCTGCTGCGCGCCTGGACGGACGGTCCGGGGTCGCCCGGATATTTCTGCCCGGGAACCTCCATCCACTCGTCCGTCGTCTCGACGGCCCACGCGGGCAGCGCTGAACCGCGTCGATCCCTACGCTCCGGCGTCACGGTTCACCCCACCTCGCTGTGCGCTCCCGACCTGGGCCCGGTGTCGACGGACCGGGACGCGTGCCAGCGGAGACGCTGGCGGGCGTCGCATGGTCACGCCGGCTCACCTCATGGGAAATCTATCGCTGGGCAGCCGTGGTCACCGGGTAAAGTCACCCGGCTCGGCGCAGCGATGTCCGCGGAAAGGAGGGTAACGGCGTGGGCTTGTTCAACGCCACTGCGCGCACCATGCCGCAACAAAAACTCGTCGGACAAATCACGACATTCTGGGTTATCGCGGCATCAGGCTTTCGTCGGTACTCCACATATCGTCAGGCAACGGTCGCCGGGACGTTCACCAACACCGTCTTCGGATTCCTCCGCTGTTACCTCTTCCTGGCGGTCGCCGGCGGCGCGGTGGCGGGCGGTTACACCCCTGGTCAGCTGGTTACGTACGTCTGGGTGGCGCAGGGCCTGCTCGCGGTGGTGCTGCTCTGGGGCACGCCCGAGCTCGCCGACCGCATCCGCACCGGCGAGGTGACGGCCGATCTGCTCCGGCCGGTCCACCCGGTCACCAGCATGCTCGCGGCCGACCTCGGCCGGGCCTGGCACGCGGTCCTGACCAGGTGCGTTCCGCCCGTGCTCGCCGGTCTGATCTTCTTCCACCCCTATCTGCCCGCCCGCTGGCACACGGTGCCGCTCTTCGCACTCTCCGTCCTTTTTGCGATCGTCATCACGTTCTGCTGCCGGTTCCTGGTGAACGCGATCGCTTACTGGCTCCTCGACGTCCGCGGGCCGCTGATGCTCTGGACGCTCGGCGCCGGCGTACTCTCCGGGCTCCTCTTCCCGTTGCGCTTCCTGCCCGACGCCGTGCTGCTGCCGCTGTGGCTGCTCACCCCGATGCCCAGCCTCTTCCAGGCCCCGCTGGACGTGCTGGTCGAGCGCGACGCCACGCCGGTCCAGTTCGGCATCGTCGGACTCCAGGCGTGCTGGCTGGTCGTCATGCTGCTGCTCTGCCGCCTCGTCCAGCGCCGCGCCGAGCGGCACCTGGTGATCCAGGGTGGGTGAGCTGCGCGCCCGGCTCGGCGGGCACCTCCACCTGCTGCGTGCCCAGGCCCGGTCGCAGATGAGCTACCGCGTGTCGTTCGCCATCGACCTGGTCTCCAACGTCGGCGCCACCGCGCTGGACGTGCTCACCGTCTTCGTGCTCTACGGCGTGTCCAGCGTGATCGGCGGATTCCGGCTCGGTGAGTCGCTCGTCATGGTCGGGATCGCGCAGTGCGGGTTCACGCTGGCGGACCTCGCGGTCGGCAACATCGAGCGGATCCGGCTCTACGTGCGTACCGGCCTGATGGACGCGGTCCTGATCCGCCCGCTCGGGCCGCTCGGCCAGCTGCTCGCCATGGACCTACCGCTGCGCAAGCTGTCCCGCGTGCTGCTCGCCATCGTGGTGCTGGTCGTAGCGCTGGCCCACGCCGGCATCGACTGGACGCCGGCCCGGGTCCTGCTCGCGATCGCGGCGCCGATCGGGGGCGCGGTCTTCTTCGGCGCGATCTTCGTGGGCACCGCGTCCGTGGCGTTCTGGTGGATCGAGTCCGGCGAGCTGGGCAACGCGTTCACCTACGGCGGGCGTGACTTCACCAGCTACCCGGTCACGGTCTTCGACGGCTGGTTCCGGAGCCTCTTCGCGTACGGGCTCGGCTTCGCGTTCGTCGCCTACCAGCCGACGCTCGCGCTGCTCGGCCGCCCCGACCCACTCGGCCTGCCCGCCTGGGCCGGCTGGGCCGCCCCGCTGGTCTGCCTCCCGGTCGCGTTCGCCGCGGCCCTGATCTGGCGCACCGGCATCCGCCACTACCGGAGCACCGGATCATGACCGTCATCGAGGCGCGAGCCCTCAGCAAGGCCTTCACCGTGAGCGTCAAGAAGGGCCGCTTCCGCCGCGAACGCCGGCAGACCGCCGCCGTCGACGGCGTCGACCTGCGCATCGACCGGGGCGAGACGGTCGGCTACATCGGCCCGAACGGCGCCGGGAAGTCGACCACGCTGAAGATGATGACCGGTGTGCTGATGCCGTCCGGCGGCGAGGTCACGGTCTGCGGCCTGGTCCCGGTGAAGCAGCGCATCCGGCTCGCGCTGCGCATCGGCGTGGTCTTCGGCCAGCGCTCCCAGCTCTGGTGGGACCTGCCGCTGCGCGAGTCGTTCGCGCTGCTCCGGCACATCTACCGGGTCCCGACCGCCGATCACGCGGCCCGTCTGCTGCGGTGCCGGGCGATGCTGGAGCTGGACGAGTTCCTGGACACGCCGGTGCGCCAGCTCTCCCTGGGCCAGCGCATGCGCGGCGAGCTGACGGCCGCGCTGCTGCACGGCCCCGAGGTGCTCTTCCTGGACGAGCCGACGATCGGCCTGGACGTGGTCAGCAAGCAGGCGGTGCGGGCGTTCCTGACCGAACTCGGCGCCGCCGGGGACACGACCGTGATGCTCACGACGCACGACCTCGCGGACATCGAACGCCTCTGCCGCCGCCTGGTGATCATCGACCACGGCCGGGTGGTGCACGACGGCACGCTGGAGGCGCTGCACGCGCGCTACAACTCCCGCCGCCGCGTCGTCGTCGACCTCGACGAGCCGCCACCCGCCCCGCTCACGCTCACCGGCGCCACGCTGGACGCCACCGAGCTCGACGGCCGCCGCCTGACGTTCGGCCTGACCACCGGCACCGCCGCGGACGTGGTCGTCCAGGTGGCCCGGTCCGCCGCCGTCCGCGACATCTCCGTCCTCGAACCCGACATCGAGGACGTCATCGCCAAGCTCTACAAAAACACCTAGATCTCCAAAAAAACCTAAGAGCGGATTTTCCCGCTTTCGCCGTGGTCCGGCCCGCATGCTCCCGCGGGCCAACCGCGCCGGCGTCCTAACCTCCGCTTCGCTCCGTTCTGCCGCCGCGGCGGAGCCGGTTCCGCGTCACAAGGGCAAAGACCCGGTCGTGCCGCAGGGGAGATGCGGCCCGGTTCCGCGCCGATGTGGTCAGGGGAGGCCCAGGAAGCGGAGGAGGGCGGTGGTGGCGGCGGCGGTGACGACGACCGCGGTGAACGGGGCCTTGCGCCAGGCGAGGAGGACACCGACCAGGACGCCGGCGGGGCGGGCGACGCCGGCGAGGGCGCCGTTCTCGGTGAGGGCGGCGGTGGCGGCGAGCGCGCCGAGGAGGGCGGCGGCGGCCGGCGGGAGGACGTGACGGATGCGGGGCGGGAGCTGCAGGCGGTCCTGGAGGAGGACGCCGGTGACGCGGAAGGCGTAGGTGCCGACCGCGAGCGCGGCGATGACGGCGATCAGCATGCGGGCGCTCCCGTCGTACCCACGTGGGCTTCTTCGTTTTTTTCGGGTTTTCGGGGGATGAGGAGCGTCAGGAGGCCGGCCAGGGAGAGGAGCACCGGGAGGCCGGCGGGGAGGAACGGGGTGGTGAGGACGGCCAGCGCGGCGCCGGAGAGGGCGACCTCGCGGGTGGCGCGGTCCTTCAGTGACGGCAGGAGGAGCGCGATGAGGCCGGCCGGGAAGGCGGCGTCGAGGCCGAGGACGGCGGGGTCGGTGACGGCGGAGCCGAGCGCGATGCCGGCGAGGCCGCCGAGGTTCCAGAAGATGAAGAGAAGGCCGCCGGTGGTCCAGAATGCGAGGCGGCGGTCGCGCGGATCCTGCTGGGCGAGCGTGAACGCCACGGACTCGTCGATGACGATGTGCGAGCCGATCAGGCGCTGCCACCAGCGGGGACCGACGGCGTCGGCGACGGCCAGGCCGAACGGGAGGTGGCGGGCGTTGACGAGGAGGCCGCCGAGGACGGCGGCGAGGGGGTTGCCGGCGGCGATGAGGGCCACGGCCATGAACTGGGCGCCACCGGCGAAGATGAAGACCGACATGGCGACCACGGACCATGGGGGCAGGCCGCTGCCGACCGCGATCGCGCCGAAGGAGATGGCGACGGCGCCGGTGGCCACCGAGATGGCGAGGGCGTCGCGGACGATCGTCGTTCGATGTACTGAACGCATGTCGTGGAATATCGAACGTACCGACCGGTATGTCAAACCGAACGAAGAGGTCGATGAAACGAACGAGTGAGCCGCCGATCGCCGCCATCGCGGCAGCCCTGAAGCGGGAACGGGAGCGGATGGGGCTCTCGCTGGCGGAGGTGGCGCGGCGCGCGGGTGTGGCGAAGTCCACGCTCTCCCAGCTGGAGGCGGGCAGCGGCAACCCCAGCGTGGAGACGCTCTGGTCGCTCGGGAACGCGCTCGACGTACCGCTGAGCCGGCTCATCGAACCCCCGGCCCCGGCCGTGCGGGTGATCCGGGCGGGGGAGGGGCCGCGGGTGACGTCGGAGCTGGCCAGCTACACCGGCGTGCTGCTGAACGCGGGCGACGGGCGCGCGCGACGGGACGTCTACCTGGTGGAGACGGAGCCCGGCTCGGCGCGGCTGGCGGAGCCGCACCTGCCGGGCACGGTGGAGCACGGGATCGTGGCGGCCGGGCGGATGCGGCTCGGGCCGGCGGAGAGCCCGGTGGAGCTGGGCCCGGGAGACTACGTGTCGTTCCCGGGCGATGCTCCGCACGTCTACGAGGGGCTGGAGCCGGGCAGCTGGATGATCCTGATCATGGAGCACCCATGATCAGAACTTCTCGCCGACCCCGACCGCCGGCACCGGCACCCGCATGCGGCGGAAGCTGAGCGACCGGGAGATGCCGTAGAAGTAGAGCGAGCCCATCCGCTCCGACGTCTTCGGGAAGCGGTCGTTGACCGCCTTCTTGATCCGGCGGCTGATCAGGAAGCTGTCCACGATCACGGCGAGCGTCAGCGCCAGCCAGAGGATGTTGACGACCGTCTGGACCCGCGGGTCCGGGATGGTGGCGCCGAGCAGCACGATGAACGCGCCACCCAGGAAGAACGACCCGGCGGTACGCCGCGAGTCCACCACGTTGCGCACGAGCAGCCGCTCGGGACCCCGGTCACGCGGCCCGCCCTCCTGGCGGAAGCGCTCGGACTCACGCTGCCGCGCGAGCTTGCGCTGCTCCTTCGCCTCCTCCTTGGTCAGCGGCGTCCGGCTGACCGAGGCGCCACCGGGGCGGCGCTGCGTGCTCGGCCGCTTCGGCGTGGTGACGCCCAGCTCGCGCTTGCTCGGGGTGTAACCCCGGGTGGCGGCGGAGCCGGCCTCGGTGGACTCGACCTCGGAGACCTGGTCCTCGACGAGGGCGGTGGACTTACGACGAAACAGCGGCACGTCGCCAAGGGTAGCGGCGAGATGAAGCGCAGCGAAACCGGCCGTCGACCGCAAGGTAGTCACCCGAACGAACGAGAGGCCGGGACCCCGTTCGGGGTGCCGGCCTCTCGTCAGGACGATCGTCAGACGCGCTCGACGTTCGCGCCCAGGTCGGCGAGCTTCGTCTCGAAGTTCTCGTACCCGCGCTTGATCAGGTCGACGCCGTAGACACGCGAGGTGCCCTCGGCCGCCAGCGCCGCGATCAGGTGGCTGAAGCCGGCCCGCAGGTCCGGGATGACCAGGTCGGCCGCGTGCAGCTTGGACGGTCCGGCGATGACCGCGGAGTGGTGGAAGTTACGCCGGCCGAAGCGGCACGGCGTACCACCGAGGCAGTCCCGGTACGTCTGGATCGTCGCGCCCATGGTGTTGAGCGACTCCGTGTAGCCGAGCCGCTGCTCGTACACGGTCTCGTGGACGATCGAGATGCCCCGGGCCTGGGTGAGCGCGACCACGAGCGGCTGCTGCCAGTCGGTGGCGAAGCCGGGGTGCACGTCGGTCTCCAGCGCGACCGCGGTCAGCTCGGTGCCCGGGTGCCAGAAGCGGATGCCGCCCTCGCGGCCCGGCCGGGTCTCGTTCGGCGCGAGCGCGTCGGTGACCTCGAACTGGCCGCCGATGGACCGGAACACGTTGAGGAACGTGCCCATGTCCGCCTGCTGCGCGCCGAGCACGGTGATGTCGCCACGCGTGGCCAGCGCGGCCGCGGCCCAGGACGCGGCCTCGATCCGGTCCGGGATCGGCCGGTGCGAGTAGCCGCCGAGCCGCTTCACGCCCTGGATCTCGATGACCCGGTCGGTGTGCACCGTGATGATCGCGCCCATCTTCTGCAGGATGCAGATGAGGTCCATGATCTCCGGCTCGACCGCGGCGTTGCGCAGCTCGGTGACGCCCTCGGCGAGCACCGCGGTCAGCAGCACCTGCTCGGTGGCGCCGACGCTCGGGTACGGCAGCTCGAACTTGGTGCCGTGCAGCCCGTTCGGCGCGGTGAGGTGCATGCCCTCGGGCGCCTTGTCGACGATCGCGCCGAACTGGCGCAGCGCCTGGATGTGGAAGTCGATCGGACGCGGGCCGATGTGGCAGCCGCCGAGGTCCGGGATGAAGGCGTGGCCCAGCCGGTGGAGCAGCGGGCCGCAGAAGAGGATCGGGATCCGGCTGGACCCGGCGTGCACGTTGATCTCGTCAGTGGAGGCGGACTCGACATTGGACGGGTCGAAGATCAGCTCGCCCTCGGTCTCACCCTTGCTGACCCGGACCCCGTGCAGCTCGAGCAGGCCGGTGACGACCTCGACGTCGCGGATGTTGGGGACGTCGTAGAGCTTGCTCGGGCTGTCGCCGAGCACGGATGCCACCATCGCCTTGGAGACGAGGTTCTTGGCGCCGCGGACTCGGACCCGGCCGTTCAGTGGAGTGCCACCGTGCACAGCCAGCACGTCGTCGGTCAACGCAACCTCCAGCGCTTGCGTAAGGGGGATGGGCGCCGGCACTCGTCTCAACTTCGGCGAGCGGGGGGTGGCGCTTGTCGCGGGGGGAAGCATAGCGCTCGGTTACCAAGACAAGAACCCACGCACCGCTCGTCCTGGCGCGAAACCGGGACGAACGGCCGTGGTTCTGTCGTGGATCTTACGGATGTGCCCGTTCGGTGTTACGGCAGCGCAAGCATCTGATCGAGCGCGGATCGTGCAAATGCCGAAGTGTCCGGATCGACCGTAATCTGGTTCGGTGTCCGTCCGGCGACAAGCTCCTCCAGCGCCCAGACCAGATGCGGCAGATCAATGCGGTTCATAGTCGAGCAGTAACAGACAGTGCGTTCCAGGAACGTGATCTGCTTGTCCGGGTGCGCGTCCGCCAACCGGCGCACGAGGTTGAGCTCGGTGCCGATCGCCCAGGCGGACCCGGCCGGAGCGGCCTCGACGGTCTTGATGATGTACTCCGTCGAGCCCACGTAGTCGGCTGCCGTCACCACCTCGTGCCGGCATTCCGGGTGCACGAGCACGTTTACCCCGGGGATGCGCTCGCGAACCTCCTCCACGCAAGACAGTGTGAAACGCCCGTGCACGGAGCAGTGGCCGCGCCAGAGGATCATCTTCGCGTCCCGCAGCTGCTCCGGGGTGAGCCCGCCGTGCGGCTTGTGCGGGTCGTACAGCACGCAGTCGTCCAGCGTGAGGCCCATCTCCAGCACCGCGGTGTTGCGGCCCAGGTGCTGGTCGGGCAGGAAGAAGACCTTGGAGCCCTGCTCGAACGCCCAGTCCAGCGCGCGCTTGGCGTTGGACGAGGTGCACACCACACCCTTGTTACGGCCGACGAAGCCCTTGATGTCCGCGGACGAGTTCATGTACGTGACCGGCACCACGTCGCCGGCTATGCCCAGGTCCTCGAACAGGTCCCACGCGGTCTCGACCTGCGACAGCACGGCCATGTCGGCCATCGAACAGCCGGCCGCCAGGTCCGGGAGGATGACCTTCTGGTCGGCGGTGGTCAGGATGTCCGCGCTCTCGGCCATGAAGTGCACGCCGCAGAACACGATGAACTCCGCGTCCGGCCGGGCCGCGGCCTCGCGGGCGAGCTTGAACGAGTCGCCGGTCACGTCGGCGAACTGGATCACCTCGTCGCGCTGGTAGTGGTGCCCGAGGACGAAGACGCGGTCGCCGAGCGCGAGCTTGGCGGCCATGGCGCGGGCGACCAGGTCCGGGTCGCTCGGTGACGGAAGATCTCCGGGGCAGTCGACGCCGGCCTCGGAGGCCGGGTCGGTGCCCCTGCCCAGCAGAAGCAGGGCGGTTGCGGTATTGGACGGCTCTACCCAGGTCGATGTCACAGCAAGATTGTCTCACAGTGAGACCGGCCCGCCGATGTGATCCAGGCTTCCCTCAGAATGGTCCGGACGGCCGCCTACCAGGAGGTACAGGGACGTGCGAATCCTGATTTGTCCGGATAAATTCGCGGGGAGTATCGATGCGGTGTCGGCCGCCCGCGCCATCGCCGACGGCTGGCGGCGGCACACGGAGACCGACGACCTGATCGAGCGCCCGCTCGCGGACGGCGGCCCCGGCTTCATCGGCGTGCTCGCGCCGGCCGTGCACGGGCGCCGCGTGATCGTCGACACGGTCGACCCGCTCGGCCGCCCGGCACAGGGCGAAATTCTGATCAAAGACGGCATCGGGTACGTGGAGAGCGCCCACGCCTGCGGCCTGCACCTGCTTTCCGAGCCGGAACGGGACCCGAAGCGCACCACGTCCTACGGTCTCGGCCTGCTGCTGCTCGCCGCGATCGAGCACGGCGCGGTCCGCGTGGTCATCGGCCTCGGCGGCTCCGCCGTCAACGACGCCGGCGCCGGCATGCTCGCGGCGCTGGACGCGGCCCCGATCGACGCGGCCGGCTACGCGCTGCCCTACGGCGGCGCCGCGCTCACCGCCGTCGAGGGCCTGACCGGCACGCCCCGGATCCGCGGCGCCGAGCTGCTCGCGGCCACCGACGTCGACAACCCGCTCACCGGCCTGCACGGCGCGTCCGCGGTCTACGGCCCGCAGAAGGGCGCCACCCGCGAGGACGTGTTCCTGCTGGACAGCGCGCTGGAACGATTCGCCGGCATCCTGCAGACGCTGCCCACCGCGCCACCCGGCGTGCGCGACCTGCCGGGCGCGGGCGCGGCCGGCGGGCTCGGCGCCGCGATCCTGGCGCTCGGCGGCCGCTGCGAGTCCGGCATCGACCTGGTGACCAGGCTCACGGACCTGCCCGCGGCGCTGGACGAGGCGGACCTGGTGATCACCGGCGAGGGCTCGTTCGACCACCAGTCGCTGCGCGGCAAGGTCGTGGCCGGGGTGGCCGGTGGCGCCCGCGACCGCGGCCTGCCCTGCGTGGTGCTGGCCGGTCGGGTCACCACCGGGCGGCGTGAGGCGGCCGCGGCCGGCGTCACCGAGACGTACTCGCTCGTCGACTTCTACGACGGCGACGTGGACGCGGCCATGGCCACGCCGGCGGACGGTCTGGCCGCGCTCGCGGAGCGCCTGGCCGGGCAGTACAGCCGGTGAGAGCAAGCGCGCACGGGCACAAGCTGGGAAGAGTTTTAGACTGGGTGGGAATGCAGGGTCAGCGGACATGCGTTGGCCACAGACGGAATAAATCCGCACAGCGCAGGGAGACTTCCAAGTGACCACTTCAGCGCAGACCGGCACCGAGGCAGTGGCCGAGGAGACCAAGGCCGCGACCACCGTCCTCCTCACGGACGTGGCAGCGGAGAAGGTCAAGAACCTGCTCGAGCAGGAGGGCCGCGACGATCTTCGTCTGCGCGTCGCGGTGCAGCCCGGCGGCTGCTCCGGCCTCCGCTACCAGCTCTTCTTCGACGAGCGCTCGCTCGACGGCGACATCGTCGACGACTTCGGCGGCGTCGAGGTCGTCGTGGACCGGATGAGCGCGCCTTACCTGACCGGCGCGACCATCGACTTCGCGGACCGCATCGACGCGCAGGGCTTCACCATCGACAACCCGAACGCCGGCGGCTCTTGCGCCTGCGGCGACTCGTTCCACTGAGTTGCTGGTCGTCGCTTCGCTCCTCCGGGCTCGCCGCCGCTCCCGGCGCTGACACGTTCACCGGCAGACGAAGAGCATGTCTGCCGGTGGCCGCGCCAGCTCTGGTCGCCTGCGTCTCACGACGTGGTCCAGGCCGTGGCGGGTCGGGGGGAACTACACAAAGATCAAAAGCCGCAGGGGGTACGACGTGCACGTCGTACCCCCTGCGGCCTTGGTTTGTGCCCTTGGGGCTGCGGCGTTACGGTCGGGTGGCGTGCGTCTGACTCACAGGCGGCCTCCGGGCTGCCTGCCGTAGGCTGTCTCAGCTATAGCCGCCGACACTCGAGGGCCGACATGAAGATCGCCGTTACCGGCTCGATCGCCACCGACCATCTGATGCACTTCCCGGGACGGTTCGCCGACCAGCTCCTGGCTGACCAGCTGCACAAGGTGTCGCTGTCCTTCCTCGTCGACGACCTCGTGGTGCGCCGCGGCGGCGTGGCCGCCAACATCGCGTTCGGCATGGGCCAGCTCGGGCTCAGCCCGATCCTGGTCGGCGCCGTCGGTGCGGACTTCGCCGACTACCGCTCCTGGCTGGAGCGGCACGGCGTCGACTGCGGCTCGGTCTACATCAGCGAGGTCGCGCACACCGCGCGCTTCGTCTGCACCACCGACACCGAGATGAACCAGATCGCGTCGTTCTACGCCGGCGCGATGGCCGAGGCCCGCAACATCGAGCTCGCGCCCGTCGCGGACCGCAACAACGGCCTCGACCTGGTGCTCATCGGCGCCAACGACCCGGCCGCCATGGTCCGCCACTCCGAGGAGTGCCGTGAGCGGGGCATCCGGTTCGCCGCCGACCCGTCGCAGCAGCTCGCCCGCGTCGAGGGCGACGACGTGCTGAAACTGATCGACGGCGCCGAGTTCCTCTTCACCAACGAGTACGAGAAGTCGCTGCTCGAGAGCAAGACCGGCCTCACCGAGGCGCAGGTCCTGGACCGGATCAAGGTCCAGATCACCACGCTCGGCAAGGACGGCGCGCGCATCTCCGGCCGCGACATCGAGACCATCCACGTCCCGGTCGCCCGCGAGGTCTCCGCCTACGACCCGACCGGCGGCGGCGACGCGTTCCGGTCCGGCTTCTTCGCGGGCCTCACCTGGGGCCTCAGCCTGGAGCGCTCCGCGCAGATCGGCTCGCTGCTCGCCACCTACGTGCTGGAGACCATCGGCACCCAGGAGTACGAGATCAGCGCCGACCAGTTCGTCAAGGCCCTCGGCGAGGCCTACGGCGACGCCGCGGCCGAGGACGTGCGCCCGCACCTGATCCCGTGAGCGGCCGCCCGGTGCTGATCGTCTTCGCCGGGCTGCCGGGGGTCGGCAAGAGCACGCTCGCCCGCCGGGTGGGCGCCGCACTGCCGGCCCCGGTCCTTCCGGTGGATCCGATCGAGCGTGTCTATGGTGCGGCCGGGCCGGAGGCGTACCAGGCGGTGGCCGCGCTGGCCGAGATCCAGCTGGAGCTCGGGTTGCCGGTGATCGTGGACGCGGTCAATCCGGTGGCCGAGGCACGGGAGATGTGGCTCGAACTCGCGGAGCGGGCCAAGGTGCCGCTGCGGGTGGTCGAGGTCTGGTGCGCGGACGAGGACGAGCACCGTCGCCGGATCGAGGCTCGGCAGGCCGCGGACCCGGCGTACGCGGATGTGGACTGGGTCCGGGTGCTGGAGAGACGCGCGGAATACCAGCCGTACGTCGGGCGCCGCGTGGTGATCGACACGACGGTGCCGGGGGATCCGCTGGGCTCGTTGCTGGACTATCTGCGCGGGTGATCGTGGGCGCCGCGCGGAGCCTGTGAACGGGGCTCCGCGCGGCGCGCGAACGCGGTGCGATTGGGTCCGCGCGGTGCCCGTCCGGCATACGGAACAGCCAGGCGGTCACTCATCCGCGAAAAGCGAAGATCAAATGCCCACGTATACGTCAGCGAGACCGGGGTATCGTCCGAACACTCTGTGCCCGAAATTTCGGCTTATTGCGTGATCGCGACCTCCGGCGGGCCGGAGGTGAGGGCTGGTCCGGCGGCGGCGCCTGGAGCGACGGCGGGGCTGTCCGGTTCGCCGGCATGGTCGGGCGTGCTTGCGAGGGTGGTGGGTGGGGGAGTGAGGCGCGCGGCGAGGTAGCCGAGGGCGGCCAGGGCCAGGGGAATCGTGCCGGCGAGGATGGCGGTGCGGACGGTGGTGGCCTGGGCGATGGCGGCGAGTGTGATGCTGCCGACCGCGCCCGCGGGCTGGCCGGCCATGGAGCTGAGGGACGCGACGGTGGTGCGGTTCGTGGCGTCGGCCTGGCGGTGGAGGAGGCCGGAGTAGACCGGGTTCACGGCGCCGTGGAGTGTGTAGCAGAGCAGGTAGGCGGTGATCGCGCCGGCGGGGCCGGTGAACAGGCCGATCGCGAGGACGGCGAGTGCCTGGCCGAGTTGCAGCGTCAGGCCGGACCAGGCGGGGCCGAGTCGCCGGACCAGGAGTGGGACCAGGGCTGCGCCGGCGGCGGAGGCGAGCCAGGCGGCGGAGCCGACGGGGCCGAGGATCGAGGCGGCGGTGGCGGGGTCGCCGACCACTTCGGAGAGGCGCACGGGGAAGAAGACCTCGAACGTCATCATGCCGAACGCCCAGCACAGTTCCACACCGACCAGCGCGGCCAGCACGCGGGAGCGGCGCAGGAGGCCGAGCGCGTCGGTTACCACGGCGGGCACGCCGCGCAGGGTGGCGGCGAAGCGGGTGCGGGAGTGGCGCGGCGGCTCGCGGAGGAGCGTGAGGATCGCGGTCACGGTTATCGTCTGCAGTACGACGGCGACCAGGATCGGGGTGGTGAGCGCGCTCACGGCGGGGATCGGGTCCAGCGCGACCAGGGCACCGGAGAGCAGCGCGCCGCCGCCGATCGCGATGCCGGACACGACGCCGGCACGGCTGAGGCCGCTCTCGAAGGACGCGGACGGGTTCTCGGCTAGGGTGGCGTCGACGTACCAGGAGTCGAGCGGGCCGCTGTCCAGGGCGCGGAACACACCCTGCATCGCGAAGATCACCACGAACATCCAGAACTGGTCCGCGACCACCAGGAACGCCAGTGACGCGAGGTTGACCAGTGCGGCGAGCAGTAGCACGGGGCGGCGGCCGATGGTGTCGGCCAGGCCGCCGGTGGGCAGCTCCAGGCCGAGCACGACGAAGCCCTGCGCGGCGGTGATCAGGCCGATCTGGGCGAGCGTCATGCCACGCTCCTGCGCCAGCAGCACCAGCACCGGGATCATCAGTCCGACCGGCATCCAGCGCAGGCCGTGGAGTATCAGATAGCGGGTCCGGACGGTCATCGCGGCGTCCTCCTCGGGACCGGATGGTTCTCGTACATGACCAGGACACGCTCGGAGCCGTCCGTGACCGGCATGGTGCGGTAGCGCTCCATCACGGCGTCGACCTCGGCGGTCAGGGCGCGGACCTGGTCGGGGGTGAGCGTGAGCAGGTAGTCGTTGGTGGTGGCGGCGGCCTGCCACTCGGCCGGCCACTCCCGGGACTCGGCGCGCCACTGGGCGGCCCAGCGGCCGTGCTCGGAGCGGTAGAACTCCTCCAGCCAGTCGAGTGCGGCCTGGGAGTCGGGGTCGTCCGCGAAGTCGCCGGCGATGATGCTGTGCCAGTTCTGCGCGGCGCGCCACCAGCGTTGTTTGCCGGAGCCGGGCCGGTCCTCCTCCACGACCAGGCCCACCTCGGCGAGTTGCCGCAGGTGGTAGCTGGTGGCGCCGGTGTTCGTGCCGAGCCGCTCGGCGAGCTTGGTGGCGGTGGCGGCGCCGTCGGTCCGCAGCGCGGCAAGCAGGCGGGACCGCAGCGGGTGGGCCATCGTCTTCAGCTGCGCCGGGTTGATCCGGACACCGATCCAGTCGCGTTCTTCCACAGATGCACAATAACTGTGCACAGAAATTATGCACAAGAGTTGTGCACGGAAACGCCGGACTCGTCGTCGCGCGGAGCAGATACTAAAGCCGCAATTACGACGAAAGGCTCTCAATCATGAAGAAAACAGCGCTTGCTGCGGCCCTGCTGGCGGCCCTGGTCCCGAGCCCGGCCCTGGCCGCGCCGGTCGACCCGGTCCTGGTGCCGCCGGTCGCGGACACGGACGGCCCCACGCCGTCGATGGCGGCCGTGCTGAAGCAGGCCTGGTCCGTACCCGCGAAGGGGTTGACCGGTGATCCGCTCTACTTCGCGGGCGCGGTCTACTACGCGGAGAGCGGCGGCGGCAGGGCCGGCCTGGTCCGGCGGGACACCGGGACCGGCAAGCGGCAGTCGTTCGCGCCGGCCGTGCGCGGGTACGGCATCGCGAGCCCGGTCAGCGACGGCGACTCGGTCTTTACGATCACCACGGATGACGGCGTCGTGCGCGCCTACCGCCCGGACGGCAAGCCCCGCTGGACCGCGAAGCTCCCCGGCGACGTGCGCACCGACTGGGTGCTGGCCACCGGCGGGCTGGTGCTGGCCGCGGCCGAGTTCCGGTGCGGCCACCACGAGGGCGACGTCTGCGAGCGGACCGAACTGCACGCGTTCCGCGCGGACACAGGTCGCCGCACCTGGATCCGGAAGCTCGCCGGCGGCAGCCCGGTCGCCACCGTGGCCGGCGGGCGGATCGCGGTCCGCACCTGGCAGGACAGGGACGAGCTGTACGGCGACGACATCATCGAACCGGGCAAGGAGCCGGAGCCGATCGTGGACGACTCGCCCGCGCTGGTCACCGTGCTCACCCGGAAGAACGTGAAGGTCTGGCAGCGAGCGGTGCCGGGCGGCGGCGAGATCGCGGCCGACGCGGACGCGGTGGCCGTGAACGGCGACCGGCTCTGCGCCTACCGCGCCACGAACGGCAAGACGCTCTGGTGCGCGCCGACGTCACACCGCTACCAGGACCTGGCCGCGGCCGACGGCCGGTTCTACGTCGGCCTGAACGACGCGAAGATCCCGGACGACCACCGGGTCGCCGCGCTCGACGGGAAGACCGGCCGCCGCCTGTGGACCGCGCAGGGCGCCCGCCCGTACGGCGGGATCACCTCCGGTAACGGCGTGGTCTGGCTGGTCAGCAACACGGACATGCCGGCCGGTCAACTATTGGCGCTGCGTGCCACGGACGGTAGGGAACTGCGCCGGCTGCCGCTCGGCGAGTACGGCGGCAGCAAGGTCGCGCTCGGCGTGAACCGCGCCTTCCTGTTCCGCGACGGCCAGACGGTCGCCGCGTTCCGTTAGACGCCCGCCTCGGCGCGCAGCTCGGCCACGATGCCGGGCAACTCGGCCAGGAACCGGTCCACGTCCTCCGAGGTGGTGTCGCGGTGCAGCGACACCCGCACGTTGCCGTGCGACAGCACGCCCATCGCCTCGAGGACGTGGCTCGGGCGCAGCGTGGACGACGTGCACGACGAGCCGGACGACACCGCGAAACCGCGCCGGTCCAGCGCGTGCAGCAGCGCCTCGCCGTCCACGTAGAGACAGGAGAACGTGACCAGGTGCGGCAGCCGTTCGACCGGGTCGCCGACCACCTCCACGTCCGGGACCAGCCGCGGCACCTCGGTCCTGATCCGGTCGACCAGCGCGGACTGCCGCTTGCGTTCCGCGGCCGCGTCGTTGGTCACGGCCCGCAGCGCGGCCGCGGCCCCGACGATGGCGGGCAGATCAATGGCGCCGGGGGTACGGGCATAGGAGCGCTCGTCCTCCGGGTACGGCGACACCCAGCGCATGCTCTTGCGGATCACCAGCACGCCCACGCCGGACGGCCCGCCCCACTTGCGCGCGCTCGCGGTCAGCAGCGACCAGCCCGGCGGCACGCCCATCCGGCCGATCGACTGTGCCGCGTCCACGTAGAGCGGCACGCCCGCCTCCGCGCACATCTCCGCGGCCGCGGACACCGGCTGCACGGTCCCGGCCTCGTGCGACGCGCTGATCAGTGCGGCCAGCGCCACGCCCGGCGCCTTGACCGCGGCCTCCCAGGCCTCCAGATCGAGCCGGCCCTTGAGGTTCACGCCGACGCTGGTGGCGGGCGCGCCCGCGAACGTCGCGGCGTGCAGCACGGCGGAGTGCTCGATCGCGGAGTGCACAAAGGTCTCGCCGGCCCGGCGCCGGCCGGCGAGGCCGCCCAGCACGGCCGCGTGCGCGGCGGTGGTGCCGCTGGTCGTGAAGAACAGCTCCTCACGGCGTACGGAGAGACACTCGGCGATGGTGGCGCGCGCGGCCTCGACGAGGTGCCGCGCCTTGCGGGACTGGGTGTAGAGCTTGCCGGGATCGGCCCAGCCCTCGGCCATCGCGGCCATCATGGCCTGTTTGGCCAGCGGGTGCAGGGGGACCGCGGTGGCGGCGTCGAGGTAGGCGGCCGAAGCTCCGGGTTGCGCGCTTGAGGACACGTGCCAAACGGTATCGTCCAGATGATCGCCGTGATCACAAAGCGGCTGACACGCGGACCCCTGGGGCTTGCGCCGAGGCCAGGTGAAGTAATCTGCGGTCGTCGGTGCCGCCTGAAGAGGCGGTGCCCGGTGGCGAGAAACCGGCCACGCGGCACACCAACCACCGCGGCCGGTCGTATCACACGGCGGTGAGGCATGGGGCGCGAATGAGCAACATGTACCGCGGAGGAGAGGCAGGAGCAGTGGTCGCAAAGGGTTCGGGCGTGCGCGCCTCGGACACGGGACGGGACAACGGCTCCCGCAACCGGCGGGTCGCCGGGCTCGGCTTCGGGGGCGTGCTGCTGGTCGCCCTGCTGAGCGGCTGCGACGTCGGTGCGGCCTTCGGCGGCTTCGGCTGGCCGCAGGGCGGCATCACGCCGCAGGGCCAGAAGATGTACGACCTGTGGATCGGCTCCGTGGTCGCGGCGCTCGTGGTCGGCGTCTTCGTGTGGGGCCTGATCTTCTGGTGTGTCATCCGGTACCGGAAGCGCGGCGACGAGCTGCCTCCGCAGACCCGGTTCAACATGCCGATGGAGGTGCTCTACACGGTCACTCCGGTGCTGGTGGTGTGTGTGCTCTTCTACTACACCGCGATCACGCAGACCGAAGTGGACAAGCTCTCCACGAACCCGGACGTCACCGTCGAGGTCGTCGCGTTCAAGTGGAACTGGCAGTTCAACTACCTGGCCGAGCCGGGCAAGGACTCCGAGGTGCTGGCCTCGACCGTCGGCTCGACCGACGAGATCCCGCTGCTGGTCCTGCCGACCGGAAAGAAGATCCGGTTCGAGGAGACCAGCCGTGACGTCATCCACTCGTTCTGGGTGCCGGAGCTGCTGTTCAAGCGCGACGTGCTCCCGGGCAGCGCCCGCAACGTCTTCGAGGTCTCGATCGACACCGAGGGCCGGTACGTCGGCCGGTGCGCCGAGCTGTGCGGCACGTACCACTCGATGATGAACTTCGAGCTGGTCTCGGTCTCGCCGGAGCGCTACCAGACGTTCCTGCAGGCCAAGCAGGCCGGCAAGTCGACGCCGGAGGCGATGGAGGCCATCGGCTTCACCGGCGACGACCGGTTCGCGGTGACGACGGACCCGTACACGCAGAAGCGTGACGAGCACAACTTCAACGGCTCGCAGCCCGCTGGCACGGGAAGGTAGGGGACGGCCATGAAGGCTGAATATCGGATGTTCGGCGGTGTCGCCCTCTTCCTGTTCTTCGCCGCCGCGCTCTACGGTTTCTGGACCGACGGCGAGACCGGCCACCTGGAGTGGGTCGGCGTGGTCGCGCTGATCCTGTCCGGCCTGCTCTGCTCGATGTGTGCCGGCTTCTTCTGGTTCGTCTCGCGGCGCATCGACCTCCGTCCGGAGGACCGGGCGGACGCGGAGATCGCGGAGGGCGCCGGCGAGGTCGGCTTCTTCAGTCCGGGCAGCTACTGGCCGTTCGGTCTCGCGCTCTCCTGCGCGCTCACGGCACTGGGCCTGGTCTTCTTCATGTGGTGGCTGATCGCGCTGGGCATGCTCCTGGTGATCAGCTCCGCCTGCGGCCTGCTCTTCGAGTACTACTCCGGCACCCGGCGTCCGGTCGAGTTCTAGAGGCTTCCACAGAAACGCCCGCCCCGGTCTTCCGGGAGCGGGCGTTTCTGCTGTGTCTAGGCGGCGCGTCGCTGTATCGGCGCCACGCGGTTGCCGGGTGTCCTGCGCCAGACCCGCATCGTGATCGGCTGCAGGACGATCGCCGCGCCGCAGCCGGTGCAGACCAGCTCGGGGCAGTCGACCCCATGATCATCTTCACAGGGCGGGATCTCGAACAGCATCTCCCGCTGGCAGATGACGCACTGCATCTCTCGTTCTTCCACGGGTACCTCCTCGGGGAAGGGTGGGGAATTACCCGAATGTGATTCCAACCTGCCACCGACCACCGACAAAAAGTGGGACCCCGCGTCGGCGTGTCACCACAAAACGGGCAAAAGTAGTGGGGGTACGACGTATCTCACGCCGTACCCCCGTGTGATTTTGATCGTGAGGGGTTTATTCGGCCGCTTTGGCGGCGGTGGCCGCGTCGACCCACGTGGCCAGCAGATTCTCCGTGGCGCCGGAGTCGACGGCCTCGGCGGCCCGCTTCAGGCCGTCGCTGAGCGCCTCCCGGAGGTCACCCTGAAGCCCGGACTGCGCGGCGAAGCCCGCGGCCGCGTTGAGCAGCACGGAGTCCCGCACCGGACCGGTCTCGCCGGCGAAGAACCGCCGTGCGGCCGCACCGTTGAACGCCACGTCGCCGCCGCGCAGATCACCCGGCGCGGACCGCGGGATGCCCAGCTCGGTCGCGTCGAGCAACTGCTCCGTGACCGTGCCGCCGGACGTGGCCCAGACCCGGGTCGGCGCGGCGGTGCTGAACTCGTCCAGCCCGTCCTCGCCGCGCATGACCAGCACGGAGTCGCCGCGACGGGCGAACACGCCGGCCATCACCGGCGCCATCCGCGGGTCGAAACAGCCCACCGCGCCCGCGGTCGGCCGCGCCGGGTTGGTCAGCGGGCCGAGGAAGTTGAACGCGGTCGGCACGCCCAGCTCGCGCCGGGTCGGGCCGACGAACCGCATGCCGGGGTGGAACCGGCCCGCGAAGCAGAAGCCGATGCCGGCCTCGGTCACGGTGCGGGTCACGCCCTCCGGGCCCAGGTCGAGCGGGATGCCGAAGTGTTCCAGCAGGTCGGCGGCGCCGCACGAGGACGACGCGGCACGGCCGCCGTGCTTGACCACCGGCACGCCGGCCGCGGCCACCACGACCGCGGCCATCGTCGAGATGTTCACCGTGTGGGCGCGGTCGCCGCCGGTGCCGACGATGTCCACCGCGCGGGTGCGGATCTCCTCCGGCACCGTGACCGGCACCGCGTTGGCCAGCATCGCGTCGACCAGGCCGGACAGCTCGGCCGGCGTCTCACCCTTGGCCCGGAGCGCGATCGCGAAGCCGGCGACCTGGGCGGGGGTGGTGTTCCCGGTGACGATCTCGTTCATCGCCCACCAGGTGTCCTCGGTGGACAGTTCGTCGGCTCGCAGCAGTGCGGTGAGCAGATTCGACCAGGTCCGTTCGCCCATGGCGGGCCTCCCGAGGATCTGTAGTGGGTGTTATGTCGGTATTTACGCGTTGGTGACCTGTGGCGCCTTGCCGGAGCGGAGCATCGCCGCCACGGCCCGGCCGGTCTCCACCGGGTCGAGCGGGTGCAGCAGCGTGCCGTCGACCTCGGCGAACGCGGCAAGCCATCGGTCCGCCGCGCGGGCGATCACGACGATCACCGGCGGGGGAGACGTGTATTCGTCCTTGACCTGCCGGGCGATGCCGAGACCGCCGGCCGGCGTGGCCTCGCCGTCGAGCACCATCAGGCTGATCTCGTAGTCGTCGACCAGCCGGCGGCACTCCTCCCAGCTGGACGCGTCCGCGAACTCGACGACCAGGTCCGGAGCGGGACGGGTGCCGATCGCCAGGCGCATGTGATCGCGCACCTCGGGATCGTCGCTGTAGAGCAACACCGTGTACGTAGCCTGCGGGTTGCTGTCACCACTGGTCATGATCCGCTCCGTTCCGACGCCGTGCTGATCTCCTGCGCGCGACAGTCGCGGCGCACGTGTGAAGTGCGTCGCAGACCGTCGTGCGGATGCTACTCGTCACCCGCCGGAAGGGGAGGCCCCGGCACGCGTGATCTCGTCCGTACCCTCGGAATCGCTCTTGATCCTGGCGGCCTCGGCCGCCTCCTCGCGATCCAGTTGGCGGTCGACGCGGCGGGCCTCACGCTCCTGCTGACGGATCCACTGGAGGATCAGCACGCCCAGCATGGTCACGCTGACGATCTCGCCGCCGGCCCAGAGGATGCCGCCCGCGGTCTTCTGGTCCGTGAACGGATCGAGCCAGGTCAGGCCCAGGTTCGGGTACCAGTCGCCGCCCAGCAGCGTGGTGCTCTGCATGATCGTCAGACCCAGCACGGTGTGGAACGGCACGGAGAGCAGCATCAGCAGCGCACGGCCCGGGTACGGCCAGCGGTTCGGCAGCGGGTCCAGGCCCAGCAGCGGCCAGAAGAACAGACAGCCGGTGGCCAGGAAGTGCAGGTGGACCAGCTCGTGGACGAACGCGTTCTCCAGGCTGAGCCGGTAGAGGCCGCTGAAGTAGAGCACGAACGGGTTGATGACGAAGAGCGCGTAGGCGTAGAGCGGGTGCGTCACCACCTTCGCGACGCGGCTGTGCAGCACGCTCAGCAGCAGGGCCTTCGGTGACTTCGGCAGCAGGCGCAGCGCCAGCGTCACCGGCGCACCCAGCGCGAGGAAGATCGGCGCGATCATCGACAGCACCATGTGCTGGATCATGTGGACCGAGATGACCGCGGTGTCGTAGGCGTGCAGCCCGCTCACGGTCACGGCCGCCACCGAGCCGAACCCGAGCACCAGGAAGCAGAACGTGCGCAGCGGCGGCCAGGCGTCGCCGCGCAGTCGCAGCCGGTACACCCCGTAGAGGTAGAGCGCCGTGCCCACGACCAGGCCGGCGGCCAGCCAGCTGTCCACGCTGGCCTCGGTGAAGAACTTGCTCCCGGTGAGCGGCTCCACACCCGATGGTACGGAAGCGGCCGAGGTCGCGAGGGGATTCCGATCGACGAGCAGCACGTCACCGAGGCTATGCCCACGCGTTTTCCGCGTGCGGTCCGGCCCGGCCGGGTGACCGACACGCCCCAAGATTGCCACCCCGGCGATGTTCGCCCCACGTATGGGGCAATAATGACGGCGTGACTGCGGCAGCCATTGACAAGAGCCGGATCCATTCGCTGACCCGACCCAACATGGTCAGCGTCGGCACGATCGTGTGGCTCTCCAGCGAACTGATGTTCTTCGCGGCCCTGTTCGCGATGTACTTCTCCATCCGGGCCGCGGCGCCTGAGCTGTGGGAACACCACACCGAGGCGCTGAACATCCCGTACGCGACGACGTTCACCGTGATCCTGGTCCTGTCGTCGATCACCTGCCAGATGGGTGTCTTCGCGGCGGAGCGGGGCGACGTGCACTCGCTGCGGCGCTGGTTCACGATCACGTTCGTCATGGGTCTGGTCTTCGTGCTCGGCCAGGTGAACGAGTACATCACCCTCGTGGGCGAGGGCGTGAAGATCAACACTGATGGGTACGGATCGATGTTCTACCTGACGACGGGCTTCCACGGCCTGCACGTCACCGGTGGCCTCATCGCGTTCATCATCTTCATGGCGCGCACCACGATGGGCCGGTTCACCCCCGCTCAGGCCACCGCCGCGATCGTCGTGTCCTACTACTGGCACTTCGTCGACGTCGTCTGGATCGGCCTGTTCGGGATGATCTACTGGCTGCAGTAGTTCGGTCTCGGCGTCACATCCTGGGCCACCGCCCCGTCCCTTGAGCACGAACGGTCTACCACCGCGTAAGGACTCCTTGCCATGACTTCTCATTCCCCCGCCAGCCGGGGTGCGGGCCGCGGCGGCGGTCTTCGCGCCCGGTGGCGCCGTGGGCGTAACTCGCCGCCGAGCAAGCTGCGGCGCCGCGCCGGGGCCGCCGTGCGGCTCGTCGCCGCGCTGATGCTGGCCGGCGGCGTCTACACGTTTCTCGCGCCCAGCGTCCAGGCGCAGGAGGACGTTGCGCTCTCCACCGCGGCGCAGCAGGGCAAGGAGATCTTCGACAACAGCTGCATCACCTGCCACGGCCGCAACGCCCAGGGCATCGAGGGCCGCGGCCCGAGCCTGATCGGCGTCGGCTCCGCCTCCGTCGAGTTCCAGGTCGAGTCCGGCCGCATGCCGATGGTCCGCCAGGAGGCGCAGGCCGAGCGCAAGGCCCCGATGTTCAACGCCGAGGACACGCAGAAGCTCGCGGCGTACATCCAGGAGCTCGGCGGCGGCCCACAGATCCCGTCCGGCCCGCTGACCCACGACATGGACGCGGACCCGGAGGCACTCTCCCGCGGTGGCGAGCTGTTCCGGCTCAACTGCACCTCCTGCCACGGCTTCGGCGGTGGCGGCGGCGCGCTCTCGTCCGGCAAGTTCGCGCCGTCGCTGACCGACGTCAGCGAGCGCGACATCTACGCGGCCATGCTCTCCGGCCCGCAGAACATGCCGGTCTTCGGCGACAACCAGCTCACGCCGGACCAGAAGCGCGACATCATCACCTACATCACCGGCCAGCTGCAGGACGGTGGCGACCCGGGCGGCTTCAACCTCGGCCGCTTCGGACCGATCACCGAGGGGCTGGCCATCTTCCTGGTCGGCATCACCGCGCTGGTCTTCACGTGCCTCTGGATTGCGGGGAAGTCGTGAGCACGAAGACGCCGTCCACCGAAGCGGTGGACATCAACGACCCGAAGCTGTCCCGCTTCGAGATCATCCGTGAGGGTGCGCGCCGGGACGACATCGAGATCGTGCACTACGAGCCGCAGTTCGCGCCCGGCAGCAAGGCCGAGAAGCGGATGGTGCGGATCGTCGCCGGGTTCTTCCTGATCACCGGCGTCGCCTCGCTCGCGTTCCTGGGCATCTTCATCTTCTGGCCCTGGGAGTACGAGTTCGGCGCCTACACGGCCAGCAAGTTCTACACGCCGCTGCTCGGCGTCACGCTCGGCATCGCGCTGCTCGGCATCGGCTTCGGCATCCTGACCTGGGCCAAGAAGCTGCTGCCGCACGAGATCTCGGTGCAGGACCGGCACGTCGGCACGAACGCGGACGAGCAGAAGCTGACCGGCGAGACCGCGCTCTACATGCTCGACGAGCTCGGCCTCAAGCGCCGCCCGCTGCTGAAGGGCGCGATCGGCCTCGGCCTCGCCCCGGTGGCCGTGGTCGCGGCCGCGCCGCTCATCGGCGGCCTGATCAAGGACCCGCACGGCGACGAGCGCCAGTCGATGTTCAAGACCGGCTTCAACGCCGACTACAACGACGGCAAGCTGGTCCGCCTGGTCCGCGAGGACGGCTCCCCGGTCCGCCCGGAGGACGTCAGCGCCGGCGGCCAGATCACGGTGTTCCCGGGCATCTCGCACGGCGCCACCAACGAGTGGGCCGACTCGCCCACGCTGCTGATCCACCTGCGGGCGAACGACGCGGCCAAGGCCGCCGAGGCCGCCGACGCGGACGAGATCAACAAGGGTGCGTACTACGGGCCTTATGTCGCGTTCTCCAAGATCTGCTCGCACGCCGGCTGCCCCGCCAGCCTCTACGAGCAGCAGACGAACCGGCTGCTGTGCCCCTGTCACCAGTCGCAGTTCCTTATCATTGACAACGCCCGACCGATTTTCGGTCCCGCCCACCGCAGGCTCGCGATGCTGCCGATCGAGGTAGACGCCGAGGGCTTCTTCGTGGCGAAGGCCGACTACAAGGAGGCCGTCGGGCCGGACTTCTGGGAGCGGCCATGAAACGCCGGAAGCTGGACATCGGCGCCGTGCCCGGAAACGTGGCGCGCGGTGCTGACGAGCGACTGCAGGTGGCGACCCCGCTGCGCAGCCTTCTGAACAAGGTCTTCCCCGACCACTGGTCCTTCCTGCTCGGCGAGATCGCGCTGTTCTCGTTCGTCGTGCTGCTGCTGACCGGCGTGTTCCTGACCCTCTTCTTCGACCCGTCGATGAAGGAGGTCGTCTACGACGGCTCCTACACGGCGCTCCGGGGCACCGAGATGTCGGCCGCCTACGCCTCGACGCTGGACATCTCGTTCGACGTCCGCGGCGGCCTGATCATGCGGCAGATGCACCACTGGGCCGCGCTCATGTTCATGGCGTCCATCGTCATCCACATGTTCCGGGTGTTCTTCACCGGCGCGTTCCGCAAGCCGCGCGAGACCAACTGGGTCATCGGCGTGACGCTGTTCTTCATGGGATTCTTCGCCGGCTTCACCGGCTACTCGATCCCGGACGACGGCCTCTCCGGCACCGGCCTCCGCATCGCCTCCGCGATCATGCTCTCCATGCCGGTCATCGGCTCCTGGCTCTCCAGCTCGATCTTCGGCGGCGAGTTCCCGGGCATGCTGATCATCCCGCGCTTCTTCATCGCGCACGTGCTGATCATCCCCGCGGTCCTGCTCGGCCTGATCGCCGCGCACCTCGGCCTGGTCTTCAGCCAGAAGCACACGCAGTGGCCGGGTCCGGGCCGCACGAACGAGAACGTGGTCGGCGAGCGCATGTTCCCGCGGTACGCCATGAAGCAGGGCGGCTTCTTCATGGCCGTCTTCGGCGTCATCGCGTTCATGGCCGGCGCGTTCCAGATCAACCCGATCTGGCTCTTCGGGCCGTACCGGGCGTCCGAGGTCTCCTCGGCCTCCCAGCCCGACTGGTACGTCATGTTCATGGACGGCCTGGTCCGCCTGATGCCGGCCTGGGCCATCGAGATCCCGATCGGCGACGGCTACGTCATCCCACCCATGTTCTGGCCCGCCGGCGTGCTGCTCGGCGTGCTGGCCGTCCTCCCGATGACGTACCCCGCCATCGAGGCCCGCCTCACCGGCGACAAGAAGATCCACAACCTGCTCGAGCGTCCGCGCGACAACCCGCCGCGTACCGCGCTCGGCATGATGGCCATCTCGTTCTTCATCATCGCCACCATCTCCGGCGGCAACGACGTCGTGGCCGACAAGTTCCACATCAGCCTCAACGCGATGACGTGGGTCGGCCGCATCGGCCTCCTCGTCGTCCCGCCGATCGCCTACTGGGTGACCTACCGGATCTGCCTGGGCCTCCAGCAGCACGACCGCGAGGTCCTGGCCCACGGCGTCGAGACCGGCATCATCCGCCGGCTCCCGGACGGCCGCTTCATCGAGGTCCACCAGCCGCTGGCGGCCCCCGACGAGCACGGCCACACCCACCTGGAGTACACCGGCTGGGTCGTCCCGAAGAAGATGAACCGCGTCGGCGCCCTGGCACCGGCCATCAAGGGCTTCTTCTTCCCGATCGAGAAGCCGTCGGAGGCGCCGGTCTCACCCGGCCACCCGCCGGTCGACCCCGCCGCGAAGCGCGAAGAGGTCGGCAGCAGCCACTGATTCCCTGCCTCTGGTAACAGCCCGCCGGTCCTCGCGACCGGCGGGCTGTTCCGTTCTCATCGAGTTCTCGGCGTCAGCGCAAGCCGCTATTTCACGACATTTCGGGCACGGAGTGCCCAGTTGACCGCGACGAGCCCCACCCTCGACGCCACAGCGCAGCGCGCTCTTCGGCCTTCGGGTGTGCCCCCCACACAGAGGTGACCGCCTGGCTGCCCCGTATGCCGTCGACCCGCCCGCAGGGGAGCAGATCATCGACAGGGCCGCCACCAATGCTCCGCAGGCAAACCACGCGACGCAAGCCTGAACCCCACCACGACGCAACCACCGGCGGGCCGCGATACGGAACCCTCAAAACCGGACCACCCGAGAACCGCAGCCGATCAGCGAGAAGCAACCGCCCAACGCGAGAACCACGAGGCCGCCGCACGACAGACCAGAGCTGTCGTGCGCCGGCTTCGTGGTCCTCACGTTTGGGCGGTCGCTCTCGCGCGGATCGGCGGCGGTCCGTGGGTGGTCCGGTTTTGAGGGTGACGGACCGCCGCCGGTTTCGCTGGGCTCGGGTTCAGGCTTGCGTCACGAGTCTTGCCGCCGGTGCGTTGGTGGCGGCCACGCCGATGATCTGCACCCCTACGGGCGGGTCGACGGCAAACGGGGCAGCCAGGCGGTCACCTGTGTGGGTGCTTGCGCACAGAAGACAGAAGACCGCCTGGGCGGGGTGATCAGTCGCTTTCGGGGAGGCCGATGGCGAAGGTCTCCTCCAGGTCGTGCTGGGAGTAGGCGCGGAAGGCGATGTGGGACTCGGTGTTGATCACGCCGGGCACCTTGGAGATGCTGCCGGCGATCACGTCCGCGATCTGTTCGAACTGGCGCACCCGGATGATGGCGATCAGGTCGACGTGGCCGGCGGTGGAGTACACCTCGCTGACGCCGGGCAGTGCGGCCAGCGTCTCGGCCACCTCCGGGATGGAGTCGGTGGCACAGTCGATGAGGACGATCGCGGTGATCACCGGACAGCTCCCTTGATCAGCAAGACTCGGATCAGCTCATGCTAGCGGGCCCTCGACCGCCACCGTCAGGTCGTTGCCGACCCGGATCGACCGGGTCAGCACCTCGCCCTCGGCGACGTGGCCGCCGGGCCACACCACGGAGTCGCGCACGTCGCCGCGCACCACGGCTCCGTCGCCGACGACCGACCGTTCCACCACCGCGGAGGAGGAGACCAGGGCGGAGGAAGCGATCAGCGGCGCGGTGTGCAGGTTCGCCGCGAGGTAGAGCGCCGGGGTGCCGGTGTCCAGGTAGGTGCCGCCGTAGGGGATGACGGACAGCGCGCCCTCGCGCTCGGCGGGGCGCCAGACGGACCGTACAACCTCATGCTTGTGATCTGGCAGTGTCGCCACGAAACGCCAGGGCAGCAGCGAGAAGCCGGCGAAGTCGTATTCGCCGAACTCGCCCTGGCCGGCGGGGGCGGGGCGGCCGAGCATGCGCACGGACTCGCCGTCCCAGCCTTCCAGCAGCGCGGCGATGTCGGCGCCAGGATCAAGATCGGCGTCATGGAGGTACGCGTCCGCGTTGCCCAGCAGCACGCCGCGCCCGTCCACCCAGGATCTCAGGCGCGCGAGGCCGCCACCGGTCCCCAGTGGCCCGTCAGGCTCCACGGAGACGTGTGCGCGGCCCTCGACGTGCCGTGCCACGGCCTCGCCCAGATAGGCCGCGTTCACGGCGGCGGGAAGGCCGAGCGCCTCCACCCGTGCCAGCGCGCGGTCCAGCAGCGGCACGTTCCCGACCGGGCACAGGGCCTTCGGCACGGTCAGCGTCAGCGGACGCAGCCGCTGGCCCTCCCCGGCGGCCAGGATGACCGCGGCTATGTCGCTCATCGGGGCACCGACGGGATCTGGGGCGTCGAGCCGGGCGCGGCCTGCGGGCCGATGCCGAACATGCCGAGCAGCCGCGCGGTCGCGGGGGAGAGCTTCGGCAGGTCGTCCAGCGAGTACCAGCCGATCTCCAGCACCTCGGCACCGTCCGCGCGGATGGGCGCGGTGGAGGCGGGCACGAACGCGTGGAAGCACATGTCGACCCAGCCCTTGGCGTGGACGATCGCGTTCGGCGTGGCGGGGATCAGGTCGGCGCGGGTGAGCTTGAGGCCGGTCTCCTCGTGCAGCTCGCGGAGCGCGCCGTCGATCGGGGCCTCCTTGCGCTGGAGCAGGCCGGCGGGCAGCGTCCAGCTGACGCCGGGCGGCTGGAACTGCAGCAGCAGGCGGCCGGGGGCGGGCGCCTCGGAGTCGTGCACGAACACCACGGCGCCGACGACGTACTTCGGCACCACCGCGCGCACTATTCGGCGGCGGACGACCAGCGGCAACCGGTAGAAGGTGCCGTAGGCGATGGCGCGGAGCGTGGTGGAGTGGCGGAGATTCACATTTGCAAGGCTAGTGGGTGCGCTCTCAGTCCGGGTGATCCACCGAGGCGACAAGCTTCTGCGCCAGATCGTCCGGGTCCACCGTACGGTCGAAGACGGCCACGAGCAGCGTCTCCAGATCCGGATAACCGAGCTGTTCGGCGAGGCGGAGCAGCGGGCGCTCGCTGGCCAGGCCGCGGTTGTGCTTGCGCAGCAGCGTCAGGCCGATCGTGGCACGCCCGAGACGCACCTTGTCGGTGATCGTCATGCCCGGCGCGTCCTCCTCGGCGAACCGGCGGTTCAGCGTCAGCTGGGCGTGCGAGGTCTTGACGTGCTGCAGCCAGTCGCGGTGCGGGCCGGTGCTGCCGTCGGTGTCCAGGATCAGCTCGACCACGTCGCCCTCGGCCAGCTCGGAGAGCATCGGCGCGGTGCGCCCGTTGATCGTCACGGCCACGCACCGGTTGCCGGAGTCGGTGCCGACCTCGTAGGCCAGATCGACGGAGGTAGCACCGAGGGGCAGCATCAGTTGCCGCCCCTCGCAGAAAACCTGGATCTGTGACTCCGCGAGCTCACATCGGAGCGAGCTGAGGAAGACGGCCGCGTCCTTCGCCTCGGGCTCCCAGTCGAGCACGCGGTGCAGCCAGTCGAGCTGCTCCGCACCCTCGCCCCGGGCCACGAGCTTGGGGAAGCGGTAGGGCGCGGCGACGCCGTACTCGGCGAGGCGGTGCATGGCCTCGGTGCGGATGAGCACCTCGACCGTGCGCCCGTCCGGCCCGGTGACCGTGGTGTGCAGCGAGCGGTAGAGGTTGTTCTTCGGCGAGGCGATGAAGTCCTTGAACCGGCCGGGCACCGGGCGCCACTTGGTGTGGATCGCGCCGAGCGCCATGTAGCAGTCGGTCTCCGTGCCGTCGATCACGATCGCGATGCGGGGCAGGTCGAACGGCGTGGTGTACTCGCCGCGGACCGTGTCCTTCCAGATCGAGTAGAGGTGCCGGGGGCGGGGCGAGACCGTGGCGCTCACCCGCTGGCGGCGCAGCTCGGCCTTGGACTGGCGGACCACGTCGTTGAGGTAGTCGTCCCAGCCGGGGCGGTTGGCCACGTGGGTGGCGATGCGCTCGTGCGCGTCCGGCTGGAGGTGGAGCAGCACCACGTCGTCCAGCTCGCGCTTGAGCCACTGGATGCCGAGCTTGTCGCAGAGCGGCACCAGCACGTCCAGCGTGGCCTTGGCGATGCGCTCGCGGGAGGCGTTGGAGCGGGCGCCCAGCGTGCGCATGTTGTGCACGCGGTCGGCCAGCTTGATGATCAGGACGCGCACGTCCTTGCCGGCCGCCACGATCATCTTGCGGATCGTCTCGGACTCGGCGGCTTTGCCGTAGAACGCCTTGTCGAACTTGGTCACGCCGTCGACCAGGTGGGCCACCTCGTCGCCGAAGTCGCCGCGCAGCGCCTCCAACGTGTACGACGTGTCCTCGACCGTGTCGTGCAGCAGCGCCGCGATGAGCGTGGTGGTGTCCATGCCCATCTCGGCCAGGATCTCCGCGACCGCTAGCGGATGCGTGATGTACGGATCGCCGCTCTTGCGCATCTGCCCCCGGTGACAGTTCTCCGCAACCCGGTACGCGTGCCGCAGCGTCGCGAGATCTCCGGACGGATGGATCGACCGGTGCGTCTTGACCAGCGTTGTGACCGGGTCGTTCTCCGGCGGCTGCCAGGAGAGCAGCGAACGCAGTCTCCGGGTCAAGGGCACGTCGGGGGAGGGCAGTGCACGTCCTAGTGCGGCGCCGTGGCCGGCGTCGACGTCCACCCGGACACCTCCTCAATAAGCCGCTTCTGCCTTGAAACGAGCGCGGCCCGGAACAGTGTTGCTCTACAGCCTATGCGAGGCTTCGTCATGCGAATGGTTACTTGCCTATGACCGAACGGCTGAGTCTTTTACCGAAACAGCCCCTTCCGCCCTGGCCAGGAGCTTGCTGAAGCGTGCGGCTCCCCGAGCGGGTGACGCCCACGTGGCCGTCATCTCCACCAACCGGGTCTCCGGCCGCTCCAGCCACGCAAGGATGCGCTCCGTCTCCTCGGCGGTCGCAGCCGGGGTCGGTCCCGGACCCGGCAGCACGGTCTCGGCGGTCAGCCGCAGCGACTCGATCGTGGCGCGCGGATGCTGGCGCGGCGGGGAGACACCGGCCGCGGCCAGCCGTCCGTACCGGACGATCGCCAGGTCCCAGCCGCCGCCCGCGTGCGGGCGCGCCGCGACCAGCTCCTCCTGCGAGGTGAGCGCGGTCAGGCGCTGCATGCGGATCAGCGCGCGCAGGATCGCGGCCATCCGGCCCCGGATCACGGCCGCCTCCTCGTACCGCTGGGCCGCGGAGAACGCCTCGATCCTGGCCATCAGCGCGGTCACCAGCGGGCCCGGGTCCGCGGTCACGGCCTCACGGAACGGGCCGGCGGCCATCGCGTCGTACTCGTCGACGGAGACCCGGTGCTCGCACGGTGCCGGGCACTTCCCCAGCTCGGCCAGCGCGCAGGCCGGCGTCCGGACGCGGACCGAGAGCTTGTGCCCGCACTGCCGGACCGGGATCGCGTCGTAGACGCCGGCCGCGGCCAGCTCCGCGGACCGCCGCGACGAGAACGGGCCGAGATAGGTCCCGCCGTCGTCGGCCAGCCGGCGCACCATGGACAGCCGCGGGTACGCGTCCGTGGTCAGCTTCAGCCACACCACCCGTTCGGGGAACTTCGACCGCCGGTTGTACGGCGGCGCGTGCGCCGCGATCAGCCGCAGCTCCCGGACCTCCGCCTCCAGCCCGTGCGCGCACTCGATCGCCTCGACCCGGACCGCCGCGTTGAGCATCTCCGAGATCCGCGCCCGCTTCTCCGCGGCCGTGAAGTAGCTGCGCACCCGCGTGCCGATGTCCACCGACGTGCCCACGTAGAGCGGGCGGTCGTCGGAGGCGCGGAACACGTACACCCCCGGGGCCTTGGGCAGGCCCTCGGCCAGGTGCTTCTTGCGGCGCTGGGCCGGCGTCACCGCCTTCGCGAACTCGATCGCCTCGCCCAGCGTGGACACGTTGTGGCTGCCCAGCCGGTCGAACAGGCCGTGCAGCACGTCCACGGTGGCGCGGGCGTCGTCCAGCGCGCGGTGCGTGGGCGCGACCTCGGTGCGGAAGAACGCGGCCAGCGTGCCGAGCTTCCGGTTCGGCACCTCGTCGCGGGTCAGGGCGCGACGGGCCAGCGCGGCGGTGTCCAGCACCTTCGGGTTCGGCCAGTCGTAGCCGTGCCGGGCGCAGGCGGCCTTCAGGAAACTCACGTCGTACGGCGCATTGTGCGCGACCAGCACGGCGCCGTTGATGAACTCCAGGAACGCGGGCAGCACCTCCTCGATCGGCGGCGCCGGCGCGATCATGGCCTCGGTGATGCCGGTCAGCACCGTGATGAACGGCGGGATCGCCTCACCGGGGTTGACCAGCGTGCCCAGCACGCCCAGCTCCTCGCCGCCGCGGACCTTCACGGCGCCGATCTCGGTGATGCCGACGCCGTTGCTGCCGTCCGGCTTGGCCGGGGCGCCACCGGTGGTCTCCAGGTCGACCACCACGAACGTGACCCCGGAGAGCGGCACCGCGAGCGGGTCGTCGAGCAACATGCCCTGGACGAAGTTATCGGTCTGTGCCACCAGGGCACCCTAGGTGCCGGGTCCGACACTTCTTTACCGGGTGACCGCAGAGTAGCCTGAGCGCACTAGACGAGATCAAATGCCGCTGTCGCGCGGTCGGGGGCCGTACGGTGGGAGACTTGGCGTATGTCCGTACCGGCGCCGCCCGACGACCGCTCCCCCGGGGAAGCGGCGCCGTACCCTGCCCTCGTCCGCCTGCCTGAGTCCGCGGAGTCGCTCGACCTGGCCGAATCGGCCGAGCCGATACTCCCCGAGCAGGTCCGCCAGCGCGTGATCACGCTCACGGCCGCGCTGCTGCCCGGCCTGACGCACGACGAGATCCCGGACGTGTTGCGCAAGGTCGCCCGCTTCGCGCCGAACCGTCGCGCCCGCCTCGGCGGCGCCGCCATCGCGGCCCAGCTCGCCGCGGACCCGCTCTTCCGCCAGCGGATCGGCCGCAAGGCCGCCGGTGAGGCCGGCGACCTGGGCACCGCGATCGCCGAGGGCACGGCCGTCGGCGCGGCCGAGCCCGTCGAGGTCGCCGCGCTCGCCTACCTGGTCCGTCCCACCGGCTGGTTCGACCTGGTCGCGGCCGCCGGCGACGCGGTCCGGGCGGAGGCGGACAGTGCCGCGGTCAGCGAGGCCGTGCGCGTCGCCGAGCAGCGCGCCGCCCGCGCCGAGCACGACCGCGCGGTCGCCCGCGTGGAGGCGGACAAGCTCCGGGACGAGCTGGCCCGCGTCCGCGAGGAGCTCGGGCAGATGCGTGAGGAGCACCGCACCACCGCGCGTGCGCTGCGCGAGACCCAGGCTCGCGAGCGCAAGGCCACGGAGATGCTCGCCACCGAGAAGGGCCGGGCCAAGGTCGCGACCGACCGGCACGACCAGGAGCTGCGCAAACTCCGGTCCAAGCTGGCCGATGCGGAGGCGACCGCGAGCGGCGCCCGGCAGGCGGCCCGCGACACGCGCACCGCGGACGACGCCCGCCTCTGGCTGCTGCTGGAGACGATCGGCCAGGCCGCCAGCGGGCTGCGCCGCGAGCTCGCGATCGGGCCCACCGACCGGCGGCCGGCCGACCTGGTCGCGGACGCCACCGCGGTCCGGCCGGACGGGCCGGACCGGGTCCAGGCCCGCGCCACCGACACGGACGACCCGGCCCGCCTCGACCAGTTGCTCGCGCTGCCCAAGGCGCACCTGGTCGTGGACGGCTACAACGTCACCAAGCGCGGCTGGTCCGAGATGTCCCTCGAACACCAGCGCAAACGTCTGATCACCGGGCTCGGCGGCATCGCGGCGCAGACCGGCGACGAGGTGACCTGCGTCTTCGACGGCGCGGAGCGGCAGCACGGGCTGCCCCCGGCGCCGCGCGGCGTCCGCGTGCTCTTCTCCCGCAAGGGCGAGACCGCGGACGAGCTGATCCGCCGGCTCGTGCGTAACGAGCCGGAGGGACGGCCGGTGATCGTCGTGTCCTCCGACCGGGAGGTGGCGGACGGCGTCCGGCGTCACGGGGCGTACCCGATGGCAGCGGATTCCCTGCTCAGACGGCTCGCCCGCGCCTAGCCACGGATTCTTGTCATACCCGTCACCTAGCGTGTATGGCGTCACCGTGAGGAGGACCGATGCTCATCGACTGCGACACATGCGCTGTTCGTGGCACGGGCTGCGCAGGCTGCGCCATCCACGCACTGTTCGACACCCCACCCGAGATCGAGCGGCTCACCCACGACGAGATCCAGGCCATCGAGGTGCTCGCGCGCGCGGGCCTCGAGCCGGAGATCGTCGAGGTCCCGGACGAGTCCGTTCCCCGCACCCCGCTACGGCTCGTCCCGCTCCGCCGCTCCGCATAGCCCTATGATCACTGCCCATGACGCCTCGCTGGTGGGCCGTGCTCACGCTCGGCGGCCTCGCCGTCGCACTGCTCGCCGTCGCGCTGCTGACGATTCCGTGGCAGCGTGCGCCCGCCCCGCGCGCCGACCAGGTCGCCGCGCTCGGCACGCTGCCCGGTGAGCAGGTCGCGCACGCCCGCGAGTTCCGGTCCACGCTCCGGCCCGCCACCTGGGGCGGCCTGGCGCTCGGCCTGGTCCTGGCGCTGCTGCTCGGGCTGACGCCGCTCGGCGCCCGCCTGGTCGAGCTGTGCGGCCGCCCGTTCGGCGACCACTGGACGGCGCAGGCGCTGCTCGGCGGCTTCGCCGTGGTGCTGGCCGGCGACCTGCTCACGCTGCCGATCAGCGCCTGGCGGCACACGGTGCTGGTCCGCTATGGCCTCTCCACCCAGGGCTGGGGCGGCTGGGCCACCGACCTCCTGAAGTCATATGCGGTGAGTGCCGTCATCGGCGGCCTCGTCCTGCTCGGCTTCTACGCGCTGACCCGGTTCGCGCCGCAGTGGTGGTGGGCGTTCGGTGCGGCCGGTGCCGCCACGCTCGTCGTGCTGCTCTCCTTCGTGCTGCCGGTGCTGGTCGAGCCGGTCTTCAACCGCTTCACCCCGATGGCGGACGGCCCGCTGCGCACCGAGCTGATGCAGCTCGCCGCGCGCGACGGCGTCCCGGTCCGGGAGGTGCTGGTCGCGGACGCGTCCCGCCGCACGCGCGCGGTCAACGCCTACGTGTCCGGGTTCGGCCCTACCCGCCGCATCGTCGTCTACGACACGCTGATCGAGGAGGCCACGCCGGAGGAGGTCGCGTCCGTCACCGCCCACGAGCTCGGACATGCCAAGGACAACGACGTCTTCACGGGTACGCTGCTGGGCGCGCTCGGCGCCGCCGCCGCGGTCATCGCGCTCTACCTGCTCGGCTCCTGGCCCGGCCTGCTCCGCGCCGCAGGCGTCGACTCGATCGGCGAGCCCCGGGCGATCGCGCTGGTCATCGCGGTCGTCACGGTCGCCGGCCTGCTCTCGTCACCGTTCCAGGCGTTCGTCAGCCGCCGCATCGAGGCCCGCGCGGACACGCACGCGCTCACGCTCACCGGCGACCCCGCCACGTTCGAGTCCATGCAGGCCCGCCTGTCCACCGTCAATCTCGGCGACCCCGACCCGCCCCGCTGGGAATACCTCTACGGCGCCACCCATCCCTCCACCGTGGAACGGATGGCCGCGGCCCGCGCCTACGCTCGAGGGGAGCGCTGACCGCGTTGACCAAGACCCTGCTGGTCACGAACGATTTCCCGCCCCGCCCCGGCGGCATCCAGTCCTTCGTGCACAACCTGGCGATCCGCCGCCCCGCGGAGGACGTCGTCGTCTACACGTCCAGCTGGAAGGGCTCCGACGCGTTCGACGCGGTCCAGCCGTTCGAGGTGATCCGGGAGAGCACGTCCGTGCTGCTGCCCACGCCGGTGGTGGCCCGCCGCGCCGCCGACCTGGCCCGCGCGCACGGCTGCGACACGGTCTGGTTCGGCGCGGCCGCCCCGCTCGGCCTGCTCGCCGACGGCCTGCGCCGTCAGGCCGGCATCGGCCGCGCGGTCGCGCTCACCCACGGCCACGAGGTCGGCTGGGCCGCGCTCCCCGGCGCCCGCCGGCTGCTGCGGCGCATCGCCCGCGGCAACGACGTGATCACCTACCTGGGGGAGTACACGCGGTCCCGGCTGGACAAGGCGCTGCACGGCCTCACCGACCTGCAGCGGCTCGCCCCGGGCGTGGACGTCGACGCCTACCGCCCCGGCGCCGGCCGCGACGAGATCCGGGCCCGCCACCACCTCGGCGACCGCCCGGTCCTGGTGTGTGTCTCCCGGCTGGTCGCGCGCAAGGGGCAGGACACGCTGATCCGCGCGTTCCCGGAGATCCGCCGCCGGGTGCCGGACGCCGTGCTGCTGCTGGTCGGCGGCGGTCCGTACCGGCAGGCCCTGGAGAAACTGGCCCGCGAGCAGGGCGTCGAGCAGCACGTGATCTTCACCGGCAGCGTGCCGTGGGAGGAACTGCCCGCGCACTACGCGGCCGGCGACGTCTATGCGATGCCCTGCCGGACCCGCAACCGTGGCCTGGACGTCGAGGGTCTCGGCATCGTCTACCTGGAGGCGTCCGCCACCGGCCTGCCGGTCATCGCGGGTGATTCCGGCGGTGCGCCGGACGCGGTGCTCCAGGGCGAGACGGGTTACGTGGTCGGCGGCCGGGATCTCGCCGCGCTGACCGATCGGGCCGCCACCCTGCTCACCGACCGCGACCTGGCCCGCCGCCTGGGCGCGGCCGGCCGTGAGTGGGTCGGCAAGGAGTGGCGCTGGGAGCAGCAGGCGGCGAGGCTCACCGCGCTCCTCGAAGCGACATGAGCTGCGTGAACGAGTAGCACGCGAGTCGCCCCGCATGTGGCGTACTGATAGCTGTGACGACCACGGCGGCGGACCACGCCGATGAGGATGTCGAGCTGGAAGTCCCCTACTACCTGAAGAGCAGCGTCGAGGCCGCCAGCGCCGGCTTCTGGCGGATGCTCAGACGCCTCCCGAAGCTGCTTCGGGAGGCCTGGCGCCTCGCCTGGGAGAGCAGCCCGCGGATCACGATCGCGGTGGTCGTGCTGCAACTGGCGGGCGGCGTCGTCGGCGCGATCGGCCTGGTCAGCGTCGTCGGTGTGCTGGACGGCCTGCTCGCCGAAGGCCCCACCCCGGAACGGATCAGAGCCGCGATCCCCTCCGTCCTGGTCTTCGCCGCCGCCGGTGCGATCCGCACGCTGCTCAGCTCCGCCGGCACCGCCGCCCACGGCCGGCTGTCCCCGCTGGTCAGCCAGACCGCCGAACTCCGGCTGCTGGAGTTGACCACCCGCGCGGACCTGGCCGTCTTCGACGACGCCGAGTGGCGCGACACCATGCACCGGGCCCGGGACCGCGGCGTCTTCGCCTCGCAGTCGCTGGTGGACCAGGGGATCAGCCTGGGCACGAACGTCATCTCGCTGCTGGCGGCCGGTGGTGTCCTGACCGTGCTGCACCCCGCGCTGTTGCCGCTGCTGGTGCTGGCGGTCGTGCCGACGGCCTGGGCGGCGGTCCGGTCCGCCCGGCTCAACTGGCGGCAGCGGATGCGCCTGTCCGCGCTGTACCGGCGCCGATACATGCTCTCCGACCTGCTGGCCGACCGGGATGCCGCGCCGGAGCTGCGCGCGTTCACGCTGCGCGGCTTCCTGCTGGGCGAGGTGCGGCGGTTGCTGGACGTGCAGACGCGCGCGCAGATCCGGGTGATGGAACAGCAGGTCAAGACCACGCTGGTGGGTACGGCTCTGGGCGCGTGCGCTACCGGGCTGACGTACACGCTGATGATCTGGCTCTTGATGACCGGCCGGATGGAGCTGGCCGTGGGCGGGGCGGCCGCCTACGCGATCGGGATCGGGATCGGCGCGCTGTCGCAGGTCGCGTTCACGGTCCGGCATCTGTACGAGGAGGGCCTGAGTTTCGCCGACTACCAGGCCTTCTGCGAGCTGGCGCGGACGCACGCGGAGCCGGTGCGACGGCAGACCGCCCCGCGCGCGTTCGAGGAGCTGCGCGTGGAGAACGTCAGCTTCCGTTACCCCGGCGCGGAGAAGCAGGCGCTCACCGACGTCAGCCTGACGCTGCGCCGCGGGCAGACGGTCGCGCTGGTCGGCGAGAACGGCTCCGGGAAGTCGACGCTCGCGAAGATCCTGGCCGGCCTCTACCGCCCGGAGAGCGGCTCGGTCAGCTGGGACGGCGTGACGCTGGACGACTACGGCCCGGAGAGCGTCCGCGAGGGCGTGGCCGTGGTCATGCAGGAGCCGACCCGCTGGCCGCTGCGGGCGAAGGACAACATCGTGATCGGCCGGTACGACCGGGACGCCGCGGACGACGCCGTGGTGGCCGCGGCGCAGGCCGGGGACGCGCACGACTTCATCGTGGAGCTGCCCCGGCAGTACGAGACGCTGCTGTCCCGCCACTTCACGGACGGCGCGGACCTGTCCGGCGGCCAGTGGCAGCGGCTGGCGGTGAGCCGCGCGTTCTTCCGCGACGCGGCGCTGCTCATCTGCGACGAGCCCACCGCCAACCTGGACGCCCGCGCCGAGCACGACGTCTACCAGCGGTTACGCGAGCTGGCCGAGGGCCGCACGGTCGTGCTGATCACGCACCGGCTGGCCAGCGTCCGTACCGCCGACCTGATCCTGGTTTTTGATCATGGCAGGCTGGCGGAGCAGGGTGATCATGACGCGTTGATGGCGCGGAGCGGGCTCTACGCCGAGCTGTTCACGTTGCAGGCGGAGGCGTACTCAGATCGCTAGCTGCGCGTCGATCACGGACGGCGGGCCCGGGTGGCCGAAGTGCCAGCCCTGCGCCGAGTCGCAGCCGATCGCGCGCAGCCGGGCGGCCTGACCGGCGGTCTCCACGTTCTCCGCGGTGACCACCAGGTCGAGCGTGTGCGCCAGCGCCACCAGCGTCGCCATGATCTTCTCGTCGACCGGCGAGTCCCCGGTGCGCAGGCCCTCGACGAACGCGCCGGCCACCTTCAGCTCGCGGACCGGCAGATGCCGCAGGTACGCCAGGTTGGAGTAGCCGGTGCCGAAGTCGTCGATCGCCAGGCGCACGCCCATCGAGGCGAGCGCGTCCAGCACGCCGAGGTCCACGCCGGCCATGGCATCGCTCTCGGTGATCTCCAGCTGGAGGCGTGCCGGCGGCAGCCCGGTCCGTTCCAGCACGTCGGTGACCTCGGCTATCAGGCCGGGATCGCCGATCTGCCGGACCGCCAGGTTGACGCTGACGAACGGTGCCTCCGGGCTCACGTCCAGCCAGCGGCGGGCCTGCGCGCACGCCTCGCGCAGCACCCAGGCGCCGAGCCGGACGATCAGGCCGGACTCCTCGGCCAGTCCGACGAACGTGTCCGGGCGGAGCACGCCGAGCGTGGGGTGCCGCCAGCGGACCAGCGCCTCGACGCCGCGCAGCCGGCCACCGTCCAGCGCGACCAGCGGCTGGTAGTCGACGAAGAACTCGCCGCGCTCCAGCGCCGCGGGCATGGACGAGGAGAGCTGGTAGCGGGCGATCTCGTTCTCGTTGCGTTCCGCGTCGAACAGCGCCCAGCGCCGCTTGCCGCCCTCCTTGGCCCAGTGCAGCGTGACGTCGGCCGCGCGCATCACGTCGCTGGGCGACGAGCCCTCGGTCTCCCGCTCCACGATGCCGATGCTGGCGGAGACGCCGAGGCGCTGGCCGTCCACCTCGACCGGCTCGTTGATGGCGGTGAGCGCGGCGTCCGCGACCTTGAGCGCGTCCTCGGTGCAGCTGGTGTCCTGGACGAGGATCACGAACTCGTCGCCGCCGAGCCGCGCCACCAGGTGCTCGCCGACGCTGCGCCGCAGCCGGCGCCCCACCTCGATGAGCAGCTGGTCGCCGGCGTGGTGGCCGAGCGTGTCGTTGACCATCTTGAAGCCGTCCAGGTCCACGAAGCAGACCGCGAGCCGCCGTCCGGGGACCGTGAACGCGGCGTGCAGCCGGTCGGTGAACAGCGCGCGGTTCGGCAGGCCGGTCAGCGAGTCGTGGGTGGCCTGGTGGCGGAACCGGGCCTCGCTCTCGCGGAGCGCGTGCTCGGCCTGCTCGCGCGCGACCATGGCGGCCCGGCGGATCGACTCCTGCTCGTCCAGCGTGCGGTCGCGCAGCGCGCGGGCATAGCCGGTCGAGACGGTGCCGAGCAGGCGCGCCATCCGCCCGCCGGTGTCGGCGAGGCCCAGGTCACGCAACAACCTCTGATCAAGAACCTCGATGGTACGGCCGAGCCCCTCCGCGGACACCACGTGCGCCCGGACCAGCGAGCCGCCCACGCGGTAGCCGCGGCGGATGCTGAACGGCTCGGCCAGCAGCGCGTCGCGCAGTTCGCGGGTGAGCAGCCGGAGCTGTTCCTCCAGCTCGCCCTGGCTCATCGGGATGTAGCTCGTGCCGGAGATCGCCTTGGCCCACGCGCGGGCGAACGCGGCGACGCCGTCCTCGTGGTCACTCACCAAGACTGCCCACGCCGCCGATGAAGACCACCCGGTCCGCGTCCTCGGTGTTGTCGGTCGGGTCGGGCCGCCACAGCGGCACCCACACCAGCCCGGGGTCGAGCAGCGTGAACCCGTCGAAGTAGGGGAGCAGCATCTCCCGGGGGCGCGCCCGGACCAGGTTGTCGGCCCGCCGGTAGACCGCGAACGTCTCGGCCGCCTCCTCCTCGGTGCGGCCCTCGCCGCTGGCCTGGGACAGCACCAGGTAGCTGCCGGGCGCCAGCGCGTCGCGGATCCGGGCGATCAGTCCGGCCGGGTCGTCCTCGTCCGGGATGAAGTGCGTGACGGCCACGATCAGCACCGCGATCGGCTGCGAGAAGTCGAGCAGCTCGCGGACCTCCGGGTGTTTGACGATCTCCTCGGGGGTACGCAGATCCGCCTGGATGATCACGGTCTGCGCGTTGCCGGCCAGGATCTCCCGGGCGTGCGCGACCGCGACCGGGTCGATGTCCACGTAGGCGACGCGTGCGTCCGGCATCTCATGCTGCGCGATCTCGTGCACGTTGCCGACGGTCGGGATGCCGGACCCGATGTCCAGGAACTGCCGCACGCCACGGGCCGCGAGGAACCGCACGGCGCGGCGCATGAACGCGCGATTCGCCTGGGCCATCAGCGGGGCCTCGGGCACCGCCGTGATCATCGCCTGCGCGGCGGCACGGTCGACCGCGAAGTTGTGCGACCCGCCGAGGTAGTAGTCGTACATGCGGGCGACGCTGGGCCGCTCGATGTCGATGCTCTCCGGTGCCCACTCGGGCCGCTGCATGGTCGCCCCTCTAATCGTTAAATGTCTGGATATGCGCTGTTCGTGCCCGGGTAGGAGGCCGCTGCCATTCTGCCCGTTCTGCGGCTGGCTATCCAGAGCCGGAACGCGATGCCTGGGTGTGACATCTCGTTCCGGCGTCCGGGTTCTGCTGGAGGCCTGGACGGTTTCGAGATCATCGGCCGGAAGGGTGATGGCCATAACTGGATCCAGCCCTGGGTATTTCCTACTTGCCGTGTCAGGATTTGCCCGTGGACGGAGATCCGCTGGCCGGAGCGGTGGTCGTCGCCGCGGTGTTGCTCGCCGCGACGATCTTCGCTGTCCGGCGCCGTGCCCGCGCCGGCCACGTGAGACCGGAGGCCGCCATGGACCTGCTCGACCCCGCGCTGCGCGACGCGCTCGGCGTCGTACCCGGCGAGGTCACGCTGTTGCAGTTCTCCACCGCGTTCTGCCAGCCCTGCCGCGCCACCCGCGCGGTGCTGGCCGGCGTCGGCCGTGACCTGACCGGCGTCCGGCACGTCGAGGTGGACGCGGAGAGCCACCTGGACGCGGTCCGCGCGCTCAACATCTGGGCGACGCCGACCACGCTGGTGATCGACCGGGAGTGCCGGATCATCGGCCGCGCCGGGGGAGTGCCGACCCGTGGTCAGGTGCTCGCGGCCGTCGCAGCCCTCTAGAGGAACGTAGGAACAATTGAACGGCATAGACCCGCGCGGCCCCCGCTTCGGCGCCGCGATCACGTCCCTCGTCCTGGTGATCGTGCTGGTCACCGGCTCGGGCTGGCTCGCGCTGGCCCAGGCGGTGGTCTTCGCGATCACCGCGTACGACCTGCGCCTCGGCCCGTACGGCCTGCTCTACCGCACGCTGGTCGCGCCGCGGCTGGCCCCGCCGGCCGAGCTGGAGGCCCCGGAGCCGCCGCGTTTCGCCCAGCTGGTCGGCGCCGTGTTCACGGTCCTGGCCACGATCGGATATCTGTTCGGCGCGCCCGTGGCCGGCACGGTGTTCGCCGCGTTCGCGCTCTTCGCCGCATTCCTGAACGCGGCGTTCGGCTTCTGCCTCGGCTGCGAGATGTATCTGCTGATCCGCCGAATGGTCACCCGATAGAGACCGAAAAGACGAACGCGCCTCGGATTTCCCGGGGCGCGTTCGTCTGTTCTGGAATCGTTCAGAACTTCGGCGCGTCCGGCGCCTCGAGAAGACCGAGCCGCAGCGCGGTCATCAGTGCCTGAGCGCGATTGGCCGCACCCAGCTTCTCGTACAACTTGGAAATGTGCGTTTTGGCGGTGGACTCGCTGACGAAGAGCTGCTTGGCGATCCCGGCCACGCTCATGCCGTCCGCGAGCAGGCGCAGCACCTGGCCCTCACGCGGGGACAGCTGCGGGCCGGACGGCGCGAGCCGCCGTTTCATCGCCTCGGCCAGGTCGGCGGCCGTGAACGCGCTGGGTGCGGAGGCGGCGTGCCGCGCGGCGGCCACCACCTCGTCCGCCGGCGCGGTCTTCGGGACGAACGCGGACGCGCCCGCCTCCAGCGCGCCGAAGAGCTGGTCATCGCCCGCATACATGGTGAGGACGACGATGCCCATGGTCGAGCTGTTCTTGCGGAGCGCGCGGGTGGCCTCCAGTCCGCTGCCGTCGGGCAGGCGAAGGTCCATGATGACCACGTCGGGCTGGAGGGCACCGGCCTGACGCACCGCCTCGGCGGCGGTGGCGGCCTCACCGACCACCTCGAACTGCCGGTCGCGCTCGAATGCGTGCCGCAGTCCCTTTCGGATCAGATCGTGATCGTCGACAAGAAGGACCTTGGTACGCGTCGTCGGCGCAGGGCTGGTCGACATAGCTCGGGTTACTCCCCTTCTGGTGCGTTGACGCTATCGCGCACGCTATCGCGTCGGGGCGAGGCTCCGAGCACCACCGCCACCGTTGTTCCACTCGGATTGCGCGGCCTAATCTCCAGACGGCCACGGATACGTTCCGCTCTCTCATTCATGATCGCAAGACCGTACCGGCCGTCCGGTCGCTTATCCGCCATTCCCTGTCCATCGTCCGATACTTCGATGCGTGCGTAAGGGGGGTCCACCTCGCAGGTGACCCAGAGGTTCGACGCGCCCGCGTGCTTGCGGGCGTTCGTGATCGCCTCCTGCGCGATGCGCAGCATCTCCGCCTCGGTCGCGGCCGGCAGCCGGGCCGTGGACTCGTCCAGTGTGTAGTGCACGCGCAGGCCGGCGGCGGAACCGACGGTCCGTGCGTACTCCGCGATGGCGCCGGCCAGGCCGCCGTGCCGGTCGACCTCGGAGCGCAGCTCGAACAGGGACAACCGTAGCTCAGTGATCACGCGGGTGACCTCGCCGCGCAGCGTGCGCAGCTCCTCCGCGGTCTCCTTCGCGTCCTCCGGGAGCGTGGCCAGCGCGTTGTCGATGCCGTAACCGACCATGACCAGCTCCTGGGCCACACCGTCGTGGATCTCCCGGGCCAGCCGCTGCCGTTCCTCGTTCGTGGCGAGCGAGCGCACCTCGTCGAAGAGCAGCGCGGCCTCCAGACGCAGCGCGGCCGGGCCGGTCACCGCGGTCACCTTCGCCACCACCGGCGCCGGGTACGCCAGGCTGCTGTTCGCCTCCACCACCACGAGCCCGATCGACCGCACGCCCGCGACCAGCGGCACCACCAGCGCGGACACCTCCGCACCCCGGTGCGAGCGGGACTGCGAGCGGCTGGCCGTGGCCGGCTGCTGGCTGGCCCACGCGTCCGCGATCGCGGAGTCCGCGTCCAGAGTGGTCTCCCAGTCGACGCGTTCCATCGCGGACTGGGCCAGCACCACCAGGCGCCCGCCGCCGCTCGCCGTGAGCACGGCGGCCCGGTCCGCGGGCGCGACGGCGCGCAGCTCCTCCAGCAGGTGCTCCGCGATGCCGCCCGGGTCCAGCGTGGCGCCGGGCAGCTGACGGGCGACGCTGCGCAGCTGGGTGAGCAGGCGGGTCGCCTCCGCGTACGGCTGGGGCTTGGTCTCGCGCACCAGCATCCACCTCCGGAGCGTGTCCGCGGCGAACGTGCCCAGCCCGCCCAGGATCAGCCACTGCGCGCAGACCGCCATGTACCCGATCTGGGCGATCTGCGGCCCGGTGGCGGTCATGTTCACCGCGCCGCTGGCCAGCAGCGTGCCCGCGGCGGCGCCGAGCAGCACCGCACCCTCGCGGGACCGTCGTTGCAGCGCCGCGACCGTGAGCGGGACCGCCAGATACGGCAGGATCACCTCGGCACCGACGCCGGGGCCGAGGCTGCCGACCGCGCTGGCCGCGCCGGCCACGTCGCTGGCCGCGAGGCCCACGACGACGACCTCGGCGAAGCGGGCGGCCGGCGCCAGCACCCGGTGCCGAGGCGCGATGACACCGGGAATGCTGAGGAACAGCAACGCCACGATCCACCACAGGCGGTCGGGATCGCGGGTGGTGATCAGCGTGAGCAGCGCGACGAGCGCCAGCATGACGAAGCGAGCCGCGACCGCCAGAGGATGCGGACGTGGGGCGACGGGGGGTGAGGCGGCCACTCCGGGATGCTATCGCCTGGCCGGGGTTACGCCGTCACTTGGTGTAGATGGCCGCGATTTCATCCGCGTAGGTCTTGTGCACCACGTTGCGCTTCACCTTCAGCGACGGGGTCAGTTCGCCGGTCTCCTCCGTGAAGTCACGGCCCACGATGCGGAACACCTTGATCGCCTCGGCGCCGGACACCGCCTTGTTCGCCTCGTCGACCGCGGTCTGGATCTCGGCCCGCAGTGCCGGGTCCTCCCGCAGCGCCGCGACCGTGGTCTCCGCGCCGTGCCCGTGCGCGGCCAGCCAGCCCGGCCACGCCTCCTCGTCGACGGTGATCAGCGCCGCGATGAACGGCTGCCGGTCGCCGACCAGCACGCTCTGGCTGATCAGCGGGTGTGCGCGGAGCCGGTCCTCGAGCACGGCGGGCGCCACGTTCTTGCCGCCCGCGGTCACGATGATCTCCTTCTTCCGCCCGGTGATGGACAGGAAGCCGTCCCCGTCCAGCACGCCCAGGTCGCCGGTGCGGAACCAGCCGTCGTCGTCCAGCACCTCGCGCGACGCGTCCGGGTTCTTCCAGTACCCGCGGAACACGATGTCGCCCTTGACCAGGATCTCGCTGTCGTCGGCGATCCGGACCGTGACGCTGGGCAGCGGCCGGCCGATCGTGCCGATCCGGATCGCGCTCGGAATGTTCGCCGCCACGGCCGGCGACGTCTCGGTCAGGCCGTAGCCCTCCATCACCAGCACGCCGATCCCGCGGAAGAAATGGGCCAGCCGGGCCCCGAGCGGCGCGCCGCCGGAGACCGCGTCCGTGCACTTCCCGCCCATCGCGGCGCGCAGCTTCGCGTAGACCAGCCGGTCGAAGAGCGCGTGCTGGGCACGCAGCAGCAGGCCGGGGCCGCCCTTGGTCTCCAGCGCCTCGCTGTACGCGATCGCGGTCGCCTCGGCCCGCGCGAAGATCGCACCCCGGCCGCCGGCCTCCGCCTTCTGCTTCGCGCCGGTGTAGACCTTCTCGAACACGCGCGGCACGGACAGCAGGAACGTCGGCTGGACCTCGCCGAGGTCCGGCAGCAGCGTGCGCGTGTCCGGCGTGTGCGCGAGCGTGGCCCGCGTGGTCACCACCGCGATCTGGATCAGCCGGGCGAACGCGTGCGCCAGCGGCAGGAACAGCAGCGTGCGGGACTCGCCCTTGAACAGGTGATCGAACGCGACCACCGCGTTCAGCACCTCGGTGAGCAGGTTGCGGTGGGTCAGCTCGCAGCCCTTCGGCCGCCCGGTCGTGCCGCTGGTGTAGATGATCGTGGCGAGGTCCCCGGCGCGCGCCTTCCGGCGGCGCTCCTCGACCTCCTCCGGCTGGATGCGCTCGCCCTCGGCGCGGACCGCGTCCACGCCGCCGGTGTCGAGCTGCCAGACCTCGCGCAGCAGCGGCAGGTCGTCGCGCAGGCCGGTCACGGTCAGCACGTGCGCGTTCGTCTCCACGAAGATCGCGACCGCGCCGGAGTCGGACAGGATCCAGGAGACCTGCTCCGCGCTGGACGTCTCGTAGATCGGCACGGTGACCGCGCCGGCCGCCCAGATCGCGTAGTCGATCAGCGTCCACTCGTACCGCGTCTTGCTCATCAGCGCGACCCGGTCACCGGCCTGCACACCGGCCGCGATCAGGCCGCGCGCCACGGAGACCACCTCGGCCTGGAACTCCGCGGCCGTGACCGGGAGCCAGGTGCCGGCGGACGCGGCGGTGCGCCGGAGGAACGAGACGTTTTCCGGCGAAACACGCGCGTTGTCCCAGACCGCGTCGGTCAGGGTCGTGGTGTCGGCGATCGTGACGACCGGCGGGACGGAGAACTCGCGCACCTGACAGCTCCTCGGACGGCTCGGGCCCGTGTGACGGCCCTGTTACAGCTGAAACGTACCGTCCGGGACGGCGATCCGACACATCTGACCGTCACCGCAGATCAATCGCCGCCGGTCGCGACGGTGCATCGGAAAGTGTCGGGGGCGCACGGTAGCCTGCCCGCATGGCGGACTCCTCCACCCAGACGATCGTTATCGCCGCACCGGCCGAGCGTGTCGCCGAGGTCGTTGCCGACTTCGGTGCGTACCCCGAGTGGGCCGACGCGTTCAAGCAGGTCGAGGTCCTCGAGGAGTACGAGGACGGCTATGCCAGCCAGGTCCGTTTCGTGATCGACGCGGGCGTGCTGGCCGATGAGTACACCCTGCAGTACGAGTACGCGGAGGATCTCTCCCGCATCGAGTGGCACCTGGTCGCGCCGTCGAAGATGCAGAAGGCGCAGCGTGGCTCCTACGACATCGCGCCCGCCGCGGACGGCGGCACCTCCGTGACGTACACGCTGGAGGTCGACCTGTCGATCACCACCATCGGCATGATCCGGCGCAAGGCCGAGAAGCGCATCATGGATACGGCGCTCAAGGAGCTCAAGCGGCGGGTGGAGAGCCTGCCGGCCGGCTGACACACCGCACAGGGGGATTCGACCATGGCGACTCCGGACTCTTCGGCAGACGGCGCCGGTTCGGCGCGCGAGGAGGCGGAGCGCCTGGTCGCGGCCGTTCTCGCCCGCGCGTCCGAGGGCGCCTCCCAGGCCGCGTGGATGGCGCAGGGCGCGAAGTTCGCGGCCCGCGCCTCCGGCCACCAGACGACCAGCACCGGCCTCGGCATGCTGGGTGACGCGCTGCGCGGCGTCGCCAAGACCGCCTCCGGTTTCAGCGAAGACCTTCACAGATCAGCCGAGGGTACGAGAGCCCGCCCGACATCCCGCTCCGAGACCGACACCGCCGCACGTCCGCGCAGCACCGCGCCCGCCGCGGGCGAGGCTGGACCGGCCGGACCTCCGCGCGGCGCAGCGGCCACCGCGGGCGAGGCTCCGCCGGCCGCGGCTCCACGTGGCGCCACGGACGCCGGGTCCCCGGACCCGGGCGCGCTGATCGACGACGCGCCCGGCCCGGTGAAGAGCGGCTTCGAGGGCGAGCGCCCGCACGTCGTCTTCGCGAACGGCAGCCCCGAGTGCTGCGTGTGCCCGGTCTGCCGCGCGATCACCATGATGCGCAACCCGACGCCGGAGTTCGCCGAGCAGCTCGCCACCAGCGCCGGCGACCTCGCCGCGGGCGTCGCGGGCCTGCTCCGCGCGTTCTCCACGGCCGCGGCCGACACGTCCAACCGGTCCGCGGACGGCTTCACCCAGGCACCGAAGGCCGCCGAGCCCGCAGCGGGGAAGCCGGCCGCGCACACGTCGCACGAGGACTCCGGGACCGGGTGGCCGGACGCCGACCCGTGGTCCGCGGCCACCCGCGCGTCCGCGTCCGCACAGCCCGCCGGCGATTCGTGGGCGGCCGCCACGCGGGCCGGGCACGCCGGTCACCCCGCCGACATCGACGAGCCGGGCACCGGCGATCATGAGCGGGAGTTCCGCGAAGCCGGATGACGCGGTCTCGACCCGACGTAGCACGCGTCGGCGGAAGATGGAGTCAGACAGGGATCAAGCGGGCGCCCTCGCGTGTCCGCCGATCGCCCTTGTCCGGGATGACGTTGGCGCGGCTGGGTAACACACCCGGAGGACGGTAGAGGGGAGCGGCGGCGGTGACGCTGACCATCGGAGTCGACATCGGCGGCACGAAGGTGGCCGGTGGTGTCGTCGACCCCACCGGCGAGGTGCTGGCCAGCACGCGACGCGACACGCCCGCGGATGACGTCGCCAAGACCCGGGACGTGATCATCGACGTGGTGAAGGAGCTGGCCGAGGGTCGCGAGATCACCGCGGCCGGCATCGGCGCGGCCGGTTTCGTGGACGCGGGCCGCTCGACCGTGCTGTTCGCGCCGAACCTGGCCTGGCGCGACGAGCCGCTGCAGAAGTACATCTCGGACGCGACCGGCCTGCCCGTCGTGGTGGAGAACGACGCGAACGTGGCGGCCTGGGCCGAGTTCCGGTTCGGCGCGGCCCGGCACGCGGACGCGTCCATGGTCATGTTCACGGTCGGCACCGGCATCGGCGGCGGCCTGGTCACCGGCGGCCGCCTGGTCCGCGGCACCCACGGCATCGCGGCCGAGCTGGGCCACATGACCGCGGTCCCGGACGGGCACCCCTGCGGCTGCGGCCGGCTCGGCTGCATCGAGCAGTACGCGAGCGGCACCGCGCTGGTCCGGTTCGCCCGCGCCGGCGCGCGGCAGGACCCGCACCGCGCGGCCGCGCTGCTGGAACTGGCCGGCAACAACGCCGACAGGATCACCGGCCCGATGGTGACCGAGGCCGCGCGCGGCGGCGACGCGGTCGCCTGCGAGGCGTTCGGCCAGATCGGATACTGGCTCGGCACCGCCATGACCGACCTGGTGCAGATGCTGGACCCGCAGGTCCTGGTGGTCGGCGGCGGCGTGGTCGACGCCGGTGACCTGCTGCTGGAGCCGGCGCGGAAGGCGTACGCGGAGTCGCTCGGCTCGCGCGGCCGGTTCCCGGTGGCGGAGCTGCGCGCGGCCGAGATGGGCAACACCGCCGGCGTGATCGGCGCCGCCGACCTGGCCCGCCTGGCCGACTGACGAAGACGAACCACAACCAGGAAGGGGTCGGCGTGGCAGAGGGCTTCCTGCGGGTGCTCACCTACAACGTGCACCAGCAACGGGACGACCGGGCGGCGCTGGCCGAGATCGTCCGGGGTGTGGCCGCGGACGTGGTGATCGTGCAGGAGGGGCCGCGCCGGTTCAACTGGCGGCACAGGAGCGCGAACCTGGCCCGGTCCTTCGGCGCGGTCCTGGCCGTGGGCGGGCTGCCGTCGCTGGGCAACCTGATCCTGACCGACATGCGCGTCCACGTGCACCGCACCTGGACCTCGCAGTTCCCGCTGACACCGGGCCGGCACATGCGCGGCGCCGCATTCGCGGAGTGCTCGATCGGCCGCCGCCGGTTCACGATCGCGGGCACGCACCTGTCGCTGGACGCGGCCGAGCGTGCCACCCAGGCGGAGTCGCTGAAGAAGCAGCTGTCCGCGGCGGAGGCGCCGGTCGTGCTGGGCGCGGACGTGAACGAGACGTCCGGCGGCGCGGCCTGGCGCACGATCGGGGACGGCCTGACCGACGCCGCGGTCTGGGCGGACGCCACGGACCGGTGCACGTTCCCGCTGCACGGGGACGGGCCGCAGGGCCGGATCGACGCGCTGTTCGTGGATCCGCGCGTCGAGGTGGTCCGCTACGACGTGGTGGACACGCCGCTGGCCCGTCGCGCCAGCGACCACTTCCCGGTCGTCGCGGATCTCGTCATCCCGGAGTAGTCCGCACCGCCCACCGGCGGCGGCGCGGCACCGGGCGCGAAGCCCCCGGTGCGGGGGAGACCGGAGTCGTACCCTCGGATGGTTTTGGGTTTTTTGCTTCTGGGGTGGACAAGGCGTGGCGGGTACCGAGAGGATTTCGCGGTGCCCAGCTCCACCGATTTCGACAGCGTCAACCGGCCCGTCTATGACAGAGGGGACAACACGGTCTGTGTGATCGGTGCGGGCGTGAGCGGCCTCGCCGCCGTGAAGAACCTGAAGGAGCACGGCTTCGGCGTCGACTGCTACGAGCGGGAGACCACGATCGGCGGTGCGTGGAACTGGCGCAACGACCGCAGCCCGATGTTCGCCAGCACGCATCTGAACACGTCGAGGCCGACCTCGGAGTTCCCGGACTTCCCGATGCCGGACGACTGGCCGGACTACCCGCACCACTCCCACTTCCTGAGCTACCTGGAGCGGTACGCGGACCACTTCGACCTGCGCCCGCACGTCTGGTTCGGCAGCGAGGTCGTGTCCGTCGAGGCCGCGGACGAGGACGGCCGGTGGGACGTCACCACGCAGAGCACCGGCCGGGCCGGCAGCACGCGCACCCACCGCTACCTCGCGGTCGTGGTGGCGAACGGGCACAACTGGGCGCCACGGATGCCGCGCATCGAGGGCATGGACGAGTTCCGCGGCAAGGTCATCCACGCCTCGGCCTACAAGGACCCGGCGGAGCTGCGCGGCCGTAAGGTGCTGGTGGTCGGCGGCGGCAACACCGGCTGTGACATCGCGGTCGAGGCCGGCCAGCAGGCCGTGAAGGCGTGGCACTCCACCCGGCGCGGGTACTGGTACGTGCCGAAGTACCTGCTCGGCCGCCCTTCCGACCAGGTCAACATGCGGGTGGCCGGGCTGCCGCTGCGGCTGCGCCAGTGGCTGCACCGCCGGGTGAGCGCGGTCGCGATCGGCGAGCCGATGAGCTTCGGCCTGCCGAAGCCGGACCACCTGCCGTGGGAGTCGCACCCGGTGGTCAACAGCGCGCTGCTGGACCGGATCGGCCACGGCGACATCACGCCGGTGCCGGACGTGGCCCGGTTCCACCGCACCGAGGTCGAGCTCTCCGACGGCTCCACGATCGAGCCGGACCTGGTCGTGCTCGCCACCGGCTACGAGCCGCGCTTCGAGTTCCTGCACCCCACGCTGACCGGCTCCGGGCCGGACAACCGCCCGCACCTGCTGCTGCACGCGTTCGCCCCGCAGCACCCCACGCTCGCGGTCGCCGGCCTGATCCAGCCGGACGCCGGCCTGGGCCTGATGGTCCACTGGCAGACCGTGATCTTCGCGCGCTGGCTGCGGCTGCGCGCGGCCGACCCGGCCCGCGCGGAGAAGGTCTGGCAGCGCCTGCACGCCGAGTCCGGCAAGCAGCTCAGCCAGGGCAAACTCACGGACGTGCCGCGGCACTGGTTCGAGGTCGGCTACAAGAAGTACCTGAAGGAGCTCCAGCGCCTGCTGGACGAGACGGAGGTGCCGGCGTGAGGATCGACCGCTCGGCGGACTGGGCAAACCCGGTGCCGCCGGTCCGGCGGGAGGTGCTCAGCGCCACGCCCGAGGCCGACGAGGGCCGTCCGCCGCTGCTCTTCGTGCCCGGCTACGGTCACGGCGCCTGGCTCTTCGCGGAGCACTGGCTGGAGCACGCGGCCGGTCGCGGCTTCCCGGCGCACGCGGTGAGCCTGCGCGGGCACGGCCGGTCCGGTACCGCGCCCGGCACCGGGCTGCGCGCCTACGTCCACGACGTGGTCCAGGTCGCGGCCGGGCTGCCGCGCCAGGCCGTGCTGGTCGGGCACGGCGCCGGTGCGCTGGTCGTCTCGCACGCGCTGGCCCGCTACGCCGCGAAGGCCGCGGTGCTGGTCTCACCCGTGCTCGGCGGCTGGGGCACGCTCGGCATGGCGCTGCGCCGCAACCCGGTCGGCACGATCCCGGCGCTGGCCGGTGCGCCGCTGCGGGTCGGCCGTCGCCAGCTGTTCGGCCGCGAGCTGCCGGACGAGCAGGCCAGGGCCTACGCGTCCCGGGTCCGGTTCACCAGCCGCCGCGCGCAGTTCCAGCTGATCACGCACCGCGCGCCGGAGCCGCCGGCCGGTGACCCGCCGGTGCTGGTGGTCGGCAGCCAGCAGGACGGCATCGTCTCCCAGGCCGCGCTGACCCGCGCGGCCCGGCGCTACGGCTCCGCGCCGCTGCTCTTTCCCGGCATGGGCCACGACCTGATGCTCGATACCCGCTGGCGCGAGCCCATCGACGCGATCGTGGACTGGCTGGAGAAGGATTAGGCCCTAGGTGGTCAGGCTCTCGGCCAGCGTGCCGGTGCCCTCCAGCGCGGTCAGGTAGTCACGGGCCCAGTCGCGGATGTCGTGCTCGCGCAGGTGGGCGCGCATCGCGCCCATCCGGTGGGCCTGCTCGCCCTTGGAACAGTCGATGCCGTCGATCAGCGACCGCTTCAGCCCCTCCAGGTCGTGCGGGTTGACCAGGAACGCCTGCTCCAGCTCGTCGGCCGCGCCGGCGAACTCGGAGAGCACCAGCACGCCGGCGGTGTCCACGCGGGCGGCCACGTACTCCTTCGCGACCAGGTTCATCCCGTCGCGCAGCGGCGTCACCACCATCACGTCCGCGGCCTGGTAGAGCGCGGCCAGCTCGGCGCGGTCGAACGGCTGGTTCAGATAGTGGATCGCGGGCTCGCCGACGCGGCCGAACTCGCCGTTGATCCGGCCGACCTCGCGCTCCACCCGGTCCCGCAGAATCTGGTAGTGCTCGACGCGCTCCCGGCTCGGCACCGCCACCTGCACCATCACGGTGTCACGCACCTTGACCAAGCCGTCCTCCAGCAACTCGGAGTACGCCTTCAGCCGGTGCTCGATGCCCTTGGTGTAGTCCAGCCGGTCCACGCTGAGCAGCACGTGTTTCGGATCGCCGAGATCGGTGCGGATCTGCCGGGCCCGGGTCTGCACGTCGGGCCGGCCGGCCAGCGCCTCCATCTCGGCCACGTCGATCGAGACCGGGAACGCGCCGGTCCGGACGAACCGGTCACCCACGGCGATGCGCCGGTCGGTGGCGGGCAGACCCAGCACCTTCACGCACAGCTGCGCGAAGTTGTGCGCGGCCTGCGCCCGCTGGAACCCGACCAGGTCCGCGCCGAGCAGCCCGCGCAGCAGCTCCGCCCGGCGCGGCAGCTGCATGAACAGCTCCGGCGGCGGGAACGGCACGTGCATGAAGAACCCGATCAGCAGGTCCGGCCGCATCTCGCGGAGCATGGCCGGCACCAGCTGCAGGTGGTAGTCCTGCACCCAGACCACGGCGTTCTCGGCCGCGACCTCGGCGGTGGCCTCGGCGAAGCGCTGGTTGACCCGCTGATACGCGTCCCACCAGCTGCGGTGGTACGTCGGCTGCTCCACCGCGTCGTGGTAGAGCGGCCAGAGCGTCGAGTTGGCGAAGCCCTCGTAGAAGTGCGCGAAGTCGTCCTCGCTGAGCGGGACCGCGCGCATGCTGATGCCGCCGATGTCCGGCAGGTCCGGCGCCGGACCGGCCACGCCGTGCCAGCCGACCCAGGTCGCGGTCGTGTGCTCCAGGATCGTGTGCAGCGCGCTGACCAGCCCGCCCGGACTTCGCCGCCACTCGCAGGCCCCGTCGGGAGCGATGTTGTCGTCGACCGGCAGCCGATTGGCCACGACCACGAGCGAGCTTTGACGCATTCCGGGAGCCTCGTTTCGCGTGCGCGTTTCGCGGGGAGGGGGCCTTGCGGATTGTGCGCATGGATCTAGGGGCGTCAGTATTTCTACTGACGCAAGGTTACATGTCTATTACCTGGCGCTCATTCTCATCGATGGATGATTCACCGAATGCGGGGCAAACGCTCCCTGATCGCCCCGTGAGGTGCGTCACTCAAGCGGTTCAGACCACGGCTCCGTCGCCGGGCTCGTCATCGTCGTCGTCGGTGCGCAGCCGCCAGACCAGTGTCACGAAGCCGGCCAGGATCGACGAGAAGCCGATCAGCATCGCGTAGTTCCGGTCGATGGGCAGCACGGTCGGGAAGACGAACAGCACGAAACCGGCGAACAGCCCCAGCACGGCCAGCAGCGCCGGCGTGGAGATCCGTGGCATCGGCGGCGGGGGCGGCGGCACGTACCGCTCGTCGTCCTCGCCCGGCAGATTCGTGCCGAACGTGTCCAGCCCGTCGAGCAGCGACGGTTCCTCCCGCGGCACGGTCACGCCGCTGATCTCGGTCGCGGACGTCAGCCCGCGCCGCTTCGGCGGCTCCTCCGGCGGGGCCATCGGGTCGTGCCCGTTCACCCGGTCGGTCTTGCGCCGGTTGTGCTCCTGCGGCTTGTCGGAGATGTTCTCCGCGTCCGGCCAGGACATCGTCTTCGGATCCACGTCCGTGTCGAAGCCGGCCACGATCCGGGCCCACTCCGCGTCGACGTCCGGTTCCTTCTTCGCCACGGGCTCCTCCGGTGTGATCGACTCCGCACCGGCCTCAACCGCGAGCTTCGCGAGATATTCCCGGGCCAGATCCAGGTGCGCGCGGTCCACGAACAGCCGGTCGGTCGGGCGCGCCGGCAGGTTCGTCGTGCGCGTCACCGGATCGAGATCGGAGGAGGGCTGCAGATAGGCGGCGATGCCACCGGCGGCGAGCACGTCCAGCAGGTGTTCACCGACCCGGGGATCGACGTCGCCCGCGACGGCATACTCCGCCACGTGCAGTCCGTTGTCCCGCCGCCCGCGACGAGCACCACCCGCTGACACTAGACTCACCCCCTGTTCCTTGCGCGTGCACTGAATGGTGACACGACCCGGGCCGGTTCGGGGAGTGCGTTGTGGCGCGCCGCTCGCGCTTCGTAGGCTCGGCATCGACGTGCCGCACCCCCTCGGAAGGACCCCGGTGCTCTACTGGCTGCTCAAATGGGTCTTGCTCGGCCCGCTGCTGCGAGTCGTCTTCCGCCCGCGCGTCGACGGTCTGGACCACGTTCCCGCCTCCGGTCCCGTCATCCTCGCGAGCAACCACCTGTCCTTCTCCGACTCGATCTTCATGCCGCTGGTCATCCGCCGGAAGGTCACGTTCGTCGCCAAGGCCGAATACTTCACCGGCAAGGGCATCAAGGGCTGGTTCATGAAGGGGTTCTTCGCCGGCACCGGCACCATCCCGGTCGACCGCTCCGGCGGCCGCGCCGCGCAGGCCGCGCTCAACACCCAGCTCCGCGTGCTCCGCGGCGGCAACATCGCCGGCATCTACCCCGAGGGCACGCGCTCGCCCGACGGCCGCCTCTACCGCGGCAAGACCGGCGTGGCACGCCTCGCGCTGGAGAGCGGCGCCCCGGTCATCCCGGTCGCCATGATCAATACCGACGAGATCCAGCCCACCGGCAAACTGATGTGGAAGGTCCGCCGCGTCCGCATCCGCTTCGGCGAGCCGCTGGAGTTCTCCCGCTACGAGGGCATGGCCGGCGACCGCTACGTCGAGCGCGCCATCACCGACCAGATCATGTACCGGATCATGGAGCTCAGCGGCCGCGAATACGTCGACGTCTACGCCTCCAAACTCAAGACCACCCCCGCGCCGCAGGCCTCGGTCCCGCCCGCCGCCGCTGTCCCGCCCGCGGCCGTTCCCCCGGCTCCGCCGGAGCCCAATTCCTGAAAAGCAGTTCATTTCCCACTTCGCGGTGGTTGCGGTCCGCATGCTCCCGCGGGCACCGGTCGTCGCTGGCGCTCCTCCCTTCCACTCCCGCGCCACCCCGGCTTCAACCAAAACCCGTCCGCGCCCACCGCTTCGGCAGCCCTTTCCCATGATCGGGCGTCTCTCATGCTGCTCCAGCAGCATGAGAGACGCCCGATCATGGGAGGCGGCTACGCGCGGCACGGGACGCGCCTCGCGCAACGCGCGCACGACGTAAGCCGCGCGCTCTTTCCGGTGCCGCGCGGAACCGGCTCCGACGCCGGGAGGCAAGCGGAGCGCCAGCGGAGTCTTGGCGGACGGCGAGGTTTGCCCGCGGGAGCAACGCTGCCGGACCACGCCGGAAGCGGGAACATGACCTGGATCTTGCTCTTGCTCTTGCTCTTGCTCTTGCGACGGCGACGGCGACGGCGACGGGGGCGGTGTGGGGGAGACGAGCGAGACCGGTGCGGGCAACCCACGACATCCCACGACATCGCCGGCCGGGCGCTGTGGGTCGAGCGCTGTGAAGTCGGGTGCTGCGGGGCCGGGCGCTGTGCGCCCGAAATTTCGTGATAAGGCAGCCAGTGGGGCGGAGTGCGGGTGTGGGAAGGCAGGTCGGCCGCGGCCGGAGTGCTCGAAAAGGTCATTGAGTGACACGTGGGGTAGATCAACTAGCGCTAGTTGATCTACCCCACGTGTCACTCAATGATCCTCTGGCGCGGCGCGGGCCTGAGGTTGACTCTCGATGTGGTCGAGGCTTGAGGATCGGCGCGTCGGCAGGTGGCGAGTGAACGGACGCGATGATGGATCTTGACAATCCGGTGCTCAGGCTGTGTCAGGACGGGATGCGGGCGGAGGCGGAGGGTCGGCCCGGGGAGGCGCGGGCGCTGTTCCTGGAGGCGTGGGAGAGGCGCGGCGACGACTACGAGGGCTGTGTCGCCGCGCACTACATGGCCAGGGTGCAGGAGGATCCGCGCGAGTTCCTCCGGTGGAACCGGGAGGCGCTGCGGCACGCGGACGCGGTGGGGGACGAGCGGGTCGCGGCCTTCTACCCCTCGTTGCACGTGGGTGTGGCGATGGCCTGCGAGCGGCTGGACGACCCGGACGGCGCGCGGGCCGCGTTCGCGCGCGCGGCCGTGCACGTGGGCGCGTTGCCGGCGGGGGAGTACGGCGATCAGCTGCGGACCGCCGTCGCGGACGGGCAGCGCCGGCTGGGCTGAGCGGGCGTATCGATCATGAGGAAGCCTCCGCCAGCGCGAGGAGACCGGGAGCGCTGTTGCGGTCGCCGAAGGCGATCAGGTCGGCGAGGGCCTCCTCGGCCTCGGGGGCGCGGCCGGAGGCGCGCAGCGTGCGGACCAGTGCGGCGCGGGCCAGGGCCTGGTCGCTGACCGCGCCGATGCTGTCGAAGATGTCGAGCGCGGCCCGGTGCCCGTCCGGCGTGCCGTCGACCGCGGCGGCGCAGGTGAGGATGGCCGCGTCGACCCAGGGGGTACGGCGAGGGGAGCGTTCCAGCAGCGTGCGCACCTGGGCGGCGCGTTCGGGGCCGAGCAGCCACGCGGTGTAGGCGGCCGCGACCACCCACTCCGCGAAGCCGAACGTGCGCGAGTCGCCGTAGTCCGCGGCCAGTTCGTCGAGCAGCGCGCCGGCCTCGGCGTCGCGGTGCTGGAGCGCGCGGCAGAGCGCCGCGTGCGCGAGCGTCGAGCGGATGACCTTGTGGAAGCCGCTGCGGCGCGCGGTCTGCACCGCCTCCTCGACCGGGTCCCCGGCGTCGCTCTCGGCTGCGGCATCCCCGGTTGTGGCGCCGGGCTCGGTGCGGAGCACCCGGATCCAGCCGGCCTGCGCGACCATGTGCAGGTCCCATTCGATCGTGGGGGCGCGCATCGAGTCCGCGGCAGCGCGGAGCGCCACGGCCCAGTCGCCGGCGAAGTAGGCGCGTGCGGCCGCGTCCGCGAAGTTCGTCGCGAGCGTGAGACCGCTGGCGGCCTCCAGCGGCGTGAACTCGTCGATCAGCTTCTGCGAGCCGGTGATGTCGCCCTCCTCCTGCATGGCGAACCCCAGGTTGTGGATGGCCCGCCGCACGCTGGTGAGCTGCTGCTCCCGGCAGTGCAGCGTGATCTCCTGGAGCAGCGGCAGGCCTTCCGGCTCGCCCTGCAGGTACTTCGCCACGGCGGAGGTGATCAACGCGTTCGCGCGGACCTCGGCGAGGCCGAGACGGTTCGCGGCCTCGGCGGCGGTCTCCGCGGCGGCGATCGCGGTCGCGGTCTCGTAGTCGATCATGTGGACGCGCGCGTACTCGAGCAGCGCGAGCGCGGCCTCCTCGCTCGGCGGCAGCTTCTCGTAGAGCGCGATCGCCCTGGCCAGGTACGCCAGGCAGTCGGGCCGGTCCGCGCGGGACAGCGCGGCGCTGCCGAGCAGCGTCCACGCGCGCCCGGCGCCGTCCAGCCGGCCCGTGTCCTGCAGCAGGTGGGCCAGGCCGGTGAGCCGCTCCTCGCCGCCGCTCTCCAGGAACGCGTCCGCGTCGCGGAAGAACGCCAGCTCGGACGCGAACAGGTCGATGGACGGGTCGGGCGAGGCCAGCAGCGTGCCGGCGCGGCGGACCAGCTCCTGCGCGGCGTCCAGGGCATGCAGCGAGTACGCCCGGCGCGCGGCCCGGAGCAGTGCCTCTCTGGCCGGTGACGCGTACGGCCCGGGGTCGAGCCCGAGCGTCCGGGCGATCTCGTGCGCGGCCCACCGGTGGTTGGCCAGCACCTCGGCCAGGTCGGTCTGCCGGCCGGCCGAGACGCGCTCCAGCCAGTCCGCCGTGCGCTCGTGCCGGGCGACCCGCTCGGCGCGGGGGAGCCGCTGGTAGCAGACGTCACGGACCAGCACGTGCCGGAACGCGTACTCCAGCTGTCCGGCCATGCTGGAGTTGCCGCGTTCCTCGACCAGGTCGCGTTGTTCCAGGCGCAGCAGCGTGCGCTCGACCTCCTCGACCGGGCGGCCGACCGCGGTGGCGACCGCGCCGGGCCAGAACTGCATGCCGACCACGGCCGCGGCCTGGAGCACGGCCCGGTCCGCGGGGTCGAGCAGGTCCAGCCGGTTCGCGATGACGGCGCGCACGTTGTCCGGCATCGGGGACGCCTCGTGCTCGTCGAGCCGCCAGCCGGGGCCGGTGGGCCGCAGGCTGCCGCGGTCGACGAGCATCCGCACGTACTCGTGGGCGTAGAGCGGGTTGCCGTCGGCCAGCTCGACCAGCGGTGCCAGCAGGTCCGGCGTGAACGCGGCCTTGCCGAACATCAGCGAGTACATGGTGCTGATGTCGCTCTCCCGCATCGGCGGCAGCGAGATCGACGTGGTGCCGGTCATCGCGCTGGTCCACTGCGGGTACCGTTCGCGCAGTTCGGGGCGGGCGGTGCAGACGATCAGCAGCGGGATGCGGCGGGTGGCCGCGGCCAGCGACTCGATGAACCGCAGCATCGTCTCGTCGGCCCAGTGCAGGTCCTCGAAGACGAGCACGGTGGCCTGCCCGGAGCTGAACCGGACGATGAAGCGCCGCCACGCGGCCTCGGCCTCGCCGGGCGTGATCCGGGCGCCGGACAGGCCGACCAGCGGGCCGAGTGCGTCGCCGAGCCGCTGCGCGTCCTCCGCGTTGGTCAGGCCGTGCAGCGCGTCGGTCAGCCGCTGCCGGGTGGTCTCCTCGTCGTCCGTGTCGAGGATGCCGGCCTGGGACTTGACGATGTCGGCGAGCGCGGCGTACGTGACGTTCTCCCCGAACGGACGGCACTGGCCGACGCGCCAGCACACGTTCTCGCCGGTGATCCGCCCGGCGTGCCGGGCCAGCTCGCGCAGCAGCCGGGACTTGCCGATGCCGGCCGTGCCGAAGATGGTGACCAGCTGCGGGACCCGGCTGGTCACGGTCCGCCGCAGCGCGTTGACCAGCAGCGCGAGCTCGTGCTCGCGGTCGACCATCGGGGTCTGCTCGCTCTCCGCGCCGGCCGGGCGGGGCGGGCGCGGGGCCACGGCCAGCCACACGGTGCTGGGCTGCGAGCGGCCCTTGAGCGTGGTGGTGGGCTGGGCGACGTACTCGATCTCGCCCTTGGTGGACAGGTACGTGTCCTCGTCGGTGAGCACGCCGTCCGTGGGCGCGGCGGACTGCAGCCGGGACGCGGTGTTGACCAGGTCACCGGCCACGATCGCCTGCCCGCCGTCGTGCGCCGCGGTCAGGTTGACCAGCGCCTCCCCGGTGGCTATGCCGACCCGGAAGCGCAGCCCGGCCTCGCGCGCGCGGCCCTGCTGCGGCAGCACGCGCTGCAGTTCCAGGCCGGCGCGGACGCTGCGCAACGCGTCCGCCTCGGTGGCGACGGGCGCGCCGAACAGGACCATGACCGCGTCGCCGATGTACTTCTCGACCACGCCGCCGTACTGCCGGACGATGCGCCGCACCGAGCTGAAGTAGTCGCTCTGCATGATGCGGACCTGCTCGGGGTCGATCCGCTCGGTGTACGGCGTGAAGCCCACCACGTCGATGAAGAGCACGCTGATCCGCCGCCGCTCCTCCTGCACGACCGGCACGGCGTCGGTCAGCGGCCGTCCGCAGCCGGTGCAGTACTGCACGCCGGCCTGGTGTGCGCGCCCGCAGTGGACGCAGGAGGTCTGCAGGCTCGCCCCGCAGCCGCCGCAGAAACGATCTTCAGGCGCGGCGGATCGTCCACAGGCGAGGCATACGGGTCCGATGGGATTCTCCCGGCAAACGGCGTGCGGCAATTGACGCAACCCATCGTCACGGACGGTCGTCCGAACGTGCAAGGCCGCGGCGGATGCCGTGGCTCACGTGACCCCCGGTCGGCCGTCAGGCGACGTCGTCACCTGGGGTTTGTCCAGCGTGTCCAGATGGCGACAAGTGTCCTGACAGGACTTGCCTGAGGATTAGAGTCGGCGCCAGTTCATACGGACGCGAGCAGGAGGACCGACGGTGGATGTGAAGCTGGCGGTCGCGTGGGTCGATCGAACGGGGAGACGGCACAGAGCCGGCGATGTCGTCGACGTCGACCCGATCACGCTCGCCGAGCTGGAGGAGCACCACATGGTGGACCCGGAGCAGACGACGGACGGCAAGGGCGTTACCCGCGAGGACGGCTACATCGGTCCGGGCAAGGTGGCCGACGGCTACATCGGTCCGGGCAAGGTGGAGAAGGAAGAGGACGTGGCGGTCGCGGACGGTTACATCGGTCCGGGCAAGGTCGAGACGGCCGACGTCACGGAGTGACTCCAGGCCCACGGCCGCGGAGTGGTGTTTGCACCATGGCCCCCTCATCCAGAGCTGGATGAGGGGGCCATGCCGTTACTTGTCGACCATGCCGGCGCGACGGCGCAGCGCCGCCACGTCGGTCACCACGATTCGGCGCCCCTCGGTGCGCAGCCACCCCCCGGCTGGCGAAGGACCCGATCGCCTGGTTGACGCTCTGCCGCGACCCGCCGGCCATCTCGGCCAGCTGGCTCTGGTTGAGCTCGATCGTGATCATCGGTGCCTGGCTCTCGCCGGCAAGCCGGACCAGCGTCTTCGCCACCCGCCCGGGCAGGTCGAGGAAGACATGATCCGCGTTCTGTTCGGTGAGCCGGCGAATCAACGCCCCCAGCGCCCGCATCACCGCGTCGAGAATTCGTGGATTCGAGTGCACGAGCTCCATGAAGGCGGCCCGGGACAGCGCCAGCGCGGTGCAGTCCTCGATCGCCTCCGCGGAGGCGGAGCGCCCGGAGCCGTCCAGCAGGGACAACTCCCCGAGCACGTCGGGCGGTCGTACCACGGTGAGTACGGCACGCTCGCCGGTCGGCGCGGTCCGGAAGACCGCGACTGCGCCCCGCTTGAGCACTATGAGTGACTCTCCGGGGTCGTTCTCGACGAATAGAATCTGACCCTTGCGGTACGTACGCGGGACCGCCGCGGCGATCACTCGCTGTCGTACCTCCTGCTCCAGGCCGGCGAACATCTCGACGCCCGTAAGCGCATCGCCGGGATCCGGCAGGCGAACCTCCACGGTCCAACCCCTCCCCGGTCGGGACCAGCGTTGCGCCCACCCCGCGCTCGGCTGGACCGACGTGACATCAACTGGTCAACGCTTCCGCTGCCACCCAGATCATGGCCTGTGTGTCGCGCTCTGTATACCCCTGTGCCTGTGTTCGTGACTGTGCTGTCACAGTCGACGCCGGATGGTATACGTACCCTCCGTTGCCGTGTGTAACGGGTCTGTACTTCAGCCAAAACCCGGACGTTCGGACAGCGATGCCGAAACCGGGCATCGCAGTCCTCCTCACTCTCATACTGTCACCAACTAGACAGCGACGCCGGAGAGATGCGTCGCGAGCCACTGCGCCGTGGCGGTGATCGCGGTCTGCCGGGACGTCCTGGCCAGGAAGTCGTGTCCCTCGCCCGGGAGCAGCAGGTACTCGTGCGGCACGTCGCTGCCGCGCAGCGCCTCCAGCACCTGCTCCGACTCGTGGACCGGCACGTTCGTGTCGTTCGCGCCGTGCACCAGCAGCAGCGGCGCGCTCAGCCGGTCCATCCGGTGCAGCGGTGACAGATTGCGCAGCAGCTCACGATCGTGGTCCGGATGTCCGTACTTGCTGACCGCGGCCGCGGCGATCCACGGCTCGGTGCGCGCGTAGAACGTCTCGAAGTTGGACATGCCGCACTCGCTCACGCCGGCCGCGAACAGCTCGGGGAACGTGGTCAGCGACGCCAGCGTCAGGTATCCCCCGTACGAGCGCCCGATGCACCCGATCCGCTCCGGGTCCGCCACACCGGTGCCGACCAGGTAGTTCACGCAGGCGGCCACGTCGGCGATCGCGCCGTACCGCCCGGCCCGGTTGTCCGCGTCCACGAACTGCCGCCCGAAACCGGACGAACCACGCACGTTCGGTGCGAAGACGGCCAGCCCGCGTGCCAGCAGCGCCTGGAACAGCGGGTTGTGGCCGGGCCGCTCCTGCGCCTCCGGCCCGCTGTGCAGGCTGATCACGGTCGGCCATGGGCCATCGTGATCGGAATCGGGCCGGTAGAGCCACCCGGAGAGCGCCAGGCCGTCGCCGGAGCGCAGGTCACAGAGCTGCGGCGCGATCACGACCGGCCAGCTCGGCTCGTCCGGCGCGGCGGTGGCGGGCCCGGTCGGGTCGTCACCGAGCGTGCGGCACTCGCCCAGCGCCGGGTCGATCAGCCAGATCGTGCGCGGCTGGATCGGGCTCTGCGCCACCAGCGCCAGCAGCCCGCCGTCCCCGGCGAACGCGCAGCCCTCGAAGACCTCGCCGGCCGGTGGTGGCAGCGTGCGCTGCTCGCGCGTGTCCAGGTCCAGCAGGGCCAGCTCGCTCACGCCGCCGTACCGGTTCCAGAGCAGCGCGACCGTGCGCCGGTCCTGGGAGATCGTGAAGTCCTCCAGCTCCGCGTCCGGGCGGCGGGCCAGCTCCACCACGTCCGCGCCGGTCACCGCCACCAGCGTCGCCAGATCAGACCCGGCGTCGGTACGGGCGAGCACGGTCTCCCCGCCGTCCGTGAAGAAGCCGCGGTCCGTGTTGCCGTCCGCCAGCGGCAGCGGCTGGCTCTTGCCGGTCGCGGTGTCCAGCACCTCCAGCCACCGGGCCCCGCGCGGGCCCCGGCGCAGCAGCGCCCGGGAGCCGGCCACGTCCAGCAGGCACAGCAGGTCACCCTCGGTGATCTCCTCGGACGTGCCGGCGGCCAGGTCGCGCACGGTCGCGCGGGCTGTGGCGCCGACCTCGGTGAGCGCGAGCCGGGACGTGCCCGGGATCCAGTCGCCGAGCACCACGGTCGTACCGCCGAAGCCCGCGATCTGGTGTTGATCTGTGCCGTCCGGCCGGATCGCCCAGGCCTCGGCGCGCGGCGCGCCACCGGGCGTCACCGTGTAGACGATCCACGCGCCGTCCGGCGACCAGGTCACGCGCGCGACCGGTTCCGCGCCGGTGGGCAGCGCTGCCGGGCGCGCACCGACGGTATGGGCGTCCTGCACCCACGCCCGCGGCGCGCCGCTGAGATCGGAGACGAACACCACCCGGTCGCCGTCTGGCGACAGGCTCGGTGACCAGCTGTCACAGGTCGTCGGGGACCAGCCGGGCGGCATCGGCGCGCGACCGCCGGGCGGCGGGACGGCCAGTGCGGGTGCGGCGAATCCGGGCAGCGTGGTCGCATTGCCCCCGATCTCAGCGGTCATTTACACCCCGATCCGCTGGAGCCACAGCTCCAGCAATCCCAGTTGCCACAGTGCGTTGGAGCCGAGCGTCGTCCGGGCCGCGTTGGGCGCGTCCAGGAGGTCGGTCACGTACTCCTTGCGGAACAGCCCGCGCTGACGGGCCGCCGACGATGACAGGGCGTCCCGCACGTCGTCGAGCAGGGGGCCCGAGAGGTGGCGGATCGCCGGCACCGGGAAGTAACCCTTCGGCCGGTCGATCACCTCGTCCGGGACCACGCCCCGGCTGGCCGCCTTCAGGATGCCCTTGCCTCCGGAAGCCAGCTTGAGCTCCGGTGGCATGGCCGCCGCGAGCTCGACCACCTCGTGATCCAGGAAGGGTACGCGTGCCTCCAGACCCCACGCCATAGTCATGTTGTCCACCCGTTTGACCGGATCGTCGACCAGCATGACCGTGCTGTCCTGCCGCAGCGCCGCATCCAGCGCGGTCTCCGCGCCGGGCGCGCCGAAGTGCGCGGCGACGAACTCGAACGAGGCGTCCCGGTCCAGCGCCCATTCGGGGGACAGCTGGTCGCGCAGCGCGTCGTGCCGGCGGTCGAAGAACACCCGGGCGTAGGCCTCCGCGGCCTGCTCGCGGGGGACGCCCGCGAGCGGCGGGTACCAGTCGTAGCCGGCCAGGATCTCGTCCGCGCCCTGCCCGGACTGGACCACCTTGATGTGCTGCGCGACCTCCTGGCTGAGCAGGAAGAACGCGACGCAGTCGTGGCTGACCATCGGCTCGCTCATCGCACCGATCGCGTCGTGCACCGCGGGCAGGAACCGCTCCGCGCCGATCCGGATCTTGTGGTGCCGGGTGCCGAACCGCGACGCCATCAGGTCGGAGTAGAAGAACTCGTCGCCGCTCTCGCCGCCGGCCGACTCGAAGCCGATGCTGAACGTGGTCAGCCCGGTCTGGCCCTGCTCGGCCAGCAGCGCCACGATCAGGCTGGAGTCGAGCCCGCCGGAGAGCAGCACGCCGACCGGCACGTCCGCGACCATGCGGCGCGCGACCGCGGTGCGCAGCTTCGCCATCAGCTCGCCCTGCCACTCGTCCGGCGTCATGATCGCGCCGCGGGTGTGCGTGGGCTGCCAGTAGACCGTGTCCGTGCACCGGCCGTCCGCGGTGATCGTCCGTACCGTGGCGGGCGGCAGTTTCCGCACACCGCGCAGGATGGTCATCGGAGCCGGGACCACGGAGTGGAACGTCATGTAGTGGTGCAGCGCGACCGGGTCCAGCTCGGTGTCCACGCCACCGGCCGCGAGCAGCGCGGGCAGCGTGGAGGCGAACCGGAGGCCGTGCGCGGTGTCCGCGTAGTACAGCGGCTTGATGCCGAGCCGGTCCCGGCCGAGCACCAGCGTGCCGGACTCCCGCTCCACGATCGCGAACGCGAACATGCCGTAGAAGCGCTCGACGCAGCGCACGCCCCAGCGGTGGTACGCCTTCATGATCACTTCGGTGTCCGACGTCGACCGGAACCGGTATCCGGCCTCGGTCAGCTCCTCGCGCAGCTGCCGGTAGTTGTAGATGCAGCCGTTGAAGACCATGGCCAGCCCGAGCTCGTCGTCGACCATGGGCTGCGCGCCCGCGTCCGAGAGGTCGATGATCGACAGGCGGCGGTGGCCGAGGGCGACGTGCCCCTCGGCCCAGAAGCCCTCACCGTCCGGGCCGCGGGACTCCAGGCACGGCAGCATGCGCCGCACCGCGCCCGGGTCGGGCGCGGTGCCGTCGAACCTGAATTCGCCACCTATTCCGCACATGACAGACCTCCCATACAGGCGATGGGCACCGCCACCATGCGGTCAACCTGTCCAGATTGCGTAGGCCGCATTACCGGAATGTGACGGTGCCGTAAATGGTCGAACACGCAGCGCATTCGCCGTCCGAGGCGCGCCGCAGCGTCGCGGCAGCTCAGAGTCGTGAGCAGTACCCGCGACCGGACTCGGGCAGTCTGTTATGTGAGCCGTTCCTCCCGAATCACGAGCCGAGCAGCCAGGTGTCCTTCGACCCGCCGCCGCGCGACGAGTTGACGATCATGCTGTCCGGCGGCGCCACCCTGGTCAGCGCCGCGGACCCCACCTCCGGCTCGTCGCCGAGGAAGACGAACGCGCGCAGGTCCACGTGGCGGGGCGTGAGCCGTTCGCCGTCGAAGACCGGGTGGGTGGAGAGCGAGACCACCTCCTGCGCGATCCACCGGTGCGGTGCGGCCTCGACCTGGTGGCGCAGCGCGGCCAGCTCGTCCTCGGTCGCGTGCGGGCCGATCACGACGCGGTCGCCGCCGTACCCGTCGACCGGCTTGACCACCAGCTCGCCGAGCCGCCGCAGGATCTCGTCCCGCTGCTCCGGCACGCCGCCCAGGTACGTCCGCACGTCCGCGAGCAGCGGTTTCTCGCTCAGGTAGTACTCGATCATCTGCGGCACGTAGGCGTAGACCGCCTTGTCGTCCCCGACGCCGTTGCCGAGCGCGTTCGCCACCGCGACGCGCCCGGTGTGCACGGCGGAGAGGATCGGCCAGCCCAGCGGCATGCCGTCCGCGCCCGGCGCGTGCAGCAACTCCTCCTCGTCCATCCGCAGGTAGATCACGTCCACCCGCTGCCGCCGGCCCTGCTGGACCAGGAAGACCGTGCCGTCCACGACCTGCAGATCCGTGCTGACCGCGGCCGGCACGCCCATCTCCAGCGCCAGCAGCCGGTGCTCGAACCAGGCCGAGTCGTCGTTGCCCTTGCTCAGCACCACGATCGAGGGATCGTCGCCGGTCGCCGGCGGTGCGGCCGCCAGCAGCGCGCGGCGCAGCATGGCCGGTGTCTCCTCGACCGGCAGCAGCTTCTCCGGCAGCGGCAGCTCCGGCAGCACGGACAGCGTCAGCCGGCGGTTCTGGATCGCGTACCCGATGCCGGACGGCACCCGCAGGTTGTCCTCCAGCACGTGCCAGCCGGTCTGCTTGTCCTTGACCAGGTCCATGCCGGCCACCTGCACCCGCGCGGCCTGCCGGCGCATCAGCGCGCCGGTCGGCTTGAGCCCGGGGGAGGCGTCCACCACCCAGCCCGGGATCACGCCGTCCTTGACCACCCAGCGCTCGTCGTAGACGTCACGCAGGAACGCGTCCAGCGCGCGCGCCCGCTGGGTCAGCCCGGCCCGCAGCACGGCCCACTCGTCCGCCTCGACCAGGCGAGGCACCAGATCAAAAGGGAAGAGCCGGGTGCTGGCCTCGCCTGCCACGCTGAACGTCACGCCGCGGGCCCGCTGCTCCTCGTCGCGCAGATGCTCGCGCCCGCGCAGCTCCACGGCGCTGAACTGCTCAAGAGCATCGACGATCCCACGGTACGACTCCGTCGGCCCGGTGTCCGGGAACATCTCGTCGCCGGTGCTGGCGTACCCGGCCAGCGGCGCACGGGCCGGCCCGGCGGTCTGCCGCGCCGGTTCGCCGCCGCGGGTCTCCGCAAGGATCAGGTCGACCACGTCGGCCAGCCGCCCCCGGCGGGTGAACGCACGCCGCTGCCGGGCCGCCGCGCTGTTGCGTCGCAGCGCGCGTTCCAGCAGCTCGGTGACGTGTTCCCAGTCGCCGGCCTCCTCCAGGAACGGGCGCAGCCCGGTGGTGAGCCGCCGCAGCGCCTCGCCCGCGGGCACCGGCTTCGGGCTGTGCGGCAGGTCGATCAGGTCGCCCTCCAGGCCGGAGCGCGCGGCCCGCCAGAGCGCGGCACGCAGCACCGGCGGACGGGCCGGCGTGTACGGCTCGCCCGCGCGCACCCGCTCCATCTCGCGCCGGACCACGGCACGGAACAGCCCGGCCAGCAGCACCACGGTCTCCACGTCCGAGCTGGCGTCCGTGATGCGCAGCTCGACCGTGGGCACGTGCGCGGACGGCCGGACGTCGAAGTAGATCATCGCGGGGTCGCTGATCGTCTCGGTCTCGATCAGCTCGCGGACCAGCGCGTCGTGGTCCGCGGCGCTGGTCACCAGCCCGGGGTCGCCGGCCGTGGGCCAGCGCTGCCAGACCAGGGAGCGGACGCTCGCGTACCCGCTGTCCTGCCCCATCCAGTAGGGGGAGCTGGCGGACAGCGCCAGCAGCGACGGCAGCACCGGCTGCACGCGCTGGGCCACGGCCACGGCCAGGTCCCGGTCGTCGATGCCGACGTGCACCTGGGCGCCGCAGATAAGCTGCTCGCGGGCCAGCATCTGGTACTCGTCCAGCATGTGCCGGAAGCGCGTGGTGGGCGTGATGTCCAGATCGTCGCCGTTCAGCAGCGGCATGGTGCCGGCCGCCGCGATGCCGAGCCCGGCCGCGTCCGCCACGCCGACGGCGAGCCGCCGGAGCCGGACCATGTCCTCCCGGAGATCGTCGAGCGTGCGGCTGACCGCGGTGTTCGTCTCCACCACGGACCGCTGGAGCTCGGCCGTGAACGAGTCCGAGGGGAGCCGTTCCAGCAGTTCGCCGGCGCGGGGCACCAGTTCCCGGGTGTCCAGGTCGATGACGTGGAACTCCTCCTCCACCCCCAGCGTGAGCGCCTCGGACCCGGGTTTCGGGTCCGGCGGGGCAAGCGTCGTCGCGTCCTTCGGAGTATCGACCATTCTCTTTCCCACCTCATGGCGCCGGCTGTCCGGAGAGCGTTCCCACGGCGCGTGCCAGCTACGTTTCGGGCCGGTTAAGGTGCGCGACCCGCTGGCCTCCTTTACCCGATCTTGGGCCGCTCCACGCACCCCTGACGCAGGGGTCACCATCAGGATGAGTGAGGATGGTGCCTGATGACATACCGCTACTTCTATGACTGTGAATTCATCGAGGATGGTCGAACGATCGACCTGGTCTCGATCGGCGTGGTGGACGAGAACGGGCGCGAGTTCTACGCGATCTCCACGGAATTCGACGGATCACGCGCCACGCCGTGGGTACGCCGCAACGTGCTCGACCGGCTCCCCTCTCCCGGTGACCCCGCCTGGAAATCCCGCGAACGCATCCGCGACGAGCTCTACGAGTTCCTGGTGGAGCCGATCCGCGGGCGTACCGGCGAGCAGTTGGATCTCTGGGCCTGGTTCGCCGCCTACGACCACGTGGTGCTCGCGCAGCTCTGGGGCGCCATGCCGGCGCTGCCCCGCGCCATTCCGCGCTTCACCAAGGATCTGCGCCAGCTCTGGGACGACAGGGGCCGTCCGCCCCTGCCCAGCGCGGAGGCCGACCGGCACGATGCCCTGGTCGACGCGCGCCACAATCTGGCGCGCTGGAATGCGATGTTGGAGCCTGGCACGTGATGCCCGCTCTTGGCATCGCGTCCTGGCGTCCGGGTTTTGCCTGCGGCTGAGTTCAGCACGTGATGCCCGGTTTTGGCATCGCGTCCTGGCGTCCGGGTTTTTGCCGACGGCTGAACTCAAGTTGTAGCGCGTCTGACATCGTGGTGTAGCCGGGGTCTGCGCGAAAGAGCGCGAGTGACGCCGACTACAGTGCGCAATGACGGCCCGCCCCGGATCGGCAACGTTGCCACTGGGGCGCCTGTGCCGAAGAGACTTGCAGGTGTTGTGGAGGGACGAGCCAACATGCGTATCGGTGTGCTCACCGGCGGCGGAGACTGCCCTGGTCTGAACGCGGTCATCCGCGGTGTGGTCCGTAAGGGCATCACGGTCTACGGCCACGAGTTCGTGGGCTTCCGGGACGGCTGGAAGGGCCCGCTCGAGGGCCTGACGAAGCCGCTCGGCATCCAGGAGGTCCGTGGCATCCTGCCGCGCGGCGGCACCATCCTCGGCTCCTCCCGGACCAACCTGTTCAAGATCGAGAACGGTGTCGAGCGGGTCAAGCAGAACCTGGCCGACCTGGGCGTCGACGCGCTGATCGCGATCGGCGGCGAGGACACGCTGGGCGTCGCCACCAAGCTCGCCGACCTGGGCGTGAACGTCGTCGGCGTGCCGAAGACGATCGACAACGACCTGAACGGCACGGACTACACGTTCGGCTTCGACACCGCGGTGAACATCGCGATGGAGGCGATCGACCGGCTGCACACCACCGCCGAGAGCCACCACCGCACGCTGATCGTCGAGGTCATGGGCCGCCACGCCGGCTGGATCGCGCTGCACGCCGGCCTCGCCGGTGGCGCCAACGTCATCCTGCTGCCGGAGCGCAACTTCGACGTCGACCAGGTCGCGACGTACGTCGAGAAGCGCTTCCAGCACGAGTACGCGCCGATCGTGGTCGTCGCCGAGGGTGCGCAGCCGCTCGAGGGCCAGATGGTCACGCAGAACCAGCAGCTGGACAGCTTCGGCCACGTCCGCCTCGGCGGCATCGGCCAGTGGCTCGCCGAGCAGCTGGAGGCGAAGACCGGCAAGGAGGCCCGCACGGTCGTGCTCGGCCACATCCAGCGCGGTGGCACGCCGACCGCGTTCGACCGGGTGCTCTCCACCCGCTTCGGCCTGCAGGCGATCGACGCGGTGCACGAGGGCGACTTCGGCAAGATGGTCGCGCTGCGCGGCACCGACATCGTGCGCATCCCGCTGATCGAGGGCACCGGCGAGCTCAAGACCGTGCCGATCGAGCGTTACACCGAGGCCGAGGTCTTCTTCGGCAGCTGATCATCGGCTTGTGAAGGGCGCGTTCCCGTTCCGGGGGCGCGCCCTTTCCAGATCACAATCATGAGGGGGTACGCCGTGATCGTCGCGATTCTGGGCGCCGGGAAGATGGGCGAGCTGGTGCTGGGCGGCCTGCTGCGCGGCGGCCACCCGGTCACGGACGCGATCGCCACCGCGCGCCGTCCGGAGCGTGCCGAGCAGTTGCGCGCCGCGCACGGCGTCCGCGTGTTCAACAACGCCACCGCGGCCGGTCAGGCCGATGTGCTGGTGATCGGCGTCAAGCCGCAGGACGCGGACGCGCTGCTCCGCGAGATCGCCCCGAACATGCGGCGCGGCGCGCTGGTCGTCTCGCTCTGCGCGGGCCTGCCCACGGAGTTCTTCGCCCGCCGGCTGCCCGAGGGTACGCCGGTGGTGCGCGTCATGACGAACACGCCCGCGCTGGTCGGCGGCGCGATCTCGGCGATCTCCCCGGGTGCGCACGCGACCGAGGCGCACGTGGCGCGAGCGGAGGAGCTGTTCCGCCCGCTCGGTGCCGTGATCCGGGTGCCGGAGAAGCAGCAGGACGCGGTCACCGCGGTCTCCGGCTCCGGGCCCGCGTACATCTATCTGTTCGTCGAGTCGATGATCGAGGCTGGCGTGCTGCTCGGCCTGCCTCGCGCGACCGCGCACGAGCTGGCCGTGCAGACCGCGCTCGGCTCCGCGACCATGCTGCGCGATTCCGGCGAGCACCCGGCCGTGCTGCGCGCCGCGGTCACCTCGCCGGCCGGCACCACCGCGGCCGCGCTGCACCAACTGGAGCGGCATGGAATGCGTGCCGCGGTGCTGGATGCTCTTGAGGCGGCGCGTGATCGCGCGGTCGCCTTGGCGGCGCAAAACACCTGATCAGGGCCTTGTGGAAGCTCCACAAGAGGAAGATGCGCGGCCATCCATCAGGCCGGGTATTCATTCATCCCTGTGGGGCTTCCCGCCTCAGCTCCTCCCCGTTACGGTCAGATGACAGCGAGTAATTGCTGCTGAACTGGGGAGGTGCACCATGCGAGCTACCGGACGATCTCTGGTCATCGGTGGGACGACCCTGACTGTAACGGCCGCGATGCTGTGGGTGTCGACCCCGGCCTCCGCGTTCGCGCACGACAAGGTCGCGAACCCCTACCTCCACGCGCTTCTGGACGTGCTGAGCCTGGCCGTCGTGATCTCGCCGATCGTGTCCGCCTACCTGTGGGGCGCCGAACGACGGGGGCTGCTGCTGGCCCTGGTCGGGCTGATCCAGGTCCCGGTCGCGATCATCGCCTTCGTGCCCGTCGTGCCGCCGGCCGTGCACCTGCTGCTGTTCGGCGTCGCGATGGCACTCACCATCGGTTCCATCGGCTTCGTGCGGCGATCCGCGACTTCCCCCGCGGTCGCGCCGGAGCTGCCCCGTTGATTCGTGGCCGGCTGCCACCGGTCACGAATCGACGACTTCCGGGGTGAGGGCCCCGGAGTGGACCCCGCTGTCGGCTGCGGAGACCTGCCAGTCCCTGGGCATCGGCTGGTTATCCTCTGTGGTCGGCGGCGGCACGTCCGGAACGGAACCGAACGGGTCGGCGGCGGGTGGGCCACTGAGGTCCATGGGGAGCACGTGATCCCCGACCGTGAGGGCAGTGGCCCGCCCGCCGTCCCAGTACGTCCCGACCGGCGGGCATCCCGGCGCCGGCGCGCCCCACGTGCCGTCCGGGCCGCGGAGCGCGGTCCAGCGGCAGTGCTCCTCCCCGACGTACCCCCAGGCCATGAAGATCTCTTCGCCCCGGAAGCTGTAGACGCCGACGGACTCGATCGTGTCGCCGGCCGGGCGACGGTGGAACGTGGCGCGCAGGCCGGGCACGATCACGCCGTCGAGATCCGTGTCGTCCACGACACGATGGGGGGAGAAGCCGGACAGGTCGGGCAGGTACATGCCCTGATCAACGAATGCCGCATACTGAGGGTCGTGTTCACACTTGCCGAGGCCCGACAGATGATCGCCACGCTGCGGCCCCGCATCGACGAAATGATCACGCTTCGCGCCGACCTCGCGGAGCTCAAGGCCGACCTCGCGGACGGGCTGGAGAGCTCGTTCGGCGGCGTCGCGGAGATCAAGGCGCTGGACGCGCGGATCTACGCCACGGTCGAGCTCCTGGAGCAGAACGGCATCCAGATCAAGGGCCTGGCGCCGGTCCTGCTGGACTTCCCGGGTGAGCAGGACGGCCGCCCGGTGCTGTGGTGCTGGCTGGAGGGCGACAGCAGCATCGACTGGTTCCACCGCCTGGAGTGCGGTTTCGCCGGCAGAAGGCCCACTGCCGGCTGACTCATGAGTTTTTGTCCGTAGTTCTTCCTGACCTGCCCCGGTCTCGGCCACGTCGTGAGGCGCAGGCGACCAGAGCACGGTGGCGTGAGGCCGAACCTGGTCCTGGTTCGGCCTCACCCCACCGTGGCCGGGAGTGGCGCCGAGCCCGGAGGAGCGGAGCGACGACCAGCTAGCTCAACGCTTTTTCGATGGCGTCGCGGACCGCGGGCTCGTCCGGCTTGACCGGCGTGCGGAAGCGGGCCGCGACCGTGCCGTCCCGGTTGATCAGGAACTTCTCGAAGTTCCAGCGGACGTCGCCGGCCTCGCCGTCCGCGTCCGTGGTGCCGACCAACTCGTCGAAGAGCGGGTGGCGGTCCGGGCCGTTCACGTCGATCTTCTCGGTCAGCGGGAACGTGACGCCGTAGGTGGTGGCGCAGAATTCGGCGATCTCCGCCGCGGTGCCCGGCTCCTGGCCGCCGAACTGGTTGCAGGGCGCGCCCAGGACCACGAGGCCCCGGTCCGCGAACTCCTCCGCCAGGTTCTCCAGCGCGGTGTACTGCGGCGTGGAACCGCACTTGGAGGCCACGTTCACGATGAGCAGGGCGTTGCCCCGGTACTGGTCGAGGTCAGCGGGCCCGCCGGTCAGCGAGTTGATCTTCACGTCGAACACGGTCATGGAAGTGGACATTACGCCCGGCAGGTGGCCGGAACGTCCGTTGCCCTAAGAAATTGATAAATCCATGTATGGGCATCTTGACGAACCGGTGACGTGGCCCTTCACTCTTAGGAAAGTTTCCTAATCGATGTGGAGACGCCATGAGAAGATCCGTCCGCCGCGGGCTGCTGGCGGGTGCGGTCGTAGCGGCCCTGGCCGCCACCGCAGTCCCGGTCGCCAACGCGATGGCCGCGGGCAGCATCGCCGCCACCTTCACCGCCAGCTCCGACTGGGGGACCGGCCACGAGGTCGCCGTCAAGGTGACCAACGGCTCCGACGCCGCCGTCGCGACCTGGAGCATCACCTTCACGTTGCCGTCGAGCGCCTCGATCAGCAGTTCCTGGGACGCCGACGTCACGAAGAGCGGCAACACCTACACCGCGGTCAAGAAGAGCTGGCAGGGCAGCCTCGCCCCCGGCGCGTCCGTGACCTGGGGATACATCGCCACGGGCGCCTACGCGGCGCCGAGCAGCTGCACGATCAACGGCGTGACCTGTGCCGGTGGCACCACGCCGCCGACCACCGCGCCGCCCACCACGACGCCCCCGACCACGACGCCGCCCACCACGCCTCCGCCCACGACCACGCCGCCCACCACGCCGCCGCCGAACACCGGTGGCAAGAAGGTCGTCGGCTACTTCGCGGAGTGGGGCGTCTACGACCGGAACTACCACGTCAAGAACATCGACACGAGTGGTTCCGCGGCCAAGCTGACCCACATCCTGTACGCGTTCGGCAACACCACCGGCGGCCGTTGCTCCGTCGGCGAGACGTTCCCGGCGTACGAGAAGTCCTACACCGCGGACCAGAGCGTCAGCGGCGTGGCGGACACCTGGGACCAGCCGCTGCGCGGCAGCTTCAACCAGCTGCGCCAGCTCAAGGCGAAGTACCCGCACCTGAAGATCATCTACTCGTTCGGTGGATGGACCTGGTCCGGCGGCTTCACCCAGGCCGCGCAGAACCCCACGGCCTTCGCCGAGTCCTGCTACAACGTGGTCGAGGACCCGCGCTGGGCGGACGTCTTCGACGGCATCGACATCGACTGGGAGTACCCGAACGCCTGCGGCCTCAGCTGTGACGCCAGCGGGCCCAACGCGTACAAGAACGTGATCTCGGCGCTGCGCACCAAGTTCGGCGCGAACGCGCTGATCACCTCCGCGATCACGGCGGACGGCAGCAACGGCGGCAAGATCGACGTCACCGACTACGCCGGCGCGATCAACAACCTCAACTGGCTCATGCCGATGACGTACGACTACTTCGGCGCGTTCGCGGCGCAGGGCCCGACGGCCCCGCACTCGCCGCTGACGTCCTACAACGGCATCCCGACCGCGGGCTTCAACTCCGACGCGGCCATCCAGAAGCTCAAGTCGAAGGGCATCCCCGCCGACAAGCTGCTGCTCGGCGTCGGGTTCTACGGCCGCGGCTGGACCGGCGTCACCCAGTCCGCCCCCGGCGGCGCGGCCACCGGCCCGGCGGCCGGCAAGTACGAGCCCGGCATCAACGACTACAAGGTGCTGAAGGACTCCTGCCCGGCGACGGGCACGGTCGGCGGCACGGCCTACGCCTACTGCGGCAACAACTGGTGGAGCTACGACACCCCCGCCACCATGACCAGCAAGATGTCCTACGCGAAGACGCAGGGCCTCGGCGGCGCGTTCTTCTGGGAACTCTCCGGCGACACCACCAACGGCGAGCTCATCACCGCCGTGAAGAACGGTCTCAACTAGTAATTCCCTTCAGTAAGACGCCTGCCCTCACCGTCGTCCACCCGGCGGTGAGGGCAGGTCCTTGTTCACCCCGGATTACCGATGGGCTGCCGGGCTGCCAGCGACTCCATGAACTTCAGTCGGTCGTAGGCCGGCATGCACTCCAGGCGGAACCTGGCGGACGGCGGTAGGTTGCCGTTCCTGCCCAGCGTGGGTGGAGTGGGGTTCTCTCCGCCGTGGGCGACGGCACGGCGGTGATCGTCCTCCATCTTGCGCAGGATTCCCGCCCGCGTCTCCTCGTCCAGCCGGACCTGTGCGTCCTTGAAGGAAAGGGAGCCGTCGCCGACCTCGCGTACCACGATCGAGAATGCTTCCTCCACGATCATGGTGACCACGTCGGACGTGTGATCCAGGAGCAGCATCCAGCCCACATGCCGCTTCAGGTCGCCCTCGAGCTCCACGCGTCGGAGCTGAAGGCGTGCAGCGATGCGGGCCCCGGTCCGCCGTCGTTGCCGCGAGTCCCGCCCGATGACCCACCAGCCGCCGAGTGCCCCGAGCGCGGCGATCGCGGTGATGGAGATCGAGATCGTGAACTGGGTGTTGGTCATGGTCATCGCCTATCCACCTGCCGTCCGCGAGCGCCGCGTCACGGGTCAGATCCCGTATTCCTTCTCGTATTTGTCGAGGATCGACCGAGCTCGACCGTGCATTCTGCTCGCGGCGCGATCCCTGGCGATCTTCTCGATGTCGTCAGGCGTGCAATTCAGCTGGCGCAGGAGGTTCAGCGCGATGCTGATGACGTCCATCGCCTCCCGGCGGGCGCGTGTCCGGTCGTCGTTGCGGAGGTGCTCTTCCAACTCGTCGAATTGGATGTCGATGGCGCGCCGAAAGTGTTCGATCGGCTTGTTCTTGATTTCCTGATCCACGTCGTTCCAGGCGTTCCAGATTTCCTGGAACGGGCCCAATTCGTTCTCTGCTGGTCGTGGGGAAGAGTGCATGTTCGGCCTCGTGCCTCTCTAGCTGGTACGAATCGCCTCACGGAGCGCGTGGGCATCGTGGATGGCGATGCGTCGCCGTCCAGTGGAGATCATTCCTGTCTCTCTCAGCCTGCGAAGCTCGATAGCCACGGCGTCGCGTGAGGCGCCGATCCGGCCCGCGATGTCGTTCTGGGAGAGCGTCGTCGAGATGACGATGTCGTCACCCTGCTCTTCTCCGACCTCCTCGGCCAGTTCGATCAGCCATCGAGCGAGCCGGCTCCGGACGCTGGACCGTGCGAGAAGCATCTGCCTGTCGGACTGGCGCCGGCGACGTACCGCGGCCCGGTACATCAGTGGCCAGAGTCCGTTTTCGTCGACGAAGCGAAGAAGATCTTCCGCCTTGATGTCGAGCCCGCCGACCTCGGTGATCGTGGTGACGGTCGCGGACCGGGGCTCGCTCATCAGGACACCCTCGTCGCCCATGATCTCCGTGGAACCGCGGATCGCCAGGATCGTTTCGGAACCGTCCGGAGCCGCACTCGTGACCTTGACGTTTCCCCGCTGGATGATGAGGGCCGAGTGGGCCGGCTGTCCCTCCCAGAAGAGGGTGTGCTCGGCGGGGAACTCCACCGGCGTACCCAGCGCCTCCAGCTCCCGGCGCTGGTCGGCGGTGATGAGGTCGACGATGCGGATGGATGCGACTTCTTCCATGAAGGTAAGTGTAAAAATCTACAGTTGGATGTGTCAACGTCTACGGCGGGCGTGTTGGGCTTCGGAGCGATAAATCAGTGGTCGTCGTGGCGACGTGCCGTTAGCATCGTTGGCATGTTCGGCATGAGTGGGCTTGAGGTGCGCACCGGCGGTGGCCGGGGTGGCGCGCTCGTCGCCATGCCTCGACGACTGGATAGCTGACCCTTCTCCCGCTCCAGCAGGACCGGAGGAGGAGGGTGCTCTCGTCGTACCCCTGTGGATCTTGATTGTGATCTGGGGGTTCTTCGCGCGGTCTTGGCGCGAGTCATCACCATTCTCAATGGTGCGGAGTGGCGTCCGCTCGCGTTTTGCTGCCTGCCTTTCGAAGCATTACGAGTAATCGGGAAATCGTCATGGCAAAGAGCCAGTTCGTGCGGACGAAACCGCACCTCAACATCGGCACCATGGGGCACGTGGACCACGGGAAGACCACGCTGACGGCCGCTATCACGAAGGTGCTGGCCGAGCGCTACCCGCAGGTCAACAGCTTCGTGGCGTTCGACGGGATCGACCGGGCGCCGGAGGAGGTGCAGCGGGGGATCACGATCAACATCGCGCACGTGGAGTACGAGACGGCCGCGCGCCACTACGCGCACGTGGACATGCCGGGCCACGCCGACTACGTGAAGAACATGATCACGGGGGCGGCGCAGGTCGACGGCGCGATCCTGGTCGTGTCCGCGCTCGACGGGTCGATGCCGCAGACGCGGGAACACGTGCTGCTGGCCCGGCGCGTCGGCGTGCCGCACCTGGTGGTGGCCATGAACAAGGCGGACGCGGTCGCGGACACCGAACTGCTCGACCTGGTGGAGCTGGAGGTGCGGGAGCTGCTGACCGAGTACGGCTTCCCCGGCGACGAGGTGCCGGTGGTGCGCGTGTCCGCGCTGCGGGCGCTGGAGGGCGACCCACGCTGGACGCAGTCCGTCGCGGACCTGCTCGACGCGGTCGACACGTACGTGCCGGAGCCCCCGCGGTCGCTGGAGGACCCGTTCCTGATGCCGATCGAGAACGTGCTCACCATCTCCGGCCGCGGCACCGTGGTCACCGGCGCGGTCGAGCGCGGCACGCTGCGGCTCGGCGAGCAGGTCGAGGTGGTCGGGCTCGGGCCGTCGATCGCCACGGTCGTGACCGGCATGGAGACGTTCGGCAAGAGCCTGCTCGCGGCCGAGGCCGGGGACAACGCGGCCGTGCTGCTGCGCGGCATCAAGCGGGACCAGGTCTCGCGCGGTCAGGTGGTGGCGGTGCCCGGCTCCGTGCGGGCGCACCGGCGCTTCCGGGCCGAGCTGTACGCGCTGACCGCGGCCGAGGGTGGCCGGCACACGCCGTTCCTGGCGAACTACCGGCCGCAGTTCTACTTCCGGACCGCGGACGTGGCCGGCGCGATGGACCTCGGCGAGGTGCAGATGGTCATGCCGGGGGACACGGTGTCGCTGTCGGTGTCGCTGGACCGGGCGGTGGCGATGGACACCGGGCTGGGCTTCGCGGTGCGCGAGGGCAACCGGACCGTGGCCGCGGGGACCGTGACTGAGCTGCTGGATTAGCGCTCACCGGGGCGTGCTTCCTGTGTCGTGGGAAGCACGCCCTCTGTTTCCCCCGGTTTTCGGGCTGCCCGTAATCTTGTCGTCATGCGCCAGGAGTGGCATCAACTGAGTCATCCCGCCGTCGGTTCGGTCGCCCTGCAGACCAGCCGCCCCACCACCGACCCGGAGGAGACGGAGGCGCTGGGCCTCGATCGCTGGCGCACGCTGCCACGCGTGCAGATGCCGCCGTGGCCGGACATGGACGAGGTCGCCTCCGTCTGCAAGGTGCTCGACACCGTGCCGCCGATCGTCGCGCCGTACGAGGTGGACGACCTGCGGGCCCGGCTCGCGCTGGTCGCCGAGGGCAAGGCGTTCCTGCTCCAGGGCGGTGACTGCGCGGAGACGTTCACCGACAACACCGAGGCGCACCTGCTGGCCAACGCGCGGACGCTGCTGCAGATGGCGGTCGTGCTCACCTACGGCGCGTCGCTGCCGGTGATCAAGGTGGCGCGGGTCGCGGGGCAGTACACGAAGCCGCGCTCCGCCGCGCTCGACTCGCTGGGTCTCCCGGCCTACCGCGGCGACATGATCAACTCGCTGGAGCCGACGCCGGAGGCGCGCGTCGCCGACCCGCAGCGCATGATCCGGGCGTACGCGAACTCGGCCGCGGCCATGAACATGCTGCGGGCCTACCTGAGCGGCGGGCTCGCGGACCTGCACGCGGTGCACGACTGGAACAAGGACTTCGTCAAGTCGTCCGCGGCCGGCGAGCGCTACGAGGCGATCGCGCGCGAGATCGACCGGGCCATGTCGTTCATCCGCGCCTGCGGCCTGCGCGACGACGAGGCGCTGCGCACGGTCAACCTGGCCTGCTCGCACGAGGCGCTGGCGCTGGAGTACGACCGCGCGCTCACCCGCGTCTCGGACGGCAAGGCGTACTGCCTCTCCGGCCACTTCCTCTGGGTCGGCGAGCGCACCCGCCAGCTCGACCACGCGCACATCGACTTCATCTCCCGCATCGCGAACCCGGTCGGCGTCAAGCTCGGCCCCGGCACCTCGCCGGAGACCGCGATCGAGCTGTGCGAGCGGCTCAACCCGGACAACGTCCCCGGCAAGCTCACGCTGATCAGCCGGATGGGCAACCACAAGGTCCGCGACGCGCTCCCGGCCATCGTGGACAAGGTCACCGCATCCGGCGCGAGCGTGGTCTGGCAGTGCGACCCGATGCACGGCAACACGATCGAGTCGTCCAACGGGTACAAGACCCGCCAGTTCGACCGGATCGTCGACGAGGTGCTCGGCTACTTCGAGGTGCACCGCCAGCTCGGCACGCACCCCGGCGGCATCCACGTGGAGCTGACCGGCGAGGACGTCACCGAGTGCCTCGGCGGCGCGCAGGGCATCGCGGACCTCGACCTCCCCAGCCGGTACGAGACCGCCTGCGACCCGCGGCTCAACACGCAGCAGTCGCTGGAGCTCGCGTTCCTGGTCGCGGAGATGCTGCGTGGTTGATCTTCGCTCGGACACGTTCACCACCCCCACGCCCGAGATGCGGGCCGCGATGGCCGCGGCCGAGGTGGGTGACGACGTCTACGGCGAGGACCCGACCGTCAACACGCTGCAGGACGAGGTCGCCGCGCTGCTCGGCCACGAGGCCGGTCTGTTCACACCGACCGGCTCGATGGCCAACCAGATCGGCCTGCAACTGGCCGTCCCGCCCGGCGAGGAACTGCTCGCGGACGCGGCCGCACACGTGCTGATCTACGAGATGGGCGCGGCCGCGGCCTACGGCGGGATCTCGTCCCGCACCTGGCCCGCGGCCGGCGGCGCGCTCGACCCGGCCCTGGTCGAAAGCATGATCAGGGTCCCGGGCGGCTACGACACGAACGCGACCCGAGCCATCGCGGTCGAACAGACCCACAACCGCAGCGGGGGTACGGTCATCCCGCTCGACACGCTCCGCAGCCTGCGCGCGCTCTGCGACCGGTACGACCTGGTCCTGCACTGCGACGGCGCCCGGCTGTGGAACGCGCACGTCGCCACCGGCGTGCCGCTCGACGTCTACGGCCGGCTCTTCGACTCCGTCTCGGTCTGCCTCTCCAAAGGGCTGGGCGCTCCTGTCGGTTCCGTCCTCGTCTCGTCCCGTGCTGCTGTCGCCCGCGCCCGGGTCATCCGGAAGCGCCTCGGCGGCGGGATGCGGCAGGTCGGGATCATTGCGGCGGGCGGCCTTCATGCGGTTCGTCATCACATTCCCCGGCTGGCGGAGGACCACGTGAATGCCGCTCGCCTGGCGAGGGCGCTGGCCTCGACCGGGGTGGTCGACGCGGACGCGGTCCGTACCAACATCGTCCTCCTGGACCTTTCCAAGTCCTCCCTCGACGCCGCTGCGCTGGCCGATGCCGCCCGCGCGCGGGGCGTTCTCATCTCCGACATGGGTCCGCGCAAGGCCCGCCTCGTCACCCACATGAACGTCACCCGTCCCGACATCGACCACGCCGCCGCGGTTCTGGCCGACCTCCTGACCTAGCCCGCCGGGCCGGCCGGTTCACCCCGGGCGGGAGCCTTGCCTGCGGTGGGAGCCTTGCCTGCGGTGGGAGTCTCGCCTTCGGCGTCTCGTCCTTGGCGTCTCGTCTTTGGCGTCTTGCCTGCGGCGGAAGCTACGGCTGCGGCGGAGGGCCGGACCCCGGGGCGGGAGCCCTCCTGTGGCGGACAGAGTTTCCTTTCGTGTCCTCACGTCAGAGCCTCTTGCCGCAACGCGCCGTTGCGGCAAGAGGCTCTGACGTGAGGAGCGCAGCGCCACTGGACCGCCGCAGCAGGGGACGCGGCGCCCCGCCTGGCCGGATCATCGTCGTGCTGACGGACGCGGCCGTGCCGACCGCGAGCTATGTGGGCGTATCCCGTGCCGTCGCGAGCTAGCCGACCCAAAACCCAAATTTCTGGATAAAGGCACCGCCTGCTCGATCGCCGCAGGTCGCCGGATAGCAAAGGATCATTGAGCCTCAGCCCTCGCCTGATGCCGAAGGCCGGCCAGAGAGCCGGCCGCGGGATGGGGAGGTCAGGGGGCGGCGGCTGCGTGCAGTGGGCCGGGGGCGTGGCGGCCGTCGAGGCGGGTCGGGTCGAGGCTCCAGGCGGTGGCGACGCGCAGGACGTCGCGTTCGGAGATCAGGACGGTGGTGTCGTCGTCGAGTTCCGCGGGCAGGCCGGCGTCGCGTTCGGCCTGGTCGGGGTCGCCGTGCCAGGCTGTGACGTCGCCGGACTCGCCGATGTAGCCGAACGCGCGGATCAGCGTGCCCTTGACCGCGCGGCGCCAGGAGTGGAGTTCGCCGACGCGGTGGGTGGCGAACGACTGGACCTCGGTGCCGAGTGACTCCGAGAGGTCGGCGATGTTCAGTTCGGCGCGGGCGGCGGGGGTGAGCAGCCAGCGGCCGGTGACCAGCGTCCAGGAGGCGGCGTCCGCGCCCGGGATCGGCGGCGTGAGGACCAGGCGGTCGTCGGTGAGGTAGGCGAGGTCGATGCCGTCGCGCCAGGGGACGGTGCCGAGGTCACGAAGTTCCATCGCATTGATGATCTCGCCGGGATCGGTGTCGCGAACGGCCAGCCAGGCCTGTTTCGCGCCGAAACCGACCATGGTCTGGTCGCTCATGGATCCCACGGTACCGATCGGCGTGCTCCCGGGTGGGTTGCGTCCAGCTTCAGGCATTACGGTGTACCGAGAAATTCAAGGTATTCGCCGTGCGGGCCTGAGCCGGGCCCTTGTCCATCGGGAGTCGACAGACCTATGAGCGATCCGGTCGGAACCGAGAAGTCCGAGGCGGCGACCGAGGAGAAGACGTCGTCCAAGGTGACGGACGTCGATACCGAGGTGGTCCCCGACGACGCGGTGGACGAGGACAAGACCGAGGCCGAAACCGAGGACAAGGCCGAGGAAAAAGCCGAGGAAGCCAAGCCGCTGACCAAGGCCGAGAAGCGTGAGCTGCTGCGCATAGAGACACAGCGTGCGCGGGCGCGTAAGGCCGGTCTGCAGGCGTTCGGACTGGCCACGGCCGGTCTCGCGGTGGTCGCGGTGATCATCGGGGTGCTCTACTTCGCGGACAGCCGCTCGGCCGACCCGGTGGCGGAGTCGCCCGCCACGCCGACCGCGCCCGCGGAGGAGCCGTCGCTGCCGCCCGCGGTGCCGTTCCCGCCGGTCCCGGAGGGTGCGGATCCGGCGCTGAAGACCGCGCCGACGGTCGAGAAGGGCGAGGGCAAGCTGGAGGCCGGCAAGCCCAAGATCACATACCTGATCAAGGGTACGGGCCCGGCCACCAAGACCGGCGACCTGATCACGGCGAACTATGTGGGCGTGCTCTACGGCACCGGCGAGGAGTTCGACTCGTCGTGGAGCCGGCAGGAGGCGATCACGTTCACGATCGGCATGGGCCAGCTGATCGACGGCTGGGAGAAGGGCCTGATGGACGTGCCGGTGGGCAGCCGGATCATCCTGGACCTCCCGCCGGACCTGGCCTACGGCGATCAGGACGACGGCAGCGGCCGCCCGACCGGCGACCTGCGCTTCGTGGTGGACGTGCTCGGCGCACAGGGACAGTGAGGCAAAGGGCGGGGGCCGGAAAGCCCCCGCCCTCGGCAAGGGTCAGGCCGGTGACGGGTGCTCGCTGACGTTCTGCAGGTAGAGCGCCTCGCCGAACTTCTCGATCAGGTGCAGCTGCGTTTCGAGGTAGTCGATGTGGTGCTCCTCGTCCGCGAGGATCTCCTCGAAGATCTTGGCGGACGTGATGTCGCCGACCGAGCGCATGTATGCCGCGCCCTCGCGCAGCCGGTCGACGGCCTCGCGCTCGATCTTCATGTCGCAGTCGAACTGCTCCTTGATCGTCTCGCCGATCCGGAGCGCGAAGAGCTTCTGGTAGTTCGGCAGGCCCTCGAGGAAGAGGATGCGGTCGGTCAGGACCTCGGCGTGCCGCATCTCGTCGATCGACTCGGCCTTGGTGTGCTTGGCCAGGACCGTGTAGCCCCAGTTCTCCTGCATCTTGCCGTGCAGGAAGTACTGGTTGATGGCGGTCAGCTCGGCCGTGAGCTGCTCGTTCAGGAATTCGATGACGCGCGCGTCGCCTTGCATGGATCTCTACCCCCCACGATCGTTTGCGTGGTGGGGAGCGTAGCAATATGCCCGAATTGGGGATTTTGTTAGGATAGATTAAGGTAGGGAAGGCTTACGCAGCCTGACCGAGCGTCTCCGTCTCGGCCTCCTCGTCGATCAGATCGCCGATCCGGCGCACACACAGGCCGCAGCTGGTGCCGGCGCCGCACGCCTGGGCCACGGACCTCTTGGTCCGCGCCCCGTCCTGGATCAGGGACCGAATCTCGCACTCGCGAACCCGCTTACAAATGCACGCGAACATGCGCCCTCCGGTCCGGTTAGCCTTGCCTTGGTAAGGGTGCCCTAAACACCCAGGTCAAGCAAGACTGATCACTCGAACGCCGGAGTGGCGAAGATCAAAGAAGCTCAGCGGAGGCGCTTGAGCACCGCGACGTCCGAGGCGTGCCCGGTCGTACCCTCGGACGGCGTCTCCACCACCACCGGCACGCCCGCGGTCGCCGGATGCCGCAGCAGCTCCGCGAACGGCTCCTCGCCGATCGTGCCCTTGCCGATCGACTCGTGCCGGTCGCGCGTGGAGCCGCACGGGTCCTTCGAGTCGTTCGCGTGCACCAGCCGCAGCCGGTCCGCGCCCACGGTGGCGACCAGCGTGTCCAGCGTCGCGGTCATGCCGCCGGGCACGGCCAGGTCGTGCCCGGCCGCCCACGCGTGACAGGTGTCGAAGCAGACGCCCAGCCACGGGTGCCGGTCGACGGCCTCCAGGTAGGGTCCGAGATCCTCCACCCGGGCCGCGAGCGAGCGCCCGCCACCCGCGCTCGGCTCGACCAGCAGGCGTGGCCCGCCGTCCTCGGCCGCCGCGTCCAGCAGCGGCAGCAGCGCCTCGCGGACCTGCTTGAGCGCGGTGTCCGCGTACTCCGCGTCGACCGCGCTGCCCGCGTGGAACACCACGCCGGCCGCGCCGATCGCCCGGCCGCGCAGCATGGCGTGCTCCAGCGTCGCGGCCGACTTCTCCACGGTCGCGGCCGTGGGCGAGCCCAGGTTGACCAGCAGCGCCGCGTGGATGAAGACCGGCACGCCACGCTCGTCGCACCCGGCCTTGAACAGCTCGTCCTGGGCCGGGTTGCCGGCCGGCAGCGCCCAGCCCCGGGAGTTGGACACGTAGACCTGGACCGCCTCGGCCCCGATCGTGTCCAGGTAGGGCAGCGCGGCCTTGGCCAGGCCGCCGGACGTGGGGGAGTGCGCGCCGATGCGGCGCGCACCGTCCGTCAGAAGCATGTGAGCACGACCTCGGTGTTGGGATCGACCGGCGAGTTCTCACCCGGGTTCTGGAAGCGGACGGTCGCGTTCGGGTTGACGTCGGTGCGGACCCGCAGGCCGAGCGCCTCCAGCTGTGCCTTCGCGGCCGGGCAGGGCTGGTCGACCACGCGGGGCAGCGTGATCTGCGGCGGGCCGTTGCTGACGGTGAGCCGGATGTCCGCGCCCTCCTCCACGCCGGTGCCGTCCGCCGGGGTCTGCGAGATGATCACGTCGCGGGCCCGGTTCGGGTCGTCCTTGCGCTCCTCCAGCACGTTCAGCCCGAGCGCGGCCAGCTCGGCGCGTGCCTGGTCGATCGTCTTGCCGATGACGCTGGGGACCGTGATCGGCGCCCGGCCCTTGCTGACCGTGACCGTGACCTTGTCGCCCGGCTTGACCTCCGCGTTCACCGCAGGGTCGACCGCGAGCACGAAGCCCTCCGGGATCGAGTTGTCGTGCTTGTCCGGCCCGCGCTCGACCACCAGCCGGCGGTTCTCCAGCTCGACCTTGGCCACGTCGAAGTCCTTGCCGACCACGTCCGGCACGACGAACCGCTCCGGGCCCAGCGACAGGATCAGCGTGATCGTGGAGCCCTTGGCCAGCCGGCTCCCGCTCGGCGGGTCCTGGGCGAGCACGGAGTCCTTCGGGACGGTCTCGTCGTACCGCCCCTCGCCGATCTTGACCTGGAAGCCGCCGCGGGTGGCGGCACTCTGCGCATCCGCCTGGGTGAGCGCGGTCAGCGTGGGCGCGGACGTGTAGCGGCCGAACGCCGCGTACCAACCGCCGACCAGCACCACCAGCAGCACCACGACGCCGGCCGCGATCAGCGCGGTCCGCGTCCGCGGGTTCTCCATCGGGCCGGGGCGGCGGGGTGTGCCGTACGCGTTGCCGCCGGACGTGTAGGTGCCGGCGCCGCTGACCGGCGGGCCGGCCTGATATCCGGCGCCGCTGACCGGCCCGGCCTGGTAACCGGCACCGCTCACGGGCGGGCCGGCCTGGTAGCCGGCGCCGCTGACCGGCCCGGCCTGGTAGCCGGCGCCGCTGACCGGCGCCTGGTAGGTGCTGCCCGGGTACGTCTGCGGCCGCGCCGGCGGCTGACCGGGCAGGCGGGACCAGGACGGACGGTCGTCCACCGGCGGCTGCTGGACCTGCGACACCATCTGCGTCGGCTCGGTGACCGGGCGCATCATCGAGGTCGCGGCGTCACCGCGGCGCGGTGCGGCCGGCGGCGTGCTGCCGAGTTCCTCGCGCACCGCCTGCACGGCCGTGAGCAGCTGCCCGGCGTCGGTCGGCCGGGCCGCGGGGTCGCGCCGGGTGGCGGACCGGACCAGCGCGTCGATGGACGCGGGCAGGCCCGGGACCAGCGAGGACGGTGCCGGGACGTCGTTGTCGACGTGCGCCCAGGCGATCTCGATGGGCTGATCGCCGTCGTACGGCACCCGGCCGGTGAGCATCTCGAACAGCACGATGCCGGACGCGTACACGTCCGTGCGGGTGTCCGCCTTGCCCTCGGAGACCAGCTCGGGCGCGACGTAGGCCACGGTGGCCATCAGCTGGCCACCGCCGGACTCGTCCTCCGCGCTCGCCTCGACGGCACGGGCCAGGCCGAAGTCGGCGACCTTGACCACGGAGTCCATCAGACCGCCGCTCGGCGGCTCCGCGACCAGCACGTTCTCCGGCTTGACGTCGCGGTGGACCAGGCCGGCGCGGTGCGCAGCCGCGACCGCGGCCAGCATCTGGTCGAGGATGGTGAGCGCCTCGCCCGGCTCCAGGCGGCGGCGCTGGGCGAGTATGTCGCGCAGCGTGCGTCCGCGGACGAACTCCATCACCAGGTAGGGCAGGCCGCGGTAGACGCCCTGGTCGTACACGGCGACCACGTTGGGGTGGGTCAGCCGCGCTATCGTCTTCGCCTCGTCGGTGAACCGCTCCAGGAAGCGTGGATCCCGGCTCTGTGAGGGATGGATGATCTTTAGGGCCACCGTGCGCTCAAGGCGTTCATCGGTAGCGGTGTAGACGGTCGCCATGCCACCACGGGCGACTCGACCGCGAATGCGGTAGCGCCCGTCGACAAGCGAGCCAAGAAGTTCGTCGGCGACCTGAGTATCCATCGGCCTGAAGTCTAGGTGTCGTTGTATAACCGGCAGACCAGGATGCCATAGCAAATGGGTCACGGGCACCCTCCGTACGGAGAGTGCCCGCGCCGCTATCCGCTGTGGCGCCTTAATAACCGGTGTTCCTCGCGGCATTCGCCCGAGTTGTCCCTGCGGTGCCGTCCTTCGGCGTGTTCGGTCCACCCGCGGTGCCGTCCGCGCTCCCCGGCCCGGTGCCGTCCACGCCCGGTGCCGGCGTCATCGACTCGGTGATCCCCGGGTGCGCCGGCGGAAAATCCGGTTCGTCCGGCCACTCCGCCCAGTGCGGCCGGCCGTGGTGGCCGGGCCCGTCCGGAATCTGGTCCGGCGACTGCGACCCGGGCCACTCCGGCGGCGACGTCGGCGTGGGCACCGGGAACGACGCCCCCGGCGACCCGGACGGGCTGCTGGTCAGTGACGGGCTGCCGGCCGCGACCGGCGTCGGCGTCGGCGCGGCCTCGACCACGCGCGCCGCCCGGGGCGGGACCGTGGCCACGCCCCGCGCGGTCGGCGCCGCGCCGGTGGCGGTCTCGTCGGCCGGCAGCGGCACCGTCGCCGAGGTGGTCCACGGCTCCAGGCCGTCCGGCGTGACCGGGGCCTGGGCGAGCAGGCTCGGCGCGGGCGACGGCTCCGGGGACGGGACGCCCGGGATCTCCGGCGCGCTCCGGGGCGCGCCCGCATCCGCCTTCAGCACGGAGTCGAGGCTGTTCGCCACCGTGACGTAGGTGCCGGCGGCACCGACCAGCGCCAGCACGCCGAACGCGCCCGCGGCCAGCAGCCGGCGCGGCGGGCGGACCGCGCCGGAGAGATCCTCGGTCGGCGGTTCGTACCAGTCGTAACCCGGGTACCGGGGCGTCTCCGTGCCGCGGCGGTCCAGGTCGTACTGCAGCGACCGCCAGGCGCCCGCCGCCTCGTCGCGGACGATCCGCAAGATGCTCACGTGTTGTGCTTTCCTTCCGCCGGCGCCGGGCGGCCCGTGCGGTCGATCCGGTGGGGGATCCGCTGGTCCGCCGCGAACGCGGCATGCGAGGGTTGTGCGGTGACCGAATCCGCTTCCCATGACGAGAAGACCGCCGGCCCCACCGAGTGGCTGAATCTGCCGGACGTCGCCGAGCGCCTGGACCTGGGCATCAGCAAGGTGCACCAGTTGATCCGCGATCGTGCGCTGCTGGCGGTTCGTCGTGACGGCATCATGCGGGTGCCCGCCGAGCTCGTGGCGAACAGCACCGTGCTCAAGCACCTCCCCGGCGTCCTCATGCTGCTTCACGACGCTGGGTACAACGACGAAGAGGCTTTGCGGTGGCTCTATACCGAAGATGACACTTTGCCCGGTTCGCCCGCTGCTGCCCTGGCCGGAGACCGCGCCCGCGAGGTGAAGCGCCGCGCCCAGGCCGTCGGCTTCTGACACCCCAGGGAAGATCCAGATCAAGATCTGGATCTTCCCGCTTCCGGCGTGGTCGCGGTCCGCATGCTCCCGCGGGCACCGGTCGTCGCTGGCGCTCCTCCCTGCCGGTCCCGCCGTGGTCCGGAAACCCCGGGGGGCGGAATTCGTCCGGCACGCGCCACTCCGCCCGGGGCGCTAAATTACGAAATTTCGGGCACGGAGTGCCCGTCGATCGAGGCGGGACCTCGAAGCCGGAAGCCCGGTAGCGCGCAGCGGCGCCGGGGCGACTCCGGTCGCAACGGAATCGGCCGAAACGGCCACGCGCGGGCTTTCCACCGCGACGAGGCCGGCGGGCAGGCGCTTCATGCCGATTGCCGGTCGCTCTGCGTGCCGAAGTATCGGGGACGAGGCGGGCGGCCCGCTGCCGGCGGCCTGTTACCGGGCGGCCTGTTACCGGGCGGCCCGCTACCGGGCGGCCCGTTACCGGTGGCCCGCTACCGGACGCGCTAGATGGATCGGCGGGTGGCGGCGGCGGCCAGCGCGGTGAGCGTGTCGTGGGCCTCCGGGTCCAGGGGGACGGCGGAGAGCGCGTCCAGCGCGGTGCGGGTCAGCGTGGCGATCCGTTCCTCGGTGCGGGCCAGCGCGCCGGTCTCCGTGATGATCGTGCGCAGCCGGTCCACGCCGGCCGCGTCCAGCGCCGGGTCGCCGAGCGCGCCCAGCAGCGCCTCCCGGTCCGCGGCGCCGGCATCGCGCAGCGCGGCCGCGATCAGGAACGTCCGCTTGCCCTCGCGCAGGTCGTCGCCGGCCGGCTTGCCGGTCTGCGCCGGGTCGCCGAACACGCCCAGCACGTCGTCACGCAGCTGGAACGCCTCGCCGAGCGGCAGGCCGTAGGCCGAGTACGCGGACAGCACGCCCGCGGGCGCCCCGGCCAGCGCGGCACCGAGCAGCAGCGGGCGCTCGACCGTGTACTTCGCGGACTTGTATATGGCGATCTTCGCCGCCCGTTCCACGGACGTGTCGCCGTCGTTCTGCGCGAGCACGTCGAGGTACTGCCCGGCCATCACCTCGGTGCGCATCTCGTCGAACGCGCGGCGCGCCCGGGTCAGCACCTCCGGGTCCAGGCCGGCGCCGTGCAGCATCTCGTCGGACCAGGCCAGGCACAGGTCGCCGAGCAGGATCGCGGCGGAGGCGCCGAAGTCGTCCGGGTCGCCGTTCCACCCGGCGGTGCGGTGCCGGGCCGCGAACCGCCGGTGCACGGAGGGCTCGCCGCGCCGGGTGTCGGACCGGTCGATCAGGTCGTCGTGGATCAGCGCGCTGGCCTGCACCAGCTCCAGCGCGGCCAGGCCGGTGACCACCGCGTCCGAGTCGGTGCCGCCGGCACCGCGGTAGCCCCAGTAGCCGAACGCCGGGCGCAGCCGCTTGCCGCCGCGCAGCACGAACGCCTCCAGTGCCTCCGTCACGTCGAGGAGCGCGTCGTCGATGTCGAGCATGCGGGCGCGCTGGTGCGCGAGGAACGCGGCGAGGGCCTTGTCGACGCGGGCACGGAGCCCCCCGCGGTCGACCGGGTGGAGGGTGCTGCTGCTGGTCACCACCAGAGGCTAGCCGCACGTCCGGCGGGTGGCCCGGCCCGGCCGGGGGCCGTGGCGCCGAGCCGCCCACCGTGATCGGACGGCCGCGTTACGCGACCGCGAGGCCGGACCGGACATCCGCGAGGTAGCTCTGATCGGCCTCGAACTCCTCGCGGTGCTGCCGGGCCGCCGGGTGTGCCGCGTGCACGGCCAGCCGGGACTGCAGCCGCCGCACCTGCGTGGCCGCGCGCACCGAACCGGCCCGGATCGCGTCGTGCAGCGCGACCGAGCCGGCCGCGCAGGCCCGCTCCACGTCGCCGCCGTCCGCATAGGCCCTGGCCAGCCAGGTGCCGTGCAGCGCGGCGGTGCGCGGCCCGGGGGCGGCGAGGACGGCGTGGCGCAGCGGCTCCGCGGCCCGCATCGGGCGGCCCAGCGCGGCCAGGCAGCGGCCGGTCATGCCGTCCAGCTCGTCGCCGGTCAGCCAGTAGAGCCAGGCCGGGTCGCGGACCGGGTCGGAGGCCTCGGCCGCGCGCCGGGCCGCGTCCAGCGCGGACTGGGCGGCCCGCTCGCTGCCGGCGACCGCACAGGCCAGCGCGGTGCGGTGCAGCAGCAGCGCCCGGCCGGTCGCGGTGCTCGCCCGGGTCGCGCCGGCCCGTGCGGTGTGCGCCAGCAGCAGGCCGGTGGCGGGATCGCCGGCCTCGGTGATCAGGTGGCTCGCGGAGGACAGCGCGTAACCCGCGAGCGCGCGGGCCCCGGCCGCGTGGGCGGCCTGCACCGCGACCCGGTGCGCGGCCACGGCGGTCCGCCACCGGCCGGCGTCGGCCGCGACCCAGCCGATCAGCTGCGCGCGCTCGGCGATCGCGGTCAGCACGGCCGGTGCCGCGGCGGCCGGCGCCGCGGCCCGGCCCGGGGCGGCGGGCGGCGGGCCCAGCCGGTGGACCAGCGTGGCGGCCAGGTCGGCGCCGCCCACGAGGTCGTCGAGCCGGCGCAGGCCGGGCAGCGGCGCGGGCACCGGGCCGGCGCGCCCGACCGGTGGCGCCGTGGCCGGGGAGAGCGTCGCGGCCAGCCGGGCCAGCCGCCGGGACAGCGCGGGCGCGGCGCGCGCGTCGGCGTCGCCGGACGGGTCGGCCAGCCAGGCGTGCGCGGCGCGACGGAGCGCGGCCGTCTCCGCGGCGGCGCCCGGGACCGCGGGCCGGGCGGCGTCGGCGGGAAGCGCGCGGCGGACCACGGCGGCGGCCCGGGTCAGCGCGGACGGGTCGGTGCCGAGCACGGTGGCCAGCCAGCCGAGCCAGAACCCGCCGGGGACGCGCTCCTGGCGCTCCCAGCGGCTGATCTCGTGCCGGGTGACCGTGGGGGCGCCGGACGCGTCGCAGAGCAGGTCGGCGAGGCGCTGCTGGCTCCAGCCGTGGCCGCGGCGCATCGCGGCCAGCAGCGGGCCCAGCGGGCGTGCGCCGGGTGGGGGATCGAACGTGGACATGTGCACTCCCTTGCCGCGCGAGAACCGATGGAGCGGGACCCCCACCGCGCCGGGCGGCCCGTCGCGGTGGGCCGGGGACCGGTGCGGGGACGCACGTGGTGGCGGGGTGCGTCCGGGGTTGTTTCTACGCCGGGGGTACGACGGTTCTGCGGGGTGGCGGTGTGGGGCACACTGCGTAGATGATCCCGTTACCGGTTGCACCCCGGCTGGCCGCTCTGCGTGGTGTTCCGCACGCGATTCCGTACCAGGGGAGCAAGCGGGTCCTGGCGCACGCGATCGTGCCGCTGCTGCCGGACCGGACCGCGGACCTGATCGAGCCGTTCGCCGGGTCCGCCGCGGTGTCGATCGCGGCCAGCCACCTCGGCATCCCCCGCCGGGTCCGGCTGCGGGACGTGAACGCGCCGCTGATCGGCCTCTGGCGGCGGATCCTGGACGAGCCGGACGCGCTCGCGGACGACTACGCCACGCTGTGGGAGGCGCAGCGGCCGGATCCGGACCGGTTCTACCGCCGGGTCCGCGACGAGTTCAACGCCGGCCACGACCCGCACCTGCTGCTCTACCTGCTGGCCCGGTGCGTGAAGGCGTCCGTGCGCTACAACCGGCTGGGCGAGTTCAACCAGGCGGCGGACCGGCGGCGGCTCGGCGCGCGGCCGAGCGCGATGCGGGACCGGATCCGCGGCGCCTCCCGCGTGCTGACCGGCGCGGACGTCGCGGCCGGGGACTACCGGGCCGCGCTCACCGGCGCCGCACCCGCGGACGTGGTCTACCTCGACCCGCCCTACCAGGGCGTCTCCGCCAGCCGGGACCAGCGGTACATGCGCGGGCTGGACCGGGAGGAGTTCTACGCAGCGCTGCGCGAGGCGGTCGGCGCGGGCGTGTCGTTCCTGCTCTCCTACGACGGGAGCACCGGCCCGAAGCGCTACGGCCCGGCCGTACCCCCGGAGCTTGATCTTCTTGCTCTGGCCGTGCCCGCCGGACCGTCCGCGCAGGCCACGCTGAACGGCCGCCGGCTGCCCACGGTGGAGTCGCTCTACCTGTCGCCCGCGCTGCGCGACCGGCTCGGCGGCGAGGCCCGGGTGCTGGACCGGCTGTCGGGTGGCCGACCGCTGCCGCACCGCCACGTGAGCGCGGGGAGCGGCCGGAGCAACGGCTAAAGTACAGGCGTGGGAGACATCGGCAAGCTGGTGCAGGGGCCCGAGCCCACGTTCTCCTTCGAGTTCTTCCCGCCGAAGACGCCGGAGGGCGAGCGGACGCTGTGGCGCACCATCCGTGAGCTGGAGTCGCTGCGGCCGTCGTTCGTCTCGATCACCTACGGCGCCGGCGGCACCACCCGGGACACCACGGTCGACGTCACCGAGCGCGTCGCGACCGAGACCACGCTGCTGCCGATGGCGCACCTCACGGCCGTCAACCACTCGGTCGCGGAGCTGCGCCACGTCATCGGGCGGCTGGCCGCGGCCGGGGTGCGCGACATCCTCGCGGTCCGCGGCGACCCGCCCGGCGATCCGATGGGCGAGTGGGTGCGGCACCCGGAGGGTGTGCTCTACGCGGAGGACCTGGTCCGGCTGATCAAGGAGTCCGGTGACTTCTCGGTCGGCGTGGCCGCGTTCCCCTACAAGCACCCGCGCTCGCCGGACGTCGAGTCGGACACGCGGCACCTGATCAGCAAGTGCCGGGCCGGCGCCGACTTCGCGATCACCCAGATGTTCTTCGACGCGGACGACTACCTGCGGCTGCGCGACCGGGTCGCCGCGGCCGGCTGCGACACCCCGATCGTGCCCGGCGTCATGCCCGTGGTGCGGTACGCGACGATCGCCCGTGCCACGCAGCTGTCCGGCGCGCCGTTCCCGCCCGCGCTGGCCGCCCGCTTCGACCCGATCGCGGACGACGAGGACGCGGTCGCGAAGCTCGGCGTCGAACAGTGCACGGAGCTGTGCGAACGGCTGCTGGCCGAGGGCGTGCCCGGCATCCACTTCATCACGCTGAACCGGTCGACCGCGACGCGTGAGGTCTGGCAGCGCCTGAGCGCGACATGACCTGGGACGAGTACGCGACGGCCTGGTCCGCGCTGCACGGCGGCTTCGACCCGCGGCGCTCCTCGCTGTTCGTCCGCGGCTGGCTGCGCCTGGCGTTCCTGCTCGGCCGCCCGCTCGGCCGGCTCGGCGTGCCACCCACCGCGGTCACCGTCACCGGGCTGCTGATCTGCGGCTGCGTGCCGCTGGTGGTGCTCGCGGACCGCACCGTGGGCCCGCTCGCCGCGGCCGTGCTGGTGCTGGTGGCCGGCGTCGCGGACAGCGTGGACGGCGCGGTCGCGGTCACGTCCGGCCGGGCCACCCGCCTCGGCCACCTCTACGACTCGGTCGCGGACCGGCTCGGCGAGGCGTGCTGGCTGGCCGCGTTCTGGGCGGCCGGTGCGTTCGGCTGGCTGGTCGTGGTCGCGGGCGGGCTGTCCTGGCTGCACGAGTACGTCCGGGCCCGCGCCACCGTCGCCGGCATGCACGAGATCGGCGTGGTCACCGTCGGCGAGCGGCCCAGCCGGGTGTCGATCGCGCTGGTCGGGCTGCTGCTCACCGGCGCGGGCGCGCTGCTCGCCCCGGAGCTGGCGGCCGGGACCGCCACGCTCGTCACGGTCGTCTGGGTGCTCTTCGCCGGGTACGGCCTGTGCCAGCTGCTCGCGGCCGTGCGCCGGGCGCTCGTCCGGTGAGGGCGTGGATGCGCCGCGCCGGAGCAGGCCTGCTGGCGGCCGGCCTGCTCGCGCTGGCGGGGTGCACCTCGTCGTCCCCGCCGCCCCCGGAGGAACCGCCGGCCCCGGTGAACCCGCTGGCCGGCGTGAGCTTCTTCGCCTCCGTGCCCAACGTCGCCACCCGGCAGGCCGACGACTACGCGGCCGAGGGCCGGGACGAGGACGCGGCCGCGATCCGGCACATCGGCGAGCAGCCCACCACGGTCTGGTTCACCGGCGTGGACCCGGACGCGGCCACCCGGGCCCGCACGCTGGTCGCGGACGCGGCGAAGGCCGGCCGCATGCCGGTGATCACGGTCTACAACATCCCGGGCCGGGACTGCGGCTCCTACTCGGCCGGCGGCGCCGGCGACGCGGACGAGTACCGCGCCTGGACCGACTCGCTCGCGGCCGCGCTGGCCGGCGCGCCGGTGCTGATCGTGCTGGAGCCGGACGCGGTCGCGCAGGCGGTCGACGGCTGCGCCGGGCCCCCGGCCGAGCGGTACGCGCTGCTCGCCCACGCGGTCGCCGCGTTCGCCGCGAACGCACAGGCCCGCATCTACCTGGACGCCGGCAACTCCAGCTGGATCACGGACCTGGAGCGGCTCGCGGACGGACTGCGCGCGTCCGGGATCGCGCAGGCGGACGGGTTCGCGCTGAACGTCTCCAACTTCGAGACCACGGCCGCGTCCGCCGCGTACGGCACCCGGCTGTCCGGCGTGCTCGGCGGCGCCCACTTCGTGGTGGACACCAGCCGCAACGGCAACGGCCCGAACCCGGTGTCCGGCGTGGCCCGCTGGTGCAATCCGCCCGGCCGCGCGATCGGCGCGGACCCGACCACGGACACCGGCGTGCCGCTGCTGGACGCGCTGCTCTGGGTGAAGCGGCCGGGCGAGTCCGACGGCGAGTGCGACCGCGGCGACCCGGCCGCGGGTGCCTGGTACGAGGAGTACGCGCTGGCGTTGGCGGGCCGCTAGCGCACCTCGACCCAGCGGCCGGTCGACGGCACGCCGTCCGCGGTGGTCACGAACAGCAGGTACCAGCCGGACGGCACCAGGCCCGCCGCCTCCGGCACGGCCAGCGACACCGCGCCGGACTCCGGCGTGAGCGGCAGCGCGATCGACCGCTGGTCGACGTCGGTCACGTGGGTCACCGCGCTCGGCCGGACCAGCCGCGCGGACACGATCTCGCCCGGCCGCGGCGTCAGGAACCGGGCGGACTTCCCGCGCACGATCGTCTCCGGGCCGCCGGTGATCTCCGGGCGCGCGCCCTTGAACAGGTAGGGCGGGCTGTAGATCTCGATGCGCTGCTCGAACGTGCCGGCCGACCGGCCGTCCTCGCCGTACAGCGGGTCGCTGCCCAGCGTGATCACCCGTCCGTCCGGCAGCAGCAGCGCCTCGGAGTGGTAGTTGCGGCCCACGGACGGCGCGGCCGCCTCGCGGAACTCCTCGGCGCCCGGGTCGTAGATCTGCGCGCCGAGCACGTCGCTGCGGGTCTCGCCCCGGTAGGGGCCGCCGCGGTAGCCGGACGCGCCGCCGGACGTGAAGACGGTGTCGTCCGGCAGGACCACGGTGCTCAGGTAGCGGACCGGCTGCGGCAGGTCCGGGCCCGGACGGTAGACCGGGTGGGTGGCGGAGAGGTCGACGATGTCGGTGCGGCGGGTGGACGTGGGCAGGTCGCCGACGCCACCACCGCCGAGGATCATGACCTTCTGGTCCTGGGCGGGCGGGAGCAGCACGCTGGCGCTGGTCTCGGTCTGGTCCGCGTCGCGCAGGCCCGGCACCGGCGTGAACGTGTTGTCGTCGAGGTCCCAGAGCCCCGGCGTGCGCCCCTCGGTGTCCGACCCGTACCCGGAGGTGGATCCGGAGTAGAACAGCCTTTCGTCCGACATCCCGAACAGCGCGGGATATGTCGGGAAATATCGGGACAAGTTGGGGGCGTCGACCCAGCGGCGCTCGGCGGCGCGGTACACCTCGTTCTGGCCGTGCAGGATCCGGCCGAACTCGTCCAGACCGGACACGGCCAGCACGTCGCCGGACGGCAGCGCGGCCAGCGTCGGGTACCACCGCGCCCGCGTCAGGTCGCCGACCCGCACGTACGTCTCGGACACCGGGTCGAACTCGTAGGACGTGCGATCGCCGCCGTACTCCTGCTTCTCCAGCGTGATCTTCTCGGCCACGCCGTACAGGTCGGTGCCGGTCACGCCGTCGATCGTGTAGTTCGCCGGCCGGTCCACCACCGGGCCCGCGCCCTCCTCGACCGCGTCGACCCAGCCCTCGGCCTGGCCCGCGTGCCGGACCTTCTGCCCGTCGTGCGTCATCGTCGTCGCCGGCGGCACGGTCACGTCCGCGCGCAGCGCGTAGCTCTGCCCGGAAATACCCCGAAAAATCGTGCCTTTACGGAACGTGTGCGGGCTGTCGTGCACGGCCTCGTTCTTGATCGTCATGACGCCGGCCGCGTGCGTCACGTCCAGCACCTCATACGACTTCGTCCCGCCCGCCACCAGCAGATTCCCGCTCGCGAGGAACGTGTGCCCGGCGCAGAACACGTCCGTCGGCGTCTTCACGTCCGTGAACTCACCGGTGCGGGGATCCCACAGGATCGTCCGGAACGTCCCCGCCTCGAACCGCTCCCGATCGTTGCCCGACCCCGCGATGATCAGCACCTTCCCGGTGTGCAGCAGCGCCGCGTGGATCGCGTTCACCCGGAAGTCCCGCGGCACCGGCAGCGACTCCCAGTGCCCGTAGCGCCGCTTGTACTCGATCTTGCCGACCTCGTACTGCCGCAGCCGCTCCGCGCCGAACGCCACGATCGGCTGGTTCACCATCAGCAGCCCGGCCAGCACCAGCACCGCCAGCAGCCCGCGCCGCACCCGGCTCCCCCGCGACAACACCCTCCGCCGCCCGCTCACGCGTCCACCCCGTCCCGCCGCGCGCGCATCCCCACGCGCCTCGAAGCCCCAAGATCAAGATCATCATTCGGTACGGCCGCCCCGCCGACGCCCCGCTCCGAGCCCGTCCCGGGCCCCCGTCCCGCCCGGTCCGTCCCCGGCCCGAGCGCCAGGCGCGGCCCGCGGCCCGGCCGGTTGCCCGGCTCGCGCCTCCCGACCGGCAGCCCGCCCGCGGTCGTCAGCTGCTCCCCGCCCGCCACGGCCACCGCACCGACCGGCTGCACGTCCGGCGGCCGGTAGCCCGCGGTCGGCATCTCCCTGCCACCCACCAGGGGCATCTCGCTGCTCGGGAATGTGTCCGCGGGTGTGATGCCGCTCGGGTGCGCGGCCGCGGGTGTCGTGCCGATCGCCGGGGCGTCTGCGGGTGTGGTGCCGCCCAGCCGCGTGTCCGCGGGTGTCGTGCCGCTCGGGTGTGTGTCCGCGGGTGTCGTGCGGCCCGGCTGTGTGTCCGCGGGTGTCGTGCCGACCGCCGGGACGTCTGCGGGCCGGTAGCCCGCGGTGGGCAGTTCGGCTGCGAGGCGCTGGCCGGGGGTGAGGCGGTCGGCGGCGCGGCGGCCCGCGTCGGAGCGTGTCGTGAACCGGCGGCCCGCCGCGGGCCGGTGGCCGGCCACGGGAGCGCCCGGGTGCCGTCGGTCCAGCATCGTGGGGCCGGCGGTCAGGGCCCGGGTCGTCAGCGCGCCGGCCTGCCACTCCAGCGACACGACGGTGCCGGGCCGGGTCAACGAGCCGGCCCCCGGCGGCATGATCGCGCCGGTCAGCGGCTGGGCAGCAGGGCCACCACGGTGTGGCAGCGCCGCGCCGTGGCCGGGTGCGCCGGCCTCGACGACCGGGCGGTTCTCGCCCGTGAGAACGAGGTGGTGCGGACCCGAGTCGTACCCCCGCTGCTTGGGAATGAAGATCGGGACCGGCGGCCGCGTGGCGGGGGTGACCGGCGCGGAAGCGGCGCGCGACCGGAGGCGGCGACTGCGGCGGCGGTGGGACTGGGCGAGCCAGATCGCGGGCGGGGCCAGGCAGATGGCCAGGTTGAGGCCGGTCCAGAGCCAGACAGCGCCGTGGACGTGGCCGGAGAACGCGGCCCAGACCAGCAGGATCGCGTAGAACGCGGCCCAGCGCAGGTAGCCGGCGAACGTGCGCAGGCCGTCGCGGCTGGCGGACGCGCCCTTCGGCGTCACCACGAAACCGCCGCCGCGGCGCAGCAGCGCGCCGAGGAACGACGAGACGTAGACCGGCGTGCAGAGCGTCGAGATGATCATGCCGGAGAGGCCGGACGAGCCCGCGTCCTCGTGCGGGCTGACGTTGTGCCGGCGGTTCCACAGGTAGAGGCCGACCTGGAAGACCGCGGCGTCCGCGTAGAGCATCAGCCACACCTGCTGCGGGACCGCGATGCCCTGCGCGCCGAGCACCAGGTGGCCGACCGCGTTCACGGCGCCGAGCAGCCAGGCGATCGCGGTGAGCGGGTAGTACGACATCAGCAGGCCGTAGTGGATCAGCCGGCGCGGGCCCAGCCGCAGCGCGGTCGACGGGAAGTGGCGGACCAGCACGTCGTCCGTGCCGCGCGACCAGCGGTGCTGCTGCGTGAGGTAGTCGGTCCAGGACGACGGGCCCTCGCCCACGGCCAGCACGTCCGGCGTGTAGACGGACTTCCAGCGGCGCTGAGTGGCCGGGTTCCGGGTGCCGTGCAGGCGCAGGCTGGTCGCCATGTCCTCGGTGATCGAGTCCTGGAGGCCGCCGACCGAGTCCAGCGCCGCGATCCGGACCGCGTTGTTCGTGCCGACCAGCATCGGCGCGCCGTGGCGGTTCCCGGCGCGTTGCAGCAGCGAGTGGAACAGGTACTGCTGCGACTCCGCCCACTTGGTGATCACGTTGTCGTAGTTGCCGTAGATCTGCGGGCCGACCACGAACGCCACGTCCGGGTCGCGGAACCAGCCGAGCAGGCGCTCGCAGTAGTTCGGCAGCGGCGCGTGGTCCGGGTCGACGGAGACGAACACGTCGTAGTCCGCGCCGTGCGCGTCCACCCAGGCGTTGTAGTTGCCGTGCTTGGTCCGCGCCTTGAACCGGCCGGCCGCCGCGTTCCAGCGATCCTCGCCCTTCCGGGTGAAGTGGTGCACGCCCAGGTGCGCGCAGATCGCCTTGACCAGGTCGTCGTCGCCCTCGTCGAGCAGCCAGACGTCCAGCGTGCCGCGGTGCCGGACCTGGCGCATGGCCGCGAGCGTGCGCTCGACCATGGCGACCGGCTCGCGGCCGGGCACGATCGTGGTGAGGAACGCGACGCGCAGCCCGGCGTCCGGCTCGACCGGGATCGGGTCCCGGGCCGCCAGCGTGGCGAGGCAGAGCGTGACCACGTTGAGCAGGCGGAACAGCTCGATCAGGACGGTCGCGCCGATCATGACGGTGCCGAAGCCGCCGGTGATCTCGATCGACGCGATCAGCCAGGCCAGGAAGCTCGCCTCGAACACGAACGCGAAGACGGCCAGCAGCGCGGTGGCGAGCGGCCGCCGCTCCGGCAGTTGCCGATATTTCACCTTATAACCGTTTTTAGGCGGGGATTCCGGTGCGCCAGCGAGCGTGCTGAACGCGGCGTACTCGTAGCCCGGCCGGTCCCGGCGGGGGTCGTCCGGCGTGAGGTTCAGCCGGGACAGATCCTTGGTCGCATCCAGCGGGAGTTCGTCACTCACGGTAACTGAACCTCCTGTGGCACCTGACCTGCAGCTTTGTGCTCCTGAAGGTGCCACGTCGGGTCCGGCTTAGGAAATGGCCCGGTGCATTTCTTCACATATAACGGATGTATCCGGCCTGTGGGTCCTACGGTGAGTCACCGAACGGAGGATGTCTCAGCCCCGGATGATCTGGTCCGCGGCGATCTGCGCGGACAGCGCCACCATCGGCAGCCCGCCACCCGGATGCGCGGAGCCGCCGACCAGGTGCAGGCCGTGCACGGGCCCGCGGTTCGCCGGCCGCAGCAGCGTGTGGTTCGCGGTGCCGTAGATCGCGCCGCCCGGCGCCTGCGTCGAGACCTGCAGATCCGCGGGCGTGCGGACCTCGCGGAACACCAGCCGGTCCCGCACGTCCGCGCCGCGCGCGGCCAGCAGGTCCAGGATCCGGTCCGCGTACGCGTCCGCCAGCCCCGGCCTCCGCCAGTCCACCGCGCCCATCGCGGTGCCGTGCCGCGGCGCGTTGACCAGCACGAACCACGCCTCGTGCCCGTCCGGCCGGGCCGCCGGATCGTCCGCCACGGTCACGAACACGGCCGGGTCCGCCGCGGGCCGGGCCGGGACGCCGCGCCCGGGATCGCCGAAGATCGCGTCGAACTCCGCGTCGTAGTCGCGCGGGAAGAACACCGAGTGGTGCGCCGGCCCGGAGTTGCCGCGCACGCCCAGCAGCAGCACGAACCCGGCCAGGCTGCGGTCGGTCAGCGCGGCCAGCCGGCGCGGCGACGGCAGCAGGTCGCGGTAGAGCGTGAGCGCGTCCACGTTCGCCACCACGGTCCGCACCGGCACCCGGTGTGACGCGCCGCGCGTGCCGCGTACCCGGATCGCCTGCACCTGGCCACCGACCGCCTCGATCCGGGTCACGGTCGCGCCGGTCTCCACCACCACGCCGAGGTCCAGGCAGTGCGAGAGCAGCGCGTCCGCCAGCCGTCCGAGGCCGCCGCGCAGGTACCAGCCGCCGAAGGCCAGCTCCGCGTACGGGACCGCGGCCAGCGCGGCCGGCGCACGCCTCGGGTCCGCGCCCGCGTAGGTGGCGTACCGGTCGAGCAGCATGCGCAGGTTCTCGTGGCGCAGATGCGCGTGCCCGAGACCGCGCAGCGTGCGGCCGGGCGCGATCGCGGCCAGGTCACGGACGTGCCAGGCGAGCCCGGCCAGGTCGGCCGGGCCGTCGAGCGGGCGGCGCAGGACGTCGCGCCAGGACGCGTTCCACACCCGCTCGGCGCGGATCCAGAGCCGCCGCCAGTCCTCCGCCGCCTCCGGCCCGAAGGCGGCGTCGATCCGGTCCCGGAACTCGTGCGGGTCACGGCAGGAGTCCAGCGTCGACCCGTCCGGGAACCGGTGCCGCACGATCGGGTCCAGCGGCACCAGCTCGACGTGGTCGGTCAGCTTCGCGCCGGTCTCGGCGAACAGGTCCTCGAAGACCTGCGGCAGCGTGAACAGGCTCGGCCCGGTGTCGAACGTGAAGCCGTCCCGGCTGTAGCGGGCCAGCTTGCCGCCGACCGTGTCGGCGCGCTCGTAGACGGTGACCGAGTGCCCGGCCGCCGCCAGCCGTGCCGCCGCTGCCAGACCGCCGACGCCGGCTCCGATTACCGCTACCGCTGTCACCTGCCCTTTATAGGGCATGGTGACGGTCCGTGTCCCCGTGGGGCCGCTGGTGTCAGACCGTGCGACCGCGCCAGGTGAGGCGGCCCCGGCGGTGCAGCACGTGCGAGCGCAGCGTGAGCCAGGTGAGCAGCACGATCGAGACCGGGTGGGCGAGCGCGTCCGGCCAGGCCCGGCCGCCGGTGGCCGCGGCGGTGCGGACCCGGCCGATCACGCCGAGCAGCCACGCGGACAGCGCCAGCGCGGCCGCGGCGGGGCGGCCGGTCAGCGCGGCCGCGAGCGCGGTCAGCGGCGGCAACGTGTAGACCGCCAGCAGCACGGACAGCACCAGCGCGGCACCGGCCGGCGGGCCGAGCGACGCCCAGAGCGACTTCGCGTAGCCGTCGGCGAGGTCGCGCCAGCCGTCGTACATCCGGCATCGGGCCAGCCCGGAGCCGTCGGCCAGCGCGATCCGGCCGCCGGCGCGCTTCACGGCACGGGCCAGGCCGATGTCCTCCAGGATCTCCGCGCGCACCGTCTCGTGGCCGCCGGCGCGGCGGTAGGCGGCCGCGTCCACGACCAGCAGCTGACCACCGGCGGCGGCGAGCGAGGGACGGCGCGAGCGCTCCATCGCGCGCAACGGCAGGAAGGTGAGCCAGGTCCACTGCAGCAGCGGCTGTACGAGACGCTCGCCGGCGCTGCCGGCCACGATCCGGGGATAGGGGCTGAGCAGGTCCGCCCGGACGCGCCGGAGCAGCGCGACCGCGCCGGTGACCGCGTGCGGGTGTTCCAGCACGACGTCGGCGTCGATGAAGACGAGCACGGGGGTGTCGGTGGCGGCGGCGAGGCGGTGGCAGGCGTGCGGCTTGCCGAGCCATCCGGGCGGCGGGGGAGCGCCGTCGAGCAGGCGGACGCGGGGGTCGTGCGCGGCGATCGTGCGTACCACCTCGGCGGTGTTGTCGGTGGAACCGTCGTCCAGGATCACGATCTCCGCGATGTCCCGCTGGGCGAGCAGGCTGCGGAGGCAGGGGGCGACGCGACCGGCCTCGTTCCGGAGCGGCAGCAGGACCGCTACCTTTTCTACCGATTTTTCGGTTTTTATCGGTCTATAGAGGAGGCTGGCGTTGATCAAAGTGTGCAGCGTCAGCGCGCCGGCGGCGATGGCCTGGGTGGCGGCGAGGGCGAGGAGCGGGTCGATCATGCTCAGCGCGCGGCGGTGCCGGACGGGTGCGCGTCCCCGGCGGGAGCGTCCGGGGCCTCCGCGTCGGCGCCGTCTCCGTCGGATCCGACGGAGACGTTCGTGCCGGACCGGTCCGGGCGCGTCGCGGGAACGCCGTCCGGGCGCTTCGCGGGGAGCCCGCTGGAGCGCTTCGCGGGGAGCCCGCTGGAGCGCTTCGCGGGGAGCCCGCTGGAGCGCTTCGCGCGGAACAGCGTGGCCGCCAGCGGGATCGCCAGCACGGCCATGCCGATCGCACCCCACGCCGCCGACGCGGGCAGCCCGAGGAAGACCGCGTGCGCCATGATCGACGACCCGTACGTCCAGAGATAGAGCCCGTACATCGGCGCATCCACCACACCATCGACCGATTTATCCGTAGAAACAGATAAAAATCCGGCCATCACGATCGCGACCAGCAGCCAGCCCAGGTAGTTCGTCACCGGGATGCCGGGCACCCCGGGCAGCGCCGGCTCCGGCGAGTCCCAGGCCCAGTGCCCGGCCGCGACCATCTGCGGATCGAGGAACAGGTCCCAGGCGGCCAGCCCCGCGCCGGCCAGCAGCACCCGCGGCACGGGCGACGAGACCACCCGCCCCGCCGAGAGCCACGCCGGCCACGCCATCCAGGCCCAGGCCAGCGGGATGATCACCGGCACGCCCAGCAGCTTCGGGCCGAGCTGGCCGGAGTAGTCGTACCCGCCGAACGGGAACCCGGTGTGCACGCCGGTCGCCTCGACCAGCAGCCCGCCGCCCGCGGCCACCACCACCAGCGCGCCCGCGGTCCGTACGCCCCGGGTCACGGCCGCGTGCCCCACGGAGATCGCGAAGCCGAGCACCACGGTCGCAACGGTCAGCCCGGTACGGACGTCGCCGCGCGTCAGCGGGTAGCAGATCTGCGCCAGGACCAGGACGCCCAGCGGTATCCAGCGCACCGTCACAGCGGGTGGTCGGCGGGGAGCGGCAGCTCCCGGCCCAGCACCGCGAACGCGCGCTCGTCACCCGGGAAGTGGAAGTCGCGCAGCACGTCGACGTACCCGAACCGCCGGTAGAGCCGCCACGCGCGCGACTCCGTCTCCGGTGCCTCCGGTGTGGACAGCAGCGTGGCGCCGCCCTCGGCCATGGTCAGCAGTGCGCGCAGCTGGCGGGCGCCGATGCCGTGACCCTGCGCGGGCGGGCTGACGTGCAGCTCCACCACCTCGAAGCAGTCGTTCAGCCAGGTCTTGCGGTCCTGCTCGCCGAGCGCACCGCGCACCTGGTCGTGCCACCACTGGCCGGTCGCGGACGTGTAGCCGTAGCCGAACCCGGCCACGTGCCCGTCCTTGGTCAGCGTGGCGACCGCGCGGAAGCCGGGCCGCCGCGCGTGCGTCGCCACGTAACCGCGCCGGGCCGCGAGCAGCTCCGCCCGGTAGTTCATCGCCTCGCCGTACACGGTGATCACGTCGTCGATCCGGCGGAGCAGGTCGTCCGGCGTCCACGGCACGAGCCTCATCGTCCCCCGCATCCCTTCGCCATCAGTCGAGCACCGCTCGCTCGCCCGCCACGTCCAGCACCGCGAAGCGTGCGAAGAGCTCCTCCGCATACCACCGGGCTGTGGGCGTGCGCGCGATCGCCGCGCGGTGCTCCGGGTGACGGTACGCGAATTCCATGAGATCTGCCGTGCTCCGCCACACGCTGATGGTGCCCTGCCACCCGATCGGTGCCTCGCCGACGCCGAATCTGCTGAGCACGCCCTCCGCCTCGTGCAACGCGGCCGCGACCGGCGGGATCGCGCGCCAGAACGTGAGCGTGCGGGCCGGGGCGAGCCGGGCCCGGGTCAACGCCAGCACCTGCCCGTCCGTTTTAGGACCATTTTCCGGCACAAAGGGGGTACGACCGGACCACGTGCCCCGGCTGTGCAGCGGACGCAGATCCAGCCGCGCCGAGGCGGTGCTCAGCCGCGCCCACGCCCGCCCGACCGTCGAGCCCGCGAACCCGGCCGCGTCCGCCGCGCTGTCCCACACCGTGAGCGCGGCCCAGCGGGTGAGGTCCGCGTCGCCGGGCCCGAACGTGGCGCCGGTCCCGGTGCCGAGCAGCTTCGCGAAGCGCACGCCGGGCAGCGCCCGCACCCGGCGACGGTCCAGCGCCATCCGGAGCATCGCGCCGCCGAGCGCGCGCCGGGGCACCCGCCACACGTGCAGCGTGGTCAGCGCCGCCACGATCAGGCGGTCTGCGAGTAGAGGTTCGGGTCGCTGGTGGAGAGCACCAGACGGTCCCAGCCGCTGGTGGTGCGCACGGTGCCGTTCGCGTCCACGACCAGCGCCTCGTACTCGTCCAGGCTCATCAGCCAGGAGAGACCGTCCGCGCCCCGGGCCGCGGCCGCGATCGCGAACACGTCCGCCCACAGCATCGACGGGCCGGCGACGGTCACGGACCGCAGCTCGGTGGTGTCCTTCCCGGTGTACGGATTGATGATCGGCCCGCCCCGGTGCGCGGCGCCGGCGGTGGCGACCGCGCCGCTGGCGATCGCGCAGACCCGCAGCATCCGGTTCGGCTCCGCGGGGTCCTCGATGCCGACGCGCCAGACCGGGTGGCCGGGCACGGTGGTCAGCACCACGTCACCGCCCGCGTTCAGGCACAGGTCGTGGCCGTCCAGATCGGTCAGCCGCTCCGCGATGCGCTGCACCGCCCAGCCCTTGACCAGGCCGGACGGGTCGTACCGATAACCGCCCTTGGCCTCGGGGTCGGGCAGCCAGGGGTTGAAGAAGCCGTCGGTGCGCGTGTGCGCCTCCTCGCAGAGGCCGTGCACGGTGCGGATCGCGGGATGGCAGCCGGTGAAGTCGATCTCGCCGCGGTTGAGCCGGGCGATCTGACTGTCAGCGTGCGCCGGGTTGAACATCGCGTCCACGGCCCGGAGCTCCACGAAGACGCCGGCGACGTGCTGGGCGACCTCGTCGGAGTCCACTCCCGGGCCGCGCAGGTGGACGCTCACGGGCATGCCCATGACCTCTTCCACCCAGGCGCGCCGCGGAGGGGTGCTGGTGCTCATCCCGCACACGATATGCGTCGCGGGCGGGGACACAACAGGGGGAAGGCCCCCTAACGGAACCGGGGATCAGACGGCGGAGCCGGTGATCTGCTGGACCACGGTCTTCGCGGTGTTGATCGGGATCGCGAATCCCACACCGATGTTCCCGGTGGAGTCACCCGTGGTGGCGATCGCCACGTTGATGCCGATCACCCGGCCGGCCGTGTCGACGAGCGCGCCGCCGGAGTTGCCGGAGTTGATCGCCGCGTCCGTCTGGATCAGGTCGGTGAGCGTGTTGCCCTGCTGCCGCTGCGCGACGCCGCCGAACGGGCTCTGCGGCTGCTGCTCGCCGGTGTCCTCCGTGGTCTCCCGGTGCAGCGCGGAGACGATGCCGGACGTGACCGTGCCCTCCAGCCCGAGCGGGCTGCCGAACGCGAGCACGGTCTGACCGGCCGTGAGCGAGTCGCTGTCGCCGAGCGTGGCCGCGGTCAGGCCGGAGACGCCCTGCATCTGGATCACCGCGAGGTCGTGGGCCGCGTCCGTGCCGACCAGCGTCGCGGGCACGGTGCGGCCGTCCGCCAGGTCCACGGTGATCGTGCCGCCGTCCGCGACCACGTGGTTGTTCGTCAGCACCAGGCCGTCCGCGCTGAGGATCACGCCGGAGCCGAGCGCGGCGCTCTGCCCGCTCTGGATGTTGATCGTCACCACGCTGGGCGCGACGGCCTCGACCACGCCGCTCAGCGTGGTGATCGTGCCGGCCGCGATGGCGGTGGACGCGGTGGACCCGGACGCGGTGGTGGTGGTCGTGCCGGGTCCGCCGAGCGCGTTACCGATCACGCCGCCGGTGGTGCCGGCCGCGATGGCCAGCGCGAACGCGGCCGCGGCCAGCGCGGTGCGGCGCCGGCGGCGCGGACGTCCGTTGCCACCGACCGGGCCACCGCTCATCGGCGGGTAGAGCGGCGGGGCCGGCGGCGCGGGCGGGGCCGGGGGAGCGGCGGGCAGTCCGAGCGGCGACAGCGAGGCGGGCGGCGCGGCCGGAGCGCCGTAGGCCGGAGCAGGGTAGGCGTAGGACGGCGCGGCGTAGGTGTGCGCGACCGGGTGGGCGGCGACCGGGTGCGCCGGGTAGTGGGCGACGGGGCCCTCGGCGTACCGCTGCGTGGTGTTGATCTGCTCTTGGCTGTGCATCGCGTCGGTCATGAGAACGACGATGCGCCCCGAGGATCTGCTCCGCCTTGGTCCCAGCTGTGAATGATCTGAGGACAGTTGATCTAGATTCGGGGATCGACCAGCCGGACGCCGGGCACCGTGGGACGATCCATCGTGGTGAGCGCGTCCGCCGCCTCCGCCAGCCCCATCGTGTCCGCCACCAGCAGATCCGGCCGCAACGTGCCGGACGTCACCAGCTCCAGCAGCGCCGGATACGCGTGCGCGGCCATCCCGTGACTGCCCCGCAGCTCCAGTTCCAGAGCAATGACCCGATCCATGGGTACGGCCGGCGCGCCGGACACCGCGGGCAACAGCCCCACCTGCACGTGCCGGCCCCGGCGGCGCAGGCTGCGCACCGAGCTCGCACAGGTCGCGGCGCTGCCGACCGCGTCGATCGACAGGTGCGCGCCGCCACCGGTCAGGTCCCGGATCGCGGCCGCCACCGCGTCCTCGCCGGCCATCGCCTCCAGCACCACGTCCGCACCGTGCCGCCGGGCCAGCTCACGCGCACCGGCCGAGGGGTCCACGGCCACCACGCGGGCACCCGCGGCGCGCGCGATCATCACGGCGGACAGTCCCACGCCGCCGCAGCCGTGCACCGCCACCCACTCGCCGGCCGCGACCCGGCCCTGCGCGACCACGGCCCGGAACGCGGTGGCGAACCGGCAACCCAGCGACGCGGCCGCGGCCGTGCCGATCGCGTCCGGCAGCCGGATCAGGTTGACCTCGGCGTTCTCGATCGCGACCAGCTCGGCGAACGAGCCCCAGTGCGTGAAGCCGGGCTGCGTCTGACGCTCGCAGACCTGCTGATCACCGGCGAGACAGGAGTCGCACCGGCCGCACGCGCAGACGAACGGCACGGTCACCCGGTCGCCCGCGGCCCACCCGGTCACGCCGGCGCCGACCGTCTCGATCACGCCGGCGAACTCGTGGCCGGGCACGTGTGGCGGCCGGATGTCCGGATCATGCCCGCGCCAGCCGTGCCAGTCGCTGCGGCACAGACCGGTCGCCTCGACCCGGATCACCGCGCCGCCGGCCGGGGCCGCGGGGTCCGGGACCTCGCGCACCGCCGGCTGCGCGCCGAACTCCTCGAAGACGACGGCCCGCACGGTGAGGTCAGACCGCCTCGGCGGCCAGCGCGGCCGCGCCGATGATGCCCGCGTTGTTGAGCAGCTGGGCCGGGACCACCGGGGTACGCAGCTTGACCAGCGGCAGGAACTTCTCCGACTTCTTGCTGACGCCGCCGCCGATGATGATCAGGCCGGGCTGCAGCAGCATGTCGATGTGCCGCAGGTAGCGCTCGACCCGTGCGGCCCAGTCCGGCCAGGACAGGTCCTCGGTCTCGCGGGCGCGGTCGGCCGCGCGCGTCTCCGCGTCCACGCCGTCCAGCTCCAGGTGGCCGAGCTCGGTGTTCGGCACCAGCGTGCCGTCGACGAAGAGCGCGGTGCCGATGCCGGTGCCGAACGTCAGCATCAGTACGGTGCCGGTCACGCCACGGCCGGCGCCGAAGCGCATCTCGGCCACGCCGGCCGCGTCCGCGTCGTTGAGCACGGTGACCGGGCGGCCGATCGCCTCGGTGAAGAGGCCGGCCGCGTCCGCGTCGAGCCAGGACTTGTCGACGTTCGCCGCGGTCTTGGTGACGCCGCGCACCACCACGCCGGGGAAGGTCACGCCGACCCGGTCCGGCGCGCCGAACTTCGCGGCCACCTCGCCGACGGCCTCGGCCACCCGCGCGACGTCGGCGGGCTGCGGCGTCTCCACCCGGAAACGGTCCGCCAGCAGCGTGCCGGCCTCGATGTCGACCGGCGCGCCCTTGATGCCGGAGCCGCCGATGTCGATACCCAAGATCACGATGACTTGTCTCCCACGATGCGATCAGGTGGTTCCTGGGAGCACAGCCTAGTAACCCCTGGCTACGACCGGCGCGGGCGCGGCCGAGTTTCAGCATGTACTTATATAAGAACGTCTTGCTAGCTTCAGTGCGTGCACGCGTTCGACATTCTCGGCGACCCGGTCCGCCGCCGGATTCTGGAACTGCTGGCCGACGGCGAGCGGGCCGCCGGCGAGATCGGCGCGGTCGTGCAGGCCGAGTTCGGCATCAGCCAGCCGGCGGTCTCCCAGCATCTGAAGGTGCTGCGCGAGCACGGCTTCGCCCGCGTGCGCGCGGAGGGCACCCGGCGGCTCTACGCGGTGGAGCCCGCGCCGCTGCGCGAGGTGGACGCGTGGCTGGAGCACTTCCGCGCGTTCTGGACCCAGCGGCTGGACGCGCTCGGCACGGAACTGGCCCGCGGCCGCCGCGCCCGGCGCTCCTCCGAAGATCAGACTTCCTCCTGATCAAGGGCTGGATCGCACCGTTGCGTTTTTGTCGTACCCGGGGTGTACTGTCTCAAGGAGTTAGAACACCCGTTCTAACTTGATCGGGTGAGGCGATTCGCGGCGCCGACCCCGATCGCGGTCCCGCGGAGACCGTGGCGGTTCCCGGGTTTCGCGAGCCGGGTTCCGCAACACAGGCAGGGCCGTCGTCCGCCACCCTCGACCCCCGGGTGGCGGACGACGGACCAGCCGACGCGGGTGCCGGCCGGATGTGATGTGGGGAAGCAGCGCGTCCGGCCGGCGCACCGGCCGGACGAATGCAGAAGGTCGCGTCACTACACGCGGAGAGGTCAGACTCATGGCGAGCAACGCAGACCACGTGCCCACCGTCCCGGCGCACATGCTGCCGCACCGCACCCCGGCCCAGCTGCTGGCGATCGCCCGGCGCGGCCTGGAGGAGGCGGCCCGGACCCGTCCCGACGGCCTGCGTTACGCGGCCGCCCACCTCGCCGCACTGCGCGCCGCCGCGGCCGTGCTCGCGGCCCGCGCCCGTCCCGCACCCGCCCGCCGCAACCGGGTGACCAGCGTGTGGGAGCTGCTGGTGCTGGTCGCGCCGGAGCTCGGCGAGTGGGCCACCTACTTCGCGCTCGGCGCCGCCAAGCGCTCCGCGGCCGAGGCCGGCATCCCCCGCGTGGTCACCGCCCGCGAGGCCGACGACCTGCTGCGCGCGGCCGAGCAGTTCGTGGCCGTGATCGAGGCCTCGCTCGGCGTCGCCCACCAGCCCTCCCTCGACGGCCTGGCCGCAGCCTGACCGCACGCCGGTGCGCACGTGTGACATCGCGGGCCGGATGGCGGAAGCGGCCTGGGAACGACAGATCGAACAGCTGAGGGTGACATGGCGGGCCGGATGGTGCTCGGGTCTGCCCTGGCACAGCTGGTGCGGCCGGCCAGCGAGATGGACGAGTCCGGTGCGCACCGCCTGTTGCCGGTGCTGCCCGAATTAGGTGGATTATTGCCGAGTCGTGGGCTGCGGCGGGGCAGCACCGTCGCGGTGGACACGGCCCGGCCCGCGCGCGGCGGCACCTCGCTGATGCTCGCGCTGCTCTCCGAGGCGTCCCGGGCCGGATCCTGGTGCGCGGTGGTCGGCGTTCCCGCGCTGGGCGTGCTCGCGGCCGCCGAGGCCGGCATCGTGCTGGACCGGCTGGCGCTCGTGCCGTACCCCGGTCCCGAGTGGCCGACCGTGGTCGCCGCGCTGATCGACGGCGTCGACGTGGTGGTCGCGGCCGCGCCGGACGGCGTCTCCACCGTGATCACCGATCGGCTCGCGGCCCGTGCCCGGCAGCGTGGCAGCGTGCTCGTCACCTACGGCGCCTGGACCGGCGCGGACGTCACACTCCAGATCACCGACGGCGCCTGGGACGGTCTCGGCCAGGGCCGCGGCCGCCTCACCCGCCGCCGCCTCACCATCTCCGCCACCGGCCGTGGCGCGGCCGCCCGCCCCCGCGAGATCCGGGTCTGGCTGCCCTCCGCGTCCGCCCGCTTCACCGCGGTCGTCGCCGGCACCCCCGGCGCCACCACCGTCACATCCGCCGACCCGCCCGCCACGTCCGCGGGCCGTCCGCCACTCGCGCTGGTCGGGCCGTGAGCGGCGGGGACGCGCTGCGGACGCTGTTGCTCTGGTGCCCGGACTGGCCGGTGGCCGCGGCGGAGATCGCCGAGGGGGTGCCCGCGACCGGACCGGTGGCGGTGCTGAGATCCAACCGGGTGATCGCGTGCAGCGAGGCCGCGCGCGCCGAGGGCGTACGCCGTGGCCTGCGCAAACGCGAAGCGGAGAGCCGGTGCGCGGGCCTGACCGTGATCGAGTGGGACGAGGGGCGGGACGCGCGCGCGTTCGAGCCGGTCGTCGCGGCCGTCGAGGAGCGGGCGGCCGGCGTCGAGGTGCTGCGCCCCGGTGCCTGCGCGCTCGCGGCCCGCGGCCCGGCCCGCTACTTCGGCGGCGAGGAACGGGCCGCGGAGATCATCGTCGAGCACATCGCCACGTCCTACGGCGTGGAGGCGCAGGCCGGCATCGCGGACGGCACGTTCGCGGCCGGGCTCGCGGCCCGACGCGGCGTCATCGTCCCGCCCGGCGGCACCCCGGCGTTCCTGGCCGGCCTCGGCGTGGAGACGCTGGACCGCCCGCAGCTCGCGGACATGCTGCGCCGCCTCGGCATCCGCACGCTCGGCGCGTTCGCCGCGCTGCCCGCCACGGACGTGCTCGCCCGGTTCGGCTTCGACGCGTCGCTGGCACACCGGCTCGCGGCCGGCCGCGACCACCGCCCGCTCGCGGTCCGGCAGCCGCCGCCGGACCTGGAGGTCACCGACAGTTATGAGGAGCCGCTGGGGCGGGTGGACGTGGCCGCGTTCGCCGCCCGTACCCTCGCGGAGAACCTGCACGACCGCCTCGCCGCGCACGGCCTGGCCTGCACGCGTCTCGGCATCACCGCGGTCACCGAGCGTGGCGAGGAACTGCGCCGTGTCTGGCGCCACGACGGCCTGCTCACCGCACCCGCGATCGCGGAACGGGTCCGCTGGCAGCTCGACGGCTGGCTCACCGGCACCAGCCGCCGCCCCGCGACCGGCCTGGCTCCCGCGCCGCCGCGCCCGACCTCCGGCATCATCCGCCTCACGCTCACGCCCGAGGGCGTGCTCGCCCACGCCGGCCAGCAGCCCGGCCTCTGGGGCGAGACCGGCGAGGAACGCCGCCGCGCCCACCGCGCGCTGAGCCGTGTCCAGGGACTGCTCGGCCCGGACTCCGTCGTCACTCCGGTCCTGGCCGGCGGCCGTTCCCCCGCTGACGCGGTCACGCTGATCCCCTGGGGCGACGAGCGCACCCCCGCTCGTCCCGGCCCGCTCACGCCCGACCCGGCGCCGCCCGCCGCCCGCCGCCGCGCGCGCAAACCCCCGCCCCAGCCCGTCCCGCCGGAACTCCTCACACCCCAAACCCCCGATCCGGGGGTACGCCGTGAAAGCCGCCCCCAGGCGACAGCCGTCGCGCCGCCACTCGTGACGGAGGGGCCGCCCGCGGCCGACTCGCTTGTGACGGAATCGCCGCCCGCGATGAAAAGGCTGCCCGCGGCGGAAGGGGCACCGGCGGTGGAGGGACCGGCTGTGCCGGGAGGCTTGGCCGACGTGCTGCCGCTGCGTCCTAAGACCCTCGCCGCGGTCGCTTCTCCGTCCCCGCTGCCGGAACGCGGTGACGCGGAGGAGCGGGCGATGGTGAGCGTCGCCCCCGCGCTCCCGGTCGAGGCGGCCGGCCCCGCGCGGTTCCCCGAGGTGAGCGGCCCTGCGCGGCTCGCCGCAGAGGCGGCTGGCCCCATGCGGACGAGGACGGCACCGCGGAGGTCACGTCCGAGCTGGCCCGGCAGTCTGCTGGCCCCGGCCCCCGCGCTGGTCCCCGCGAAGCCCGGCCGTGCTCTGGTCCACGACGCGTCCGGCCAGGAGGTCCGGGTCAGCGGCCGCCTTGAGCTCAGCGGTGATCCCGCCCTGCTGACGGCCGAGGGCGGAACCGCGATGGAGATCATCGCCTGGGCCGGCCCCTGGCCGGTCGACGAACGCTGGTGGGCGCCCGCCGAGGCCCATCGCCGTGTCCGCTTCCAGGTGACGCTGGCCGGCGGTACCGCGCTCCTGCTCTCCCTGGCCGGTGGCCGCTGGTTCGTGGAGGCGCTCTATGACTGACCTTCCGCCCGGCTGCCCGGTGTGTGCTTTTCGCGTTTTTCAGCTCAAAGCCCTTTCCCGCAACGCACCGTTGCGGCAAGCCCCGCCGATCCGTCGCCTTCCCACGCGACGGATCGCGGAGAAAGCACGCGAATCACCCGCGATGAGCGCCTCCGATCACCTCCGTCGGCCCGGCATTCACTCCATGTCGAGTACTCATCCCCCAGACGCTGGGATAAGCCGAAATTTCGGGCACGGAGTGCCCGATCAGCCTTGCAGCCCGGTGGGGCCGGCAAGCCTTTTGTGCAGTGGTGGATGGCGTGTGCGGGGTGTTCGCGATGTCGTCGCGCCGCGGGTGGTGGGTGGGGTGCGGGAATCGCGGCTTTTGCCCGTGTGACGCGAACCGGCTCCGATCGGCGATCGGAAGCGGAGCGCCGGCGGAGTCTTCCGAACGCCGGAGGTTTGCCCGCGGGAGCATGCGGGCCGGACCACGCCGGAAGCGGGAAGAAATGGGGTTTGGGGTTTAGGGCGGGAGCGGTGCGGCGTCGGCGGGAGCGGGCGGCGTGAAGGCCGGGAGCAGGGGTGGAGGGGCGGGGTGGGGTTCAGTAATCCGGATGTGCCGTGGTCGGAGCTGGAGCGGAAGTTGTCCGGCGGGTACGTGGTGGATCCGCTGGCGGTGGATGCGGACGGCGGGGACTCGCCGGCGTGGACGCGGAAGCGGCGCGGGTACGAGGCGCCGGAGGGCATCGAGCGAGGGGAGGGGGAGGTCGGGTATGCGGAGCTGCACTGTCACACCAACTTCAGCTTCCTGGACGGGGCGAGTCACCCGGAGGAGCTGGTGGAGGAGGCGGTACGGCTGGGGCTGACCGGGCTGGCCGTGACCGATCATGACGGTTTCTACGGCGTGGTGCGGTTCGCGGAGGCGGCGAAGGAGCTGCGGCTGCCGACGATCTTCGGGGCGGAGCTGTCGCTGGATCTGCCGGGGCCGCAGAACGGGGAGGCGGATCCGGCCGGTGAGCATCTGCTGGTGCTGGCGCACGGGCCGGAGGGGTACGCCCGGCTGGCCGCCTCGATCAGCCGGGCGCATCTGCGGGGTGGCGAGAAGGGGCGGCCGGACTACGGTTCGCTGGAGGCGGTCGCGGCGGAGCTGGCCGGGAACGTGCTGGTGCTGACCGGGTGCCGGAAGGGCACGGTGCCGTCCGCGCTGCTGTACGACGGGGAGGACGCGGCCGCCCGGGAGCTGGACCGGCTGGTGAGCAACTTCGGCGCGGAGAACGTGGCGGTGGAGCTGATCGACCACGGGGACCCGTTCGACGGCGTGCGCAACGACGCGCTGGCCGCGCTCGCGGCGAGGAACGGCCTGCCGACCGTGGCGACGAACAACGTGCACTACGCGACGCCGGGACGACGGCGGCTGGCGACCGCGCTGGCGGCGGTGCGGGCGCGGCGCAGCCTGGACGAGATGGACGGGTGGCTGCCGCCGGCCGGGACCGCGCACCTGCGCAGCGGCGCGGAGATGGCGGCACGGTTCCGGCACCATCCGGACGCGGTGCGGCGGACCGTGGAGTTCGCGGCGGACCTCGCGTTCGACCTGAATCTGGTGGCGCCGGAGCTGCCGGACTTCCCGGTGCCGGACGGGCACTCGGAGATGAGCTGGCTGCGCGAGCTGACCTGGCGTGGCGCGCTGGCCCGCTACGGCCCGCCGGAGGCCGCGCCGGACGCCTACGTGCAGCTGCACCGCGAGCTGGACATGATCGAAAAGCTCGATTTCCCGGGATATTTCCTGATCGTCCAGGACATCGTGGACTTCTGCCGGCGGAGCGACATCTACTGCCAGGGGCGAGGGTCGGCGGCGAACTCGGCGGTCTGCTACGCACTGTGGGTCACCAATGTGGACGCGGTGCGGTGGCGGCTGCTGTTCGAACGGTTTCTCGCGCCGGAGCGGGACGGGCCGCCGGACATCGACGTCGACATCGAATCGGACCGGCGCGAGGAGGTCATCCAATACGTCTATCGGCGGTACGGACGGGAGTACGCGGCCCAGGTGGCGAACGTGATCTCGTACCGGCCCAGGTCCGCGGTCCGGGACATCGCGAAGGCGTTCGGGTTCCCGCCCGGTCAGCAGGACGCGTGGAGCCGGCAGATCGACCGCTGGGGCTCGGTCGCGGCCGTCGACGTGGAGGAGATCCCGGAGCACGTGGTCGAGTACGCGAACGCGCTGCAGACCTTCCCCCGGCACCTCGGCATCCACTCCGGCGGCATGGTCATCTGCGACCGCCCGGTGATCGAGGTCTGCCCGGTGGAGTGGGGGCGGATGGCGGGCCGGAGCGTGCTGCAGTGGGACAAGGACGACTGCGCGAGCGTGGGCCTGGTCAAGTTCGACCTGCTCGGGCTCGGCATGCTGTCGGCGCTGCATTACGCGTACGACATGATCGATCTTGATCTTGATCTGAGCGCCATGGCGCTGGACGATCCCGAGGTCTACGACATGCTCTGCCGCGCGGACTCGGTCGGCGTCTTCCAGGTGGAGAGCCGCGCGCAGATGGCCACGCTGCCCCGGCTGAAGCCGCGCGAGTTCTACGACCTGGTGATCGAGGTGGCGCTGATCCGGCCCGGTCCGATCCAGGGCGGTTCCGTGCACCCCTACATCCGGCGCAAGAACGGGAAGGAGGCGGTGGTCTACCCGCACCCGCTGATGCGCAACGCGCTGGAGAAGACGCTGGGCGTGCCGCTCTTCCAGGAGCAGCTGATGCAGCTGGCGATCGACGTGGCCGGGTTCGACGCGGCCGGCGCGGACCAGCTGCGGCGCGCGATGGGGTCGAAACGGTCGGCGGAGCGGATGGGACGGCTCAAGCAGCGGCTGTACGCGGGGATGGCCGCGCGGGGGATCGGCGGCGAGCTGGCGGACGACCTGTACGTGAAGCTGTCCGCGTTCGCCAGCTTCGGGTTCCCGGAGAGCCACGCGATGAGCTTCGCCTACCTGGTGTACGCGAGCGCGTGGCTGAAGCGGTACCACCCGGCCGCGTTCTGCGCCGCGCTGCTGAACGCGCAGCCGATGGGCTTCTACTCGCCACAGTCGCTGGTGGACGACGCGCGGCGGCACGGTGTGGAGGTGCGCCGCCCGGACATCAACCTGAGCGGGGCCGGGGCGACGCTGGAGTCCACGCCGCGCACGGTGTGGGGCGGGGGCGGGCCGGGATCGCCGCCGCACACGTGGGGGCTGGGCGGACCGGTGGTGCGGATGGGATTGTCGAGCGTGCGCTCGCTGGGCGACGGGGTGGCCGAGAGCATCGCCACCGAGCGCCAACAAAACGGGATATTTCGAGATATGTCGGATCTGGCGCACCGGGTCGGGCTCACCGCGGGGCAGCTGGAGGCGCTGGCCACGGCGGACGCGTTCGCCGGGTTCGGGATGGACCGCCGCGCCGCGCTGTGGGCCGCCGGCGCGGTCGCGCAGGACCGCCCGGACCGGCTCCCGATGGGCGCGCCCGAGGCCCCGCCGCTGCCCGGCATGGAGGCGGTCGACCGGCTCTACGCGGACGTGTGGGCCACCGGCCTCTCCCCGGAGGCGCACCCGGTGCAGTTCATCCGGGAGCGGCTGACCGCGGCCGGCGCGGTGCCGATCGCCCGCCTCAAGCAGGTGGAGGCCGGCCGGCGCGTGCTGACGGGCGGCATCGTCACGCACCGGCAGCGCCCCGCGACCGCTGGTGGTGTCACCTTCATCAATCTGGAGGACGAGACCGGCATGCTCAACGTCACCTGCTCACCGGGCCTGTGGGCGCGCTACCGGCGGGCGGCCCGGACCAGCTCCGCGCTGCTCGTGCGCGGAATCCTGGAGAAGTCCGAGGGCGTCATCAACCTGGTCGCGGACCGTCTGGAAGCGGTGGAAGCGCCGGTTTCACCCCCATCGCGGGATTTTCGGTAATCGATGCCTGCAACGTAACCGTTGTCACGATCGTCTATGGGAGTGTGAGGGCAACCTACCCAGGGGGAGACCGCATGCGACGCTTGATCGCCGCGCTGTCCGCAACCGCAGCCTTTGTCGCCGTGCTACCCGGCACCGCGTCAGCTGCTCCGGCCCAACCTAGGCACAGTGGAAAGACCGTCACGCTCATCACCGGTGACCGCATCACCATTCACCAGCAGGACCGGCTGGAGCTGACCCGCGGCCCCGGCCGTGAGCACATCCGGTTCTCGACCCAGCGGCACGACGGGCACGTGTCCGTCATCCCGTCCGATGCTGCGCCGCTGCTGCGCTCCGGCCGGGTCGATCCGCGCCTGTTCGACGTGACCGCGCTGATCGGGTTCGGCTACGACGACAGTCGCGCGGACCTGCCGCTGATCGTCTCCGGTGGCAACCTGCGCGCCACGCGAGTGCTGCCCGGCGGGATGTCCGCGGTGCGCGCGGACCGCACCGGCGCGGCGTGGACGTCGCTGACCGGCAACGGCAACGCGCGCCAGGCCGCCTCGAAGATCTGGCTGGACGGCATCATGCAGCCGTCGCTGGACGTCAGCGTGCCGCAGATCGGCGCGCCGGCCGCGTGGGAGGCCGGCCTCGACGGCACCGGCGCCACGGTCGCGGTGCTGGACACCGGCGTCGACGAGACCCACCCGGACCTGTCCGGCCAGGTCACCGCCGCGCAGAACTTCACCGAGGGCGAGGAGGACGCGCAGGACCGGGTCGGCCACGGCACGCACGTGGCGTCCACGATCGCCGGCACCGGCGCGGCCTCGAACGGCCGCTACAAGGGCGTCGCCCCGGGCGCGAAGCTGCTGGACGGCAAGGTCTGCGTGTCGGGCGGCTGCGCCGAGTCGTGGATCCTGGCCGGCATGCAGTGGGCGGCCGAGCAGGGCGCCGACGTGGTCAACATGAGCCTCGGCGGGCCGGACACGCCCGCGGTCGACCCGCTGGAGGAGGCCGTGCAGACGCTCACCGAGCAGTACGGCACGCTCTTCGTCATCGCGGCCGGCAACTCCGGCGGGGACCGCACGGTCGGCAGCCCGGCCAGCGCGGACTCCGCGCTCGCGGTCGGCGCGGTCGACAAGCAGGACAACCTGGCCGTGTTCTCCAGCCGCGGGCCGCGGACCGGCGACTCCGCGATCAAGCCGGAGATCACCGCGCCGGGCGTCGACATCGTGGCCGCGAAGAGCGCGGACGGCTTCATCGACTTCCCCGCGCCGGTGGAGGGCTACACCACGCTCTCCGGCACGTCCATGGCCACGCCGCACGTGGCGGGCTCGGCCGCGATCCTGGCGCAGCAGCACCCGGACTGGACCGCCGACCTGCTCAAGTCCACGCTGATCGGCGCCGCGAAGCCGAACCCGGCGATCGCGGTCACCGCCCAGGGCGCCGGCCGGGTCGACGTGGCCCGCGCGATCACGCAGACCGTGACCGCGTCGCCGGCGACGCTCAGCTTCGGCCTGCAGCGGTGGCCGCACGCGGACGACCAGCCGCAGACCCAGACGCTCGCCTACCGGAACGCCGGCCCGGCCGACGTCACGCTGAGTCTCGCGGTCACGTCGCTGTCCGCGCCGGTCCCGGCCGGGCTGGTCACGCTGTCGGCGACCACGGTGACCGTGCCGGCCGGCGGCACCGCCTCGGTGACGGTCACGATCGACACCTCCCAGGAGATGGCGGACGCGTTCCACGGCGGCGAGATCACCGCGACCGCGGGCGACACGGTCGTGCAGACACCGTTCGGTGTGGACCGTGAGGTGGAGAGCTACGACCTCAAGCTGGACGTGGTGGACCGGACCGGCGCGCCGGCCGAGGGCTACCTCACGTTCGTCGACCTCGACCGGCGGACCTGGCTCGACGTGTTCCTGCCGGCCACCGAGGTGCGGCTGCCGAAGGGCAACTACGCGCTGGCCGCGACCGTCTTCGGGCCGGGCACGGAGGAGCAGCCCGGCGACCTGACGCTGGCCGCGCAGGGCGGATACACGGTGGACGGTGCGAAGACGCTCGTCATCGACGGCCGCAAGGCGAAGCCGGTCTCGGTCACGGTGCCGCACGCGGAGGCGTCGCCGTCGCTGGCCGAGCTGACCGTGAGCGGCCCGTTCTTCGCCATCGGCGTGCTGGGGGACTCGTTCGGGAACCTGTACTCGCTGAACACCGGGCCGGACACCGCGGTGGAGGGGTTCAACTCGTATCTGAACGCCACGCTGGTGAAGAAGGACGCGGACGGGACGTTCGAGAACAGCCCGTACAGCTACTCCGTGTTCTTCCTGAACGAGGGCACGCTGCCGACCGGCTTCAGTCGCACGGCACGGCAGCGCGACCTGGGTACGGTCACGGCCGCGCACTTCAGGCAGGGGACCACGGCGGACTCCGGGGCCAAGGGCGCGTACCCGTGGCACCCGCTGATCCCGGGCGGGTTCTTCAGCCTGACCGCTTACACCTCGCTGCCGTTCACCCGCACCGAGTACTACAACGCGGACCACGGCGTGCAGTGGGTGCCGGTCTTCGGCGAGACCGCGGACGGCGGCAACGAGAGCCTCTCCAGCCAGTACGGGTCGAAGACCGCGTACCGGACCGGCCGTACCGTCAAGGAGCAGTGGAACAAGCCGGTGTTCGGCCCGTCGTTCCCGGACCCGGGCTTCACGTTCTCCGGCCGCGCCGGGGACGTCGTGGTGCTGGGCGCGCCGCTGTTCGGTGACGGCGCGGGTCACGAGGGCTACTCGTCCGGGCTGACGTCCGCGGCGACCCGCCTCTACCGCAACGGCCAGCTGGTCGGCGAGACCGCGGACGTCTACGGCCAGTTCGACGTGCCGGCGGAGCACGCTTCCTACCGTGCGGAGCAGACCGCCACGCGCGGCGCGCCGCACCGGCTCTCCACGTCGGTGAGCGCGGTCTGGACGTTCACCTCCGCGCACACCGCGGACGAGACCGTGCTCGCGCCGTTCCCGCTCTCCGCGGTGGTGTTCACGCCGAGGACGAACGACACCGGCGTGGCCCCGAAGGGACGGTCGTTCTCGGTGCCGGTCCGCGTCGACGTGCAGGAGGGGTCGGCGGCGGCGCGCAACCGGTCGCTGACCGTGGAGGCCTCGTTCGACGACGGGAAGACCTGGCAGCGGGTCTCGGTCCGGGACGGCGAGGCGGAGCTGCGGCACCCGAACCGGGCCGGGTTCGTCTCGCTGCGGGCGACCGCCGTGGATCGGTCGGGCAACACAGTCACCCAGACCGTGATCCGGGCCTACGAGATCGGCTGACATCCGTACCCATGAAAAGTATTTGATCTGGATTTGTCACCCGAAGGCTGTCAAAGCGGTCTATAGGGTGTGAATCTACGAACTGGGACAGCGATGCTGTCCGTGACCACCGCGGTCGTCGCCATGCTTCCCGGCATGGCGGCGGCCGCGCCCGTCTCTCCGGCCGACCACAGAGTCCACAATGGCCGGACCGTCACGCTGATCACCGGCGACCGGATAACCGTGCACCGGGACAACGTGCTGGAGGTCCGGCGCGGTGCCGGGCGCGAGCACATCCGGTTCGCGACCGAGCGCCAGGACGGTCACGTCTCCGTCATCCCGTCCGACGCCGCGCCGCTGCTGCAGTCCGGCCGCGTCGATCCGCGCCTGTTCGACCTGACCACGCTGATCGAGTTCGGCTACGACGACAGCCGCGACGACCTGCCGCTGATCGTCTCCGGCGGCAATCTCCGCGCCACCCGCGCGCTGCCCGGCGGCCTGTCCGCCGTCCGCGCGGACCGCACCGGCACCACCTGGACCACGCTGACCGGCGCCGCGAACCGGCGCACCGCCGCCACGAAGATCTGGCTGGACGGTCTCCTGCAGCCCACGCTCGAGACCAGCGTGCCGCAGATCGGCGCGCCCGCGGCCTGGCAGGCCGGATTCAACGGCGCCGGCGCCACCGTGGCCGTGCTGGACACCGGCGTCGACGCCGCCCACCCGGACCTGGCCGGCCGCGTCGCCGCCGCGCAGAACTTCACCGAGGGCGAGGAGGACGACCGCGACCAGGTCGGCCACGGCACCCACGTCGCCTCCACCATCGCCGGGAAGCAGGGTGTGGCGCCGGGCGCGACGCTGCTCGCCGGCAAGGTCTGCGTCGTCTACGGCTGCGCCGAGTCCTGGATGCTGGCCGGTATGCAGTGGGCGGCCGAGCAGGGCGCGGACGTGGTCAACATGAGCATCGGCGGCCCCGACTCACCCGGGCTGGACCCGATGGAGGAGGCGGTCCAGTCGCTCACCGAGCAGTACGGCACGCTCTTCGTCATCGCGGCCGGCAACTCCGGCCAGCGCGGCGACCGCACGGTGGAGAGTCCGGGCAGCGCGGACGCGGCACTGACCGTCGGCGCCGTCGACAAGCAGGACAACCTGGCCGTGTTCTCCAGCCGCGGGCCGCGGATCGGCGACTCCGCGCTCAAGCCGGAGATCACCGCACCGGGCGTGGACATCTCCGCGGCCGAGGCCGGCACCACCGGGCACGTGACCATGTCCGGCACCTCGATGGCCACGCCGCACGTGGCCGGCGCGGCCGCGATCCTGGCGCAGCAGCACCCGGACTGGACCGCTGAGCTGCTCAAATCCACGCTGGTCGGGTCCGCTTCGCCTGGTTCGGAGATCCCCGTCACCGCGCAGGGCGCCGGCCGGGTGGACGTGGCGCGCGCGATCACCCAGACCGTGTCCGCATCGCCGGCCACGATCAGCTTCGGCCTGCAACTCTGGCCGCACGAGGACGACCCGGTGCTCACGCAGACCGTCACCTACCGCAACTCCGGCACGGCCGACGTCACGCTCGCGCTGAGCGCGCAGATCGTCTCGCTGTCCGCGCAGACCGTGACCGTGCCGGCCGGTGGCACCGCCGCCGTCACCGTCACGATGGACACCACCCGGCCGATGGCGGACGGCTTCCACACCGGCGTCGTCACCGCCACCGCCGGTGACCTCGTGGTCCGCACGCCGTTCGGCGTCGAGCGCGAGGTGGAGAGCTACGACGTCCCGCTCTCCGTGCTCGACCGCGCCGGGCAGGCCGCGGCGAACGGCAACGTCACGTTCGTGGACCTCGCACGCCGTACCGGCCGCCGTGTCTTCCTGCCCGCCACCGGGGTACGGCTGCCCAAGGGCGACTACGCGGTCACCGCGGTGATCAACGGCGAGGAGGACAGCACGTTCGCCGCGCACGCCCGGTTCGTCAACGACGGCGCCGGACGGCTCGACATCGACGCCCGGAACGGCCGCGACCTCGCGGTCACCGTGCCGAACCCGGAGGCCGAGGCCACGCTGGCCGAGGTCGGCGCGGAATGGCCGATCGGGTACGGCTCGTCCGTCGGCACCGAGGGCTTCGCGGGACTCTACAGCCTGAACCTCGCGCCGGACGTCAGCACCGACGGCTTCCAGGCGGTCGTGCACGCGAACTTCGCGAAACGGCACCCGGACGGCACGTTCACGGACAGCCCGTTCGCCTACGAGCTGCAGTACCTCACGCCCGGCACCATGATCACCGGCTACCGGCACACGGTGGCCGCGGGCGAGCTGGCCACGGTCACCGCCACGCACGGACGCCAGGGCACCGGCGCGAACGTCGGCGTCAAGGGCGCGGCACCCCGGCACCCCGCGGTCTCCGGCAGCTGGACGGCCAGCCAGGAGTACCGCACGCTGCCGTTCACCCGCACCGAGTACTACAACGCGGACCAGGGCGTGAAGTGGGGCTCTTACTTCCAGGAGGGGATCGTCGAGGACGGGTTCGCCATCCCGTACTACCTGCAGTACGGGCCGCCGGTCGCGTACCCGGTCGGCCGCACCACCGCCACCACGTTCAACAAGGCCGTGTTCGGGCCGTCGTTCCCGGACATGGGCTACCCCGAGGCCGGCCGCCAGGGCGACTCGATGTTCATCGCGCCGCCGCTCTACGGCGACGGCGAGGGCCGCGAGGGCTACTCCGCCGGCCGGACCGCGTCCGCGACCAGGCTCTACCGCAACGGTGAGCTGGTCGGCGAGATCCCGGACACCGGCGGCGAGTTCACCGTGCCGCCGGAGTCCGCCACGTACCGCGTGGAGATCACCAGCACGCTCGGCGAACCGAACCGGCTCACCACCTCACTGGCCGCGACCTGGACGTTCACGTCCGCGCACACGGACCCGGCCACGTTCGCCGCGCTGCCGATGTCCGCCGTGGTCTTCACACCACCCACGGACGACGCCAGCATCGCACCGAAGGGACGCGCTTTCTCCGTACCGCTGCGCGTCGACAAGCAGGAGAACTCCGCGGCGGCGGACAACCGCACGCTGACCGTCGAGGCCTCGTTCGACGACGGCAAGACCTGGACCCCCGCACCGGTACGCCACGGGGCTGCCCAGCTGCGGCATCCTTCCACGGCGGGCTTCGTCTCGCTGCGGGCTACGGCTGTGGACAAAGCGGGTAATACGGTCACGCAGACGCTGATCCGGGCGTACGAGATCGCTTAGGAACCGCGGTGGCGGGAGTTCTACGCTCCCGCCACCGCCCTCCGGACGTCCATCGCCTTGCGCCACATCATGTAGTGCTCGGCCGTCTCGTACCGCACGTCGTCCACGGTGAACGGCGACGGCGCCCACTGGCTCAGGCACTCGGCCCCGTCCCGGCGCGGCTGATGCCCCCAGAAGAAGACGTACCGCACCCGCTCCCCGGCCGCCGTACGCTTCACCAGCTCATCGATCATGCGATCGATTATCCGCGCGCCGTCGACCGGATTTCCGGGGTCAGCGTTTCGGCTTGCGGTGCACGAGCCGGTCCAGGCCGACAATGATCACGGCGAGCACGGCGAACTCGATCGCCAGAATGCCGAACTGTTGTGCCACCCATCCGTACCCGTTCTCCGTCGGGTCCAGAAAGAAGTACGGATACGGCACCGGATAGTCCGGATAGACGAACGCCCGGAATTCCGCGAAAGCGCCGTAACCCAGCGGGTACAGCAGCCAGAACGGCACGTTCGTCCACGGCACGACGCGGTGCGGGCGCACGGTCAGCCAGTCCACCAGCGCCAGGACCGGCACCACATAATGCAGGCAGAAGACGCACCATTCGTGGATCAGATCGCCGTCGCCGAAGAGCGGGGGCAGCGGATTCGCGCCGTTGTTGAGCAGGAAATGCGCTACCAGGCCGGTGATCGCGAGCCAGAACACGACGGCGCCGCGCAGCCTCGGCGACGGCGACATGACCTTCTTCGTGCCGATCATCCGCCAGATCGCCCACCCGAAGTAGGCCACCGCGATCAGATTGCTCTGCACCGTGTAATAGGTCAGTGAATTGTCCCTGAACGACAGGCCGAACGCCGCCGCCACGACGATCACCACACGCAGCCACAACTCGGGCCGCAACCAGATGGCCATTCCCGCCGCCCCTCCCCGGATCACGGTGCCCCGCACCCTAGATCACCTCGCGGGCGGCGGGCCACGGCGAGCGGTAACGATCACATAATGTCGGTCCCCGCTGTTACCGTCCGGCCATGAGCACGGGAGACGCGCACGGAGCTGCGCTGGTGGAGCGGGTCATCGAGTCGGTGCGGCCGGACCCGGGGCGGTCGATGCTGAGCTACCGCACGGTGCCGTGGGTCGAGGGCGGCACCCCCGCGCCGCGCCCGTCGGACGGCCTGACGTTCCCGTCCGGGCGCTCGCTCTCCCCGAGCCTGCGCGCCTGGCTGGCGTTCGACGGCAGCCTGTTCGACCGGCACGACTGGTTCCACGACGACGGCACGCTCGCCCCGCGCCCGCTGTCCGAGCTGGTCTCCGACGAGCTCGGCGAGCAGCCCTGGGGCGAGCTGTTCGCCCCGGTCGACGCCCGCTTCCCCGAGTGCTTCCTGCTCCCCGGCGGCTCCGACTCCCGCCGCGTCCTGGTCGTCTCCGAGCCCGACGCCGCCGGCGAATACCCCGTCCTCGCCATCGACGTCGACGACCTCCCCTGCGCCGCACTCATGTACCCCGGCTTCGACCTCTACCTCGCCGAAACCGCCGCGCTCATCCCACCCGCGCCCGGCGACGGCTACTCCGCCTGGCTCGCCGACCCCACCTACGGCCCCCGCATGCGCCACCACGCCAAGCACCTCTTCGCCGGCGCCACCGCCATCGAATACCCCTTCGACTAAACCCCCGAAAGCGCACAATTCAAAGCTGACCGGAAAGAAGCCCCCACCGCCGACCGAAGCCGAAGCGTTCTCACGCCCGCGAGGCGTCACCCGAAGGGGGCGTCAGTAAATACCGAAATGTCGGGCGCCGGGCGCGCGCTTCGATGTGAGGGGTGGGTCAGAGGCGGGCTGCGGCGGCGGTGAGGGCGTGGCGGGCGGATTGTTCGGTGCGGAGGACCATTTCGGCGTCGATGGGGGTGCGGCCGGGCTCGCCGGAGACGACGTCGTGGGCCTCGCGGACCGCGGACAGGAGCGTGGCGACACGGCGGGCGGCGGGGAACGGGTCGGCGGCGGGGTCGGCCAGCCGGTCGCGCAGGTCGAGGACCGCGGCGCGGCAGGCGGCGGTGACGAAGGCCAGGCGGCGGACGGCGGCGCGGTTGCGGACGAGCACGGCGCAGAGCAGGCCGATCAGGCAACCGAGCAGGGTCTGCAGCAGGCGGTCGCGGAGCAGGCCGGTCGCGGGCGCGGGACGGGCCAGCTCGCCGACCAGGATCGCGAGCGGCGTGACGGCCAGCATCGCGAGTCCGTAATTGCGCACCACCAGCAGTTCGGCCACGACCTGGAGCAGCACGATCGCGGCGACGAGCGCCCACTGGCCGGGGAGCAGCAGGATCGCGGCGGCGGCCAGGACGACGCCGAGCAGCGTGCCGACCGCACGTTGCACGGAGCGGTGAACGGCGCCGAGCAGGTTCGGCGTCTGGAGCACCGCGACCGCAGACACGGCGGCCCAGTAACCGTGCCCGAGCCCACCGGACGGACCGCCGGACAACCAGCCGGCGACCGCGCCCGCGATCAGCGCGCCCAGCGCCACGCGCGCCGCGACCGGGATCGCCGGGCCGCCCAGCCAGATCCCACGACCGCCGGCCGGATCCGGGCGGAGGAAGCGCGGGCGCTGGGCCAGTTCCGCGGCGAGGTGCCGGCCGGCGATCTCGGCGATCTCGGCGCGGCTGCGGCGTACCCGCGGAATCGGCCCTTGTCTTCCGGCCTGCGCGGCCAGCGCGCGTAGCTCGGCCCAGTCCACCGCGGGCTCGTCCGACGGCACGCCGGACCCGCCCGGTGCCCAGGCGGGCGCGCGGCGCGCGGCCTCGCCCTGCACGTGTACGGCGGCGAACGCGCTCTCCGCATGCGCGCACAACGCCTCCAGGTCCGCGATCAGCGCGCCACGCGGCCCGGACGGCGGACGGTCCGGCAGCGTGCGCCAGGCCCGTTCGACCGCGACGGCCGCCCGGTGCCGGAGCGTCAGGCCGGACGTGCCGGGTGCGACGTCCTCCAGGGCTGCGACCGCCCGCAGCGCGCGGGCCACGGCCAGGCGGCGCGGCGTGTCCCGGTCGACGGCCGCACCGGCCATCGCCACCAGCCACGCCCAGGCCGCGGCCGCGGCGGTCAGCGCCGCATTCCGGCCCACGGTGCCACCGTCGACCGGCAACATGCCGCCGTCGGCCGGGAGTGCACTGCTCACGGCCGCCGCGAACGCGAACATCAGCCCGGCCGGCGGCCCGACCCGGAACGCGGTGCAGAGCCACGTCGCGATGCCCCCGGCCAGCGCGACCACCACGATCGGCGCGACGCCCCCGAGCAACGCGGCCACGGTTCCGGCCGTGACGGCCGCGACCAGCCCGGCCGCCACCAGCGCGAGTTGCAGGGCACGTGGCCGGTAGAGCTCGTCCCGCGCGTAGAGCGCCGTGAACGACCCGCACGCGGCCGCCGCCGCCCAGACCGGCTTCCCGGCCGCGACCAGCACCGCCACCGGCACCGCGACCGCCAGCCCGGCCCGGAACGCGAACGCCCACGCGGCGTCGGCAGGCCGGAACCGGATCGCGTCCCGCAGCACCCCGCCGGCCGTCACGGCAGCTCCGGGCAGTTCGTCAACGGCATCGGGCCAGCGTAGTCAGGCTACGGGCCGAGCTCTTCGAAGAGGGTCAGCTGGAGGCCGGCCGGGGCGGTGAGGCGGGAGTTGAGCGAGTTCCAGGGCGTGACGGTGGGCGGGGCGATGACCTCGGCGCCCGCGTCGGACAGCGACGCGGTGGCGGCGGTCGCGTCGGTGACCTCGAAGGCGACGCGCAGGTGGCCGGCCACTCGGTGGCCCACCTCGACGTCGTCGATGTAGGCGGCGTGCCCGGGGTCGGCGATCTCCAGCGTGGCGCGGCCGGCGTCGAGGATGGTGACGTGGCCGTCGGGGGAGGAGAAGGCGGCCTGCTCGGGGAGGCCGAGCACGTCGCGGTAGAAACGGAGCGCCTCCTGGTAGTCCTCCGCGGTGACGACGAGGCGCAGCTGGCGTACGGGCCGTTGGTCGGTCATCCGATCACCCTATTCGTACCTTAGGCTCGTCCAGGTGGAGCGCACACCGACCCTGGGACCGCCGATGACCCCTCGCACCGCCGCCGTCTGGGAGGCGCTGCGCCGTGAGCTGCGGCGGGCCGGCGACCGCGAGCTGACCGTGCTCGACGTGGGCGGCGGGACCGGCGGGTTCGCCGTGCCGCTGGCCGAGCTGGGGCACCGGGTCACGGTGGTGGACGCGAGCCCGGACGCGCTGGCCACGCTGGTCCGCCGGGCCACGGACGCCGGCGTGGCGGACCGGGTCCGTGCGGTGCAGGGTGACGGCGACGCGCTGGCCACGCTGATCGATGACGAGGCCGCCGACCTGGTGCTCTGCCACGCGGTGCTGGAGGTCGTGGACCGTCCGGCCGACGTGGTGGCCGCGGTCGCGGCGGCGCTGCGGCCGGGCGGGGCGGTGAGCCTGCTGGTGGCGGGCCGGGCCGCGGCCGTGCTGGGCCGCGCGATCAACGGCAATCTGGCCGCGGCCGCGCGTCTGCTCGCCGATCAGGACGGGTGCGCGGGGCCGCGGGACACGTCGCGCCGCCGCTACGACACCGCGAGCGCGACCGCGTTGCTGGAGGCCGCGGGCCTGACCGTGGAGCAGATCCACGGCGTGCGGGTCTTCGCCGACCTGCTGCCGGCCGCGGTCGCGGAGGCCGATCCGCAGGCGCTGCTGGAGCTGGAACTGGCCGCTGCCGCGCATCCGCCGTACCGGGACCTGGCCGCCCAGCTGCACCTGTTCGCGCGCAAATGAGCGTGGTGCGCCCGGCTTACGGCCGGGCCAGCCTCGCCGACGTGCTGCCGTCCGCGCTCGCGGTCCTGGGCGTCGCCGGCTCCCCGGACCCGCTCGCTCTCACAAAAGCATTGCCGGGGGTACGCCGTATCGCCGTCCTCCTGGTCGACGGCTTCGGGACCTACCAGCTCCCGGCCGCGTCCGCGATCGGCGGCACCATCGCCGACCTGAGCGCCGGTCGCCTCGGTTCTCACACGCAGCTGACCTCGGGTTTCCCGTCGACGACGCCGGTCAGCCTGGTCACGCTCGGCACCGGCGCGCCGCCCGGCGAGCACGGCGTGCTGGGCATCGCGCTGCACGTACCCGGGACGGATCGTGTTTTTGATCTTCTGCACTGGGGCGACGATCCGGATCCGGCCGCCTGGCAGCCGGTGCCCACCCAGCTGGAACGCGCGGCCACGGCCGGGGTGCGGGTGACGCTGGTGACCCGGCCGGAGTTCGACGGCAGCGGCCTGACCACGGCCGCGAACCGGGGTGGTGCGTTCCGCGGCGCCTCGGACGTGGACGAACTCGTCACCGAGATCCTCGGCGCGCTGTCCGGGGACGAGACGCCGGTGCTGGTCTCCGCCTACTACCGGGAGATGGACAAGGCCGGTCACCTGTACGGCCTCAGGTCGCCGGAGTGGGCCGAGACGGCCGCGGACGTGGACGCGCTGATCACCCGCCTGGCCGACGGACTGCCCGACGACGCCGCGCTGCTGGTCACGGCGGACCACGGCCAGATCGACGTGCCCTGGGACCGGCGGTACGACCTGGACACCGACCCGCGCCTGTCCGCCGGCGTGCGTCTCGTGGCCGGCGAGCCGCGCGTGCGCTACCTGCACGTGGAGCCCGGCGCGGAGGACGACGTGATCGCGGCCTGGCGTGCGGTGCTCGGCGCGGACGCGGAGGTGGTCTCGCGGGCCGAGGCGGTCGCGGGCGGCTGGTTCGGCCCGGTCGCGGAGGGGAACCTGGCGAGGATCGGCGACGTGGTCGTCACCATGCGGGACGTGGCCGTGACGATGGCTTCCGAGCACGACCCGCCGGTCGTGTCGACGCTGATCGCCTTCCACGGCGCGAACACGGCCGCCGAGATGTCGATCCCGCTGTTCGTCGTGCGTAAGCCTTAGCGGGTTTGCCGGACCACGGCGGATCAGGAGCCCGCGGGAGCAACGCTGCTGGACCACGCTGGAAGCGGGAAAATCTGCTTTGTCGTCATGCGGGTCGGGGCCGGGCGAATCGCCCGGCCCCGGCTTCTGTCAGAAACGTCAGTGCATGATCGGCGGCGTCTTGGCCTCCTCGGCCAGCCGCTCCAGACCGCTGGTGGTCTTGAGCGGGACCTCCTTGATGAACACCACCGCGAGCAGCGTCAGCACCGCGAACGGGACCGCGACCAGGAACAGGTCGCCGATCGCGTCGCCGTAGGCGTTCTGGATGATGCCGACCAGTTCGGGCGGCAGCGTGGAGATGTCCGGCACCGTGCCCTCGGCGGCGCCTCCGGTCGCGCCGGCCGCGGCCGGGCCGAGCGAGTCCTCGATGTTCGAGGTGACGCGGCTGGCCAGGATCGCGCCGAGCACGCTTACGCCGACCGAGCCGCCGAGGCTGCGGAAGAACGAGATGACCGAGGTCGCGGCGCCGAGCTCGTGGGCGGGCACGTCGTTCTGCGCGGCGAGCACCAGGTTCTGCATGAGCAGGCCGACGCCGACGCCGAGCACGGCCATCTGCGCGCCGAGCACCCACAGGCTGGTGTCCGCGCCGATCGTGCTGAGCAGGCCGAGCCCGGCGATCATGATGACGCCGCCGGCGACCAGGAACGCCTTCCACCGGCCGGTCTTCGTGATCATCGCGCCCGCGACCGTGGACGAGACCATCAGACCGAAGATCATCGGCAGGCTGAGCAGGCCGGCCTCGGTCGGCGACTTGCCGAGTGAGAGCTGGAAGTACTGCGACAGGAAGACCGTGCTGCCGAACATCGCGACGCCGACCAGCAGGCTGGCGACCACGCTGAGGCTGACCGTGCGCGACCGGAAGATCTCCAGCGGGATGATCGGCTCCTCGACGCGGGACTCGACCACCAGCGCGAGCGCGATCAGCACCAGGCCGCCGGCGACCAGGCCCGCGGTCCACGCGGACAGCCACGCGAAGTTGTTGCCGGCCAGCGTGACCCAGATGAGCAGCGTGGACACGCCCGCCATGATCAGGAACGCGCCGAGGTAGTCGACCTTCACCTTGCGGCCGACCGTGGGCAGCGACAGCGTCTTCTGCAGCAGGGCGATCGCCAGCAGCGCGAACGGCACGCCGAAGAAGAACGTCCAGCGCCAGCCCAGCCAGTCCGTGTCGACCAGCAGGCCGCCGATCAGCGGGCCGGCGACGGTGCCGGTGGCGAAGACCGCGCCGAAGATGCCGGAGTACCGGCCCAGCTCACGCGGCGGGATGATCGCGGCCATCACGACCTGGACCAGCGCGGTGAGGCCGCCGGCGCCGATGCCCTGCACGACGCGGCTGGCGATCAGCACCTCGGGGTTCGGCGCGAAGCCGGCGATCAGCGAGCCCACCACGAACAGGCTCAGCGAGAGCTGGATCAGCAGCTTCTGGTTGTAGAGGTCGGCGAGCTTGCCCCAGAGCGGGACGGTCGCGGTCATCGCGAGCAGCTCGGCCGTGACCACCCAGGTGTAGGTCGACTGGCTTCCGTTGAGGTCCGCGATCACCCGGGGCAGCGCGTTGGCCACCACCGTGGAGGCGAGGATCGAGACGAAGATGCCCATCATCAGGCCGGTGAGAGCCTCGTTGATCTGGCGTTTCGTCATGCGTGGGGCAGCCGCGCCGCCGGTCTTGGCTACCGGCTCGGGTGGGGCGGTGGTCATGAATTCTCCAACTTCGGCAATGAATGGCAGACCGCGGCGTCGAGGTCCGCGATGGTGAGGGGTGGTTCGGTGATCGGCGTGTGACCGGCCGCGCGCAGCCCGTCCAGCGTGATCCGCAGCTGGCGCCGCCAGAGACCGGGCCGGGCGTCCTCGGTGAGCTCGACGATCTTGCCGATCGACATCATGGTCAGCGCGATGTCCGCCTCGCCGACGTCCGGCCGCAGCTCACCGGCCCGGTGCGCGCGGTCGAGCAGCAGGTTGACCACCTCGCTCATCCGGGACCGGCACTCGTCCAGCAGCGACGTGGAGGCCAGCACCCGGAACACGCCGTCCATCAGCGCGCGGTCCGCGATCTGCCGGGCCAGCGCGGTCTCCAGGAACGTCTCCAGCCCGGCCCACGGCGCGCTCTCCTGGGCCGCCTGCAGCGCCTCGTCCATCCAGGCGTCTATGTCCCGCTTGATCACGGCGCCGAGCAGGTGGTCCTTGGTGGCGAAGTGCCGGTAGAGCGTGCCCATCCCGACGCCGGCCGCACGGGCGATCTTCCGCACGTCGACGTTCGCGCCGCGCTCGGCGAACGCCGTGGTGGCCGCCTGCAGGATCTGCTCGCGGTTGCGGACGGCGTCGCGGCGGAGCGGCTTTGCGGGAGCGGTCACCCCGCCACGGTAGCGATTTAACGGAGCACATGCTCCGTATTTTTCAGTGAACCGGAGCACATGCTCCGTTAAAAAACTTGGGAGCAGCGATTCATTCCGGTTAGGGGTGGGCGGTCGGGGCGGCAGCGGGGGGCTAGCGTGTCGCCCATGGGGCGAAGTCAGGCGGTCGGTCGCGGCGGCGACCCGCGTTTCGGGGCGGACGCGGACGACACCGGCTGCCCGATGCTGCACGTGGACATGGACGCGTTCTACCCGTCCGTCGAGATCCGCCGCCGGCCCGCGCTGCGCGGCCAGCCCGTGATCGTCGGCGGGCTCGGCAACCGCGGCGTGGTCAGCTCCGCCAGTTACGAGGCCCGCGCGTTCGGCGTGCGCAGCGCCATGCCGATGACCCGGGCCCGCGCGCTCTGCCCGCACGCGGTCTACCTGTCACCCGACTTCGAGGCCTACACGGCGGCGTCGCGCGCGGTCATGCAGATCCTGCGCGACACCACCCCGCTGGTCGAGCCGCTCTCGCTCGACGAGGCGTTCCTCGACGTCAGCGGCGCCCGGCGGCTGCTCGGCCGCCCGGCCGAGATCGCCGCGCAGATCCGCGCCCGGGTCGCCGGCGAGCTCGGCCTGACCTGCACGGTCGGCGTCGCCCCGACGAAGTTCCTGGCCAAGCTCGGCTCCACCCGCGGCAAGCCGGACGGCCTGATGGTCATCCCGGCCGCCCAGGTGCTCGACTTCCTGCACCCGCTGCCGGTCGCGGCGCTCTGGGGCGTGGGGGAGCGGTCCGCCGAGTCGCTGCAGCGCATCGGCCTGCGCACGGTCGGCGACCTGGCCCAGGCGCCTATCTCGCTGCTGCGCACCGCCGTGGGCGAGGCCGCGGCCGCACACCTGCACGAGCTGTCCTGGGGGCGCGACCCGCGCGGCGTCCAGCCCGAGCACGTGGACAAGTCGATCGGCGCGGAAGTGACCTTCGACACCGATCTCGGCGACCCGGGGGAGATCCGCAAGACGATCCTGGCGCTCTCCGGCAAGGTCGCGGCCCGGCTGCGCGCGGCCGGGCACGCGGGCCGGACCATCTCCATCAAGATCCGCCGGGCCGACTTCCAGACGCTCAACCGGTCCCGCACGCTGGGCTCGCCGACCGACGTCGCCCGGGAGATCTTCGATACCGCCTGGGCGCTTTACGCAGCTATGCCGCATACCGGCCCGCTCCGCCTGGTCGGCGTGCGGGTCGAGGGCCTGGTCGACGGCGCGACCGCGGCCCGGCAGCCGGAGCTGGGCGCGCCCCAGCACGGCTGGCGCGAGGCGGAGACCGTCATCGATGCGGTGGCGGCCCGGTTCGGCGGCGCGGTGATCCGCCCGGCGAGCCTTCTCGGCGGTGGCGACCAGGCTCGCACCGAAAATCCAACCTGACCGTGGGTCGTCCCGCTTTCCGCATCGCAAGAGCCCTCGTAGACTGGCGGGTAAGCAGCCCTGCCGGGCTGCCACGGTCTGTCGGCCCACCCCGGGCCGGCACAGCTGACCGGGGAGGAGTGCCGTGCCGCTCTCGGAGCACGAGCAGCGGCTGTTCGATCAGATCGAGCGGTCGCTTGCCGAGGACCCGAAATTCGCCTCGGCTGTGCGCGCCAGCGATCCGCGCTTTCACGCGCGGCGTCGTCTGATCATCGCAGCCGTCGCGATCATCGCCGGGCTCGCTTTGCTTGTCTATGGTGCGGTGAGCAAGACTCCGCTGCTCGGCGTGGCCGGCTTCGTGGTCATGCTCGGCGCCGCGGCGTTCGCGATGACGTCTTACCGCAAGTCCCAATCGCCGGATCTGCACGTGGTTGGCGGCACCGCCAGCCGGCGCACCCGGCAACGACGCCTGTCGTTCATCGACCGGCTCGAGGAGCGCTGGCGTCAGCGCCCCGAGGGTCATCGCTGAATTGGTTCCGCGCTGAGCGGTGCGAATCGCGCAGGCGGGCGGACGACGCGTGGCTGGGCCGGTGCGAACCGGCCCAGACGCCTGTTGGTCCGGATTGCGACCGTCCGGGGGCCGGGCGGTCCTTTTGTGTGCCTTGATCCTGGCGGGTGGAGGGTTTGGCGCTGGGGCGATTTGGCATCAGGGGTCCGGATTGGGTGTCGACGGGCCGTTGCCGGCAACGTCGTCGGCCTGGGTTCTCGGGCGCGTTGGTGCGTCGTGGGGTGAGTGGCTTTTAGGTTTGGCTGTCGGGCGCTGACGCGCCCGATATTTCGTGTTATTGGTTGCGTTGGGTGGGCTGGTCGCGTTTCTGCCTCCGGCGGGCCTCCGGCGGGAGCGTTCCGGCTCCGAAGTCCGGTCGGCGTCGAGGACCGGACTGGCTGCGATCAAGCGGGCACGCTGTGCCCGAAATTTCGTGAAATAGCTGCCTGGAGACCCAACATATTCTCGCCTCGGCGCCGGAAGCTGACCGGGAAATAGGCCCCGCTGCGAACCAGGGCCGAAGGATTTTTGCGCCCGCGAGGCGTCACCCGACGGTGCCAGATGGACTCAGTAGACCGCAGCCCAGCCCCGCACCTCAGCCCCGTGCTGCAGCTCCGGGCTCCGGCCCCGCGGCCCGGCCCCGCGGCCCGGCCCCGCGGCCCGGCCCCGCGGCCCGGCCCCGCGGCCCGGCCCCGCGGCCCGGCCCTGGAGCCCGGTTCCGCAGCCCGGTTCCGCAGTCAGGCCCCGCAGTAAGGCCCTGGAGCCTGGTCCGGCGGGGCCGGCTCCGCAGCCCGGTGCTGCAGGCCCGAAATTTCGGGAAATAGTGCGTTGGGGGGTGCCTTGGTGGAGGAGTTGGCGGGTGATGGGGGCGTGCCGGCTGTGAGGCGTGCGGTGGGGACGTCGGGTGGGGGTGGGGCGGGTGGGGGGGGGG
>NZ_JNXY01000014.1 GCF_000717135.1 Catenuloplanes japonicus
CGAACGGCCACACCCGCAATTTTCCCGCACACGCGGCGCTCGGAAAAGCCCACAAACTGGCAGGGAGGAGCGCCAGCGACGACCGGTGCCCGCGGGAGCGTGCGGACCGCCACCACGCCGGAAGCGGGAAAATGCTCTGGATCTTGATCTTGATCTGTCCCCTCCGTGCTTCCGAATGGGTGGTGGCTGAGTACTGGGACAGGGCGGAAGCGGGCGGCGCGACGGTCTACTGTGGGCGGATGGGAGACGGCGAGGGCTGGGTGCAGCGGATCGATCCGGAGACGATGCATCCCGCGCGTCGGTACAACTACCTGCTCGGGGGCAAGGACAACTTCGCCGCCGACCGGGCGTCCGGCGACCTGATCAAGGCGGCGTTCCCCGGCGTGTTCATCTCGGTCACGGAGAACCGGCGGTTCCTTCAGCGGGCCGTGCGACACCTGGCGGGTGAGGCCGGGATCGACCAGTTCCTGGACATCGGCACCGGGCTGCCGACCGCGGACAACACCCACGAGATCGCGCAGCGGGTCAACCCGGCGGCCCGGGTGGCCTACGTCGACAACGACCCGATGGTGATGGCCCACTCCCGGGCGCTGCTGACCAGCACGCCGCAGGGCCGCACCTGTTACGTGGAGCAGGATCTGCGCCGCCCCGATCTGATCCTCGCCGACCCGGAGATCCGCGAGGTCATCGACCTCGGCCGGCCGGTGGCGCTGATGCTGATCGCGGTCCTGCACTTCATCCAGGACGACGACGAGGCGCGCGCGATCGTCGCCCGGCTGGTCGACGCGCTCCCGTCCGGAAGCTACCTGGCCCTGACCCACCTGTCCGTCGACACGTTCCCGCCCGATCTGCGCGCCGACCACGACCGGCGGGCCGCGGCCGGCCAGGTCGACGCGTTCGCCCGCACGAAGGAGCAGATCACCGGCTTCTTCACCGGCCTCGACCCGGTCGGCCCGGTCGAGGTCGTCTCGGACTGGCACGCGGAGGTGCCGCCGGCGCAGCGACCCCGGCACGAGGACGTGGCCGGTTTCGGCGGGGTCGCGCGCAAGCCGTAGGACTACCCGTCCGTCAGGAGCGGCCCAGCCGCTGGAGCGCCTCCTGACGTGCGCCGGCGATGGCGGCCCGGAGCGCGGAGCCGGTGGCCGGGTCGGTCACGGCCTCCGGGCCCATGGCCGCGGCGATGCCCCCGGGGACGGTGGACTCCGCCACGGCACGGCGGTGGCTGAACGTGTCGAAGCCGGCCTTGCCGTGGTAGCTGCCCATGCCGCTCTGGCCGATGCCGCCGAAGGGCACGTCCGGCAGCATCATGTGGACGGCGAAGTCGTTGCGGGTGATACCGCCGGACGCGGTGCGGTGGCGGAATGCGCGGAAGTCCTCGGTGTCGTCGCCGTACCAGTAGGCGAGCAGCGGGGCCGGATGCGCGGTGACGTACGAGATCACGTCCGCGATCGTGTCGTACGGGTAGACGGTCAGGACCGGCCCGAAGACCTCCTCCCGGGCCACGGCCATCTCCTCGGTGACGCCGAGCAGGACGACGTCGACCGCGGTGGGCAGACCTGCCGCGCCGGAGCTGGCGACGGGTGCCGGTCGCATCCATTCTTCGAGGTGGGCACTGAGATGGCGGATGTTCTCGATCGTGCCGGCCACGTCGGCCATCAGGCTCATCGTGGGCGGCCGGTGCCCGAAATCGGCGTCGAGCGCCTCGGTGAGGTCGTCCGCGGCGCCGAGGACGGCGACCAGCAGCCGGTCGAGCCGGTCGCGCCGGACCTCCGCGGCCGGCGGTCCCTCCTGGAGGTAGGCGGCGCGCTGGGCGTGGAAGAGGTCGGTGACTGTCATGGCGGTTCCTAACTGGTCTGGACGAGGCCGGCGGCCTTCTCGGCGATGGCCAGCACGGTCGCGTTGGTGTTCGCCCGGACGGGCGTGGGCATGACGGAGGCGTCGGCGACGCGCAGGCCGTCGATGCCGTGCACGCGCAGGCCCGGGTCCACGACGGCGTCCGGGTCGTCGCCGATGCGGCAGGTGCCCGCGGGGTGGAAGAAGCTCCGTGACGTGCTGCGCAGGTACTCGATGCCTTCCACCGCGGTGCCGGGCCGCAGTTCCTCGCCGCGGAAGGGCCGCAGCGCGGGCCGGTTCCCGAGCGCGCGTGCGAGCCGGAAGCCGTGCAGCAGCGCGCGGGCGTCGTCGTCGGTCGTGAGGTAGCGGGGGTCGACCAGCGGCGGCTGGGCCGGATCGGCGCCGGCGAGTCGTACGCTGCCCCGGCTCGTCGGGCGCATCAGGCCGAACGACACGGTGAAGCCGGCCGCCGGCCCGGTCGCGTTGGTGCCGACGACGTAGTCGGTCCCGGTGATCACGATGCCGGAGTCCCGGTGACGGGCGATGAGGGTGCTCGTCCGCTCGCGCGGGACGTGCTCCTCCGTGGCGTACACGACGGCGTTGAGGATGTGGTCGTGCAGGTTCGCGCCGACGCCGGGCAGCGCGGCGACGACGTCGACGCCGATGTCCCGCAGGTGCCGGGCGGGCCCGATCCCGGAGAGCAGGAGCAGTTTCGGCGTGCCGATCGCGCTGGCGGTGACGATGACCTCGCCGCGGGCGCTCGCGCGGGCGGCGCCGGTGGCGGTCGTGTACTCCACGCCGTGGCATCGCCCGGCCGAGATCGTCAGCCGGTCGGCGCGCGCGCCGCTGACGACGGTGAGGTTCGTCCGGTCGCGCAGGTAGGCGTCGGCGGCGCTCTGGCGCAGGCCGCCGACGACGTTCTGGTCGCACCAGGCCACGCCGTCGGGCTCCGCGCCGTTCAGGTCGTCGCTGGGGTGGTACCCCTCCTCGACGGCGGCCCGCATGATCGCCGTGGCGAGCGTGCTCGGCGCGGTGGTGACCGGGCCGACGCGCATCGGGCCGTCGGTGCCCCGCCAGGCGTGATCCCGGCCGGCCGCGGTCTCGCTCTGGCGGAACCAGGGCAGCAGGGCCGGGTAGTCCCATCCGGCACCCCAACCGTCGTAGTCGGCGGGGAGCCCGCGCAGGTGCAGGGTGCCGTTGGTGGCGCTGGACCCGCCGACGAGACGGCCCTGGGAGAGCCGGCGCCCGTCGGCGGTCCGGAACGCCCAGTCGACGTCGGTGCCGAGGTGCTCGGGCCAGCGGTGCCAGGTCCGCAACGAGTCGGGGCCGGCGGCCGCGCCCGCCTCGAGCAGCAGCACCCGGGTGGTGCCGTCCGCGGACAGCCGGCCCGCCAGCACGCAGCCGGCGGTGCCCGCGCCGACGATGATGTAGTCGTATTCGGTCATCGGCCTTCCTCAGCCCGGTGTCGTGTAGACTAACTAGTAACTCTACTTACGGATCGCGGCGCCCGATTTCCCGGGGTGGCACAAGAAGGCCGGAATCGGGACACGCCGGGATCCGGGACGAGCGCCGGCCGGCGGGCATCGCCGCGGAGGTAGCCGGGGCGCTCGATGTCGCGCACCGCGCCGCGGTCGTCCATCGCGACGTCAAACCGGACAACATCCTGATCGAGCCGGACCGGCGCCGCCGGCGACGCACTGGACACCCGGCTGACCGTGCCGCCGCTGGACCGGACCGCGATCGCCGCTCTGGCGGGCGATGTGCTCGGTACCGACGCCGTCCCGCCCGCGCTCGTGGACCGGGCGCAACCGCGTCGTGCTGGCCTGAGGACGCGCCGCGCACCGGGATATCCGTAGGGTGGACGCCGTGAAAGGCACCATGAGGGAACGCATCGTCACGGCCGCGACCGAGTTGTTCTACGCCCAGGGCCTGCGCGCGGTCAGCGCCGACCGGGTCATCGAGCAGGTCGGCACCACCAAGGTGACCTTCTACCGCCACTTCAGGTCGAAGGACGACCTCATCGTGGCCTACCTCGAACGCCGCGCGGCCTGGGAGCGCGAGGGCATCGCACAGGAGATCGCGCAGGCGGGCGGGGACCTCGACGCGACGCTGCGGCGCATCGCCGACGGGATCGGCGCCACCAGCTGCAGCCCGGGGTTCCGCGGCTGCCCGTTCATCAACGCGGCCGCCGAATACCCCGACCCGGCGCATCCGGTGCGGCAGGTCGTCGACGCCCACCGGCGCTGGTACCTGCGGATGTTCGAGTCGCTGCTGGCCCCGCTCCAACTCGGCAACGGCGCGGAGACGGCCGCCGACCTGGTCCTGCTCCGCGACGGGGCGATGGTCACCGGCTACCTGGGCGACCCGGCGGTGGTCGCGGGTGCGCTCTACCGCAGCGCGCAGGCGGTCATCGCGTACGCCCGCGGCGCATGAGTGACGGCCACCGGCGCGATCCCGCGCCGGTGGCCGCTCTGATGGGCGAGGACGTGAATAGTCGCAAGGGTGTCAGGGCTTTCGATTTCCGTCGCGCAATACCGCCAGGCCGGGCGTGCTGTGATCTTTATGGAGCTGATGACTCACTCGGCCGGCGCGCACTTCCGATTCTCTGGATCGATCTTGTCCGGCACTGCCACCATTTCCTCGGCCTCGATTCTGCGGGCCGTGCCATAAGGGTCACCCGATGGCGTGGACCGGGGCCGACGGCTCTTGCCGGTCTTTGATGTGCGTTGGTACCGTCCCCCTGATTTACCGTAAACGCAGAGTGGGGCAATTGGTGGCTCAATTCAATCAGCAGTTTCAGACGGCGATCAATCAGAACAACGCCGACATCCAGTTTCTCGGCACGGGTGGTGCCGACCCCGGGCAGTTGATCGAAGCGCTCATCCTGCGCCTGCAACGTGATGCGCCGCAGGAGGCTGTCGCCAGCGGCGTGATCCCCGTTCTTGAATCAGCGCGTGCCGCCGCGGGGCGCGGCTCCCACGGGAAAATGAAGGCGTATCTTGCGCGTGCCGCCGAGCTGGCGGCCCCGACCGAGATGATCGCCGCGGCGGTGGCCGCGGTCGTGCGAGCGGTTGAATCGGTGTGACCGCCCCCGATCAGCCGTCTGCCTTCGTTGACCAGTCCGGCCAATGGGTCGACATTCAATACAATGCCGACACCATTGAGATCGTCAATCATCTTACGGACGGCACGAACGGAAAGCGGTGCCCGACCTGCGGTGCGTCACCGATGCGGCGGACTCAGGCCGTGTGGTCGGAAAATACCCGGCGTTCGGGTAGCAATACCGTTCTGCTGACCAATACCGCCTTTCGTGTGGCGCCGCCGCGAATGCCGACCGAACCGGCGATGGAAGACGTGCCGGAACCTGAACCGCCGGAGCCGGGCAGGCCCGGCAGACTGGCCGGCTTCGGGCTGCTGGCCTTCTGCGCCTCGGGTCTGATCTGGTGGCCGGAATTGCCGCCGGTCCTGGCCGCGCTGAGGCCGGAGGATCCGATGTGGTCCAGGCTGATCTTCGCCGCTGACGTGGTGTGGGTGGCTGCGGTGGCGCTCAGCGTTCAGGGTCTGCGCCGGCGCCGTGCCAGGGAGGCCGCGGCCGCGGAGGCCGAAACGGAACGCATCACACGTGAGAACGACGCGCGGGCGCAGGATTACCACAAGAAGCGCGACCGTAACCAGCGTCAGTTCAGCCGCTGGAAGCGCAGCTGGTTCTGCATGTCCTGCACCGCGATCGTCGTCGAGAGCTCAGGCGGGGAGAAGACCCCGTCGCTGCCGCGGCCGGACAGGCGGGCCCTCGGCAGAAAGAGCGCGTAGCGGCTGCGAGCATGCGGTGGCGGCCACCGGTGCGTGATCGCACCGATGGCCGCCGGGTCTTACGTCAGAAATTTCAGGGGATCACGGGTACGCGACGACCTGGCGGGGGACGGTGTTGCCGGCCGGGTTGGGGACGGCGCCGCCGGTGTCGTTGACGACGTTGGCGATGGTGCCGACGTCGCCGAGGGAGACCGTGATGACGCTGCGGAGCCGGACGCCGGCGCGGTTCGGGACCTCGAAGCCCCGGTCCACCCGGACGCTCGGGTTGACGTTGAAGAACGCGTAGGAGCCGCCGCCCCACAGTTCGTGGTCGGTGACGTTGTCGGCGACCTTGTAGGCGGCGTAGCCGTTGCCGCGCGGCCCGATCCAGGCGGCCTGGTTCGGCACGTCGTACGGCTTCTCGTTCTGGAAGAAGATCGTCTTGCCGCGGTTGCCGTTCCAGATGACCTCGTACTTCTGGTAGTGCTCGACGAACAGGCCGGTCGCGAGGACGTCGTCGCCGTTCACGATGAGGCCGGTGTCGCCGGTGTTGACGGTCCAGCCGGTGGGCGCGCCACCGTGGTCGGCCCGCCAGGCCCAGATGTGGTCGATGATCGTGTCGTCGCTGTGCACGGCCAGCGTGGTGGTGGCCTTGCCCTGGACGCTGCTGCCGATGCGGAAGAACACGTCCTGGATGCTGATCGGGTTGGCGGCGTGGTCGGTGTGCGCGCCGGCGGTGCCGACCGTCATCAGCGTCGGGCTGTTCGTGGTGCCCGCGTCGAACGTCAGACCGCTGATCTTGACCCCGTCGACGTCCGCCACGTTCAGCGCCTCGACGCCGTTGCTCGGGATCAGCGTCGGGAAGCCGATGCCGGTCACCACCGTGTTCGGGCGGGTGACCCGCAGCGTCTCGGTCAGCGTGTACGTGCCGGGGGTGAAGAACACGTTCAGGCCCTGCGCGAGCGCCTGGTTGATCCGCGCGGCGCTGTCACTCGGCTTGGCGACGTAGAACTCGCGCATCGGGATCGACGTGCCGGCCGTGTTCGGCCAGGTCGCACCGGCGGAGTTGCGCCGGATGGCGGGCACGAAGACGCGGTAGAGGCCGGCGCTGTCCACGTACAGGTACGGCTTCTCCCGGGTGACCGGGGTGGTCGCCAGCGTGGTGTGCGGCGGGTTCGGGAACGCGTTGGCCGGGGCGCCCTGCACGCCGGAGTAGACCATGTTCCACACGCCGCCGTCCCAGCGCGAGATGCGGCTGTCGCGGGTGTACCACTGCTGCTGCGAGCCGGAGGACACGACGCCGTCGACGACGGAGTCGGCCAGGTAGCCGCCGCTGGAGTAGCCCTGCCCGTTGTCCTGGTTGGACGGCGCGAGCGTCAGGTTGCCCTTGACGTGCACGCGGCGCATCGGCGCGGCCTGGGAGACGGCCCACCGGTTCGTGCCGCCCTCGGGCACGATCGACAGGTTCTCCATGCTGCGCCAGAAGTTCTGGGTCGCGTTGGACTCGTCGCCGTAGTTCCAGCCGGAGTCGACGTTGACCGCGCCGTTGATCGTCACGTCGTCCGGGTTGAGGCCGAGACCGGCGATCGTGGTGTAGAAGCCGACGTTCGCCCAGACCCGGCCGTACGTGCCGGGCTTGAACAGGAACACGTGGCGCTGGCTGCCGAACTGCGCGGTCGGGCTGCGCAGCTGCGCGTTGAACGCCTGGTCGACCGCGGTCTGGATGGTGGCGGCCGAGGTGCCGTTGTCGAAGATCCGCACGTTCGCGCCGAAGTCCGGGGTGTCGGAGGTCGGCAGCGCCGGGCCGGTGGGGGTCGGCGTGCTGGTGGTGGTGCCGAAGACCTGGAACTCCCAGAGCGAGTAGCCGTACGCGGTGGCCCGGGTGGTGCCGTTCATCCGCACGTACCGGCCGCTGCCGGTGACGTTGAGCGTCTGGACGCCGGCCGTACCCGCGGTGACCGGGGTGATGTTCGTCCAGGTGGTCCCGTTCGGGGAGGTCTGGATGGTGAAGGCGGACGCGTACGCGGCCTCCCAGTTCAGCACGACGCGGCTGATCGTCTGGGTGCTGCCCAGGTCGACCTGCAGCCACTGCGGGTCGGCGAACGCGCTGGACCAGCGGGTGCCGGTGTCACCGTCGACGGCCGCGGCCGCGGTGAAGCCGTTCTCCAGGGACGAGGCGGTGGCCGGCTTGCCCTGCGACAGCGGGATGTCCGCGGCGTTGGCGTTGAGCGTGACCGAGGCGACGCTGATGCCGACGACGGCGGCGAGGACGCCGCTGAGCGCGATCAGCCCGCGGCGGCGGCGTGTGGGCGGCGGTGGGGACGTCTGTGTGGGGAGTGCCATGTTCCTGCCTGTCCTACGGTTTGCCGCTGATCCGGTGGCGGACGTGCGGCGGGACGGGTAACCGTGCGCATCGATGGGAGAGCGCTCTCTCAGGGATTGTTACGTCGATGACGCCGCACGTCAATATCCCTGCAACGGGGAAACCCCCTAGAGCGCGGAGGGTGCCCGGCCTGGCACTCTCCGGCTTCGCGCCACGGCCGGCCGTGATTCACGATCAACAGCCTCCGCCGGTACGGCCGTGCGCTCCCGGGCCCGGCCACCTCGGCGCGTGGGCGCCGGCAGGCTGCGGAAACGTTTCCACCGTGGAAGACCCCCGTAGAGCGGTTTCTCGTCATTCGTGCGGGTGTCCACCGAATGACCTGCCGGAAATGGCCGTGGTGATAACGCCGGCGGAGTCCGGAGGTATCACCACGGATGCTCGGCGTGAATCGCCCCGGAATTCGTCGGAGAGGCCGGGCGCAAAGGCCGATCCGGCCGGAGGCGAGGCGCCACAGAATGAATCGCACCGGGTTTCCGCGAACGAGGAGCGAATATGAGACGCGTTATGGCATCCGTCCTGGCCGCGGCCACGATCGGCCTCGCCGCCACGGTCGCCGCGCCGGCGAGCGCCGCGCCGCCGAACTGCAATCAGCAAACCGGATTGGGGAACACCGTCCTCAAGTCGTGGATCCCGACGTACAACGGTAATCGGGATTGCGTCATGGGCTCCGGAAATGTGTCCGACGGGGTGAAGGCGCTGCAGAACTCGCTGCGGTACTGCTACCACCAGGCCATCACGGTCGACAGGGTGTTCGGAGCGCAGACGCGATCGGCGCTGATCACCGTCCAGCGGCAGATCGGTGTCCCGGCAGACGGCGTGTACGGGCCGGTCACCGGGGCCCGGATGGACTGGACGTACGTGGGCGCCTTCCCCGGCTGCCAGCGGGTCGGCTGAACCGGTAGGGCATCCGGGCCCGCCGCTGGTGTGAAGCGAGTCAGGACGCGGGAACGGCGGCGGTCAGCGACCAGTCGTGGCTGATGTCGGCCGCGGCGCGCAGGAGACGGGGGAGATGCTGCTCCAGCAGCGTCTCGACGGAGGTCTCGGCCGCGTGGACGGTGACGTTCAGCGCGGCCACCACCCGGCCGTCGCCGTCGCGCACACCGGTCGCGACCGAACGGATGCCGGGCGCCAGATCCTGGTCGGCCAGCGCCCAGCCCTTGGCCCGGACCTCGCGCAGCGCCGCGTCCAGCTCGGCCGGCGCCGGCTGCCAGCGCGGGGTGATGCCGGAGCGGGACGGCTCGGCGAGCACCGCGGGCAGTGACGCCGGGGGCAGGGCCGCCAGCAGCACCTTGCCCATCGAGGTGGCCGGCGCCGGGAAGCGGGTGCCGACCGTGACGGCCAGCGTGACGATCTTCGGCACGGCGACGCGGGACACGTAGACGATGTCGCTGCCGTCGAGCTGGGCCAGGGACGTCGACTCGCCGGTCTGCGCGACCAGCCGTTGCATGTGCGGGCGGGCCACGTCCCACATGTTCAGCGCGTTCACGTACGCCATGCCGAGCTCCAGCACGCGCGGTGTGAGCGCGTGGCCGCGGCCGTCGGAGCGGACGTAGCCCAGCTCCTCCAGCGTGATCAGGATGCGGCGGACGGTGGGCCGGGCGAGGCCGGTGATCGTGGCTATCTCGCTGAGCGTCATCGTCGGACTGCCCGGACGGAAGGAGCGCAGGACGTCGAGCCCGCGGGCCAGGGCCTCGATGAAGTCCGGGCCGGCGCCCCTTCCGCTACTGGTCATGGCCTAATGCTTCCATTGCGCGGCACCGGCGTCGTACGCGGTGTACTGGTACGGGTTCTCCAGGACGATGCGCTCCGGGACGTCCGGGTTCATGCCGCGCTGCCAGGCCTCCTCACCCATGGTCGCGCGCAGGTGGTCCAGGGTCGCGCCGACCTTGGCGCGGGCGGCCGCGAGGTCCGCGTCGACGAGCCTGCCGTCGCGCTTGACGACCCTGCCGCCGACCAGCACGGTGTGCACGTCGCCGCGCTGCGCCTGGAAGACCACGTGGCCGTACGGGTGCAGCACCGGGAACATGACCGGTGACGCCTCGTTCCTGATCAGCACCACGTCGGCGGCGCGGCCGGGGGTGAGCGCGCCGATCTGCGAGTCCATGCCGAGCGCCTTCGCGCCGCCGCGGGTGGCCCAGTCGACGACGTGCTCGGCGCGCAGGTGGTGGTGGGTGACGGTCTCCTGGCGGCCGTGGGCGTCGAGGTGCTCACGGGCCCGGTCGGCGCTGAGCGTGCTGCGCATCGCGGAGAAGAGGTCGCCGCTCCACCACACGCTGGTGTCCATCGACAGCGACACCGGGATGTCGTGCTTGCGCAGCGCCCAGGTGGGCGGATATCCCTGCCCGGCGTTCTGCTCGCTCTCGGTGGAGACCGAGACCGAACCGCCGGTGGCGGCGATGCGGTGGTACGAGTCGGCGGTGAGCGTGGCCGCGTGCACGTAGACGGTGCCGGGGGTCATGAAGCCGTTGTCGTGCATGAGCCGGATGCCGTCGTCGTTGGTGGCGCCCCAGACACCGGCGTGCGTGGTGACCGTCGCGCCCAGCTCGCGCGCGACCTCGAACGCGGCCCGCTCCGGGAACGCCGGGTCGCCGGTGACGTCGAACGCCATCTGGAACCCGGCCAGCTTGCCGCCGTCGATGCGGCGGCGGTGGAAGTCGCGGAATTCCTTGGATGCGGACCACTCCCACGGGCCCTGGGCGATGTTGCCGTACGCGAGCACGAACCGGCCGGGCACGGACTCGAGCGCGTCGACGGCGGCGTCCGCGTGGTCGACGGTCTGCAGGCCGTGTGACCAGTCGACGGTGGTGGTGACGCCGGCGTCGATCGCCTCCAGCGCGGCGAGCAGGTTGCCCGCGTGGACGTCCTCGGGGCGGAACAGCTTGCCGGACTCCAGGTAGTACCAGACGAAGTACTGCGTGAGGGTCCAGTCGGCGCCGTACCCGCGCATGGCGGTCTGCCACATGTGCCGGTGGGTGTCGACCATGCCGGGCATGATCACGCCGCCGGTGGCGTCGATCTCCTCCGCGTCGTCCGGCGCGGTGAGGCCGGTGCCGACCTCGGCGATCCGGCCGCCGACGACCAGGAGGTCGGCGCCGGGCAGCACCGTGTGCGAGTCATCCATGGTGAGAACCAGGCCGTTGCGGAAGATCACCGGTCGGTCGTTCGCGCTCATCTCCACCCCTTTCGGACGCCTGTCCGCTGTGCGGTCAGCCCGTCGGCCGTCAGTGTGTTCCCGGTCACCGGTAGTGTCAAGGGCGTGTAACGACACGATGACGAGGGCGTTGACACGGCCGCTCGGGCAGGCCAAGCTGGATTGGCGGACGGATGTCCGCAGAACGGGCGGTAACGATGGTTCAGCAACCTGCCGGGCCCCTCGCCGGCCTGCTCGTCGCGGACTTCTCCCGGATCCTCGCCGGGCCGTACGCGACGATGCTCCTGGCCGACCTCGGCGCGGAGGTGATCAAGGTGGAGAGCCCCGGCGGCGACGACACCCGCACCTGGATCCCGCCGGACCGCGACGGCGTCTCCACCTACTACCTGGGCATCAACCGCAACAAGCGGTCGGTCGCGCTCGACCTCAAGGACCCGGCGCACCTCGCCGACGCGCAGGAGCTGGCCCGGCGCGCCGACGTCATGATCGAGAACTTCCGGCCGGGCGGCCTGGCCCGCTTCGGCCTCGACTACGACACGGTCAACGCCGCCAACGAGAAGATCGTCTACGCCAGCATCAGCGGCTTCGGGCCCGGCGCGGGCGCGGACCTGCCCGGCTACGACCTCATGGTCCAGGCGATCTCCGGGCTGATGAGCCTCACCGGCGACCCGGACGGGCCGCCGTACCGGGCCGGCATCTCGGTCTTCGACGTGATGGCCGGGCTGCACGCGAGCATCGGCATCCTCGCCGCCCTGCACCACCGCGAGCGCACCGGCACCGGCCAGCACGTCGAGGTCAACCTGCTGTCGTCCGCGCTGTCCGGGCTGGTCAACCACTCCAGCGGGTACGTCGCGGGCGGCACGATCCCGTTCCGGATGGGCAACGCGCACCCGAGCCTCTTCCCGTACGAGCCGTTGCCGGTCGCCGACGGCGAACTCATCGTGATCGCCGGCAACGACGGGCAGTTCCGCAAACTCTGCGGCGCGCTCGGGCTCGACGACCTGACCGAGGACCCGCGCTTCCGCCGCAACCAGGACCGTACGGCCCACCGCGACGTGCTGCGGCCGATTCTCGTGGAACGGCTCGCCACGAAGACCAGGGACGAGTGGTTCCACGAGCTGCTCGCGGCCGGGGTCCCGTGCGCGCCGATCAACACGATCGACGGCGGCGTCGCGCTCGCCGCGGATCTCGGTCTCGACCCGGTGATCGAATCCGGCGGCACGCCCGGCGTCCGCAACCCGATCACGTTCTCCGGCACCCCCGCCCGCTACGAGCTGCCACCACCCGGGCTCGACGAACACGGTGAGGAGATCCGCGCATGGCTGAGGAGCTGAGCTTCCCGACCGGCCTCGGCACCTCCGACGCGACCGAGATCCGGCTGCTGGGCAAAGACCTGGCCGCGGACCTGATGGGCAAGGTCGGCTTCGGTGAACTCGCCTTCTGGCTGGTCGCCGGGCGTCGGCCCACCGCAGGGGAGACGCGCGTCTTCGAGGCGGTGCTGGTCGCGCTGGCCGACCACGGCTTCACCCCGACCGCGATCGCGGCCCGGCTGACCTACCTCTCCGCGCCGGAAGCCCTGCAGGGCGCGCTCGCGGCCGGCCTGCTCGGCGGCGGCTCCCGCTTCCTCGGCGTCACCGAGGACACCGGCCGCTTCCTCGCCGACACGCTGGCCCAGACCGCCAGCAGACCGGCCGGGCCCGCCGACACGCTGGCCCAGACCGCCAGCACACCGGCCGAGACCGCCGACCCGCCGGCCGGGACTGCCGCCGGGCCGCCGGCCGGCACCGTCGGCACACCGGCCGGGAGCCCCGGCACCGACCGGGACAACGACGAGGCCCGCGACGACCGGGACTACGACGAGATCGCCCGCGCCGCCGTCCGACGCGCCAAGGACGAAAAGCGATTCGTTCCCGGCCTCGGCCACCCCGTGCACAAGGAACGCGACCCGCGCACCCCGGTCCTGATCGCGATCGCCGAGCAGGAGGGCCTGCGCGGCCCGCACCTGCGCCTGTTCGAGGCGATCGGCCGGGTGCACCCCGAGGTGCTCGGCAAGACGCTGCCGCTCAACGGCGCCGGCGTGTGCGGCGCCGCGCTCGCCGACCTGGGCCTGCCCGTCGACCTGCTGCGTGGCTTCGCGCTGCTGGCCCGCGCCGCCGGCCTGCTCGGGCACCTCGCCGAGGAACGCCGCCGGCCGCTCGGCATGGACATCTACCGCACCGTCGACCGTAACGCCGTCTACGAACCCCGAGGGGAGTGAGCATGGCCAGCATCGTCGCGGTCATCGCCTCGACGCATCACCCGTTCTACTACCGGGCCAGCACCGCGACCGGGGACGACCGCCCGCCGTTCGCCGACGAGTGGACCCGCAAGATCCTCGCGTTCCGGGAGACGCTGACCCGCGCGAACCCGGACGTGCTGGTCATGGTCGGCTCCGACCACTTCCACCAGCTGTGGCTGGACAACATGCCGCAGTTCCTGGTCGGCAAGGCGCCGTTCTACGACGCGAACTGGTACAACGAGGAACGCGAGTTCGGCCTGCCACGGATGACGCTGCGCGGCCAGGAGGACCTCTCCGCCCACATCCTGCGCCAGGGCCTGGATGCGGGCTTCGACCTGGCGTTCAGCAACGAGCTGCGCATCGACCACAGCGTCACCTGCCCGATCATCACGCTGCGCCCCGAGGCTGACCTGCCGATCGTGCCGATCTACACGAACATCTTCGCGCCGCCGCTGCCGCAGCCGAAGCGGTTCGTCCAGCTCGGGCAGGCGGTCCGGGAGATCATCGAGGGCTGGCCGTCGCACCTGCGGGTCGCGGTGATCGGCACCGGGCACCTGTCGCTGGAGCTGGGCGGCCCGCGCCAGTTCGGCCCGCACGGACCCGACCCGGAGTTCGACCGGCGCGCGGTGGAGTGGATCGCGAGCGGCGACATCGACAACTGCGTGCGCGAGGTGACGCTGGACAGCCTGCACTCACCGGGCAACGCCACCCACGGCTTCATGGACTTCATGCTGATGATGGGCGTCGCGGGTGCCGGGGCGAAGGCCGACTACGTCGACACCTTGGACCTGTTCCACACCATGGAGGCCTACTTCACCTGGTACCCGAACGGAGCGCCGGCATGAGCAAATACCTGCTGAACAAGTTCCTGTTCACCGTCGACCGCGACCCGGAGCTCGTCGAGCGCTACCGGGAGGACCCGCGCGAGCTGGTCACCTGGTGGGAGGCCACGACCGCGAACCGGCTGCTCAACTGCGTCGCCGCCGAGGACAGCACCTGGCAGCGGTTCGACGACGCAGAGCGGGAGGCGCTGGTCACCCACGATCACGTGGCGCTCTTCGCGCTCGGCGCGCACCCGTTCCTCACGCTGACGCTGTTCATCGCCATGTTCGAACGTGACAACACGGAGCCGCTGGAGTACCAGAAGGCGTTCGGCGCCCGGCTCACCCACTTCGCGCTGCCCTACCCGGACATCGCGACATGAGCCGCGCGGCGTTGCTGACCGAGTGCGGGCGGCCGCCGCAGCTCACCGACCGTGCCGCGCCGGTGCCGGGCGACGGCCGGGTGGGCATCATCGTGGCCGCCGCGCCGATCACCCCGCTCGACGTGCTCTGCGCGTCCGGGACCAGCTATTTCGGCGTGCCGGCCACGCCGTACGTGCCCGGCGTCCAGGGCGTCGGGCATCGCGCGGACGGCACCCCGGTGTGGTTCGCGACCTCGGCCGGCATGCGTCCCGGCGACGGCAGCATGGCCGAGACGGTGGCCGTGCCGGACGAGGACGTGGTCGCGCTGCCCGCGGGCGTACCCCTGAATGATGTTGCTGCTCTGGGCCTGTCCGCCGTGGCCGCGCACTCGGCGCTGACCCGTTCCGGCGGGCTGGCCGAGGGCGAACAGGTCGTGGTCCTCGGCGCGGGCGGCGTGGTCGGGCAGGCCGCGGTCCAGCTGGCGCTGCTCGGCGGTGCCCGCCGGGTGATCGCCGTGGCGCGTGCCGCCGAGGCCCGCGAGCGGGCGCTGCGCTACGGCGCCGCCGCTGCCGTGCCGCTGCTGCCCGACGACGACCCGGCGACGCTGGCAGCCCGGATCCGGGACGCGGCGGACGGCCCGGTGCACCTGGTGATCGACCCGGTCTTCGGGATCCCGGCGGCCGCGGCGCTGCGCGCGCTCGGTGCGGGCGGGCGTCTGGTGCACCTGGGCAGCGCCGCGGCCCCGACCGCCCCGATCGAGTCGGCCGCGCTGCGCAGCGGCTCGATCAGCATCATCGGCTACACGAACAACGCGCTCACGGTCGCGCAGCGGGCGGAGTCGATCCGGCTGGTCGCGGCGCACGCGCTGGCCGGCCGGCTGACCGTCGACCACGAGCCGGCGCCGTTCGAGTCGGTCGCGGACGCGTGGGCGCGGCAGAGCGCCGGGACGGCCCCCCGGCGGATCGTGCTCACGCTCTGACCTCGTACCCGTGCTCGGGCCGCGCACCCGGCACCGCGCGCCGACACCGATCACGCGCTCCGGAGCGGCTATGGTCTGCGACATCGCGTTCGCCTTCCCTGGCGCGGTCCACCACCACGCCGTGAGGAAGAACCATGCACCCGCGATTCGCCGAACTCGGCTGGGCCTCCACGCACATCGGCGAGATCAGCCTGCGGCAGCGCCTCGAACCCACCACCAATACGCAGGTGTACGAGGTGAAGCTCGGCGACGAGTACCTCATGTCCAGCATGTTCACCGTCGCCGAGGAGGAGCTGGCCCGGCTCGGGCTGGCCGCGCTGCCGGACCTCCCGTGTGACGTCGTGGTCGGCGGGCTCGGGCTCGGCTACACCGCGCGGGCCGTCCTGGCCGACGACCGGGTCCGCGCCATGATCGTGGTCGAGGCGCTGGCACCGGTGATCGACTGGCACCGGCGGGACCTGCTCCCGGACGCCGCCGCGCTCACCGCGGACCCGCGCACCACGCTGCGGGAGGGTGACTTCTTCGCGCTGCTGCGCGACGGCACCGGCTTCGACCCGGCCACGCCGGACCGGCGCTTCGACGCGATCCTGGTCGACATCGACCACTCGCCGGTCAACGTCCTCGACCCCGCGCACGCCGATCTCTACACCCCCGCCGGCCTGGCCCGGCTCGGCGACCGGCTGCGGCCCGGCGGCGTGTTCGGCCTGTGGTCCGACGACGCCCCGGAGGAGAGCTTCCTGTCCCTGCTCCGGCAGGGTTTCGCCACCGCGGCCGCGCACGTGGTCACCTTCGCGAACCCGCTGACCGGCGGCCGGTCCGCCAACACCGTCTACGTCGCGCGCAAGGCCGACTGACTACCAGGCGTAGGCCTCGGGGGCGGGCTTCGCGCCGTTCGGGCCGACCGGCGGGAACAGCTCGTCGAGCCGGGCCAGCGTCGGCGTGTCCAGCTGGATCTCCAGTGCGCGCAGCGCGCCGTCGAGCTGGGCGACCGTGCGCGGGCCGATGATCGGGCCGGTCACGCCGGGCTGGGCCAGCAGCCAGGCCAGGCCGACGTTCGCCGGGTCCTCGCCCAGGTCGGCGGACAGCTTCTCGTAGCCCTCGATCGCATCGTGGTGTGTCGCCAGCGCGTCGGCCGCGCGGCCGGAGGAGCTGCGCGCGGTCGCGCCCTCACGCTGCTTGCGCAGCACACCGGCGAGCAGGCCGCCCTGCAGCGGCGACCACGGGATCACGCCGAGACCGTACTCGCGGGCGGCGGGCAGCACCTCCAGCTCGGCCCAGCGGGTCAGCAGGTTGTAGATCGACTGCTCGCTGACCAGGCCCAGGAAGTGCCGCGACCGGGCCGCCTCCTGCGCCTGGGCCAGGTGCCAGCCGGCGAAGTTCGACGACCCGAAGTACAGCACCTTGCCCTGCTGGCGCAGGACGCTGAACGCCTCCCAGATCTCGTCCCACGGCGTGGTCCGGTCGACGTGGTGCATCTGGTACAGGTCGATGTAGTCGGTCTGCAGCCGCTTCAGCGAGGCGTCGCAGGCCCGGCGGATGTTCAGCGCGGACGACAGGTCGTCGTTGGGCCAGTCGCCCATGCTGCCGTGATATTTGGTGGCCAGCACGGTCTTCTCCCGGCGGCCGCCACCACCGGCGAACCAGCGGCCGATGATGTTCTCGGTGATGCCCTCGCCCTTCTTCCAGCCGTACACGTTGGCGGTGTCGAAGAAGTTGATGCCGTGCTCGTGGGCGCGGTCCATGATCGCGTGGCTGTCGTCCTCCGGCGTGTCCACGCCGAAGTTCATGGTGCCGAGCACGAGCCGGGACACGGACAGGCCGCTGCGGCCCAGGCGGGTGTATTCCATGATCTCAACCTACGCCGATGGTCTGCCGGGCGGATGAACGCGCTCCCGTCGTACCGGCGACGGCTCCTGAATTTCACAATCTTCAAGAGCCGCATCGGGTACGGCCGCGTGTTCAGGAGCCCGCCAGCCCGGCCGTGCCCGTCGCGCCCGGCAGCGGCAGCGCGCGCAACTGTGGCTTGCGGACCTTGTTGGAACCGGTGCGGGGCAGGGCGTCGACGACGTCGATGTAGCGGGGGATCTTGTAGCGGGCGAGCCGGCCGGTGAGGAAGGCGCGGATCTCGCCGGCGTCGATCCGGCGGCCCGCCGCGGGGACGAGGAATGCCCGCCCGGTCTCGCCCCACGCCGGGTCGGGGACGCCGACCACCGCGGCCTCGGCGACCGCCGGGTGCGCGAAGAGCACGGCCTCGACCTCGGTCGGGTAGACGTTCTCGCCGCCGGAGATATACATGTCCTTGAGACGGTCGACGATGTGCAGGTGGCCGTCCGGGCCGGCCACGGCGATGTCCCCGGTGCGGAACCAGTCGCCGGTGAACGCGTCGCGGGTGGCGCCGGCATCGTTCCAGTAGCCGGGGGTGACGTTCGGGCCGCGGACGACGACCTCGCCGGGCTCGCCGGGATCGGCGTCGGTGAGGTCCGGCCGCACGCACCGCACGTCGGTGAAGAAGACCGGCGGGCCTGCCGAGCCCGGATGGGTGGCCGCCTCCGGCGCTTCCAGGAAGGTGGCGCCCGGCGCGGTCTCCGTCAAGCCGTAGCCCTGGCAGAAGACCAGACCCCGCCGCTGGTACGTGTGGATGAGCGCCTCCGGCACGGCCGAGCCGCCCACCAGCAGCCGCCGGACGGACCGCAGATCCGCGTCCGGCCAGCGCGGGGAGGCCGCGAGCGCGGCGTACATCGACGTCACCCCGAACATCCAGGTGACCCGGTGCCGGGCGATGAGGTCGTAGGCGCCGTCGACGTCCCAGGCGGGCATGATGACGGTGCGGCCCCCCTTGAGGATCGTCGGCAGTAGGCACTGGTGCAGCGCGGCGACGTGGAACAGCGGCGCGCTGACCAGCGTGACGTCGTCACCGGCGACGTCCACGCCGACGAGCAGAAGCTCTTCCGCGACCTCGAGCGCGCCTACGCCGCACCCGCGCGGGCCGCCGCCACGCTGCTGGACCTGCGGCCGGCGGACCCCGCCGGCGCCGGGTGACCGCGCATGTCAGGACCGCCGGCCGGCCGGCTGCAGCACCAGCACCATCGGCTCGGTCGGCGGCTCCTCGCGCAGCAGCGCGGCGAGCCGCTCCATCAGACGCGAACCCGGCCGTGGCCCGGTCCCGGTGACCACGTCCGGTGTCCGGCGCAGCGCGGACCGGTGCGCGGCCTGCAGCACCGGCCCCGGGTCGGTGCCGAGCTCCTCGGCGAGCCGGGCGCGCACGGCCGGGAACACCGACAGCGCCTCCGCGTGCCGCCCGGCCGCGTCCAGCACCGCGATCAGCGCGGCCTGCACGGTCTCGTGCAGCGGCGCCATCGACGCGGCCAGGCGCAACGACCGCAGCACCAGCTCCGGCCGGCCCTGCGCGACCGCCAGCCGGGACGCGGCCACGCACGCGTCGAGGAACTCGTCGTCCAGCGCGGCGAAGACCGGCATCGCGCGCGGGCCGGGCGTCGTGCCGTCGCCGGACGGCCCCCGCCACAGCTCCAGCGCCCGCGCGTAGGTGCCGAGCGCCTCGGCCGGCCGCTGCCGCGCGAGCATCGTCCGGGCGTCGGCGATCAGCTCCCGGAACACGGTGATGTCCAGCATGTCCGGGGCCGCGGTGAACAGGTAGCCGGCGGCGTGCCGCACCAGGTAGGAGCCGGCGCCACGGACCGGCAGTCCGGGCTCCAGCAGCCGGCGCAGCGCGCCGATGTACTTCTGGATGATGTTGACGGCGGAGGCGGGCGCGTCGTCCTCCCAGATCATGCCGATCAACTCGGCGGTGCTGACCGGCCGGCCCGCGCGGGCCGCCAGCAGGGCGAGCAGGTAGGTCTGCTGCCGCTGGCCGGTGTCGAGTTCGACGCCGTCGCGCCAGAGCCGCAACGGACCGAGAAGCTGCAGTTCCAGGTGGGAAGCCATGACAGACATGCAACCAGCGGGGGTACGGCCGGGCCACGCAGGAAATTACGCAGAAGCGTGGGGGCCCAGGTCGTCGAGGGTCTCCCGGCCCGCCTTCAGGAAGGCCAGATCGAGCCCGCTGCCGGCGGCGTGACTCTCCTCGAGCGCCTCGAGGCCGGCGACGAGATCGGCGCGGGCCTTGCCGGTGTCGCCGAGCGCGGCGTGGGCCCGGCCGGTGGCGATGCGGACGTGGCCGACCAGCCGGACGTTGTGCAGCTCGGTGGCCTGCGGCAGCGCGGTCGCACCCCAGCGCAGGCACTCGTCCCACTGCTCCAGCGCGCAGTACGACGTGGTCAGGCCGGCATGCGCGCTCGCGTGGATGACGGCGACGGCGCCCTGCGGCATCTCGATGCTGTCCAGTTCGGACAGCATCTGCAGGTACTGTTCCACCGCCTCGGCGTCGCGGCCCGCGGTCGCGAGCGTGGCGGCGTAGCCTCCCCGCTTCGCCGCGTGCGGGCCGAGGTCACCGCCCTGCTCGAACAGCGCGATCGCGGCCCGCCACGACGCCAGCGCCTCGTCCAGGCGGCCCAGGTAACGCAGCGCCGCGCCGGCGTACTGCAGCGCCAGCCCCTGGTTCTCGAGGTCGTCCGTCTCCTCGGCCATCCGCAGCGCGTCCATCGCGACCCGCACGGACTCCTCGGCCCGGTTGCCGCTGTGCAGCAGCGCCCACGAATAGCTGACCAGATGGTCCAGCTGCTGCCGCCGGTCGGGCAGCGCGGCCGCCGCCAGCATCGCCAGCCGGTGCGTCTCCGCCCAGCCGGGCCAGAGCGGCGTCGAGTTGGCGTAGTAGGCCAGCGCCTCGACCGTGTCGACGACGACCTGATGCCGGTCCTCCGCCGCGATCGTGCGCAGCGCGGCCAGCCAGTTGTCGGTCTCGGCGCGCAGCCAGTCGCCGGCCTCCTGCATGCCGGCCATCGGCACGAGGCCGTCCGCGCCGTCCGGGGGCGTCCCGTCGTGGGAGTGGTACCAGAGGCCGGCGACGGTCGCGGTGGCCAGCAGCCAGTCCGTCATCCGGCGTGCCGTCGCGGTCCTGGTCCCGTCCGTCTCCTCGGCGCGCAGCCGGTCCTCGGCGAAGAGGCGGATCAGGTCGTGGAACCGGTAGCGGTCCGCGCCCTGCGGCTGCAGCAGGCCGATCTCGACCAGCTCGTCGAGGCAGTCCTCGGCGTCCGGCAGGTCCGTCTCGGTGAGCACCGACGCCAGCGGCGCGGCGAAGTCCGGGCCGGGCACGTGGGCCAGGCGCCGGAACATGGTCGCGGCCGGGGCGGGCAGCTGCGCGTAGGACAGGCCGAACGCGGCGGCGATCCGGGTGTCGCCGGCCGTCAGCGCGGCGAGCCGCCGGTCCGCGCCGGCCAGCCGGTCCACCAGATTGCCGACCGTCCACTGCGGACGGCTGGCCAGCCGGGTGCCGGCGATCCGCAGCGCCAGCGGCAGGTGCCCGCACAGCCGGGAGACCGTCTCGACCTGCGCGGTCGCGTCCGGGTCGCCGGCCTGCGCCGCGATCGCCCGCAACAGCCCGGCGGACTCGGACGGGGCCAGCGGCGGCAGCGGGATCCGCAGCACGCCCTCCAGGCCGCCGAGGATGCGTCGGCTGGTCACCACGACCAGGCACGGACCACCCGCGGGCAGCAGCGGGCGCACCTGCGCCTCGGCGCCGGCGTTGTCCAGCACGACCAGGCACCGCCGGTCCCGCAGCAGCGCGCGCAGCTGCGCGGACCGGTCGTCCTCACCCGCGGCGATCCGGGCCGGCGGCACGTCCAGCGCGCGCAGCAACCGGCCCAGCGCCTCGCCGGGCTCGATCGGCGCGGAGTCGGTGCCGCGCAGGTCGACGTAGACACGGCCGTCCGGGAACTCGCCCCGCAGCTCGTCGGCGACCCGCACCGCGAACGCGGTCTTGCCCAGCCCGGCCGTGCCGTGCACGACCAGCACCGGAGCCGGGCCGTCACCGGTCCGCTTCGCGGCGTCCCGGGCGATCATGAGCTCCGCCGCGCGGCCGACGAAGTCACCGACGCCGCGCGGCAGCTCGCCCACCCGGGGGCGGCCGGCCGCGCTCGGCGAACGGGCCTCCTTCGCGGCCGCGATCAGGACGTCCCGCGCCTCGTCGGTCAGGCGCAGCCCGTCGGCCAGCGCGGCGAGCGTGCGGGCCTGCGGCGCCCGGCTGTGGCCGCGCTCCATGTCACTGATCGTCCGGTCACTGACGCCGGACGCCTCGGACAACTGCTCCAGGGTCAGCCCGGCGTCCCGGCGCAGCGCACGCAACCGATCGCCGAACATCACCAGGGCATGATAGACCCGCCGTAGAAGCACCGGCGAAGCGTATGGACGCGCTCTTGACAGGAACTGCACTGCGAGCAACGCCGGGGTACGGGCGGCGACCCGTACCCCCGTGGGACCTATCGGTTGCGGGGTGCGACCAGCGCCCAGCTGGTGCGGACCGCGGTGTTCTCGGTGCCGTCGAAACCCTCGAACGTGCTCAGCGGGCCCGGCCCGTAACGGGCCAGCACGTCGTCCGCGGTGCCGCCGACGTTGTCCGGGCCCACACCGAAGAAGAACGCCGGGTCGGCGCCGCCCTCGTCCATGATGTTCAGCGCGGCGTCGATGCTGCTGATGTGCCAGTTGCCGAGGTAGTGCCCGGCCTCGTGGGTGACGAGCGTGCCCAGCACCCGGCCGATGAACGCCACCCGGTCGCTGGCCGGCGTGAGGTAGGTGTTCAGCGAGATCGCGTCCCCGGCCGGGCCGCTGAGCAGATCCAGCAGCACGATCGCGGTCTCCTCCCGGGCGAAGTTGCCCGGGTCGATCGACTGCGCGATGCCGACCGTGGGGATCTCCAGCTCCTCGATCGTGCCGCCGATGATCACCCGGCTGGTGTCCGGCGCACCCCACGTCTCCGGCCCGTCCGCGCTGGTCACCACGCGCACGGCCAGCTCGTCCACGCGCGCGTCCCGGCGGGCCAGGTGCAGCTGGGTGGTCACGGTCCGGGTGATCACCTCGTGCAGCCGCGGCAGGTCGGCCTCGGTCAGGCCCCAGTTCGCCAGGAACTGCGGCAGGCCGGTCACCGGGCGCTCGCCCGGCGTCGCGCCCGCGTTGAAGATGGCCGGGTCGATCGTGGCGCCGTTCGTGTCGATCAGCAGCGTCTGCTTCGTGCCCCTCGGCTCCGACTCCGCCGGCGGGCGGGTGATCAGCGCGTTCGCCGTGTACGCCCCGGCACCGCGCTCGACCACGATCCGGTGCCGCCCGGAGACCGCCGCGATGTGGTCCGCGTTCGCGTTACCGCCCTTCGGCAGCGCCGACGACGCCGGCACGATGAACGACAGGTCGACCGCCGACCCGAACACCAGCGTGCCGCTCGGGTCGTAGACCTCCAGCCGCGCCGCACCGCCGGACACGGTCAGGCCCAGCACGTCGCCCTTGTCCAAATCCACCGCGAACGAGTCCCGGTCCTCGGCCGCGACCTGCAGCAGCAGCTCGTACGGCCCCTCGGAGCCCGCGCCCGGCCCGCTGGCCGGATCGTCCGGGTCCGCCGGGAGCAGATCGGGGCTCCAGCCGCCGACCGCCACGTAGTACGTGCCGTCGGCGGGCAGCTCGATCGAGAACCGGCTGCTGAAGTCCTCCGGCGGCGCCTGGTCGTCGTTGCCGCCGATCAGCGTGCCGTCCGCCGCGTACAGCACGGCGATGCTGTCCAGCGCCGCGCCGGGCGTGTCCACGTCCGCCGTGACCACCTCGCCCGCGCGCCCGGTCAGCGCGTAGAAGTCGAAGTCACCGGTGCCGGTGCCGGCCGAGCCGTGCGGGCCGTCCCCGATCGTGCCGCCGGTGGTGACCGCCCGGTGCTGGGCCGAGATGCCGGTGTCCGTGGCCGGCGGGATCGCGCCGTCGTCCTCGGCCGGCGACGCCAGCGGCACCGCGACCGGGGCCTCGGACGCGAGCGTGCCGTTGATCGTGAACGTGCCGGTCTCGTGCCGGCCGGAACCGACCCCCGGGATGAACTCCGGCCGGGTGTCGTTGCGGCCGCGGACCGTGGCCGGCTCCCGCTCGGTGTAGGCGCTCCCGCCCGGCCGCGTGGCCGCCGCCTCCGCGCCGGTGGCCATCGCGCGCTGCCAGGCCGCGATCCGCGTGGTGGTCAGCTTGCCGTCGAGACCGAACGTCAGGCCGGGCGTCTCGGACCGGGCGCCGGGCATGCTCTTCGCGCCGACCGACAGGTAGGGGTTCGCGCCGGTCGCGGCCAGGCTCTTCTGCTTCGCCGGATCCGGCGGCGCGGCCTGCCCCGGTGAGGGCGCCGCGACGGTCACGGCGAGGGTCATCACGAGGAGCGGCGGTGCTGTTCTGCGCAGGGTTGTGCGTACCTTCACGACGCCTCCCATAGACGCTGGACACTGTGCCGAGCGCCAGCCTAGGTGCGCCCGCGCGATTCACGCAGCCCCGTCCCCGCCGCTCCGACGCCGCCCCCACCGGAGCAGTACCGCTTCTGAGCTGCCCTTTTCGCGGATCGGCGGCGTCGGGTTCATGGATGTGAACATCCATGGGCGCGGGCTACGCCGGAGGCGTACCCCCGTGGGCCTGTGGGTTTTGGTTTTCTTGATGCCTAGAACTACTATGCCTCGTACTTCTAGGTATCAGGGAGGTGCCCGTGAAGGTGACCAAGGATCTGGTGGCCGCGTCGGCGACGCCCATCGTGCTCGGCATCCTCGCCGAGGGGGAGAGCTACGGGTACGCCATCCTGCGCCGCATCAACGAGCTGTCCGGCGGCGAACTCGACTGGACCGAGGGCTTCCTCTATCCGCTGCTGCACCGGCTGGAACGGCTCGGGCACGTCGAGGCGAGCTGGCAGGCGGTCGCGGGGGAGCGGCGCCGCAAGTACTACCGGATCACCCCGCAAGGGCTGGCCGAACTGGCCGAGCAACGACGTCAGTGGCAGACCGTGGTCGACGCGCTCACGCAGGTCTGGCCGCTTCTCATCCCCCAGGAGGGCACCGCGTGACCGTCACCGACGGCAAGGACGAGGTCGAGGACCAGTTCGTGCAGTGGCGGGAGTACGTGCGCCGCCGCCCCGAACTGCGCGAGTCCGACGCCGACGAGCTGGAGGACCACCTGCGCGAGACCGTCGACGGGCTGGTGGCGCTCGGGCTCAGCCGCGACGAGGCGTTCCTGGTCGCGGTCAAGCGGATGGGCGGCCTGGACGACCTGTCCCGCGAGTTCGCCCGCGAGCACTCCGAACGGCTGTGGAAACAGCTGATGTTCACCGGCGAACCCGCCGACCCGGCCAGGCGCGGCAGCCTGTACGCGATGCTGGTCTGCGCGCTCGGCGCGGCCGTCTCGATCAAGGTGCCCGAGCTGTTCGGCCTGTCGTTCGCCGACGGCGCCATGTTCTACCCCCGGAACTTCGGCCTGTTCACGCTGCCCTGGCTGGCCGCCTTCCTGGTGTGGCGGCGACGCCCGGCGACGTGGGTCTACGGCGTGCTGGCCGCGATGTTCGCGCTCGGCGCCGTCGTCGCGAACGCCTACCCGCTCGGCGACGACTCCCAGTCGATCGGCCTGGTCATGTCCCATCTGCCGCTCGCGCTGTGGCTGCTCGTGGGCCTGGCCTACGTCTCCGACGACCTGCGCGCGTCCCGGCGCCGGATGGACTTCATCCGCTTCACCGGCGAATGGTTCGTCTACCTCGTCCTCATGATGCTCGGCGGCGGGGTGCTCATCGCCTTCCTGTACGGCATCTTCGACGCGATCGGAGTCTCGGCCGACGACCTCATCGAGAACTGGGTGGTGCCGTGCGGCCTGGTCGCCGCGACCGTCGTCGGCGGCTGGCTGGTCGAGGTCAAACAGGGCGTCATCGAGAACATCGCCCCGGTCCTGACCCGGCTGTTCACCCCGCTGTTCACCGTGGCGCTGCTGGCCTACCTGGCCGTCATCGGCTGGAACGGCAGCGGCATCGACGTCGACCGTGACGCCCTCGTCATGTTCGACCTGCTGCTCGCGGTCGTCCTGGGCCTGCTGCTGTACTCGCTGTCGGCCCGCGACCCGCAGGCCCCGCGCGGCCCGTTCGACGTCATGCAGCTCGCCCTCGTGGTCGCCGCCCTGCTCATCGACGCGCTCGTGCTCTACACGATGGCCGGCCGGATCGCCGAGTACGGCACCACACCGAACAACACGACCGCGATCGGCCAGAACATCGTGCTCCTGGTCAACCTGACGTGGTCGGCGTGGCTGCTGTTCGGGTTCGTCCGCCGGCGCGCCGGCTTCGCCGCCATCGAGCGCTGGCAGACCTTGTATCTTCCCGTGTACGCGGTGTGGTTCTGGACGGTGGTCCTGGTCCTGCCGCCGGTGTTCGGCTTCCGCTAGGCGTCGCGTCCCCTCCGCCGCCCGGAAAATGCGCGGCGGCGGAGGGACCGCTGCTCTAGGGTCGGACCATTCGACGGCGTGTAGCTCAGCGAGACAGAGCACCGGGCTTGGTACCCGGAGGGCGCGGGGGCAGGGCCCGCCACGCCGGCATGGACAAGGCACAGGCCGGATACGTGACCGGGCAGCTCGCGTCGGCGTTCGTCACCGCCGCCACGCACGAGGACCCGGCAACCCGGCAGCGGGCGGAGGAGCGCGTACGACGGTGGTCGCTGGTGCTGTCCGGCGGCCACGCACACGGCTCCCGTACCCCCGTGAAGGAATTTCCGGCCTGGGTGACGCTCGACGTGGCCCGGGGCGGGTTCGCGACCGGCGAGGCGTCGGCCGGCGGACCGCTGCGGCCGCACGAGGCACGCTTCGGCAGCCGGGCCGCGGCGTTCGCCCACGCCCTGACGGACGCGGGCCTGGCCGAGCTGCACGCGATGCTCGACAGCGGCGACTACCGCATCGACGTGCCCGAGCAGGGCGCGCTGCTGGTCGTCGCGTCCCTGCTGCGCTCCGGCGACCGCGCCGCCGCGCTGGAGGTGCTGGAGGCGATCGGCCCGTACGCCGACCGGCTGTGCTTCACACCCGTCCCGGACCGCCCGGTGGTACGCGCGCCGGACGTGGTGTGGCGCGCCGGCGCGGGCGAGGCCGCCTCGCAACTGGCCGCACGGACGGAGAATCCGCGGATCGCCGCACAGCGCGAGGCACTGACCGTGTGGAATCCGCTGGCCGACGCGTTCCTCACGCTCTGGCTGGACTTCGACGCCGACCGCGCCCGGAACCTGATCGCCCGCTACCGGACGCTCGCGACGAAGCACAAGCACAGCCGCAAACACCTGCGCCGCAAGGAGAACCTCTACATCCTGCGCACCGCGGCCGAGCACGTCGTCGCCGGCCGCGACCTGACCCCGCGGCACACCGGCCTGCTGCGCGTCGCGATCGCGTCGATGACGGCCAAGCGCGGCCTGCCCGGCTCGCCCGGTCACACGGCACTGCGGACCGCGCAGGCCCGGCAGGCGGCGAAGCCCGGCCACCACGTGCTCGCCCACGCCGTCTCCACCCGGCTCGGCGCGCTCGACCCGCGCACCGGAGTGTCCGACGTCGACGCGATCTGCGCGCCGGTCGACGGCGTGCCGGTGCCGGAGCCGATCCGGCGCGTGGTGCGGCGAGCCACCGCCGGGACGATCCCCGAACTGATCGCCGCCCGGGTCGTGCCGTCGGCCGAGGTCCTGGCCCGGCTCACGCCGCACATCACCTCGGTGGTGGAGGCGTCCGGGTACGCCGACCCGGCACTGATGGCCGCCGTCTACCGCGCGTTCCGCAACCGCCGATCACTGCTGCTGCGCGACTACGCCCACCAGGTGCGCATCGGCGAGCTGCCGTGGGTCGCCGCGCAGAAGCCCGCCCGCCCGACCGGGCGTGCGGAGACCGCCTGGCGGCTCGGCACGTACTACCTCACCGGATTCCCCGGGACGATCACCCCGAGCCCGCTGGTCACCGAACTGGCGACGCTCTCACCGGTGCACCCGTGGGTGGAGGAACTGGCCGCGGACATCTTCATGGGCGGGTTCACACCCAAGTTCCGCAAGGCCGCCGCGCTCGCCGGAGAACTGCTCGACGGGAGCCTCTACCAGCGGTACTACGACATCGACTGGAAGTGGGCCGCCGCCGACCTCGCCGGCTACTGCCGGGCACGGGCCGGACAGCCGCGCGCCTCCACCGCCGGGAACGGCGCGATCATCGAGCAGGGCCAGATCATCACCACGCACAACCTGGCCACACTCGCGTACGCGGTCGGCGCCGAGCCACAGGACGGCTGGCACGCTGCCGCGGACGGCGCGTTCGGCACCGCGCTGCGGATCGCGGCCCGTCCGGGCAGCCTGCGGGCGAGGAAGGACATCGCGTACGCGTGGCGTCAGGCGATCTTCTTCCTGTCCGTGCCGGGCACCGGCGACCCGAAGGAGACGATCGCCGCCTTCCACGACCGGCTCCGGTCGGGACCGGAGCGAGTCCGTGAGCGGCTGCTGCCCGCCGTGGAGGAACTCGGGCAGGTCGCGTCCGGCGCGCGCGGCGGAAGCCCGCTGCTCGGCTGGGTGGTGCGCTGACCACTGCTGTCACCGCGCTGTTCCCCGGCCGAGCGTTCAGGCCGCCTCACCTCGCGCCGTGGCCCTGTCGGCCGCCGTCCACATTGGTTCGCGGCCCTCCGACAAGCAGAAGTCTTCCCAGGTCAGAGACTTCCGCCCCGGGGCTCCGGGCCGTGCCCAGTAACTGACCTGTCCGTTGTACGACCACGCTCCGGTCGCTGGACCGGTGATACTGACCAGCTGTCCTTCGCTTCGGAGACGAACCAGCGCCAGGCTGAAACGGGAGTTTGTCGCCGTCACGCTGCTCGGCTCCAGCATCACGTGTCCCTGTTCCCGTATGTGCGCGGCATAGAGATCGGGCCGGACCTTCGACAAGCGATACTCGACGATGCCGTACTCCAGGAACGGTTCATGCGCGCCGATGCACCGCATGAGCGGATCCAGGAGTTCATCGGTGACGCCCTCGGCGGCGGTGCCCGCGGTCCCGGTGGCCTGGCGAGCGCTCAGCTCCCAGACGTACACATGACCGTCGTGCTGGCGCGCGTCGGCGCAGGTGTACCGGACCAATCCGTCCGGCAGCCGTTGCATGGAAACGTCGTCGGCGCTGAAGCACCTCGGGCAGGTCTGAATCGCCATGATCATCGAAACTCCGATCCGTCAGGAACGCCGGGCCTTGCCGAACAGATCGGCAAGGACCCCGTCCATCCAATACACCGCCAGTGAGCCGTCGTGGTTGTTGCCGACGCTCCAGCAGATGTTGCGATGCGCCTGCCTGCAGTACCGGCCCGGCCACGCCAGCACGCCCGCGACCCCGTTCGCGCCGTTCGGGATGTCCACCAGGTCCGCCAACTCCTGCCCGCTGAACTCCTTGTGCGGGTTGTCGAGCAGGACGGAGAACAGGGCTCTCGCCCGGTCGTTGAACTTTGCCCACAGCTCGCGAGCCAGTGCCTCGTCGGCGGAAGTCCACCGCCGGATCTGCGCTGGATCCGCCTCCGGCGACTCGGTCGTGTCGTCCCCGGCCAGCCATCTGCCGTACATCGAGTAGAACTCGGCAACCCGATCCTCAGGCACTTTGACCGTGATATCCAGCATATGCTCCCCTCCCATCGTGCAAATGTAGGCTAGATACAAGTCTGGAACAAGTAAATACCCATCAACAGAGAAGTAAGTATGCGCGGCCTCCCCGCCGTCCGGAGGCCGTCGCACTCGCCTCGCCCGCAGGACCGAGGCCAGGTCCGGATGCTTCGAGGAGGCGGCGAAGGGCGGTCTGGATCGACGATGCGCGCCTGCCGATACGGGGGAGGTGAGCACGCACGGTCAGCCGGCCGCGGTGCCGTCCACGCGGCCGGCCGGCGCGCCGTCGTCGGCATGCCCGGTGTCAGCGGGGCCGCGCCGGCCGTCGACCGGCACCGCGCTCTCCGGGAGAAAGGGAACGTCGTGCACCGAGCCGCTCGATGACAATCCGCAGACGAACGGCCCCGCGCACGACACAGTGACAGGACACCGCTGTGGCGACACGATCGGCCTCAGCCGCGAATCGGGTCCTGACAGCTACCTGTCCCCGGGCACCCTCAAGGGCGACCCGTCCCGTGGACGGGTTCTACGACCGCGCGGCCTTGGCCAGGTCGGACATGCCGGGCTCGCTGAGGGCGTGGTCGAGCTGGACACGCCAGTCGGGCTGGGCGGGGATGCCGGCGGCGGCCCAGGCGTCGTGGCCGAGGACGCTGTACGCGGGGCGCTTCGCGGGGCGGGCGAACGCCTCCGCGGTCGTCGGCTTGATCCGGTCGGGGTCGAGGCCGGCCAGGTCGTAGAGGGTGCGCGCCAGGTCGTGCCAGCTGGCCTGGCCCGCGGCCGTGCCGTGGTAGACGCCGGGCGGGGCGGTGCCGGCGAGCGCGGCCGTGCCGAGCCGGACCAGCTGCTCGGCGAGCGCGGCGGTCCAGGTGGGCTGGCCGATCTGGTCGGTGACCACGTCGACGGTGGGACGGGTCGCGGCCAGCTTCAGCATGGTGGCCACGAAGTTCGGGCCGTGGTCGCCGTAGAGCCAGGCGGTGCGGACCACGTAGCCGCCGGTGCGGAGCGCGAGCTGCTCACCGAGGAGCTTGCCCCGGCCGTACGCGTTGATCGGCGCGGTCGGGTGCGTCTCCGGGTACGGCGTGGTGCCGGTGCCGTCGAAGACGTAGTCGGTGGAGATCTGGATCAGCTTCGCGCCGTTGACGGTGCAGGCGGCCGCTATGTTGTTGACCGCGCGACCGTTGATGTCCGTCGCCACGTCCTCGTGGTCCTCGGCCGCGTCGACGTCGGTCCACGCAGCCGTGTTGATCACGATGTCGTGTCCGGAGACCGCGGAGGCGACCGCGGCCGCGTCCGTCACGTCCAGGTTGTCGCGCGTGGCAGCCGTGATCTCGACCGGGGTGTCACTACGGCGGGCATGGCGGCCGTACGGTGCGGTGGGCTCGGTCAGGGCGGCGACGAGGTCGCGGCCGAGCATCCCTCCCGCGCCGGTGATCAGCCAACGGGTCATGTGCCGGCCCCCCAGGAGTGCGATGACATGCTCCCGGCCAAGGAGCGCTCGCCACGGTACCAGGGAGCACGTGCGCCCCGGCCGGTCTGCCACGCGCGTCGATCACAGCTTGATTGCGAAGTAACTGCCGGTAGTGGCCTGACGTGAGTACTATTCGCCGGTGCGTGGGATCCTTTTGGCAGGTGGCACCGGTTCTCGGCTCTGGCCGATCACCCAGGCGGTGTCCAAGCAGCTGATGCCGGTTTTCGACAAACCGATGATCTATTACCCCCTCACCACGCTCGTCACCGCGGGTGTACGCGAGGTGCTGATCATCACGACGCCCGACGACCAGGACCAGTTCCGGCGGCTGCTCGGTGACGGAACGCAGTGGGGCCTGTCGCTCAGCTACGCGGTCCAGCCGCGCCCGGAGGGCATCGCCCAGGCGTTCCTGATCGGCGAGGACTTCCTGGCCGGCGACGACGTCGCGCTCATCCTCGGCGACAACATCTTCCACGGCGGCGACCTGCCCAACCGGCTGAAGGAGAACGCGGCGCATGCCGGTGGGCGGGTGTTCGCCTACCCGGTGGCCGACCCCAGCGCGTACGGCGTGGTCGACTTCGACGAGTCCGGCAAGGTCATCTCCATCGAGGAGAAACCCGCCGATCCGAAGTCGCGGTACGCGGTCCCCGGTCTCTACTTCTACGACTCCGACGTGGTGAAGATCGCCAAGGATCTGCGGCCGTCCGCGCGTGGCGAACTCGAGATCACCGGCATCAACGACGCGTACCTGCGCCGCGGGGAGCTCACCGTCACGGTGCTCGACCGGGGGACCGCCTGGCTCGACACCGGCACGTTCGCGGATCTTGTCCATGCGGCTGAGTATGTGCGGGTCATAGAGGCGCGGCAGGGCTTCAAGATCGGATGTATCGAGGAGGCGGCCTGGCGCGCGGGTCGCATCGACGATGCGCAGCTCCGTGCCTTGGCGCAGCCTCTGCTCCGTAGCGGGTACGGCGACTATCTTCTTCGGCTGCTCGACTGGGAGCGTTAGCGGCGGGGGCGTGCCTGGGCCGGCGGGGATACGGGCTTGGCACGTTGGGGTGGCTGGTGATGGAGGCGCTGCGGCGATCCGGTCGGCGAGAGACGCGGAGGCGCGGATCCTCGCGAGTGCTGGTTAATCGGGTCGATCTTCGCGTCCGGAGTTTCGGCAGGATGCCGGGAGTTTCGGCAGAAGGACACCGTAGTTCCGGCAGCACGCCGGGTTTCGCGCAGCACGCCGGAGTTCGCGCAGCACGCCGGAGTTCGCGCAGCACGCTGGGCGGGCGCTGCGCGCCCGATATTTCGTGTTATTGGTTGCGTTGGGTGGCTTAGGTTGCGTTTTGCCTCCGGCGGGCCTCCGGCGGGAGCCTCCGACACCGGGGCAGCGGAAAGGCCATTTCAACTGCCCTACCCCACATCCCGGGTGGCTGGGTTTCGCGCGGGCCTGTCTGCCCCGTATGCCATCGAGCCGGGACAAGCCGAGCAGATCATCGGCAGGGCCGCCAGCTTTGGTCTGTCGTGCGGCGGCAGCGCGGTTCTCGCGTGTGGGTGGTCGCTTCTCGCTGCTCGGTGCCGGGTCCGTGGGTGGTCCGGTTTTGAGGGTTGCGTCGGGTGGGCCGGTGCCGGTCAGCGTCGTGGTGGGGTTCAGGCTTGCGTCGCGTTGTTTGCCGGCGGTTGTGTTGGTGGCGGCCCTGCCGATGATCTGCTCCCCTGCGGGCGGGTCGACGGCATACGGGGCAGCCAGGCGGTCACCTGTGTGGGTGCTTGCGCATAAAAACAAAAACCCGCCCGTGGGTAGGCGAGAAGGCGGGTCAAGATCCTTGCGTCTCCGGTGGCCTTCTGCTGGCCCGCGGAAGGGCCACCAGAGGCGGGAAGGTCAGGGTCTGAGGTAGTTCTCCTGATCGACGTGGGAGTCGGCGGCAGCGTGCGGGCTGGGTCATCGCGTCAGCGGGATCGGGGTCCGGGGTCGTCCCCGGGGAGGCTCACGCGCGCCCGACAAATCCCCGCCAGCCCCACGAACCGGGCAAATACCCCTCCCAATGCAGGATTTTTTCGCACCCGTCCGACGGCGCGGGTCACACAGGTGCCACAAGGGGGTCACGTGGGGCTAATGTTCGTTCATGGAGCGGCGAATCTTCGGTCTTGAGACCGAATACGGCGTCACGTGCACCTATCGAGGTCAACGGCGTTTGTCACCGGACGAGGTGGCGCGCTACCTGTTCCGGCGGGTTGTCTCCTGGGGAAGGTCCAGCAACGTCTTCCTGCGTAACGGCGCCCGGCTCTATCTGGATGTGGGTTCCCACCCGGAGTATGCGACGCCCGAGTGTGACTCGGTGCTCGACCTGGTGGCGCACGACCGGGCGGGGGAGCGGATCCTGGAGGGGCTGCTCGTCGACGCGGAGAAGCGGCTGCACGACGAGGGGATCGCGGGCGAGATCTACCTCTTCAAGAACAACACCGACTCGGCCGGCAACTCGTACGGCTGCCATGAGAACTATCTGGTGTCCCGGCACGGCGAGTTCGGCCGGCTCGCGGATGTGCTGATCCCGTTCCTGGTCACCCGGCAGTTGATCTGCGGCGCGGGCAAGGTGCTGCAGACGCCGCGCGGCGCGGTCTACTGCCTGTCGCAGCGGGCGGAGCACATCTGGGAGGGCGTCTCCAGCGCCACCACCCGGTCGCGTCCGATCATCAACACCCGCGACGAGCCGCACGCGGATGCGGAGCGGTACCGGCGGTTGCACGTGATCGTCGGTGACTCGAACATGAACGAGGTCACGACGCTGCTGAAGGTCGGCACGGCCGACATCGTGCTGCGGATGATCGAGGCGGGCGTGGTCATGCGTGACCTCTCGCTGGAGAACCCGATCCGGGCGATCCGCGAGGTGTCGCACGACGTCACCGGCCGTCGCAAGGTGCGCCTGGCGTCGAACAAGGAGATCTCCGCGCTGGAGATCCAGCAGGAATACCTGGCGAAGGCGACCGAGTTCGTGGAGCGGCGCGGCGGCGACGACACCGCCAAGCGCGTGGTCGAGCTGTGGGGCCGGGTGCTGGACGCGGTCGAGAGCGGCAACCTGGACCCGGTGGCCCGGGAGATCGACTGGGTCAGCAAGCTGAAGCTGATCGAGCGTTACCAGGCGAAGAACGATCTGCCGCTGTCGCATCCGCGCATCGCGCAGATGGACCTGGCGTACCACGACATCCGCCGCGGCCGTGGGCTGTACGGGCTGATGGAGCGGCGCAAGCAGGTCGACCGGATCGCCAACGACCTGGACATCTACGAGGCCAAGGAGACGCCGCCGCAGACCACGCGGGCGCGGCTGCGCGGCGAGTTCATCAAGCACGCGCAGGAGAAGCGGCGCGACTTCACGGTCGACTGGGTGCACCTGAAGCTGAACGACCAGGCGCAGCGCACCGTGCTGTGCAAGGACCCGTTCCGGGCGTACGACGAGCGGGTGGAACGGCTGATCGCGAGCATGTGAGCGTGACCGTGGTCCCGCCGGCGGCTACGCTGGCGGGACTATGACCACACCTGAGCACCGGCAGAACCGCATCGAGCGGCGCCGGGAGAAGATCGTCGCGGAGATCCAGGCGAACCGCCGTGGCGAGTACCGCGTGCCCACCTGGGTCTATGCCGCGGTCCTGCTGGCGATCGTGGGTTTCTGGGCCGCGTTCGTCATTCTGGGCTGAGCCCGGCCGCGATCGCGCGCAGCGCCCGGCTGACCGCGGGCCGGTCGGCGGCGGGGATGTGGTCCAGGACCCGGCGCCGCGCGCTGGCGACGTGACCGGGCTGCGCGTCCTCCACCTTCTTCGCGCCGACGTCGGTGAGCACGGCGACGGATCCGCGCGCGTCCGTGGCGTGCCGGGTGCGCCGGACCAGGCCGAGCCGGGCGAGATCGGCGACGACCCGGGTGACGCGGCTGGGGGACAGCGCGGTCGCCGCGGACAGCTCCACCATCCGTAACTGCTGGTCCGGGGCCTCGGAGAGGCTGAGCAGGATGGCGAACTCGGTCATCGACAGCCCTTCGGCGCGGCTCATGTCGTCGTCGAGCACGCGGGGGAGCTGGTGCACGACGTGCGCGAGCGCGCGCCACAGCGCGTCCTCGTCCGCGGCCAGCCGATCTTCGCTCATCACCGGATGATTCCAGCGCGCGTGTGCGTGCGCAACAAAACATTTCCTTGCGCACGCACACTTCTTCGCGCATCGTTGCGTGCGCAAGAAAAGAAAAACCATGAGGGGGTACGCCATGAGCGACGATCTGGAACGGCGCGTGCGGACGATCGAGGACCGGTACGCGATCAGCGAGGTGATCGTCCGGTACGCCGTGTCGATCGACCGCCGGGACTGGGACCGGTACGCCACCTGCTTCACCGGCACGCTGCACGTCGACTTCTCCGAGGCCGGCATGCCCGCGGCCGACCTCACCCGGGAGCAGTTCGTCGACTTCTCCCGGGCCGGCCTCGGCGGCTGGACCGCCACCCAGCACCTGAGCCCGAACCACGTCATCACGTTCGACGAGGCCGACCCGGACCGCGCGGTGTGCGAGTCGGCCATGTACGCCCGGCACCACATGAGCGACACCGACCGGGACTTCGTGATGCGCGGCGCCTACACCAGCCACCTGGTACGCACCGCGGACGGCTGGCGGATCGAGAGGCTGATCCAGCACCTCGGCTGGGCCGACGGGGACCCGGCGGTCTCAGCCCAGCAGTGACGCCGCGTGCCGGCCGGCGGCGGCCGCGGCCAGGAAGTAGGCGTGGTCGCCGTCCAGGTCGCGGCCCATCGTCGACAGCCCGACCGGCAGCGCCCGCAGGGCCTCGTCGAGCCCGCCGACCGGCACCCGCACGATCGTGTGCCGCTCCGCCAGCAACCGCAGCGTCGCCTCCACCTCCTCGGCCAGGCCGTCCGGGATCTCCGCGGGCACGACCAGGTCGGCCGGGGTCAGCGCGACCCGGCCGTACGCGGTGACGCTGTGGTGGGAGATCCCCCGGTGCCGCGGGCGCGGGTCCGCGTCCGAGATGCGCAGCGAGCCGACCGCGCGGCCGCCGAGCGTGTTGACCGCGTTGACCGCCTCGCCGACCGCCACGCCGGAGAAGCCCCAGCGGGTGCCGGTGCCCAGGTTGCCCGGCCCCTGCGCCACGATCGTGATGTCCGCGCCGAGCGCGTGCCGGGCCGCCAGCAGGCCGCTGTGCACCGTGGTCGCCTCCAGGTCACCGCCGAACGCCTGACCGGCGGTGACCGTGCCCGCGAGGCTGCCGCGCAGCGCGGACAGCGTGCGGGAGAACCAGGCGGGCAGCGCGCCGCCGTCCGTCATCACGTAGGCCACCCGGCGGCCGGGCCCGATGCCGGCCAGGATCGCGGGCAGCGCGGAGTGCAGGTCTGCCAGCACCACCGGCATGCCGTCCAGGTCGTCGGCCTCGGCGAGCACGTCCCGGTACGGCGACGCCTCCTCGTCCACGCCCATCATGATCGCCTGCAACGGGGTGTAACGGGCCTTGACCAGGTGACCGTTGTCCCGCGTCGTCCTCTCCGGCGAGACCGGGAGGTTGTCCGGCAGCGCGACGACCAGCGCGTACCCGCCGGTGCCGAGGCCCATCTCCAGCGCGCCCACGTTCAGCAGCACCCGGTCACCGACCACGGGCTCCCCGACCAGCGGCGTGTAGGCGAGCGCCTTGATCGCGTCCAGCTCGCCGTCCACCGTCACGGACAGCTCGCTCGCCCCGTCCCAGCTGCGCCGCAGCGCCGTCACCGTTCCCGACCGCCACCGAATCATGGGGTTAGACCTTAAACGTAACCGGACGGGGGATGCCGCGGGGCGCGGCCGTGGACGGGACACTGCTAGTTTTGCGGGCGTGTCGCGCATCCGCACCGAGCGGCTGGTCAATCTGGTCATCTGCCTCCTGTCCACGCGCCGGTTCCTGACCGCTGCGCAGATCGCCGCGACCGTGCCCGGTTACGAGCACGATCCCGAGGACCCGAAGGACCACGAGGCCTTCCAGCGCAAGTTCGAGCGGGACAAGGCCGAGCTCCGCGAGCTCGGCGTCCCGCTGGAGACCGGCACCGCCAGCGCCTTCGACAACGAGCCCGGCTACCGCGTCGCCCACCGCGACTACGCGCTGCCGGACATACCGCTCGAGCCGGACGAGGCCGCCGCCGTCGGCATCGCCGGCCGCCTCTGGCAGCACCACGGCCTCGCCGCGGCCGCCTCCTCCGGGCTGGCGAAACTGCGCGCTGCCGGCATCGACATGGACCCGCGCGCCACGCTCGGCGTCGAACCGGTCGTCACGGTCGACCCCGCGTTCGCGCCGCTGACCACGGCCGCCCGGGAGCGCCGCGCGGTCGCGTTCGACTACCGCGCCCCCGAGGGCGACGAGGCCGCCACCCGCAAGCTCCAGCCGTGGGGCGTGGTCTGCTGGCGCGGTAAGTGGTACGTGGTCGGTCACGACCTCGCCCGCGACGCGGTCCGCTGCTTCCGGCTCTCCCGCATCCAGGGCAAGGTCCGGGTGACCGGCCAGCCCGGCGCGTTCACCCCGCCCGCCGACCTGGACCTGATCAGTCACGTCTCGCACTTCTCCGGCCCGGTCGAGTGGACCGGCCGCGCCACGCTGCTCGTCGAGCCGGGCACCGGCGCCGGGCTGCGCCGCTGGGCACAGCAGGTGGTCTCCGAGGGCGGCAAGGACAAGATCATCATGAGGTACGCCGACACCGACCGACTGGCCGGCACGCTGGTCCGCTACGGCGCCTCCGTGCAGGTGCTCGCCCCGCCGGAGCTGCGCGACGCGGTCATCCAGCGGCTCAAGGAGATCGTCACCCGCACCGAGGAGGTGCCCGCGTGACCACCGCCCCGTCCGCCTCCCGCGCCTCCGCCGACCGCCTCGGCCGCGTGCTCAACCTGGTGCCCTACCTGCTGGCCCGCCCCGGCATCGCGATCGTCGAGGCCGCGTCCGACCTCGGCGTCAGCGAGAAGCAGCTGCGCGAGGATCTGGAGCTGCTCTGGGTCTGCGGCCTGCCCGGCTACGGCCCCGGCGACCTGATCGACATGGCCTTCGACGGCGACAACGTCACGATCACCTACGACGCCGGCATCGGCAAGCCGCTGCGGCTCACGCCGGACGAGGCGCTCGCGCTGGTCGTGGCGCTGCGCATGCTGGCCGAGACGCCCGGCATGGGCAACCGTGACGCGATCGAGCGCGCCCTGGTGAAGATCGAGTCGGCCGCCGGGGCGGACGCGGACGCGCCGGTCGCGGTCCGGATGTCCGGCAACTCGAAGAAGGTCGACCGGGTCCGCGGCGCGGTCGAGCGCGGCAAGGCGCTGCGGATCACGTACTACACCGCCTCCCGTGACGAGACCACCGACCGTGTGGTCGACCCGATCCGGGTGGTCATGGTCGGCGGCTGGGCGTACCTGGAGGCATGGTGCCGCCGCGCCGAGGCCACCCGGCTGTTCCGCGTCGACCGCATCGACGGCTGGACCGAGCTCGACGAGCCCGCCGCCCCGCCCGCCGAGGCCCGCCCCGCCGACTTCAGCGAGGGCGTGTTCCGGCCCGGCGCCGAGCTGCCGCTGATCACGCTGCGCGTCGGCCGCTCCGAACGGTGGATCACGGAGTATTACCCGTGCGAGACCGTCGAGCGCGGCGCCTCCGGCGAGGACTGGCTGGTCACGATGCGGGTCACCGACCTCGACTGGGCACGGCGGCTGATCCTGGGCCTCGGGCCGGACGTCACCGTGGTCAGCCCGCCGGAGCTGATCACCGGCATCCGGGAGCAGGCCGCGGCCGCGCTCGCTGCGTACTCCGTACCCTCGGCTTAGGGTTTAGATCATGGTGTTGTGGATCGTCATCGGTGTCGCCCTGTTCTCCCTGATCGTGCTGGGGCTGGCGGCACGACCGGTGCTGAGGCGTCTGCCGGAGCTGGACCGGGCCGTGCGGCGGCTGCTGCTCAAGCAGGAGGCGCTGGAGCGGCTCGCCGCGAAGGCGGAGGCGCTGCAGACGCGCACGCTCACCGTGGCGGAACAGGCGGGCAAGGCCGCCGACCAGGTCACCGTGATCCGTGCCGGGCGGTCCTGACCTGCTGTCAGGCTGTTGACGTGCGGATCAGTGTGGCAGAGACTACGTGAAGCACGGTCATCTCCGTGATGCTGTGCTTGTCCTGTGGATGGTGCGGGCCCGGTGGCAGTCGGCCGAAGCGCACGTACCATGGGGCACGGCACCGGTCACCACCCGGCTGCCGTCGATAACCGAGTTGGAGATTGACAATGGGCGCATTCAAGACGTGGCACATCATCGTCCTGGTGATCGTGGTCGTTCTGCTGTTCGGCGCGAAGCGTCTTCCGGACATGGCCCGTTCGCTCGGCCGTTCGATGCGCATCCTCAAGGCGGAGACCAAGGGCCTGATGGATGACGACAAGAAGGACGGGCCGGACGACCTGGCGGACAAGGCCGACGCCAAGAACGGCCGCGCCCCGCTGCAGGGCGATGTCTACCCGCCCGCGTCGTCGCAGAACCACGCGACCGCGGACCAGCACGTTCGCGACCGCTGACCTGAGCCGTGCAGATCGCCCTTCCTGGCCGTAACAAGGGGCCGTCAAAGTTCGAGCAGGCGGCCAACGGCGAGATGACCCTGCTGGAACACGTCAGGGAACTCCGCAACAGACTCTTCAAGGCGTCGGTGTCGATCCTGGTCGGCTTCGCGGTCGGCATGTGGCTGTCCGGCCGCGTCCGGTCGCTGCTCCAGCAGCCGTACTGTGAGCTGCCCGGGTCGATCAACGAAAAGGGCGAGTGCACCTTCGTCCAGCTCGGCCCCGCCGACCTCTTCCTCCTCGACCTCAAGATCGCGCTCTGGGTCGGCCTGGTCATCGCCGGCCCGATCTGGCTGTACCAGCTCTGGGCCTTCATCGCGCCCGGCCTGCACCGCCACGAGCGCCGCTACGCCTACATCTTCGCCGCGATCGCGGCCCCGCTGTTCGCGCTCGGCGCGACGCTGGCCTTCTTCGTGGTGCAGAAGGGCCTGGAGTTCCTGCTCAGCGTCGCCGACCAGAGCATCGAAACCACCCTGGAGATCACCCGCTACATCGGGTTCGTCACGAACCTGATCCTGATCTTCGGCGTGGCCTTCGAGTTCCCCCTCGTCGTGCTCATGCTCAACTTCGTGGGCCTGGTCAGCGGCCGCAAACTGCTGAGCTTCTGGCGCGTCGCGGTCTTCGTGTTCTTCGCGTTCTCCGCCGTCGTCACCCCCACCCCCGACCCGTTCGGCATGACCGCGCTCGCCGCCTGCCTCTGCCTGCTGTACTTCATCGCGGTCGGCGTCGCACTGCTCAACGACAAGCGCAAGGGCCGCGGCAAGGAGATCTACGCCGGCCTGAACGACGACGACATCTCGCCCATCGACTTCGGCGACGCCGAGCCGGTGACCGCGGGCGCCCGCGTCGAGACGCCCAGCGCCATCGAGCCCGTCGAGCCCGTCTCCGGCCCCGCGCCGGTGACCCCGCCGAAACCGATCGAGCGCAACTACGACGACATGACCTGAGAATGACCCCTCAGCTCAACGACACGGCCGGCAGCTTCTCCGCTGCCGGCCGTGTCGTGTCCGTCCTCGCCCACCCCGGCGCCGGCCGCGGCCGCCACCGCACCCTGCTCCCCGCGCTGCTGGAAGCCCTGGCCGGCTCCGGCCACCCGATCCGCCTCCTCGACGCCCACGACTCCGCCACCGCCGAGACGGCCTGCCGGGACGCCGTGACGTCCGGCGCCGCCGCGATCATCGCCATCGGCGGCGACGGCACCTTCCACCGCGCGCTGCAATCAGTCGCCGGCACCGGCACCCCGCTCGGCCTGATCCCCACCGGCACCGGCAACGACTTCGCCACCGCCGCCGGCCTCCCCGCCGACCCGCTCACCGCCGCACGATCCGTCGCCCAGGCCCTGAAAACCGGCACCTTCCGCCGGTACGACCTGGCGCGCGTCTCCTCCGCCACAGGCCCGGACCGCTGGTTCGGCGCCGTCCTGGGCGCCGGCTTCGACGCCCTGGTCAACGAGCGCGCCAACCGCATGCGCTTCCCCCGCGGCCCCCGCCGCTACGACCTGGCCATCCTCGCCGAGACCCTCACGCTGCGCCCCCGCCGCTACACGCTGCGCGCCGACGGCGGCGAGCCCCGCACCTTCGACGGCATCCTGGTAGCCATCGGCAACACCAGCTCCTACGGCGGCGGCCTGCAGATGTGCCCCACCGCCGACCCCCACGACGCCCTGCTCGACGTGACGATCGGCGCCCCCATGCCCCGCCACACCCTGCTGCGCCTCAAACCTCGCCTGCGCACCGGCACCCACGTGACCGACCCACTGGTCACCACCCTGCGCGCCCGCACCATCGAGCTGAGCGTCGCCGCCCCCGTCGTCAGCTATGCCGATGGGGAGCGGTGTGCCCCGCTCCCCATCGCCATCTCCAGTGTGCCCCAAGCCCTGTCCCTCGCGCTGATCTAGCCGCCCCCGGATCTCTGCTCGTGCCGCTCCTCCCGGCCAGGCCCACCTCGCTATTTCCCGAAATTTCGGACGCGGCGCGCCCGCTCCTTCCTCGCGCGTTCGCGCACAGCCAGGCCGTGCCGATATGCGTCCTTTGCCCCATTCGTCGGCGATCTCCGGTCATGCCCACGCTCGTCTGTACGTTTTCCACGCTCCGAGGGGCTCCCGCCTGAGGTCCGCCTGGGGCAAAACCGCAACAAGCACACCCGGACCGCTAAAGCATGAAATTTCGGGCGCGTAGCGCCCGGATCCGCCATGCCCCCACCTCAAGCCCGCAATCAAGACAGAACGTGATGCACCCAAACGTTCGGCTCGACATAAACGGCGACGTCCTGCGCGGGATCACAATGCACCGGCACCAGCGCCTCCGGCACCACCACCGCCCCCGCACCGTCGAACGGCAGCCCCGTCCACCGCCGCCACTCGCCCAGGGTCCCCACCATGACCATGCTGGAGTGCGCCACGTTCACGATCCGCCCACCGGCCCGCACGTGCACCCGCAACCACGGATCCACCGGCAGCCCGTCCGGCCGCACCGCGAACGCGTACTCATCGATGGACAGCAGAGGCTGAAGATGCTTCCCGTTCGGCCGCACCGGCGCGATCAGATCGCCGAACCCCTGCGCCGCCGTCCGCGCCCGCATCTCCGCCAGCATGATCCCCGACAGCCCGGCCCCACGCAGATCGGGCCGGACGAGGATCTCCAGCGCCGAGACCACCGTCCCCGCCGCCCCCGACAGCCGCCTGCGGACCCCGCTCCGGATGGCCCAGTCCCAGCCGTCCTCCGGCAGCCCCGCCGCGATGTCCCCGTCGAACGCGAGCGGCACCGACAACCCGCGCGCGACCGGTTCCCCTGTCGCGCGGTCGACCGCGACCAGCACATGGTCCGGGAACGCGTCGAGATGATCACCGAAATAGAGACCCGACGTCGGGTCCTGCATCATGAACTTCGGCCAGATCCCGTCCAGCCGTCCGTAGAGCCCGCGCCGCCCCGGGTCCTCCGCCACCGACGCGATGTCGAGATCGACAACCGGGCCGCTCATCCGCGCGACAACAACCCTGCCAGCGCGAGCGTGGCCCACAGCCCGTTCGCCCGCCCCGGTTCCGCCGCCGGCAGCACCAGCGTCGCCAGCCCCGCCTTGACGGCCCCCGCGTCCGCCGCCGAGTCGCCGACCATCAGCGCCCGCTCCGGCTGCACGCCGATCATCTTGCAGGCCCGCTCGAAGATCTGCGGGTCCGGCTTGATCCGGCCGATCTCGTACGACAGCACGAACTCCGTGACATAGGCCGACAGCCCCCACGCCTCGAAGTGCGGCCGGATGTCGAACCCGATGTTGCTGACGACCGCGACCGGCACGCCCTTGTCGTGCAGTGCCGACAGCGTCTCCGCCGCGTCCGAGTACGGCGACCACCCGTCCGGGGTCAGCAGCCGCTCGTAGAGCGCCTCCGCGAGCCCGTCGATCCCCGAGTCCACAGTGTCGGCGAGCCCGACGTACGCCGCCCGATGGCAGTGCGCGTAGATGTCCCGTTCCGCCCACACCTCCGCGAGCTGCGGCGGGATGCGCCGGGGGATCGGCCCGCCGGCGCGCCCTGCGGTGATCAGCCGGTCGGCCAGGACGGTGGCCCTGGCCGGTTCCAGGGTGGTGCCGCACGCGTCCGCGGCGGCGAGCACCCAGTCCACCGGCGGCTCGACCTGGGCGAGCGTGCCGTGGAAGTCGAAGAGGATCCCCTCGATCGAACGCTCGTCGTGATCCGCCACGTGGTGAACCATATCTGGTGGTGTGCGGGGGCCCGGCCTCACGGTGCGCTGTGGCCGCGCCGCGCCGCGTGACCCGGGCCGCCGGAAAGTCCTCGGAAAACAGAAAAGCCAAGATCGTGTGGCCTCGGCTAATGTTGAGCACGTGACATCTCCCGCTGAGCGGTATGCGGCGTCTCGCCGGCGGGCCGCGGAGTCCGCTAATTTCCCCCGTCTGGATGACTTCGCGCTCGATCTGGGCTTTGATCTCGACGACTTCCAACGTGAGGCGTGCCAGGCGGTCGAGCGTGGCAGCGGCGTGCTGGTGTGCGCGCCGACCGGTGCCGGCAAGACCGCGGTGGGCGAGTTCGCGGTGTATATGGCGTTGTCCAGCGGCGGCAACACCAAGTGCTTCTACACCACGCCGATCAAGGCGCTGTCCAACCAGAAGTACCACGACCTGGCCGACCGCTACGGTGCGGACAAGGTCGGGCTGCTGACCGGCGACAACGTGATCAACGCGGATGCGCAGGTGGTCGTGATGACCACCGAGGTGCTGCGGAACATGCTCTATGCCGGTTCCGCCGCGCTGGACGGCCTGGCGTACGTGGTGATGGACGAGGTGCACTACCTGGCGGACCGGTTCCGGGGCGCGGTCTGGGAAGAGGTGATCATCCACCTTCCCTCCACTGTGACGCTGGTGTCACTGTCCGCGACCGTCTCCAATGCGGAGGAGTTCGCGGACTGGCTGGTCACCGTGCGCGGCCACACCGAGGTCGTGGTCTCCGAGCACCGCCCGGTCCCGCTCTGGCAGCACATGATGGTCGGCCGCCGGATGTTCGACCTGTTCCACGACGCGGACGCGGCCCGTAAGCACGACGTGCATCCTGAGCTGCTGCGTTACACCCGCGAGCAGCTGCGGCGCATGGAGATGGGCGACCGCACGCACGGCCCGGCCTGGAACGGCGGCGGGCGCGGCGGCCGGCCCAAGCGCTGGCAGCCGCCGCTGCGCTTCGACGTGATCGAGCGCCTGGAGCGCGCCGACCTGCTGCCCGCGATCATCTTCGTGTTCAGCCGCGCCGGGTGCGCCGCCGCCGTGCAGCAGTGCATGGCGGCCGGGCTGCGCCTGACCACGCCGGAGGAGCGCGAGGAGATCCGGGCGCTGGTGGAGGAGCGGATCACCGCGATCCCCGGCGAGGACCTGACCGTGCTCGGCTACTGGGAGTGGCTGGACGCGCTGGAGCGGGGCCTGGCCGCGCACCACGCCGGCATGCTGCCCGCGTTCAAGGAGGTCGTGGAGGAGCTGTTCGTCCGCGGCCTGGTCAAGGCCGTCTTCGCCACGGAGACGCTGGCGCTGGGCATCAACATGCCGGCCCGGTGCGTGGTGCTGGAGCGGCTGGTCAAGTACAACGGCGAGGCGCACGTCGACCTGACCCCGGGGGAGTACACGCAGCTCACCGGCCGCGCGGGCCGCCGGGGCATCGACGTGGAGGGGCACGCGGTGGTCGTGTGGTCCCCGGAGGTCGACCCGCGGCACGTGGCCGGGCTGGCCAGCACCCGGACGTACCCGCTGAAGAGCTCTTTCCGCCCTTCCTACAACATGGCGGCGAACCTGGTCGGCAGCGTCGGCATCGGCCGCGCCCGTGAGCTGCTGGAGTCGTCGTTCGCGCAGTTCCAGGCGGACCGTTCCGTCGTCGGCCTCGCGCGTCAGGTGCAGAGCAACGTCAAGACCATCGAGGGGTACGGCGAGGAGGTGCGCTGCCACCACGGCGACTTCAACGAGTACTTCGAGATCCGGGTGGCGATCGCGGAGCGTGAGCGCGGCATCGCCCGCCAGGGTCAGGCGCAGCGCCGTGCCGAGACCGCCGCGGCGCTGTCCAAGTTGCGCCCCGGTGACGTGATCCGCATCCCGTCCGGCCGCCGTGCCGGGCTGGCCGTGGTGATCGACCCGGGCGTGGGCGGCTTCGGCGAGCCCAAACCGATGGTGCTCACCCAGGACCGCTGGGCCGGCCGCGTCCCGGCCGGCGACTTCCCCGGCCTGGTCGAGGTGCTGGACCGGGTGCGCGTGCCGAAGAACTTCAACCCGCGCTCGCCCGCCGCGCGCCGTGACCTGGCCGCCGCGGTCACCGCCACCGGTCTGGACCGCAGCGGCGGTGGCGGCGGTGGCCGTCGTAACCGCACCCGGTCCGGCGCGGCCGACGACCACGAGCTGGCGCTGCTGCGCGTGTCGATGCGCCAGCACGCCTGCCACCAGTGCCCGGACCGGGAGGAGCACGCCCGCTGGGCGGAGCGCCGGCACCGGCTGGAGCGCGACACCGACCAGCTGCGGGACAAGGTCGCGGGCCGGACCGGGTCGCTGGCCCGCACGTTCGACGCGGTCTGCGGCATGCTGGCCGCGCGCGGCTACCTGACCGCGTCCGGCGAGGTGACGGACGCCGGCCGCATGCTGGCCCGGATCTGGACCGAGACGGACCTGCTGATCGCGGAGTGCCTGCGGCGCGGCGCCTGGGAGGGACTGCAGCCGGCCGAGCTCGCCGCCGCGGTCTCGGTCGCGGTCTACGAGGCACGGCGTGAGGGCGACGAGCGGGCGAACGTGCCGCGGGGCGCCGTCAGCGACGCGGTCGACGCGACCGGCAAGATCTGGGCCGAGCTGGAGGCCGAGGAGGCGTCGCGCGGCCTGGAGCTGACCCGGGAGCCGGACCTGGGCTTCGTCTGGCCGATCTACCGGTGGGCGCGCGGCGAGTCGCTGGAGAAGGTGCTGGCCAGCGGCCACAACCTGGACGGCGACATGCCGGCCGGCGACTTCGTCCGGTGGGCGCGCATGGTGGTGGACCTGCTCGGTCAGATCTCGCAGGCGAGCGGCGCGTCCGACGCGGTGCGTGCCACGGCCCGGCAGGCGATCGGCGTGGTGAACCGGGGGGTTCTGGCCTACAACGCGGTGTCCTGAGGTGGTTGTCTGATTCGTGGTCCGAAGTCCGGACCTGCCGTTTCGGCCAGGTGAGATATCACCGTTCGCCATTTGCCATCCCGACATGTGGACGGCCAGTATCAGAGCTGGTCTCGCGTGTCACGGGGAAGGCGACGTCGGTGTCCGGACAGATACACCATTTCGAGTACGGCGTGATCACGCCGATCCTCAGCTACGCGCTCTCCGTGCTCGGGTCGGTGCTGGCGCTCACCTGTGCCGTGCGCGCCCGTGGCGCCGCGACCACGGGCGGGCGCGCGCGGTGGATCGCCGGGGCGTCGCTGGCGCTCGGCGGCACCGCGATCTGGACCATGCACTTCATGGCCATGCTCGGCTTCGCGGTCGAGGGCGCCACCATCCGCTACGGCGTGGTCCCGACCGTGATCAGTGCCGCGCTCGCGATCGTCTCGGTCGGCATCGGGCTGAGCCTGGTCGGTTTCGGCCGGGCCGGCTTCGTCAAGATCCTGGCCGGCGGCCTGTTCACCGGGCTCGGCGTCGCGGCCATGCACTACACCGGCATGTACGCGATGCGTCTGCCCGGCACGATCGGCTACGACACGGTGCCGGTGGTGCTCTCCGTGCTGATCGCGGTGGTCGCCGCGATCGTGGCGCTGTGGCTGTCCGTGCGGGTCAGCGGCGGCTGGGCGATCGTCGGCTCCGCGCTGATCATGGGCGTCGCGGTCAACGGCATGCACTACACCGGCATGACCGCGATGCACGTGGAGCTGCACGACGAGCCGGTCGGCGACGGCGTCACCGCGAGCACGCTGCTGGTGCCGATCGTGGTGGCGGTGATCGTCGGCCTGATCGGGCTGGTCTACGCGATGCTGTCCGCGCCGTCCGACGACGACCAGGCCGCTCTGGCCTATCTGGAGTCACGGCGGTCCGCGGCGGGGCCCGCGGCCGCTCCCGCCGCTCCGGCAGAGGGCCGGCGGGGTGTGATCGCGGCCGGTGGTGCGCTGCAGCAGCCGCCGCGACGGACCTCGACGCCCGGCGGATCCGGCTTCAACGGATTCGAGCCGAAGAACAAGGGCTGAAACCCTTTTCGCACGGGTACGCCCGGTCAGCGCCTCGGCGCCGGCTGGGCGTTCCATCGTTGCGGGCACCGGGTTCCCTCGGTGCCGGCTGAGTGCGCGCTCAGCGTACCCGCGATGGCCTTTTATTGATGGTTGTGATTAGAATGTGAGCGTTCACCTGGCCGTTTCCGGGCGCGGCCTACACCACACCGTGCGGTGGGGTTCAGGCGCCGCCGCGGACACGACGGGACGTGCACATGGCACTGCTCAGACGCGGCCTGGTGGCCGCAGTCCTGCTGGCGGCGGGCCTCACCGCCGGCATGATCGCCGCTCCGGCCGCCCACGCGGCCGTGGGGGACGGGTCGCCGACGGACACGAACATCGCCTACTACGGCCGGTGGGACACGACGAACAGCGCGGCCTACGTGCCCGGGTTCGCCGGGGCCTACCTGGAGACCAGGTTCACCGGCCGGACCGTGAAGCTCAAGCAGCGCAACGCGATCGACCTGTTCTACAGCATCGACGGCGCGGCCTGGACCTACATCCAGAACGTCAGCGGCACCGTCAACCTGACACCGGCCGCGCTGGCCGCCGGCACCCACAGGCTGCGCGTGTCGTACCGCGTGGTGGCCGGCTCCTACCACGGCGACGCGGTCTTCCAGGGGCTCGTGCTGGACAGCGGCGCCGCCACGGTCGCGGCGGCCCGCCCGGCGACCCTGCTGGAGTTCATCGGCGACTCGATCACGGTCGGCACCACGTCGTCGCAGAACGCGCTCACCGCGTACGGGTGGCTGACCGGCGAGCAGCTCGGCGCCGCCCACACCCAGATCGCCCAGGGCGGTGCCTGCCTGGTGTCCGCCGCGGACGGCTGCGTCGGCATGGCGGACCGGTTCCTGCGGGTCAACACCACGGCCGGGTCCGCGCTGTGGAACTTCTCCCGCTACCAGGCCTCCGCCGTCGTGATCAACCTCGGCACGAACGACGTCGGCCACGCGGTCAGCACCACCACGTTCCAGACCGTCTACACCCAGCTGCTGCGCGACATCCGGGCCAAGTACCCGAACGCGGCCATCTTCGCGCTGAAGACGTTCACCGGGCGGTACGCGGCCCAGACCCAGGCCGCGGTGGCCGCGGTCAACGACCCGCGCACGTTCTACGTGGTCACCGACGGCTGGATCCCGTCCGGCGGCCTCACCGACAACGTCCACCCCAACGACGCGGGACACCGGGCGATCGCGGCCCGGCTCGCGCCGATCGTGTCCGCGCAGATCTGAGGAGGCACCTGATGCGAATCCGGCGAATGATGATCGCGGCCCTGCTCGGGCTGGGCGGCACGGCCGTCGCGGTGGTGGGCCAGTCGGTGTGCGGCGGTTCCCCGGCGGCCGCGGCCGAGGTGCAGGCGGCCCCTGAGGTGTGGATCGCGGGCGACTCCACCGTGGCCAACCCGGGCTCGTCCGGCGCGTGCCCGGTCGGCTGGGGCAACAAGATCGGGTCGTACCTGGTCGACGGCGTGGCCGTGCACAACAGCGCGGTCGGCGGCCGCAGCGTCCAGACCTGGATGTACGAGGGCAACGTGACCGGCACGATCGGGTCCGACGGGGAGTGCGTGCTCAGCTCGCAGACGGTCAGCGCGCGCTGGCAGGCGATGCTGGACGGGATGGGCGCGGGCGACTACCTGTTCATCCAGTTCGGCATCAACGACGGCTCCGCCACCTGCCCGCGGCACGTCGGATCGGCCCGCTACCAGGCGCTGCTGCGCACGATGGCGGCCGCGGCCAAGGCGCGCGGGACGACGCCGGTGTTCCTCACGCCGGTCGCGGCGATCACCTGCAGCGGCGCGTCCGCGGTCGGGAACCGGGGCTTCCTGACCGAGACCCGCACCGCCGGGTCCGCAGCCGGCGCGACCGTGATCGACCTGCACGCGCGCAGCGTCACGCTCTACAACAGCCTCAAGCTGTGCCCGAACAACGGCGACTACTCCACCGGCGCGGTCGGCGCGTTCTTCTGCGCCGACCACACCCACTTCGAGGCCGCCGGCGCCCAGCAGATCGCCGGCCTGGTCGCGGCCGCGATCCGCGCGCAGGGCATCGGGCTGGCGGCCTACCTGAGGTGAGTCCCGGGCGCGTGCGTGCCTAGGCCGGCCGGCGGGTCAGGACGAAGACCGGGATGATCCGGTCGGTCTTGGTCTGGTAGGTGGCGTAGTCCGGCCAGGCCTCGCACGCGCGCGCCCACCACTCCAGCCGCTCCGCGCCGTGCACCTCGCGGGCCTCGTAGTCGTGCCGGTCCGGGCCGTCCTGCAACTCGACGTGCGGGTTCGCCACCAGGTTGTGGTACCAGACCGGGTGCTTGGGCGCGCCGCCGATCGAGGCCACCACCGCGTACCGCCCCTCGTGCTCCACCCGCATCAGCGGCGTCTTGCGCAGCCTGCCGGACCGCGCGCCGACCGAGGTGAGCACGATGATCGGTCTGCCGCGCAGGTCGGCCCGCTCGGCGCCGCCGCTGGCCTCGAACGTCTCGGCCTGCTCACGGGCGAACGGTGCGGGGCTGGGCGCGTACTCTCCGGACAGCGGCATGATCCGATCGTAGTCACATCCGGCGGCCGGACCAGTCGGCTGTGGGAGGTTCCGAGTAGCAGGTCACCGCACGGGTTTGTGGTGACCACCCACGGATCCGCCGGCCCGCGGGAGCGTGCGGACGGTGACCACGGCGGAAGTGGGCAGATATGGCCCTGTTTGAAAGACCCGATCGGGTCGGGTTTCGGCACGGGGGTGCCGGGCCGCGCGTGTGCGGTGGTGCACTGTGGGTGACTGGACACCTCTGCAGGCAGGCGGAACCCCACCATGGACCCCGTGCAGATCCTCTGGGCGCCGGACGGCGCCTCGATGCCGAACCTGGGCGCGAAAGCGCTCGTCGACGTGACCGACGGTGACACCCCGAACCTGCGGATGCCGGTGCGCATGCTGTCCGTGGACACGCCGGAGGTGACCGCGCGCACGACCGAGCGCGCGGCCGCGATCGATCAGGACTTCAAGCAGCTCGCGGCCTGGATCGGCGAGGGGCGCGCGCCGATCGGCGACACGCTCGCGGAGCATCTGAAGCCGCGGCTGGAGACCGGGCACGCGGGCACGCTGCACTTCACGCAGGGGCAGGCCGCGTCCGAGTTCAGCAAGGCGAACATCGCGGCGCGGCTGGCCCGGCCGAACGGGACGCGGCGCAACATGTTCGTGCGCACGTCGGACGCGCCGTTCGACACGAACCACCGGCTGCTGGCCTATGTGGCGCCGGACTACACCGCAGCGGAGCGGCGCACGATGACGCGCGCGCAGAGATCCACATTCAACCTCGATCTGGTACGGGCCGGCTGGGCCGCGCCGTTCGTGATCCACCCGTCGATCCCGGGCGCGGAGGATCTCGCGCTGCTGATCGAGGCCGCGGTGGACGCGCGCACGGCCGGGCTGGGCATCTGGGAGTCCGCGGAGACGCTGCTGGCCTACGAGTACCGGTCGGCGGAACGGTTGTTCCAGATCACCCGCACGCTGGTCGAGGGCCGTGACCTGGAGGGGAGCCCTCGCGCCTGGCGGGAGCGGTACTGCGCGGACATGCGCACCCGGGAGTTGTTCGGGCCGGAGGAGTACATCCGCGTCGCGCCCGAGTACCGGCTGTGGTTCTGGCCGGCCGACCTGCGCGGCGCGATCCGCGACCTCAACCTGGTGCCGTCGCCGGGTCTGACCGGCACCTGAGACGCGGGCGCCCCCGCGCGACCGCACCGGTCACGCGGGGGCGGTGCTGCGGATCAGATCTTGCCGGTGCCGGCGCCGGCCTGGACCGTCGCCTTGACCGTGTTGTTCGACTCCGGCGTGTAGGAGTAGGGGATCGCCGCGACGCTGGCGCCGTTGCGGACCTGCTCCGTACCGGAGTTGACCTTGTAGTTGTTCAGCACCTTGAGGTTGCCGGAGTCCGAGTCACCGGTCTGGGTGACGGTCGGGGTGGCCACGTTCTCGAAGTAGTTCCGCTCGACGTAGACGCCCGCGTTCTCGGTGGACGCGACGCCGTACGAGCCGATGTTCGAGTAGTAGTTGTTCAGCACGTGGACCGGGTTGGCGAACCGGACGCGCGGGTGGCGCTGGCCGGTGCCCTCGAACCAGTTGTGCACGTAGGTCACGCGCAGGTGGCCGGTGTCCTCGGACGCGTTGTCGTCCGAGTGGCCGAGCAGCATGGACTTGTCGTGGTTGTGCAGCCGGTTCCACGAGACCGTGATGAAGTCCGAGCCACGCTTGATGTCGATCAGCCCGTCGTACCCGTTGGACAGGTCGTTGTGGTCGATCCACACGTTCGTGGTCGACGACTGCACGTTGATCGAGTCGTCGGCGGCGTTCGTGAACTTCAGGTTCCGGATGATGATGTTCTTGACGCCGGAGAGGTTGAGGCCGCCGCCGGTGATGCCGGAGCCCGAGCCGACGCCGATCACGGTCTTGTTCGAGGCCACGCTGTACATGCCGGAGATCGTGATCAGCCCGGACACCCGGACCGTCTGCGACGTGCTGGAGCTGAGCGCGGACTTGAGCGCGCTGGCCGTGGTGACCGTGACGGTCGTGCTGCTGGAGCCGCCGGACGTGCCGCCGTTGAGGCTGGCGAACCCGACCGGGCTGCTCTCGGCCGCGTGCGCGGACATCGTGCCGACCGCGATCAGCGTGGTGGTGGCGATGATGCCCGCCGCCGCGGCGGCGATGACGCTGGTGCGGCGGCGCCGGGAGCGGCGGGGTGCCGTTTCGGACATGGGGATCCTTCCGAGCCGTTGGACCGCCGGTGGAAGCGGTGTGGGGGTGTGGGGAAAGCGCTTTCCGAACCCACACGGTAGGCTGCGGAATTGATGCATGTCAATGGATGACGATCGATGAAACCACGAAGGCCCCCACCCGATGCGCCGGGAGGGGGCCTTCGACGTACGGCGAGGAGGGGATCAGTCCTCGCCGACGACCTTGTTGCCGTTCGCGTCGTACGCGGCCGGACCGTTCTTCGCGGCGGGGCCGCCGTCCTTCGGGGCCGGCGGGGCCGGCTTGTCCTCGGCGGCCGGGCCCTCGGCGCCCTCGGCACCGGCGTCGCCCTCGGCCGCACCCGCGTCACCCGCGGCGGCCTTGGCCTGCGACAGCGCCAGGCAGGACTCGAAGAACGCGGTCTGCGCGTCCGCGACGGCCTGGTCAGCGGCGGCGGCATCGTCGGCAGCGGCGTCGTCCGCGGCAGCGTCGTCAGCGGCCGCATCGTCGGCAGCGGCGTCATCGGCAGCGGCGTCGTCCGCAGCCGCGTCGTCGGCGGCCTCGTCCTCGGCGTCGGCCTTCTCGGCCCAGCCGGCGGCCATCTCCGCGGACTTCTTCGACGACTTCGTGGCGGCCGCGATGTCCTTCTCCGCCTGCTCGTGCGCGGCGGCGTCCTCCGGCGACTCGCTCTCCTCCGCCGCGGGCGGCGCAGCCTCGTCGGCGGCCCCCTCGCCCGCGACCTCCTCCTGCGCGGCCAGCAGTGCGGCCGCGAAGATGTCGCACGACTCGTCCAGCGCCACGGCCGCGGCCTGGGCCGCCTCCACCGCGTCGCCGCCGCCCACCGGCGCCAGCTCCTCGCCGTCGCAGTTCACGACGCCGCCGTTGATCTCCAGCTCGGCGCACTTCGAGACGTCGAACTGCTGGCCCTCCACGTTGATCACGCTCGCGGCGACCGCGTTGTTCCGGTCGCGCTTGCGCTCACCGGCGTTCGCGTAGCCGAGGCCGGTGACTCCCGCCAGCACGACCACGCCTGCGACAACGGCCGCGCCGATCGCCTTGCGGTTCTTCAGGGTGCCGTATCGCCACTGCATTTCTCTTCACCATTCCTAGCCGGATCGGATTCATGAACGTGCGCGCAACCGGTCCTACGCGGCCCGCCATGAGGAAGGTTCAGAGTCGGGCGGAATCACCGTCGATTCACCCATACGGGGGCGTATGCAACGGACCGATCTTGGTCGTTGACCCGAGGGAGATCGATGTATAGGGTCTGCGCGACCGCAGGCATAGGAGAGGGATGTCCATCACACCGCTGTCCCTTCCGAAGCCGCCCGACCGGGCGCCCGAGTTCGGCCGCGACGCGCTGATCGCCTGCGAGAGCCTGGTGCGCATCTACCAGACCGGCTCGATCGAGGTGCAGGCGCTGCAGGGCCTGGACCTGACCGTCGAGTCCGGCGAGATGGTCGCGGTCGTCGGCGCGTCCGGGTCCGGGAAGTCCACGCTGCTGTCCATCCTGGCCGGCATCGACGCGCCCACCGCCGGCAAGGCCCGCGTCGACACCTGGGACCTGCTGGACATGTCACGATCCGACCGGGTGCGCTACCGGCGGCAGACGGTCGGGTTCGTCCGGCAGCAGACCGCCAGCAACCTGGTGCCGTACCTGACGGCACACCAGATGGTCGACCTGCCGATGACGGCGGCGCGCACCCCTGTGCGTACCAGGAAAGCGCGTGCCTCTGAGCTTCTCGACATGCTCGGCGTGGGAGAGCTGGCGGACCGGCGGCCCGCGCAGCTCTCCGGCGGGCAGCAGATGCGGGTGGCGATCGCGGTCGCGCTGGCCAACCAGCCACGCGTGCTCCTCGCCGACGAGCCGACCGGCGAGCTGGACACCGCCACCTCGGCCGAGGTCTTCGGCGCGCTGCGCGACGTCAACCGCGAGCTCGGCGTCACCATCGTCGTCGTCACGCACGACCCCGAGGTCAGCGGCCAGGTCGAGCGCACGATCGCGATCCGGGACGGGCGCACCAGCAGCGAGGTGCTGCGCCGCTCCGCGGTCGACGGCGACGGCGACACCCACGTGATCGCGGAGGAGTACGCGGTGATGGACCGGGCCGGGCGCGTGCAGGTGCCGCGCGAGTACCGGGAGGCGCTGGCGCTCACCCGCCGGGTCCGTCTCGCGCTCGAAGCCGACCACGTGTCGATCAAACCGGATAATTCATGAGCCTTCTGCGGGTACGGGGTGTCAGCCGCCGGTTCGGCGACGTGCACGCCCTGCGCGACGTCTCCTTCGACGTCGAGGCCGGCACCATGGTCGCGCTCGTCGGCCGCTCCGGCTCCGGCAAGACCACGCTGCTCAACGTGATCGGCGGCCTCGACCGCCCGTCCGGCGGCACCGTGCACGTCGACGGCACCGAGGTCACCGCGCTCGACGAGGACGGCCTGTCCCACCTGCGCCGGGAGAAGGTCTCCTACGTCTTCCAGACGTTCGGCCTGATCCCGGTCCTGTCCGCCGCGGAGAACGTCGGCGCGCCGCTGCGGCTGGCCCGCACGCCCGCGGCCGAACGGGAGAAACGCGTCCAGCTGCTGCTGGAACTGGTCGGGCTCGCCGACCACGCGCGACAGCGCCCCGGCGAGATGTCCGGCGGCCAGCAGCAGCGCGTCGCGATCGCCCGCGCGCTCGCCGCCTCCCCGCGGCTGCTCATCGCGGACGAGCCCACCGGCCAGCTCGACGCGGAGACCGGCCTGGCCGTGATGGCGCTGCTGCGCGGAATCGTCGAGTCCGAGGGCGTCACCGCACTCGTCTCCACGCACGACCCGGTGATGATGGCGCTCGCCGACCGCGTGATCAACATCCATGACGGACAGGTCGACGCTCCGTGAGCTTCCTGGCCCGCCGGGCCCGCGCCCAGTGGCCGCTGCTGGCCGCGCTGCTCGCGGTCGTCACGGTCGGCGTCACGCTGCTCGGCGTGTGCGCGCTGCTGGTCACCCGCACCGGCGAACGCGCGGTGGAGACCGCCGCCGCCCGCGCCACCCCGGAGAACACCGACATCACCGCGTACACGGTGACCGTCTCCGGGCCGGACGCGCGCTCGGTCATCGAGGACACCGGCGGCGTGCTCACCGACGCGGTCGCGCCGTTCGAGGTCACGCTCTCCACCCGCACGTCCACGCTGCTGCGGCCGCTGCCGAGCATGCCGCACAGCGGCGACTTCCCGTCCCAGGGCTACCTGTCCTCCGTCACCGACCTGGCGTCCCGGGTGGAGATCGTCGAGGGGCGGCTCCCGGCCGGCGGGTTCGAGACCGCGCTGCTGCGCAGCACCGCCGGGCAGCTCGGCCTGACGATCGGCGACCGGGTGCCGTTCGGTGCGGAGAACACCCGCGGGCGTCCGGCCGGGTTCGAGGTCACCGTGGTCGGCATCGTCGAGACGCTGCCCGGCGCCGGCTGGAACCGTGACCCGCTGGAGGGCGCCGGCTTCAACCCCGCCTACAACGACGGACGGTTCCAGCGTCCGCTGGCCACCCACGGACCGTTCCTGGTCGACCTCGCGGACGTGCTGGCCAGCGGCTCCACCCTGGACCGGCTGGAGGTCACCGCCCGGCCGGACCTCTCCGCCGCCGACCACGCCGCGCTGGACGCGGTCGAGGGCCGGGTGCGGGCCGCGGACCGGCGGCTCGGCGGCGTGCTCGGCGACCGCGTCGAGGTCGAACGGATCACCACCGCGCTGCCCCGCACGCTCGCCGCGGCCGACGCGCAGCAGCAGGTCACCACGGCCACGGTCGCGGCGGTCGCGATCATCGGCTCGGTGCTCACCGCGACCGCGCTGGCGCTGGCGGCCAGGCTGACCGCGGGCGTGCGGACCGTCGAGGCCGCGCTGCTGTCCGCGCTCGGCTTCAGCCGCCGCCAGCTGGCCGGGATCGCCGCCGTCGAGGCACTGCTGCTGACCGCCACCGCCACCGCGATCGGCGTACCGGCCTCGTCCGGCCTGCACGCCGCCATCACCCGGCTGCCCGCGCTGCGCGGCGCCGGGCTCACCGAGACGTTCGCCGTCACCGGGCTCCAGACGCTGACCGTGGCCGCCGGCGCGCTGCTGCTCGGCGCGGTGCTCGTCACGCTCGCGCTGCAGCCGGTCGCCGAGGTGAAGGAACGCCGGAGCCGCGGCGAACTGATCGCCCGCTCCGGCGCGGACGTGCTGCTCGTCGCGTTCGCCGGGGCCGGACTGTGGCAGCTGTGGTCCCAGCCCGCCGAGGCCGGCGGCCAGGACGCGGTCCGGATCCTCGCCCCCGCGCTGCTGCTGCTCGCCGGCGCCGCGCTGGCACTCCGGCTGGTCCCGCCCGCGCTCGCGCTCGCCGACCTCCTCGCCCGCCGCGCCCGCGGCTTCGTGATCCCGCTGGCCGCGTTCGAGGCGGCCCGCCGCCCGCAGGCGGTCGCGGCCGGGCTGCTGGTCGGGCTCGCCTGCGCGGCCGGCACGTTCGGCCTCGGGTACGACGCCACCTGGCACCGGTCCCAGCAGGACCAGGCCGCGCTGTCGGTCGGCACCGACCTGGCGCTCACGCTCGCCGCCCGCCCCGAGACCGGGCAGGGCGAGGCGGTCCGCACCGCCACCGGCGGCACGGTCAGCCCGGTCAGCGATCGGCCGGTCTCGATCGGGCAGTGGCTCGGCACCGGCGGCGACGCGCCCCGGCTGCTCGCGATCGACACCACCCACGCCGGTGACCTGCTGCGCGGCCGGCTCGGCGACGGGCGCACCTGGGCCGAGGCCGGTGCCGGGCTCGCCCCCGCCGACGAGCTCGCCGGACTGCCGGTGCCGGCCGGGGCCGCGGTCACCGTCCGCGGCACGTCGACCGCCTCGATCCCGCTCCTGGTCGCGCCGAAGCTGGTCTTCCAGGACCGGGCCGGGCTGCGCGTGCCCTGCGTCGCCGACCAGATCATGCTGGACGGCACGGCGCATCCGCTGACCGGCTGCGTCGTCCCGGACGGCGTGGAACTGGTCGCGGTCACCATGCCGTTGATCGCCGACTGGGAGTCGCTGTACGCCTCCGTGGTCGCGCAGCCCGAGGAGAGCGACGTCTCGGTCACGCTCACCGTTCCGGGTCTCACCGGCGCTCCCGCCCGCGCCTGGGACGTCGGCTCGGTCGGCCCGCTGCCGGAGCTGGTCAGGGCGACCGCGCTCGACATGACCGGCGAGACGATCACCATACGCAGCCGTGTGCAGCTGGTCGGCCCGCTCGAGGCCGCCCGGACCGTCGTGGCCGCCGGTTTCCCGGCGCCGGGCAGCGTGCCGGTCGTGATCTCGCAGCGGCTGGCCGACGAGCTCGGCCTCAGCGCCGGCGCGAACCTGTCCGTCCTGGTCGGCCTGACCCCGGTGAACGTGCTGGTCCAGGGCGTGGTGCCGTCCGTGCCCTCCGCTCCCGGCGCCGGTGCACTGCTCGCCGACGCGGATTGGCTCTCCCGCGCGATGATCTTCAGCGCCGGCGAGGTCCAGCCGTCGGTCGACGCCTGGTGGGCCGGGAACCTCGCGCCGGACGCCGAGGCGAACGCCACCGCGTTGCACCTGGGCGCGGTGCTCACCCGCACGGACGAGGAGGCGCGGCTGACCGGCGGACCGCTGCGCGCCGGCCTGCCCGCCACGCTCCGGCTGCTGGTGCCCGCGGCCGCGCTGCTGCTCCTCGCCGGCGTGATTCTGCACGTCACCTGCGACCTTCAGGTCCGGGCGCTGGAGGTGGCTCGGTTGCGCGGGCTGGGAATGACGCGGCGGGAGATCCGGCGGGTGCTGCTCGGCCAGCACGCCGGGGTGCTGACCCCGCTGGTCGTGGCCGGCGCGCTGGTCGGCGCGCTGGCCACGGTGCTGGTGGTGCCGTGGCTGGTGCGCTCCGACACCGGGGCCGCGCCGGTGCCGGACGTGACGCCGCAATGGCCGTGGGCCGCCGAGGCCGGGCTGATCGCGGCACTGTTGACCGCGTGCCTGGTGTCGGTGGCCGTCGTCGTCGCCGTGCAGGCCCGGCGCGCGGACGCGGCCCATCTGCGGGTGGCGTCGTGACGGGCCCGGTCCGCCGGTTCGTCCCCGCGCCGCACTGGCCGAGCGTGGCCGGGCGGGCGCGCGCCGACGCCGGCCCGCTCGCGCTGGTCGTGACCGTGGTCGCGTCCGTGTCGATGCTGGCGTCCGCGGTGCCGCCGCTGCTGAGCGACACCGCCGACGCCGCGATCCGGGACTCGGTCGTCCGGGCCGGCGACCAGGCCTCCGTGCGGATGCGGTCCGACTGGGGGCACGACTACGGGGACCGGGGCGTCCGGGTCCGCCAGGCCGAGCTGGCCGACGACGTCGACCGGCTGCGCGACTTCAGCCTGGCCAGCCTCCCGGACGGCCTCGAGGAGCTGGTCGCCCCGCCGATCGTGTCGGCGATCAGCGAGAGCTTCAAGATCCCCGAGGGTACGGCGCCGCGCACCGTCCAGCTCGCCTACCTGGCGAACGCCCCGGAGGCCGGCGGCGGGCCGGACGTCACCTGGATCGCCGGGACCGCGCCGGCCGCCACCGCACCGGGCTTCACCGAGCTGCCGTCGTCGGGCCCGTGGACCATCCAGGCCGGACTCACCGAACGGTCCGCGGCCGAGCTCGGCGTGCGCCCCGGCGACCACATCAGGGCCGACGACACGAATCGCAACCCCAAGGACATCCTGGTCAGCGGCATCTTCCGGCCGGTCGACCCGGACGATCCGGCCTGGCGGCTGGCGCCCGCGGCGCTCGGCCCGATCGACGGCGCGGACGGCATCGGCATCACCCGGATCGGCGCGCTGCTCACCCGCGACTCGCTCCCCGACGCCCGCCTCGGGATGGAGGACGAGCAGCTCAACCGGACCGTCTGGCTGACCCCGGACACCGGCAGGCTCACGCTCGCCGGCGCGGAGGCGCTGAGCGCGGCCGTGACCCGGCTCAAGGCCACCTCCTCGACCTCCGGCAGCCTGTACGGCGAGGCGATCCGCTGGGAGTCCCAGCTGGACTCCGTGCTCCGCGAGGGCCGGCGTGCCGTCGACGCCGCCGTCACCCAGTCGTCCGTGCTGCTCCTCGCCGTTCTCACCGCCGCGGTCCTGGTCCTGCTGCTCGCCGCCGACCTGCTCGCCCGCCGCCGCGGTCCCGGGCTGGCCACGGCCCGGCGGCGCGGCGCGTCCCTGCCCGACCTCACGACCGAACTGGCGGTCGAGTCCGTGCTGGTGGCGGCGCTCGCCGGCGCGGCCGGGCTCGGGCTCACGCTGCTGTTCGGGCCCGGCGTCGCCTGGACCTGGGCGGTGCCGGTGGTGGTCGCGGCCGTGCTCGCCGGGCCGGGCTTCGGCGTGCTCGCCGCCGCGCGCGCCACCCGCAACCGCCGCGCCCCGGCGAACCGCTCGGCCCGCCGGTGGGCCGCGCGTACCGTGCAGATCCGCCGTCTCACGCTGGAGGCCGCGGTCGTGGCCGCCGCGGTCGGCGCGTTCGTCGCGCTCCGCCAGCGCGGCATCGTCGCCGGCGACGACGGGCTCCCGGCCAGTGCACCCGCGCTCGCCGCCGTCGCGGCCGGCCTGCTGCTGCTCCGCCTGCTCCCGGCCGTGATCGGGTTCGTGCTGCGGGGCGCGCTGCGCTCCCGCCGCCCGCTCGCGGTCTTCGGCGCGGCCCGCGCCGCGGACACGTCCGGCAGGGCGCTGCCGCTGCTGATCATGGTGGCCGGGACCACGCTCGCCACGTTCGCCCTGACGCTCGGCGTCACCGTCGACCGGGGGCTCGACGCGGGCGCGTGGCGCACGGTCGGCGCCGACGCCAGCCTCACGCTCTCCCCGGCCGCCTCCGCCTCGGTCCCGGACCTGGCAGCCCGCATCGCCGCGGCGCCGGGCGTCCGGCACACGGCGGTGGCGCAGCTACTGTCCGCCGTCCGGATCACCGCCGACGAGAACGCCCTCACGCCGGAGCTCCTGGTCGTCGACTCGGCAGCGTTCCGGACGCTGCTGGCGGACACCGAGATCTCCGGGGTGTCCGCGCTGGACCTGCTGGCGGACGCCACATCTCCCGCGGTCCCGCCGCCCGGTGCGTCCTCGCCGTCTGTCGAGGGTGCGCCCTCGACCGTGGCGCCGACACCGTCCGGCGGCCCGGCCGCCGCGATCCCGGTGCTGGTCAGGTCCGCGGACGGGGCGATGCGGACCGGTGCGGCGATGACGTTGTACCGCGAGGACGAACCCGCGCTGCCGCTGACCGCGGTCGGCGCCGCCCCGCTGATCGGCGACGCCCCCGCCCTGGTCGTCGTGGACGCCGCCGCCCTGGCTGACGCCGGCCTGCCGATGGAGCCGAACACGATCTGGGCCACCGGCCCCGGCGCCGGCGACGCGGTCACGGCGATCGGCGACGCCACCGTGCCGCTGGTGCGCACCGAGGTCCTGGCCGGCCGCAGCGACGCCCCGCTCACCGCCGGCCTGCGGCTGCTCGCCCGTGCCTCCGCCGCGACGCTGCTCGCGCTCGGCCTGCTCGGGCTGTTCCTCGGCGCCGCCGCCGGCGCCCCGGACCGCTGGCTGACCCTGAGCCGCCTCCGCACGCTCGGCCTGCGCCCCCGCGACATGCGCTGGGTCGCGGCCGGCGAGCTGCTGCCCCCGCCCCTGGTCGCCGCGATCGCCGGCCCGGTCATCGGCGCCGTGCTGGCCCTGCTGACCACGGAGTCGCTGTCCCTGCGCCTGCTCACCGCCCAGGACGCCGATCCTCCGCTCGCCCTGCCCTGGTGGCAGATCGCGGTCCTGGCCGTCGTCGTGATCGGCGCGGTCGCGGTCGTGGTCCCGGTCGAGTCCGCGGTCCGCCGTCGTCGCAACCTGGGCGAGATCCTCCGTATCGGCGGCTGAGGCCGCCACAGCTGCGGCTGCCGTTGAGGCTTGTGAGCCGAGATTTCGCCCGCTCCGTCGCCTCGGGCCGCCTCCATCGGCTCTCGCGTTCCCGATGGGCAACGCCGGCGCCGATGCCGGCCCAGCGCCCGCCGGACGGCGACGGACCGTCTACCGGGTCACGTTCATCGTCATGGTGACCGTGTAGCCGTCCGGGCCGTAGTGGGCGGTGACGTGGTCGCAGCACTGGTGGGTGACCCAGAGGCCCAGGCCGCCCCGCGCGCCGTCCCCCGCCGGCAGCAGCCCCGCGAACGGGTTCGCCGGCCCGGTTCCGGCGTCGGAGACCGCGACCGTGACCCGGTCCGGCAGCGACCACAGCCGCACCGTCACCGGCGGCGTCCCGTGCCGGTGCGCGTTGGTGACGGTCTCGCTGACCGCGACCGTCAGATCGTCGAGCGCGTCCGCCCCCAGCCGCCCGTCGCTCACGGCCGACAGCACCGCCTGCCGTGCCTCCGCCGGAGACGGCCCGCGCAGCTCCGCGTGCGGCGGGATCGGCGGCACACCGCCGGCCCAGTGGCGCGGCCCGGACAGCGACAGGAACTGCGACGGCGGCAGGAACGTCGACTGCCGCACGTGCCCGCCGCCGTGCACGGCCGCGTAGGGGTGCGTGCGCGCTATGTCGTCCAGCACCCGGGCGGGCGTCCGCACCCGGTCGTAGACGCACATGCTGCGCAGCGGGAAGTCGTCGTAGGCGTGGTTGACCGCGGACTCGTAGCGCGCCCACGCGTCCCACGCGTCGCCGAACAGGGCCGGCGGGACCTCGCCGACCAGGCGGACCTGCCGCGCGCCGGCGGCGACGTGCCCGGCCAGCAGCGCGCGGAAGCCGCGGATCGTGGTGGCGGGCCGCAGGTACTGCGGGGCGGCCGGGAAGAAGTCGACCTTGCCGTCCGCGGGCATCGCGTCGCGGACCATCGCCTCGTACTCGTCGCTGAGCACGACCACGGTCGGTTCGCCGAGCGCGACGCCGGCCAGCAGGAACGGCACGACGACGGCGAGCAGCTCCGCGGCGGACGAGTGGAACGCGGCCTGGTGGAAGTGCCCGCCCGTGCGGGGCGGGGGAGAGGTGCGGGCCGGGGGTTCCACGTCAGCCAGTCTAGGCATGCCCCGGCCCGCACCCGTAAGCGTGCAAAAACCCTGAAACCCGTTCCGGGGGTACGTTCTCCCAGCCGTACCCCCGGAACGGGTTGATCCTCAGAGCGACCAGTCGCGGATCTCGGGCAGGTCCTCGAGGTGCGCGACCACGTACGCCTCGTGCTCGGCGAGCTTGCGCAGGCACCACTCCTTGAGGTCCGCCGCGCCGCGCGGGAGCCGCGTGGCGTTGTTGATCGCGTCCATCACCAGGTGGTAGCGGGAGGCCCGGTTGCGCACGGTCATGTCGAACGGCGTGGTGGTGGTGCCCTCCTCGACGAAGCCGCGCACCCGGAACCGGTCCGCGTCCGGCCGGCCGTGGACCAGCTGGTGGATCGCGCCCGGGTAGCCGTGGAACGCGAAGATCACATCGACCGTGTCCGTGAACAGCTCGGTGAACCGGGTCTCGCTCATGCCGTGCGGGTGGTCCTTCGGCCGGGCCAGCGCCATCAGGTCGACCACGTTGACCACGCGCACCGAGAGCTGCGGCAGCCGCTCCTTGAGGATCTGCGCCGCGGCCACGGTCTCCATGGTGACCACGTCGCCCGCGCAGGCCAGCACGATGTCCGGCTCGCGGGTCTCGTCGTCGTTGCCGGCCCAGTCCCAGATGCCGGCGCCGCGGGTGCAGTGCGCGATCGCCTCGTCCATGGTCAGCCACTGCGGCTGCGGCTGCTTGTCGATCACGATGAGGTTGATGTACGACCGCGACCGCAGGCAGTGATCGGCCACGCTGAGCAGCGTGTTCGCGTCCGGCGGCAGGTAGACGCGGGCGATGTCGCCGCGCTGGGTGAGCACCACCTGGATCAGGCCGGGCCCCTGGTGCGAGAACCCGTTGTGGTCGTTGCGCCAGGCCGTGGACGTGAGCAGCACGTTCAGGCTGGGCACCTCGGCCCGCCAGTCCAGCCGCCGGGACTCCTGCAGCCACTTGCCGTGCTGCACCGTCTGTGACGCGCTGACCATGGCGAACGCCTCGTAGGTGGCGAACATGCCGTGCCGCCCGGTCAGCGTGTAGCCCTCCAGCCAGCCGTGGCAGTTGTGCTCGGAGAGCACCTCCATCACGCGGCCGTCGCGGCTGAGCTTGGTGTCGTGCGCGAACGTCTGCTCCATGAAACCGCGGTCGGACTCCTCGAAGACCGCACCGAGCCGGTTGCTGTTCGTCTCGTCCGGGCAGAAGAGCCGGAAATTGTCCGCATTGTCGCGGTAGATGTCGCGGAGCAGTTCGCCGAGCTTGCGCGTCGACTCCGCCTTGAGCGTGGCCGGCGCCTTCACGTCCACCGCGTAGTCCCGGAAGTCCGGAATGTCCAGGTCGCGCGTGAGTCGTCCGCCGTTCGCGTGCGGGCTCGCGCTCATCCGCAGGTCCCCGGCGGGGCTGAGCGCCGTGACCAGCGCGGTCGGTCGCCCGGAAGCGTCGAAGAGCTCCTCAGGGCGATAAGACTTCATCCACTCCTCGAGCATGCGCAGATGGTCCGGGTTCTCCCGCACGCCCGACAGCGGCACCTGGTGCGCCCGCCACGTGCCCGCGACCTGCGTCCCGTCGACCTCCTCCGGCCCGGTCCAGCCCTTCGGCGTGCGCAGGATGATCAGCGGCCAGCGGGGCCGCGTGCCGTCCCAGTCACCGCCGCGCGCCGCCGCCTGGATCGCCCGGATCCTGCCCCACGCCTCGGCCAGCGCGGCCGCGAACCGCCGGTGCATGCCGGGCAGGTCCGCGCCGGAGACCTCGATGATGTCGTACCCGTGGCCCTCCAGCAGCGCGTGCACCTCCTGCGGGCTCTTGCGGGCCAGCACGGTCGGGCCGGCGATCTTCGCGCCGTTGAGGTGCAGGATCGGCAGCACCGCGCCGTCGTGCGCCGGGTTGATGAACGAGACGCCCTTCCAGGAGCCCTCCAGCGGCCCGGTCTCGGCCTCGCCGTCGCCGACCACCGCGATCGACAGCAGGTCCGGGTTGTCCATCACCGAGCCGAACGCGTGCACCAGCACGTAGCCCAGCTCGCCGCCCTCGTGGATCGAGCCGGGCGTGGTGACCGAGACGTGCGACGGGATGCCGCCCGGCGCGGAGAACTGGCGGAACAGCCGCAGCAGGCCGGGCTCGTCCAGCGACACCGTCGGGTAGACCTCCGAGTAGGTGCCCTCCAGATAGCCGGCCGCGACCAGCGCGGGACCGCCGTGCCCGGGGCCGGCCAGGTAGATGGCCTGCTGCCCGGTCTTGCTGATCAGCCGGGACACGTGCGCGTAGACGAACGACAGGCCGGGGCTGGTGCCCCAGTGGCCGAGCAGGCGCGGCTTGATGTGCTCGGGCCTCAGCGGCTCGCGCAGCAGCGGGTTCGCGCCCAGGTAGATCTGGCCGACGGTCAGGTAGTTGTTCGCCCGCCACCAGGCGTCCAGGCTCGCGATCTCGTCGTCGCCCGGCTCGGCGAGCGTGTGCAGCAGATTCTCGTCGACGGTGGTCACAGTCACCGCGTACCCCCTCATGCGATCTCCATCCGTGCACCAGCGTGCCGTAGGAGGGGCGATCGCGCCGGGGGACGCGGACCTGTCCGTCCCGGGACCTATGCCCTCTTGCGCGATTCCAGATGGCGCTTCCACTGATCGCGGGCCTCCTGGGAGCAGCCCTGCAGCGCGTCCCCGGACACCGTGGCCGGGCCGAAGATCTTGTAGAGCTGACGCCAGACCCAGCCGCCGTCCTCGGGGTTCTTCATGATCGCGCCTCTCGACGATTGGTGTGCAAATACTTTGTACCCCAACTATCGGTAGGATGTCACCGTGACTGAAGACCTGCTGGCGCTCGAACGCCAGGTCTGCTTCGCGCTCTCCGTGGCGTCGCGCTCGGTGGTCGGCGTCTACCGGCCGCTGCTGGAGCCGATGGGGCTCACCCACCCGCAATACCTGGTGATGCTCGCGCTCTGGCAGCGCTCGCCGCTGTCCGTCAAGGAGCTCAGCGGCCAGCTGATGCTCGACCCCGGCACGCTCTCCCCGCTGCTCAAACGCCTCGAGGCCGGCGGCCTGGTCCGGCGTGACCGCGACCCGGACGACGAGCGCAGCCTCGCGGTCACGCTCACCGACGCCGGCCGCGCGCTGCGGGCCGAGGCCGAGAAGATCCCCGGCACCATCGTCGAACGGCTCGGAATTCCCGTCGGCCGGCTGCAGGAACTGCACGCGGCGCTGACCACGGTGATCGCGGCGGCGGCAAAGACCTGAAACCCGCCCCCTCGCAACCCGCGCATCGTTCACTGGGGGTCTCGCGAGGGAGGCCGCACATGCTCAACTACTCCACCGGACCCGGCGATCTGGACCGGATCGTCGCGGACGGGCACGCCGTCGTCGAACGCCAGCTCCAGCACCTCGCCGCCGGCCGTGGCGACCGCCGCGTCCTCGCCGACCAGGTCTCCTACGAGCTGTCCCGGCAGACCGACGCGGAGGAACGCGTGCTCTGCCCCGCGCTCGCCAAGGCCGGCGCGGCCGCGGAGGCCCGGCACCTGCGCGACGAGAACAAGCGGCTCAAGGAGCTGCTGGTGGTGATCCAGCAGAACGAGCCCGGCGACCCCGAGTTCGAGGAGGCCGTGCAGGAGCTGATCACGGACGTCCGCACGCACGCGGCCGAGGAGGAAGAGGAATACCTCCCCCAGCTGCGCGAACACCTCGGCGCGGACAGCATGCCCGCGCTCGGCAAGGACTGGCTGGCCGCGATGCGCGCCGCCCCGACCCGCCCGCACCCGCACGGCCCGGCCGGCGCGCTCGCCCACCGGCTCACCGACCCGGCCACCGCCGCCGTCGACCGGCTCCGCGACCGCGTCTCCGGCCGCCGCGACGTGCTCGCCACCGACCCGTCCGGCCTGCTCGAACCGCAGGCGCAACGCGTGGTCGACGCGCTCGCCGTGCTGCACCCGGCGCCGCTGGAGACGCTGACCGTCAACCGGGCCCGCCGCCGCCCCGGGCTGGGCGCCGCGGTCCGCGCCGTGCTGCCGGCCTGGGCGCCCGAGCCGGTCGGCGACGTGCGCACGGTGCTGCTGCACGACGGGCTGCCGATGCGCGTCTACCACCCGTCCGGCGGCCAGGACGAGCCGCTGCCGGTCGTGCTGTGGGCGCACGGCGGTGGCTGGGTGCTGCGCGACGCGGACGAGACGGACACGATCTGCCGGGCGCTGACGAACCGTACCGGCGCGATCGTCGTCTCCCCGGACCACCGGCTCGCGCCCGAGGACGCGTTCCCGGCCGCGTTCGACGACGTGCGCGCGGCGTACCACTGGCTGGAGAACCATTCCCGCTTCCTGGGCGCGGACCCGTCCCGGACAGCGATCGCCGGCGAGTTCACCGGCGCGACCATGGCCGTGGCCACCGCGGACACGCTGCAACGCACCCACCACACGTCGCCCGCCGCGCTGGTCCTGGTGCACCCGCTGGTCACGCTCGCGCCGCACGGCTACTCGATGACCTCCGAGGCCGACGCGCGCCCGCTGCCGCTCACCGCGCTCTCCTGGCTGCTGGCCCACGCGGTGCCGCCGTCGCTGGCCGGCGACCCCCGCCTCGACCTGCTCTCCCACCCCGTGGCCGCGCTGGCCGGCCTGCCACCCACGCTGATCATCACGGCGGACCGCGACCCGCTGCGCGACCAGGGCGAGATGTTCGGCCACCACCTCGCGGCGGCCGGCGTCCCGGTCACCACCACGCGCTACAACGGGGTGATGCACGGCTTCCTGGCGGCCGCGCCGGCGCTGGACACGGCGCAGCGGGCGCTCGCGGAGACGGCCGCCCACCTCCGGCGGGCGTTCAACCCGAAAAGCTAGGTTCATCCACCCACTTCGCGGTGGTCCGTGCCCGGCGCATGGCCCGCAGGCGTCGACCCCGTGCCGGAAGGCTGGCTGGTCCCGATGCTCGGCAGCGTGACGCACTGGAATCCCGCACCCTGGGAGGGCTGGTCCGGGCTCGCCGTGCGGGCCACGGCCGACGGCGCCCTGCCCGCCGTGCGCCCGGAGGACATCGCCGCCCGTCTGCGGGCCGCCGGCCCCCGCACGCCCGCTGGTGAACGCGTTCTTCGCGCTCGCCATGGCGCTGTGCGGCGGCCCGGTGCTGGTCGCCGCGCCGCTGCTGGCCGCGCACCGCCTGACGACGCCGCACCGGATCGCGCACCCGCCGTGGGAGTGGCTGGGCCGGCCCGCGATGGGCATGCTGCTCATGGTGGGCGCGGCGGCCGCGCTGGCCGCGCTGTCGCTGGCTACGATTCCGGCCCGTGCAGAGATTCGAGTCCGTGCGTGCGCTCTACCGCGCGCAGGCCGCGGCCGCCGGGGGCCGCTGGCACGCGCTGATCACCCACCACGGCGCCACGCTCCTGGAGGACGACGCGGACGCGGTGCTGCACGGCTACAGCGTGCAGAAGCTCGCGGTCGCGGTCGCGGTGCTGGACGCGGTCGACCGGGGCGTGTTCCCGCTGGACCACCGGGTGGAGGTGACCGCGGACGTCATCCTGGCCGGCAGCGGCATCTACGACCTGCAGACCGTCTGGGGCGACCGCGTCACGGTGGCGAACGTGCTGGCCGCGATGCTGCTGGTCTCCGACAACACCGCGGTGCGCCTGTGCGGGAGTCTGGTCCCGGCCCTGGACATCAACGAGATCCTGGCCGCGAAGGGGTTCACGCACACGCGCGTCGAGCCGGTCGGGAACCCGCACCGGTTCTTCCTCGGCGTGACCACGCCCCGGGAGATCCACGACCTGCTGTCCCGGCTGGTCGCCGGCCGGCTGCTGAAGCCGGGCACCACCGCGTTCATGCTGGGTGTGCTGCGCGCGCTCAGCGGCTACCACGACGGCATCCGGCGGGTGATGTCCTCGGCGGAGCGGGAACGGGTGGCGGCCAAGTACGGCGCGGACTGGGAGGACGACTTCGCCTCCCGGCACGAGGCCGGCATCATGTTCGACCGCGCCGGCCGGCCCGCGCTGGTGTTCTCGCTCTTCGCGGACCGGCTCGGCGACGTGCTCAACTACGGCGCGACGCACCCGGCCGTGCAGGCGCACGCGGTGCTCGGCCGCGCGCTCATGGACTGGACAGACCGATGAGCAATTCTCGACCTGCGCCGTGACCTCCGCACCGGGCCTGAGTCAACGGGTGGCGGCTCCGGTCGAAGAAGGCTCAGTGATCGCGTCCACCAGCCGCTGGCACGGCCCGGCGAGGTTCCACTTCTCGGCCAGTGCCAGCACCGCGTCCGGGTCCGCGGGCGCGGACGGCAGGTCGTAGTCGGTGATCGGCAGCTTCACGTCCGTCGCCACCCGCACGACCGGGCCGGCCGCCGTGAGATAGTCGCGGGACGCCAGCAGCTTGGTGCGCACGCCCGCGGCGAAGCCGGCCGCCGGGTCGTCCAGCGCGGCCAGGATGTCCTCGATGCCGCCGTAGCGCTCGACCAGCCGGGCCGCGGTCTTGTCGCCGACGCCGGCCACGCCGGGCAGGCCGTCGCTGGGGTCGCCGCGCAGCGCCGCGAAGTCCGCGTACCGCTGGGGCGCCACGCCGTACTTCGCCGCGACCAGCGCCTCGTCCGCGTCCTCCAGCTTCGCCACGCCACGCCCGCAGTAGAGCAGCCGCGTGCCGCGCGCGTCGTCGACCAGCTGGAACAGGTCCCGGTCGCCGGACGCGATCTCGACCGGGCCGGGCTGGGTGACCGCGATCGTGCCGAGCACGTCGTCCGCCTCGTAGCCGTCCACGCCGAACGCCGGGATGCCGACCGCCTCCAGCAGCTCCAGGATGATCGGCACCTGGGGCACCAGCGTGTCCGGCACCTCCTCGACCGACGGCGCGACCGCGACCCGGTGCGCCTTGTACGACGGGATCAGCGCGACCCGCCACTCCGGCCGCCAGGACGCGTCCAGCGCGCAGACCACCCTGTCCGGCTTCCGCGTGCGGATCAGCGTGGCGAGCATGTCGGTGAAGCCGCGGACCGCGTTGACCGGGCTGCCGTCGGGCGCGCGGGCCGCGGACTCCGGGATGCCGAAGTAGGCGCGGAAGTACAGGCTGGCCGAGTCGATGGCGAGCAGCGGTCTCCGGTTCACACCCGTCACCCTAACCCGCATGCGAAGGTAATCCTGAGCACGCGCGTCGGGACGGCAACGGATGGTGAACTTGCGGCAGGTAAGGGGCGAAAGCTTCTCACACAACGACCCCCCGGTCTCCGTTGCGCGACGGCGCCGACCTATTGTCTGCGGGTGTCCCCGACTCCTACCTCTCGGGCCGAGACTGTGACCACTGACAGTGACGCCGAAGTCCCGAACAACCGACGGCCGCTGCGCATCGGCATGATCGTGATCAGCCAGTACGAGTCCGACCCCCGGGTCCGCCGCCAGGCCGAGGCGCTGGTGGCGCGCGGCGACGAGGTGACCGTGCTCGCGCTGGAGGCCGACGGCCGTCCCCGCGAGGATCTGGTCGAGGGCGTGCGGGTGATCCACCTCCCGGTGCGCAAGTACCGCGGCTCCTCCGCCAAGGCGTACCTCGGGCTGTACGGCTCGTTCGGCGCGCGCGCCACGGCCTGGCTGACCCGCCACCCCCGGCGGTTCGACGTGCTCCAGGCCCACTCGATGCCGGAGGCGCTGGTCTTCGCCGGTCTCGCCCAGCGGCTGGCCGGCGTACCGCTGCTGCTCGACGTGCACGACCTGACCAGCAAGCTCTTCGCGGCGAAGTTCGAGGGCAAGAGCGCGATCATGTCCGGCGTGCGGCTGTCCGAGCGCGCGGCGCTGCGCTTCGCGACCGAGGTGATGACCGTCCACGAGCCGTACGCGGACCTGGTGCGCGCGGACACGAAGAAGCCGGTCTCGGTCGTGATGAACTGCCCCGACGAGCGCCTCTTCGCGCCCCGCCCGGAGCCGCGCCGCTGGGACCCGGACGGCGAGGTCGTCTTCAGCTACCACGGCCTCATAGCCCCGCGGCACGGCCTGGTCAACGTGGTCAAGGCGCTCAAGGGCGTCCGCGAGACGCTGCCGGGCGCGCGCGTGCAGATACGCGGTGGCGGCGACGGCATCGAGGAGGTCGGCGCGACCGCCCGCGCGCTCGGCATCGAGGACGCGGTGGACCTGCCCACCCGCCTCTACTCGATGACCGAGATCGTCGGCGAGCTGGAGAACGTGCACATCGGCCTGGTCCCGAGCATGCTCGACCCGTGGACCGAGGGCGTGCTCCCCACCAAGCTGCTGGAGTACTCCGCGCTCGGCGTGCCGTGCGTGACGTTCCGTAACCCGGTCATCGAGCGGTACTTCCCGGACGACACCGTCACCTACGTCGACCCGGCCACGCCGGAGACGCTGCAGGCCGCGATGATCGCGCTGGCGAAGGACCCGGACCGGGCTCTGGAGCAGGCCGCCCGCGCCGCGAAGGTGATGGAGGGCCTGCGCTGGAGCGCGCAGAAGCAGATCTACTTCGACGTGATCGACCGGCTGGCGGCCCGGAAGAACCGTGGTTGATCAGACGGCCGAGCGGACGGCGGCGCCGGCCAGGCTGGCGCGCAGCGGGGCGATGAGCCTCGCCGCGCTGGTCGCGCTGGGGCTGACCCGGTTCGTCCACGGCACCCTGATCGCCCGCTCGACCGACCAGGAGGTCTACGGCCTGGTCGGCCTGCTGGTCGCGGTCAGCACGATCGCCAGCCTGCTGCTGCCGGCCGGCCTGGCCAGCGCCGCGTCCCGGTTCATCCCGTTCCAACAGGGCCGGGGCGACCTCGGTGCGGTCGGCGCGGTCGACCGGCTGCTGTCCCGGCTCGGTCTGGCCGCCGCCGTGGTGCTGGGTGCCGGGGCCGGCGCGGTCAGCCGGCTGTTCTACGACCTCCCGGCGCTCGACGTGGTCCAGGTCGTGCTGCTCTGCGTGACCTTCTGCGCGTACACCGTGCAGAAGGCCACGCTCTACGCGTTCGGCGAGGTCGCGCACTACGCGAAACTGGAACTGGCCTCCTCGGTGATCGCCGTCGGCAGCACCGTGGCGGTGGTGCTGACCGGAATCCCGCTCTACGTGCTGCCGCTCGCGCTCGGGTACGGCGTCTTCGGCGTGGCCGGCTGGTGGCGACTGCGGCGGACCCGGGCCGGGCTGCGCCGGGACCACCCCGGCGGCACGGTCCCCGACCGGCGCGAGATCTGGGTCTACATCCTGCTCGCCTGCATCGGCACGGTCTGCGCCAGCGGCTTCCTGCAGAGCACGCAGATCCTGGCCGGCTGGTTCGCCACGCGCGACGAGGTCGCGTACTTCACCGCCTCGGTCGCGATCGTCGCACCGTTCTACTTCCTGCCCCGCGCGCTCGGCATGGTGCTGTTCCCGGCGATGGCGCGCGCGCACGGCGCCGGTGACGCCGAGGGCGTGCGGAAGCAGGCGGACATCTCCACCCGCGCGCTGCTGGCCGTGCTCGCGCCGCTGTTCGTGGGCGCGATCCTGCTGGCGCCGGAGGTGCTGACGATCTTCGGCTCCGGCAGGTACGCGGACGGCGCCCCGATCCTGCGCCTGATCCTGGCCGGAACGTATCTCGCGGTCATCCCGGTCGCGGCCGTCAACTCGCTGTCCAGCGGCGAGCACGTCCGGGTCCCCACGCTGGCCGCGGTGGCCGGCGCCTCCACCGGCCTGATCGCGGTGGCGCTGCTGACCCCGGCGTTCGGTGCCGCCGGCGTGGCGGGCGGCTACGTCCTGGGCACCGCGATCACGGCCGGTATCCCGCTGATCGTGGCCTGGCGCCTGCTCCGTATGTCCTGGTTCGGACCGGTCCTTCGCGCACTGTGCGTAGTCGGTTCGGCACTTGTGTTCGCGGCCCTGCTGGACCACTGGAACGCCGGTGTTCTGATAGACGTCGCAGCGGCCCTGCTAGGAGCTTTGATCGGCGCATCGGTGCTGGCGGGAGACCTCCGCACGCTCTGGCGCGACGGTCGCGGCACGCCCGCCACCCCGGGTAGCGGTGACGCTGCGTGAAAGGTAGCCTTCTGGCGGATGCCGGTTCCGCGCCGGCCTCCGTCAACCGAAAGGGTGACCGGGCCCGACACCCGGCCACTGTCCCTGTCCGACGGCGCTCGGCCCCCGCGGGGCCGGCTAAGACCGCCACCGGCTCGGTGGCGGCGGGAAGAGTTCAGGTTGTCTTCGATGGTTCTCTCGCGTGACGCCGAGCGGGATGATGCGGCGCCCTCGGCGCGCGGCCGCCTCACTCGCTGGCTGTCCGGAGTCCTGCTCGTCCTGCTGTCCTTCCTCCTCGTCGAGGTCGTGCTGGAAGCGTGGGTGCAGACCCTCTTCAGCACCACGACCGTCGACCACGCCGCGAACCGCACCATCGAAGACCTGCCGCCGTGGCCCAAGCAGGTCAAGAACGCCGTCTACCTGATCCTGCTCGCCATCACCGCGCTGGTCGTCGTGATCAGCAACCGGTGGCGTGACTTCACCACCAAGGCCGACATCGCGGTCGTCGTGCTCGGCGTGATCCTGGCGCTGGCCGGCCTGACCAACGGCTCGGACCTGTCGCTGACCGCCCAGGCCGGCTACGTCTACCTGCGCGGCGTCATCGTGTTCTACGCCTGGCGCGCGGCCCGGCCCGGCAAGAAGCAGATCCGCTGGGTGCTCACCCCGGTCGCGGTCCTGGTCGTGCTGAACGCGGTCGTCGCGCTGCTGCAGTTCCTGTTCGGCATGAACGCGTACCTGCTGCTCGGCTGGAACAACATGACCTGGGCGAACATCAACCGCGCCCACGCGTTCATGGACCACCCGAACCACCTCGGTCACTTCCTCACCATCGCGCTGATGGGCCTGCTCTGCTGGTTCGTCACGAAGGAGAAGGTCGGCTGGAAGTGGTGGCTGGGCTTCGGCTTCCTGGCGCTGGCCATGTCCGCCACCCAGTCCCGCGAGTCCGCGCTCGGCTTCCTCGGTGCCGCGATCGTCATCGCGATCATCCGCCGCGGCAAGTACGCCGTGATCGCCGTCGCCACCGCGCTGGTGCTGGTCTTCTCCGTCGGCCAGGTCGCGATCTCGGACGAGAACCGCGCCGAGCTGGAACGCCGCCTCGGTGGCGTGCTCAGCGCGCTCTGGCTGCCCAGCGGCGCGGAGGACGACGAGTTCTGCGTCGAGACGAACCCGAACTGCGACAAGGACAAGGGCATCCCGGAGCGCGAGGTCCGGGTGCTCTACGCGCAGCAGGGCGTCAAGCTGTTCTTCGAGCGCCCGGTGCTCGGCTACGGCATCGGCCAGTTCGGCGGCATCGCGGCCTACACCGCGGACCCGAAGTGGTACCAGGACACCCGCTTCGGCCCGGAGGGCTTCCAGCTCTACGGGTCCAACGAGAAGCAGGTCGACTCGTTCTGGCTGCACCTGCTGGTGGAGACCGGTCTGCTGGGCGTCGTCGCGTACCTCACCTGGATCTTCTTCCTGGCCTGGCCGCTGCTGCGCAGCTCGTGGGGCGATCGTAGGGAACGGTGGAAGCAGCACCGGGCCGGTCCGACCACGCTCTGGGGCATCGCGGTCATCGTCTTCGCCGGCCTGGTCGCCGTGCTCTCCCCGTCGCTGGAGGACCCGGTCTTCCCGGCGCTGCTCTTCACCGTGCTGGGCATCTCCTGGGTGATGCTGTCCCGCGCGCAGCAGCAGGAGCCGGTGGCCGTCACGAGCACCGGGACCGCCGAGACGGCCGTGAGCACCGACACCGACGAGCCGACCGCTCGCCGTACCGACGATGAGAAGTAGGGGGCGACCATGAGTGGAGTCGCGCTGATCGGGTTCGGCTACTGGGGCCCGAACCTCGCCCGGAACCTGCAGAACCACGCCGGCGCGCGCTGGCGTTACCTGGTGGAGCTGTCGCCGGAGCGGGCCGCCCGAGCCCAGCAGCTCTACCCCCAGGTGAAGGTCGTGAGCGACCTCGACGTCGTGCTCAACGACCCCGAGGTGACCGCCGCGATCGTGGCCACGCCGGCCGCCACGCACACGCCGCTGACCCGTCGTCTGCTGGACGCGGGCAAGCACGTCATGGTGGAGAAGCCGCTCGCACTCAGCACCGAGGACGCGGCCTCGCTCGCCACCCAGGCGGACGCGGCCGGCAGGGTGCTGATGGTCGGCCACGTCTTCGAGTACGTGCCCGCGGTGCTGGAGATGAAGAAGATCATCGACGCCGGCGAGATCGGCGACCTGCTCTACCTGCACTCCCAGCGCCTCAACCTGGGCCGGATCCAGAGCGACGTCAACGCGTTCACCTCGATCGGCCCGCACGACGTCTCGATCGCGAACTTCCTGGTCGGCAAGGGCGCGGAGTGGGTCTCCGCGCGCGGCGCCCGCTACCTGAACGAGAACGTCGACGACGTGGTCTTCGTGACCGTCGGCTACCCCGGCGGCGTGCTGGCCCACATGCACGTCAGCTGGCTCGACCCGTCCAAGACCCGCAAGACCACGGTCGTCGGCTCGAAGCAGATGATGGTCTTCGACGACGTCGACTCCGAGACCAAGCTGCGGGTGTACGACAAGGGCGCCGACCGCCTCGACCCGGACGCGTACGGCGCCTGGCAGTACAAGCTGCGCGACGGCGCGATGCGCGTGCCGAGCCTGCCGATGGCCGAGCCGCTCGGCGCCGAGCTCAAGCACTTCCTGGAGTGCGTCGACACCGGCGCCCGCCCGCGCACCGACGGGTGGAACGGCGTTGAGGTCGTGGCCGTGCTGGAGGCCGTCGAGGAGTCGCTGCGCAAGGGTGGCGAGCAGATCGCGGTCAACCCGCAGCGGAAGTCCGCATGACCAGCCCGGTGATCAGCCCGCTGTCCGTGGTCGCGGACGGCGTCGAGCTGGGGGAGGGGAGCGTGGTCGAGGAGTTCTGCGTCATCGGCCGCTCCGGCCCCACGGACGAGAAGACGGTGATCGGCGCCGGCGCGACGCTGCGCACGCACACCGTGCTCTACGCGGGCAACACGATCGGCCCGAAGTTCGCGACCGGCCACCACGCGCTGGTCCGTGAGTCGAACACGATCGGCGAGAACGTCTCGATCGGCTCGCTCTCCGTCGTCGAGCACCACGTGACGCTGGGGGACCGGGTCCGGATCCACTCGCAGTGCTTCATCCCGGAGTTCTCGGTGATCGAGGAGGACGCGTGGATCGGCCCGCGCGTCACGCTCACCAACGCGCCGTTCCCGCGCTGCCCCTCCGTCTCGACCTGCATGAAGGGCGTGCACATCGAGAAGGGCGCCAAGATCGGGGCAAATGCCACGATCCTGCCCGGGGTACGCATCGGCGCGCACGCGATCATCGGCTCCGGCACGGTCGTCACCCGTGACGTCGCGCCCGGCGCCGTGGTGGTCGGCAACCCCGGCCGCCAGACCAAGACCACCGACGAGCTCACCTGCCCGGCCGGTCTGGACCACCGCCCCTACCCACCCCTCGAGTCCATCGGAGCGAGCGCATGACGATTCCCCTCGTTGATCTCAAGGCGTCCTACCAGCGCCACAAGGCCGGCATCGACGCCGCCATGGCCGAGGTCATCACGAACACCCGGTTCATCGGTGGCAAGGAACTGGTGGAGTTCGAGGCCGCGTTCGCGGAGTTCTGCGGCGCGCGCTTCGCGGTCGGCGTCGGCTCCGGCACCGCCGCGCTGCACCTGGCGCTGGCCGCGCTCGAGGTCGGTCCGGGCGACGTCGTCGCCGTTCCGGGGCACACGTTCATCGCCACCGCGGAGCCGGTCGTCTGGCTCGGCGCCACCCCGCGCTTCGTGGACATCGAGCCGGAGACCGGCTGCATGGACCCGGCCGCGCTGAAGGCCGCGCTCGCCCCCGGCGACGTCAAGGCGATCATCCCGGTGCACATCCACGGCCAGCCGGTCGACCTCTCCGCGATCGGCGCGATCGCGGAGGAGGCAGGCGTCCCGCTGATCGAGGACGCGGCGCAGGCACACGGCTCCTCGTTCACGCTGGCCGACGGCTCCACGGTGCGGGCCGGCGCGTACGGCGCGATCTCCTGCTTCTCGTTCTACCCGGGCAAGAACCTGGGCGCGTTCGGTGACGCGGGCGCGATCACCACGAACGACCCGGAGCTGGCCGAGAAGGTCCGCAAGCTGCGCGACCACGGCCGGATCAGCAAGTACGCGCACGACATCATCGGCTACGCGCACCGGCTCGACACGCTGCAGGCCGCGATCCTCGGCGTGAAGCTCAAGACGCTGGACGCGGACAACGACCGCCGCCGGGAGATCGCCGCCGGGTACCGGGCCGGCCTGGAGGGCGTGGGCGACCTGACGTTCGTCGAGGAGGCCCCGGGCCGTCGCAGCGTCTACCACCACTTCGTGCTGCACACCGCGGACCGGGACGCGCTGCTGGCGCACCTGAAGACGGCCGGCATCGGCGCGGGCATCCACTTCCCGCTGCCGCTGCACCTGCAGCCCGCGTTCGCGTACCTGGGTGGCAAGCAGGGCGACCTGCCGAACACCGAGAAGTTCGAGTCGACCTGCGCCTCGCTCCCGATCTACCCGGAGCTGACCGACGCGCAGCGCGACGAGGTCATCGCCGCGGTCCGTTCATACTTCGACGGGAACTGATGTCCGAGTCGTTCGCGGCGGCGGGTGGGTCTGCGGACCCCCCGCCGTCGCTTCGCATCCTGGCGGTCACCAACCTGTGGCCGTCCCCCGGCGGGTTCCGCGGCGTCTTCGTGAAGGACCAGGTCGAGTCGCTGCGCGCGGCCGGTCACCACGTCGACGTCGAGGTGGTCGCGCAGTCGCGCGGCAAGTCCGACTACCTGACCGCGGCGCCGCGCGTGCGTGCCCGGGTCGCGTCCGGCGGATACGACGTCGTGCACGTCCACTACGGACTCACCGCGCTCGCGTCCCGGCTGGTCAAGGGCGTGCCCAGGGTCCTTTCGCTGTACGGCAGCGACGTCAACGAGCCCTGGCAGCGCCGGATCACCCGGGCCACCACCGGCACGGTCGCGGCCACGATCTACCCGTCCCGGCGGCTCGCGGTCGCGGCCGGCGACCCGGACGGCTTCGTCGTGCCGAACGCGGTCGACTTCGGCCTGTTCACGCCGCCGGCCGACCGCGAACGCGTCCGGGCCAGCTTCGGCATCGCCCCCGGCGACCAGGTCGTCCTGTTCGGTGCCCTACCCGAAAACCAGGTGAAGGGGTACGACGTGTTCCGCGCCGTCCTCGACAAGCTGTCCGCGGACGGGCTCCCGGTCCGCGAGCTGGTCCTGGCCGAGGCCGGTCAGGAGCGCGACGCCGTGGTCCGCAAGTTCGCCGCCGCGGACGCGCTGCTGCTCACGTCGCGGCGCGGCACCGAGAGCGGCCCGCTGGTGGTCAAGGAGGCCGCGGTGATGGGCCTGCCGGTCGTCACCGTCGACGTCGGCGACACCCCGGAGATCCTTGACGCGGTCACGCCGTCCACCGTGGTCCCGTTCCCGGACCCGTGGGGCACGACCGAGGCCACGGACGCGCTGGTCACCGACCTGGCCGAGGCGCTCAAGCCGATCCTGGCCTCGCGCGGGCGGGCGAACGGCCGCGAGCGCCTGCGCCGCCTGGAGCCGGACGCGGTCACCGCCTCGCTGATAGACGTCTACCGCCGGGTCCTGTCGTGAGCACGCCCGCCGCCGCGCCGGTGCCGCCGTCCTCGTCCGCGTCCGCCGGGCCCGGGAAACCGGCCGCGCCGGCCGAGCCCGGGGATCCGGCCGCGCCGGAGGCCGTCGCCTCCGGCCCGTGGCACACCCGGCTGCTCCGCGCTTTCGGCCCGGCCGTGCTGGCGTACCTCGTGCTGCGGCTCTTCTCGCTCGCGGTCCTGGTCGTGTTCGCGAAGATGGCCGGCCAGCCGGTCACCGCGCTGCTGACCGACTTCGACGCGAAGTGGTACGCCGGCATCGCCACCGGCGGCTACGACACCGCGATCCCGATCGGCGCGGACGGCGCCGCCGACCCCACGAACCTGGCGTTCTTCCCGCTCTTCCCGGCGCTGATCGTGGCCGTCGACCTGGTGCTCCCGGGCGGCGCCGCGATCGCCGGCGTGGTCGTCTCCTGGCTGGCCGGCCTGGTCGCCGCCGCCGGGCTCGCCGCGGTCGGCACCCACCTGCGGGACCGGCGCACCGGCGTGCTTCTGGCCGCGCTCTGGGCCGTGCTGCCGCACGCGCTGGTCCAGTCGATGGGCTACAGCGAGACGCTGTTCACCGCGCTGGCCGCCTGGTCGCTCTGGGCGCTGCTGCGCCGCCACTGGCTGACCGCGGCGCTGCTCTGCGCGCTGGCCGGGCTGACCCGCCCGACCGGTGGCGCGCTGGCGGTCGCGGTCGGGCTGGCCGCGCTGGTCGCGGTGATCGGCAACCGTGGCCGGTTCACCGGCGGCGGCTGGCGACCCTGGCTGGCCGGCGCGCTGTCGCCGCTCGGCCTGCTGGCCTACATCGCCTGGGTCGGCGTCCGGCTCGGCAGCCCGGACGGCTACTTCCGCGTGCAGGACGAGGCGTGGGGCATGGCGTTCGACGGCGGCGTCTTCACGCTGAGGACGACGAAGGCCGTACTCACCGAGCCCTCCCCGCTGACGCTCTACATGAACATCGCGGTGCTGGCACTCGGCGTGCTGCTGCTGTTCCTGGCGATCACCGAGCGGCTCCCGTGGCCGCTGCTGGTCTTCGCCGCGGTGGTGCTGGCCCTGGCGCTCGGCGGCGAGGGTTACTTCCACTCCAAGGCCCGGCTGCTGATGCCCGCGTTCCCGCTGCTGATCCCGGTAGCGTTCGCGCTGGCCCGCGCCCGCCTCCCGCATCTGGCCGTGACCCTCACCGCCCTGACCGCGCTCTCCGCCTGGTTCGGCACCTACCTCGCCCTGGTCTGGGAATTCTCCCCCTGACCAGCCCTCGCGCGGCCCGTGCGCTCCGCAACTCCCCATGATCAGGGCGTCCCTCATGTCGTTCCAGCACCATGAGGGACGCCCTGATCACTGTCTCGCGACGCTTCGCGGCGGTCCCCCGTGATCGGGGCGTCCCTCATGGTGCACCGCTGCAGATCAAGATCAAGATCTAATTCATCTACCCGCTTCCGGCGTGGCTCAGCAGCGTTGCTCCCGCGGGCAAACCTCGCGTCGGGCTCCGCCGGCGCTCCGCTCGTCGCGAGGAGCCGGTCTCGCCGTGGTCCGGCAAACCCATGCGGGTCGGTGCCGGAAGTCCTATGACTACCGGGCGGGTTCTTCCGGACCACGGCGGCACCGGCAGGGAGGAGCGCCGGCGACGACCGGTGCCCGCGGGAGCATGCGGACCGCAATCACGCCGGGAGCGGGAAGAAAGGGTTCTAGGTTTCGAGAAGTGCGCGGCCGATGCCGGTGACCTGGTGCAGGACCAGGTTCGCGTGACGCTGGCTGGTGATCAGCCCGGCCTCGCGCAGCACGGTCGCGTGATGGCTGGCCGTGGCCGGCGAGATGCCGACGCGGCGGGCGATCTCGCCGGTGGTGGCCGAGTCCGCGACCGCGCGCAGCACCGAGAGGCGGGTACCGCCGATCAGCGGTCCGAGGCGGCGCCCGCCGTCCGGTGTCCCGACCGCGGCGGCCGGGCGCTGACGGTAGGCGGGGTAGACCAGCATCGGCGGCAGCTCCGGGTTGGCCAGCGCGATCGGGTCCTGCCAGCAGAAATAGGACGGCACGAGCAGCAGGCCGCGGCCGCCGAGGTGCATGTGCCGGTCCATCGGGTAGCCGTGGATGGACAGCACCGGCGCCTTCCACTCGCAGCGCGGGCCGAGGTCGTCGAGCAGGTGGCCGGCGCCGTTGTCGAGCATCATGGTGCCGCGCAGCGCCCGGTCGTCCGCGATCACGCCGGAGATCTCGGTCCAGTACGGCGCGACCGCCACCTCGAAGTACTTCCGCAGGCCGTCGCCGAGCGAGTGCATCGCCTGGGTGCGGCCCGCGGCCAGGTCCTCCAGGAAGACGTCCGCACCGGCCGCGTCCGGGATGAGGTTGATCTCCTCCTTCACGCGCGCGGCCTCGGTGTGCTGGACCGCGTCGATGCCCTGGTCGAGGCCGGTGATGTCGCCGGGCGTGAGGAAGTCCGGGAAGTAGCGGCCGAGCGGTGAGATCGGCAGCAGCGTGCTGCGCAGCAGATCGTTCATCCCGGCGCGGCCGAGATCGAGCCGGGCCTGCTTGTGCCAGCCCTCGTAGGCGGCGTAGCCGCGCTTGGTCTGCAGGCGGTGCAGGCTGCAGACGATCTCCCACAGTGGGTCCGGCCGGCGGGCGAGGCGGGTGCGGGCCACGTCTTCGGCCGTGAAGTGGATCGAGAGAGTGCCCATTGGTCGTCAGTGTCCGCCCGCGGTGTCGATGGTGCTGTCGAACACGCGACAGAATGCCACATCGGGAGCATAACCAGGAGGACGGCGACCCCCCGTCTGCCGCCGTCCTCGGCACATAGAGTGCTCGGTGGCGGCCGTCTGGGCTACGGACCTTCGATCCTGCTCGAAATACGGACTTGATTTGCGCGATCCCGATCGATTTGATGTGAGTCATGTCGTTTCGGCTCCGGCGCTTCCGGTCCGTGCTGGCCGCAGCCGCTGGTGCTCTCCTGCTCACCCTGGTCGCGGCCGCGGCGCCGCTGATCGCCGCGATCTACGGCGCGGGCCCGCAGGACACGTTCGCCGACGACCTGGACGCGTACGGCATGCCGTACGGCATCGCGGGCGGAGTGTCCACTGTGCACTGGCTCGGCCTGGAGCCCGGACTCGGCCGTGACCTGATGATCCAGATCGTCTACGGCCTGCGCACCTCGCTCACGGTCGCGGCCCCGGCCGTGCTGCTGGCCACCGCGCTCGGCACCGTGATCGGCGCGGTCGCCGGCCTGCTCGGCGGCTGGGTCGACGCGCTGCTCACCTGGCTCACCGACGTGGCGATCGCGCTGCCCCTGCTGCTCTGCGCGATCGCCGTGATCCGCCCGCTGGAGCTGGCGTTCTACGGCCCGCGGGACGCGGTGCCCGGCACGTTCCGGATGACGGTGCTGATCGGACTGTTCGGCGCGCTCGGCTGGACCGGCGTGGCGCGCCTGGTCCGCGGCCAGGTGCGCGCGCTGCGGGAGCGGGAGTTCGTGACCGCGGCGGTCGCGCTCGGCGCCGGCCCCGGCCGGATCCTGGGCCGGGAGGTGCTGCCGCACCTGGGCCCGCCGATCACCGCGGGCGCGGCGCTGCTGCTGCCGACGTTCACGTCCGCGGGCGCGGCGCTGAGCTTCCTCGGGCTGGGCGTGCTGGAGCCCACGCCGGACCTGGGGCGGACCATCCAGCGCAGCCTCGGCTACCTGCAGACCGACCCGGCCTACGTGATCTTTCCCGGCCTGGCGCTGGTGCTGCTGGTCTTCGTGTTCACGGTGCTGGGCGAGTCGGTGCGGCGGGCGTTCGACCCGGGACCGGGCCGGTGATGCGGCGGCTGCTGAGCCGGGTCGCGGTCGGTCTGCTCACGCTGGCGGCGGTGAGCGTGCTGACGTTCCTGCTGTTCTTCGCCGTGCCGCGCGATCCGGCCGCCGCGATGTGCGCGAAGAGCTGCGACTCCGCGCGCCTGGAGCGCATCCGCGCCGAGTGGGGCCTGTCCGACCCGGTGCCCGTGCAGTACCTGTCCTTCGTCGGCCGGCTGGTGACCGGTGCGGACGGCTGCCCCGCGCCGTGCCTGGGCCGGTCCTACGCCGGCGGCGAGCCGGTCAGTGACGTGCTGGCCCACGCGCTGCCGATCACCGTGAGCGTGGTGGTGCCGGCCGCGGTGCTGTGGATGACGTGCGGCGTGCTGCTCGGCACGCTCGCGGCCGCCCGCCCCGGCTCGCTCACGGACAGGCTCGTCGGCGCGCTGTCGCTGGCCGGTCTGGCGCTGCCGCTCTACCTGGTCGGCGCCGTGCTGCTGCTGATCCTGGTGTACGGCACCGGCACGCTGCCCCCGCCCGGCTGGACGCCGCTGACCGACGACCCGGGGCGCTGGGCGGGCGGCCTGCTGCTGCCGTGGGTGGCGCTGGCGACCACGCTGGCGCCCGGCTACACCCGGCTGGCCCGCGCCCAGGTCGGCGACGTGCTCTCCGCCGACTTCGTGCGCACCGCGGCCGCGAAGGGCCTGACCGGGCGCGCCGTGGTCGGCCGGCACGCGCTGCGCGCCTCGGCCGGACCGCTGGCCACGCTGGGCGCGCTCGACGTCGGCGCCGCGCTCGGCGGCACCGTGATCACCGAGACCACCTTCGGCCTGAACGGGCTGGGCCGGACCGTCATCGCGGCGGTCCGTGCGGACGACCTGCCGGTCATGCTCGGTGCCGTGCTGCTCGGCGCCGTGTTCGTGATCGGCGCGAACACGATCGTGGACGGACTGCAAGCCGTCATAGACCCGCGGTTGCGATAGATAGGGGATCGATGAGGAGAACGATGGCATTCGCCCTGGTGCTGGCGGCCTGCGCGGCCTGCACCGACAACCCGCGCGGCGGCGCCTCACCGGAGGAGGACCCGGTCCGCCAGCCGACCGGCGTGATCGCGACCGACCCGGCCGCGTCGCGCGGGCCCGCACCCGAGACAGCCGGCGCCGTACCCGGCGGGACCGTGACCGTGTTCCGGCAGACCGCGCTGGCCCGGCTGGACCCGCAACGGATCTACTCGTTCATGGGCCTGAGCATCTCCCAGCTGTACGCGCGGCGGCTCACCACCTTCGCCGACGACGGCAGCGGGAAACTCACGCTGGTCGGCGACCTGGCGGAGACGCCCGGCACGGACGTGAACGGCGACTGCCGCACCTGGGAGTTCCGGATCAAGGAGAACGTGCGGTTCGAGACCGGCGCGCCGGTGACCGCGCGGGACATCGCGTACGGCATCGCGCGTTCGTTCGACCTCACGCTCGCCGGCGGCCCCACCTACCTTCAGGAGTGGCTGTCCGGCACGCCGCAGTACGACAAGGCCTTCGACTTCGAGAAGGACAAGGCGGCGCTGCCACCCGGCGTCGAGGTCCCGGACGACCGCACGCTGCGCCTGCGCTTCCCCAAGGCGCAGTGTGACCTGCCGTTCGCGGCCGCGCTGCCGGCGACCGCGCCCGTGCCGGCCGCGGCGGACACCGGGCTCGACTACGACCGCGCACCGGTGGCGACCGGGCCGTACAAGATAGAGGGCCGGACCGGCGACACCGAGCTCCGGCTGGTCCGCAACCCCCAGTGGGACCCGGCCACGGACGCGACCCGGCACCAGTACCCGGACCGGTTCACGCTCGCGTTCGGCGCGGACCCGGTCGCGCAGACCAACCGGATCATGGCGGCGCAGGGCCCGGACGCGTCCGCGGTCTCGTTCGACGGCGTGCCCCCGTCGCTGCTGTCCCGCGTCACCGGCGACCCCGCGCTCGACCCGCGCATGCTCCGGTCGCAGACCCCGCGGCTGACCATGCTCAGCATCAACACCCGCCGGGTCACCGACCTGTCCGTGCGGGCCGCGCTCAACAGGGCCGTGGACCGGGAGAGCCTGGTCAAGGCGCTCGGCGGCGCCGCGGTCGCCCGTCCGCTCACGACGCTGCTGCCGCCGTCGACGATCGGATGGCACGCCTACGACGCGTACCCGAAGTCCGCCGTGGACGTCGCGGGCGCGGGCGAGCTGGTGCTGGCGCACGCGGACGACGCGGAGGGACAGCTGGCCGCGACCTCGCTCGCGACCGGGCTGCGCGCGGCCGGCTTCACGATCACCACCAAGGCCGTGCCCGCGGACAACTACCTGCCCGAGATCCAGAAGGCCGACAACCCCTGGGACCTCTACCTCGACTCCTGGGCCCCGGACTGGCCGAGCGGCGCGGCCGTGCTGCCCGCGCTCTACGACGGCCGCAGCATCAACGCCGAGGGCGGCAACAACGGCACGTCCTACCTGGACGCGCGCCCGCTCGACGCGGAGTTCGACCGGATCCAGGCGCTCCCGATCGACGAGCAGAGCCCGCAGTGGGCCGCGCTCGACGAGAAGATCATGCGGGAGTACGCCCCGGTGGTCCCGCTCTACACGGAACTCACCTGCACCATCCGCGGCCCGTCCGTCGGCGGCCTGTTCGTCGACAGCGTCTTCGGCAGCCTGGCGTTCGTCAACGCCTTCGTGACGCCCTAGACGGCCCCGGTCAGGGACGCTGCGAGGTCGGCGGGGGACAGCGGCCTGGAGAGCAGGTAACCCTGCCCTGTCGTGTAGCCGAGCTCGCGCAGGCGGGCCGCCTGTGACGGGTTCTCGATGCCCTCGGCCACGGTCACCAGGCCGAGGGCATCGGCCATCTGCTGGACCGCGCGGGCGACCGCGAGCCGGGCCTCGTCCGGCACGCCCGCCGCGGTGTCGATCTCGATGCCGGTGACGAACGAGCGGTCCAGCTTCAGGATCCCGACCGGGAACGCGAACAGCAGGCTGAGCGAGGACTCACCGGTGCCGAAGTCGTCCAGCGCCAGGTGTATCCCCAGCGTGTGCAGCTCGTGCAGCGTCGCCATGATCGCGCCACCGCGCAGCGCGGCGGACTCGGTGATCTCCAGGACCAGCCGGTCCGCCGCCAGCCCGGACGCGGCCAGCGCCGCCGACACCTCGGCCGGGAACGACGGGTCCTGCAGCTGGTGGGCGGAGACGTTGACGCTGACCTTGTACGGCGCGGCGTCCCCCAGCTCCTCGGTCCAGGCGACGGCCTGACGGCAGGCCTCGCCCAGCGCCCATCGGCCGAGCGGCACGATCAGCCCGGTCCGCTCCGCCGCCGCGATGAACTCGGCCGGGCAGACCAGCCCGCGCACCGGATGCTGCCAGCGGACCAGTGCCTCCACGCCGATGGTCCGCCCGGAGGCCAGGTCCGCGATCGGCTGGTAGTAGAGCGTCAGCTCGCCCGCGTCCAGCGCCCGGCGCAGCTCGCCACCGGTCTGCATCTGGTCCAGGACCGGCTCCGCCATGCCGCTGGCGTAGTGCACGAGCCGGGCCTTGCCGCGGGCCTTCGCGGCGTACATGGCGATGTCCGCGTTGCGCAGCACGTCCTCGGCCTGGTCGCCGGGCCGGGCCGTGGCCGCGCCGATGCTCACCCGGGCCAGCAGCCAGTGCCCGCCGGCCAGCAGCGGCCGGTGCAGCGCCTCCAGCAGCCGTTGCGCGACCTGGTCGGCCTGCCCGTCCGACGGGACCAGCACCGCGAACTCGTCGCCGCCGAGCCGGGCCGGGAGGCCGCGGTCGCCGGTGGCCTGCCGCAGCGCGGACGCGACCGCCTTCAGCAGCCGGTCGCCGACCGCGTGGCCGAGCGTGTCGTTGACGGTCTTGAAGTCGTCCAGGTCGATCAGCAGCACGGTGGCGCCGTCCGCGGAGTGCAGGCGCGAGTTGAACAGCGCCCGGTTCGCCAGCCCGGTCAGCGCGTCGTGCGTCGCCTCGCGCTGCAGCCGCATCTCCTGCGCGCGCAGATGGGTGACCAGCCGGGTGTTGTCGCTGAGCACGGTGAGCTGGCGCAGCACGACCAGCGCGGACGTCGCGACCGCGGCGATGACCACGGTGCGCACGTGCCGGTCCGCGGCGCCGGCGTTCGCGACGAGCAGCAGCAGGCCGTTGACGGCCGCGACCGCCACGTACGGGAAGACGACGAACGGGATCCGGGTACCGGCCCGGTCCGCGGGGACGGCCTCCGGCGCGTACGCCTGCCGGATCGCGGCCCCGGTCAGGGCCAGCGCCGCGGCCGGCACCGCGATCACGGCGGCACCGAGCTTGCCCTGCTCGCCCCAGACGATCGTGGCGAACCCGGACACGGCGCTGAGCAGCCCGGTGCCGCACAGCAGGTACATCGCGGGCCGGTCCACCGGGATGTCGCCGCCGAGCAGCAGCCGGGTCAGCACGCACCCGGCCAGCAGGCTCGCGACCGCGATCGCCAGCAGCGCGAACTCGCTGACCGGGCCGCGGCCCGGGACCAGCGGCTCGATCACGAAGTGCCACACGAACACCGAGCCGGCCAGCACGGCCGTGGTGCTGTCCAGCGCGTACCGCAGGCGTTCGGCCGGGCTGCGTGTGCCGAGCGGGAGCAGCAGCACCACGGTCAGGAACAGCAGCGCGCCGCAGACGATCGGCACGGTGGTGAGCGGGGACAGCCGCGGCGCGATCCCGGGCGGCGGCGGGTCCATCACGATCCCGGCGACCGCGACGCCCCAGCCGGCCGCGCACAGCAGCGCGGTGACGCGCAGGCCGTGCCAGAAGCGCCGGGCGGCCGGGTTGAGCGAGGGCAGCATCCCGGCCCGGCCGATCGGCACCGCGGTGATCGCGATCGCGCACAGCCCGATCAGGTACCCGGGCAGGACCGCGCCACCGGCGTCGACCGCGAGGTGCAGCGTCAGCCACAGCGCCGCGACGATCACGAGCGTCAGATTCAGCCACAGGTACGGCACGAGCGCGCGCCGTCCCACCTCGTTCACCTGGCCAGGGCCCGGTATCTGCGCATGGCGAACAGCAGCGAGCCCACGCTGACCAGGCTGAGCGCCGCGTAGGCGATCTCGTTGCCGATGCTGTCCCACAGCGTGTGCAGCACGATCGCGAACGCGAAGACGCCGATGAACGTGCCGATCCGCCGGCCGCCGGGGCGGGCCGCGAGTGCCCAGAGCGCGCCGGTGGTCAGCCCGGTCCAGGCGATGTGCCCGGCCGGTGCCATCACGCCGCGGATCAGCAGCGTCTGCTCGACCGCGCCGATGCTGCCCTTGGAGGACAGCAGCGCGGTGAACGCGTACCCCATCGTCTCCAGCGCGGCGAATCCGACGCCGCTGGCCACGCCGATGACCAGCCCGTCCGCGGGCTCCCGGCGGCCGGAGCCGAGCGTGACCGCGAGGATCACGACCGGGACCACGAGTTTCGCGGTCTCCTCGATGATCGCGACGAACAGCATGGGCAGCGTGCCGAGGCCGCGCAGCGCGTCGAACTCCAGCCAGCCGGCCACCACCACGCCGATGACGCCGCCGAAGAACGCGGTGCAGATCAGCACGGCCGGCGAGACCTGCCAGCGGCCGGTGCGGCCCTCCGCGAAGACCAGGAACGACACGGGCACGACCGTGGCGCCGAGCAGGATCACCGAGGGCACGAGGTTCGGATTCTCGGTCCGGACCAGCGTTGTCAGCACCAGCGCGTACAGACCACCGAGGACGATCAGAGTCCCCAGCCAGGCGTACCGCCGCCACCAGCGTGTCGTCATGGGCAACAGTGTGCCGGAAAGGTGACGCATGCGGGGCCCGCGCGTTGTCCCCCTCGGACCCCCAGGACTTCGAGGATGTGGAGCACAGCATGTTCATGGTTACCGGCAACGCGGCGGAGGTGATCCGCCGGCTCGCGGAGCGGGAGCGTGCGCCGTCGGGTGCGGGGCTGCGGATCGCGGCGGACCCGAGCGCGGGCGAGCTGACCGTGGGTCTGTCGCCGCGGCCCAGCCAGGGCGACACGGTGATGCAGGCGGGCGGCGCGTACCTGTTCCTCTGCCCGGTGGCGTTGCAGGCCCTGGACGACAAGGCGCTGGACGCCACCATGACGGAGGACGGCGACTTCGACTTCGTCATGGCCGACCAGCCCTGACATGAAAGCGGGCCGGGCCGTGAGGCCCGGCCCGGTCAATCAGCCGTTCGAAAGGGTGATCATGTCCTCGCGCGGGACGACCTTGACCCGCTTGCGGCCGTGCGGCTCGCCCAGCTTGATCTCGTGCGCGTCCAGCAGCTGCCAGCCCGCCCACGTGGTGTACGTCACGCCGCGCCGCTGCAGGTAGGAGATGACCGCGTCCCGGTCCGGCTGGGACGCCTCGGCCATCGCCGGCGCGTCCGCGAGCAGGCTGGTGACGGTCTCGTTCGCGTCGCCCTTGGTGTGGCCGATGAGGCCGACCGGGCCGCGCTTGATCCAGCCCGTGACGTACACGCCAGGGATGTGGTTGCCGTCCATGTCCAGCACCCGGCCGGCCTCGTGCGGCACCGTGCCGGTACGCGTGTCGAACGGCAGCTCCGCCAGCGGCTTGCTCAGGTAGCCGACCGCCCGGTAGACCGCCTGCACGTCCCAGTCGGTGAACTCGCCGGTGCCGCGCACGGTGCCGTCGCCGACCAGCTCCTGCGTCTCGGTGCGGAAGCCGGTCACGCCGGTCGCCGGGTCGCCGGTGATCTCCACCGGGGCCTGGAGGAAGTGCAGGTGCAGGCGGCGCTTGCGGTCCTCGCGCGGGTCGCGGACGGCCCAGTTCTGCAGGATGTCCACGCACATCTTCACGTGGCGCGTCTTGCGCATCTCCTCCAGGCTGCCCTCGTCGAACTCGATGCCCTCGGGGTGCACGATCACGTCGACGTTGGGGGAGTGGTCCAGCTCGCGCAGCTCCATCGGCGTGAACTTGACCTGCGCCGGGCCGCGCCGGGAGAACAGGTGCACGTCTGTGACCGGGCTGGCCAGCAGGCCCTGGTAGACGTTGTCCGGGATCTCCGTCTCGAGCAGCTCGTCCGCGGTCTTGGCGAGCACCCGGGCGACGTCGACGGCCACGTTGCCGGCGCCGATCACGGCGACCTTGGTGGCGGTCAGCGGCCACTCGCGGGAGACGTCCGGGTGGCCGTCGTACCAGCTGACGAAGTCCGCCGCGCCGTAGCTGCCGGGCAGGTCCACGCCGGGGATGTCCAGCTCCCGGTCCTTGTCCGCGCCGGTCGCGAAGATCGTCGCGTCGTAGAACGGGCGCAGCTCCTCCAGCTTCACGTCGACGCCGTAGTCGATGTTGCCGATGAAGCGGATCCGCGGGTTGTCCAGCACCTTGTGGAGAGCGTTGATGATTTCCTTGATCCGCGGGTGGTCCGGGGCGACACCGTAACGGATCAGGCCGTACGGGGTGGGCAGCCGGTCGAAGACGTCGACGGTCGCTGTCGGGTGGTTCTTCGACAGGATGTCGGCGGCGTAGATGCCGGCCGGACCGGCGCCGATGACGGCGACCCGCAGTGGGCGGAGATCCTCCATGGTTGCGTTTATCCCTCGCTCGCTCGCGCGTAAGTCTGACCGCCCAGGTTAGGTCAGCCTTAGTTCGAAACGCCGCACCTGAGGGTGTGAGCCTGATCATGTGTGACCGTTTCGGCAGCTCAAACGCGGTTCGTTTCCTCTCAGCTGGCGAGACGGCGCGCCGAACGGGGCGGCCATGAGGTTCGAGTCCATCGACGACGGCTACCAGGTCGAGCACTGGACCCGGCAGATCAGGATGGGCTGCTGGATCGCCATCGTGATCTCGGCCGTGGGCGCGGTGCGCGTCGTCCTGGACTGGCCCGCGTCGTCCCGGTGGCTGGTCCTCGCGATCATCGCGGCCGCGCTGATCCAGTTCGGGCTGCTCTGGGTACCCTGGGCGCGGGTGGTCCGCCGCCCGTACGCCCGGGAATGGCTCTTCGCCTGGTGGCTGCTCGAACTCCCGCTGCTCTACCTGTTCGCCAGCGGTGACGATGCCGCGCTCGCGATCTTCCCGGCCGGCGCCATGGTGGTGCTGGTCACCTCGGCCGTGCTCTACCCGCCGATCCCGGTGGCCGTGCTCGGCGCGCTCTGCATCGGCAGCTTCCTCGCGCTCGCGCACGGCCGGCCGGACGCCCAGGCCACCATGGTCGCCGGCCTGGTCGCGGTGCTGGTCGCGGTGGTCGCCACCAGCGTGCTGACCGCGCAGACCCGGCTGGCCCAGGACGCGCGCCGCCGCGCCGCGGAGGACCGCACCGAGGCGCTGCTGGAGAACGCGTCCGACCTGGTGCTGGCCGTCACCCCGGACGGCGAGGTCACCTACGCCAGCCCGGCCGCCCACCACCTGCTCGGCCGGGACCCGGCCTGGATCACCGGCGAGCGGCTCAGCGAGATGACCCACGCCGACGACCTGACCCGGGCCCGGGAGTTCATGTCCACGCTGTTCACGGCCGCGCCGGAGCACACCAGCCGGATCGAGGTCCGGCTGCGCCGCGGCGACGGCACCTGGGTCTACGCGGAGGCGATCGGCGTCAACCGGCTCGCCGACCCGAACCTGCAGGCGGCCGTGCTCAGCATCCGCGACGTCGGGGCCCGCAAGCACATGGAGGACGAGCTGACCCGGCAGGCGTTCACGGACGCGCTGACCGGGCTGCCGAACCGCGCGCTCTTCCGCGACCGGGTCACCCACGCGGCCGCGCGCAACCAGCGCGACGCCGGCCGGATCACGCTCATGCTGATCGACCTCGACGACTTCAAGCTGGTCAACGACGGACTCGGCCACACCGCCGGCGACCAGCTGCTGCGCGTGATCGCGCAGCGGCTCTCCGCGCAGCTGCGCCCGGCGGACACGCTGGCCCGGCTCGGCGGCGACGAGTTCGCGGTGCTGATCGAGGACCTGACCGAGCTGGAGGCCGCGGAGCTGGCCGACCGGCTGGTCCGCGCGGTCCGCGAGCCGGTCACGCTCGGCATCCGCGACGTCATCTGCACCGCCAGCATCGGCATCTCGGTGATCAAGGCAGGCGTGCACGACCTCGGCGAGGCCGACGAGCTGCTGCGCGACGCGGACCTGGCCATGTACGCGGCGAAGGCGGCCGGCCGGGACGGCTACGCGGTCTACGACCCGGCCAAGCACGCGGACGTGCTGGAGGAGGCGGAACAGCGGGCCGCGCTGGAGCGCGCGCTGCTCGAGGAGCAGTTCGTGGTGCACTACCAGCCGATCGTGGAACTGCCGCTGCGGGAGCTGATCGGCTTCGAGGCGCTGGTCCGGTGGAACCACCCGGAGAAGGGCCTGGTCAGCCCGCTCGCGTTCATCCCGCTGGCGGAGGCGACCGGGCTCATCGTGCCGCTCGGCCGCTGGGTGCTGGACCAGGCCTGCCGCCAGCTCGCGGAGTGGATCGCGGACCACCCGGAGGCCGCGCACCTGCGGATGAGCGTGAACCTGTCGCCGCGGCAGTTCCAGCACACCGGTCTGGTGGCCGAGATCGCGGGCATCATCGAGCGCACCGGTGTGCCGGCCGGCAAGCTGGTCCTGGAGATCACCGAGTCGCTGCTGATGAAGGACACGGAGGTCACCGTCCGTACCCTCGAGGCGTTGAAAGCTCTGGGCGTCCGGATCGCCGTGGACGACTTCGGGACCGGCTACTCCTCGCTGAGCTACCTCAAGCGGTTCCCGGTGGACATCCTGAAGATCGACCGTTCGTTCGTGGACGGGATCACGGCGGACTCCGGGGACGCCACGCTCGCGGAGGCGGTCGTGCAGCTGGGCCGCACGCTGCACCTGCAGACCGTGGCCGAGGGCATCGAGACCGCCGACCAGTGGACCACGCTGCGCGAGCTGGGCTGCGAGTACGGCCAGGGCTACCTGTTCGCCCGCCCGGTCGCCGCCGCCGAGATCGTGCCGCTGATCCGCGGCACCGAGCCAATGCCCGAACCGCGCCCTGAAGCCACGTGCTGAGCCGTGCATAACGGAATAAACACCTCAGGTCGGGCCGTCGGCGGCCGATGAGGGACCCGATGGACCAGACCTTCCGCCCGCTGATGGACGCCCTGAAGCAGCGTGGAGTCGACCCGGTGATGGTCGACTACGCCGCCGAGGAGGCGGAACGCAGCGGGCGCTCGATCCGCGCGGTGCTGATCAACGATCAGATCGTCACCGAGCAGGAGCTCACCGCCGCCGCGGCCGACGCGTACGGCGTCCAGACCGTGGACCTGGTCGGCTACCCGATCGAGCAGGCCGCGCTCACCAAGATCCCGCTGCCGCTGGTCATCCGGCACCGCGTGATCGGCATCGCGATCGACGGCAACGAGCTGATCGTCGGCGTCACCGACCCGGCCGACGTCGTCGCGCTGGACGACGTGCGCGCCTCCACCGGCATGGTGGTCCGCCCGGTCGTGGTCGCGCGCACCGAAGTCCGCAAGATCATCGAGAAGCTCCAGCGCGAGGAGAACGACCTCGGCGACATGGCCGAGAGCCTGCGCGTCGAGCAGGCGCCCTCGATGGCCTCGTTCAGCCAGGGCGACGACGACGCGCCGATCGTCCGCTACGTCAACTCGCTGATCGAGCAGGCCATCCAGAACCGCGCCTCCGACCTGCACCTCGAGCCGTCCGAGACGGACCTGCGCGTCCGCTACCGCATCGACGGCGTGCTGCACGAGGTCGACACCGTGCCGCAGGCCGTGCAGAGCGCGCTCATCTCCCGCCTCAAGATCATGTCGAACGTCGACATCACCGAGCGCCGCATCCCGCAGAACGGCCGCATCACGATGCAGCTCAACAACCGCAAGGTCGACCTGCGTACCGCCACGCTCCCCACGGTCTGGGGAGAGAAGATCGTGCTCCGCGTGCTCGACACCGGCGGCATCAACCTCGACCTGGCCGGATTCGGCTTCACCGAGGACAACTACGAACGCTTCTCCGGCTCGTTCGGCAAGCCGCACGGCATGCTCCTGGTCACCGGCCCCACCGGATCCGGCAAGTCCACCACGCTCTACGCCACACTCGCGAAGATCAGCAAGCCCACCGTCAACATCATCACGGTCGAGGACCCGGTCGAGTACCGGCTCCCCGGCATCAACCAGGTCCAGGTCAACATCAAGGCCGGCCTGACCTTCGCCGCCGTCCTCCCCGCCATCCTCCGCTCCGACCCCGACGTGGTCCTGATCGGTGAGATCCGCGACCCGATCACCGCCCAGTTCGCGGTCGAGGCCGCGCTCACCGGCCACCTCGTCCTCTCCACGCTCCACACCAACGACGCCCCCAGCGCCATCGTCCGCCTCACCGAGATGGGCATCGAACCGTTCCTCGTCGGCTCCTCCGTCGACTGCGTACTCGCCCAACGCCTCGCCCGCCGCCTCTGCGACTGGTGCAAGACCGAGTACGAGCCCCCCGACGCCGAGCTCGAGGCCGCCCGCTGGCCCTTCGACCAGTGGGACCCACCCGCCAACCTCTGGAAGCCGGTAGGCTGCCGCACCTGCGCCGGCACCGGCTACAAGGGGCGCCTCGCGGTCCACGAGGTCATGCCGGTCACCGAGGAGATCGAGAAGCTGGCGGTAGCCCGCGCGCCGGCCAGCGACATCCACGAGGTCGCGCAGGCCCAGGGGATGTTCGACCTGCGCATCGACGGGCTCCTGAAGGCAGCCAATGGGCAGACCTCGATCTCGGAGGTCCTCCGGGTGGCCATCTAGCCGCTGCCGTCTCAAGGTCAAGATTTGGGGCATTTTCCCGCTTTGCGGGTGGTTGCGGTCCGCATGCTCCCGCGGGCACCGGTCGTCGCCCAGGGGCTCCTCCCTGCCGGTCCCGCGTGTGGTCACGCTCCAAGCAAAGACCCCACCGGCTGTTAACCCTCCGCCGGCTGTGCGCGGTTCGCCGGCTGTGCGCGATCTGTCGGCTGTGCGCGGTTCGCCGGCTGTGCGCGATCCGCCGGCTGGGGGTGATTCGTCGGGTGTGCGCGGTTCGTTGGCTGGGCGCGATTGTCGGCTGGGCGCGATTCGCCGGCCGGCCGCGAGCTGTCGCTGTGCTTCATCCGTCGGCTGACGGTGAGGCCGTATCTGACCGACGCCTTGGGGGAGGCCCGCGTGGCCATAGAAGAGATCCACCCACACGCGGCGGCCGTGGTCGGCCGCGATCCGTCGGTCGACGCCTGCCGGTGGAGTGGTTCCGAATAGAGCGGTCCGGGCGCTGCGCGCCCGATATTTCGTGTTATTGGTTGCGTTGGGTGGGCTGGTTGCTGTTTTCGCCTCCGGCGGGCCTCCGGCGGGAGCCTCCGACACCGGGGCGGCGGAAAGGCCATTTCAAATGCGATGCCCACACCCGTGGGTGGCTGGGTTTCGTGCGGCCTGTCTGCCCCGTCTGCCGTCGATCCGGGACAAGCCGAGCAGATCATCGGCAGGGCCGCCAGCTTTGGTCTGTCGTGCGGCGGCTTCGCGGTTCTCGCGTTTGGGCGGTCGCTTCTCGCTGCTTGGTGCCGGGTTCGTGGGTGGTCCGGTTTTGAGGGTTGCGTCGGGTGGGCCGGTGCCGGTCAGCGTCGTGGTCGGGTTCAGGCTTGCGTTACGCGGTATGCCGCCGGTGCGTTGGTGGCGGCCCTGCCGATGATCTGCACCCCTGCGGGCGGGTCGACGGCATACGGGGCAGCCAGGCGGTCACCTCTGTGGCTGCTTGCGCATAAAAGACAAAGACCCGCCGGCGGGCGGGCGTCAGGGCTGTTCAAGATCCTTGCGTCTCTGGTGGCCGGCTCGGTGTTTGCCGAGGCGGCGGGTGATCTGTCTGTGTCTTGATCTTTGGGGTGTCGGGGCGGGGTGCCGTTAGGGCTCAGTTCGGGCGCGCCGCGCCCGAAATTTCGTGATATAGCGGGGCCGGCGGGGCGAGCGTGCGAGCGCGCGGTGTCGCGGGGCCGGCGGGCTGGATCGCGGCGGGCACCGGGGGACCGGGGCTGGAGGGGTGCGACCCGGGATGGCGCGGGGAGTGATGCGGCGGTGCCGGTGGGCTGCGTGTTCGCGCCGAGCGGGGGTGGTCCGGAGATCGTAGAGGGCGTTTCTAAGGTCCGCTGCGTTTGTGCCGAAGTCTCCGGTGCCCGCTGAGTGGAGCGGGACCCCCGTTTGGACCTCGAAGGAGCCGTGGTGATCGTAGAGCAGACGCTCGACGACCTGGTGCAGGGCGGTGACCGGCACGACAACCGGGAGTCGCTGGACGCCATGCTCGTCGCGCTGATCAACGCGGGCGGCTCGGACCTGCACCTGACGGTCGGCGCGCCGCCCACGATCCGGGTGCACGGCGAGCTCAGGTACCTGCCGGACTACGAGCGGATGAGTCAGATCGACGTGGCCATGCTGGCCCGCGCGGCGACGTCCGACGATCAGTGGGCGCGGTTCCGGGACGTCAGTGAGCTCGACTTCGCGTACAGCGTGCCGCACGTGTCGCGGTACCGCGTCAACCTCTACCAGCAGCGCGGCTCCGTCGGCGCGGCGTTCCGGGCGATCTCGGACCGGATCCGGCCGCTGGACGAGCTGGGCGTGCCGGAGTCGGTCGGGCGGTTCGCCTCGTTGCACCGCGGGCTGGTGCTGGTCACCGGGCCGACCGGCTCGGGGAAGACGACCACGCTCGCGGCGCTGCTGGATCTGGCGAACCGGACCCGGTCGGCGCACATCGTGACGATCGAGGACCCGATCGAGTTCCTGCACCCGCACAAGAAGAGCCTGGTCAACCAGCGCGAGGTCGGGGCGGACACCAGGGACTTCTCGACCGCGCTGAAGCACGCGCTGCGGCAGGATCCGGACATCATCCTGGTCGGCGAGCTCCGCGACCTGGAGACCACGCAGACCGCGCTGACCGCGGCCGAGACCGGTCACCTGGTGCTGGCGACGCTGCACACGCAGTCCGCCACCCAGACCATCGACCGCGTCATCGACATCTTCCCGCCGCACCAGCAGCAGCAGATCCGCGCGCAGCTGTCGATGGCGCTGCAGGGGGTCGTCACGCAGGCGCTGTGCGCGCGGGCGGACGGCACCGGCCGCACCATCATCACCGAGATCATGACGGCGACGCCGGCCATCCGGTCGCTGATCCGGGAGGGCAAGACCCACCAGATCCCGTCGTTCATGCAGGCCGGCGGCAACGACGGCATGCTCTCGTTCGACCAGCACCTGGCCGAGCGGGTCCGGCACCAGATCATCACCATCGACCAGGCGCTCGACCTCTGCCACTCGGTGGAAGAGCTGCGCCGTCTCACCGGACGGATGTGACGCGGTGGCATCCACCAAGACCTTCGACTACAGCAGCGTCGATGCCACCGGCAAGCGCAGCAAGGGCAAGATCGACGCCTCGAACGAGGCGGCGGCGGCCCAGCTGCTGCGCCAGCGCGGGATCGTGCCGCTCTCCATCGCGCAGTCCGGCCAGGGCATGCAGAAGGAGATCAGCATCCCGGGCATGAGCAACCGGGTCACGCTGAAGGATCTCTCGATCTTCTCGCGGCAGTTCGCGACGCTGACCGCGTCCGGCATGTCGTTGCTGCGCACGCTGGCCGTGCTGGAGGAGCAGACCGCCAAGGCGCCGTTGCGCAAGGCGGTCAGCGACATCCGCTCGGACATCGCGTCGGGCATCGCGCTGTCGACGGCCATGGGCAAGCACGACCGGATCTTCCCGACGCTCATGATCGCGATGATCAGGGCGGGTGAGGCCGGCGGCTTCATGGACGACGCGCTGGAACGCATCGCGATCAACTTCGAGAAGGACGCGGCACTCCGCGGCAAGATCAAGAGCGCGCTGACGTACCCCGTGATCGTTCTTGCCTTCAGCTTCATCCTGATCGGCGGCGTGCTGCTGTTCATCGTGCCGGTCTTCGAGGGCATGTTCTCGTCGCTCGGCGGCCAGCTGCCGTTGCCGACGCAGATCATCGTCAACGTCAGCCACAGTCTGTACTGGTCCGGGCCGTTGACGATCGGCGTGGTCGCGGCGGTCGTGATCAGCGTCAAGTCCGCGCTGCGGACCAGCACCGATTTCCGGTTGTGGTTCGACCGGTTCAAGTTGCGGTTGCCGGTCTTCGGCAACCTGCTGCGGAAGATGGCCATCAGCCGGTTCTCCCGCAACCTCGGCACGTTGCTCGCCGCCGGCGTGCCCGTGCTCCAGGCGCTCGACGTCGTGGGCGCCACCACGGGCAACTCCGTCATCACCGAGGCCATGAAGGATCTTCAGGCCGCGATCCGTGACGGTCAGCCCATGTCCGGGCCGCTGTCCAAGCACAAGGTCTTCCCGCAGATGGTCACGCAGATGATCGAGGTCGGAGAAGAGAGCGGCCAAATCAGTCAGATGCTCGGCAAGATTGCCGACTTCTATGACCGCGAGGTTGATGACGCCGCGGAAGCCCTGACCGCCTCGATCGAACCGCTGATGGTGGTCTTCATGGGCCTCTCGGTCGGCTCGATGGTCGTCTGCCTGTACCTGCCGATGTTCACGATCTACCAGAACATCGGCGGGACCTCCTGAGACACACCCACGCAATACCGCTTCACCCCGGTCAAGGACGACCGGTTCCCCCTCCCCCCGAGCGCCACAGGAGGCACTCAATGCAGCACCTCATCGCCAAGTCGCAGCAGAAGCGTGCGGAGAGCGACAAGGGCTTCACCCTGATCGAGCTTCTGGTGGTCGTCGTGATCATCGGAATCCTGGTCGCCATCGCGGTCCCGGTCTACCTGAACTACCGGAAGGGCGCGCTGAACAAGGCCGCCCAGTCCGACATCCGGGCGGCGATCAGCACGGTCGAGCAGTTCTACTCGGAGAACGGCAACGCGTACCCGGGCACCGCCGGCACCGCCGTCGCGTCCGCCAGCGGCATCCTCACGCTGACCGGCACCGTCCCGGCGGGCTCGCCGACCGGTACCACCGCGCCGTCCGTCACCTCCAACGTCTCGGCCGGCAACGAGGTCAGCTACCTCCTGGTGGCCGCCGCCAGCGGTAACCCGGCGTTCTACATGCTCTGCGCCCGCAACGTCGACGCGAACAAGTTCTTCGTCTACAACGGCCTCAAGGGCGGCTCCGTCAAGGAGGCCGCGGGCCAGGCCGACATGGCGGCCTGCCTCGCCGGCAACCGCTAAATCGCACTGACGATGGGCCGGCGGACACCCCGCCGGCCCATCACCCCACTCCCCGCCGACCGAAAGGACTGACCCGCCGTGGCTCCACTGCTGCTCCTCACCGCGATCCTCGGCCTCGCGGTCGGCTCCTTCCTCAACGTCGTGATCTACCGGGTGCCGCGCGGCGAATCGCTGGTGCGCCCCGGCTCGCACTGCCCCAGCTGCGGCGACGCGGTCCGGCCCCGGCACAACGTGCCGGTGCTCGGCTGGCTGGCGCTGCGCGGGAAGTGCGCCACCTGCAAGGAACCGATCAGCGCCCGATACCCGCTGGTCGAGGCCGGCACCGCGCTGCTGTTCGTGGCGATCACCGCCCGGTTCGGGTTCTCCCCGGAGCTGCCCGCCTACCTCTACCTGGCCTCGATCGCGGTCGCGCTGGCCCTGATCGACCTGGACGTGCAGCGCCTCCCGGACGCGATCGTCCTCCCGTCGTACCTCGTCGGCCTGGTCCTCCTGGCGCCCGCGGTCATCGCGAGCGGCGACTGGGGGCAGGCGGTCCGCGCGATCGCCGCGATGGCCGCGCTCTGGCTCTTCTACAAGCTGCTCACCGTGGTCCACCCGCGCGGCATGGGCCGCGGCGACGTCAAGCTCGCCGGCGTGCTCGGCCTCTACCTCGGCTGGCTCGGCTGGGACGCCCTGCTGGTCGGCGCGTTCGCCGCGTTCCTGATCGGCGGCCTGGCCGGCGCCGCGCTGCTGGCCTCGCGCCGCGCGAACGGCAAGACCGCGGTCCCGTTCGGGCCCTACATGCTGATCGGCGCGTTCCTCGCGATCTTCGCGGCCGGCCCGCTCGCCGGCTGGTACCTGTCGCTCCTGCCTTCCGTCTGACCTTTACAAGACCCACACCCCAACCCCGCCCGCGGTACGTGAAAGGACGCTCGATGGCTGCCACCAACCTCATCGGCCTGGACATCGGATCGATGTCTGTGCGAGCCGTCGAGACCTCACGCGGCAAGGAGGGTCTCGGCATCCTGAACTACGCCCAGACCCCGCTGCCGGCCGGCGCGGTCGTCAGCGGCGTGATCCGGGACGCCGAGGCGGTCACCGCCGCGCTCAAGGAGCTGTGGACCACCACCAAGTTCCGCAGCCGGCACGTGTCGCTCGGCATCACCAACCCCCAGGCGGTGGTACGCGAGATGTCCGTCGCGAAGCTGCCCAAGAACCAGCTGAAGAAGTCGCTGCCGTTCCAGGTCCGGGACATGCTCCCGCTGGCCGTGGAGCGCGCGCTGCTCGACTTCTACCCGCTGGAGGAGCCGTCCGGCGACACCATCCGCGGGCTGCTCATCGCCGCGCCGAAGGAGGCCGTGCTGATGGCCGTGCAGGCGGTCGAGCGGGCCGGCCTGCACGTCGAGCGCGTCGACCTGGCCACGTTCGCGCTGCTGCGCTCCACGGCCTGGCTGGACTCGGCCGTGGAGGCGATCGTCGACATCGGCGCGCAGGCCTCCAGCGTGGTCGTGCACGCGGACGGCGAGCCGCTGATCGTGCGCACCGTGCCGCGCGGCGGCCAGGAGCTCACCGAGGTGCTGGCCAGCCGGCTCGGCATCGGCGTCACCGAGGCCGAGGCCGTCAAGTGCTGGGTCGGCCTGCGCCGCGAGGAGGGCCCGGAGGTGGCCGACATCCTGCGCGAGGCGCTGCGGCCGCTGATCAGCGAGATCCGCAGCTCGTTCACGTACCTCAGCTCCAGCGAACGGCCCACCCAGGTGCAGCGGCTGTCGCTGGCCGGTGGCGGCTCGCTGCTGCCCGGCCTGGCCGAGACGCTCGCGAACGAGCTGCACGTTCCCGCCGTGATCGCGGACCCGATGAGCCGGCTGCGGGCGCTCGACCGCGGCCAGCACGACAACCTGGAGCGGTTCCGCTCCTCCGCGGCCGTGTCCATCGGCCTCACCCTCGGAGCGGCGTGATGACCACCGAACCCGGTTTCACCGCACAGATGCCGGCCCCGCAGCTGGACCCGCTGCGCCTGGTCCGGATCTCCGCCAACCTGCTGCCGGACGAGGTCACGGACGGGCGCCGTACCCGGCGTACCCGGACCGCGGTCGTCAGCGGCCTCGGCGTGGTCGTGCTGCTGCTGGCCGGCTGGTACGGCAGCACGTTCGTCCAGTCCGGCACCGCCGAGGAGGAACTGGCCCGGTCCGAGGCGCAGGTCGCGTCCGCCCAGCAGGAGCAGGGCCGGTACCGCGAGCTGACCGACACCAAGGCGAAGCTGAACGCGGCCCAGACCCAGCTGAGCACGCTGATGTCCACCGACACGCAGTGGCAGAAGCTGCTGGCCGACATCCGCGGCGCCGCACCGGCCGGCGTGGAGATCGGCCAGGTCTCCGCCGGGCTCAGCAGCGCGGCCTCCTCCGGCGACGGCCTGCCGTCGCAGACCGAGGAGAAGCTGGTCGGCAGCGTGACGATCACCGGCAAGGCCGCGACCAAGGACCAGATCGCGGCGTTCGTCGACAACGTGCGCCGGGTGACCGGACTGGCCAACCCGCTGCCGACCACGGTCGCCACCGCGGAGGGCAAGGAGAGCTTCACGCTCCAGGTCGACATCACCCAGGCCGCGCTCGGCGGCCGTTTCTCGCCCGATCCGGCGGAGTCGCCGGCCACCGCGCCCACCACCGGAGGCAAATGATGCGCGGCCAGCACGCGGACAAGATCTGGATGGCCGGTGGCGCCGCCGTCGCGGCGCTGCTGACGCTGCTCACCTGGCTGCTGCTGGTGGGCCCGCAGAACGACGCGACCCGGACCACCCGGACGGCGGCGACCGACAACCTCGACAAGGCCGCCGCCCAGCAGGCGACGCTCAAGCGCCTGGAGCAGGACAGCGTCAACCTGCCCTCGTACCAGGCGGAGCTGGCGGACATCCTGCGCGCCGTCCCGGAGTCCGACCAGTTCCCGGACCTGCTGCGCGCGCTGCGCGAGGCGGCCACGGACAACAAGGTCGAGGTCAGCTCGCTCTCCGTGGCCGGCGCGGCCCGGATCGAGGGCACCACGCCGGTCATCTTCGACATGCCGCTGAGCATGAGCGTGACCGGGGACTCGGACAACGTCCAGCGGTTCCTCAACGACCTGCAGCAGCACCGCGACCGTGCCGTGCTGATCGACTCGGTCGGCGTCTCCGCCCAGGCCGGCTCGATCGAGGGTGACGTCACCGCCTCGCTCGCGCTGCACGTGTTCGTCTCCGGCGCCGCGCCCGTCGCCGCTTCCGACGGCGCGACGGCCGTCAGCTGACAATCCGGTTGCTTTCACCGGCGGGGTCTACCGGACCTCGCCGGTCCAGCCGATCAGGCACCAGGTACGAGAGGAGGTGCGCGATGCGCGCCGTCATCCGCCGACGGACCGGTCCGTCCGCACCCGCGCCCGACGCGGGTTTCACGCTTGTCGAGACGATCGTGGCGATCGGGATCATCGGCCTTGTCATGTCCGCGCTCGGCACGTTCTTCGTGCAGTCCATGCGCGCCTCCGGCAAGCAGACCGGGACCCAGGCCGCGGCGCAGATGGCCGGCGACGCGATGGAACGCGTGCGCTCGCTGGCCGGCCAGCAGCTCGCGCTCAAGCGCGACCAGAACAGCTCGCTCACCCAGTGGCAGAACCCGGTCCCCGGCGTCGCGCCGTGGCTGGCCGGCATGACCATGGCCTACGACAGCACGGCCGCGGTGGGCTCGGGCCCGACCGCGCAGCTGCCGACCACGCCGATGACCGTCACGCTCGGTGGCGTCGACTACCGCCAGAGCTTCTACCTCGGCCGCTGCTGGCAGAACCTCCCGGCCGGCGGCACCTGCACCACCGCGTCCGGCGCGTACGGGTTCTTCCGTGTCGTCGTCGCGGTGAACTGGAACGACAGCGTCTGCGACAAGACCGGTGGCGTCTGCTCGTACGTCACCGCCACGCTGGTCAGCAACGCGGAGCAGGAGCCGAAGTTCGACTCCAACGACCAGGCGATGCCGCCGCAGATCGTGCCGCCGGGCAACCAGATCGACGACGTCAACAGCACGGTGAGCCTGCAGCTGACTGCGACCGACGGCGCCGCGCCGCTGAACTGGATCTCCGCGGACGGGCTGCCGTCCACGATGACGATGAACACCTCCGGCCTGATCTCCGGCCGCGCACCGGCGACGGCCGGCACCTACACCGTCACGGTCACCGTCCAGGACGACTACGACCTGGTCAACACGGCCACGTTCACCTGGACCGTCACCCGTCTCCCGGCCGCGCAGAGTCCGGGCAACCAGAACACCACCGGCGGCAACGCGATCACCGCGGTCACGCTGCGGGTCACCGACGGCAGCACGCCGGCCACCTGGGCGGCGACGAACCTGCCGCCGGGCCTCACGCTCGCCACCGCGACCGGCGTCATCTCCGGCACGCCGAACAAGGTGGGCACCTACGCGGTGAGCGCGACCGTCACGGACAAGAACCAGAACACGTCCACGACGTCGTTCTCCTGGGTCGTGCCGAACCTGGAGCTCACCGACCCGACCGTGACGAGGACGCTGACCTACAACCAGACCATGACCAACGTGACCGTCGTGGCCACCGGTGGCATCCAGAACGCCAGCAGGCAGTACACCTGGTCCTGGGCCGGCTCCGGTCTGTCGACCGTGCCGACCGGCCTGTCGCTCAACACCAGCACCGGCGTGATCAGCGGCCGGCCGACCGTGAAGGGCACCTACAAGTTCACGATCACGGTCCGGGACGCGCAGAACCCGGCGAACACGGACATCACCAGCGTCCTCACCTGGACGGTCTCGTGAACGCCCGGGAGCACGACGAGGAGCGGGACGCCGGCATCACGATGATCGAGATGGTCGTCGTCATGGCGATCATGTCGGTGCTGATGGTGCTCTTCACCTCCTCGGTGGTGACGATCTACCGCACCTTCAACAAGGTGGACGCCACCAACGCGGCGCAGGAGCAGGTGAACAACGTGTTCCTGCGCCTGGACAAGGAGGTCCGCTACGCCCAGGCGGTCTCCACGCCGCTGATCGGCACCACGGTCAGCGCGGTCGAGTACATGATGGCGCCGCCTCCGGGCGTCAGTAACCCGACCTGCGTGCAGCTGCGGCTGCGCACCGACACGGGTCAGCTCCAGCAGCGCAGCTGGGTGGACGGCACCACGCCGTCGGGCGGCTGGGTCACGCTGCTCAGCGGCGTGGCTCCGGCGAAGGACGGCGTCACCACCAAGCCGGCGTTCTCGCTGGTCACGCCGTCCGCGGAGCAGGACTACCAGCGGCTGCGGCTCAACTTCACCACCACGGGCGGCGGTGCGGGCGGCTCGACCAGCCGGATCACCGACATCACGTTCACGGCGCTGAACACGACGGGGACCAGCCCGACCGGGCTGTGCAACGAGAGGACCGGGCTGTGACCAGGATCTGGCGTCTCCCGTCGCCGCGTGACGACCGCGGCTCGATTCCGATGGCCATGCTGATCGTGCTGATCGGCACCACGCTGGCCGCGCTGCTCGGCACGCTGGTGCTCAGCCAGGTCGCGTCCACCCGGGTCGACCTGCGCCGGGTGCATGCGCTGCACGCGGCGCAGGCCGGCCTGGACGTGGCGGTCGGGCACATCCGGGCCATCGCCACCGCGACCGGCTCGGACCGGACCAAGCTGCCGTGCGGCACGCTGACCGGCTCGCTGGGCGACGGCAGCACCGCGGTCTACCGGACCACGGTCGACTACTACCTCGGCGACCCGCAGAACAAGGACCAGGCCTGGCTGACCGCGAACAAGCTGCGGTGCAACCCGGGAACCGGCACCGGCGCGGTGCCCGCCTACGCCTACCTGGTCTCGATCGGCGCGGACCAGCCGACCACGACGTTCGCGGACGTGCCGACGCGTACGGTCAACGGCACCTACACGTTCCGGCTCGGCAACCAGAACGTGGTCGGCGGCCTGGTCCACATCGCGAACGACGGCGGCGCCGACCTGTGCCTGGACTCCGTGGTCACGCCGACCACGCCGCCGGCCGCGCCGACGCAGGTGCGGATGGAGCGCTGTGTGCCGAACAAGGCGTCGCAGATGTTCGCGTACAACGACAACCTGACGCTCAGCCTGGTCGGTTCCGGCACCGGCCGGTACCCGCTGGGCATGTGCCTGGAATACAGCTCGAGCGCCAGCCCGTCGGTCCCGGTCGCGGGCGCCGCGGTCGTCTTCACGCCGTGCGCGAACCCGACCGCGCAGCCGCAGCGGTGGACGTTCGACGACAGCTCGTTCTTCCGGCCCACCTACTCCAACGGCACCTACGACGGCAACAGCCTGTGCATGTTCGCGCAGACCGCGCGGGCCGCCAGCAACGTGATCCTGCAGACCTGCGGCTCCGGCAACAATGTGCAGAAGGTCTTCAAGCAGGACTTCTCCGTGGGCGCCGGCGCCGCGGGCACCGCGACCGGCCAGCTGATCAACTACCGCCAGTTCGGGCGGTGCCTGGACATCACGAACCACGTGCTGTCCAGCCCGGCGCTGATCGCGTGGCCGTGCAAGACCTCGGTGAACACCAACGGCGTGAGCTGGAACCAGAAGTTCACGCTTCCGGTGCCGCCGGACGGCACCGACTTCAAGAAGGCGACCAACTTCACGGTCGGGGTGATCCGCAGCGGCTCCGCCAACGACTACTGCATGAGCAGCCCCGGTGCGACCACGGTCGGCTCCTACGTCCGGTTCAACCTCAGGTGCCCGACGGTGACCACGCCGGCCTCGCTCATCCCGCAGAACCAGCGGTGGACGGTGTACGGCAAGACCGACGACTACGGCACCAGCTACCAGATCAAGGACGGCTACGGGTTCTGCCTGCAGCCGCGGGACCAGAACGCCACCACGCCCGACTACTTCGACGCGACCAACAAGGTCATGAAGATCTACGTCGGCCCGTGCGACGGCTCCACGCTGCAGAAGTGGAACGCGGACCCGAACGACCTCAACATGATCCGGCTCAAGGACCTCGACGAGAAGTGACGGGTCAGACCGGGTAGAGCTCCTCGAGGATCCGCTCGAGGAACGTGATGGTGTCAGACGGCTGGAGCGCCTCCACGCAGAGGCGCTCCATCGCCGCCGCGTAGTGGTCCACGTCCTCGCGCTTGTCCAGGTAGAGCGCGCTGGTCAGCTGTTCCATGTAGACCACGTCGGGCAGCTCCTGGTCCTGGAAGCGCAGGATGCTGAACGCGCCGCCGGCCGCGGCGTGGCCACCGGCCTCGAACGGGATGACCTGAAGCGTGATGTTCGGCAGCTTGGCCAGCTCCAGCAGCTCCAGGATCTGCGCGCGCATCACGCCGGGGCCGCCGATCGGGCGGCGCAGCGCGGCCTCGTCGAGCAGGCCCCAGAAGCGCGGCGCGTCCGGGCGCTTGAGCACGAGCCGCCGGGACATGCGCAGGTTGACCCGGCTCTCGATCTCGTCCGTCGGGGCGCTGTCGTGGCCGAGCAGGATGACGCCGCGTGCGTAGTCCGCGCTCTGCAACAGGCCGGGAATGTACTGCACCTCGTAGTTGCGGATGATCGTGGCCGTGGTCTCCAGGCCGAGGTAGGCCTGGAACCAGTTCGGCAGGACGTCGGTGTGCTTCTGCCACCAGCCGGGCGTGTTCGCCTCCCGCGCCAGGGCCAGCAGGCTGGCGCGCTCCTGCTCGTCGTCGACGCCGTAGAGCGTCAGCAGATCGGCGACGTCGCGTTCCTTGAAGCCGACCCGGCCGAGCTCCATCCGGCTGATCTTCGACTCGGAGGATCGGATCTCCCAGCCGGCCTTCTCCCGGGTGACGCCCTTGGCCTCACGGAGCTTCCGCAGCTGTGAGCCGAGCAGCATCCGGAGGACGGTCGGGCTGCCCGCCGAACCGCCGTCTTTGTCTGCCGTGCTCACCGTCGTCAGCCTCCGCCTGCTGAACCAAGGTCCCCGTCGAACCGAAGCGATCCTGCCTCTGGGCACGCCGAATCCACCGGCGCACGCCATGAGCCGCCGCTCAGCCTAGCGCGTGGAGCACGATTCTCTTCCAGTCCCAGGGGTCGGACTTTCGGCCGGAGATTGGCCGGCCGGTGTGCGCCCGGTGGTATCAGGCGCACACCGGTTTTTTCAGACTTTCCAGGGCTTTTACAACGCGAGGTGGTCGAACTCCCCGTCGCGGGCGCCGAGGATGAACGCCTCGATCTCCGCCGGGGTGTAGATCAGCGCGGGGCCCTCGGGGTCCCGGCTGTTGCGCATCGCCACGCCGCCGCCCGGGAGCGGTGCGAGCTCGACACAGTTGCCGCTCGGGTTGCTGAAGCTGCTCTTCTGCCAGGTGACCGGCAACTGTGCGGCGGGAACGCCGTTGTATGTCGTCTGCTGCATCGCGGTTCTCTCTACTGGTTGGGTTGGGGGACGTGACCGCTGAGCGCCGACCGCCCCCAATGGGCCGGCGTGGACGCGGCTCAACCAAACCTCCCCGGCGTGCTTGTGCACGCCGTGGATGCACGTGCATTCGCTCTTGCGCCTGCATGGCATACCGAGGATGATAGCTCATGTGCATAAGCACATACTCGTTCACTCTCTGTGATCGGAAATCGGATTTCTGGTGGCGAATCAGACATTTTTCCTCGCTGGCGTAGCCGCGACTGACACACTGAGTGACCAGTCAGTCAGGGGCTCCGCCCGGTGCCGGCCGCCCGCGTGCGGGTCGGGCGGACGCGCACGGGACTGCTTCGCCACCGCTCCGGCTCATATACGGGGGTCCGGGTCGTGGATGTGACGCTGACGCTGGCCTGTCTGCTCGCCGCGGGCACGGCCGGGCTCGCCTGGCGGTCGCACCGCCGGGCGCGGCGCGCCGAAGCCGAGGCCGCGGGTCTGCGCCTCGCCCTCGACGCCGAGCGTCACACCGCACTCCACGACCCCCTCACCGGCCTGCCGAATCGGCGGGCCTTTTATCGGCTCGGCGCCGAGCGCGTCGCGGTCCATGACAAGCTCGGCATCGTCGCGGCGGTCGTGGATCTCGACGACTTCAAACGCATCAACGATGAGTACGGTCATGCCGCGGGAGACACGGTGCTGAGCACGGTGGCCCGGCGGCTGGCCGACTATGCCGGTGACGACCTGGTGGCCCGGCTGGGCGGCGACGAGTTCGCCGCGCTGCTGACCGGAGCCGCGATCGACGTCGCCAACGGAAGCCACGCCACCCGCATCTCCACCGTGCTGTCCTCGCCGATCCCCCTCGGGGGAACAGTGAGCGACCTGTCCGTCACGGTCACCGCCTCGGTCGGACTCGTCCCGGTGACGCCGGGCATGAGCCTCGCCGAAGCGCTCGGCCGGGCCGACACGGAGATGTACGTGGCGAAGAGCCTCCGCTGCCGCGAGCCGCAGGCCGCGCCGGCCCCTAGACCGCCGGTCACCCCGATGAAACCGGTGATTCCCAGGCAGCCGACCGAACTGGCGCGTTCCAAGGCAGGAGGGTCATGAACATGTCTGTCCCCAGTGTTGATCCCCATCGGCGCGACCCCGCCCAGGTGGCCTCGACCGACACCTACCGGCCCGAGGACCGCGTGTGGGTGTTCCGCGGCGGTGAGTGGCGTGCCGGCATCGTCGAGGTCGCGTCGCGCGACGCGGCGACCGTGACCTACCGGCCGAGCAGCTCCCGGGGGACAGGCGTGGACACGATCACCGCCCGGTTCGTGCAGCCGCGCTCCGAGATCGACCCGATGCTGGACAAGAAGATCGTGCTGCCGCAGTCCCGGACTGCCTGATCCCTCCCGCGGTGCGCGGAGCCGCGGGGACATAGAGAAAGTGGTGGTGGCCGGTATGCCCCGGCCACCACCACTTTCTTGTGAAACTCAGACCTGTCCGGCTCAGAGTTTGCGGGCCACGCCGGCCCAGTAGTAGGCCGCGGTCGGGTCCTCGGGCGGCGTCGGCGGGTGCCAGGACATCACCGGCACCAGGCCCGGCTCGACCATCTCCCAGCCGGGGACCGCGAAGTACGCCTCCACGTCCTTGCGCCAGCGCGGGACGAACGTCATCTGGCCCCGGGTGATCGCGACCAGCCGTTCGATCGCGGGCGGGTCGAAGTCGTACGCCGGGTGGGTGATCACCAGGTGGCTGCCGGACGGGAGCGCGTCCATCAGCTCGTGCACGGCGCGGCCAGGATCGTCCTCGTCCGCGATCAGCATCAGCACCGCGATCAGGGTCAGCGCCACCGGCTTCGTCAGGTCGATCGTGGCGGCCAGCGCCGGCGTCGCCAGCAGCCCGGCCGCGTCCCGCATGTCGGCGTGCACGTACTCCGTCGCGCCCTCGGGGCTGCTCACCAGCAGCGCCCGCGCGTGCACCAGCACGATCGGGTCGTTGTCGACGTAGACCACCCGGCAACGCGGGTCGATGCCCTGCGCGACCTCGTGCAGGTTGGGGCTGGTGGGGATGCCGGTGCCGATGTCCAGGAACTGGGTGATGCCCACGTCGCGGACCAGGTGCGCCACGACGCGGTGGATGAAGTCCCGGTTCTCCTTCGCCATCGCGCGGATGGTCGGGATCGTGTTCAGGAACGCCTGGCCGACCGCGCGGTCCACCGCGAAGTTGTCCTTGCCGCCGAGCCACCAGTCGTAGATGCGGGCAGAGTGCGGCGTGCTGGTGTCCACCCCGGGTGGGGCCACCTCGCTGTGGTCCGCAGACACGACTGAACACCCTCCCGAGAGACCGACCGGTGACCGGCACAGGGTAGCGCCCGCAGCGCTCCGTGGCTGCCCCGTCACCCGACTGTGGAGGGGGTCCTACAGCTCGCGGACCACCACGTCCAGCGCGCCGGGCGCGGGCTCCTCCACCATGTACTTCAGGTCGCGCAACGCGGTGACCAGCGCGGGAACCGAGCGCGGCGCGGCGCCGCTCAGCAGCAGGTCACGGACGACGCGTCCCTTCGTGGCCTTGTTGAAGTGGCTGACCACGGACCGTGTGATCTCGCCGCCGATCACACGTTCGTGCAGCACCCGTACCGTGGCGACGTTCGTGGTCTGATCGCCCGAAGGGCGCCACGCGGCCGCGTAGGAGGAGGAGCGCAGATCGAGCACCGGGCCGCCCAGGCCGGACATGATCTCCGGGAGCGCACGCCGCCAGTGACCCGACATGACGCCCAGCGGCGAGAGCTTCACATTCATGCCGCAGCGGTACGCCGGGAGGCGGTCGCCGAGCCGGGACACGCCGAACAGGCCGGAGAAGATCAGGATCTGCGCGGTGGCCCTGCGCTTCGCGGCCGGCGGCAGCGTGGCCAGGTCCAGCGCGTCGTAGAGCACGCCGGTGTAGAGCTTCGCCGCGGTCGTGGCCGGCGCGGTCCGCAGCAGCGTGTTGCGCCGGACCTCGTCGCGCTGTCCGCCGGAGAGCCCCAGCGTGGCCAGCGCCGCGTCCTCGTCGCCCGCGGACAGCGTGATCAACGCGTCCAGCGCGGCCTCGCGGGCCGGGGTCAGCTCCGGGAACGCCAGCGACGCCAGGTCCAGGGCGGCGCCCCGGGCCGGATGCGCCTTACCCTCGGACGGGGGCAACAGGATCTGCACGGCTCGTTTTCTCCTTGCGACGTACGGGGCCCTGCGAGGTTACCCGGGCCCTTCCGTGTGCGGGCCGCCACCTGCCAGAATGGCGAACGTGTCGTCAATCGTCGATGTATTGCGCCTCCGTCGGAACGCCTGGTGGATCGTGCCCGAGGTGGTGGCCGCGGTCGCGCTGGTGGCAGCCGGGCTGTACTGGAACGCGGTCGCGCCCCGGCTCGCCGAGCCCGAGCTGCGCGCGCGGGCGACCGTGGCGCTGGCGACGGAGATGGAGCGGGCCAGTGCGGACGAGCACGCCCGGCACGGCCACCAGCTCGGCCCGGACGACCGGATGCTCTGCGAGGCCGAGATCTTCGGCATCGACCCGTCCGGCGACGGCCGCGAGCGGAACGTGCGGACCGCGTACGGCTACTACCTGTGCGCCAGCGGGAAGCCGGGCACGCCGTTCCTGGCCGCGCTGATGAACGCGGGCCCGGTCGTGCTGCACCTGGACGCGGACCGGCCCGGCGACCGGCTGCAGACCACCACGCTCGAACAGGACCTCGACGCCCAGCTGCGCGCCATGATGCCGGAGCGATTCCGGGTACAGGCCAGGAAGGGTTTCACCACGGTCGACCCGCCGCGCGCGCTGAGGGACCGGTTCGAGCGTGAGGTCACGTCCGCGACGTAGCCTGGAGCGCGTGGAAGACGGGATAGGGCGGCTGTCCGCGCTGGTGGCGGCCGGGGACGTGGCGGTGCTGAGCGGCGCGGGGCTCTCCACCGAGTCGGGCATTCCGGACTATCGCGGGCCGACCGGGCTGGCGCGGGTGCAGACGCCGATGACGTACCAGGCGTTCACCCGCGAGCCGGACGCCCGCCGGCGCTACTGGGCGCGCAGCCACCTCGGCTGGCGGACCATCGCGCGCGCGGCGCCGAATCCGGGTCATGCCGCGGTGGCGGCACTGGAGCAGGCCGGCGTGCTGCGCGGCATCATCACGCAGAACGTGGACGGGCTGCACCAGGCCGCGGGCGCGAAACGGGTGGTGGAGCTGCACGGCGGGCTGGACCGGGTGATCTGCCTGGACTGCGGCGAGCTGAGCCCGCGGGACGTGCTGGACGCGCGGCTGCACGAGGCGAATCCGGCGTTCGCGGCCGAGGTCACCACGGTCAATCCCGACGGTGACGTCTCGATCGACCCGGCCCTGGAGGGGGAGTTCCGAGTCGTACCGTGCGGGGCTTGCGGGGATGGGCTCTTGAAACCCGACGTGGTGTTCTTCGGCGAGACCGTGCCGCGGGAGCGGGTGCAGGAGTGCTTCGCGATGGTCGAGTCGGCCCGGCTGTTGCTGGTGCTCGGATCCTCGCTGACCGTGATGTCCGGTCGGCGCTTCGTGCTGCGCGCGGCCAAGCTCGGCATCCCGGTCGCGATCGTCAACAGGGGCGTGACCAGGGGAGACGCGTACGCGGGTCTGCGCCTGGACGCGCCGCTCGGTGACACGCTGACCGCGCTGGCCGCTCAATTTCAGTCCTGACTTATATTTGGGTCCTTCGAGCGAGAGGGGCCAGGCATGATCGACGTAGTGGCGCAGGTCAACGCGGTCCGGCGGCAGGTCGGCGCGCGGACGCTGGAGGCGGGGGAGGCGCGCGTGGTCACCGCCACGCAGACCTACGACGCGCCGGTCGAGGACGTCTGGGACGCGTGCACCACCGCGGACCGGCTGGCCCGCTGGTTCACGCCGGTCACCGGCGAGCTGAAGCCGGGCGGGCGGTACGAGCTGCACGGCAACGCGTCCGGCACGGTCACCGCCTGCGACCCGCCGCGCAGCTTCGACGCCACCTGGGAGTTCGGCGGCGAGGTCTCCTGGATCGAGGTCCGGCTCACCGCCGAGGGCCCGGAGCGGACCCGTCTCACGCTGGACCACATCGCGCACGTCGACGACGAGCGGTGGGCGCAGTTCGGCCCCGGCGCGGTCGGCCTCGGCTGGGACCTGTCGCTGATGGGCCTGGCCATGCACCTCACCGCGCCGGACGCGGCCATCGACCCGGCCGTGATCGAGGCGTGGTCGGTGTCCGAGGAGGGGCGCACGTTCGTCACGCTGGCCGGCGAGGACTGGCGGCGGGCGAGCGTGGCGGCCGGCACGCCGCCGGAGCAGGCCGAGGCGGCGGCGAAGAACACGACGGAGTTCTACTCCCCTCCGTCGGCGTGATACCGCACCGCCGGCGCCCCGGTTTCGCAGGCCGGGACGCCGGCGGACTGTGCGGCGGTTGAAGCGGAAGGTCTCTGTGGACGGTCGGATCCCGACGCTACCCGTGGCCGACCGATGACGCTATGCCAACTTGGGGAGCCGCTGGTAGGCCGCGAACCCGTCCGGCACCCACTGCCACTCGCCGAGGCGCGCCTCCAGCTCCTCCCGGGTCAGGAACGCGTGCCACGCCACCTCCTCCGGCTGCGGCGCGACCGGCGACGTGCAGCGCACCTCGTACACCGCGGACCACCAGGTGTGCTCCGGCGTCTCGTAGAGGAACTTGAACAGCGGCGCCGGCTGCGGCAGGCCGGTCACGCCCAGCTCCTCGGACGCCTCCCGGTGCGCGGCCAGGTCGTAGTCCTCCCCGGCGCCGACCACCCCGCCCACGAACATGTCGTAGTACGACGGGAACACCAGCTTCTCCGCGGTCCGCCGATGCACGAAGATCCGGTCCTCCGCGTCCCGCGCCAGGATGAAGACCGCGCGATGCCGCAGCCGCTTCGCGTAGACCTCGCCACGCGGCGCCTGCCCGACGACCACGTCGTTCTCGTCGACGATGTCCAGAATCTCGTCCTCGTTCACAGCGTCCATCCTCTGCTATCCGCAGAAAGGCTCGTCCTTCCGGGTACGGGTCGGACACGCTGAACCGGTGACGACGTTCTCGCTGCAGGCCACACCCCGCGACGGCGCCGAGGCCTGGCTCGCCCTGGCCCGCCGCGCCGAGGAGGCCGGGTACGACACGCTGCTGACCGCGGACCACCCCGGCGTGTGCGCGGACCCGTACCCCGTGCTCGCCGCCGCTGCCGCCGTCACCACCCGCATCCGGCTCGGCGTCTACGTCTCCAACGCCGGCATCCGCGACCCCATGCTGCTGGCCACCGCCGTCGCCACGCTCGACATGCTCTCCGCCGGCCGCGCCCGCTTCGGCATCGGCGCCGGCCACACCCCCGCCGAGTGGTCCGCGATCGGCCGCTCCCGCCCCGGCGTCGCCGGCCGGGTCCAGCGCTGCATCGACGTCGCCACCGCCGTGCAACGCCTCCTCGCCGGCGAGGAGGTCACGGTCTCCACCCCGTCGCTGTCCATGACCGGCGCCCGCCTGGAACACCCCCGGCCGGTGCAGGACCACATCCCGCTGACGTTCGGCGGCGGCAACACGGAGCTGCTGCGCTGGGCCGGCGCCCACGCCGACATCGTCGGTCTGAGCGGCCTCGGGAAAACACTGCCCGACGGCCATCGCCACACCGCCCGCTGGTCCGTCGACGAGATCGACGCCCAGGTCGCGCTGGCCTCCGGCCCGCCGCTGGAGGCCCTGGTCCAGGCCGCGATCGTCACCGACGACGCCGAGGCCGCACTCACGTCCTTCGGCGACTCCGGCCTGTCCGCCGCGGAACTGCTGGAGACCCCGTTCGTCCTGGTAGGCACGCTCGACGAGATCGCCGCCTCCATCGCACGCCACCGCCGCCGCTGGGGAATCGACCGCTACGTCATCCGCGCCCCCGCGCTGGACTCCTTCGCCCCGCTCGTCGCCCGGCCGGCCCCGCCCACCCCGGCGTAGCGGATCAGATCCAGCCGAACGCCTGCGCCGTCCGCGCCGCCTCGTGACGATTGACGGCGTTGAGCTTCCCGGCCGCGGACGAGAGGTAATTGCGGACCGTCCCCGGCGAGAGCGACGACCGCCGCGCGATGTCGTCGACGGGGGCACCCGTGGCCGCCAGCGCGAGCACCTCCGCCTCCCGCACGGTCAGCGGACTGTCCCCGATGCTGATCGCCTCCGCCGCGAGCTGCGGGTCGACGTAGCGCCCGCCGGCGTGGACGGTGCGCACCACCGTCGCCAGGATGTCCGCCGACACGGTCTTGGAGAGGAAGCCGCGAACGCCCGCGGACAGCGCCCGCTTGAGATGCCCGGGAAGTCCGTGGCTGGTGACGATCACGGTCCGGCAGATGGAGTTGATCTGCTCCGCCACCGCGATCCCGTCGGTGTCGGGCAGCTGCAGGTCGAGCAGGGCCACATCCGGCCTGAGCGCCCGCGCCATCCGCACGGCCTCGCCCCCGGTGGCGGCCTGCCCGACGATGGTGAGGTCGTCCTCCAGCGACAGCAGCGCCGCCATCGCCCCACGGATCAGATGCTCGTCGTCCGCGAGCAGGACGCTGATCATGCGGGCGGCAGCGAGACCGTCGCCGCCGGAGGCGTGGATCCCGCCGCCGGGAGCGGGATCGTCACGGTCAGCAGGAACCCGCTCGGCGGGACCGGGCCCGCCGTGAGGCCGCCGTGCAGCGTGGCGACCCGTTCCGTGAGGCCGAGCAGACCGCCGCCGTACCGGATCGTGCCGGGAACACGTGCACCGTCGTTCTCCATGCTGAGCGTCACCGTACCCGGCGCGTCCGACCGCAACGTGATCGTGCAGCTCCGCGCGTCGCTGTGCCGCAGCACGTTCGTCACCCCCTCCCGCACCACCCACCCCAGCGTCCCCTGTACCTCCGGCGGCAGGTCCACCGGGTCACCGATCACCCGGCACTCGATCCCGGCCGAGGCGAGCAGCGACCGCGCCCCGGCCAGCTCGTCCCCGAGCTCCGCGCTCCGATACCCCGCCACGACCGCCCGCACGTCCGCGAGCGCGTCCTGCGCGATCCGGCGCACCTCCAGCATCTCCTCCACCGCCTGCTCCCGCCCTCGCTTGGCCAGCTGCGCCGCGAGCTCGGCCTTCAGCGCGATCACGGACAGGTTGCGTCCGAGCACGTCGTGCATGTCCCGGGCGAAGCGCAGCCGTTCCTCCGTGACCGCCAGGTTGGCCTGCACGGTACGGGCCCGGTCCAGCTCCCACACGACGCTGAGCATCCACAGCGAGGACCGGTACGTCCCGAACAGCACCAGCAGCAGGAACAGCAGCGCGGTCGCGGGCCCGAGCGGGGTCTCCGCGCCCTGGGCGAACGCGAGCGCGGTGCTCGCGGCCGTCCCGGCGCCCGCGACCACCATCGCCGGCCAGAGGCTGTGCAGGCCGGCGAGGCCGACCATGTACGTGCAGGACAGTGCCGTCAGGATCAGGCTGGCGGGACTGTCGGTGTGCCCGGGGTCCGGGAGCGGGAACGCGGCGATCCCGGCGGCCGAGCCGAGCACGGTGACCGCGCCGGCCGTCAGCAGGAGCACGGTGGGCCGCTCGCGCCGGCCCAGGTAGTGCTCGATGCCGTGGTGCATCAGCAGCATGATCAGGGCCATGTCGGCCACCGCCAGCACGGTGGCGATCAGCGCCGCCTGCGAGCCGCGGTCCACGCCCACGGACGTGCCGATCAGCATGGGCACGGCCAGCAGGCTCACGTAGAACGAGCTGCGGAACGACACGTCGAAGCGTTCTGCCTGGCTGCGCGCGTGCCACCACGCGATCGGGTTCACCGGTCCGACCCTATCGCCGGGGTTCCCAGCGGAACCACTGCCGGGTGATCAGCACGCCGGCGGCCAGCCAGGCGGCGAGCAGCAGCAGCGGCCGGACGGCGTCCGCGAGCGGTGCCGTGCCGGTCCAGCCCATGGTGATCAGGTCGATCACGGGTGCGAGCGGGAGCAGCGCGAACACGTCCTGGACCGGGCCGGGCAGCGCGTCCAGCGGGAAGAACGACCCGGCGCCGAGGAAGCAGGCGATCAGCATCGGCATGGTGGTGATCTGGGCGGCCTCGACCGTGCGGGTGACGATCGCGGACGCGGCGGCCAGCACCACGAACATCGCCACGCCGCCGCACAGGCCGGCGGCCAGCAGGAGCGGGTTCGCCGGCAGTGGCAGGTCCAGTGTGACGGCCACGACGGTGATCGTGAGCAGCGACTGGGCGAGCGCGATCGTGACGGCCGGGCTGGCGGTCCCGGCCAGGATCTCCGCCGCGTTGGCGGTGCCGGCGCGCAGGCGTTTGAGCGAGAGTTCCTCGCGGCGGGCCACGTACGCGCTGACCAGGTTGTAGTAGACGACCACGGCCAGGATGAAGCCGATCATGGCGGCGGCGAGCGCGGCGCCGCCGGCCGCGTCGAGGCCGGCCTCGGCCAGCTGCGGGCCGACCAGCAGGCCGAACGCGGGCGGCAGGATGAGCGCGTTGAACAGCGCGAGGCGATTGCGCCAGAGCAGCAGCAGCTCGGCGCCGCCGATGGCGGCCACCCGGTTCATGAGTCACTCCCGGCGATGGTCAGGAACGCCTCTTCGAGCGAGGCGGAGCGGGCGTCGAGGCGGTGCAGCATCACGTGCTGGTCGTCGGCCCAGCGCAGCAGCGCGCCGAGCGTGGCCTGCAGCGCGTCGGTCTTGATGACGACGTCGCCGCCGTCGCGGGCGATGGTCGGCCCGCCCGGCAGGTCCGGGATGTCCGAGCCGTGTTCGAGGGAGAAGCTGATCCGCGCGGGGTACGCGCCGACGACCTGCGCCACCGTGCCGGTCGTGACGATCGTGCCGTCGTTCATGATCGCCAGCCGGTCCGCCAGCGACTGCGCCTCGTCCAGGTAGTGCGTGGTCAGCAGCACCGTGGTGCCGGAGACCAGCAGGTCCCGGATCACGTGCCAGGTGTGCTGCCGGCTCTCCGGGTCCAGGCCGGTGGTCGGCTCGTCCAGGAACAGCACCTCGGGGCGGCCGAGCACGGCCAGCGCGAGGTCGAGGCGGCGGCGTTCACCGCCGGAGAGCTGCTTCACGCGTACGCCCGCGCGGTGCCCGATCCCGGCCAGCTCCAGCGCCTCCGGCACCGGCCGGGGCGACGGCAGCGTCCGGGACCACATCTTCGCGGTCTCGGCCACGGTCAGGTCCGCCGGGAAGCCCGCGTCCTGCAACATCACGCCGATCCGGGGGCGTACCCCCGCCCGGTCCTTGAACGGGTCCTTGCCGAGGAGCCGGACCGTGCCCGCGCTGGGCCGGTCCAGCCCCTCGACGATCTCCATGGTGGACGTCTTGCCGGCGCCGTTCGTGCCTAGCAGCGCGAACAGCTCGCCGCGCGCGACGTCGAAGGAGATGCCCTTCACCGCCTCGAACCCGCGCGGCCCGCCGTAGCGGCGGCGCAGGTCGCGTACCTCGATCGCCTGTGTCATGGAAACGAGTCTTCCGGCGTGCGGCGTCCGGTATCAGTACGTGCGGTCACCGGTTGCCCGGGTGGTCTCACCGGCCGGGCATGACAAATGTCAGTCGGTCACGTCCCGCCGGGAGAGCGCCACGGCCAGGGCCAGCGCGCCGGCGGTCCAGAGCCCGAAGTAGACCAGCGCGTCGGGCTCGCCGCTGATCGCCTGCAGGAACGTGGTGAGCGGCAGCGGGTAGTCGAGCTGACCGATCGCGCCCTCCGCGATGATCAGCCAGCCGACGAAGCCGAGGATCAGCCACAGCGGGCGGCGCACGATCGTGGCGAGCGCGGCCGAGAACACCGCGATCAGCGGCACCGCGATCAGGCCGTCGACGATCAGGCCCGGCTCGTCCGTGATGCCGAGCGAGCTGACCAGCGCGACGAGCGCGCCGACCAGCGCGGACGCGACGATCTGGCCGGCCAGCACGATCAGCCGGTGCGGGCGGGCGAGGTAGGTGAGCACCACGGTCCGGTGCGCGAACTGCGAGCCGACCACGTTGGCGGTGATCGCGAACGTGCCCATGCCGACCACCAGGCCCCAGAACGGCGCGCCGAACCAGGAGACCGCGTAGGCCGCGACCATGACCACGATGACGGAGATCCAGACGGACCGGATCGTGGCGAACCGGTACAGCTCAGACGTGACGACGGCGATCACCGCGCGGTCTCCTCCTGCTGCGACGGGTGGGCCGAGGCCGGCGCGACCAGGCTCAGGAACACCTGCTCAAGGTCCGGCACGTGCGGTGTCAGCTCCCACACCGGGACCTCCGCCGCGAACGCCACCTCGCCGATCTGCGCCGCCGCCAGCCCGTACACGTCGATCGCCACGCCGTCCGTCGACTCCAGCCCGGCGCCCGCGGCCTCCAGCGCCGCCCACAGCCGCTGCGGATCACGCCCGCGGACGCGCACGTGCGGCTCCGCGCCGGCCGTGAACTCCGCCAGCGGCCCGTTGCTGACCACCTTTCCCGCAGCGATCACCACCACGTCGTCGACCAGCTGTGCCAGCTCCGCCAGCAGGTGGCTGGAGATCAGCACGGTGCCGCCGTTGTCCGCGTGCTTGCGCAGCAGCCCACGCATCCAGGCGATGCCCTCGGGGTCGAGCCCGTTGGCCGGCTCGTCCAGGACGAGGATCGGCGGCTCGGTGAGCAGCGCGGTCGCCAGCGACAGCCGTTGCCGCATGCCGAGCGAGTACCCGACCGTGTGCTGCGTGGCCGCGTCCGTGAGCCCCACGGTCTCCAGCACCGCGTCGATGCGGCGCGCGGACCCGCCGGACAGGATCGCGTGCGTGCGCAGGTGCGCGCGGGCGGTCTGCCCCGGGTTCGCGATGCCCTGCTCGACGACCGCGCCGACGCGCTGCGCCGGGTGCTTCAGCTTCCGGTAGGGCACCCCGTCGATCAACGCCTGTCCGCGCGAGGGCCGGATCAGCCCCAGCAGCATGCGGAGCGTGGTGGTCTTGCCGGACCCGTTCAGGCCCAGAAAGCCCGTCACCCGGCCGGGTGAGGCCGTGAAGGTCGCGCCGTCGACGGCGGTGGACCTTCCGTACCACTTCGTCAGCTCTATGGCCTCGATCATCGCGCCATCATGCCGGTAAAGCGACGATCCTGGGGACCGGATCAAAGACAGATCAAAGGCGCAGGCCCATATCCAGCGGGTACGCCCCGGAGGCGCGATTTCCCGGGCGTGGCCGGAGCGCCCGTCCGTACCCTCGTAAGATTCTGACCGTGAATCTTGATCTTGTGGCGATCGTGGTGGACGACTACGACGAGGCGATCCGGTTCTTCGTCGAGGTGCTGGGCTTCGCGCTGACCGAGGACTCCCCGTCGACGACGAACGACGGACGGCCGAAGCGCTGGGTGGTGGTGCGCCCGCCGAGCGGCGGCACCGGGCTGCTGCTGGCGAAGGCGGACGGCGAGACGCAGCGGGCCGCGGTCGGCAACCAGACCGGCGGCCGCGTCGGCTTCTTCCTGCGCGTGGACGACTTCGAGGCGACGTTCGCGCGGCTGCAGGCCTACGGCGCGGAGATCGTCGGCGCGCCGCGGCACGAGGAGTACGGCACGGTCGTCGTCTTCCGTGACCTGGCCGGCAACCGCTGGGACCTGCTGGGCCCGCGACCCGCGTAACTCAACGGATCTCGTCCAGCACCCGCTGCTGGAACGCCCGCGCGTCGCGCCCGTCCGGCGGCTCCCCGCCGGTCCGGGCCGCGATGCAGCGGGTGATCAGGTCCGTGTCCGGGTCCGCGTCCGCGTCCGCGATGATCCGGCGCCCGGCCGAGATCTTGTCGAGCCAGACGCCGTGCCGGACCCGGGCCAGCGACCGGCACGCGCCCAGCACCGCGTCCTCCGCGCCCGGCGCCGCGGCCAGCCACCAGGTCAGCGCCTCGGCCAGCAGCGCGCGCAACGCGTCGTCGCCGATCTCGCCGAACGCGTCCGCCGCGGGCTCGCCGCGCAGCGTCAGGCCGCTCTGGTGCAGGATGCTGCGGTCCAGCGCGTACCAGAACAGGCCGTCCGCGGCGGGCCGCTCGTCCGGGCGGTAGGTGGCCCGGAAGTCCATCCGCGCGCCCGTGTTCAGCTCCACCTCGAAGCCGGGCGCGGGCGTGCCGGACCGGGCCGCGTCCCGCGTGTAGACGACCAGCTCCAGCCCGCGCGCCGGACAGGGCAGGGACTCGTGCCGCAGCGCCGCGACCAGCGCGTGCTTGGTGTCGTCCGGCAGCGGTGCCGCGCAGGTCAGCGCCACGTCCACGTCGCTGCGGCCCGGCTGGTAGGCGTCCAGCGCGACCGAGCCGGCCGCGTACGCCCCGGTCGGATCGAGCCCCGGCACGCGCTGTGCGGCCGTGATCAGCGCGTCGAGATAGCGGGCGATGTCGGCATCCACACCGCATCCTCCCATCCGACGGGCCGGGTGCATGATGTGATGTTGTACCAACGGTCTCATAAGACGATGGGCAGGATGCAGCATGAGCACAGACGCTGACAGGGTGATCGCCGTACTGCGGACCGGGCACGACGAGCTGGCTGCGTTCGTCGGCAAGCTGAGCCCGGACGACCTGACCAAGAAGTCCGGCGCGGACGAGTGGACGATCGCGCAGACGCTGAGCCACCTGGGCAGCGGGTCGGAGATCCAGCTGGCCCAGCTGACCGCCGGGCGCGACGGCACGCCGCAGCCGGGCCCGGACTTCAACCCCAGCGTGTGGGCGCGGTGGGACCCGAAGACGCCGGCCGAGCAGGCCGCCGACGTCATCGAGGCGAACGGCCGGCTGGTCGAGGCCTACGAGGCACTGGACGAGGCGCAGCGCGCCACGGTGCTGGTCGACCTCGGCTTCCTGCCCGCGCCGGTCCCGGTGGCCGTGGCCGGCCGGATGCGGCTCAGCGAGTTCGCGTTCCACCGCTGGGACGTCGAGGCCGGCCTCGACGCGGACGCGCGCCTGATGGCACCCGCGCTGCCGCTGCTGGTGGACCAGCTCCCCAACATGACGGCCTGGCTCGGCAGGACCGAGCCGCTGGAGGGCACGTCGTACGACCTGGCCGTCGTGCTGACCGACCTGGACCGCACGCTGGGCCTGCGCCTGGGCGAGCGCGTCGAGCTGACCGACGCGCCGGCCACGCCGGACGGCACGCTCACGCTCCCGGCCGAGGCGTTCCTGCGCCTGGTCTACGGGCGGCTCAAGCCGGGCTACAACGCCGACGGTGTGGCGGTCACCGGGCCGCTGAGCCTGGACGACCTGCGCCGCGTGTTCCCGGGCTTCTGAGCGGTGGCGGACCTGCAGCGGTTCGTGGACGCCCAGGAGGGCGTCCACGACCGCGCGCTGGCCGAGCTGCGGGCGGGCGAGAAGCGGAGCCACTGGATGTGGTTCGTCTTCCCGCAGATCGCGGGGCTGGGCCGCAGCGACATGGCCCGGCGGTACGCGCTCGGATCGCTCGACGAGGCCCGCGCCTACCTCGACCACCCGGTGCTCGGCCACCGGCTGCGTGAGTGCGCGCAGGCGGTGCTCGACGCCGAGGGCCGCACCGCCGAGCAGATCGTCGGCGGTATCGACGCGGTCAAGCTGCGTTCGTCGATGACGCTGTTCGCGCTGGTGGAACCGGAACCGTTCGCCGACGTGCTGGCGAAATACTTCGACGCGGAGCCGGATCAGCTCACGCTCGAACGGCTGGCGTGAGCTCCGGGTGGTCCAGCACGCGCAGGGACACGCCGCCACGGGTCCTGCGGGCCACCGCGCCCGGCGCGATCATGGATCTGGCCGCGCGCGGGTGCCGGACGCCGCGGTCCGCGCGTTCCTGACACACTTCCAGGGGGTACGGCATGCGCCTGTTTCCGCAGCACACGGCTGACGTGACGGTCGGCGACCGGACGATGCGCGCCGAGGAACTGCACGGCGCCGCGTCCGCCGTGGCCGCGCGGGTGCAGGGTGCGCCCGCGATCGCGGTCCGGGCGGAGGCCTCGCCGGAGACCGTGGTCGCGGTCGTCGGCTGCCTGCTGGCCGGCGTGCCCGTGGTGCCGCTGGCCCCGGACGCGGGGGAGAAGGAGCTCGCGCACGTGCTGCGCGACTCCGGCGCCGTGCCGCTGCCCGACGTCGACCTCGCGGCGCGCGCTTCCTTCTCCGCCCCCGAGCCCGGCCCGTCCGCGACCGCGACCGCGCTGATCCTCTACACCTCCGGGACCACCGGCCTGCCCAAGGGCGTGCCGGTCACCCGGCGCGCGATCGCGGCCTGCCTGGACGGGCTCGCGGAGCGGTGGGCCTGGGACGCGGACGACGTGCTGGTCCACGGACTGCCGCTCTACCACGTGCACGGGCTGGTCCTGGGCGTGCTCGGCCCGCTGCGCGTCGGCAGCCGCCTGATCCACACGGTCCGCCCGCAGCCGTTGCGCTATGCGTCGGCGCGCGGCACGCTCTACTTCGGAGTGCCCACGGTCTGGTCCCGGATCGCGGCGGACCCCGCCGCGGCGACCGCTTTACGACATGCCCGCCTGCTGGTCTCCGGCAGCGCCGGGCTGCCCGCCGGCGTGGCCCGGGACCTGGCGGCGCTGACCGGGCTGGTGCCGGTCGAGCGGTACGGCATGACGGAAACGTTGATCACGATCGCGGCGGACGCCCGCGCACCCCGGCGGGTCGGCTGGGTGGGCACGCCGATCACCGGCGTGCAGGCCCGCGTCGTGGACGCGCCCGCGGACGGCGAGACCCCCGGCGACCTGCAGGTCCGCGGCGACACCGTGTTCGGCGGTTACCTGGGCAGGGACGCCTCCGGGTTCACCGGCGACGGCTGGTTCGACACCGGTGACGTGGCGGTCACGGACGCGGACGGCTGGGTCAAGATCGTCGGCCGGAAGTCCACCGACCTGATCAAGTCCGGCGGCTACCGGATCGGCGCGGGCGAGGTCGAGAGCGCACTGCTGGACCACCCGGCCGTCACCGAGGCCGCCGTGATCGGCGCCCCCGACCCGGACCTGGGCGAACGCGTGGTCGCCTACGTCGTCGCCGCGGACCCGGTCCCGGCGCAGGAACTGATCGACTTCGTCGCCCGCACGCTCTCCGTCCACAAACGCCCCCGCGAGATCCGGTTCGTCGGCGCGCTGCCCCGCAACCACATGGGCAAGGTCCAGAAGACGCGGCTAGCAGGTTGAGTGGAACAGGCCGCCGACCGCGGTGGTCGCGGCCAGCGTGTTGTAGAGCGCGACCGCCTCGCGCGTCTCCAAGACGTGCACGGTGATCCCGCGCGCCTCCAGCGCGTCCACGGTCTCGTCCGGGACCTCCAGCTCCTCGTCCATGCCGAGCGACAGCACCACGGTCCCCGCGCCGTGCTCCAGCAGCTCGGTCACGTCCGCGACCTGCACGCCGGGCCGGTGCCGGGTGCCGGTCTCGTTCCAGTCCCAGGCGCGACCGCCGCCGGGGTAGAGCTTCGCGTCCTTCATCGTGCCGAGGCCGTCGACCTCGATGCGGCCCCACACGACGGACAGGATCTGCGGTGATGTCGGCATGCGGGCACCGTACCCTCGGATGATGCTCTTGATCGTGCCGGCCGATCCGATGCGGCCGCGGCGGGCGGACGACCACTTCGCGGCGGAGGCGGCGGCCGCGCGGGACGCCGGCGTGGAGGTCGCGGTAATCGACCACGACGCGCTGGCCGGTGGCGGCGACGCGGACGCGGCCGTGCGGCGGGTGCCGGCCGGGGACGACGCCGTCTATCGGGGCTGGATGCTGCCGGCGGACGGCTACGCGACGATGGCGGCGGCGCTGGAACGACGAGGGGTCACGCTGCGGACGGGCGCGGCGGCCTACAGAAGCGCCCATGAGCTGCCCGGATGGTACGAGGCGCTGCGCCCGGTCACGCCGGGGTCGGTCTGGACCGCCGGGGACGCGCGGGCGGACTTCGACCACGCGCGTCACCGGCTCGGTCCCGGCGCGGCGGTGTTGCGTGATTACACGAAGAGCGCGAAACACCACTGGCACGAGGCCGCCTACGTGCCCGATCTGACCGACGCGGACGCGGCCTGGCGGGTCGCGAGCCGGCTGCGTGAGCTGCGCGGCGACGACTTCACCGGCGGATTCGTGCTGCGCCGGTTCGAGCCGCTGACCGCGCCCGAGGTGCGCACCTGGTGGATCGCGGGGGAACACCGCCTGACCGGCCCTCATCCGGACACGCCGGGTCCTCATGACGAGCCCGACCTCACGTCCGTGACACCGCTGGTCGCGGCGCTGCACCTGCCGTTCGTCACGGTCGACCTCGCGCGGCGGGAGGACGGGGCGTGGCGCGTGGTCGAGCTCGGCGACGGTCAGGTCAGCGACCGTCCGGCAGCCGTCACTCCGGAGAGGTTGTTGGCGGCGCTCCTCGCGGGGTAGTACGTGGGAAATGACGACGCTCCTGCCCGAACCCGGACCCACCACCGACGTGCGCGAGCTGTTCCTCACCTACCTCGACCACTACCGGGCGTCCATCGCGGACACGGTCGCCGGGCTGAGCGAGGAACACCTGCGCGAGTACCGCCTGCCCTCCGGCTGGTCACCGATCGAGCTGGTCAAGCACCTGGTCTACATGGAACGCCGCTGGGTGGTCTGGGGCGTGGCCGGCGCCGCGGTCACCGAGCCGTGGGGCGACGGCGGCGAGCGCTGGACCGTCGGCCCGGACGAGTCGATCACCGAGCTGCTGGCGGCGCTGCGCACGGGCGGCGCGGCCACCCGCCGGATCGTCGGCGCCCGCGCGCTGGCCGCGTCGTCCGCGACCGGCGGCCGGTTCCCGAAGGGGACGCAGCCGCCGCCGAGCGTGGTGTCCGTGCTGTTCCACGTGCTGCAGGAGTACGCGCGGCACGCCGGGCACCTGGACATCGCGCGCGAGCTGATCGACGCGGGTCAACGCACGCGCAGCTCCAGCACGGAGTAGCCGTACTGGCTGTTGCGCTTCAGGCAGAACAGGCGGACGTACCGGCCCCGGGCGGGCTGCTTGACGGTCACCGTGCCGCCGGAGCCCGCGGTCGTGCTGAAGATCGGCGCCCACTTCTTGCCGTCCACCGACGTCTCCACGCGGTAGGACGTGGCGTAGGCGTGCTCCCAGACGATCTCGACCTCGCTGATCCCGTACGTCTGGCCCAGGTCCACGATCAGCCAGCCCGGATCCGCGAACGCGCTGCTCCAGCGCGTGACCGGGTCGCCGTCGACCGCGTTCGACGCCTTCCACGGGTCGCCCTCGACGCCGGACGCGCTGACGGGATGGCGCAGCGCCAGATTCGTACCCCCGGGATCGGGCTGGGCCGGCACCGGTTCCGGCGCGGGCGGGGGAGCCGGCGCTGCGCTCGCGGTCGGGGCCGCGCTCTCCGACGGTGCCGGGGTGCTGCTCGGGACCTCCGTCGGCGACGGCGTCTCCTCAAGGGCCGGCGGCGGGGTGAACGCGGGCACCACCACGCCGGCCGGTGCCTCGTCCCGCTCCGGTCCCGCCGTCGTCGCGGCGAAGACCGCCGCTCCCGCGGCCAGAATCAGCGCGACACCGGCTCCGACGATCACCCACGCCCGTCTCTTCGACAATCTCGTGGGTACGGCCGCCCCGCCCCCGACCGCGGCCGTGTCCTCGGCGGGCACGTCCGGCGGGGGCGGCGGCGCGGGCGGGTTGAGCAGCGACTCCATCGGGGTCTCCGGGACCGCCGCCACCCGCCGCGGGAACATCGTGCGCAGCGCGTGCGCCCGGTCCGCCGCGTAGTCCGCGCGCTCCGGTTCGCCGGCCGGTGTCGTCTCGTGCTCCGCGGATGGTCCGGCCACGTCGTTGTGCCTCCGGTGTGCTGTGTGCGGTGTGCTGTGGGCCCGCACGGGGGTGTCGCTGGTGCACGGGCCGCCGAGCGGGCACCGTCGGCGGGCTCGGTCGGTGGGCGCCCTTGCCCCGCGCGGAGACTAGATCGTCCCGGAGCCCGCCTCCCAGCCCATCCGATGTTCACCGCTGTTCATCGACTCAGCGTTACCACCAGCTTGGTGCCGGAGACGCCCTTGCGCTGCAGGTCCATGGCGTGCTGGAGGTCGTCCAGTGAGCTGCCGGCCACGGTCGCGGCGGGCACCGGGCGGTAGCGGCCCTCGGCCAGCGCGGCCGGCAGGAAGTCGCGGAAGATCGCGGGGCCGACCTCGTTCCTCTTCAGGTCCGACCCGATGACGAACCGGGTGCGCACGCCCCGGCGCAGCGCCGCCAGCTTCACCGAGGCCATGCCACCGACCATGCCGGACAGTGTGCGCGGCAGCGAGAAACCGTTCTCGAACGTGACCGGCGCGGTGGCGGTCGTGACGAACCGGTTGCCGCGGCAGGCACCCGCGATCCGCACGCACGGGAGCGCCGAGCCGGGGCCGATCGCGACGACGCCGGCCAGCGTACGGTCGCGGAAGATCCTGATGATGTCGTTCTCCACCGCCGGGCTGCGGTAGTCGAGCACGTGGGACGCGCCGAGCGCGGTCAGCCACTCCGCGTTGTGCGGCGACGCGGTCGTCACCACGTCGTAGCCGGCCGCCACCGCCAGCTGCACCGCGTTGCTGCCCACGCTGGTCGCGCCGCCCCAGACCAGCACGGTCTCGCCGGTCGGCGCCGCGTCCGCGACCGGGTGCCGCAGCCCGAGGTGATGCGTCTGGAACAGCGCGCACGCGGCGGTGGACAGCCCCAGCGGCAGCACGGCCGCGTCCACGTAGGGCATGCTCGCCGGGATCGGGCTGGCCAGCCGCTCCAGTGCGACCGTGTAGTGCTGGAACGCGCCCTGGGCCGCGCTGTTCGCGTCCCGGTCGGTGCCGGCGGACAGCGCCAGCACGCGGTCGCCGGGCCGGAAGCGGGTGACCGCGGCGCCGGTCTCGACCACCTCGCCGGCCAGGTCCGCGCCGAGCACGAACGGGTAGGCGAGCCAGGTGTAGGCCACGCGCCCGGCCACCTGGATCACCCAGTCCAGCGGATTGACCGCGACCGCGTGGTTGCGGATCACGATCTCGTCCGGTCCGGGCGCGGTGTAGGGCGCCGGCCCGACCTCGAGGCGGCGATGACGGGCGGGGATCCAGGCGGCGGTGTTCGTGGGCATGGCGGCACACTCTCCTCGTGACTGCACTCGGTGCAATCGCCAGCATGGCACGTGACTGCACCGAGTGCAATCGCGGGTATGATCGACCGCATGGCACGGTGGGAACCGGACGCGCGCGGGCGTCTGCAGCAGGCGGCCATGGAACTGTTCCGGGACCGCGGCTTCGCGGACGTGACCGTCGCCGAGATCGCCGACCGCGCCGGCCTGACCAAACGCACGTTCTTCAACCACTTCGCGGACAAGCGCGAGGTCTTCTTCGCCAACGCGCAGCAGTTCGAGGAGAGCGTGCTGACCCACCTGGCCGCCGCCGACCCGTCCCTGGACGCGATCTCCGCCTGCGTGCACGCGCTCACCCGCGCCGGCCTGTCCCTGGCCCCGTACTACGAGTTCGCCAAGGCCCGCCTGGCCGTCCTCGCCGCCACCCCCGAGCTGCGCGAACGCGACCTGATCAAGTCCGCCCGCCTCGCCGCTGCCATGATCGAGGCCCTCGCCCGGCGCGGCGTCCCTCCCCGTACCGCCGCCTTCGCCGCCGAGTCCGCCCTCTCCGTCTTCGCCGTCGCCGCCGCCGACTGGATCGCGACGCCGACCGCCGACCTCCCCACCCTGATGCACGAGGCCCTGACCGACCTGCGCACCGCCATCGCGTAGCCCGCCGCCCCATCCGGCAGACGCGCTGCGACGTGCCCGGGTGAGTCTCGTCCTGCGCGAGACCGAAGATCGGCACCGGTCGGCCGTGCGCGTACGGGTGCGGTGCTGGGCCTCTCCCGGTCGGCCTGCCGCTGCGGGCGGTGAGGGGATGCGGGTGCGGGCCGGGAAGGGGCGAGGGTGCGGGCCGCGAGGGGGTGCGGGCCGCGAGGGGTGTGGGCGTGGCCTCGGCGGTGATGGCGTCGTGGCATCGGCACGGGGCTCTGTGACCGATATTTCGTGTTATTGCCCCCAGTTGTGAGATGCGAGCACGCAGCTCACCCCCCCCCTTAAGGATCATTCAGTGCCGCGAAAACCAGGTCGCCAGTGCCAGTTGACCTGGTTTTTGCGGCACCCAATGATCCTTTCGCGAGGGTCGCGGTCCAAGGCTGCTCCTGTTCCCCTTCGGCCGAGCCGGCGCAGCCGCAAGCACCCTGCCGGAAGCTAAAAGATCATTGACTGTCACGGAAACCGGGTCGGAGAGGTATGCGGAGCTGGCTTCCGTGACAGTCAACGATCCTTTGGGTGGGGGCGGTGGTCTGCGGCGGTTTCCGATCTCCCGCTGGAGTGGCACCAGGGCTGCTTTATACCGAAATTTCGGGCGCGGAGCGCCCGGGTGGGAGGCAACAGGGCCGCCCCGGTGGGTTTTGACGTGCCGGGCTGTGGGGGTTGGTGTGGTGTGCCGGACCACGGCGGGACCGGCTCCTCGCGTCGTGCGGAGCGCCAGCGGAGCCCGACGCGAGGTTTGCCCGCGGGAGCAGCGCTGTCGGACCGTGCTGGAAGCGGGCAAGCAAGGTTTTGATCTGGGGTTGTCTCCTCCTGGCCGGTGCGGATGCCGGCGGGGAGGCGCGGCGCCGGACCGTCGCGTCAGCGGGCTCGGGGTCTGGGGTCGTCCCCAGGCGAGCTCAAGCGCCCGCGGGAGCAACGCTGTCGGACCGTGCTGGAAGCGGGAAATCAAGATCTTGATCTGGGTCGTCGTCTCCTCGCAGGCGCGGATGCCGGCGGCGAGGCACGGCGCCGGACCGTCGCGTCAGCGGGATCGGGGTCCGGGGTCGTCCCCGGGGCAGGCTCACGCGCCTGCGGGAGTAGTGATGCCGCACGACGCCGGAAGCGGGAAGAGGAACTGGATCTTGAAGTTGATCTGGGCCGGGAGGGGTGAATACTGGCGGGGTGGAGTTGAGGTGGATGGGGCCGGGGGACGAAGGTCTGCTGGTGGCGGCGTCGGGGCTGTTCGACGACGAGGTGGGTGCGGACGGGGCGCGGGCGTTTCTTGGCCGGGCGGGGCACCACCTGTGTGTGGCATACGTGGAGGGGCGGCCGGCCGGGTTCGTCTCCGGGGTGGAGATGACGCATCCGGACAAGGGGACCGAGATGTTCCTCTACGAGCTGGGCGTGGAGGACGAGTTCCGGCGGCGCGGGATCGGGACCGCGCTGACGGCGGCGCTGGCCGATCGGGCGCGGGAGCACGGCTGCTACGGCATGTGGGTGCTGACGGACGACGACAACGAGGCCGCGCTGCGTACCTACCGGTCCGCGGGCGCGTCGGCGCCGGAGGCCCAGGTGCTGCTGGACTGGCAGATTCTTCCCAGGCAGTCCGGGTAAGAGAGGTGGATGCGTCTCCTCACCGAAGCACGTCGGACACCTCGGACACCTCGGACCTGGTGGGCACGCCGGCTCGACCCGGAGAGCTCGCTCGGGCTCCGGCTCACGCTGGCGGCGTCCGCGGCCGCGCTGATCCTGATCCCGTTCTCCGTGATCGCCATGCTGGTGATCTCCGCGTGGTGGCCGCTGCGCAGCGTGGACGAGAGCCTCGCGGACGCGTTGCACACGTTCGCGGTGAGCCGTCCGGGCTGGGTGGATGCGGTGCAGACCTGGACGGACACGTTCGGGCCGGGGCCGCTGCGCATCGCGGTGGTCGTCGGCGCGGCGCTGCTCTGGCTGCGCGGCGCGCACCGGGTGGCGCTCTGGGCGGTCACCACGATCGCGGCCGGCGGGCTGCTCGGCTTCCTGCTGAAGCTGCTGTTCGGGCGCGACCGGCCGGACTTCCTGGACCCGGTGTCGTCGGCGCCGGGCTACTCGTTCCCGTCCGGGCACTCGATGACCGCCGCGGTCGCGTCCGCGGTGCTGCTGCTCATGCTGCTGCCGCTGACGGACCGGCTGCCGTACCGGCGGACGGTCCGCGCGGTGATGTGGGCGCTGGCGCTCGCGGTCGCGGTCGGCACCGGGCTGAGCCGCATCGCGCTGGGCGTGCACTGGATGAGCGACGTGCTGGGCGGCTGGATCATCGGGATCGCGGTGGTCGCGGCCACGACGGCCGCGTTCGAGACCTGGCGCGGCTCGGTACGCGCGCCGATCACCGAGGGTGTGCGCGAGGCCTGACTCACTCGATCCTGGCCGTGCCCTGGTAGCGCAGCTCGCCGCCGTCCAGCGCGTACCGGGCCACCCGGATGTCGGCCGGGTCGGGCGCGCCGTCCGCCGCGAACGTGTAGCGGGCGATCAGCACGCTCCCGTGCTCGGACTCCGCCACGTGCCGCAGCAGCTCCGCGCGGGAGTCCGCACCGGCCGCGATGCCGCTGAGCAGGATGTTCGCGGCGTCGTAGGCGTACGCCTCGTAGCCGTCCGGCACCACGCCGTACGCCTGCCGGTACCGGTCCGGGAAACCACCGGTCGCCTCGCCGGACGGGATCCGGGGGCCGGTGACGATCGCGGGCGCGCCCGCACTGCCGGCCCCGGCCGCGAACTCGTCGCCGAGCAGCCCGTCCGTGCCGACGAACCGGCCGGTGAACCCGGCCGTGCGCAGCTGCCGGATCAGCACACCACCGGCGGGGTAGTAGCCGCCGAAGAAGACCGCGTCCGCCCCGGACGCGATGACGGCGTCGACCTCGGCGGAGAGGTCGGTCTCGTCGTTGGCGATCAGGCGCTCACCGGCGATGGTCAGGCCGGTGACGGCCTTCACGGCCGCGAGCGTGCTCCGCCCGTAGTCGTCGTCCTCCGCGACGATGAACAGGCTGCCCTGCGGCATCTCGCTGCGCAGATAGGTCACGCCGGCCCGCGCCTGCATCACCTCGTCCGCGGCCAGCTGGAACCGGCCCTTCCAGCCCCGCGTGCGCAGCGTCGAGGTGGCCGCGGACGGGGAGACGAACGGCAGCCCGGCCGCGTCCAGCGCGTCGCCGGCGGCGAGGGTGTCGGTGGTGAAGAGCGGGCCGACCACGCCCAGGATCCGCGGGTCGGCGGCCACCTGCCGGGCCACGACCGCGGAGTTCGAGGCCTGGTCGCCGCTGTCGAACTCGGCCAGCTCCACCCGGCAACCGGCGCCGGCCCGGTTGTGCTCGCCGACCGCGAGCACGGTGGCCTGCCGCATCGGCTCCGCGAGCGCGGTCAGCGACTCCGACGTGTTGCCGAAGAACGCGATCTTCGCGGTGCAGTTCGCGGCCACCGGGTTCTGCCGTTGCCACGGCGCGGTGGCGCCGAGCACGGCCAGCACGGAGGCGGCCACCACGACCAGGCCGCCCACCACGTTCCACCGGGCGCGCGGGCGCGGGGCCACCGCAGGCCGGGGCGGGAGCGTGCCGGGCGGGACCGGCGGGCCGGCGCCGGGCTCGGGCAGCGCGCACCCCTGCGCCACGATCAGCTCCGGCTGCTCGCTCACCTGCGGGGCCGTGCCGAGCCGCCGGTGCAGCAACGCCGCGACCAGCGGCAGCCGGCTCGAGCCGCCGACCAGGTGGATCCCGGTCAGGTCCCGCTCGCGTACCAGCGCGGCGACGGTCTCCACCGTGCGTTCCACCAGCGGCGCGGCCAGCGCGTCCAGCGTGTCGCGGCCGAGCGGCGCCTCGACGTCCAGCAGCGGCAGGTGCAGGTGGGTGCCGGAGGCGCGGGAGAGCAGCTCCTTCGCCCGGCGGACGTCGTCCCACAGCTGCCGCCGCGCCCGCCGGTCCGCCGCCGACTCCGGCACGGTCAGCCGTCGCCAGATCTCCGGATCCCGCGCGGCGTAGAGCGTGCCCAGGTGCGTCACGATCGCGGCGTCCACGTCCAGGCCGCCCACGTCCGGCAGCCCGCCGCCGGCCTCCACCACGAAACCGTCGTCGGTGCGGCGCACCACGCTCGCGTCGAACGTGCCCGCCCCGAAGTCGTAGACCAGCAGCCGCGCGCCGACCGGCAGGTCCGGGTCCGCGCTCCCGCCGCACAGTCGCCGGGCCGCGGCCACCGGCTCAGCGACCAGCTCCGGGCTCGGCAGCCCCGCCATGATCGCCGCTTGCCGCAGCACCTCCTGCCGCGGCTGACCCCACCCTGCCGGGAAACCCATCGTCACCGTGTCCGGGGCTCTGCCCGCCACCCGCGTCGCCTCGGCCCACACCCGGCGCAGCACGGCCGCGATCAGCGCGGTCACCGGCACCTCGAACTCGCCGAGCAGCACCGTCCCCTCGTCGATGCGCGCCTTGGGCGCGGTCTCCAGCAGCTCCGGCCGCAGCCGCGCACTGTGCAACGCGTCCGCGCCGGTCAGCGCGCCTTCCGACGACCAGTAGACGGCCGACGGCAGCGAGGGCGTGCCGTCGAACATCAGCAGCACGGGTTCGCTCCCGTCCGCGGCCGCCAGCACCGCGACCGTATTCGACGTACCAAAGTCGACCCCGAGCCGCATGGCGCGAGTCTAGAAGGCCACCACCAGCAGCCCCAGACCCCGATCCCGCTGACGCGATGGCCACGACTCGCGCCTCACCGCCGGGACTCGGGCCAACAGGGAGGCGACAAACCAGATCAAGATCCAGTTCATTTTCCCGCTTCCGGCGTGGTGCGGCAGCGTTGCTCCCGCGGGCAAACCTCGCGTCGGGCTCCGCTGGCGCTCCGCTCGTCGCGAGGAGCCGGTCACGCAGTGGTCCGGCACACCACACGGACCCCACGGCCCGGCGCCTCAAAGCCCACCAGGGTCGACCTGAGCACCGTCCTCTTCGAGGGGGTCGCCGCTGCCGCGGTCGGGCTGCCGTGCGCGAAGGGTCAGTGTGCGAGGGCGGCCGGGGTGCAACCGCCTGCGGTGGAGAGGAGCGGATCCTGGCAGGGGGCTGCGGTGGGCGTGACGGGGGGTGATGCGACCGGGGGGAGGCGGTGGGCGCCGGGGCCCTGGCGGCCCAGGACGTCGCGGGGGTTGGTGAGGTGGCAGGACTTGAGGGAGAGGCAGCCGCAGCCGATGCAGTCGGTGAGGTCGTCGCGCAGCGCCTGGAGCTGAGTGATGCGGGCGTCGAGGTCGGTACGCCAGGTCTCGGAGAGCCGCGCCCAGTCCTCCTTGGTGGGGGTGCGCTCGCTGGGCAGCCGGTCCAGGGCCTCGCGGATGGTGGCGAGCGGGATGCCGACGTGCTGGGACGCCCGGATGAACGCGACCCGGCGCAACGTGTCCCGGCTGAACCGGCGCTGGTTGCTGGACGTGCGGGTGCTGCGGATCAGGCCGCTGCGCTCGTAGAAGTGCAGCGCCGACACCGCGACCCCGCTGCGTTCCGCCACCTGCCCGACGGTCATCTCGTGGAACGTGGTCCGTGCTCTCGGCATGGCGTCGACCCTACCCCTAGACCTCAATGAAGGTTCAGGGCTGGGTGCGGGCGTTTGGCGGCGAGCCGCAGCAGGGTATGGAAACCGCCATGTCTCTCGCTGGAACCTGGGCCGTGACGCGGCAGGCGGCGGCCCGGTTGGTGCTGCCGCTCGCCGTCCTGTACGCGATCATGGTCGGGATCGGTCTGCTGATCACCCGCGTGGCGCACGACGACTGGCCGCTGACCGTGGAGGACACGGTCAACCGCGAGCTGGAGCGCGAGCGCGGCGGCGTCGTGGACGTGGTCTCGCAGGTGTTCAGCACGCTGGCGAGCACGCCGGTGATCGTCGGGACGACCGCGGTGATCGCGCTGCTGCTCTACCTCACCTCAAGAAACTGGCGCGAGCCCGCGTTCCTGATCGGCGCCGTCTGGGCGCAGTCGATCGTGTTCGTGCTGACCACGCTGGTGATCGCCCGGTCGCGGCCGGAGGTGGTGCACATGGACGCCTCGCCGCCGACGTCGAGTTTCCCGTCCGGGCACACGTCCGCCGCGCTGGCGCTCTACGTCGGGCTCGGGCTGGTGCTGGCGTCGCGGGTGACGAACCGGCGGGCGCGGTGGGCGTGGACGGCGCTGCTGATCACGGTGCCGATCGGCGTGGCGGTGTCCCGGCTCTACCGCGGCATGCACCACCCGACCGATGTGCTCGGCTCGTTCATCAACGGCGCGATCGTCCTGTGGGTGATGGCGCGCGCGTTCCTCGACCGGAGTGTGAGCTGGGGCCGTGAACGGGCCGGCCGGCTCCGCGAGGCGGTAGGGGCGAAGGCCTGAGCTCCGTTGGCCGGGTGGGTCGCGCGCCCCGGCCGTACCATGTGATGGTCGTTGATCTTTGAAAGCTCCGGAGCCGGTTTCCGGTTCGTTACCGCGGTACTAGCGTGTCTCCTGAACGCTGGTTTATATTGCACTTTCAGTGCACAAACTGCGGAGGAGTGGGCCGAATGGCGGAGCAGCAGCGCGTGGCGATCGTGACCGGGGCGGCACGGGGGATCGGGGCGGCCACGGCCGCACGCCTGGCCGCGGACGGATTCGCGGTCGCGGTCCTGGACCTGGCCGAGACGGATGCCAAGATCACCGCGGACGCGATCGTGGCCGGCGGCGGCCGCGCCCTCGCGGTCGGCGCGGACGTCGCCGACGCCGCGCAGGTCACCGCCGCCGTGGACCGGATCGCCGCGGAACTGGGCCCGCCGCTGGTGCTGGTCAACAACGCGGGCGTCATCCGCGACAACCTGCTGTTCAGGATGACGGAGTCGGACTGGGACACCGTGCTCGGCGTGCACCTGCGCGGCGCGTTCCTGATGAGCAAGGCCGCGCAGGCGCACATGACGGCCGCGAAGTGGGGGCGGATCGTCAACCTGTCCAGCACGTCCGCGCTCGGCAACCGGGGGCAGGCCAACTACGCGGCCGCGAAGGCCGGCATGCAGGGCCTGACGAAGACGCTCGCGTTCGAGCTCGGCCCGTTCGGCGTGACGGCGAACGCGGTCGCGCCCGGCTTCATCGTCACGGACATGACCGCCGCGACCGCCGCGCGGGTCAACGTGCCGTTCGACGTCTACCAGGAGAAGGCGGCGGAGCAGATCCCGGTGCGTCGCGTGGGCCGCCCGGAGGACGTCGCGCACACCATCTCGTTCCTGGTCTCCGACGGTGCCGGGTTCGTGTCCGGGCAGGTCATCTACGTGGCGGGTGGGCCGCGTGCCTGATGTCCGGGCACTGGCACGGGCATTCCGGGAGAACACCCCGGCCGGCGACTCGGCGGACTTCCTGCGCAAGAGGTTCGACGCCGGGCTCGCCTGGGTGCACTACCCGGAGGGCCTCGGCGGGCTCGGCGCGGCCCGTTCCCAGCAGGCGATCGTCGAGGAGGAGCTGGCCGGCACGCCGTCGAACGATCCGCGCCGCATCGGCATCGGCCTCGGCATGGCCGCGCCCACCATCCTCAGACACGGCACGGACGCGCAGAAGCAGCGGTTCCTCCGTCCGCTGTGGACCGGCGAGGAGCTGTGGTGCCAGCTGTTCAGCGAGCCCGGCGCCGGCTCCGACCTGGCCGGGCTGGCCACGCGCGCGGTCCGCGACGGCGACGGCTGGCGGATCACCGGCCAGAAGGTCTGGACCTCGATGGCGCATCACGCGCGGTGGGCGATCCTGCTCGCCCGCACCGACCCGGAGCTGCCCAAACACCGCGGCCTGACGTACTTCGTCTGCGACATGACCGCGCCCGGCGTCGACGTGCGGCCGCTGCGCCAGCTGACCGGCGAGGCCGAGTTCAACGAGGTGTTCCTCACCGACGTGTTCCTCCCCGACGACCTGCGGCTCGGCGCCGTCGGCGAGGGCTGGGCGGTCGCGCGCACCACGCTGATGAACGAGCGCGTCTCCATCGGCGGTGGCGCGACCCCGCGCGGCGGCGGCCTGATCGGCGTGCTGACAGACCTCTGGAAAACCGATCCGGGGGTACGGTCGGCAGCCGCCCAGGACGAGATGATGCGCCTGTGGGTGGCGGCCGAGGCGGCGCGGCTCACCGGCGAGCGCGTCCGGCAGCAACTCGCCGCCGGCGAGCCCGGCCCCGAGGGTTCCGCCGTCAAGCTGGCCTTCGCCGAGCTGGCCCAGAAGATCACCGGCTTGGAGCTGGAACTGCGCGGCGCGGACGGCCTGCGGCACGACGACTGGACCATGCGGCGCGGCGAGCTGGTCGACTTCGAGGGCCGGTCGCCGACGTACCGGTGGCTGCGCGCCAAGGGCACCTCGATCGAGGGCGGCACGTCCGAGATCCTGCGCAACATCATCGCCGAACGCGTGCTCGGCCTGCCGGCGGAGCCACGTACCGACACCACCGTCCCGTGGCGGGAGCTGCCCCGATGAACCTGCTCTACAGCGCCGACGAGGAATCACTGCGGGACTCGCTGCGCGCCCTGCTCCGGTCCCGCTCCTGGTCGCCGGACGACGGCTTCGACCCGGACGTCTGGCGCCTGCTCACCGCCGAGCTGGGCGTGACCGGCCTGATCATCCCCGAGAAGCTGGGCGGCGCCGGCGCCACGCTGCGCGAGGCCGCGCTGGTCATGGAGGAGCTGGGCCGCTTCCTGGCCCCGGTGCCCTACCTCGGTTGCGCCGTCATGGCCACGGTCGCGCTGCGCGTCACCGGCGACACCCAGATCCTGACCCGGATCGCGGACGGTTCCGCATGCGCCGCACTGGCCGTGCCGTTCGCGGGACCACTCCCGCCGGTGTCCGTCGTGGACGGCGCGCTGACCGGCCGGGTGCAGTCCGTGGCGGACGCGATGGTGGCGGACACCCTGCTGGTCCCCGCGTCCGACGGCGGGCTGTGGGAGGTCGCCGCGGACGGGCCGGGCGTGGTGCGCGTTCCGGTGGTATCACTGGACGTGACCAGGCCACTGGTGGACCTGACCTTCGACGGTGCGCCGGGGCGGCCGATCGGGCCGGCGGATCGTGCCGTTGCGGCCGCGTTCACGGCCGGGTCCGCGCTGCTGGCATCCGAGCAACTCGGCGTCGCCGAGTGGTGCCTCGACACCACCGTGGACTACGCGAAGACACGGCTGCAGTTCGGCCGCCCGATCGGGTCGTTCCAGGCCGTCAAACACCGCCTGGCCGACGTCTGGGTCTCGGTCACGCAGTCCCGGGCCGTGGCCCGCTACGCCGCCGGCGCAGTCTCAGGACCGGACGACGACCTCGGGGGTACGGAACAGCGCCTCGCCGCCGCACTGGCCCAGTCCCACTGCGGTCCGGCGGCCGTGCGGGCGGCCGAGGAGTGCGTCCAGCTGCACGGCGGCATCGGCTTCACCTGGGAACATCCAGCCCACCTCTACCTCAAGCGCGCCAAGACCACATCGATCGCACTCGGCACCGCCCCCGCACACCGCCACGCCCTGGCCACGCTGCTGACCCTCGACGCCGCGGCACTGACCGAGCCCTCCTGACCCTCCTGCGGCCGACGCCTCGCGGGCATGAAACGACCCGCGACCTGCCTGGTCGTGCCATGCCGGGGTGGCGGGCATCGCGGACGCGTACTGCCTCCCGTGAATCTGCGAGACCCCACCCCGGCGATCAGGTCAGCGACGATTCGCGGTGACGGCGACGGCAGTGAAGCACATCCTGAACACCCCGCCGGCCTCGTCGATCACCGCGCCATTGGCGTCCAGGATCGGACCCAGCCGTTCCGGCGGCAGCCGCGTATGGAACCCGAACGTAGGCAACTGATCCAGCCACTCATCGCGCGTGTAGCGGCGCTCCCACCCGTACCGCCAGATCTCTGGCTCGTCGAACCGCCCGGTCGTCCGCAGCCCTTCAGCCGCCGCCCCACTCATCGCGTCGTAGGCCCCGGCCACGCTGGACGCCGCCGGCGCCTCCGGCAGTAGTCGAGCTGTGACCTGCGCGAACGCAGCCGCAATCGCAGGCTCCGGCTCCATCGCGTTCCAGAACAGTGCGATCCGCCCGTGCGGTCGCAGCACGTCCGCGGCCCGGTGCGCGCCGGCGACCGGATCCACCCAGTGCCAGGTCTGCCCGGCAACGACCAGGTCGAACGTGCGCTCCCGGGCATCCCACACCTCGAACGCCGACTCCTCGACCTCGATGCCGTGCCGCCGGGCGACCGCGGCCATCCTCGGGTCCGGCTCCACGCCCAGCACCCTGCAGCCCGCCTCCGCGAACGGGCGGGACGAGATGCCGGTGCCGCATCCGACATCGAGCACGTCCCGGCCGTCGGTGGCCTCAAGGATTGCCGTGATCATCTCGGCCGGATAGCGCGGCCGAGTCCGGTCGTAGCGCTCCGCATCCACGCCGAACGACTCGGCGGCCTCGCGGTGCTCGTGCGATCGCTTGTTAGTGGGCATGCGCCCACTCTAGTGGGCGCATGCCCACTCCGCGACCCCCCACGTACGTCGCGTCGCGTTCGCGATGCCGCCCTGCGTCGTGCACTCGACCGCGTTGCGCTCGCGATGCCGCCCTGTGCCGCGCACTCGACCGTGCCGCGTTCACCATGCCGCCCTGTGCCGCGCACTCGACCGTGCCGCGCTCGGTCTGCGCACGGCCGGCCGGTAATCTCGTCCTGTTCCGCCATTGCGCCCGCTGTGGGATCCAGGCATCACTCCTGTCGTCAGAACGACGTCGATGACGCCCTGATCGCCGCGCAGGGCCGCACGTCGGCGGGCGGCTCAACGGTGAGGAGTGCGGGTGCCGACAGGGGTGGCGATTCGCGACGTCCGCGAGCACCTGTTCGGCGCGGCCGAGAGGGTGCTGCTCCGCGACGGCGCGCAGGGGCTGACCAGCCGCGCCGTCACCACGGAGGCGGGCGTGGCCAAGGGCGTGCTGCACCGGCACTTCACGGACTTCGACGCGTTCCTGGCCGCGCTGATCCGCGACCGCATCGCGCGGTTGTCCGGCACCGCCACCGCGCTGCGCGACGCGGCTGGGACCGGCACCGTGGCCGGCAACCTCACGGACGCGCTGACCGAGCTGTTCGGCTCCGTGGCGGTCGCGCTGATCGGCCTGATGATCTTCCGGGACGACCTCCGGGCGCGATTGCGGGCGGAGTACCCCGGCGGCGTGCCGCTGCTGTCCAACCTGTCCGCGATGGTGTCGGACTACCTCGTGCTGGAGCGCGACGCCGGCCGCCTGGCCGCGGACGCGGACCCGCAGATGCTGGCCCTGACCATGATCGGCTCCAGCCACATGATCTTCGCCGGCAGCCGCGACACACCCCCGGGCGGCGACGACGTCCTCCACATGGTCACCTCGGTCCTCGCCCCGGCCCTGCGCTGACGCCGCGCGCGTCGGCTTTGCGCTGACGTCTCGCGCCCCAGCCCTGCGCTGACGCGCGCGTCGGCTTTGCGCTGACGCCGCGCGCGCAAGGTCGCGTCGAGCCGTCGCCCGCGCAGCTATCAACCCAGCCTCCTAGGCTGCTCTGAGCGGGTGTGACCACCGTGGGGACGGACGTGACGGGAGCGGAGAACGGGACCGGCGAGGGTCTTCCGTGACCAGCGGCGGAACCGGCTCCGATGCGAAGGGCAAAGCGGAGCGCCGGCGGAGTCTTTGCTCGCAGCGAGGTTTGCCCGCGGGAGCATGCGGGCCGGACCATGCCGGAAGCGGGAAGATCCTGGTTTGGGGTTGTTGCTTGGTTTCTGGGGTGGTGGGCGGCCACTACAACAGGGGCGGAAATGGGAATATATTGATGATTCGCCGTTGTGTCCTGGGTATTGACGTGGCGTTTCTTGAATATACACTCCCAGTGTAATTACCTGAGACGGGGCAACCGCGCCGCCGCCGGGTGATGGGCGAGGTGACCATGGGAGCACCACCGCACGACGCACCAAACGACAAACCCGGCCAAGGCCTCATGCTGCGTGGGATCGGCGTGCGGTTCGGCGGGCTGATCGCGCTCGAGGACGTCTCGCTGACCGTGCCGCCGCGGCGGATCGTCGGCGTGATCGGGCCGAACGGGGCCGGCAAGACCACGGTCTTCAACGTCATCTGCGGGTTCGTGGCGCCGCACACCGGCACGCTCACGCTGGACGGCGCGCCGCTGCGCCCGAAACCGCACCGGCTCGCGCGGCGGGGGATCGCGCGCACGCTGCAGGGCGTCGGGCTCTTCGCCGGGCTCACGCTCGTGGAGAACGTGATGGCCGGCGCCACCGCCTCGGCCCGTGCCGGCTTCGTCTCCGCGCTGCTCGCGCTGCCGCGCTCCACAAGGGAGGAAGCGCGGTTGCGGGAGGACGCGGTGCGGCAGCTGGACGCGCTGGGCATCGGGAAGCACGCGGACGCGCTGCCGGCCACGCTGCCCTACGCGATCCAGAAGAAGGCGGGGCTGGCCCGCGCGCTCGCGGCCCGGCCCCGGCTGCTGCTGCTCGACGAGCCGGCCGGCGGGCTGGGCGCGGACGAGATCGACGAGCTGGCCGTGCTGATCCGGGAGCTGCCGGAGACCGCGGGCACGGCCGTGCTGCTGGTCGAGCACCACATGGACCTGGTGATGTCCGTCTGCGACGAGATCGTGGTGCTCGACTTCGGGCGCGTCGTCGCCACCGGCACGCCCGACCAGGTGCGCGGCGATCCTGCGGTCGCGGCCGCCTACCTGGGCACGGACGCGATTCCGGACTCCCGACCGGTGGCCGGGGACGTGACCCGGTGACCGCGCCGCTGCTGGAGATCCAGACCATCACCGCGGGGTACGGCGCCGCGCCCGTCCTGCACGAGATCACGCTGAGCGTGCCGCCGCGCACCATCGTGGCCGTCCTCGGCGCGAACGGCGCCGGCAAGACCACGCTGCTGCGCACCGTCTCCGGCCTGCTCCGGCCCACGTCCGGCGCGGTGCGGCTGGCGGAGGAGGACCTGGCCCGGGTGCCGGTCGAACACCGGGTGCGCCGCGGCATGGCGCACGTGCCGGAGGGCCGCGGCGTGGTCGCGGAGCTGACCGTGGACGAGAACCTGCGGCTGGGCGGCCTGTTCCGCACCGACCGGCGGGACGCGCGGCGGGCGCTGGCCGAGGTCTACACGCTGTTCGAGCCGCTCGCGCGCCGCCGCGGCCACGCCGGGCATCAGCTCTCCGGCGGCGAGCGGCAGATGCTGGCGATCGGCCGCGCGCTGGTCGGCCGCCCCCGCCTGCTGCTGCTCGACGAGCCGTCGCTCGGTCTCGCGCCGCGGGTCACCGCGCAGCTGATGGGCCTGCTGGCCCGGCTGCGCGACGACACCGGCCTGGCCGTGCTGCTCGTGGAGCAGAACGTGCGCAGCGCGCTCTCGGTCGCGGACCGGGGCGTGGTCATGTCGCTGGGCCGTGTGGTGCGCGAGGCGGACGCCGCGCTGCTGCGGGACGACGACGCCCTCCGGCACGCCTACCTGGGGTTCTGATGGACCGAATCGTTTTCCTTACCGTGGACGGGCTGTCCCGGGGCGCGGTCTACGCCGCGATGGCGCTCGCGCTGGTGCTCATCTGGCGCGGCGCCCGGATCGTCAACTTCGCGCAGGGGGCGATGGCGGTCGCGGCTGCCTACGCCGGGCACAGCGTCACGGCCGCGACCGGCTCGTTCTGGCTCGGCTTCCTGGCCGCGCTGGCCGCGGGCCTGGCGCTGGGCTGGCTGGTGGAACGGCTGGTCATGCGGCACGTCGGCCACGATCGGCCGTTGAACGCGGTGATCGTGGCGCTCGGGCTGGTCCTGCTGATCACGGCGGTGCTGGGCATCGTCTACGGCAACGAGTTCAGGCCGGCACCGCCCGCGTTCGACCGGACGGCCGGGTTCGCCGGGCTCTCGCCGTACGACATCTTCGTCTTCCTGTCCGTCGCGGTCACCGTGGGTGCGCTGGCGGTGCTGTTCACGCGCACGAAGGCGGGGCTGCGGTTGCGCGCGTCCGCGTTCGCACCGGAGGTGTCCCGGCTGCTGGGGGTGAACGTGGGCGGCATGCTGCTGCTCGGCTGGGTGCTGGCGGCCGGCGTCGGCGCGCTGGCCGGGATGCTGATCATCCCGACCGAGTTCGGCCTGCATCCGAACGCGATGGACCGCTCGTTCGTGGTCGCGTTCACCGCGGCCGTGGTGGGCGGGCTGGACAGTCCGCTCGGCGCGGTGATCGGCGGGCTCGCGGTCGGGCTGGTGCTGTCGTTCGTCGGCGGCTATCTCGGGGACCAGGTCACGCCGCTGGCGATCATCGTGCTGCTGCTGGCGGTGCTGCTGATCCGCCCGGACGGTCTGTTCGCGGCGCGGGCTGCGAGGCGGATATGAAGCGATATCTCTGGACGATCGGGTTCGGTGTGGCGCTCTTCGGCCTCACCTGTCTGCTGCCGTCCTTTCAGAACTATCAGCTCGCCACGGTCGCGGCCTATCTGTGCGCGACCGCGGGGCTGACCGTCCTCACCGGACAGTGCGGGCAGCTGTCACTCGGCCACGGGGCGCTGATGGCCACCGGGGCGTACACCGTGGCGCTCATGCAGTCGGCTTTCGAGAATCTGCCGTTGTCGCTGGTCGCGGGGGTTTTGGTGACGGTCCTGGCGGGCGCGGTCATCGGCGTCGCGGCGGCCCGGCTGCGCGGGCCCTACCTGGCCGGCGTCACGCTCGCGGTCGCGGTGGTCGTGCCCGGCATCGCCACCATGTTCCACGACGTGCTCGGCGGCGACCAGGGCCTCACGTTCTACCTGGCGCCGCCGCCGTTCGGCTACGACTTCCCGTTCGAGCGCTGGCAGGCCTGGATCGCGCTGACCGCGGCGCTGCTCACCATGCTGTTGCTCGGCAACCTGGCCGCCAGCCGGTACGGCCGGGCGTTCCGCGCGGTCCGCGACGACGAGATCGCGGCGCAACTCTCCGGCATCCACGTCGCCCGCACCCAGGTCCTGGCGTTCGTGGTCAGCGCGGCCGGGGCCGGGCTCGGCGGCGGCGTGCTCGCCGTGCTCGCGCTGAGCGTGTCCCCGGGCGCGTTCTCGCTGACGCTGTCGCTGTTCCTGGTGATGGCGATCGTGGTCGGCGGGCTCGGCAGCCTGGCCGGCGCGGTCTGGGGCGCGTTCCTGCTGGTCGCGCTGCCGGACCTGACCGCCCGGGTCACCGAGGTGGTGCCGCTGTCGCCCGCGCTGGCGCAGCGGCTCGAGGGAAATCTGCCGCTCGCCGTCTTCGGCATCACGCTCGTCGTGGTGATGCTGGCGGCGCCGGGCGGGATCCAAGGGCTCATCTCCTCCGCTCTTACTGCGAAACGAGGCCGATAATGCGCAAGCTCGTCCTGCCGCTCGCCCTGCTCCTGGCGATCGCCGGCTGCAACTCCGGCTCCGGGTCCGGCGCCTCGGTGCCGGGCGTCTCCGACACCGAGATCGTCGTCGGCACGCACATGCCGCTCACCGGCCCGGCCTCCGCCGGGTACTCCCAGATCGCGCCCGCCACCAAGGCCTACTTCGACTTCGTCAACGCGGCCGGTGGCATCAACGGGCGCAAGATCACGCTCAAGGTCAAGGACGACGGCTACAACCCCGCCAACACCCAGCAGGTGGTACGCGAGCTGGTGTTGCAGGACAAGGTCTTCGCGATCCTGAACGGGCTCGGGACGCCTACGCACACCGGCGTGCTCGACTTCCTCAACAGTCAGCGTGTGCCGGACCTGTTCGTCGCGTCGGGCAGCCGCAGCTGGGACCAACCGGCGAAGTATCCGGGGACGTTCGGCTTCAACCCGGACTACACGGTCGAGGGCAAGATCCTCGCGACGTACGCGCAGAAGAACTTCGCGGGGAAGAAGCTCTGCTTCCTCGGGCAGGACGACGACTTCGGGCGTGACAGCCTGGCCGGGGTGACCGGGGTGCTCGGGGACTCCGGCGTGGCCGTCAAGCAGACCTACACGACCAGCGTCACCAACGTCGCGCCGCAGGTCGACGCGTTCAAGGCCGGCGGCTGCGAGGTCATCGTGCTGGCGACCGTTCCGGGCTTCACCGCGCTCACCATCGGCGCGGCCGCCCGGCAGGGCTTCAAGCCGCAGTGGCTGGTCTCGAACGTGGGTGGCGACTACAACACGCTCGCCAAGCAGCTCGGGGACGCGAAGGGGCTGCTGGAGGGGCTGCTCGGGGCGAACTATCTGCCGGCCGCGGCGGCCACCGGCGACCCGTGGATCCAGCTCTTCCAGAAGATCAATACGGAGTACAACGCGGGTGCGCCGTTCGACGGGAACACCATCTACGGGATGTCCGTGGGATACCTGTTCGTGCAGGTGCTCCAGGCGGCCGGCAAGGATCTGACCCGCTCGTCCCTGCTGTCGGCGGTCGAGAAAGGCGGATTCACCGGGCCGGGACTCGGGCCGCTGCGCTTCTCCGCTGATGACCACTCCGGGTACGGCGGGCTGCGGATGACCAAGGTGACCGGGACGGTACAGGACTACTTCGGGCCGACCTACGAGACCGACTCCGAGAAAGGGCCGGTCACCGAGTACGCGGTTGCCCCGCCGGCGCCGCCGAGCAACGGGATCCCGTCCGCCTGAACCGGTCCGGTCCGGCGTGGCCGTCGCCTAGAATCTGCAGGTCATGGCGCTATTCCACCGCTGTGTGGCGCTCCTGGCAGCCCTGTCGATCCTGGTGACGGCCACGCCGGCCGTGGCCGCGCCCGGGGGGTTCCCGGGAGTCGGCGTTTATCGCGTGGGACGGGACATCCAGCCGGGTGTCTATCGGGCGACCGGGAAGACGGCGTGCTATTGGCACCGGGCGCGTGACGCGAGCGGCAAGCCGGGCAGCATCATCGCGAACGACATCGGCAGCGGTCCGCGCATCGTCTATGTGCGGCCGTCCGACCGGGTGTTCCGTACCAATGGGTGCAGCCGGTGGAAGCGGGTGTTCGATTCGGCGCTGCAGGCGGTGTCGACGCGGACCAGGCTGCCGGGGGACGGGGTGTTCCTCGTGGGTGCGGATTTCGTGGCGGGGACGTATCAGTCGTCCGGTAATACGGCCGCTTGTTACTGGCAGCGGTCGAGTTCGGCGGACGGGGCCGCGGAGAGCATTCTCGACAACGGGATCGCGAAGGGGACGCCTACGGTGAGGGTTGAACCGTCAGATGCCACGTTCGGCAGTAGCCGCTGCAATCCGTGGGTGAGGATCGGTCCCTGAGGGAGCTTTGGTCTGTCGCGCGGCGGTAGCGCGGTGCTCACGTCTGGGCGGCCGCTTCTCGCTGCTCGGCTGCGGGTCCGTGGCTGGTCCGGTGTTGAGGGTGACGGATCGCGGCCCGGTGCCGGTCAGCGTCAGGCTTGCGTCACGTTGCTGCTACCGGTTGCGTTGGTGGCGGCCCTGCCGATGCTCTGCACCCCTGCGGGCGGGTCGATGGCAACGGGGCAGCCAGGCTGTCACCTCTGTGGCTGCTTGCGCATTACCGACCTTTCGGCGTCGAGGTGCGGACCCGCCGTGATCAAGCGGGTCCTCCGTGCCCGAAATTTCGTGAGATGGCGGCCTGGAGGCCCGTCTCATCCTCGCTCTGATGCCGGAAGCTGACCGGAGAATCGGCACCGCCGCGGACCAAGGCCGAAGGATCCGGCGGCACGTTGTCCACAACCACAAACTCCATTTTCACGCCCGCGAGGTGTCACCCGAAGGTGC
>NZ_JNXY01000015.1 GCF_000717135.1 Catenuloplanes japonicus
GCGCGGCGTGCTCACCCCCGCGGAGTTCAAGGTGGCCGCGCACGTCGCGACCGGCCTCAAACAGCGGGAGATCGCGGCGAAGCTGTTCCTGTCCCCGCATACGGTCGACGCCCATCTGCGGCACATCTACGCGAAACTGAGCATCGACAACCGCGCCGCGCTCGCCACTTGGTACGCGAACCAGATTTCGGTCACGTGAACGTGTCTCTCGTTCTGCCAAGTTCGGCTGGAGTGCTAAGTGAGACGGCCACCGCGTACTGAAGATCCGAGGCAAGGGCGACAAGACCGTTCTGATTCCGTTGCCACCCGCAGTGGCCCGCGCGATCGACACGGCGGTCGACGGTCGCGAGCACGGTCCGATCCTGCGCAACACCTACGGTGTCCGGGTGGACCGGCACGCCGCGACCCGCCGGCTGAAGATCCTGGCCGGCAGGGCCGGGATCCGGATCGCGAGGATGCACCCGCACATGCTCAGGCACACGTTCGTGACCACCATGCTCGACGCAGGCGTCAGACTCCGCGACGTCCAGATCGCCGCCCGGCACACCGACCCGCGCACGACCATGCGCTACGACCGGGCCCGCAAGAAACTCGACCGGCATCCCTACTGGATCCTCGCCGCCTTCATGGCATCCGGCACTTGACCACTTACGCGCGAACTGGCCGATGAGCGTGCAGCCAGTTCCAGAGTCAGCTCGAAGCCGCAGACTCTGATCTGGTGCCGGGTTCTACGGCCTCACGATGCCGGCGGCGGGTCGATGACTACCACCCGATCGGTCTCGGTGAGGAAGCCGAGGACCGGGTGCTCGGCCGGACTGCCCATCTCGCCGTCCATCAACACCGGCTTGCCCAGGTGCCGCCCGACTGCCCGGAAGAACCTGCAGAACTCGTCGAGCCGCTCCTGACCCTGTATCTCGCGCAGGTCGAGAACAAAGCCGATCTCCTCGGCCGTATCGAACGGGAAGATCATCAGCATGTGGGCGGACGGCCATACCCTCAGAGCCGGGCACTCGGAGTTGGGTTCCCGGGCCAGAATCGCTGCCGCGGTAGGTAACGGCAGGATCGTCTCACCTTCGGAGTACTCGAACCGCCAGCCACGCGCGACGACGAGATCGAGGAGAGCCTGCCAATCCGTCACCGAGGTATGCGGAACGCAGGCATCGGGAAGCGATCCCATCAGATCCGGATCGAAGAGCTCCCGGACATCGTCCCAGAGCAGGTCAGCGGCCACGCCGTCATCATGCCGGGCGCGTCCCGCCGACGGCATCCGGATTGCCGCCGACAGCGCGCTGCGTCCGTTTCTGTCCCGTACCCGTGTTCAGTCGTGTTGCAGCAGCATGTCGTTCTTTTCGGGCTGACCGGAGAAGCCGCCGTACACGCGGTTGGGGCCGGTGATGAGCGGGCCCACGCCGGCCTTGGTCAATTCGCGGACGGTCGTCCCGTCGTCGAAGCCGTTCTGGACGCAGCCGGCGTACCGCATGGTGATTTCCGCGGTTCCGGTCGCGGACCGGACCAGTAGCACGATGATCTGGTCGCCGTGTGCCACCTCCGGTGCGCAGTCCGCCGGGGTGTCCAGGCTGTGCCCGACCGGTGCGGCGGCGATCTGCCGGATCTCGTCCGCTGCCGCCGCGCCGTCCAGGCGCAGGCTGGACAACAGGCGCGGCGAGGGCGTCCGGGCGGAGTCCTCGTCCGGTAGTGGGTACTTGCAGACCGATATCGAGGTCACGTCTCGCAGGGTCTCGACGTTCACCGGCGGGGTGGGGCGCAGGCCCGGTCCGTTGCTGATCCGGTGACTGGTCGGGCAGCCGGCGTCGTCGACTCGCACCTGATGGATGGTGGCGGCGATCCGGTCGCGCCACTGCTGCGGTGCCTGGATGATCACCTCGGTACCGTCCCGCCGCACAGTCGTGCGGTCGCCCTCGGCCTCGGTGTCGTCGCCTTTGTCCGTACGGTCGAAGCCGACCGTCCACCCGGTGTTCGCGATCAGGAACCCGGCGGGCGGGCCGTCCTGGTCGATGCCGCAGGAAATGGCCGGGACCGGAGCGCCGGGCCGGGCGACTACGGGCGGATGTTCGCCCGGTGTGATGCACCACGCGTTCAGCCGGAGCGCCTGACTGTCCCACCCCCAGTCGCCGGGCACGCCGACCTGGACGCCGCCGAACGACTCCCACCGCCAGCCAGCCGGCAGCTCCGGCTGGTCACCGACCGGTTCCGCCAGCGATGCCGGGGGCGCCGGCGCCGATGCCACCGGAGCAGGTCCCGCCGGGCGGGCACACGCGGCCACCAGGCCCACTGCCGTCACGATCGTGACCAGCCTGATCACGCTGTGCATTGCCCCTCCCGCCGGGGTCGAGCTGACACTTCAGGCGCTCGGATGCAGGCGGGTTATCACCGGTTCCGTTCGGATACCGCAACGGTCAGGAACAAAAGCGACGTACCGCCATCTGCCGGTAGCGTACGGCAGCCCGAGGGGCTTGATGATGATATCTGCGGCCGGATATCGGGCGTGTTCTCATAGCCCGCGACCCCGTGTGAGGCATGACCCGACGGCCGCCCCTCTGTCTATATCCCTCGGATCCGATCCGCAAGGACGGCCTGGGGGTCGAGGCAACAGGCAGAGCACCGCGCTGAGGTTGCTGAAGAACACGCAAGGTGGAATTATCACGGCCATGATCAAAAGAATCGAGTCTTCCGTCCGCCGGTGAGCGTGGCGACCGAGCCTGAGCTGCTCGGACCCCGGATCGCTCTGTACGAACACGCTCTGCGTCTCCATCAACACCATCCAGACGGTGCTTTGCCTGGTGATGGTGAGCCGTATCCAGACGATGAGCGTTACCGTTCGCGGCCGTCATACCGGCGTGCGAGGGACCAACGGCTCTACGGGGCGGATGTCGCTGTCATCCTCGACCGGCACTTCAGCCACCCTGGCGCGCAGGCGAGTGACCTTGTCGAGGCCTTCCGCGATGTCTACGTCCCGATCCATCGCAACGACCACATCGTTGCCGCTGCGCTGCGCGCGGATCGGCGACGAGTGCGGCAAACCGGCCGGTGGCTGGTGCGGCACAGTACCGATCGCAATGCCGCCACGGTCGGACTCACACTGCTGGCCGTCGATTCCGACGAGGGCGACATCCCACTGATCCAAACCATCGGTCTGCTGTCGAACCATTTCGGCCCGTTGGCCGCAGAGGCGTTGCAGCGCCGCCGTGGAGGTGCAGAAGCGCTGCAGTGGCTTGCCGGGCGCGTCGCCGGCTGGGGCCGGGTCTACGTCGTCGAGGCGCTATGCCGACCAGGCGCTGCCAACTCCCGGTCGTGGCTGCTGCGCCATGCCTGCGACGGCGACTACCTCAACGGCTACTTCGCAGGGAAGGTCGCCACCACAGCGTACCTGCATGAAGCGATCACCAGCGCCGACGCTGACGACGACTTGATCGACCACACCGGCCGACTCCTGAGGACCATGGCGGACTGCGGGGGCATGGGCATGACCCTTGAGCACTACCCGCCGGCACCTGTCGTGCTGGCCGCGCACGCTGTTCACCTCGCCCGGCAGGCGCCGACAGTGAACCGGTACATCGATGCCGCGATGATCGCTCACTATCTGGTGGCCAAGCCTCCGGACCGATGCGGCTGCACTACCGAGCAGCGGGATCGGATCGTGCAGCAGTACCTCGCCGTACTCGAGCAGCCCGATTGGCGCGATGCGGTCCGTGTGGGTCTCGGCCCGACCAGCGACTTCTTTGCATGGTTCACAGGCCATGTCGCGGCGAGGCTGGGTCTCGGCGCATTTTCCGACGGGACGGGAGATGACGAACGCTGAACCCATGCCGCCGATCAACACCAGCAATGACGGCGTCGAGTCCTCCTAAGGACGCCGCTTCCGAGGGGTCGTCCGTCTGCCAGCCGGCGGCGGTCCGCGCTGAGGCCGAGGAAGGCCGGCAGACCCATGGTGCCGACGCGGCTGAGGCCCCGCTTAGCACCGTGCGGTCAACGAGCTTGCCCGCGCCCTGGCACACTGGCATTTCGACGGTGACGGTGCACACCCGCTGGCTCGGGCCGATCACGTTCTCACCCAGCCATGCCCTCAAGGCCGGCCTCGGCGGACGCTGCACGGCCTGACCCAGCACCCTCAGCAGAGAACGCATCGAACTGCCCCGGCCTGCGATCGAAACAGGCCCGGCAGAACATGCTGTGTGCCGCACACATGTGCCTGTCGAGGCTGGTCACGTTGCGCCGATGAGGCAGGGGCACGTCTGGTCCTGGTGCTTGCAGTCGTAGGAGCGGGGATGGCCGCAGTAGCAGACGCTGAGCAGCGTGTGCTGGGGTCGGTGGACTGGTCCGGGTCAGCGCCGCATGCCGGGCACGGTGCCGGCGCGTCTGGACCGGTCACCGTCGGCGCTGAGCAGGCCCGCCAGGCAGCGACGCGCTCGGCCACGGAGTCGAACTCATCGTCGGCCACGTCGAGCGGCCGCGCGGCGGGCGGGTGCGACGAGCCGGTCGGAGTCGTTCGCGACCGCCACCGGCGTCCTGGCCGCCTACGACCTTTTGACGACCGACTGACCGTGGGGCGGTCCCGGTGGTCCCGGGCACGACGGCGTCAGCGAGACTGGGGGCAATGCCGCTCTAACGACCTGGAGTTTCCTATGCCGCACGGGATCGTCCGTTGGTTCGACGCCGAACGGGGGTTCGGCTTCCTCGCGCCTGACGACGGATCACCAGACGTGTTCGTGCACGCCTCCGAGATCGTCGGGGACGGCGGGTCGAAGGTGCTCCGTGAGGGCCAGGCCGTCGAGTTCGAGGCCGGCGAGAACGACCGCGGTCCTCAGGCGCTGCGCGTGCGCGGCACCGCTGAGCAGGCCGCCGGCGGTGCCGTGGGCGTGCTCGGCACGGTCAACTGGTACGAGCCGACCAAGGGGTACGGGTTCGCGTCGCCGGACGGCGGCGGCCCCGACATCTTCGTGCACAGCTCGGCCATCGTGACCGGCGGCGTGGTCAGCGAGGGGCAGCGGGTGGCCTTCGTCGTCGTGGAGGGCGAGCGCGGCCCGCAGGCCGCGCACGTGATCCCGCTCGGTCCTGGGGCCGGCCTGCCCGCCACGACAGGCGGTGCCGACGGGGCGGACGGAACCGTCTCCTGGTACGACGAGGACAAGGGCTTCGGCTTCATCACCCCCGACTCCGGCGCCGGGGACGTCTTCGTCCACGCCCAGGCCCTGTCCGAGGGCCTCAGCTGGCTGGCAGAGGGCGACCGCGTGGCGTACGAGGTGGTCAGCAGCGACAAGGGCCCGCAGGCCCGCGACGTGCATCTGGTCCGAGGGGCCGAGCCCGCGCCGCCACCGCGACGCCCGGCACCGGCCGGGCCGCCACCCACCAGGATTAAGCCGCCGTCACGGGGCGTGCCCGCACGCGCGGGCCAGGGCGTCGTCGCACGTTACGACGGCGACCGCGGGTTCGGGTTCATCACCCCGGACGCCGGAGGCGACGACCTGTTCGTCCACGTATCCGTGGTCGCCGGGTCGGAACCGCTGCAGCCGGGCGACCGGGTCCGGTACGCGGTGCGTCAGAGCGACCGGGGCCCGCAGGCCGACCGCGTGGAGCGCCTCTGACACCTCTGAACACATGCTCATCTGCCGCGGACAGGGTAGGCGAAGTGAGTCGTCGACGAGTGCCCGAAAGCATCGCGGGGTGCAGGTAGTCCTTGATGGTCATCGGGTGAGCTCGGAAGCCGAGCTGCATCGGGAGCTGGCGAGCTGCTCGACTTCGGCCCCTTCTACGGTGGGAATCTGGATGCTCTGTGGGATCGGTTGAGTACCGGCGTTGAACGGCCGGTGCACCTTCTGTGGACGGATTCCGGGGCCAGTCGGGCCGCGATGGGCCTTCTGTCGTTCGAACGCGTCGAACGGGTCCTTCGGGAGGCCGTCGAGCAGGACACCGCCTGGAGCCTGAAGGAGCGCTTCACGTACGCGCTCGCATGATGCACGCCGTACGCCGATGCGCTCTCATGCCGCGATCCGTGCTTGGCTATCGGCTTGTTGTGCACTCTTCGGGTCACTTGGGTGGTAGAAGGCGCCGGAGTGGACGGGATAGGGCTTCGCTGAGATGCATGTCCTCGTCACTGTGCATGGTCGCGTTGATCACGCCCATGACGACGTGGGCCGAACTTGTCGTGGTGACTGCGGTAACGAGATCGGTACCGGATAGGCCAGCCAGGAGTTGGCGTATCAGAACGCCTTCGCCCCAAAGTGCTTCGGCGGGTACTGGAAGCCGGCCGAGCCACGACAGTAGGATCGCCGCGCGCTCCTCCGGTGAACCAACCGCTGCGGTGAGTGTCCGGCGGACGTCCTCAACCTGCGCGGCAGAGAATGCGCCGACCTCCTGCCCGGTGAACTTCAACAGCAGCGGATGCAGCACGTCAGGCACAGCCCGCTCGGCGAGATACCGCTGGCCTCTCTTACCAGCCGGCCGGAACTGCGGACGGCCTTCGTGCAGATCCAGCAAGTCGGTCAGCGGTGCCAGGAACAACGCGAGCTGGCGCGGCACACCTTGTCGAGCCAGGAATATGTGTAGTCCCGCTGGGTCAAGGACGTTCAGGTCGTTACGAAACCTCGGCCGGTCCCAACTCACCGAGCCGAAGCCGTGGATGCTGGCACTGGTTGTCACCCGCCCGCAGGAATCGAGAAGCACGACGGTCTGACCGCCGTGACAGCGGCAGATATCGCCTGTAAACCGCCCCGTCGTGGTCAGCGCCCTCACAGCAGCAATCGACTCGACACTCCGCAGTTCGGCCAGCACCTCACGGCCGTCGAGAGGCTCTCCGGCCTCGCCGCCCGTGACGATCTGGACGACTTCTGTCCGACACCACGCGTCGTCGAGCCAGTCTCGCATCGCGGCCTCGGCAATCATCGACAGATGATGTCAGATCCGGCACCCGGTCAGCCTGAGCCCACACTCTTCTGCCGCTGATCGAGCGCTACCCCATCATGGCGACAGGCTCTTTGAGCTGCGGAGGCCCAATCTGTTCGCGCTGGCTGCTGCTCGATGCGGTCGACGTGTAGACCTCCGACGAGCACGACACCCCTCGCGCCACTGTGACAACATGGCCAGGTGACAGGGGAACCAGAGAGGTCGCAGGCGCGGATCGAACTGGCTGACCTGGTTCGACTCGCCAAGCTGGCCGCCGACGCGGAGGCGGAACTGTTCAAGCGGAATCCGCAAGGCTCGGGCCGCTACGCCGGCCGTCTCCTGGGCCGCGCCCTGTGCCAGGGTGCGGCCTTGCACTTCATAGATGGGACAAATGGCGTCAAGGACTTCGACGTCTGGTCCTTCTACGCTCAGCATTCCGATTGGCCCTTCCCGCCTCGGTGGCGCGGAACCCGAGACTTTGGCCCGTCCAAGTTCGGGAGATACCTTCATGATCCGCCGCAGTACGTGGGAAGGCGGGTTGATCTTCTCGGGCGGTCGCTTCCCGCACTGCTGGGCGCCGACCCAGCCGATGTTCTTCGCATCTATCTCGCAGGGCGCAGGACCGACTCCGCCAAGGCTCTCGCGGCCAAAGCCGTCGTACTGATCGACCCGGCGAACCGCGCGGGCGAAGTGGTGTGGCCCATCATCGACCATGCGAGCTGACGCGCTCTCATGCCGCGATCCGCGCGTAGCGGCCGCAGCGTTGTGACGCTCGGTAGCCCGATGAGGTCGTTCCACCTGCATGGTCTCGGAACGGCCCGCGCTCGACGTACACCGTCGGCCGGGGATGTGACGGTGCAGCGTGCCCGTGGCTCGTAGCGGTCCCGCTGTCCCACTCGGAAGGCTGCGGATCAGAATAAGCCGCCGAGCGTGCGCGCCGGTTACCTCCGGGCCGGTATGCCTGTTGTTCTCTCTCGGCTCTAGCATCGATGGCGTGGTCAACAGTGCTGATGAATTGTCAGCGCTCACGTAATTCCCCACTTCTAGCGGTCTGACGTTCAGGTAATTCCCCACCCGGTCGCTCACGTAATTCCCCAGGTCACTTGGGGTGTGTGCGGTGGTTGGTGGTCCTCGTGATCAAGGAAGAGTGCTCTCTCGTCCGGACGACGGGTGGGGGAGCCGATGGCGAGGAGAACGTTCGACGTGGTCGATGTGACCGAGATCTTCACCCACTGGTATGCGGGCCGGTCGATCAGCGAGTTGTCGGTGTCGCTGGGTGTGGATCGTAAGACGATCCGTAAGTATCTGGCGCCGGCGGTCGCGGCGGGGCTGACGCCGGGTGGGCCGGCGATGAGCCGGCAGGAGTGGGCGGATTTGGTGACCCGCTGGTTCCCGCAGCTGGCCGATACGAGGCTGAGGCAGATCACCTGGCCCCAGATCGCGGTGTTCCACGAGTACATCGCCGAGCATCTCGCGGCCGGGGTGACCCAGGCGACGATCCACCAGCGGCTGCGTGACGAGCACGGGCTGACGGCGAGCGTGGCGTCGTTGAAGCGGTATGTCGCGGCGAACATGGCCGAGCAGGTGCGCCGGGACCGGGTCGTCGTGTTGCGCGGCGAGACGGACTACCCGCCCGGAGAGGAAGCCCAGATCGACTACGGTCATCTCGGGTCCTGGGTCGATCCGACGTCCGGGAGACAGCGGCGGGTATGGGCGTTCGCGATGGTCCTGGCCGCGTCCCGGCACATGTTCATCCGGCCGGTCCTGACCATGGACCAGCGGGCCTGGACCGAGGCTCATGTCGAGGCGTTCCGGTTCTTCGGCGGGGTGCCGCGGCGGCTGGTCCCGGACAACCTGCGCACCGGCGTCGACAAGCCGGATCTCTACGACCCGAAGATCAACCGATCGTATGCGGAACTGGCCGAGCACTACGGTGTGCTGGTCGACCCTGCCAGGGCCCGCAAACCGCGGGACAAGGCCCGTGTCGAGCGGCCGATGCCCTATATCCGTGACTCGTTCTGGCGCGGCCGGGAGTTCGCCTCCCTCGATCAGATGCAGGCCGCCGCGCTGCGCTGGTGCGTCGAGGTCGCCGGCCGGCGCGCGAGCAGGCCGCTGTCCGGGGCCGCCCCGGCGGTCGTGTTCACCGCGGTCGAGCAGGCGGCGTTGCAGCCGTTGCCGTCCCGGCCGTTCACCCTGGCCACGTGGTCGACGGCGATGGTCGGGCCGGACATCCACGCCAAGGTCGGCAGGACGATCTACTCGGTGCCGTGGCGGCTGATCGGCCAGCGCGTCGACGCCCGCGAGACGCCGATGGTGGTGCAGATCTTCCACCAGGGCACGCTGGTCGCGACCCATGGCCGCAAACCCTCCGGGAAGCAGACCGATCTCGGGCACTACCCGCCGGAGAAGATCGCTTTCCGGATGCGGACGCCGGCCTGGTGCCGCACCCGCGCGGCGGAGATCGGCCCGGCCTGCGTCCAGGTGATCGCCGGGCTGCTGGAGGTCAACGCCCTGTTCCGGCTCCGCGCCGCGCAGGGTGTCCTCGGCCTGGCCGACAAACACGGCCCCGCCAGGCTGGAAGCGGCCTGCGTCAAAGCCGTCACGGCCGGTGACCCGTCCTACCGGACGATCAAGGGGATCCTGGCCGTCGGCGCCGAGACGGACCCGCCCCGGCCGGCCGCCGGTGACGGCGGGGCCGCGGCGCACCTGCGCGGTCCTTCGCAGCTGTTCGCGACCGTCATCCCCTTGCCCACCACGAACACCGCGCCCGGACCGGACCCGGTGACCACGAGCGAGGACCGTGACGGACCCGGTGACCACGATCCCGGCACCTCGACGGCGGTGCTGGCATGACCAGCACCCCCACCACCGGCAGCGACACCGCCGGCTCGATGGCCGGGCCCTCCTACCCTCTGCCCACCCCCGCCGGCGGTGACGCCCGGTTCAGCTACGGACTCCTGCACGACGTCGCCAAAGCTTTGCAGGCCAACGGTTTTCCCCGTCCTGAAGGCGCCGACTGGGCGCACCTGATGACCGCGCTCGGCACCTTCCTCTACCAGTCCAAGGAGACTTCGTGACCATCGTCGACGCCGCCCTGCGCGACAGCCTGCGCGCCCTGAAGCTGTCCGGGATGCTCCACACCCTCGACGCCCGCCTGGTCCAAGCCCAGGCCGGGGAACTCGGCCACCTGGAGTTTCTGCAAGTCCTCTGCCACGACGAGATCGGCCGCCGCGACACGATGAGCATCCAGCGCCGGCTCCGCCGCGCCCGTTTCGAGCACGCCACCACCCTGGAAGAGTTCGACTTCCACGCCAGCCCGAAACTCCCCGCCGCGCAGATCCGCGACCTCGCCGCGCTCCGCTGGCTCCACGCCGGCGAATCCGTCATCCTCCACGGCCCCGTCGGCGTCGGGAAAACCCACATCGCTCAAGCCCTCGGCCACCTCGCCGTCCGGCACGGCGCCGACGTCCGCTTCTGCAAAACCAGCCGCGCCCTGGCCGACCTCGCCGGCGGCCACGCCGACCGCACCTGGCCCCGCCGCCTCGCCGAACTCACCCGCCCCGCACTACTCATCCTCGACGACTTCGCCATGCGAGAACTCACCGCACAACAAGCCGACGACCTCTACGAACTCATCAGCGAACGCGCCCAAGCCGGACGCTCACTCATCGCCACCTCGAACCGCTCACCCGCCGACTGGTATCCACTCTTCCCGAACCCCGTCGTCGCCGAATCCCTCCTCGACCGGCTCATCAACACCAGCCACCAGATCTTCATGAACGGCCCCAGCTACCGACCAAACAAACGACCCGGCTCCGCCGGGTCGACAACCACCAAGACCACCAAGTAGAACTACAACCAGAGGCCCACCACCTGGGGAATTACCTGAGCCGAGCCCCGGGGAATACCGTGAGCGCCGACAGAATCCGGCCCACTGACAGCCATGTTGAGCTGGGCCGATCCAGCGGTGGTACTCCGGGACACTCACTGGGCCGCCCTGGAACACGCGCGCGGTCGGGCCGATGACGTTGTTACCCCGCTGTTGCACCTGACCGACGATGACCCTGACGCCCGAACGTCCGCTTTGGAGGTGCTCGAGCTGGTCAACCACCAGAACAGCATTTACTCGACGACCGTGCCCGTGGCTCTCTATGTCGCCGGGATCCTGGGTGACCCACGGACCCTGCCGGTCATCAGTACCTATCCCACCTGGCGCGGCGAGTCAGGTTGCCTCCGTGTCATTCTGTTGGACTTTCTCGGCGGCCTGGCGGATGGCGTCTGCGACGAGGAACTGGTCGCTGCGGCTAAACACGGCTACCGGCTTGAAGACGATCCGGCCGTCATCGCCGTGTTGGCCGCTCGGCCGGCGATGTTCGCATCGGTGTCCCGATACCTCGGAGACGTCGATACGCAGATACGCCACTCGGCCGTGGTCGCGGCCGGATACCTTCTTGACGCCCCGGAGCTGCTCGATTACCGGCCGGCACTTCTCGCTCCCTTGCGGGACGTTGCCGTGACCAGTCGCGACATCTCCCAGCGCGCCCGTGCCGAGCGCATACTGCTGACATGGAACGAAGGTCCCCCAGTAGTCATCGACTCCGAGATGGACGCACCGCCGTTCTGATCGCGTACCCGCGTCGGCCGCGGGCGGACCGGGCCAGAACGTCCTCATCTAATAGGTTCTTGTTACACATCAGTTCGACGGGGGATGCGCTACTCGGCAGCAACCTCCGATACTCGGCCCGAGCGGTTGAAGGGGCCGAGATCGGACGCACTGATCTGCCGCGATGCGCGCGGCAGGTGGGCCTCGGCGGACGTCGCTGGTGGCGCTGCTGCCGTACTCGCTAGGCTCGGCGTTGTAGTCGTTCACCAGCAGCGTTGCGACGACCACCTGAATCCGCCGACGTGCTGGCGGCGCAACGTCGCGAACGAGCCCTCATCCGTAGCGAACGACAACGACGCTGGGGCCAACCCGTCATCGCGTGGTCTGACCCGCAACACCGTAAATCTTCAGACCCTCCTGCGGCGTAATGCTCGGGGTGGATGCGTCATAACCGAAGGCCCCGTGGTCCTGAGGTCCGGTGGTCCCACCGGACCGCGAATCAGAGATCTTGTGTCCAGACGCCTCGGGGATGCTGGTCAGGCCGGAGCCAGAGGCTGGGTTGCCGGTCACGCGCCGTCGGCTCGTATTCGGGGTCAGTGGGGAATCGTTGGTGGCTGTCAGCCCAGAGGACTTGGACGAACGGAATCGGCGGGCGCCGGTAGAAGCGATCGCGGTACCGAAGAACGCCTTGTACCAACCCGGTTCGATGGTCTTGAACAGCACGGGTCGCCATCGATGACGTGGCTGCGTTCGTAGTCCAGCTCCGGCGGCCATCCGTCTGTGGCCTGTCGGCCCAACACATTCAGGCACGCTTTCATGGTGCCGATGTCCAGGCCGAAGGTCGCCAGTTCGGGTTGGCGGTGGCTGTGCCAGAGGCCGACGGTGAACGCCCAGCCAGGCCTGAGATCGTCCTCGGGAACATGCATGACACTCCAGCCACGCTCCTCAACGTGGCCGATGGTGTTGCGGTCGATCGTGTCCAGTCGATCCCGGTCGCCGTAGTCGTGGCACATGATGCGGGGACAATTCGGCTGGCTTCGACGATCCGGTTTCGTGTGCCTGTGCCCGTCCAGGCACGGTCAGCCGCTCGTCTCCTGTGGAGGGCCGGCCGTCAGCTGCCAGCGTCGGTGCACCAGCCGCAGCATGACCGCGACCGCGAACGTCACGGCGACGATTTCCGTGTGGAACACGTCGATCACGGCGGCTACGAACACCCCCAGCGCGACCGCGAACGCCCACCGGTACCGGCGGAAGGGATACACCGTCAGTGCCACGCCGGCCCCGAAGAGCAGACCACCGCCACGGAAGACCGGCGGGTCATACCAGACCACACCGAAGTCCCACAACACCTTGGTGATGCCTTGCTGCACCACGATCATTCCCGCGGCGACCAGTAGGGTGGCGCTGATCGGGAGACGCAGCCACTCGTCCCCGCCACGTCGCGGCGCCCGGGACGGAACGACGGCGGCCACCACGATCGGAACGAGCGGCAGCAGCGCCCAGCGCAGCCAGGGGCCGATCGGATCCTCGAACACCGCGGAGCCGAACCACGCGCCGAGCGCGGGCAGGCACACCCCGACGACGGCCGCGGTGATGACTGCGGAAGCGGACACGACCCGGGGTGACACGCGAAGTTCGCCACGAGCGTGCCCGGTGTCCAGGGCTCCGGCGATCACCGCCGACGCGCTCAGCGCGCACACGACCGCCAGGATGCCGGCGGTCGTCAGCGCGCCCCAGGGTATGAACAACTTGTCGAAACGCCGGAAGAATCCGCCCGTGGTCTGGTAGTTGAGCGCGCGGATCCGGTACAGCAGGTGTGCGTACAGCAGCAGCGCGGCGACGCCGGGAACGGCGATACTCCACGTGCGGCCCATCGCCGGCGGGGCCGGGGCCGCCGGCGTGGACGTCGAGGCCCGGCTGCCGATGCCGGCCGCCCCGAACACCGCCGCGGTCTGCGGTGGAAGCACCTGCTCGACCCAGCCACCGGCGCGCCCACACCGACCTGCTCGTCTTCATCCCCACCCCGCCGAGCCGCCAGGGCAAGAACCGTGCCTGAACCCGCCGACCCCGGACAGCACACACCCCCGACGCCGCTGTCGGTGTGGGCCACCGCCCAACGCACCGGAACCGCACAACGCCGCGGCCGATACGTCCGCGACACCGTCCGGCACCCCGCCCGGATGCTCCCCGCCATCGCCGCCCACGCCATCACCACCTACAGCGAACCCGGCGACCTCGTCCTCGACCCGATGTGCGGCATCGGCACCACCCTCGTCGAAGCGGTCCACGCCGGCCGCGACGCCATCGGCGTCGAGTTCGAGAGCCGCTGGTCCGACATCGCCGACGCCAACGTCACCCACGCCCACCAGCAAGGAGCCACCGGACACGCCGCCGTCATCCGCGGCGACGCCACCCGCCTGCTCTCCCTGATCCCGACAGCCCTGACCGGCACCGTCGACCTGATCATCACCTCGCCGCCGTACGGGCCACACACCCACGGCAACGTCCGCCTCGGAAACGACGGCGTCTCCAAGACCGACTACACCTACAACGACGGCACCGACCGCGGAAACCTCGCCCACCACGACCATGCCGGACTCACCGAAGCGTTCACCGGGATCCTCCGCGCCTGCGCCGTCCTGCTCCGGCCCGGAGGGACCGTCGTCGTCACCGCGCGCCCGTGGCGCGACAAAGGAGAACTGATCGACCTGCCGTCAGCGGTCATCGGAGCCGGCCAGCGCGCAGGGCTGGTGCCCACCGAGCGATGTGTCGCACTGCTCGCCGCCGTCCGCGACGAACGGCTTGTCCCACGGCCGACATTCTTTCAGCTCGATGCTGTCAGGAAGGCCCGAAGCCGGAACGTTCCCATGCACCTTATTGCTCACGAGGACGTTCTCATCTTCGTCCGTCCGATAATCTCCGCGAGTTCCGGCGAACCCAAGTGCTCGCATGGCGAATCCGGGTGTCCAGTCGGCTCATCATGCCATTCGGGCACTCGGGTTCGAACTCACCCGAGCGATCAGTGAGTGCTGCGACGCCGTGCGTGGCCCGAGGCGCCTGTTGCGATTAGGGGCGGACGTTGGTGCCGTGTCCTTCGCCTTGCGGGTTGGCTGCATCGTGGGAGCCGGAACGCCAGCGGGCGAGGAAGGCCAGGGCGTCTTGTGAGGCGGTGTCCGCGGCTGTGTAGATGAACAGGGTTTGGGTGGCGTCGTCGGGCAGGACGAAGGCTTCCCAGTCAATGCGCAGCGGCCCGGAGACCGGGTGGTTGAACCGTTTGGTGCCGGAGGTGCGGCCTTGCGGGTTGGGTTCGGCCCACCAGGTGCGGAATTCGAGGCTGCGGGTGGCGAGTTCGCCGACGAGTGCGGCGATGTCCGGGTCGCCGGGGCGGGCGCTGGATTCCATGTGCAGCACGCCGACCATCTCGGAGGCGATGACGGCCCAGTCCTCGTAGAGGTCTTTGGCACTCGGTTCGGTCAGCAGCCAGCGCAGCAGGTTGCGCCGGTCGTCCGGCTCGGCTGGGAAGTCATGGATGAGTGCCCAGGTCAATGGGTTGCCGGCGAGTATCTCCATACGGGGTCCGAGGACGAACGCGGCCTGGTTGGTGAAGGTAGCCATCATCCGGGCCACACCGGGCCGTACTCCGGGGCGTGGTCCGGTGCCGCGGCCGCCGGTGGGGCGGTGCCCGGCAAGGTTGAACAGGTATTCGCGTTCGGCGGGGTCGAGTTTGAGGGTGCGGGCGACCGCGTTGAGCACGGACTCCGACGGGGTGATCTGCCGGCCCTGTTCGAGGCGGATGTACCAGTCGACGCTGACGCCGGACAGGAATGCGACCTCTTCGCGGCGCAGCCCGGGGACACGGCGCGGGCCGGTCACCGGGACGCCTGCGGCGGCGGGAGTGATCGCAGCCCGCTTGGCGGTGAGGAAGGCGCTCAGCGCCCGGTTGGTCGGCATGAACCGATTGTGACTCGACCGGGCAGCGCGAGGGTGGGCCGGTGAGTCCTATGGTCGAGCGACCCTTCTTGCACCGATAGGAGCTGGGCTTTCGTGGAGTGGCAGGCAGCGACCGCTGCCGTCACCACCGGAAAGGCAAACCCCATGCTCACCTGGTTCATCACCGGTTCCTCCCGTGGCTTCGGACGTCAGGTCGCGCTGCGCGCCCTGCACAACGGTGACCGGGTCGTGGCCACCGCCCGCGCGGTCGAGGCGTTGAAGGACCTGCAGGAAGTCGGCGGCGACAACGTCCTGACCCTGCCGCTGGATGTCACCGACCCGGAGCAGGTCGTCGCTGCCGCGACCGAGGCCGAGGCCCGTTTCGGCGGTATCGACGTGCTGTTCAACAACGCCGGCATCGGCTACTTCGCCGCCGTCGAGGAGAGCGACGAGGCCGAGATCCGCCGCATGATGGAGATCAACGTGTTCGGGCTGGCTGCCGTCACTAACGCCGTTTTGCCGGGCATGCGTGCCCGCCGCTCGGGTCGCATCCTCAACGTCTCCTCCGTCGGCGGGGTGCGGTCGTTCCCGGCCGTGGGCTGGTACAACGCCTCCAAGTTCGCCGTCGAGGGCCTGTCGGAAGCCCTCGCTCAGGAAGTCGCTCCGCTCGGCATCAAGGTGGTGCTCGTCGAGCCGAGCGGGTTCGCCACCGACTGGGCGGGAAACTCCGCTGCGGAAGTGACGCCCGAAGCGGAGATCGCCGACTACGCGCCGACCGCAGGCACCCAGCGCGCCGGGTTCCGCGCTGGCGCCGGTAAGGAGGACGGCGACCCGGCCCGCGCGGCGGTGGCGATCGTCGATGTCGCGCACGACCCGCAGCCGCCGCTGCGGCTGCCGTTGGGCAACTACGCCTACGACGGGCTACTGGAGAAGCTCGACACGGTCCGCGCCGACATTGCCGCCCGGGAAGCGATCAGCCGCAGCGCCGACCGCGACGCCGCCTAAAGCAGCAAAACTGCGGATTGCGGTCACTCCGGATCAACGGCGAGGTCGGTGGAGACGCCAGACAACCTGGTGCCGGCCGACGGGTACGACCGAACCTCCGCCGCAACGCCGGTGTGATCACTGCCGAGTCCTGCGGCCGGGTGCACCCAGCCGCAGGCACACCAACGCCGCCCCGCATCCCCACTCCCGACCGCAACCGGTAAGGATCTATCCCATGACCGCTACACGACCCTTGGCCATAGTGACCGGCGCATCCGCCGGCATCGGCTACGCCCTCGCCCAGCAGGTCGCCCGACACGGGCACGACGTCATCATCACCGGGGCCAGCGGGCGCGTGCACGACTCCGCCACCCGCCTCGCCGCGGGCACCGGCGTTGAGGTCACCGCCGTGCAGTCCGACCTGCGCACCGCCGAAGGCGTCGATCAGGTCTGGAATGCCGTCACCGCCACCGGCCGGCCCTTGGCGATCGCTATGCTCAACGCGGGCGTCAGCCTCGGCGGTGCCGCGTTCGTCGACACTGACCTCGCCGACGAACTCGACGAGATCAACCTGAATGTCGTGTCCCAGGTCAGACTCGCCAAGCCGATCGCCCGGCACATGGTTGCCAACCGCGCCGGCCGGATCCTGTTCACCAGTTCCTTGTCCGCGACCACCCCCACCCCGTACGAGACGGTGTACGGCCCGACCCGGGCCTTCGTGTACTCCTTCGCCCAGGGACTACGTCAGGAACTTCTCGGCACCGGAGTCACCGTCACCGCGCTGCTGCCCGGCGCCACCGCCACCGAGTTCCACGCCCGGGCCGGGATGGGCGGCACCCGGTTCGGCGACAACTCGTGGAAGAACGACCCCCAGCTTGTCGCGGCCAAGGGCTTCACCGGGCTGATGGCCGGCCGCGACCATGTCATCGGCGGCGATCGCGCGACCTGGCGTGCCGCGATCCGCCAGCGGATCCTGCCCGAACGGATCAAGGCGGCGCAGTTCGCGAAAGCGTCGCGTCCTCGCTGAAATCGCCCGCGAAAACCGCTCGTGAGCCATGACGGGCTGTGGGCCGGAGCCACGGTCGGGATCAACGGGACGGTGTGGGCTACCGCCGCAAGCCGGAGTTGGTGAGGAGTTGGCGGGCGTTGGCCGCCCACCCTTCACTGAAGCCGAAGACCGCGGCCAGATGAAGTGGATCGGCTCCGGCAGTGATGGCTTCGTCGAGCTGGCGGTCGATGCGCAGCCGCTCGAGGGTGCCCGGCAGGCCACGCAGGTTGAGGATCCAGGTGGCGCTAACCGGCGCGTGACCTAGCGAGCTGGCGCTGCTGACCAGGAGATGCTGGTTGGCTGTGCCCGGCCAGCGCTCGCGCCGGTAGGCCAGCCAGTCGAGAGCGGGGCTTGGGTGGTGAGCTCGTCGAGTGGGCGGCTGTTACCGGCGATGGTGAGTCGCCGGTTGGCGAGATCGACGTCGTCGAGGTGCAGAGCACGGATTTGACCTGGCCGGGCGGCGTGGACGGCCGCGAGGATCACGCAGAGCCTGGCTTGCGGGGCGGTAGCGGCTGTGATGCTGGCGGTGATCTCCTCCGAGCGTAACGGCTGCCAGATCGTGTCCGGGGCACTCGGTATCGAGATCGCATGGGTGGGGTTGCGGAAGATCCTCTTGTGCTGCCTGGCCCACCGGAACATTGCTCGCAACGCCGTGGCGGCGCTCTCCCGGCGTGATCCCTTCAGCGTTCCGAGGTAGGCGAGGACATCGTCGCGGGTCACTTCGCGCAAGTGTGGCCAGGCCGCGGCGGCGTCCGCAGCGAGGCCGAGGTAGGCCCGAACGGTTAGTTCGTCGCGGCGTCGGCTGCGTGGGCTCCCGGCGCGTAACAGGCGCGCCCAGGTGAGCAGGTCGCGGCGCCAGGCGTCCGGAAGACCGGCCACCTTCGCGGCCATCAGGTTCTCCAGGGCGGCCGGCCGATCATCTTGCGGATGCAGCGACCGCTACCGCTCCACAACGCCGTGTCATCATGCTGCCGTGACTGAGAACCGGGCCGACCTGCACGGCATGATCGACGACATCGTGCGGTCAAGCCAGGCGGAGGAGCACCTGTGGTCGGACCCCGACATGCGGGCGCTGTTGCACAGCCTGGCTGCTGAGGATCCGAAAGCCGCCACGGTCGGCCTTTCCTGTTTGTGGACCGCGTTCATCGAGTACCCGAACGTATTCGCGCCTGCAGCGCCGGCCGTCCGGTACGCGCTGGCACTGCTGGACCGCAAGGTGGGCGGCGACACGGTGATCCGCAGCCCGGACGGCAGACTCCGGCCGTTGCGAGGGCATCTGCTGACCTGGTTGTCGGAGATGGCTGACGCGGTCGGCGATGTCCGTGTCGGTGAGTTCGTCGAGCTCGCCGGATGCTCGCCGTTGGAGTCACCCTCTTCGGCCTGGCACGCGGTCCGGCAGCTCCGGTCCCAGATGTACGATGCCGCCGTCGCGTTTCTGGACGACCCTCACCCCGGTGTTCGGCAAGAGGCGATCACCGCGGCGGTGGTACTCGTACGAGTTCCGGAGCTGGCCGTCCATCGGCAGCACATCGCGGCCGCGGCGCACGCATTTCTGGACGCCTGCGCCGACCCGGTGCGCAGGCGATGGGCGGGCGAAGCATTCCACGAGCCGAGCCCGACGTATGCCGCCGACGAGCCCCTACGAACGAAACCAGTACCCGGCCCGATGCTCTGATGACCGTGGCTAGCTTGATCAGCGGAACGTTCAGGTACTCGGCCGGTTCCCGCCGCCGCCGTGGCTGACCGCCGAGCAGGGCGCAAGCGAGCAGCGGTCAGGGAGGGGAAGCAGGCCGGCCTACGCCGGGCGCTTCAGGCGGAGGCGACGTTGAGGTCGTACCCGCGCTGTGTCTGCTCTTGCTTCTGGTCTCCCGAACGGCGGAACGAGTCACGGTAGGCGGCCGGGGTGGTGCCGAGGGCGGCGCGGAAGTGGCGGCGGAGGTTGACGGCGGAGGACAGGCCGACGCGGGCGGCGATCGCGCCGACCGGCAGGTCGGTCTCCTCGAGGAGCGCGCGGGTGCTGGCGATGCGGCGGTCGCGCAGCCAACGGCCGGGGGACACGCCGAGTTGGTCGGTGAAGTGGCGGGTGAGCGTGCGCGGGGAGAGGCCGGCGTGGGCGGGCATGTCCTCGATGGTGAGCGGCCGGCACAGGTGCGCGGTGATCCAGTCGAGCAGTGGCGCCAGCGAGTCGGGCATCGGGCCGGTGGTCGACAGCCGCAGGAACTGGCGCTGGCTGCCCTCCCGCTGCGGTGACGCGGACAGCTGCCGGCCGATCCGCATCGCCAGGGCCGCGCCGTGCTCGCGGCGCACCTGGTGCAGGCACAGGTCGACGGTGGTGGCGGACGCGCCGGCGGTGGCCACGTCCCCGTGGTCGACGAAGAGCACGGACGCGTGCGCCCGGACCAGCGGGAACCGGGCGGCCACGTCGGCGGTCATCTCCCAGTGCACGGCGGCGGCCCGGCCGTCGAGAAGTCCCAGGCTCGCGGGTACGTAGACGCCGGAGCAGATCGCGACGATGCGCGCCCCACGGCGGTGCGCGGCCAGAACAGCAGCCCCGACCTCGTCGGGCACGTCCGGGCCGGCGTGCCAGCCGGAGATCAGCACGGTGTCCGCCACGGCCAGCGCCTCCAGGCCGTGGTCGACGATCACATCCACCCCAAGGGTGGTACGGATCGGGCCCGGCGCACCACGTGCAGTCGTAGTGCGCGGGAATGTCCGGCCCGTGGTCGCCGAAGACGGCGGACGCGCTCGTCACCCGGTACATCTCCAGCGGCGGGTCGACGAGCGCGACGACGCGGTGCCTTATGGCGTGAATGTACCCAATGGACGTCCTGCCCAGCGCCTGTGGGTGACCCGTCGCACGCCCAGAATGGGACACCATGCGCACCGCACTGCTCACGACGCCGGGCCGGCTGTGGACCAGGAACTTCACGCTGTACTTCGGCGCCCGCGCCGTCTCCCTGCCCGGTGACGCGATGCTGCCGGTCGTGACCGCGCTCGCCGTCGGCGCGATCCACGGCGTGTCCGGGGTCGGTTCGGTGCTGGCCGTGTGGACCGCGCCGTTCGTGCTCTTCGTGCTGTTCGGCGGCGTCTTCGCGGACCGGATCGGGGCCCGGACGATGATGGTCGGCGCGGACGCGGTCCGGCTGGCCACCCAGTCCGTGGTCGCGGCCACGTTCCTGATCAGCGGACTATGCCTGGTGTTGTTGCGCCTTCCCGGGCGTACCCCCGTGATCGGCTCTTCCTCGCTCTTCGGCGACCTGCGTCGTGGCTGGTCGGAGTTCCGGTCCCGCGCCTGGATGTGGTCGGTCATCCTGATCTGGGTCTTCTTCGGGATGCTGGTCTTCGGGCCGTACGTGCCGCTGGGCTCGCGCCTGATCGGGGAGCGCCTCGGGGACGTCGCGTTCGCGTGGGTGATGGCCGGGCTCGGCGCCGGCACCGTGCTCGGCGGCCTGATCGCGATCCGGTTGCGGCCGGCGCACCCGCTCGCCGCCGGTGGGATCGCCATGTCCGGGTTCGCGTGCATCCCGCTGTCCGTGGCGCTGGAGCTGCCGCTGCCGCTGCTGATGGCCGGCCACCTGATCGGCGGCGTGGCGTGGGCGTTCTGGTCGGTGATGTGGTCGACGAGCGTGCAGACCCAGGTCGCGCCGGACGTGCTCAACCGGGTCACCGCGTACGAGGTGGCCGGCTCGGTGTCCGGGGTGGCGATCGGGCAGGCGCTCGCCGGGCCGGTCGCGGAGATCGTCGACCCGCGCGAGCTGCTGCTGCTCTCCGGCGCGGTCAGCGTCGCGGTCTGCGCCGCACTGCTGCTCACCCCGGCGATCCGCGGTCTGCGACGGGCGCCGCTGTCTTACGCTCGTCCGGAGGCCGAAGGCAATGCGGGACGGCTGTGACGGGTCCGAGTCCTCGAACCGGCCGGCCGAGCGGGAAGGAACAGGTGTGCAGCTGATCGCGGGTGAACCGTCGGACTACCTGGGCGGTGACGTGGTCGTCGAGGTGGACCATCCGGCGGTGCGGGCACTGTCCGATGAACTCCGTGCGGCACATCCGGATGACGTCGACTTCACGCGGGCCGCGTTCGAGTGGGTTCGTGACCGGATCCGGCATTCCGTGGACGCCCAGGATCCGCGGATCACCGTCACCGCCGGTGAGGTGCTCAGCGCCGGCGTGGGCCTGTGCTACGCCAAGTCCCACCTGCTGGCGGCGGTGGTCCGGGCCGCCGGCGTTCCGGCTGGGTTGTGCTACCAGCAGCTGAGCGACGGTGGAGAACCGTTCCTGCACGGCCTGGTCGCCGTATACCTGGCGGGCGGCTGGCATCGCCAGGATCCGCGCGGCAACCGCGCCGGTATCGACGCCCAGTTCCGGCTCGGGCGTGAGCAACTGGCCTACCCGGTCACCGAGGGATCAGGCGGCCTCGACCTCGCCGAGGTGCACGTGCATCCCTCGCCCACGGTGATCACGGCCCTCCGCGGTGCCCGGGACGCCCTTGAGCTGTGCCGCACCGGGCTGCCCGCCACGCCCTGAGTCCTCTCGTCGCCGCCGGGAAGACGGCGGGCGACCGACCTCATAATGTCGGTCACCGTCGATAGACGACCTGCGCGGCGCGGATGAGGAAGACGCGAGTTATCCATCGGCGAGCCGTTCGGCGTCGGGCGGAGACTTCTGGACGCTTTCGGTATCCCTGGCAGGCCTGAGGACCTCGATCCAGACGATGACCTGGCGTCGTTATGGGCGGCGACGTGGGGAGACTGTCTGGCGACGACCGTCGCGGCCGAGCACAGTCTCGATCCTCACACCATCGGACCGGCCATGCAGACGACCGGGGCGGTTCTGGCAGGCCGTATCCCGACCTGATCATGTTCGGACCTTCGCCGGCCCAGCGGCGACGTGGAGCTGCTGCCCGCGGCCGGGTGGTCTTCAGCAGTGCCGCGGATCAACGCCAGGGAACACCGTCCGCCGCGAGCGGCCGAAGACCTCGAACGACGACATGCCGCAGCATCGGCTCCTCCGCCACCGACCGACAGCGGTATGAGAGTAACTTCGTCGCGTGACCGATGACATCACAATGCGACTCGACCGAGCTACCGCCGAGGACCTCTACGGCACGTTATATGAGGTGGGGGAACATATCGCGGGCGGTGCCCCCATCACACCACCGACTCCTGAAGAGGTCGAACGGCTCGGAAACTTACTACAGGAACTTGGCCACCGCCTCGGTCGCACCTGCTCGCCGCTCTGTGACCACATTGTCTGATCACATCACCGCCGAACCTTCGGCAGGTCCGGCGCCAGCATCGCAGAGTTCGGGCCTGCCGCGAGCCGGCCTGCGGCAGATCCGGATGGCGACTGAGCGTTTCGCGCTGGGAGGATGCCGGCGTGGGGCGTAGGGCGACCGGCTGGGAGTGGACCAAGGTAGGCGTGCTCCACGGGGGCCTGTCCCGTCGTGAGGTCGCATGCGACGGCGAGATCCGCTCCTACCGGTACCGTTTCTACTCGTCAACCCACCGCTTCTTTGAGCGTTGCATCGGCCTGGCCTGGTGTTCGCGCTGTCGGGAGTACTCAGGCGCCATGGTGCATGTTTCCCGTGCCGAGCAGCTCACGGACCTCCTCGACGGACTGCCGGTTGCCGAGCGCGAACGCCTGTTGCGCAGCGAGGCAGAGTTGCTGGATTACCTTGATCGGCTTGCACGGCGAGGACGGTGGCCGGATCCTCCCGTAGACATCGGCCTGCGGGACGCACGGTTCTCGGCACAAGGGTGAGTCGGGTCGTTTCGAGGCCGTGTCGCAATGCGTGACGGATCCGTTTTGCGGTCGCGTACGCTCGGCGGCGGAAGCGGGTGGTTCTCCCGCGATCAGTGGTTGGGACCTCGCACGGTGACGGTTGTCCGCCTGAGATGTTGTGACCTCTGGGATATCGCGACGATCTGGACTCCGACGCCCAAGGGCTGCTGAACGAGCTGTGTATCCGGCCGGGTTTCTGTCTACCGCTCGACGACATCCACAGGTTGGAGCTTGCACCTCCGCGCGACGTCGACGCCTTCACCGACGCGGTTCTGACAGCAGAGTTCCCGTAGCCGGTGCTGATCGAACGCGCCTCAGACATCGCCCGGTGCGCGGGCGACGGCGAAGTGGACGACGGCGCCGCGAATCCATTCGAGGAATCGGCGCAGGCCGCCTGCGGTCACGGCACGAAGCCGCTCCGGGTCGGAGCGGCCGGCGCAGCGCCTATCGGCCGAGAACGGCGCCGCCGTTGAGGCCGATGATCTGCCCGGTGAGGTATCCGGCCTCGGGCGAGGCAATATAGCTGATCGCCGCCGCGACGTCGGCCGGTGTCCCCGGCCGGCCGACCAGAGTGTCGGCGATCTTGGTCGCCACGAAGCCGGGGGTGTCCTGGCCGTGGAAGATGCCGGTGTCCTGAATGTAGCCGGGTGCCAGGACGTTCACCGTGATGCCATCCCTGCCGAGCTGCCTGGCCAGTCCGAGGGCCCAGCCGTGCAGCGCCGCCTTCACCGCCGCGTAGGAGCAGGCCGAGTGCGGGCCCGCGCCACCGCGCTGCGCGGCCGCCGAGCTGATCATGGTGAGCCGGCCGCCAGGGCGGCTCATCATGATCAGCAGCGCATGCGTCAGCAGTACTGCGGTGAGCAGACTGGCATCCAGATCACGGCGCCAGGAGGCGGCCAGGGCGTCGAGCCCGTCGCCCGCGGGCGGGGTGACGGCCGCGCCGGCGTTGTTGACGAGCACACCGACCTCGCCCAGATCCGCGATGAGGTCCGCGGCACGCCGGACCTGCGCCGGATCCGTCAGGTCGGCGCCGACCGGGATCGCCAGGTCAGCCCCGGCCGTCCGATTGATGTCCTCACTGGCCTGGCGCAGCAGCTCCACCCGCCGTCCGACGATCACCACCCGATCCCCGCGCCCGGCGAACATGCGGGCGACCTCCCGGCCGATCCCGGTCGCGCCGCCGGAAACAACCGCCAGCCGTGCGGAAGCGACCATGCACCAACGGTAGCGGACGGCCGAGCCACCCCCGTCGTCTCGGCACGCCGGGCCCGCTCCGGCAGTGGGGATGGCCGCGCACGATCGGCGGCAGTTGAGGGCGATCGACCCAACGCTGCACCTTCCCGCTCACTCACGACATGAACGAGCGCACCGATCTCGGCAGAGGCCACGTCCGAGGGCGGCGTCCTGAAATGGATTGCGGCCTTGGCCTGGTGGTTCCGATGATGCTCCGATGCAGGATCACCCGGGGCGAGACGACCGCGTCTCCGCGGACCGGGCTGCCATCGAGCAGGTCATCGGGCGTCCCATGTCAGCCGAATGGCCGACAGATGCATTGCCTGCGGGCACACGCGTGCGCGTCGTCAAGGACACCGACTGGGACGGCCCATGGATGCAAGAGTTCGAGGGCGTGATCGACGATCTCGGCGCTCCGGAGCCGGTCCGCCATCACCTCGCTCTGCCCGGCGAGCTCAACTACTGGGTGCGCTTCGACGAGCCACAGCGAGACTGCGCAGGCGACGGCCCCTACCGCACGGCACAGATCTGGGACAGATATCTCTGCCCCACCCGCCCATGACCACTCTCGACGCACTCGCCGACGGTCATCGCGGCACCGCGCGCTCGGCGGCATGAGCGGATGGTGCACGCTGGAACGCGACGTCGGCTTCGTGGCCGTTAGGCGATGCAGTTCCCGCTGGCGTTCACCCGGTTCACGGCGTGGGGTTACGTCTCTTGGGCGCCCCAACGTTCGAGTGCGACGATTGCGTCTCGTAGTGCCAGCCCGCGCTCCGTCAGCGCGTACGCACGGGTGTTGTGCCGAAGAGGAAGTCGGGACAGCACCCCGGCCGCCTCGAGTTCGCGCAGGCGGGTCGCGAGCATGTTCGTCGGTGCGCCGAGGTCACGCTGTAGGTCGCCGTAGCGCTGCGGCCCTTCGAGCAGCCGCTCCACGATGAGCAGTGCCCACCGGCTGCCGACGATGTCGAGTGCCGCGGCGAGGTCGCTCACTCGGCTGGATCGGCGCTCGGCTTCATCCAGAACGGTGAGTAGTGGTAGCCGTCGGGGTCATCGAACTGGCGCTGGTACATGAAGGGATAGTCGTCGGTGTCGCCGATTCGTCCGCCGGCGGCGCTGGCGCGGTCGACGAGCTCGTCGACCGCCTCGCGGCTGCCGAGGTCGAACGAGACGGTCACCTTCGAGGGGGTGTCCGGCCCTCCGACCAGGTCCTCGACGCCGCCGACGCTCGCGTACATTTCGCGGCTGCCGAGCATGACGTACTGCTCGGGCGCGATCGCGAAGCACGACACGTTGTGATCCGACATCTCGGCGTTGAGCGTCCAGCCGAGAGCGGTGTAGAAGGCGGTCGCGCGCTCCACGCTCTCGACCGGGCAGGTGATGAACAGGCTCATGCCAGCATACTTGCAAAATGAAAGTGAGTCGTCAAGGCAGCCCACTACCGGCCGACGACAGCGACACGTAGATCAGGGTGCCCTGTGCCCAAGCCTTCGCCGTCTCCGCGCCGCTCATGCACTGGTCCCGGCCCGAGGGCCCGTCGAGCCGCCCCGGCACGCGCCACTTTCCATGACCGGTCACGTAGGCCACCGGGCGCGGTCGGCGGCAGATCCGGGCACCTCGCCAGCGCTAAGCCGGTTCTCGCACTCCACTATTGACGTGACCCGGCGTTGCTGCCGTTCCCCCTGTCAGGCGAGTGTCAGGGCGGCGCACGCCCGAAGGTCATGCAGCCGCGATGCGCGGCTGATGCCCGCGCTGGGTCTGAATTGTCAGAGGGCCCGCTTACGGTGATCGCTCCCGATCATCGGCCGGGGTTGTAGAAGTGAGCGGGGTTGAGATGCGCTGGTGGAAGAGAAGGCCTGGGGGCCGGGAGCAGTGGATACTCGATCCGCGGGTAGCGGTGGGGCCGCTGCGTTTCGGCATGAGCCCTGAGCAGGTCGAAGCCGTGTTGGGTCGGGCGGTTGCCGGGGTCTCCCGCGGCAGGGAAGCCGGCACGTGCTGGGGGCGGTACGGCGAGGTCGGCGTGACGGCGATCTACGCGCACGGCATCCGGTTGGTGGCGGTGGCGGTCGATGCGATGGACGGGCCACTGCTTCGGTTCCGGGATGTGCAGCTCATCGCCCGAGCTCCTTCACAGGTCCGGGCGGAGCTCGACCGGCTCGCACATCAAGGAAGGAGCCGTGGTCCGGGTCAATTGGAGCGGTGATCCTGAAGCGCAGTCGTGGGGCATCTCCATGGGCGCGGTCCAGGAGTGGGGGTTGTCGCCGGCCGGCTACTGGGAACGCCGGGACGCGGTGATCACCGATGCGTTGCCGGTGTGCTCCCAGCTGGCAGCGGATCCGTACCACGCTCCGCCGGTCCTGGAATGGATCGATGTCCGCACGCGCGAGCCGAACCCGGGGGCGTGGGCATTGAAGGCCGATCGGGACCGCCCGCGCTGGGACTGGACGCCGTTGGAAAGTATCGGTCCCCTTCGGTTCGACATGGATGCGCAGCAGGTGATGGCCGCGCTGGGCGGCGAGGTGCCCGCGGTCCGGCATGGTCATTTTCCGTGGCCGGGCTCCGGCAAGAGCGGCCAGTGGATTCTGACCCGCGACCGCTTCGATCATACCGGGGTGACCGCGCACTACTGGGATCTGGGAAGTCGCCTGCCCGTCCTGGGCGCTGTCACCGTGCACGGGCGCACTGGTCCCCGGGTCTGCTACGAGGGCATCGAGTTGGTGGGGGCGCCGGTGTCGCGCATCGACGCGACGCTGATCCAGCGTGCCGACAATGACGAGATCGGCCTGATCATCGGCTGCAGCGGAGACCTGGGGCCGGACGGACTGAACATGTACGTGCGGGCTGACCGCGTTGGGGACACCGTGGTCAGCGGAGCCCGCGTCTGCGCCGAGAACTGGGAAGACCACGGAGCACCGTAAGTGCTGGCCGTAATGCGGCCATGACCATCTAAAAGGGTGGGCCGCGGCCCCACCGCAGGAACAGCCGTTCCGAGGGCAACACGTCGTCACCGCCCAGGACAAGGGCCTGCCGCCCGGAAGCGGCGGAACGGCGTCAACGCCGGCGCATCGAGCCAGAGTTGTCGGCGGCCGGTCTGAACAGTGAAGGCTGCACTATGACTATGGCAGAGGCGGATGAAGGCTGACCGAGATCAAAAGAGCCACCGATCTAGCACAGCGGGCCAGAATTGCCGCTCGTGATCGCCGTCTGCGATGGCAGCCGGATCGATGGCCTCGATCCGGCGCAGTAGATCGGCAAGCTCGGCGACTGCCTGATCCTCCGCCTCGACGCTCTCGTCGTACCGGCCGAGGGCGGCCGACTCGGCGAAGCAGGTGCCGACCAGGTGTAGCGCGCACAACCATTGGCTGATCGAGGAGTTCACAAATGAACTACCTCCCCGGCCGTCCGACCGCCACAGCCGGACCTCACCGGTGCCCGGTACGGCACCGTATTCCCAGGCGGTATGCGCGGACCCGCCGTTGGACTCGAAAGCCAGCCGGTACATCGACGATGCCGCGTGAAAAGAGACCTCTTCGACGATGCCGCCGAGCAGCGGCACGCCACTGAAGATCAATGCGGCCTTCTCCGATTGCGGGATTCGCCACAGCGCCACGTCTGTCTCGTTCGCGCGCGCGACACACCCCCGGCCGGCCCAAGACTCAAGCTGTTCCACCGTTGGCAGCATCGGAGGCTGATCAGAGACCACGTCCAGACGATAGCCCTGCGGCTTCCTGGCGAGGCATCCGTCGACATCCGCTCATCGGCAGAGTCGCTCGGTCTGGACCATCGCTCGCTGTCATGTGCCGGAGGCCGTGTAGGCGGCGAGGATGTAGTTGGAGTGCCGGTCGAGGTTCTTGCGGGCGCGGTCGTAGCGCATGGTGGTCTTCGGATCGGCGTGGTGGGCGGTGATCTGGACATCGCGGAGGCGTGGCATGACCGGCCGGACCTGGCACGCCGGGATCTGACGCGAGCGGCGGGAGGCAGGTGGTGATGGTTCACAGGCGGCCGGCTCTGCTGAGCAGGGTGGTGGCATGTGACCGCAGGTGCTCGTCCTCCTTGAAGACGTGCCAGCCGCCGAAGTAGGACAGGCGTTGCGGACTGTCCAGGACAGCGCGTGCGATCACGTGGGCGGGTTCGGCCGCGGGGCCGATCGCGGCCAGACGCTCCAGTGCGGTGATCATCACGGGAGAGCAGGTGCCGTCGATGAGAGGGCCGGCGAGTTCGGTGAGAACGGCGACCGCGAGGGCCGGATCGGCGGTGACGCGGTAGTGGGCGTATGCGGCTTCCATCCGTACCCAATCGTCCTTTGATCGGGAGAGCCGGTGCAGTCTGTCGGCCTCACCTGCCGCAAGCAGGCCGAGGTCACCCAGTCTGTGCAGGTCGTGAGGGTGAGTGACGCCGGTCAGGGCGTTCAACGCGAGCGCCGGGTTGGCCGTGACCCGCCAGTGTGCCCACGCCGCGGCGGGTATCGACGCGTGCCGTCGCAGGTCGGTGGCTGCGTCGGTGGCAGCCGGTCCGATGCCGCCGAGTGCCTCCGCCGCGGCCACCTGGCGGTCGTGCCGATCGAGCAGGAGTACGAGCTGTGGCACCGCCGGCGCGGAGGCCGCACCCCATGCGCCGAGCAACCGGCACAGGGCGCGCGAGGAACCGACCCGGACGGCCGGCACCAGGCTCGCAGCGTGCGTGGCCAACGGGGTCAGTGCCTCGTCGACGGCGGGCAGCCAGAACCCGTCCCACGATCCCGGTGGTGTCGTGTAGAACCGGCCGTTCGGGGCGAAGCCGAGCCGGGATCCGGCCAGCTGCTGCCTGATCAGAGGCACGCAGCGGGCGTCGCCGAGGCGGGCCAGCGCCCACACCGCCGCATCGCCCACCGTGGCGCCCCAGCGGGAGCCACAAACACTGGTGTCGGTGGCCAGGGTGGCGAGGGTATCGGCCGCCGTGGATGACGGCGCGCAGGCGAGTAGGAACGCGGCGCGGAACCGGACCTCGGCGTCGTCGTCAGCGAGCCGCTCGATGAGGAAGTCGTGCAGTGCCGGCGGCGGGGTCCGCCACTGTGCGAGCAGGGCAGCAGCGCGTTGCAGGCCTGCGTTCCGCTCGTCACGGCCGGATCCACCGCCGAGGGCCTGGATGAAGCCGGTCGCCACGACCGGATCGCGTTGCAGCAGATGGCCGGTGCGGTCCATGATGGATGTACCGAACCACGCGGAGTTCCGCCAGGCTCCGATGCCGGGGTCGCGGATCGCTGCCAGCAGTTGCGGCGCACGGGTCAGCGGCACGTCCGGGTCGGTGCCGGCCAGCGCGTGCACGGCCGCGAGCCCGGTCTGCACATCGGCGTCGTCGAGGAGTTCGTGCAACAGCGTGCGGATGTCACCGGCGTCGCGGTCCCGTTCGAGCAACGCGCCGAACGCTGCGATGAGATCCCAGCGGGCGACTCGGTCGTCCTCCACGTGCCATCGCCGCCAGATCGCCGTGGTGACCGCCTGCTGCGGCAGTCCGTTCCTGCTCAGCAGCCATGTCATCGCACGCCGCACGGCCGGCTCGTGGTCGTCCAGTAAAACCGTCAGGCGCGGGATCTCCCGCTCCACGGCGGCCGGCCAAGCCGCATCGACGGTCCTTCGATCGACGAGTGCGGCCTCGTCGATGAATTCGGCGATTAACCTCACGATCATCTGGCGGTGATGGACCGCTCGGCCGGCGGCGAGGTCGACAAGGTACGGCAGGGCCGCCGGCGCAGCCGGGCAGATCCAGCCACCCTGGTGGTAAACGGCCGAGTCGAAGTCGTCGAGCGCCGCCGCGGCCCGCCCGGCGTCGTCACTGGCACAGCCACGAAGCCACCCGGGTACGTCGGACGCCGTGCCGTAGTTGTGCTTCAGCCGGTGCCAGGCGATCTGCTCAAGGTCATCCCACACCGTTCGTTTGTACGGCTACGACGGTACGGCCACCAAGCCAAGACGTGACAATTTTGCCGACACCAACCACAGCAAGCCACATCACGACATGCCGCCGCGCCTCGTCCAGCAAACATGACGGCTCGCGCCGCAGACAGCTCGCTCACTATCAGCGGCATGAGAGCGCGTCGGCGAGCAGCGTGCATCATGCGAGTTCGTAAGTGAAGCGCTCTTCCAGGCACCAGCCGGTGTCCTGCTCGACGGTCTTCTGAAGGATCCGTTCGACACGCTCGAACGATAGGGGGCTCATCGCGGCCCGGCTGGTCCCTGAATCAGTCCACAGAAGGTGCATCGGCCGTTCAACGTCGGTACTCAGTCGATCCCACAACGCATCCAGGTTCGCACCGTAGAAGGGGCCGAAGTCAAGCAGCCTCGCCAGTTCACGATGCAGATCGGCCTCCGAGCTCACTCGGCGACCATCAAGGACTACCAGCACCCTGCGAGGCTACCCGGCACGCATCAACGACGCACCACGCCCACCCTGTCCGCGGCAGATGAGCGCTTACGATCCTGCGCTCAGAAGTGGGGCCGAGTTGGGACAGCGAGTCCCGATTCAATTGAGTGGGATGCGCGTGAATTGCGTCCGGGTTGAAGTTTAACTAGGTCGCCGGACTGTTTTACAAATTACGCTCTTATGCCTTAAAGTAGCATGGAAAACCACCGTTCACCCGAGCCGCCAAGCATGCTGGTCCGGATTCCGACAGGAACGTTAAGCGGCTGGTCTGGGTCCGAAACCGTGAATCCCAGTTCTTTATAGAATTCGATGAGACTGTCGTCGCTAAACTGCCCGTACATCCATTTGTAGTGATGCTGGCGATAGAAGGCGATTGTGTGGAGCAAAAGCTTGCGCCCGACACCCTGTCGGCGATGGTCCGGCTCAACCACAACGCTGACAATTTTAGCGATGATCATCCCTATGCGCCGCTGCTCTTCCCGCGCTAGGCCATGCTTTCCCAATTCGGTCAGCCAGTTCCATGGAGGGCTGGCACCTACGGCGCCTACCATCTTGAGGTCTTCGTATGCGACGAGATAACACTCGACAGGATTTCCAGGCGCCATCATAAGTTCATTGTTGTCAATGGTGTTGGCCAGCCCTGGTCGCGGTAACGCTGCGACCGCCAAGAGCTGCGCAACATCTCGCCCTTCACCCGGTTTTGCCGGTCGTACTTTGATTCCCATGTCACCACAGTAGTATTCAGCGGCGGTCGTTGCACTCTTAACGCACAACGACGCTCCATGCATGCCTAGCGGTCCGGTGCATTGCTTGACCGTCGCTCGTCGAGACCGATCCACGACCGGCATCGCATACCCCTTGGCGCGCGACTGGGCAGGGAATGACTAGGAATCAATAGGTGAGTATTGTCACGTGACTCACCAGCACAGACAAAGGCGCAAGAATCTGCCGCCTCCTTAACGCGGCGAATCGATTGGCGCAACTTTCGTTATGGTGAAGCCCGGTGCACTCATCTCGGCAGATCAGGGCGTGGTGTCGGCGATGAAGCTGTGCGGATCTGGAGTGGACGTGGCCTCATGTTGTGCGATGCGGCGGCCATGGGGCGGGGTGTGAGGCATGGGTGGCGGGGCGGGGGTGCTGCGGCATCCGCGTGGCGCCGCTGTGCTGATCTTCGACAGCAGGTGGCGCGGTCTGCGGGAGGCGGTGTTTCCGATGGTGGCCACCGCGGCGGTGCTGGCGTGCTGCCCCGCCGGCGGGCTCATCGTGATGACGGACGGCGGGTCCATGCCGTTCGTGGTGTGGGCCGTGGCGGCTGTCCTGCTCGCCGGGTCGTTCGTCGCCGTCAGCCTGCCGACGGACGTGTTGCGGTGCGAATGGTGGCCGCTGGAAGCGCCGACCCGGATGCGGATCGTGTGGATCTTCTGGAGGCGGACGGTCCCGATCGGAGAGTTGAGCGCGGTGACGGTCACCTGCTGGCCGGGCTCGCCGCCGGGTTCCACGGCCTCGACCGGCGCCGACTACGTCAGGGTGGAGTTCACCATGGCGAATCGGCCATCCGTGAGCGGCGGCCTGCACCTCGCGGACGGGCAGGCGTTCGTCGGCCGGTTGTGTGACGTGTTCCAGGGGACCGGCGTCGCAGTCGAGGTCATGGACGGTGCACGGGACCACTGAACGATGCCGAGGTGATCGGTGCTGCACGCGCTCAGCGTGCTCGGGCCTGGCCTGATCCGCGGAACTAGCCGGTGGCTGGCATCCTGATGCGATGCGGGCGGACGGATACCGGCTGAGCGTGGACTTCGGGACGACGAGTACGGTCGGTTTCCTCGCCTCACCCGGGGGCGGGGTGCGGCCGTTGCTGCTGGACGCCTCGCCGTTGCTGCCCTCGGCGGTGTGGGCGGCGCCGGACGGGACGCTGTTCACGGGCGTGGACGCGGAGCGGGCCTCGATGGGGGACCCGTCGCGCTTCGAGCCGAACCCGAAACGGCGCGTCGGCGACGGTGCCGTCTGGCTCGGTGACCGGGAGGTCGCGGTCGTGGACGTGGTCGCGGCCGTGCTGGGCCGCGTCGCGGAGGAGGCGCGCCGGGCGACCGGTGGCAGCACGCCGCAGCGGGTGGTGCTGACGCATCCGGCGGCGTGGGGCCGGGCGCGGCTCGGCGTGCTGGCCGACGCGGCGCGACAGGCCGGCCTGGGGGAGTGCGTGCTGGTGCCGGAGCCGGTCGCGGCCGCCGCGTATCTGCGCACGGCGCCGGGCCGCGCACTGCGCCACGATCGGGTGCTGGTCGTCTACGACCTGGGCGCCGGCACCTGCGACGTCTCGGTCGTACAGCCGGACGGGACCGGATCCTTCGAGGTGCTCGCGAGCGACGGCCTCGACGACGTCGGAGGTCTCGACCTGGATGCCGTCGTCGTCTCGCTGATCCGCGGCGATGCCGACGCGGAGAGCTGGAACGCGCTGGACTGGCCGCGCACCACGGAGGAGCACCGGGCACGGCGGGAGCTGTGGAGATCGGCCCGGATGGCCAAGGAGCAGCTGTCCCGGCACCCGATGGCCGAGATTCACGTGCCGATCGCCAGCCGGGTGGCGCACGTGACCCGCGAGGAGTTCGAGCGCGCCGTCCGGCCGCTGCTCGACCGCACGGCCGCGCTGACCGTGTCGACCGTCCGGGCGGCGGGCGTGCCACCGGAGCAGATCGGCACGGTGCTGCTGGTCGGCGGCGCCACCCGCGTACCGCTGGCCGCTTCGCTGTTGCATCGCACGCTGCGGCTGCCGCCCGCAGTGCTGGATCAGCCGGAGCTGCTGGTGGCCGAGGGCGCGCTGTACCTGCCGGAGAGCGTGTCCCACCGTGACGCCGTCGCCGGCTCGCCGCCCCGGAAGGCTCCGGACCCGGTCACGGCACCGAGACAGCCGGAGCAACCGGAGGCGCCGACACCGCCGGAAGCACCGGAGCGGCCGGCAGCGTCGAAAAAGCCGGGAACGGCGGAGCAGGCGGAGACACCGGAGCAGGCGGAGCAGCCGCAGCCATCGGAGACGCGCATGCGGCCGGGCGCCGAGGCGGGTGTGGACGGTGGCGCCGGCCACGATCCTGCCGTGCCCAGACCCGGCATTCGCCGCCGAGACCTGCTGGTACGCGGAGCCCTCGGCACGGCCACCGCCGGGCTGGCCGGCTGGCTGGGCTATCGCGGTTACCGCGCCCTGCGGACGACACCGGACCCGCGGCCGGGAAGGCTGATCGGGTCCGCGATCCAGCACGACGCCTGGGAGGTGGCCCTGCACCCGTCCGAAGCCGACCTCGTGGCGACCGCCGGAGCCGACGGCACGATACGCAGGTGGAGCGTGACCTCCGGCCGGGAGTCGGCGCCGGTCATCACGGGACACGAGGGCCGGGTCACCGGCATCGACTTCTCCCCGGACGGAAAGGTGCTGGTCAGTGGCGGTGACGACCAGACCGTCCGGTTCTGGGACGCGGCTTCCGGGTCGGCGCTCGGTGAGCCGCTCACCGTCTACCACGGCACCGTCACCTGCGTGCGGTTCGACCCGACCGGGAGGTACGTGGCCGCCGCCGACACGTTCGGGTACGTGCGGGTGTGGGACGCCGTCGACCATTCCAGCCGCCGCTCCGGTGGCAGTGGCGACGGCCGGCTGAACGCGGTGCTGTGGTACGGCACGATGGTGGTGACCGCCGGCGTCAACGGGCGGATCAGGGAGTACGCCGACATGGCCGACGGCACCGGATTCTCGTCCCGGGTCGCGGGCATGATCGGGCCCGCCGACGTGACCTGCATCGCCGCCGGCACGACCGGCCGGCCACTGGTGGGCGGTTACGCCGACGGCGTCGTGCGGGTGTGGCAGACCCCGGCCGCACCGCAGGCGCGGCTCACCGGACACACCGACGCGGTCACCGCCGTCTGCTGTGACCGGCAGGGCCGCTTCGCGGTGACCGGTGGCGGCCCGGCGGACCCGTCCCTCCGCCTGTGGGACCTCACCCGGCACGGCGACCAGAAGCAGGTCGGCGCCGCGCTGACCGGCCACACCGGCCCGCTGCGATCTCTGCGCCTGCGCGCCGGCGAGCGCGAGCTGCTGAGCGTCTCGGCAGACGGCACCATCCGGTTGTGGAGCATCGACCCGCCGCGGTAGCCACCGCACGGGAACCGGATGGCGATCACCGTCGTTGGTCCGGCGGGAACGGGCCTGCCGTGCGCGTCGCCCACAGCGCGATGTCGATCCGGTTCCGGAGGTCGAGCCGGAGGCTCTACCGGCCGCGCCGTCCCATTCCGGGACACGGCGCGAACCCGGCCGCCATGGCCTCGGTCAACCGCGTGCCTCGACGCCCGTCCAGATCAGGTCGAGTGCCTGGCGTGCGGCGGTCTCCCGGTCGCCGGGGTCGGTGTGACCGATCAGCACGCCCTGCAGGGCGCCGGGCATGCCGGTGACGCCTACATCGCCTACGGCCTCGGCAATCTGCTCTTCTACCACCATCCGCTGTATCAGCAGTTCAGTTCCCGCTCCGGCCTGCTGCGGCTCGACATCCAGGACCGCTCGGTGGTACGGGCAGACCTGGTGCCCGTGGAACTCATCCGCAACGGCCGGACCGCACCGCTGACCGGCTGGCGTGCCGATCTCGCCCGCCGCAATTTCGACCAGATCAAGCAGTGCGCCGCCGTGACCTGAGCGCCCGGCGGACCGGACTCGGCTGCCACACCCGGCCCGGGCGATTCCGGCCGGGGCCACCTCGTTCACCGCGATCGCCGGTCCTCTCCGGCGTGTGCATGCAGCTCATCCCATGACCACAGACAAGATCCACCAGGGGGTACGGTCCGTCCGTCAGCTTCCTGTGCCGGTCTCGGGTGCCGGTTCATCAGCCGGTTTCGCTGCCAGGGCGGACATGCCGATGACGGTCGCCGCCCAGAGCAGCGCGGGCACGGTGACCGGCGCCCAGATGATCGGCCCGGGTGCATCGAGCACGGCGCGTTCGCCGAGGGTCCGGTAGAGCCCGGATCCGAGCTGAAGAACGGTGCTGAGCCCGCCGAGGAACAGGGCGCCGCTGAATGCGAGCCCGAACAGCCCCATCCAGAACCCGGAGAGGCCGCCGCCCTCACGTGGCTGGCCGCGCCTGGCCAGGGCGCGTCGCCGCAGGTTGGCGGCGAGCGCCGTCGCTGCCAGACCGACGAGAAGGAACCCGAGCGTGAGATCGAGGTACACGAAGGTGAGAACCGGTCCGGTTCCGCGGGACCCGCCGCTGTTTCCGGTGGGCACGACGGTGATCTCCACCGGCGCCGCGACACTCACCGACTCGCTGACGAACTCCCGCCCGCCGGCATCTACCGGATACGAGACGTCTCCTTTGATGGCGCCCGTCACGGTGCGCCGCTTCGTGCCGGGAGCGGCCGGGACGGTGATCGACGCCCGGACGATCAGCTGTTCCTCCGCGGACGAGTCCGTGAGGATCGAATCGCCCCAGCCGTCGTTGCGGGGTGGCGCCAGCTGCTGGTCACCGTCACCCGCGAGGGTCATGACGACGCCCCGGGGTGCTTGCCAGTAGCTGTTGACGCTCTTCGCCACCCGGAGCGCCAGCGTCACCCGCTCGCCCTCCGTCGCGGTGAACCGGATCGGCTCGCCGCGCTCCACCTCGACCAGGTGGCTGCTTGCGTACAGCTGTCCGGTGACGCACATCCCGGGCAGCCCGGCGACCAGCAGGAGAGCGAGCGCCGCCCAGGTAAGCCTGCCGTGCCAGGTCAGCCGGAGCCAGGCTGCCAGAAGATCGCGGACGCGTCCGCTTCGCCCGCCGTCCGACGATGTCATGACACGAACCTCTCTTGTGGATTCCACAGGCGGACGTCACAGCAGTCCAGGACGGCTACGGAGACGACATCACAGAGCCGCGAGCACCAGGGTGATCCGTCTCGGCGCCTCACCGGCCGCCATGCCGGGGGATGACGGGATCCAGGTGAGATACGCGAGAGCCGGCTGGCCGGCCAGTACGGACTCACGCTGCGGATCCGCGGGTACGGACACGGCCGGGACGACGCGCCGGGGCATAGCCGGTACGCACACGAGCACACCTCCTGGATCACCCGCCGCCACGGGCCTGCGATCGAGCGTATCGACGACGAAGGACGCCCGGTGGTGGTCGATCAACCACCACAGACAAGATCCACCAGGGGGCACGCCGCATCCCGTCTCCCACCTCGGCACCAGCGCCGAGCCCTCGCACGCCGGCAGAGCCGGTCATCGGACCAGGGCGCGAAGTTCGCGGCCAGACGTTGACCCTGCACCAGCAGCAGCCTGGCTGCACGCATCGGAGTCGGCCGAGCCGACGGCTGACGATCGGGCCCGGCTCAGCGAACTGCTGACCGACTTCCGGCAGAGGTACCCCGAGGTGGTGGTGACCCCGCCGTGCGCCCCGCAGGTCACCACGGCCGTATGAGCCGACGACGATCATCTGTCCGTCTACGCCGGCGACTTCACCGACGGCCTGGCCCTGCACGCGATCCGGCTCATCTTCGGCCACCTGGCCCGCGCGGTCCACCACGGCGGGTCGGATCCGGAGGCGCGGGAGCGGATGCACAACGCGGGCACGATCGCGGGCATGGCGTTCGGCAGCGCGTTCCTCGGCATCGTGCACGCCATGTCGCACACGCTCGGCGCCACGTTCCACGTCGCGCACGGCCGTACCAACGCGATCCTGCTCCCGCACGTGATCCGCTACAACGGCACGGTCCCGTCCAAGCTGACCGGCTGGCCGAAGTACGAGAGCTACCGCGCACCGGAACGCTTCCAGCAGATCGCCCAGATGCTCGGCCTGCCCGCCGCCACCCCGGCGGAGGGTGTGGAGTCGCTGGCGGTCGCGATCGAGCGGCTGCGGGAGGACGTCGGCATCCCCGCGTCGTTCCGGGCGGCCGGCGTCAACGAGCACACGTTCCTGGCCTCGCTGCCGCAGCAGGCGTTGAACGCCTACGAGGACCAGTGCGCGCCCGCGAACCCGCGCATGCCGATGCTCGACGACATGCAGGAGCTGATGCACGTGGCCTACTACGGCTCCCGGCCCACGGCGGACGCCGGGACCCGGAACCCGGCGCCGCGCAAGACCCGGCCGTCGAGAGCAGTGCCGGCAGCGTCATGACGGCGTCGAGGGGCGCGACCGGGCATACCGACCTCGGACAGCGGAGTTCGCCAGTGCCCACCTGGCGATGGGAATTGTTGACGCGCTCAACGTCATCCACGCTTCGATTCACCCGTCCGCATCAATGAGGAAGACCGGGATGATGGTGGCGGCCGTGCACAGGTCTGGTTCCGGTGAGCGGGCGGTGACCGGCAGATGCGGGCGTGCGCCCGGTGCGACCTGCAGGTAGCGGCGGATGATCGGCACCCGGTCCAGGGCCGGTACTTCGGTCAGGCGCACCGGTTCGCGTCCGCGGCGGCGAAGGACCGCGCGGCCGCCTGCAGCGCGGACGTTCCGTACCCAGTTGGCGTGTTCGCCGAGCATCGAGACCAGGTAACGGTGTTCGCCGAGGAAGACCACGACGACTGGTACGGCGATCGGGCGGCCGGTGCGACGGCCGGTGACCTCCAGCGTGGCGGCGCGCCGGGGTGCGAGGCCGAGGGCGAACTGGGCGGCGTCGAGCCGGATCATCGCCCTGGCCAGACGGCCCGGCCGATTACCCGGGTACATCCGGCGTTTGAGCTCGTAGAGGCCCTGCATCAGTAGTCCCGTCATGACGCGACCCCGTTCACGCGATCGTAGGGAACGTGCTCCGAACCCTCACGCAGGTACACCTCGAGTAGGCCGGAGCGGGTGACGATGCCGATCACACGGCCCAGGTCGTCCACGACCGGCAGCCGCTTGACGCGCTCTTCGGCCATCCGGCGTGCCGCGACCGATGAGAGCGGTCGCCGGCGCGGTAGGCAGCGGTGCGGTCATCGGATCGGACGCGCTGCCCGCGTGCCACTGTGTCATGTCGTTCACCTCCGGAAAGGCCACCGTAGGCGTGTTGACCGCGATGGATAAGGGCCTTAAGACCATCGATGCTGGGCGCCGGGCGGGGACCTTTGCCCCTGGCGGGCGGAGTTCCTGCCGTTCGATCCGGGCAGTCCGCTGGTCCGCATGGTCAGGTACATGCTGCTCGACCGTAGCGACCTGGCCCGAGCCCGGCCCCGGTATCCACGTCGGGGACCGACTCCGGCGACTCGTAAGCTATGTGATCACCGTCCGGGGAGTGGGGATGTCATCGTGCTGCACATTCGGGTGATCTCGCCGGAGACGGTGACCGGGAAGGTCGAGGAGATCCTCGCCGCCGACGACGCGGTCACCCACGTGACCGTCGTCGCGGGCGCCGCCCGGTCACCCCGCGGCGACCTGGTGGAGTTCGACGTGGTCCGGGAGGGCGCCAGCGACCTCTTCGACCGGCTGCGCGCGCTGGGCCTTGAGGAGAGCGGCGCGATCGCGGTCGGGAACGTCGACATGGCGATCTCCGGCGCCGCCGACCGCGCCGCCGACCGCACCCCCGGTCTGGGCGTCGACGCGGTGGTCTGGCAGGAGATCGAGCACAAGACCGGCGAGGAGACCGCGCTGTCGGTGTCGTTCCTGGCCTTCATGTCGGTGGCGTGCGTCATCGCCGGGATCGGCGTGCTGCTCGACCAGCCGATCCTGATCGTCGGGTCGATGGTCGTCGGACCGGAGTTCGGGCCGCTCGCGGCGCTGTGCGTCGGCCTGGTGCAGCGCCGCGGCGATCTGCTGCGCCGGTCGCTGACCGCGCTGCTGGTCGGGTTCCCGGTCGGCATGGCGGTGACCGTGCTGGTGATCTGGCTGCTGACCGCCGCCGACCTGGTGGACCGGTCGATGCTGGTGGCGGAGCGGCCGCTGACCGACTTCATCTGGCGGCCGGACGCGCTGTCCTGGGTGGTCGGCTTCCTCGCCGGGATCGCCGGGATCCTGTCGCTGACCTCGTCGAAGGCCGGCACGCTCGTCGGCGTGCTGATCTCGGTGACCACGGTGCCGGCCGCGGCGAACGCCGCCGTCGCGATCGCCTACGGCGTCGGGCGCGAGGCCTGGGGGTCCGCGCTGCAGCTCGTGATCAACCTGGTGGCGATCGTGGTCGCGGGCGTGCTGACACTGCTCGTGCAGCAGGTGGCCTGGCGGCGTACAAGCACCTGAGCCCGGCTCGTCCGGTATCGGCAGCCGGACCCGAGCGCGACTGCTGCCGGTTTCCGGTCGGCGCGAGCCGGATCAGTCTTTCTGGTAGACGTCCGGGATGCCGTCCGCGTCCGCGTCGAGCTCCTCCTCGGCGGCCAGCCGCTGGTAGTGCCGGTTGCGGGCGCGCAGCACGATCGTGGCCAGCAGCGCCGCGATGACCGAACCGGCGAGGATGCCGATCCGGGCATGTTCGTCCTTCTCGCTGCCGACGCCGAACGCCAGCTCGCCGATCAGCAGCGAGACCGTGAAGCCGACCCCGGCCAGCAGCGACAGGCCGAGCACGTCCCACCAGCTGACCTCGTCGCCGAGTGACGCGCGGGTGAACCGCTGCACCAGCCAGGTCGCGCCCAGCACGCCGAGGCACTTGCCCACGACCAGACCGGCGACGATGCCGATCGTGACCGGGTCCCGCAGCGTGGCGCCGATCCCGCCCGCGCCGGCGACCGAGACACCGGCGGCGAAGAACGCGAACACCGGCACCGCCAGACCGGCCGACAGCGGCCGCCACCGGTGCTCGAAGTGCTCCGCCAGCCCCGGGCCGGGCCCCTCGGACTTCCGAAGGACCGGGACCATGAAGCCGAGCAGGACCCCGGCGACCGTGGCGTGGATGCCGGACGCGTGCACCAGGCCCCAGGTCAGTGCGGCCAGCGGCAGCAGCAGCCACCAGGAGCGGACCCGCTTCTGCACCAGGAACGCGAAGGCCGCCAGCGGCACGAGCGCGGCGGCCAGCGGCAGCAGGTGCAGCGAGCTGGTGTAGAACACGGCGATGATGACGATGGCGAGCAGGTCGTCGACGACCGCGAGCGTCAGCAGGAACGTGCGCAGCGCCGACGGCAGGTGCGTGGAGATCACACCGAGGACGGCGAGCGCGAACGCGATGTCGGTCGCGGTCGGCACCGCCCACCCGGTCAGCGCCCCGCCCGGCGAGGTCGCGTTGATCGTGGTGTAGATCAGCGCGGGTACGGCCATGCCGCCGACCGCGGCCGCGACCGGCAGGACCGCCCGCCGCGGGTCACGCAGGTCCCCGGCGACGAACTCGCGCTTCAGCTCCAGCCCGGCGACGAAGAAGAAGATCGCCAGCAGCCCGTCCGCGGCCCACTGCGCCAGCGTCAGGTCGAGGTGCAGCGCGTGCGGCCCCAGCCGGAGCGCGCCGAGATCCCGGTAGGTCTCCGACCAGGGCGAGTTCGCCCAGAGCAGCGCGGCGACCGCCGCGCCGAGCAGCAGCATCCCGCCGACCGTCTCGGCACGGAGGATGTCGCCGATCCGGCTGACTTCAGGCCAGGAACCCCGACCGAACAGGTGACGGGCGGGACGGCGCGGGGCATCGGACACGGGGCTCCTCGGGCAGGGCACAGCTGGGACCTCGCCGACCAGTCTTCCCGGCACACCTGCCGCCGAACATACCTTGATCTTCGTCGGGACGCAGCGTCGTCGGTCACCCGGCGGCCTCTGCGGCCGGCCGTGCCGCGCGAACGTCGCCGCGTTGTCGCGATCAGGCGGTCGCGATGCCATTGCCGACCTATGGCAATAGCACATGATCGCGGAGAAGTATCGCCAGTGAGCCGGCTCTCCCAGAAATCTTGGGGTGGACGGCGCACCAGCGTCAGCCTGGCCGGGCGCCGACCCGGCTGACGCTGGGCGTCAGCGGCGTCGCCCGACCCCTCTCGGTGAGCACGGCGATGAGCGAAGGGCCGCAGGTTCCCGCCGATCGCATGTGACGGTCAGGTGGCGGGCCAACGGGGTGCGCGGATGGTGAGGCGGGTGGTTGGGCTGGCGGGACCGTCCAGCGGGACGGTGTGCAGGCGGCCCTGCGTGTGGGTCATCGTCTGGTCGTCGTAGTGCCTCGACGCGGGGTTGCCGGACGCGCCGTGGCGCAGGCTGTCCTGGATGAGCGGACCGTCGGCGCCGAAGCAGACGACGAATCTCCAGGGGGCGCCCTCCGTGACGGAGCCATCCTCCGTCGGGTACATCAGGCAGACCGTCTGACCGCCACCGCTGACCGGTGTGTCGGGATCGCCGAAGAAGGCACGTAGCCCAGGCACGGCCGCCGCCAGCGGATGACGGTCCCTGATCCGGTTGAGGTCGCCGAAACGCCACTGCGCCGGGTCGGGACCCCAGGTGTTGGCCAGGCTCGCCGCGGCCGCGGCGAGGGCGTGGCCGACGACGGCCGGCAACGGTTCGTTCTCGCCGGCGTGCTTGCGGGCGGCGTCGTCGAGCACCAGATGATCGACCTGCAGGGTGACGTCGGTCATGAGTACGGTGAGGTCTCGCCCGAGCGGGGTGTGAACCCAGCGATCCGCCAGCTGCCGCATGAGTGCCGCGAAGATCAGCGGGGCCGGCTGCGCGGCGTCGTCCCGGCAGTCCCAGCGGGCCAGAATGTCGTAGCAGCCGGCGGCCGGGCCACGCGCGGGTGGATGGGCGGCGAGCGCGGTGAGCAGAGCGGGCAGCACCCGTACGGCCCGGCCGTTGACCGTGTCCATCTGCCATCGGCCGTGGTCGGCGGCTGCTATGCCCGGTGCGGCCCGGCGGATGAGATCCGTGATGCGGTCCGCGCGGTACGGGCCGCCCCAGTCGGCTCCGAGGTGCGGCGGCCGCCCGTCCGGGATGATCTTGTGGTTCGCGGTGACGTACACACTGCCGGCGTCACCGGTGGACTCAGGCAGCTCGTCGAAGCTCAGAGGAGCGCGCCAGCGTCGCTCGGCGTCGGCCCGGCTGGACACGCCGACACCGTCCGCTGCCCGCCGTCGGGGAATGATGCCTGCGGTCTGGAAGCCGACCGTGCCGTCCGCGGCAGCGAGGACGAAGTTCAGCACCGGTACGCCGAAGCCGCGCAGGACCTCGCGGAACTGTCCCCAGCTGCGTGCGCGCCACATCCGCTGGCATGTCTCGGCCTCTGTGGACTCGAAGAACCCGGACCAGTACAGGCCGGCCGACGGGGCGAGGAGGACGTAGCCCGGTCCGCCGGAGGCGGTGACGGTGACCGGTGCGCCGCCGCGCACGGTGATGACCTGGGGGCGGGTCCACTCCGGCGGCCGGTGATCGGCGTCGGTGATCGCGAACAGGTCTTGTGTGTCGGCGGTGGCGTTGGTGATGCCCCACGCGATGTCACGGTTGGTGCCGGCGACGAGACCGGGGATGCCGGGCACGGTCACGCCGTATCCGATGTCGGGGCCGAGCCTGAGGCCCACCTGGTACCAGAGGTTCGGCTGGGTGAAAGCGATGTGCGGGTCATTGGCCAGCATCGGCCCGCCGGTGCGGGACATTGCTCCTCCGACGACCCAGCCGTTGGAGCCGCCGGTGCGCTGACCGGTCAGCAGCGCGCTGAGCCAGGCACGCGACGAGTCGGGCAGGCGGGAGGTGACCGGCGCCGCCGGCGGTGCCGGGCGCGTATCCGGACCGGGCCGGCCGAGCGTCGTCGTGCCGCCCTGCGGATACCGGGGGACCGAGAACACGTCTGCCAGGTGGGGATGCCGGGCGGCCAGGCCGTCCCGGAAGAGTTCCTGGTGCAGATTGCGGCCGAGCCCGAAGCCGAGCTGCTTGATGATCGCGACGGAATCGACGGCCGTCCACGGTTCGGGCCGGTACCGCAGCAGCTGGAATTCGACGGGCAACGCGGCCCGCCGCCTCAGGCGACGGATGAGGTGATTGACGCCGGCGGCGAACGCGTCGAGGTTCTCGGCCGCCTGCGACGGCAGCGCCGTGAGACTGCGCTCGGCGGCGTAGGAGAACGACAGCGTGCGGGCCAGGACGTCCTGGTCGATCAGCGACGGACCGAGTACCTCGGCGAGCCCGCCGTGTGCGCGCCTGCGTAACACGTCCATCTGCCACAGCCGGTCCGCAGCCATGGCGTATCCGAGGCCGAAGTACAGATCCGGCTCGGCCCCGGCCTGGACCCATGGCACGCCGCGTTCGTCACGGTCGATGACCACCTGCTGCCGCACTCCGGCGGCGTCGATCCGGCCGGAAGGCCTCGTCGCCCGCAGGCTCCGGCGGCCCAGCAATCGCAGGAGCGTCAGTGGTGGTCTCACGAGGTTTCCCCGCGCGGTGTGCCGGCAGCGACCGGCGACGGTGTGGGTACCTGCCGTCCGACGAAGACGTAGATGACGACGCTGACCAGGGCCAGCGAGCCGATAGCCAGGAACATGGCCGTCCCGCCGTACGCCGACAGGATGAGACTGCCGAAGTACGGGCCGGTGAAACCGCCGAGTTGCGACAGCGTCTGCGCACCGAAGTAGCCGCCGCGCAGGTCGGCGGGCGCGATCCGGTCCAGCAGCGTGAACTCGGACGGGACGATGAGCACTTCGCCGAGTGTGAACACGACCATGGCGGCGACGTAGTGCCACAACTGCGCCGACACGGCGAAGCCCGCCATCCCCGCGAAGGTCAGCACGCCGCCCGCGGTCATGGCACGCAGCGGATCGAATCGGGACATGTGCCGGGCCAGTACGGTCTGCAGCCCGATGACGGCGACCGCGTTCGTCGTCATCACCGCACCGAGGAGATAGGCGCTGTTCGCGGCGGACCCGGCGAAGTGCTGGGCGAGCAGCACCGAGATCTTGTTGTGTACCGTCTCCAGCAGGATCGCGGCGATCAGCAACCAGGCCAGGCGCCGGTCGGTGACCAGGGCCAGGACGGTACGTCGCAGCGCGGTACACCATCCTTGCGGCATCGGAACCATGCCGGGGCCGGTGTTCCCGTCTGCCGGCGCCGTCCGCGCCGGGGCGGCGACCATCACCACGACCGGCAGGTAGAGCGCGTAGATGCCGGCGGCGACGACGAACGACGTACGGTCGCCGGTCAGCCCGACCGCGGTGCCCAGCAGCGGGCCGATCGCGTAACCCGCGTTGATCGCCAGATACTGGTAGGAGAACCACCGCGGCCGGTCGGCCGGCGCGACCAGATCGCTGAGCAGCACCTTCGCCACCGGGCTGAAGGAGCTGGAGGCGGTGGTGAGCGTCGCGGTACAGACGAACGCGGTCACGACGTCGCCACCGATGGCGAGGCCGGCGAATGAGGCGATGACCACGAGGATGGCCGCCACCATGACAGGCCGGCGGCCGATCGAGTCCGACAGTGCCCCGCCGAGAAAGCCGCCGATGATCGCGAACAGGATCGCGCATCCGAGCAGCAGTCCCACGGTGGAGATGGACACGTGCAGCTCGGTACGCAGATAGATGGCCAGGAACGGCACGGTGATCGAGTTGCCGAGGCTCATGATGGCGGAGCCGGTGACCAGGGTCCTCGCCCGCGCCGGCGATGACATGCCGGTCACTGTCCGGCCTCCAGCGTGCGGACGAAGGTTGTCAGCGCGGCGGCGGTGAGCTGCACGTCGGGCTCGTGCAGCATCTGTTCGTGACCGGTCGGTAGCACCGTGCGGGCCAGCCGCGGCAACACCTCGTTCCAGCCGGCGAGGTACGTCGGGTCGTGCTCCGACGATTCCTGGCCCGCTTGTATCAGCAGTGCGGGCCGGTCGAGGCGGGGCAGGTCGGCGGCGAGCGCGGCGTACATCGCGCGGTAGGCGGCGAACGCCTCACCGAGCGGGCCGATGAGAGGTACCAGCGCGGGAGCCGCCGTGCGTGCGGCCCAGTCGATCAGTCCAGGATCGTCCGGGCCGGGAACGGCGCCGGCCTGCTCGCGCCACTGCGCGGTGTGGTCCGGGAACGCGACGGCCACGTCCTGCAGGAACGCACGCTGCGGGGCAGAGGTCCGGGCGCGGATCGCGCCCGGACTCGGCGCGTCCAGCAGGATCAGGCCGTCGACGTGGATCCCGGCCGTGGGCAGCAGTCCGGCCAGATGGGCCGCCAGCACACCGCCCATGGAGTGCCCGGCCAGGTGCACTCTGGTCACTCCGGAGGAGCGCACCGCCTCGAGACAGGCGGTGGCCAGGCCACGCGCGGTCAGCTGCCCGGTGTGGGCACGGACGAAGTCCTGGGTGTGGAGCGCGTAGACGGACCGGTCCCGGACGTGCACGGACAGCCGGACCATGGCGGCGCCGATGCCGAACACACCGGGCAGGGTGACGAGCGTGGTATGCCCGGACCGGTTCTCGGCCAGGGACAGCAGCTGCACGCTGCCGGCCCCGCCGGCGCTGGTGGCGCCCCGGCCGTCACGGACCGCGCCGGCCAGCCCGGTGGCGGTCGGTGCGCGCAGGAAGTCCTGCAGCGGCACCACGACGCCGAAGTCCCGGCGTACCGCGGCCAGTAGCCGGGTGGCCAGCAGCGAGTGCCCGCCGGCGTCGAAGAAGCCGGCGGTCGCGGTTATCCGCGGCACGAATCCACGCATCAGCTCCAGCATCGCCTCGGTGAGCGGGTCTTCGTGCGGTGCGGAAGCCGGATTTCCGTGCGGTGCGGAGGCCGGGTGCGCCGTGCTGTGCGAGTAGTGCAGTGCGGCCCGGTCGAGCTTGCCGTTCACGGTCAGCGGCAACCGGTCGAGCGCCACCACGTCGTAGGGGAGCATGTGATCCGGCAGACGCTGATGCAGTGCCGCGCGTACGGCACCGATTTCCGGGCGTGTGCCCGGCTCCGGCACCACGTACGCGACCAGTACGGGCCCGGTACCGGGCAGCTCATGCGTGAGCACCGCGGCCTGGCGTGTTCCTGGCAGATCCATCAGCGCCGCACGGATCTCACCGAGCTCGACGCGGTAGCCGCGGATCTTCACCTGGTCGTCGGTCCGGCCCACGTATTCCCACTCGCCGTCCCCGGTGCGCCGGACGAGATCACCGGACCGGTACGCGCGGACTTTCTCACCGTCCGGCCCGGCGATCATGACGAACCGTTCCGCTGTCAGCTCCGGCCGGCCGCGGTAACCGCGCGCGACGCCCGGTCCGCTGATCAGCAGCTCACCCTTCTGTCCGTGCGGCACCGGACGGTCGTCCTCGTCGCGTAGATGGAAGCGCAGGTCAGGCAGCGGCTGACCGATCAGGCTGGCGGGCTGGCCGAGATCCGCGGCGCGGACTCTTCGGTAGGAGGCGTGCACGGTCGTCTCCGTGATGCCGTACATGTTGATCAGCTGGGGCGAGTTGTCGCCGTACATGCCGACCCAGGTCCGCAGGTCGCCGAAGCGCAGCGCCTCGCCGCCGAACACGATCCAGCGCAGGTGCAGCCTGCCCGCATCGTCCTGGCCGGCGCTCACCAGCGCCTGGAACGCGGTGGGCGTCTGGCTGAGCATCGTGACCCGCTCACGGGCCAGTAGGCGGTGGAACGCGACCGGGTCCCGCGCGGTGCCACGGTCGACCACGAGGACGCAGCCGCCGGACAACAGCGGCCCCCACATCTCCCAGACGGAGAAGTCGAACGCGAACGAGTGAAAGAGGCTCCACACGTCGTGCTCGGTATAGCCCAGCAGCGGACGCGTGACCTCGAACAGTCGCAGCACGTTGTGCTGCGACACCTCGACACCCTTCGGCACCCCGGTGGTCCCGGAGGTGTAGATGACGTACGCGGGCGCCTCCGGTGACGTGTCCGGCGGTGCGCTGTCGCCGGCCGGTTCGGCGGGATCACCGAGGAGTAGGTGTGGCAGTTCATCCGGGGCCAGGGCGTTCAGCTGCGCGGTGGTGACGATCAGCGCGGGCGCGGCGTCGGCCAGAATCAACGCATTGCGTTCGGCCGGCGCCTCGGGATCGAGTGGTATGTAGTACCCGCCCGCCCACACGACCGCCAGCGCCGCGACCACCATGTCGGCGGAACGTGGCAGCAGCAGCGCCACCGGCTGACCGTCGCCGATCAGCCCCCTGATGCGGTCGCCGGTGCCTGCGACACGTGACCGCAGGTCCCGGTACGACAGGGTGCCTGCCGCATCCCGCACCGCGGGCCGGTCGGGGAATGCGGTGGCCGTGCGGTGGAACGCGTCGATCAGGGAGCCGGTCGTCGCAGGATCATCGGGCGAGGCGGCCGGGCCTGCGGCTTGTCGCTGGGCGAGGAGCCGCTGCCGGAGGGTGTGTGCCCGGTCCGTTGCTGTCACTGGATCTTCTCCTGGGGTGGGCGGACGGCTACAGCGACAGGACGAGGGGGATGAGCAGACCGCCGCGTGTGGCCTCCTCGACCACATCGGCCCAGTGCGCGGAGGCGACGATGTCGCCCTCGTGCAGCGGCCCGCCGCTGATCCTGCGCGCGATGGCGTCGAGCGCGTCGCGGTCCGCGTCGTCGATCAGGACCGTCTCGCGCACCAGCCGGTCCGGGGCAGCGACGAAGGACTCGGCCAGCCGCACGCAGGCGGTACGCAGCCGGCGCGCGGTCTCATCGGTGAACAGCGACCTGTCGTACTCGAGGAGAAGCCCGAGCTCGTCGCCGTCGTCGAAACGCAGCGTCAGGTCGAACATGCTCCGGGTGCTGGCCAGGTCCGACACCTCGGCGGCCAGGTCGGGCAGCAACTTCGTGGTCCGAAGCGGCTGGGTCACCGACACCACCACCTGCACCAGCGGTGGCACGCCGGGCCGGCGAGGAGCCCGGACCGCGTCGACGATGCGCTGGAAGGGCAGGACCTGATGGTCCATGGCCTCCAGCGCGTGTCCGCGGACGGCCGCCAGCAGTGCCCTGGCGGTCACGTCCCGGTCGACGGCGTAGCGGAACGGCAGCGTATTGGCGAAGAACCCGACCACCTCCTCAGTGCCCGGTACCGTGCGACCGGCGACCGCCGCCCCGATGACCACGTCGGACTGCTGCGCCAGGCGGGCGGCCAGCGCCGCCGACACGGCGTGGGCGAACATGAACGTGGTGGTGCCCTGCCCGCGGACGAAGTCCGCAATGCGGCGGGTACCGACGACATCCCATCGGTGCCGCAGCCGCCCCGCCTGGCGGGTGCGGTCGTCGGTCCGCGTGTGATCGGTGACGAGGTCGAGCTCGCCGGAGTAGCCGTCGAGGTATCCGCGCCAGAAGTCCGCCTGCTCCTCTGCCTGCGGGGTTCGCAGATACTGCTCCTGCCAGACCGCGAAGTCGCCGTAGCGCAGCGAGGGAGGGGCCGGGGCGAGGCGTCCGTCCAGGGCTGCCTCGTACGCTTCCCGCAGCTGGCGGATGATCAGCTCGTTGGACCAGCCGTCCGTGACGATGTGGTGGCCGCTCCACTCCAGCACGTGCCGTTCGTCGGAGAACCGGTGCAGCACCGCCACGGTCAGCGGGCCGGTGCTCAGGTCGAACCGGCGCGACGTCCGGCGCTGCCGCACATGGTCGAGGACCGCGTCGGTCCCGGCGCCGGCCAGGGCGTCCGGTGCGTCACGCTGCTCCAGCCGCAGCCGCGCCGCCGGGTCGCTGATCTGGAACGGGACACCGTCTCGGTCGATGATCCTGGCCGAGAGCGCGTCGTTGTGGCCGGTGATCACGTCGAGGGCCGTGCACAGCTCCGCCACCCGCAGCGGGCCGCGCAGGTCGAGCAGGTAGCCGCTCTCGTACGAGGTGTCGTCCGGGTCGAGCTGGTTGAGGTACCAGAGGCTGGACTGCGCCATCGTCAGCGGGAACTCGTCCAGGTCCGTGATGCGTACCGGCGCGGTGAGCGCGGCCGGGGCCGGCCGGTCCGATTCGGCCAGGCGGGCATCGATCTGCGCGGCCAGGGCACGCACGGTCGGGTTCTCGAACAACAGGCGGACCGGGAGAGTGACCGGGAAGCGGTCCCGCAGCCGGGCGAGTACCTGCGTGGCGTGCAGCGAGTGCCCGCCGAGGTCGAAGAAGTCGGTCGCGGGGCCGGGAGGTGATGTCTTCAGGACCGCGGCCCAGACGTCCGCCACCGCGGCCTCGGTGGCGGTCAGGTCGGCGGCGTCGGCGGCGATGCTGTCGGTGCCGCCGTGTGCGGAGGCGGCCCACTGCTCCAGCAGCCGCCGGTCCACCTTGCCGTGGGTGGTGCGCGGCAGGGCCTGCACCGCAAGGAGCAGGTCCGGGATCGCGAACCTCGGCAGTGTGCGGGCGAGCGCGGCCCGTACCTCGTCGGTGGCGAGATCCCGGCGGACCACGCCGTCGCCGATGCCGGCGCGGGCCGGCTGATCGGCGACCGTCGGCACGTAGAAGCCGACCAGCTGCCGGCCGCCGTCCGGTGCCGGCCGCACCACCACGGCGCTCTCCTGCACGCCATCGACGCCGGCCAGCGCGCGGACGACCTCGTCGACCTCGACCCGGTTGCCTCGGATCTTGACCTGGTTGTCGAAGCGGGCGAGGAACTCCAGAGACCCGTCGGCGCGCCGCCGACCGCGGTCACCGGTCCGGTAGATCAACGCGTCGCCACCGGCGAACGGGTCGGGTACGAACGCGGCGGCCGTACGGTCCGGGTCGTTGATGTACCCGGCGCCGACACACACGCCACCGACGTACAGCTCGCCGGGTGTGCCGGCGGGTACCGGCTCACGGTCGGCGTTGAGGACGTAGACGGCCATGTTCCGCAGCGGTCGCCCGATCGGCACCGAGGCTTCCTGCTCGTCGACGTGGCTTTCGACGCGGTGGTGAAGGCAGTCGTCGGAGGTTTCGGTCAGGCCCCACATGTTGAGCAGGGTCACGTGAGGCAGTAGCCGCCGGAACGTGTTGGCGCACAGCGGTGTCAGGGTCTCCGCCTGCGACGCGACGTAGCGCAGGGCGTCGAGACGGAACGTGTCCGGGCCGTAGTAGTCCAGCTCGGCGTTGAAGACGTTGAGCACGGACGGGGTGACCTCCAGGACGGTCACCCGGTCATCGGCGACGGCACGCAGCAGGCGCGGGGCGTCCTGACCGATCTCGTCGGGATAGATGACGGTGGTGGCACCGACCGCCAGCGGTGCGACCAGCTGCCATATGGAGATGTCGAACGTGGCCGCGGCGTCCTGCGAGACCCGGTCGCCGGGGCCGAGCCCGAACTCGTCGATCTTGGCCTGGAGGTGGTTGAGGAAGCCGTCGTGCCGGATGAGCGCCCCCTTCGGCTCGCCGGTGGAACCGGAGGTGAACAGCACATACGCCGGGTCCCGCGGGCGTGGTGGGGACAGGCGCGGGATCTCACCGGGATCACCGTCGGCCAGCACGTCGGCCAGATCGCGGACCGGCACGGAGACGGTGTCCCGCACCGACTCGCGTACCGCCGCGCCGAACCGCTCGTCGCAGACGATGACCGCGGGCTCCGCGCGCCGCACCATGCGACGGATCCGGTCGACCGGGCCGTCGGGCAGTGGCAGATACACGGCACCGCAGCGCAGCACCGCGAGGAACACGACCAGGTAGTCGATGTCACGGACGGCGGCCAGGCCGACGATGGTGCCCGGCGACACCCCGCCGGCGCGCAGCCGGGCCGTCGCGGTGTCCACCCGGGCACCCAGTTCGCGGTAGCTGATGCTGCGGTCGGCGCAGATCGCGGCGATCCGGTCGGCGTGGGCGGTGACCGCGCGGTCGAACACGGGCACGAACCCGCTGTCGTGCGGCGTGTCAGCCGGTCCGTGCGACAGCGCCAGCTCGGCGGCCCAGGCGTCCTCGCCGAGCAGACGTCGTTGGGACGGCCGGAGGTCGGGTTCGTCGACGACGCTGTGCAACGCGTTGCGGTAGATCTCGGCGATCATCCGCAGCTGCGGTGCGGAGACGCGTTCCAGGTTCGCCTCGAGGTCCAGGCTCAGCAGCCGGGTGAACGGATCACGGTTGAACTCCGCCCGGAGCGTGAAGTTGGTCTGGATGTAGCCGAATCCGTCCAGGACCTCGATCCCGGTGGCGTGCGCGATCTGCTCGTAGCCGTGGAAGTGGGTGTAGTTGAACATGATGTCGGTCAGCTCGCTCTGGCGTGCCACCCGCAGGATCTCCGCATGCGGGAACCGGCGGACCGGAAGCAGCTGCCGCTCCTTGGCGGCGGCGGCCGCGACGAGTTCACGCCAGGTGTTGCCGCGTGGCTGGAAGCGGTGCGGCACCAGGTTCAGGTGCAGGCCGATCACCTCCGTGCCGCCGTCGGCCTCGACCCGGCCGTTGGACGCCACGCCGATCAGCAGGTCCTCCTGACCGGTGAGGGTCATGACGACCCGGGCGTGGACGGCCATCAGGACATGCTTGACCGACACTTCGCTGGCCGCGGCGAGCTGCGCGATACGTTCGGACAGCACCGGCGGCACCTCGACCGCGAGGAAGCCCATCCGGCCCGCGTGCACGTCGGCCGACCCGCCGGCGAGCAGGGGAAGGAGCGTCGGTTCGACGTCGGCGAGTTCCTGCTCCCAGAACCGCCGGGCCTGCGGGTCGTGCAGTGTGGCCTGCTCCAGTGCGATGAAGTCGGCGTACCGGCGCGCCGGGACCGGCCGAGGTTCCTCGTCGCCGGACAGGAATCGCCAGTAGTCGGTGAGAAGCTCAGCCAGCAGCGAGGTCTCGCTCCAGCCGTCGAACATGGCGTCGTGGAAGCTCATCGAGAGCATGAACTCGTCGGTCCCGAGCAGATGCACGGTGAACCGGACGAGCGGTGCCGTCTCCCAGTCGTAGGGCACGTGCATCTCCGCGGCGCGCCACCGCTCGAACGCGTGCTGCTGATCCTCTCCGGCAAGGTCGCGCAGGTCCGTGACGGACAGCGGCGCCGTGGCGGTGGTGTGCACCAGCTGCAACGGCTCGGAGTACCCGGCCAGGTGGAAGGAGGTGCGCAGAATGTCGTGCCGCACGACCACGCGTTCCAGCGCCCGGCGCAGGAGGCGCTCGTCGAAGGGGACCCGGAGCCGGAACATGAAGATGTCGCAGTACATGTTGACGCCTTCGGCGTACGCGCTGTGGAACATGACGCCCGCCTGCAGACGGGCCAGCGGGTACGCGTCGGTGACGTCGGACGGCAGTGCCTGCCGGTCGTCGTCCGAGATGAGACTGAACGCGGCGACCGCGGCGGCAGGTGTGGCGTCGGCCTGGCCCGCGGTCTCGGCGAGAAGTCTCGGGGTCTGCAGCGTGTAGATGTCGGCGATGTCCAGGTCCAGCCCGCGTGCCGCCGCGGCCGTCCGCAGCTGGACGACCAGGATGGAGTCACCGCCGACGGAGAAGAACGAGTCGTCGACGCCGACGCCTTCCACGGCGAGGACCCGCTCGAACAGCTCGGCGATCAGGAGCGCGTCGCCGGACGCCGGCGCGGTGGTGCGGTCCGGATCATCCTCCCGCAGCCGGTTCGCGGCGCTCGGCGCCGGCAGCCGCGCGACGTCGATCTTGCCGTTCGCGTTGACCGGCAGTGCGTCGACGGGTACGACGAACGCGGGGACCATGTAGGGCGGAAGCTGCTCACGGAGCTGCTCGAAGAGTACGGGCGGCCGGAACCCGTCGCCGGTGCGAACGTAGGCGACGATCTTCGGCGTGCGGTCGGCGGCCCAGGCGACCGCGTCCTCGCCGCGCACCAGGCGACGCACCGTGGTGATCTCCCCGGCGGGTGCGGCCGTGGCGACGACGGGATTGCGCGGTGGCGCCGGCTGACGGACGACCACCGCGGCGGCGTGCACACCCGGTACCGTCGCCAGCACCGCGCGGATGTCGCCCAGCTCGATCCGGTAGCCGCGGATCTTGACCTGCTCGTCGGCCCGGCCCAGGTATTCGTACTCGCCGTCCGCGGTGCGGCGCGCGAGGTCACCGGACCGGTAGGCGCCGGCGGGGAACCGCTCGGCGGTCAGTTCCGGCAGACCGAGATAGCCCGCGGCGACCCCGGCGCCGGTGATCACGATCTCGCCGGGATCGCCGTCGGCGACCGGCTGCCCGTCGGCGTCGTGCAGCCGGAACTCCAGGTCCGGCAGCGGCCGCCCGATCGGGCTGACCGCGGAGTCCAGGTCCGAGGACCGGATCCGCCGGTAGGACGCGTGCACCGTCGTCTCGGTGATGCCGTACATGTTGACCAGGGCAGGTGCCTGGTGGCCGTACTTCGTCACCCAGGGCCGCAGGTCCCGGGGCCGCAGCGCCTCGCCCCCGAACACGACCCAGCGCAACGACAACCGGTCCGGTAGTGCTGTCTCGTGCGCCATCAGCGACGAGAACGCCGTCGGGGTCTGGCTGAGCATCGTGACCCGTTCAGCCTGCAGCAGCTCGCGCAGCAACGCGGGGTTCCGGGTGGTGTCGTGGCCGGCCACGACGACGCGTCCGCCGGACAGCAGCGGGCCCCACATCTCCCACACGGAGAAGTCGAACGCGAAGGAGTGCAGAAGCGACCACACGTCGGTCGGCCCGAATCCGAACAACGGCTGGGTGGTGGTGAACAACCGCAGCACGTTGGCGTGGGTGACGACGACACCCTTGGGCCGGCCGGTGGTGCCGGAGGTGTAGATGACGTACGCGGGCGATGCGGGACCCGGCTGATCCGCTGTCACCGCCGGTCCGGAGTTCTCCCCGACATCCTCGATCAGCAGGCGCGGGATTCCGGCAGGCACGGCGCCCGCGGTCTCGGCCGAGGCGACCACGAGCGCGGGAGCAGCGTCCTCGGCGGTGACGGCGATCCTGGCCGGTGGGGTGTGCGGGTCGACGGGCACGTACGCGTGACCGGCGCGCAGCACGGCCAGGAACGACACGATGACCTCGTCGGAGCGGGGGAGCAGCACCATGACCCGTGCGGGTGTCTCTCCGGCGGCCTGCCGCACGGCGGCGGACAGCACGTGGGCGCGCCGGTGCAACTCGCGGTAGGTGGTGTGTCGGCCCTCGAAGGTCACCGCGATCGCGTCCGGGTGGCGGTGCGCGACTCGCTCGAAGGCATCGATCAGATTCGTCGCATCGGATGCGCCGAGGAAGGTCATGCTCGCCCCTCAGAGGTGGTCGTGTCGATCAAGGAGGACTGGTGCAGTGCCTGCTGGAAGGCTGTACTGATCGTCTCGGCCTTCGCATGGGTAACGAGTGCGCTGCGGTAGACCAGCCGGAAGGCGAGGCCGCCGACGTAACGGGCGCCGTAGAGGCTCACGGTGAAGGCGCAGTGCCGCGGTGGCACGTCGAGCACCTCGATGTCGGTGTCGCCGATGCGCTGGCGGGTGCCGGTCCACGGGATGGCGAAGCCGTCGTCGAACAGTCCGTGCGCGGACTGCTGGAAGGTGCAGGTGGCCTGGAACAGCGGGTGCTGGCCGTGCCGGGGCGGCGAGAGCCGGGAGACCAGATGGGATGAGGGCACCTGCGCGGTACGCAAGGCGGTGCGCAGCTGCTGCCATGCCATGTGCCGGGCGCCGGCCGGGGTGGGCTGGTCGTCCAGCACGCCGAGTACGGGCACCATGTTGACGAGATAGCCGATGGTCCCGGCGTAGCGGGAGTCGGTCCTGCCGTGGTGCGGGACACCCACCACCGGCCGCGGCTCGCCCGTGACCTGCTGCAAAGCCTGGAAGTACGCCGCCAGGATCGACACGAACGGTGTGTGCCCGTCGCGGTGCGCCGTCCGGTAGACGGCCTCTGTCGTGTCCGGGCCGACGGCGAAGTCGATGATCCCGGCGGTGCTGGACGCGGCCGCGCGCAGCGCCCGCACGCCGGTCCCCTCGGCTGGGAACAGCACCTGCGTCCGATACGGGTGCCACCGTTCGGCAAGCTCCTGCAGCGCCGTCTCAGCCTCGGCCGTCGACGCGCGGGCATGCGCGCCGGCTGCCCAGTCGATGGCGGAGGCGATCGCCGGTGTGCCGGCCGGCGGCGGGCGGTCCGGCAGGTGCTGCAGGATCGCGGCCATGAGCAGCTGCATAGACCAGTGATCCACCACGATGTGATGGCAGACGAGCGCGAGGACCGTGCTGCCCGGTGTCTGCACGACCGCGACCCGCACGAGCGGGCCGCGTTCGAGATCGAACGGCCGATGGCTGAACTCGGCCAGCAGCGCGGGCAGCCGGTCGTCGCCGGTGAGGCGCTCCGTATGCCACTGCGGCTGCGGGTCGTCCGGGACGATCTGTGTGCCGGAGCCGAGCGGTCCCATCCGCACACCCAGACCGGGATGGGCGTGCAGGACCGCGCGGACGGCGGTCCTCAGCCGATGCTCGTCGACCGGCGGCCGCAGCCGCACCGCGCAGACGATGTTGTTGGCGGTGTCCTGCCGGGACAGGTGGTGGTAGAAGTGCAGGTCGACCTGACCGGGAGCGGCCGGGAACTCGCCGACAGGCCTCGCGGCAAGCGGTGCGACACCGCCGGGGTCGGGGCCGGGTGGTGGATCGGTGGCGGCGCCGATCGCGGCGCGCAGATCAGACGGCGTCCGGTCCCCGAAGAACAGGTCGGCCGGCAGGGTCCGCCCGGTGCTGGACTCGAGCGCCGACTTGAGCCGGATCAACTGCAGCGAGTCCAGGCCCAGCGCGGCCAGCGGCCGGTCCCAGTCGGCGGCGTCGAGCGCGAACCCGGTGTGCGCGGTGAACGTGTGCTCCAGGCCGGTACCGGAGGCAGGCGCGGGAGCGAGCAGCGGCACGGCGCCGAGGACGCGTAACCGGCCGGCGGCGAGGCGGTCGCGGGTCTCGGCCCGGCGTATCTTGCCGCTGGAGGTCTTCGGCACGGCACCGGGTGGCACGATCACCACGTCGTCGAGTCGTAGCCCGGCGTGCGCCGTCACCCGCCGGCGGACCTCTGCGGCGACCTCGCGTACCAGGTCCGGGTCGTGGGCGAGTACCGACATGGAGCCGCGGGCGCACTCGGCGACGAGCACGAGCGCGCCGTCGTCCGGCCGCTGGAACGCCGCGGCCCGCCCGGCGTGCAGATACGGATGGCCGTCGGTCGCTGCCGCTTCGAGGTCGTGCGGATGGTGGTTACGGCCGGCGACGATGATCAGGTCCTTCTGCCGGCCGACGATGTAGAGCTCGCCGTCGAGCAGCGCACCGAGGTCGCCGGTGCGCAGGAAACCACCGTCCTGGCCCGGGATCGGGTGGCGGAAGATCCCGGCGTTGTCCGTGCCGCGTGCCCAGTACCCGTAGGCGACGGACGGCGATCGCACACAGACCTCACCGACTTCACCGGGTGCGGCGACGTCGCCGTCCGGACGGCGGATCACCACGCGGGTGTCCTGTGCCTCGGCGCCACTCGAGACGATGGTGACGGCATCCGTGTCCTGACCGCCCGGGTCGGGGGCCAGCAGGCCCGTCTGCAGTGCGGCACGGGACACGTCCCGGCTCGGAAAGCCGGTGCCCGGTGCCGGACCGCTGACGAACAGGGTCGCCTCAGCCAGCCCGTAGCACGGGTAGAACGCCGATGCGCGGAAGCCGTACGGCTGGTACAGCTCGGCGAACCGGTTCATGGTGGCGGCGCTGACCGGTTCGGAGCCGTTGAACGCCACCCGCCAGTTGCTGAGGTCCGCGCCTTCCAGCCGCGCCGGATCGTGACGGTCGACGAGCATGCGGTAGGCGAAGTCCGGCCCGCCGGAGCAGGTGGCCCGGTATCGGGCCATGGCCAGCGGCCAGGAGAGCGGGTCACGGACGAATCGCATCGTGTCCAGCAGTACGGCCGGGATGCCGACGGCGAGCGGCAGCAGCGCGGTCCCGATCAGGCCCATGTCGTGGTACATCGGCAGCCAGCTGACGACGGTGTCGTCCGCGCCGATGCGGAACCCGGCCGCGATGGCGCGGTGGTTGGACAGCAGGTTGCCGTGGCTGACCATCACGCCCTTGGGACGGCCGGTGGATCCGGAGGTGTACTGCAGGAAGGCGATGTCATCCGGGGACACGACCGGGTCGTCGAGCGGGTCGCCGGCCGTGCGGATCTGTTCGATGGTGTGCACGGCCGCACCGGTGCCCGCCGGGGCGGTGAGGCCGCCGAGAGCGGCGGCGATGTGCTGCGTGGTCAGGATGTGCGCGGCGTCGCAGTCGCGGATCACCGCGTCGATACGGTCGGTCCGGCTGCCGGGCGCCGGCGGGTACAGCGGCACCGCCACGACGCCGGCGTAGAGGCAGCCGAGGAACGTGGTGAGGTAGTCGGCGCCCGGCGGGAACAGCAGCAGCGCCCGGTCTCCTGCGCGTGCCCGCGCGCGCAGACCGCCGGCGATGGTGCGGGCCGCCGCGTCGAGCTGCCCGTAGGTGACCTCCCGCGGCGGTGCGTCGGAGGCCGGGACGAAGGTCAGCGCGATCCGGTCAGGGGTCTGTTGTGCGCGGCGGGCGACCGCGGTCACGACGGTGTCCGCGGCGAGAGGTGGTCGGGTCATCGTCTGTCTCCTCCCACACTGACGGCCTCGTCGGCAGGGCTCTCATCGGGAACGGGCGTCGGGTCGACGGTGATGGACAGCCGGGTGTGTGCGCTGTCGAGCGCATCGTGGACGTGTTGCCGGGAGCCGGTGGCGATCACGTAGCCGAGGCGGTCGTAGGCATCGCGTGGTGGCCGCACCTCGTCGCCGGCCGTGGCGGTGATGGTGACGGCGCGGACTCCCGGCACCCGCAGGGCGTCGTTGGCGCCGGTGATCGTGGTCAGCACGCCGGGATGTGCGGCGAGCAGGAACCGGATGCCCGCACAGCCGTCTGTGGCACCGTGCAGGCGCAGGTCGCGTCCGGCTGCCGCGTTCAGCTGCTCGCCGACGAGGTCGATGCCGGTGACCAGCCGGACCAGCTCGGGGATCATCCCTCCGGCGGGGCGCGGGTTGATCTCGATGATCACCGGTCCGGCCGGTGTCCATTTGACCTCGGTGTGGCTCGCGCCCCAGGTCAGGCCGACCGCGGTCAGCGCGCCTTCGACGGCGCGGGTGATCTGCGCGGCCGTCTGGCTGTCCAGGGCGGCGGGGAAGACGTGGCCGGTCTCGACGAAGTACGGTGCGCCGGTCACCGACTTCTCGGTGATGCCCACGCAGTGCAGGCGTGTGCCGTCGCCGACGATCTCGACGCTGTACTCCGGGCCGGTGACGTACTGCTGGACCAGCACCTCACCGGCGGTGGGCAGGCCACGGACGTTGACGACGGTCCGCAGCAGCGCCTCGGTGCCGGCCACGGCCTCCTCGGCCGTCGCGCACAGCCGCACGCCCTGGGAGCCGGATCCGTCGGCCGGTTTGATCACGCACGGCAGCCCCGTCACGGCCACCGCGTCCGCGACCGCGTCCGGGCTGGTGACCGCCACCGTTGCCGGCTGCGGCACACCTGCGGCGCCGAGCACGTCGGACAGCAGTCGTTTGTTCCGGCATGCGGCCACGGCGTCCGGGTCGGCGCCGGGTGCGCCCAGCCATGCGGCCAGCTCGGCGACGGCGTGCGTGTAGAAGTCGCTGGTCGTGGTGACCCCGGCGATCTGCTCCCGCGGGAACCGTTCCTGGATCGCCGCGCGCAGCGCCGCCTGCGTGCCGGTGGCGACCTCCAGCACCTCACATCCGGTCTCGTCGAGGCCGCGGTAGCGGCTCGGCCGGTCGGTGAGCAGCACCGGGACCAGGCCGATAGCCTGCGCCTGGCGGATGGCCAGCATGCCGGTGCCGGTGGTGTTCGACTCCACGAACAGCAGGTGTTGCGGGAGTCCTTCCGGGACGGTGCGGGTCGAGGACGACCAGGCGATCGCGACCTCGCCGGCGCCGAGGGTGTGCGGTACCTGGCGGGCCGGCAGGGCTGCCAGCCGGTCAGCGGCCCAACGGTCGTCGTAGACCGTGCCGGTGTACCGGTCGCCGCGGTCGGGAAGGATGCCGACGATCCGGCTGCCCTCCGGCGACGTTCGCGCCAGGCGCCGTAGGACCCGGTACACCGAGCCGGAGGTGTTGCCCGCGAAGATCTGCTGCTCACGGGCGAGGTCCCGGGTCGAGTCGAAGGCTTCGCGGTCGTTGAGCCAGTGGATCTCGTCGAGGAGCCGCCGATCGAGGTTGTACGGGTGCAGGCTGTTGCCGAGGCCGCTCTGCAGCCGTCCGGGCTCGTCCGGCTGGTCGAACAGCACGCTGCCGACGCAGTCGACACCGACGACGCGCAGCTGGGGCAGCCGGCGGCGCAGCGCACGGGCGGTGCCGCACAGCGATCCTCCGCTGCCGGTGGAGCCGACCAGGACGTCGAACTCGCCGAGGTCGTCGAGCAGTTCGGCCGCGAGTGTCTCGTACGCCCGGGGGTTGTCGGGGTTGCGGTACTGCTGCGGCCAGAACGCGTGCGGCAGGTCGCGCCGCAGGTCGGCGAGCATCTCCAGTCGTGCGCTCTGCCAGCCCTGCGCGGACATCTTCTCCACGACGTGCACCGTGCAGTCGAGGGCGCGCAGCTTTTCCAGGGTGATCGGGTCGATGCGGGGGTCGGTGACGATGTGCACCGGGTGTCCCAGCGCGGCGCCGACCAGTGCGAGGCCCAGCGCCATGGTTCCCGACGAGCTCTCGATGATCGGGGCGCCCGGCGCGAGCGTGCCGATCCGGCGCGCCTCCAGCACCATCTGCCGCGCGACGCGGTCCTTCATGGCGAACGGGTTCTGCAGCTCCAGCTTGGCGTAGGTCTCGGTGCCAGGGGCATCGTCGGTACGCAGCCGCAGCAAGGGGGTGTGGCCGATCATGTCGACGACATTCGCGTGGATCATTGACCGTCCTCCGGCGTGCCGAGCGTGGTGTATACGGATGCCGATCCCGGCAGTGGCCGGCAGGCGCCGCGGACGTGTGCCACCGCGTCCGCGGCGCTTCCGGGAGCGAGCAGGACGCCGATGTTGGTGCCGCTGTGCGTCACCACGACGCCGAGGCCGTCGACCTCGTGGCACAGCCGGATCATCATGGTCAGTTCTGCGCGTGGCATGAGCCGTGTGCTCAGCTCGGCGCTGCGCGTGCAGACGCGGCCGACCGTGCGCAGGTCGTGCTCGCGGACCGCGGTCGCGAGCCGCCGGTACAGCCGGCCGAACTCCTGGGTGTCCTCGGCCGAGTAGGGATGGGGGAGCCGGTTGAACGTGACGGTGTCCACGGCGCCGCCGGCGTCGTAGGCGACCAGCGTGAGCGGGGGCAGCAGGCCGAGCCGCTCACGGAGCCGTACCTCACGGTGGTAGAAGGCGACAGTCTCGGCGTACATGACCCCGTCCGTCGGCTCGACATCGCGCAGCAGCCCTTCGACGGTGGTCTCGTCGAACGCCTCGTCGTAGGCGTCCGCGACGGCCCGTACGGTCGCTACCAGGTCCGCCGACGAGCTGGCGAGCCCTTTGCCCTCCGGCAGGGAACTGTCGATCGTCAGTGCCCCGCCTGGTGGAGCGCCGAGCAGCGCCAGCGCGCGGCGTGCCACCGCCAGTGACTTCCTCTTCCGCGCGGGTGCCACCTGGACATCCGGCAGCGTGGCGTCGGGTGTGAACGTGGCGTGGGCGCCGATCGAGAGCGGCAGGGTGACGAGAAAGTCCCGGCCGTCGTCGGGCGAGACGCCTTGTAGGAGTTCGCCGAAGCTGCCGGGCGCGAATCCGTTGCCCACGCGTGTGGCGGGCCGGTCGGTCAGCGCCAGCTGGAGGTGCTGGTTGGTCATGGAAGTTCCCCCGTGATGGCCGTTGTGGAGTCCCGGATCAGGGAGTGGCGCGGACCTGGCGTGCGTGCCATTCCTCGGTCAGCTGCTGCAGCTCATCGCCGAGCTCGTTCAGCAGCAATGCGACGGAGTCCGGGTGGGTGGATCCGTATGAGCGTTTGACGGAGAGCACGGAATTGGGGTCGAACGACCGCGACAGCAGTTCGCCGCCGTTCTTGAGGTGGTGTCCGTGCCGCACGGAGATGTTATGAAGAAGCTCTTCGTCCCCCGGATACGGCGACAGGCCATCGGCCATGGCTGCGGTGATGTAGGCGCCCGCGATCACCTGTGCCCGACGCCACGGAATCCCTTGTTCTATGGTGAGCGCATTGGCGAGACTGAAACCGCCGAGAAAGTCTCGCCGGCATCGATCCGCCATGTGCTCCGCCCGGAACACGAGGTTCCCGGCGACCAGGTCGAACAATTCGATGACGGCGTCGGCGGTGTCGAGCGCGTGATGCACGTTCGCGGTCGACTCCTTGGAGACCTCGACCATGTTGGAGAACGGCGTCGCGCGCTGCACGACGGCCACGTCGAGGTGAGATGCGGCAAGGTGGCCGGTCTTTCCGCGGAGCCTTTCAAGAACGGGAAAGTTTCGTTTCTGCGGCATCGAGGCCGAGATTCCGGACAGGGCGTCCGGAAGGTCGATGAATTGGTACTCGCTGCTTCCCCAGGCCATCAGGTCGGTGATGAAGCGGCTCAGTTCCGTGCCGAGCAGCGCCAGTTCCGCGGTCAGTTCGGCCGCCCATCGCCGCGATGCCACCGCGCTGAGAGCGCTGCGGGACGGTGCGGCGAAACCGAGCGCGGCCGCCAGCCGATGCCGGTCCCAGTCGAGTTCCTGGCCGGTCATGGCGCCGGCGCCGAGCGGGCAGCGGTCCATGGCGTCGTAGGAGGTGAGCCATCGGCGCGCGGCGTGGACGAGGTGTTCGGCCAGGGCCGCGAGCCAGAAGCCGGGTGTCATCACCTGCGCCGCCTGCAGGTGGGTGTGCCCCGGCATCGGGTCACGGGTGAGGTGCGCTGCCCGGTCGCGCACGGTCTGCGCGCAACGCAGCAGTGCGCCGGCGAGCCGGCACCATCGGGCGCGGGCGGACATGAGCTGCGCGGTGGCCTGCGAGTCGTTGCGGCTGCGGTCGACGTGCCAGGCGGGGACCGGGTGCGGGAGCCGGGACTCGATGTACCGCTCGAGTGCGAGGGAGATGTCGGAATAGTTGCCGTCCGGGTCCGCGGTCAGCGAGGCGGCGTTCAGGTCCGACAGATGCCCGGCTATCAGTGCGCAGTCGTCGGCCGTCAGGATGCTGAGCCGCCCGTATTCTGACAGCAGCGCCTTTTCGACGGCCACATAAAATGGCAAAAGCGCGTTAACCTCGAAGTCGAACTGTGGTTGTAGCACCAGTCGGTGCACGGTGGCCGCCGGGCCGTGCGAGATCCTGCCGGAAAGGCCCGGCCCTGCCATTTCGGTGCTGGTCATTGTAGCGATGTGCTCCTCGTAGCCGACAAAAGGCGTCGTACGCACAGAAAGCTACGCCCGGTGGAATTGTGCCGGGCGTGCGAATGCGGGCAGGCTGAACGAGCCGGATGATTTGAGGTCCGGTGTGACACGCTGAAGGCATGACGCGTCTGCGGAATGAAGAAAGTCAGCTCAGATGGCTCCAGGCAGCGTCTGCGGCGTAACCCCCGTTATGGTCGCGCGCTGTGAAAACGACCCTACCGTCCAGAGTGGTCATTGCCAAGGATTGCCCGGTGGCGCTCGTTCAATTGGTGAAAGTTGATCTCCCAGCTATTCCCAAGGAAAATGGCATGGTGGTCCCCGAGCTGCGGGTATCCGGTCGCTTCCCATCACGTGGTCACCATGTCTCGACCCGGTCGGCCCAGCGGTCCAGCAGGACGGCATCATGGCTGACCACCAGCACGCCGGTGCCGTGCCGGCGCTGCTCCTGGGCGATCACGGCGGCGACATGGGCCTGAGTGGACGCGTCGAGCATGGTCGTCGCCTCGTCACACAGCAGGTAGGCGGGCCGGTGCACGAGCGCACGGGCCAGGCATGCCCGCTGCAGCTGGCCGTCGCTGACCTCGTGCGGGCGGCGGGTGAGCAGGTCCGCGGTGAGCCCGACCCGGTCCGCGAGCTCGGCGACACGGGCCCGGGTGTGCGCGCGTGCATGGCCGGTGGCGTGCAGCGGCTCGGCGATCAGGTCGGCGAGCCGCAGCCGCGGGTCGCTAGCCGCGCGCGGGCTCTGGAAGAGCACCCCCACGCGGGTACGCAGCGCAGCGCTCACCCGGTGGCGGACGCCGGACACGACGACGCCACCGAGACTGACGTGCCCGGCGTCCGGCGCGTGCAGCAGCGCCAGCACCCGGACCAGCGTGGACTTCCCGCAGCCGGACGGACCTCGCAGCCCCACGGTCTCCCCGGCGGCCACGCCGAACGAGGCGTCACGCAGCACCGTCAGGCCCCGGTACCCGGCGGTGACGCCGTGCGCGACAAGGCTCATGCCGCGGCCACCAGCGGGTGATGGCAGGCCACCGGCCCGCCGGGCTGCACGCCGCAGGCATCGGTGCGGCGCGGGCAGCGGGGTGCGAACGCGCAGCCGGGCGGCAGCGCGGTGAGCATCGGCGGGTGGCCGGGGATCGGGGTGAACGCCCAGTTCGGCAACGCGTCGAGCAGTGCGGCTGTGTAGGGGTGTGCGGGCGCGCCGAACACGTCCCGGGCGGGGCGGTGCTCGGCGATACGGCTGGCGTACATGACCGCGACCGTGTCCGCGACCCGTTGCGCGGCGGCCAGATCGTGAGTGATCAGCAGGACCGTGCCGCCCGCGTCACATCGCCGCCGCAGCAGATCGAGGGTGTGATCGACGAGCGGCCGGTCGAGGCCCGTGGTGGGCTCGTCCGCGATCAGCAGCGGAGGGTCGGTGGCGAGCGCGAGCGCGGTCGTCAGCCGCTGGGCCATGCCCCCGGACAGCTGGAACGGGTACCGGTCGAGGTCGGCGTCGTCGAGCCCGGCGTCCGCGGCCACCTCGGCGGCCAGGCCCGGATCGCGGCCGTGGGCGCGCAGCGTCTCGGCGAGCAGGCGGCGGCCGGTGCGGACCGGGTTGAGCGCAGTGGCCGGGCTCTGCGGGATCAGCCCGAGCCGCCGCCCGCGCACCTCGCGCGCCAGCCGTTGCTCACCGCAGTGCAACAGATCAAGATCTTCGCCGAGGTACGCGTGCCCGGTGACCTGCGCGTTGCGGGGGAGCAGGCCGAGCAGGGCATGAGCGAGCACCGACTTGCCGCACCCGGACTCGCCGACGACGGCGAGCAGCTCTCCCCGGCGTACCTGCAGGTTGATGTCGCTCAGGGCTTGGACGGCGGCGCCGTGGAGCCGGAAGCGGACGCCGAGACCCTCGATCCTCAGCGCCGTCACAGGTCCAGCTCCGCTCTGACCCGGGGGTCGAGATGGTCGCGCCAGCGCGCGGCGAGCACGGCGATCGCGAGCGTGACGGCCACGATCAGCAGGCCGGGTACGAGGCTGGCCCACCAGGCGCCGGTGAGCAGCGACCGCTGCCCGTCGTTGATCATGTTGCCGATCGAGGCGAGGTGCGGCGGCAGGCCGAGGCCGAGGAACGACAGCGAGGTCTCGTGCCACACCGCGTGCGGGATCATCAGCGTGGTGGCGAGCGCGATCTTCGGCAGCACGTGCGGCAGCAGGTGCCGGGTGAGGACCCGGGTACGGGTCGCGCCGCCGCAGATCGCGGCGTCGATGAACGGGCGGGTGCGCAGCGTGAGCAGCTCGGAGCGGACGATCCGGGCGGTGGACAGCCAGTGGGTGAGCCCGATCGAGACGATGACCGCGCCGAGGCCGGGTCGCAGCATCGCCACGATGAAGATGCCCAGCAGCAGGTGCGGCAGGGCGGCGAGCGTGTCGACCAGGCGCATCAGGATCCGGTCGGTGACACCGCCGAGCAGCCCGGCGATCCCGCCTACCAGACCGCCGAGCACGGTGGCGGCCAGCGCCGCGACCACCCCGACCAGCAACGACACCCGCAGCCCGTAGACCGCCCGGTGCAGTACATCGCGGCCGAGGTCGTCGGTGCCGCCAGGATGAGGCAGCGACGGTGGCACGGCAACACGGTCGAGCGCGACAGCGCTCTGATCGAGCGGACACAGCCACGGCGCGGTCAGCACGACCAAAATCGTGGCGGTGAGCAGGATCGCCGCGGTCGTCGCCGCCGGACGCGGCCGGCGCAGCACGGTGAGGTCAGCCATCGATGCGCACCCGGGGGTCGGCGGCGGTGTAGGCGAGGTCGGTGGCCAGGTTCGCGGCGAGCACGACCGCGGTGGTGATCAGCGTGATCGCGGCCAGCAGCGGGAAGTCGCTGCCGAGCGCGGCCTGCACGCTCACCGCGCCGAGTCCGGGCAGCGAGAACACGGTCTCGACCAGCACCGACCCGCCGACCAGCTCCGGCAGGTGCGTGCCGATCAAGGTCAGGAACGGCAGCAGTGCGGTCCGCAGCGCGTGCCCGAACAGCACCACCCGGCCCGGCAGCCCGCGTGCCCGTGCCGCCAGCACATGGTCGTCGCGCAGGCTCTGCGCGACCGAGTCCCGTACGAACAGCAGGAACCACGGCGCCTGCGATATTGCCAGCACGGTCACCGGCAGCACCAGATGATGGGCGACGTCGCCCGCGCTGACGCCGGTCGCGGTGACGGTGGTGAGCCCGCCGGCCGGGAACCAGCCGAGGCCGAGCGCGAAAACCGCGATCGCGGCCAGCGCCAGCCAGAAGACCGGCATCGACTCCACCGCGTACGCGCCCGCCCGCAGACCCCGGTCGAGCAGGCCACCACGCCGGTACGCCGCCAGCGTGCCGGCCAGCAGACTGACCGCGAGCACCACGGCGAGGGTCACGCCGATCAGCAGCAGCGTCCACCCGGCCCGCGCGGCGATCACATCCGCGACCGGCTCGTGCCGGCTGGTCGACCAGCCCAGGTCACCGCGCAGCAGATTCCCGGCCCAGCGGGCGTACTGCACGGGCAGCGGGTCGTCGACACCCCAGTTCGCGCGGATTTGCGCGAGCACCTCCGGCGAGGTCGTGAACGCGGCCGCGCCCGCGTACTGCTCGGCCGGGTCGACCGGGGACGCGGCACCGAGCGCGAACATGCCCGCGCTGGTAGCGGCCAGGACCGGGACGGCCACGGCCAGCCGGCGGCGCACCACCCGCCAGATCACCGTCGCGTCCAGGACGCGATGTTCCACCACAGACTGTTGGCCACGTCGTGCTCATGCGCCTCGACGCGCGGGGTGACGCCGTTGACCGTGTCCCGTACGACGTAGGTGTGCTGCAGGTAGGTCAGGAACACCCATGGCGGATCCGCGGCCAGCTGCTGCTGGAACACGGCGTAGGCGGCTTTGCGGGCAGCCGGATCGGCGTGGTCACGGCCGTCCTGCAACGCCCGGTCGACCGCCGCGTTACGGTACGAGCCGGGATTGAAGTAGCCCTGCCCGGCGAACTGCCCGCCGAACAGCTTGTAGGAGACGAAATCCGGGTCGTACGGCGTGCCGTACCCCATGATCAGGGCATCGTCCTTCATTCGCGGCCGGATCGCGTCCCAGGTCAGGCCCTCGGGCGTGACCTCGACGCCGACCTTCTCAGCATCGGCGACGACGGCGAGCGCGAGCTCCTTGCGGAGGCTGTCCGCAGCCGGATACATGAGGATAAACGCGGCACGCTGCCCGCCTTTCGCCCGGACACCGTCCGCACCGGCGGTCCACCCGGCGGCGTCGAGCTCCCGGGCCGCGGCCGCGACGTCGCCGCCGGCCGTGCCCACAACGGACGGTTCGGCATAGGCGGAGCCGGGCGGCACCGGGCCGAACGCGGGCTCACCGGCCCCGCCCAGCACGCCTGTGACCATCGCGGCCCGGTCGACGGCGGTGTTGAGCGCGCGGCGGACGGCGAGATCACCGGTGACCGGCGCGCCCATCGGCAGCATCACACCCCGGTAGTCGGCGGTCGGCACCCGGTGCACCGCGTATCCGGCGACATCACCGAATCCGGAAGCGAGCTTCGGCGCCAGCTCGACCGCGTCGAACTCCCCGGCCCTTGCCCGCTGCGCACGCACGTTGTCGTCCCCGACGAACGCGACCACCACCGTGTCGTTGGCCGGAGCGCCACCGTAGTAGGCGGTGTTCGCGGCGAGCACGAGCCGGTCGCCGGGCGTCCAGGACGTCAGACGGTACGGCCCGGTGCCGATCGGCTGCCGGTTGAACGCGGCCGTGTTGACGTCCTGCCCCTGCAGCGCCGCCGCGGGCACGATGCCGAGCACCAGCCGTTGCAGGAACGGCGCGTAGGCGTACTTCAGCGTGAACGTGACGGTGGTGGCGTCCGGGGCCTCGACCCGGTCGATCATGTCCAGGTCGGAGCGCAGCGTGGAGTCGACCGACGGATCCAGGACCGACCTGTAGGTGAACACGACATCGGCGGAGGTCAGCGGCGAACCGTCATGGAACGCGACTCCGGGCCGGAGGGGCACGGTGATCGTCTTCCCGTCCGGGGACACCGTGGGCAACTGCGCAGCGAGTGCCGGCACCAGCGTGTTCGTGGCATCGCGGGCGACCAGGCCGTCGAAGATGAGGGAGGCGCCGTCGGTGCCGAACCCGAGGATGGGATTGAGCGTGTCCGGCTCCCCCGCCGTCGCCACGACGAACGTGCGGGCGTGTGCGCTGCTCCCGGCGGCATCCGGGTGGGAGCAGGCGGCCAGGACCAGGGCACTGGTCGTCAGGAGGGCGGTGAGGCGGTGGGCGAGCGGGCGCATGCGGGCTCACTTCCGATCGACGCTTCTTGATCGCCATCTTGACGCAGTTACCAAAAGGTGGCAATAAGTGAGGATGGAATTCTTGCGGATCGTGCACGGGCCGGCGACCCTCGGTCACATCGACGAGCTGGTCGCCCTCTACGCGGCGGTGTTCACCGCACCACCGTGGAACGAGACCGGCGATGACGTCGAGGACTTCCGGCGCCGCCTGCACACCGATGCGGACCGACCGGGCTTCCGCGCCGTCATCGCCGGCGAAGACGGCTTCGCCACCTCGTGGACCACCACTCTGCCGCTCCCACCCATCCGCGCCTACCAGCGGATCGAGGCATACCTCGGCCCGGACCAGGTACATGAGCTGCTGGGCGGCGCGTGCGAAGTCGACGAACTCGCCGTCCGCGCGTCAGCCCGAAGGCAAGGGCTCGGCCGACGCCTGATCGAGGCGGCTACCGCCCGTGCGGAACGCGCCTGGCTGGTGACCTCCCGGGACGCACCGGACACCATGGAGTTCTACCGCCGTGTCGGCTGGCGGCAGGTGCCGCCGCTGCCCGGCGATCGCGCCGCGTACGGCGACCTGGTCGTCTTCGTCCGATCAGAGCCGGCCGGAACCCACGGTGTCCGAGCGGTGTGAGGTGACGATCCCGGCCTCCGCACGCCATCCCGCAGAAGCGGTGCCGTACCTAGGCAGGAAGCCGAAGGCCCGGCGCGAACCGTGCTGACGAGCGTGGTCACTCTCGTCGTACTCGTGAGCCGCCGCCGGCGCTGAGAGCAACGCGGGGAGGAGTTGGCGTTGGCTGATTCGGGCCTTGGCGTCTTCGCTCAGGTGGAGGGTTGGTGAACTCGCCGGCTCGTGCAGCCGGGACGGTCAATGCGGCGGAGCTGGCGAGAAGGTCCTGGAGGTGTTCGGAGGCGCTGGCGGGCGGCCGGTGGGAGTGATCATCGACAGGAGACAAGCCATCGTGGTGGGGACCGGTGGCGTGCTGGTCCGGCCGGACGGTCACGTGGCGTGGCGCACTGCCGGGGACCCGGGGGCGTACGGCAGCGTCCGTCGTCGCAGAACTGTGTGAACCGCGCGTGGGTCGCGTTCCGTAATCCAGGACGACCCTGACGGACCGTCTTCCGGAGCACATCGTGAACCTGCCGGACCTTCGCACCTACCGCCTGCACCGCACCCTGCCCGAGGCGGACTTCGAGGGTGTGCCCGTGCCCGGCCTGCACGCGGAGTTCTACCGCAGGCCGGTCGGCGACCGGATCGCCAGCGTCGGCCGCTACTCCTACAACGGCCGGAGACTGCTGCTCGCCTGGGGTTACGTCGGCGAGGAGCACTGCCGTTACTCGGCGGTCCGCGATCCGCGCCGGGGATGGCAGCCCGCGACGCAGGGCTGCCCGGACGTCCGCGTGGTCCGCGACGGCGAGGCCGTGACCGGCTTCGCCGTGCGGGACGCGCGCGGACGCTGGCTCAGCCCGCAGACGGTCAGCTGACCCGCGGTCCCACCGGCACGCGCCACGTCGTCAGCGCAGCCAGGCGTTGCCGGGCAGGTCGCTCAGCTTGGTGACGTCGAGTTCCGGCGTGATCTGGGTCGCCGGCGCGAGGCCGTAGTGCTCGATCGCCTTGCGTACCCACTCCGCGGAGTCGATGTTGAGCGGGCCGGAGACCCACATGGCGTAGGGCAGGTTGACGAACCGCTCCTCCTTGACCGCGGCCAGGTTCCGCGACGCCGGATTGGCCTTCAGCGTGTCCACCTTCTGCTGGAAGCTCTGACCGGGGTAGTCGACGAAGAAGATGACGTCCGGGTCGGACGCGGCCAGGCGCTCCCAGCCGACCTCGGTCCAGGTGTCCTCGACGTCGGCGGTGGCGTTCGTGACACCGGCCGCGTCGAAGATCGCCTGCGGACCGCCGAACGAGCCGGAGGTGAAGATCGCGTCGGTGCCGGAGTCGAACAGGAACGCGGTCGGTGTCTCCGCGCCCTTCGGGGCCGCGGCCAGCGCCGCCCGCCGGGTCTCGATGTCGGCGACGACGGCGTCCGCGGTCGGCCGGTGGCCGGTCAGGTCGCCGATGTTGTGCAGGTCGGTGGTGAGCGCGGTCCAGGCGTCCATCGTGCCGCGCGCGCCGTCGTCCTGCTTGCAGGTCTCGCTGAGCAGGTACGTCTTGATGCCGTGCGTGGTCAGGTCCTCGGGCATGAGGTTGCGGGACTCGCTGAACCCGTAGCCGTACCCGGCGAACATCATCTCCGGGTTCACCGCCAGCACGTTCTCCAGCGTCGGGTACTCGTCGCCGACCACGGTCAGTGCGTCGACCCGCGCGTCCGGGTAGGCGAGCCGCAGCACCGCCTGATCACGGCTCATCCCGGTGACCGCGACGAGCTGATCGCGCGCGCCGGCCGCGAGCGCGATCGAGATGATGCCGCCGTCGTAGGCGTAGAGCCGGGTTATCGGCTTGTCGACGCTGACGGCCTGCCCGCAGTTCTGCACGGTGATCGCGCCGGCGGACGTGGCGCCGTCGCCGCCGGTGCCGCCGCACGCGGACAGGGCGGACAGACACAGGACAAGAGCAGAGCCGACCACGGTACGGGTATGTCCGGTCATCTCGGTGACGCGTCCTCTCGGTGATGGATGAGCAGGTGAAGCTGATCTCGTTGCGGATGCGGCACCTGGACCGAGCCGACGCCGAAGTGCGCCGCCACGTGCGCGGTGCTGAGCACCTCGGCGGGCGGTCCGAACGCGACGATCCCGGCCGGCGCCGTCGCCGGGTCGGCGCCGGGCGGCCAGCCGACGACGGCGAGCCGGTCGAAGAAGCGCAGCGCCAGGTCGAGGTCGTGCACGGTCGCGACCAGCGTCCGGGCGCGGGCGGCGAAGACGTCGAGCAGGTTGAGCTGCCAGGCCACGTCGAGGTGGTTGGTCGGCTCGTCGAGCAGCATCACCGGGCACGCCTGCGCCAGGCCGCGGGCCAGGACGGCCCGGCGTTTCTCGCCGCCGGACAGCTGGTCGCAGGCGGTGTCGATCCGGTCGGCCAGCCCGACCGCGTCGAGCGCGTCGCGGACCAGGCCGAGTTCGGTGCTGCCGCCCCGGGACCAGGGGCGGGTCTGCGGCACCCGGCCGAGCGCGACCATCTCGCCGACCCGCAGCTCGGCGGCCGTGAGGTCCTCCTGCGGGACGTACGCCACCCGGCGGGCGCGTTCGCGGGCGGGGACCCGGCGCAGGTCGGCGAGCCCGTCGTGCCCGTCGGTGATCAGCGCGGTGCCGGTGCTGGGGTGCAGCACGCCGGCGAGGACCCGCAGCAGCGTGGACTTGCCGGCGCCGTTGACGCCGACGATGCCCAGCCGGGTGCCGTCGGGGACGTCGAGGTCGACACCGGCCAGGACGGTGCGGCCGCCCAGCTTCGCGGCGACGCCGTCCAGGCGCAGAGCGGTCACCGGTCTCCTCCGAAACGGTACTGGACCCTGCCCATGAGCAGCAGGAACAGCGGGGCGCCGAGGACACCGGTGACGACGCCGAGCGGGATCTCCTGTGGCCGGACCGCCATCCGGGCGAGCACGTCGACCCAGATCAGGAACAGCCCACCGGCGGCCGCGGCGACCGGGAGGACGACCCGGTGCCGGGCGCCGACGACGAGCCGCGCCGCGTGCGGGATGATCAGCCCGACGAACCCGACGCCGCCGCTGACCGCGACCAGCACGCCGACGAGCACGGACAGGCCGATGAACAGGCCGGTGCGGATGCCGGCCACGTTGACGCCGAGCGCGGCGGCGGTCTCCGGGCCGGCGGCCAGCGCGTCCAGCCAGCGGTGCACGGCCAGCATCCCGGCCGCGAGCACGACGACGAGCGCGGCCGGGATCCAGAGCTTCTCCCAGGTGGCGCCGCCGACGCTGCCGAGCATCCAGAACATGACCGAGTTCGCCGCGCGGGTGTCGTCGCTGAGGAACACCAGCAGCGACGCGATCGCGGACAGCCCGGACGAGAGCACCACGCCGGACAGCACCAGCCGTAGCGGGGTCAGGCCGCCCTGCGCGGTCGCGATCATGAAGATCAGCAGCGCGGACCCGACCGCGCCGAGCAGCGCCCCGCCGGAGACCGCGTAGACGCCGAAGCCGGCCAGCGCGCCGGTGGTGATCGCGGCCGTGGCGCCGACCGACGCGCCGGAGCTGATCCCGAGCAGGTACGGGTCGGCGAGCGGATTGCGGACCAGCGTCTGCATCCCGGCCCCGGCGACCGCCAGCCCGGCACCGACGACCACCGCCATCAGTGCGCGGGGCAGGCGGAGTTCCCAGACGATGACGTCCCAGCGTCCGGCGGGCGCCCCTTCGAGCCGGTCGGTGACGGCGGCGACGACGTCGGCCAGCGGGATGCTCTCCGACCCGAAGGCCAGCGACGCGACCACGCTGAGGACCGTCAGCACGACCAGCACCAGCATCAGCGGCCAGAAGGCCAGTCGTCGTGTCATGAGGTGACGCTCCAGGCTACGGCGACGGGTGCGGTGCGGCGATGACGTGCACGCTGCCTGTGTATTCGTTCGTCGCGATGCAGGTGCGGGCAGGAGTCGCAGGGCGCGTGCCCGGGACCCAGCCGGATGAGGCAGCAGGTCCGGCGATGCTGCAGGAGCAGGCCGGGTTCCACGTCGTCGGCCGCAAGCGTGACCAGGTTCCGGCCAGCCAGCCGTTCCACGGCCGCGATCACCTCGGCACCGGCGGCGGCCACCGCGGCGCGGTCTTTCGCACCGGCGCCGGCGTGGATCCGGGCCACCGCGCCGGCCATCGAGGCCGCCGGCCCGCCCAGCGCTGCGGTCGCGGTGAGGTTCGTGTTCGGCAGCACAGCCTCGGCCAGCGGCGCGACGTGCGTCACCACCGCCTGCCCGACCCGGCGTGCGCCGGCGTCGTGCCCGAGGATGTGGTCGGCGTGCCGGACACCGACGGTGGCCCCGTGCCGGTCGACGCGCACCTGCCAGAGCCCGTGCCGCAGCGACATGAGTCGGCCGGTCATCGCCCACACGATGAGGACGACCGGCAGCACCCGCCCGGTGTAGTGCTGCAGAGCGCAGGCGGCGCCGGGTGCGGCGTGCGGTGTGCCGAGCCAGGCGCTGTAGGCCGGGACCGCGCGCTGCCACCAGCGCGGATCCGTCAGCGTCACGGCCGGGATGAAGGCCTCGTCCCCGGGCGGTGCGTAGAACGGCGTCGTCGCGTGCAGGTGAGCGCGCACATCGGCTGGCAACACGTCCACGGCGAGCGGGACCCCTCGGTTCGGCAGACCCCGATCGCGAGGGCCCGGACGAGCACGTGAGCCGACAGGTCTTCGGACTCGGGGTCAGCCGGCGGCACGGCCTTCCCAGGGAGACACTCCCCAGTGGCGATTCGTGCCGCCGTCGCCCTTACCGCTGCGCGCCAGTCCCGGAATCACACCGGAGTTCCCTGGCATCCCACGGGATGCGGTCGACTCGGGGCAGAACGTAGCACGCCGCCGGGCGGGAGACACCGGACTGCCGGGCTCGGCGTGACCTACGTCCCGTGCGTGCCGTGAACGACCCGCACCGTTACTCGGCCGCGCGGGGACGGATGTGCGGCACGGCACGCACGGACCTCAGCTCCGTGGTCGTGCCCGGACGGCGGAACGTTCCGGGGGAGTCACGCCGACGCGGGCGCGCGATCGGGAGAGGGGCGGGCGTCGAGCCGGCCTCGGTGCTGCATGAGCGCGATCGTCCCGCCACCGGCGAGCCCGGCGAGGAGCAACAGCGTGAACGGCGCCCACCTCAGCCCCGCGTGGCCGAGATCGAGCAGCGCGCCCACGCCCGCGCTGATCCCGAACGCGGCCAGCGCCGAGATCAGGTAGAAGTAGCCGTAGTACGTGCCGACCAGCCGTTCGCTGCCGACGACCGGGATCAGCGCGATCAGGAACGGGTGGGTGATCGCGACGCCCACGCTGAACACCAGCGTGCTCACCAGCACCGGCAGCCCGGCCACGACCGTGGACCCGCCGGCCGGCCACGGCGCGGTGAGCGCCACCGGCAGGAAGCCGCCGCCCATCAGCAGCAGCCCGGTCGCGGCCGACCGGCCCGCGCTCCACCGTCTGCGGCACGCCGCGACCAGCGGCACGCCGAGCACGATCCCGGCGACGGTGGAGACGACGAAGACGGCGCTGACCGCGGCCGGATGCCCGGTGACCCGCTCGGCCTCCAGCGGCAGCGCCAGGTAGAGCTGGTTGTAGAGCGCGAAGTACGCCGACCCGGCGAGCGTGAACGCTCCGAAGCGACGGTTTGTCACGACCTCACCCCAGCTGCGCAGCACACCGGTCTTGCCCGCCTGCGGCGCCCGGGGCGGCAGCATCGTCAGCTGGATGACCGTCATGATCGCGAAGATGACCGCGGCGACCGCGCTGACCAGCCGGAAGTCGACGCCGAGCAGCAGCGCGCCGACGACCGGCCCGAGCAGCGTGCCGGCGTTGCCAACGACGTTGGACAGCGCGAACGCCTCGGCCCGGCGTTCGGCGGCCTCGTGCGTGAGGTAGGTCGCCACGGCCGGGCTGAACAGCGCGCCCGCGACCCCGATCAGCACGGTCGCGGTGACGATGCCGGGCAGCGACGTCGTCACCGCGAACAGCCCGAACGCGACGACGCGGAGCCCGCATCCGGCGATGATGATCACGCGGGGGCCGATGTGGTCGGCGACGGTGCCGCCGACCAGGTAGAGGCCCTGCTGGCTGAGCGTGCGGACGCCGATGATCGTGCCGACCAGCGCGGTGGCGAGCCCGAGGTCGTCGCGCAGATAGCCGGCCAGGAACGGCAGCACCATGTAGAAGCCGAGGCAGATGCCGAACTGATTGATGATCAGCATGCGCCCGGCCGGGGTCAGCGCCCGCATCGTCCGCCCGGCCTCGCCGACATGTCCTCGCACCGGCGGACCATAGATCAACGATCGGGGGGTACGCATCGACCTGTCATGATTCTCACTGCAAGGAACTGGCAACAGCAGATCACCGACAATAGGCGCGACGCGGTGGGGATCTGCCCGCCGGTGACCGGCGGGAGCCCCTGGTGAGCAACGCGTGGAGCCGTCGCGGCTTCCTTACCCTGTCCGCCGCCACGGGCGTCACCGCGCTGGTCGGCTGCGGGGCCGGTGAGCAGCCGGAGGCGTCGGCGAGCCCGGTCCGCGGCGGCCGGCTGCGGGCGCTGTTCCCCGGTGGCGGTGAGAAGGAGACGCTCGACCCGCACGTCCCCCCGCTCTTCCTCGACCAGGCCCGGCACAAGGCGATCTTCGACAAGCTGACCGAGCTCGGCCACGACATGCAGCCGGTGCCACGCCTGGCCGAGTCGTGGGAGCCGAACGCGGACGCCACGGTCTGGCGGTTCACGCTGCGCGACGCGAGCTTCCACGACGGCCGCAAACTCACGCCCGACGACGTGCTGTTCAGCCTCGCCCGGATCATGGACCCGGCCGACACCACCAGGCCGGCGAAGTCACTGCTGGCCAACCTGGACCTGGCGAACAGCCGCGCGGCCGGGGCGAACGTGGTGGAACTGGCTGTCAAGGTCCCGACGGCCGAGCTGCCGGTGCTGCTGGCCGGCACCGGCAACGCGATCGTGCCGGCCGGCTACGGCGACCCGGCGAAGGCCGTCGGCACCGGGCCGTTCAGCCTGGTCTCGTTCGAGCGCGGCCGGTCGATGGTCGCCCGCCGATTCGACGGTTTCTGGGGCGGGCCCGCCCACCTCGACGAGCTGCATCTGATCTCCGCCGGGGACGAGACCGCACGCGGCAACGCGCTGGCGGCCGGTGAGGCCGAGTACGCGCACGACATGAGCGCGGTCTACGCGCGCACGAACGAGAACAACCCGGCGGTACGCATCGTCGCGGCCGAGGGCGCGGTCGCGCAGAGCTTCGCGATGCGCACGAACGCGGCGCCGTTCGACAACCCGGACGCCCGGCTCGCCCTGCGCCTGCTCGCCGACCGGCAGCGGCTGATCGACGTCGCGTTCTCCGGCCGCGCGGTGCTCGGCAACGATCTGTTCGGCAAGGGCTTCCGCTACTTCGCCGACGACCTGCCACAGCGTACCCGCGACGTCGATCAGGCGAAGTCACTGCTGGCGCGTGCGGGCCTCACCGGCGCCACGATCCCGCTGCACACCTCCGAGGCTGCGGCCGGCATGGTCACCGCCGCGACGCTGCTGGCCGAGCAGGCGAAGGAGGCCGGCCTCACCCTCGAGGTGCGGCCCCGGGCCAAGGAGACGTACTTCGCCGACATCCTCAACGGCGGGCCCGGCCTGTGGAGTTACCGGGCCGGCAGCATGCCGGTCACCCAGGACCTGGCGCTGCGCATGGTCTCCTCCGCGAAGCAGAACATCACCGCCTGGAACGATCCCGCGTTCGACGCCGCCTGCACCACCGCACAGAGCACCACGGACGACACCGCCCGTACCGGCCTCTACCACGACGTGCAGGCCATCCTGCACGACCGCGGCGGCCTGCTGGTCTGGGGGCACAGCGACTGGCTGATCGCGACCGCGCAGCGGCTGCACGGCGTCGAGGCGGCCCGGCCGAACACGGTGGACTGGGCCCGGTTCGACCAGGTCTGGCTGGCCTGACGTGAGGTACGCCGCTCAGCGTGCCGGCATCGGCGTGCTCCAGCTCGGCGTGCTGCTGGTGCTGGTGTTCGCGCTGAGCGAGGCGCTGCCCGGCGACGCCGCCTACGTCCGGTTCGGCGAGCAGGCCACGCTGGACGACATCGGCGCGCTGCGTACGCGGCTCGGCCTGGACGCGCCCGCGTACGAGCGGTTCCTGTCCTGGGCCGGTGGCCTGTTCACCGGTGACCTCGGCGCGTCGCTGGTCAGTGGCGCGCCGGTGGCCGAGACGCTGACCCGGGCGCTTCCGGTCACGCTGGTGCTGACCGTGGTCACGCTGCTGATCGTGGTGCCGCTGGCCGGCGTGATCGGCACCGTCGCCGGCCTGCGCGAGGGCAGCCGCCTGGACCGGGCACTGTCCACGCTCACCCTGTCGCTGCAGTCCATTCCGGACTTCGTGCTGGCGATCGCGCTGATCACGGTGTTCGCGCTGCAGCTGCGCTGGCTGCCGGCCACCGCGATCGGCGCGGACGCCACCACGCTGCTGACCGCGCCCGCGCTGCTGGTGCTGCCGGTGCTGGTGCTGCTGGCCCGCACCACCTGCCTGCTCGGCCGCCAGGTCCGGGCCGGCGTGATCGGCGCGCTCCACTCGGAGTACGTCGCGCACGCCCGCCGCCTCGGCCTGCCCCGGCACGTGATCCTGCTGCGGCACGTGCTGCCGAACGCGGTCGTCCCGGCCGTGCAGGAGCTGGCCCGGGTCGGCGACGGGCTGCTCGGCGGCGTGCTCGTGGTCGAGGCGGTGTTCGCGATCCCGGGCGTGGCCACCGAGGTCGTCGACGCGGTCCAGGCCCGGGATGTGCCGGTGGTGCAGTCGCTGGTGCTGCTGCTCGGCGCCGCCGCCCTGCTGATCAACCTGGCCGCCGACCTGGCCGCCCACCGGCTGGTGCCCCGGACGGAGACACGGCGATGAGGGCACGAGCCGTGGCCCCGGCGATCATGCTGGCCGTGCCGCTGCTGGCCGCGGTGCTCGGCCCGCTGCTGGCCGGCGCGGTCACCGCCGCCGACGGCCCGCCGTACGCGCCCGCCGGCGGCTCGTACCCGCTCGGCACCGACGGCCTCGGCCGGGACGTGCTCGGCGTGCTGCTGCGCGGCGGCGGGTCCACGCTCGTCGTCGCGATCGGCGCGGTCGCGGTCGCGTACCTGCTCGGCGGCGCCGCCGGGCTGATCGCCGCCTCGGCCCGCCGCCGGGCCGTGGACGAGGCCCTGCTGCGGCCGCTGGACATCCTGCTGGCCGTCCCGTCACTGCTGCTGATCAGCGTGGTCGCGGTCTGGTGGCGGGCCGAGGCGTGGGCGATCGGCCTGATCGTCGCCGTGCTGCACGCGCCCGCCACCGCCCGGCTGGTCCGCGCCGCCGCCCTCGACGCCGCGAGCGGCCCGGTCGCGGAGGCGCTGGCGTTGCAGGGCGAGCCGTGGTGGCGCATCCAGCTCGGCTACGTGCGCCGGGCCGTGCTCCGCCCGGTCGCCGCGGACGTCGGCACCCGGGTCACCGCCGCGGTCTACCTGATCGCCTCGGTCAACTTCCTCGGCCTCGGCCTGGACCCGACCTCGGCGGACTGGGCGGTCGCGATCGCCCACAACCGCGGCGCACTGCTGCTGCAACCCTGGTCCGTGCTGGCCCCGGCCGCGATGATCGTGCTGTTCACCGTCGGCCTCAACCTCCTCTGGGACACCATGACCGACTCGACGGCCGCCCGATGACCGCGCTCGTCACGGTGCGCGGGCTGACCGCCCGCGCCGGGGACCGGACGCTGGTCGACGATGTGTCGTTCGACCTGGTCGCGGGCCGGATCACGGCGCTGGTCGGCCCGTCCGGCAGCGGCAAGACCACGACCGCGCTCGCCCTGCACGGCGAACACCATCCCGGGGTACGCCTCAGCGGGCGCGTCACCGTCGACGGCCGAGAGATCATCGGCGCGGACGGCGTGCTCGCCGGCGCGGCGGCGGTCCGCGGCCGGATCGTCGCGCACCTGACCCAGCATCCCGGCGCCGCGCTGAACCCGGCCCGGCGGGTCGGCGGCGTGCTCCGCGAGATCGCCCGCGCCCACCGCGGCGGCGACGACACCGCGGTGACGGACGCGCTGCGGCAGGCCCGGCTGGACGACGGACGCGCGCTGCGACGTCGGTTCCCGCACCAGTTCTCCGGCGGGCAGCGGCAGCGCGTCGTGCTGGCCGAGGCCCTCGCCTGCGGGCCGCGCGTGCTGGTGCTGGACGAGCCGACCACCGGCCTGGACGCGGTCACCAAGGCCTACGTGCTGACCGAACTGACCGAACTCGCCCGCGCCGGGATGGCGATCCTGCTGCTCAGCCACGACCTGCCGGTGGTCCGCGCGCTCGCCGATCAGGTGGTGTCGCTGCGGGCCGGCCGGGTGGAGGCGGCCGGGACGGTGGGGGAGACGCTGCCGGCCGCGAAGCCGTGGGCGTTCGCGGCGCCGGGCGGCGCGGACGCCGTACCCTCGCTGGAAGTTTTTGATCTTGAGGCGTGGCACCGGCGGGCGCGCGTGCTGCACGGCGTCTCGCTCACGCTGGCGCCCGGCCGGTGCGAGGGCCTGGTCGGCGCGTCCGGCAGCGGCAAGACCACGCTCGCCCGGTGCGTCGCCGGCCTGCACGACCGGATGACCGGGCGGGTCCTGCTCGACGGCCGCCCGCTGCCGCCGCTGCGCCGCCGCGACCGGGAGCTGCGCCGCCGCGTGCAGTATGTCTGGCAGGAGGTCCGCGGCTCGTTCGAACCGCACCGCCCGGTCCTGGCCGAGGTGGCCCGCACCGCGGTCCGGCTGCGCGGACTGACCGCGACCGCGGCCGAGCACGAGGCGCTCGTCCTGCTGGATCGCCTCGGCGTCGGCGAGGGGACCGCGCGCCGTGACCCGGCCGGGCTGTCCGGCGGCGAACTGCAGCGCGCGGCCGTGGCCCGGGCGCTGCTCGCCGAGCCGGACGTGCTGATCTGCGACGAGGTCACCACCGCGCTCGACGAGACCGCCGCGCGCGCCGTGCGGGACGTACTCGCCGAGGCCCGGCGGGACCGCGGCGTCGCGATGCTGCTGATCACCCACGATCTCGCGACCGCCTGCGCCGACGCCGACCACCTCCGGGTGATCGACGACGGCCGCATCGTCGACTCCGGCCCGCCGTCCCGGCTGGTGGCCGCGCCGGGCAGCGAGACGACCGCGCTGCTGCTGCGCGCGGCGGCACCGGCCGGTTAGCGCGCGACCGGATCACGCCGCAGACCGCCGGCACCCGACACGCACGCTCAGGAACGGCGTCCGTAGGACCGTGCTGCCGGGGCGGCACGTGTCTCGGCCCCGGTCGCCGCCGCGTCAGCGGATCGCGACCAGCAGGGTCCGGTCCGCGACCTGCCGAAGCGTGCCGACCTCGGTGAACCCTGCTTCGCGGAGCGCGGTCGTGAACTCGGCGACGGTGGTCGCGGCCCGGCGGCTGCGGTCGGCGAACCGGCGCTCCCGCTCGGCCAGCAGCGCGGTCATCGCCGGCTCCTGCGCCAGCGCCGCCCACCATGCGGCCCAGTCCTCCACGCCGTCGGCGGCCGGCGGATCCAGCGTCGGCTCCCGGAACTCCACCGCCAGCTCCTGCAGCCGTGGCGTGTTCGCGTCCGGCGGGATCGTGTCGTAGTTGGCGAACACGCCGCCCGGCCGGATCCGCTTGCCGAGCGTGGCCATCAACCGGGCGGTGTCGTCCGGGTCGAGCCAGTGCAGCGCGGTCGCGGACAGCACCGCGTCGAGCGGCTCGTCACCGAGCCGGTCGGCCCACCGCGGGTCGCGCAGGTCCGCCTCGATCCACTCGATCGTGTCGCCGAGCGTGCGACGGCCGAGCTCCATCAGCGCTGGATCCAGGTCCACACCGAACACGTCCGCATCCGGCCAGCGGGTGCGGGCCCTCCAGGCGAGGCCGCCGGGACCACAAGCCAGATCAAGAACCCGCGTGGGTACGCCGGCGACGCGCTCGACGATGTCCAGCATGAGCGCGAACACGTGGTCGCGGTCCGGCACGTACAGCTCCTGCTGCCGGTCCCAGCGCTCGACCCACGAGGCGGCGTTGATCTCTGCGGTATGCACGCGGCGAGCGTACCCGGGCAGACGATCTACTGTCATTGCCCATATGATGCAGTTGCAAACTTATGGCAATAAGGGGTGCTCTGGTGCAGACGGCGGAGATCAAGCGGCGCTTCCTGGCGCACTTCGAGGGCAACGGGCACACGGTGGTGCCGTCGGCGCCGCTGCCGGCGATCGCGGACCCGAACCTGTTGTTCATCAACGCGGGCATGGTCCAGTTCGTGCCGTTCTTCCTCGGCCAGCGCACCCCGCCCTACGCCACGGCCACGTCCGTGCAGAAGTGCATCCGCACGCCGGACATCGACGAGGTCGGCAAGACCTCCCGGCACGGCACGTTCTTCCAGATGAACGGCAACTTCTCGTTCGGCGACTACTTCAAGGCCGGCGCGATCCGGCTGGCCTGGGAGCTGTCGACGAAGCCGGTCTCCGAGGGTGGCTTCGGCCTGGACCCGTCGCGGATCTGGGCGACGGTCTACCTGGACGACGACGAGGCCTACGAGCTGTGGCGCGAGACCGGGGTGCCGGCCGAGCGGATCGTGCGGCGCGGGAAGGCCGACAACTTCTGGTCGATGGGCATCCCCGGCCCGGCCGGCCCGTGTTCGGAGCTGTACTACGACCGCGGCCCCGCCTACGGCGCTTCCGGTGGGCCTGAGGTCGACGAGGACCGTTACCTGGAGTTCTGGAACCTCGTCTTCATGCAGTACGAGATCGCGAACGTGCGCAGCAAGACCGAGTTCGACATCGTCGGCGAGCTGCCGCACAAGAACATCGACACCGGCATGGGCCTGGAGCGGATGGCGTCCATCCTGCAGGGCGTCGACAACCTCTACGAGATCGACGAGGTCCGGCCGATCCTGGCCAAGGCCGCGGAGCTGACCGGCAAGGTCTACGGCGCCCACTCCGGTCAGGCCGCGTCCGAATCGCACCCGGACGACGTGCGGCTGCGGGTGATCGCCGACCACGTGCGGACCGCGCTGATGCTGATCGGCGACGGGGTGACACCCTCGAACGAAGGCCGGGGGTACGTGCTGCGCCGGATCATGCGCCGGGCGATCCGCTCGATGCGACTGCTCGGCTGGCAGGACAAGGCGCTGCCGCACCTGCTGCCGGTCGCCCGGGACTGCATGGCACCGTCCTACCCGGAGCTCTCCGCGGACTTCGACCGGATCTCCGCCGCGGCGTACGCGGAGGAGGACACGTTCCTGAGCACGCTGCGCGCCGGGACCACCATCCTGGACACCGCGATCACCGATACCCGGGCCGCGGGCGGCAAGCGCCTCTCCGGGGAGATGGCGTTCCAGCTGCACGACACGTACGGCTTCCCGATCGACCTGACCCTGGAGATCGCCGCCGAGCAGGGCCTCGACGTGGACGCGGACGGGTTCCGGGCGCTGATGGCCGAACAGCGCGCCCGCGCCAAGGCCGACGCGAAGGCCCGCAAGACCGGGCACGCGGACCTGTCGGCGTATCGGCAAGTCCTGGACGCGACCGGGCCGACCGAGTGGCGTGCCTACGACACCCTCGACACCGACTCGCGGGTGCTGGCGATCTGGTCCGGCGGGACGACGGCGCACCGGGCCGGCGCCGGCGAGATCGTCACGGTCGCGCTGGACCGGACCCCGTTCTACGCGGAGAGCGGCGGGCAGGACTCCGACGCCGGCCTGCTCACCGGCCCGAATCTGCGCGCCGAGGTGATCGATGTGCAGCGGCCGGTCAAGGGCCTGATCGCGCACACCGTCCGGATCCTCGACGGCGAGCTCGCGGCCGGCGACGCGGTGCACGCCGCGGTCGACCCGGAGTGGCGGACCGGCGCGCGGCAGGCGCACTCCGGCACCCACGTCGTGCACGCGGCGCTGCGGCACGTGCTCGGCCCGACCGCGTTGCAGTCCGGCTCGTACAACCGGCCCGGCTATCTGCGTCTGGACTTCGCCTGGCGCGGCGGCCTGTCCGACGCGACGCGCTCCGAGGTCGAGGAGGTCGCGAACCTCGCCATCCGCCGTGACCTGCCGGTCGGCGTCCGCTACGTGCCGCTTGCGCAGGCCCGTGCCGAGGGTGCGATCGCGTTGTTCGGCGAGACCTACGACGAGCAGGTCCGGGTCGTGGAGATCGGCGGCGACTGGTCCCGGGAACTGTGCGGCGGCACGCACGTCGACCGGTCCGCGCAGATCGGCTCGCTCGCGCTCACCGGCGAGTCGTCGGTCGGCGCCGGCCAGCGCCGCATCGAGGCGGTCACCGGCATCGAGGCGTTCCGCTACCTCGCCCGCGAACGTGACCTGGTCGGCCGGATCGCCGCCCAGCTCAAGGCCCGCCCCGAGGAGCTGCCGGACCGGGTGGCCGCGATGATGGCGCGGATGAAGCAGGTCGAGCGGGAGGCCGCGGACCTGCGCGACCGGCTCGTCGACCTGGATGCCGAGGGGTACGCGGCGAACGCCGCCGACATCAATAGCATCGCCTACGTCGGCGTGACCACGACCGGCGACGGCAAGCGGCTCGCGGAGAAGGTCCGCGACCGGCTCGGCAACCGGCCGGGCGTGGTCGGCGTGGTCGCGGGCACCGGCGTGGCCGTCGCGGTCACACCGTCCGGGGTGGAGCGTGGCCTGTCCGCCGCGGACCTGGTCAAGCTGCTGCTGGCCGGTCGAGGCGGCGGCAGCGCCGGATTCGCCCAGGGCAAGGCGATCGGCGACCCGGCCGCGCTGCTGGTCCGGCTCCGGGACCTCACCGCGGCATGAACCGGTGTCCGAGGCGCCGGGGCGGCCCGGCATGAGCCGCGACGCGGTGCTGCTGGCCGGGATGCAGCACGCCGCCGGGGTGATCGCGGCCCGCCGCCGCGGTGACCTCGACGGCGCGACCGCGCTGCTGCGCGCGTTCACCGACGACGCGGACTGCGCGCACGCGTTCCTGCTGCTCACCGAGCTGGCGCTGACCATAGTCGCCGAGGAGACCGGCCAGGACCTGCAGACCGTCGTACGCGAGGTCTCGCTGCGCATCGCCGCGCTGGCCGCCGCCGTCGACTGACCGGCGGGTGGAGGAGGGAATCGATGAGCGACCGCGCCGGCCATGCCTGGCAGCGCCTCACCGAGATCGGAGCCCGCCGGACGCAGGCCCGCGCCCTGGTGATCGAGGTGCTCGCCGCGGCACCGGGCCACCTGTCGGCCGCCGACATTCACCGGAGGATCGCATCGGTACGGCCGGAGGTGAACCTGACGACCGTCTACCGCACCACGTCGTTCCTGGTCGGGCAGGGCATCGCGCATCTGCTGGAGTGGCCGGGCGAGGCGATGTACGGCCTGAACGACCACCCGCACGTGCACGCGGTCTGCGACCGGTGCGGCGCCCACTCCGAGATACCGGCCGCACGACTCGACGGAGTGCTCGCCGAGGCCCGTCGCTGCGGCGACCTCGGCCTGCAGCCGGCAGGGATGGCCCTGTTCGGCCGGTGCCACGACTGCACCTGAATATCCGCTACCCACGACTGCGAGAGGAGGCGTCGATGCCGATCACCCCAGGGCACCGCACGCGAGATCACCTACTACGGCAATCCGGTCCTGCACCGGCGCTGCGCCGACGTCACCGTCTTCGACCAGGCCCTGTCCGATCTGATCGACGACATGTTCGCCTCGATGTACGCCGCCCAGGGCGTCGGCCTGGCCGCGAACCAGATCGGCGTCGACGCCCGGATCTTCGTCTACGACTGCCCGGACGGCGACGGCGTGAACGTGGTCGGCCACGTCATCAACCCGGTCCTGGAGACCGGCTTCGCGCTGGCCGGCACCAGCGAGGACACCGAGGGCTGCCTGTCCGTCCCGGGCCCGCGCGCGGCCGTCTCCCGGTCCGTGATCGCGACCGTGCGCGGCGTCGACCTGCACGGAAACCCGATAACGATCTCCGGGACCGGCTACTTCGCCCGCTGCCTGCAACACGAGACCGACCACCTCGACGGCACCCTCTACGTGGACCGGCTGCCCGCCACGCAACGTGACGCACTGCTGCGCGAGGCCGGCCTTGAGCAGCACGGCCGCCCGGCACGTCCGTCTCACCGGCCCGGCCGGTGAGACGGACGCACGGGGCTGATGGGTCAGGCCGCTTCCGCGCCGGGCGGCAACTCGACCGACTCCATGAGCAGCGTCAGTTCCTGGACCAGCTCGTCCATGCTCTGCCCGGTGTGTGTCCGGACCAGGCTCAGGGCCAGCTCCGCGAGCAGACAGAACCCGCGGGTCTTGCCGGCCTCGTCCGGGAACGACGCCAGCAGGGCCTCCGCGCCGGCGAAGTCACCGCGGTGCTTGGCCGCGATGACCCCGGCCGCACGTTGCGCCGCCTGGAACGCGTCCGTCACGGCGCGATGATGATCGGGTTCCCGGCCGCACGGGCCGCGTCGAAGCGCTTGGTGACGTCGGTCCAGTTGACCAGGTTCCACAGGCGGTCGACGTAGTCCGGACGGACGTTCTTGTACTGCAGGTAGTAGGCGTGCTCCCAGGCGTCGAAGACCAGGATCGGCGTGGAGCCCTGGCCGACGTTGCCGTGGTGGTCGTAGATCTGCTCCACGATCAGGCGCTGCGACAGCGGCTCCCAGGCCAGCACGCCCCAACCGGAGCCCTGCACACCCTTGGTCGCGGTGGACAGCTGCCCGGCGAACGCCTCGAAGCTGCCGAAGTGCTCGACGATCGCGGCCTCCAGCTCACCCTCGGGCCGGTCCCCGCCCTCCGGGGACAGGTTGTTCCAGAAGATGGAGTGGAGCACGTGCCCGGACAGGTTGAACGCCAGCGTCTTCTCCAGGCCGACCAGCGTGGAGTAGTCGCCCTTGTCGCGGGCCTCGGCGAGCTGGTCGAGCGTGTCGTTGCTGCCCTTGACATACGCCGCGTGGTGCTTGCTGTGGTGCAGCTCCAGGATCTGCCCGGACATGGCCGGCTCGAGTGCGCCGTAGTCGTAGGGCATGTCGGGAAGCGTGTAGACGGCCATCGTCTACCCCTTTCGTTTCTGTTCGTCGCGATCAGGCGGTCGCGCCGCTATTGCCAATCTATGGCAACAACCCATGATCTCTAAGAAGCACGCCCCGTGAGTCGGCTCTCCTGTGGATCCGGTGTGGACGGGCGGCCGAACGTGCTGACGCCCGGTACCGGTAGCGCCGCCGCGCCGGCGGCCGCGGTCAGCACGGCGGCGGCGACGAGGGTGGGCTGTGCCCCCACGGTCGCGACGACGGGGCCGGTGCGCTGTGGCCGTGGTTCTGGCTGCTGGTCGCGCTGATCCCGGCCCACCAGCCTGGCGCTCGTCGGGCACTCCGGCGCGGGGAAGTCCACCAGCGCCCACCCGTTGCTGTGCTTCCAGGACCCGCAGCACGGCCGGATCACGATCGGGGGCACCGGCCTGCACGACCTGCCGCTCGACCGGCTGCGGGAACTCGTCGCGTTCGTACCCCAGGAGGCTTATCTGTTCCATGGCAGCGTCGCCGACAACCTGCGGCCTCGCCGACCCACACACCACCACCGACGACCTTGTCCGTGCCGCCCGCGCGGCCGGCGCGCACGAGTTCATCACCGCGCTGCCCGACGGCTACGACACCACGGTGGGGGAGCGCGGCGCGCGGCTGTCCGGCGCGCAACGCCAGCGGATCGCACTGGCCCGTGCGCTGCTCACCACCGTGCCGGTCCTCGTTCTCGACGAGCCGGTGTCCAACCTCGACGCCGAGACCGAACGCGTCCTGGCCGAGGCGATGACCGGGATCATCACCGCGACACGGGCGAACACCGCCGCGATCACCAGATATCAGCTCCGCCGCGTGCAAGCAGGCCGGCTCTTCGGCCGGAAACGGTTGCGGAGCGTATCAGCGCTGGCTGGGAGATGCCGCATCGCTGTTCTGCCATACGGCTGAGCCCGACCGACGGCCGTTTCGTGTACGCCGCCGACGACCGTAAATGATCGGTTTGATGGTGATATATCGCGGGAATGTGGCCGGTAGGTCGATGCATCGCCTCGGGTGGGACCTGGCGGTGGGCCGCTTAGCGATGGGGGAAAACCGTGGACGGAATTGTTCTGCTGAGGGAAGACCACGTGCTGGAGTCCGTCGAGGAGCACCACGTGGGGGCGTGGCTGCTGTCGGAGCTGTCGGAGCTCGATCCCGCTGACGAGACGTTCGATGCGAAGGCCCAGGCGCCCACCGACCCGCTCGCGCTGATGCCGGCCGCGTCATGACCGCGGCGCCCGCACCGCTGTCGGCGGTGGTCCTGGTCTGCACGCTGAAATCCGGCGGTACGGAGTCCAGCAGCGAGAAGCTCGGCCGGGAGGTCGTGACGGCCCTGTCCGGGTACGGGGTCTCCGCGGAAGTGATCAGGGTCGCGGACCGGAACGTGAAGTTCGGCGTCAGCCTCGACGAGGGCGACGGTGACGGGTGGCCGGCGATCCGGGAGAAGATCCTCGCGGCGCAGATCCTGGTCATCGCGACCCCGATCTGGATGGGCCAGCCCGCGAGCATCGCCAAGGTCGTGCTGGAGCGCCTGGACGCCGAACTGGCCGAGACCGACGATCAGGGGCGGCTGCTGACGTTCGGCAAGGTCGCGGCGGTCGCGGTCGTCGGCAACGAGGACGGTGCCCATCACGTGTGCGCGGAGGTGTTCCAGGCGCTCAACGACGTCGGCTTCACCATCCCGGCGGCCGGCGGGACGTACTGGGTCGGCGAGGCGATGGCGAAGACCGACTACACCGACGCCGGCCCCAAGCCGGACACGACCGGGAAGGCGACCGCCACGCTCGCGGCCAACGTGGCGCACCTCGCGCGACTGCTCAACGACCACCCCTACCCGCCCGCAGGCTGACACCTCGGCAGCGCCACCGGGCACGCCCCGGCGGCGCTGCGATCGGCACCATCCGGCACCGGAAGGACCGCAGGATCCAGCCCAGGGGAACGCCGGCGTCGACCGGCATCAGCCCACCGCCTTGCCGCGGATCCAGTAGTACTGGGTGTGCTGGCGGTCCTTCGGCAGGCGCCACTGCTTGCGGACCAGGTCGCGGACCGCGGCGACGTCCTGGCGTTCGCCGGCGGCCCAGACGTAGCAGTCGGCGTGGTCCAGGTCGAGGGCCCCGAGGCAGGCGACCTGCTCGGCCCCGGTGCCGGTCACGGTCACCGTCGTGCCGGCGCGCGGCCGCAGCACGCTCGCTGCGTCGTCGTGGTCGCCGGTCAGGATGACGTGCGTGCGCGCCCCGTCGGGCAGCGCGCCGAGCAGCGAGTTGATCGCGGGCAGCGCCGAGGCGTCGCCGGCGAGCACGTAGGTGCCGATGCCGGGATCGGGGGCGAGCCGGGCCGGGGTGAACGAGAAGTCGACCGTGTCACCGGCGGCGGCCTGCCGCGCCCAGCGCGCGGCCGGTCCGGTGGGCTCGTGCACGTCCCGGGCGCCCATCGCGCGCAGGACGGTGCGTTGCCAGTTCACTGCCATGGTGTTCAGCTCTCCTGAGAAGTGAGGTGCAGGCCGGCCGGCGGCGCGGGAGTGTTCGTGCCGGAACGCGGCGTAGCGCCCGCCGCGGACGGGCCGCAGCACGTGCGCTGTCTCCGTGCCCGTGTTCCCACCTTTCTCAAAGGGTGTGGGAAACTCGGCGACAGCGTAACCACGAATCACGGATTAGGGAAGCCTTACCTAACTTGGAGGTCGCATGGCGGTCGGACGGCCGGCCCGGATCTCACGCGCCGACATCGTGGACGCGGTCCTGGAGCTGGGATTCGACGCCGCGACGGCGTCGGCCGTGGCCCGCCGGCTACGGGTCGACACCTCCACGCTGTACGGGCACGTGAAGAACACGGCGGACATGCTCGACGCCGCCGCCGAAGCGGCCGTGGCCGGCGCACCGTGGCCGGCCCCCACCGGCCCGTGGCGCGACTACCTGATCGCCTGCGCCGAGGCGATGTGGGCGATGTTCGAGGCCACCCCGGGCCTCGCCCACCGGCTGCGGACCATGGTCAGCGTGCCGCCCTCGCTCGCGAGGCTGTCGGCCGAGGTCACCACGCACCTGCTGGCCGAACTGCACTGCGACGTACGGTTCGCCGTGCTGATCATCGACACCATCGGCGACATGACCATCGACTCGCATCTGACGGTCGAGGCGCTCGACGCCCCCGTACCCGGTGTCCCGGGCGCCCCGACCGGCCGGGAACAGGCTCTGCGGCACGCCGGCAGCGGCCCCTACGCCGAGGTGCTGCGGGACGCGATGGGCGAGCCGGGCGCGCCGGGCACGTGGTGGCGCGACAAGCTCGACCTCGTGCTCGACGGCATCGCGTACCGCCTCGAGCGCGGTTGATGGCCATCGAGGGCCGCTCCGGTAGGCACCTCCGGTGCGGATTGCCGGGCCGCCCTCATCGGCCCGGCAACCGGATCGCTAGTGGACGCCCGCGCCGACCGGCGCCTGCCGGGCCGTCTGTTCCTCGGTGGAGCGCATGACGACGAAGGCGATGACGACGCTGATCGCGGTGAGCGCCGCCGCCCAGGCAAAGACGACGCGGTAGCCGTGCATCCCCGCCTCCGCCGGCGCACCGAGGTGGCCGGCTACGGCGTCGGCGAAGACGGTCGACAGCACTGCGATGCCGATCGAGCCGCCGACCTGCGACGCGGTGTTGAGCATGGCGGACGCGACGCCCAGGTCACCCCACGAGACGCCGAGCGTGCCGGTGGCGAACGTCGTCGTGTAGAGCAGTCCGGCACAGACACCGACCAGGACCAGGCCCGGCAGCACGCTGAGATAGCCGGACTCGGCGTCGATCAGCGCGAGCGACGCCATGCCGGCGGCACCGAGGGCCAGGCCGCCGACGATGAGGTTGCGGGGGCCGAACGCCGGCAGGAGCGTGCGTCCGGCGACGGCGGACACGACGAGGATCGTGATGTTGAGCGGCATGAAGGCCACGCCGGCGCGCAGCGGTGAATAGTCGAGGTTCTGCTGGAAGAAGAAGGTGAGGAACAGCATGACGCCGAACATCGCGATGCCCAGCGCGGCGCTGGAGAAGTAGGCGCCGCCGCGGGTGGCGTGCCAGACGATGTGCAGCGGCAGCAGCGGGTCCTTCACCCGCTTCTCGATGAGGACGAAAACGGCCAGCAGGATCGGCCCGGCGGCCAGCACGCCGACGGTCACCGCCGAGTCCCAGCCGCGGGTCTCCGCCGAGGAGAAGCCGAAGACGACGGCGAACAGGCCGAGCGTGCCGGTCACCACGCCCGGCAGGTCGAGCGTGGGCCGAGGTGAGCCGCCGGTGTCGCGTCCGGCCCGTGCGCGGACGGCGACGATCGCCAGCACGGCGGCCGGCAGCGCGAACAGCAGGTTGACGTACATGCACCAGCGCCACGACAGCCATTCGGTCAGCGCGCCGCCCAGCAGCAGCCCGATGCCGGCGCCCGACCCGGCGAGGGCGCCGAAGATCCCGAACGCCTTGCCGCGTTCCGCCGGGTCGGTGAACGTGGTGGACAGGATCGCCAGCGCGGCCGGTGCGAGCAGGGCGGCGAACAGGCCCTGGCCGGCGCGGGCGGCCACCAGCAGCGTGAAGCCGCCGGCGGCGCCGCCGACCGCGGAGGCGGCGGCGAAACCGAGCAGGCCGGTCACGAACATCCGGCGGCGGCCGAACAGGTCGCCGAGCCGGCCGCCGACCAGGAGCAGCGAGCCGAACGCCAGCGCGTACGCGGTGACGATCCACTGCCGATTGTCGTCGCTGAACCGCAGGCCGGCCTGGGCCGACGGTAGTGCGATGTTGACGATGGTGGCATCGAGCACCACCATCAGCTGCGCGACACCCACCGCGGCCAACACCAGCCAGCGGGTCGCATGCTGTGATTCCCGAGTCCCGAGGGCACTCACTGAACAGGTCTCCTAGCGTCGGACGTGGGGCAGGCAGAGCCCACCCCATCGATTGGGGTGGTCTTCGCCCTTGCCCTGGCGCCACGACCGAGGAGAGCAGCGACAAGCCGGGAGACCCCGGTAAAGGCCAGGCCGCTGAAATCCTCACCGCACCGGCCCGGATTCGGACCGCATCGGCGACAGGGAGGCTAGCAGTTCCCGGACGCCCGAAGTCAAATGGCGCATCCGACTGGCCGGCACCGCCCACCTCGACGATCAGATCCTCCCGGGTACGCGGTCACCTCGTCCGTGATCGTCTGGGCGGCGAATCCGCGCGCGACGCGGCAGATCCAGCTCTGGCTGTCCGGCTCGCTCGGCTGTGCCGCCGGGGAATCGCCGGCCTACGCCGTACCCACGCTGGTTGTGATCTTGATCGTGCTTGTCCCGCATGCGCGAGTGGTCCGAACCGCACTGAGACGGTGGTCTGCGGCCCGTCGTCCTATGTGGTCGTCGGTGCGGACGATCACGGTGCCTGGACCGGCGTGGCCAGATCGATTCGAGTGTGGTGCGGGCGCATCAGTGTGCCGATGCTAGGTAATGTCTCGATCGCCGTAGGCAAAGTCGCCCTGACGGTAGCGAGACAAGATCCTTGCAGCCATGTCCTCCGGAGTCCCCTGCGGCTCGATGATCAGGTGCCGGGCGTCGATACGGGCTTGCTCGAACTGTTCGTGCATGTAGCGCGTGCCGGGCTCGTCGTCACGGTTGCCCTCCCGGGTGGTGACCCTTTGCACGCAGCGCTCCACCGAGGGCAGCAGGGCGGCGTAGTGCAGGTCGTGCAGTCCTGTGGCTTCGAGGAAGGCCGGCAGGAACCATGGCCCCATGACTCCGTCGAAGACGGCCTCGTATCCTCCCCGGGCGAACTGTCCGGCCGCCGCGCCCGAGGCGCGGATGACCGTATGGTTCTGATCCTTCGCCTCCGGCCGCCACGGTTCCTGCGCGCCCTGGTCCAGGAATCGGAAGAACGTGTCTCCGCGGATCAGGACGCTTGGTGAGAGACGCGAGGACACGATGGCGCTGACGGTCGACTTCCCGGCTCCGGGTGGCCCGGCGATGACGAGCAGAGTGGACATGCGGCCCTGTGTATCCGCATCGCACGGCCTTATCAAGGCAGTATCGGGACCGCCGTCCGGCCGCCGCCCAGCTTCGCGAGGACCGCGTCCTGGAGGAAGACCGCGCTGTCGGCGGGGATCCGCTGCACCTTCGGCCTCACTGCCAGACCTGCCCTGCGCCACGCGAAGGCCGCCTGGCCGCACGCCGGGTGACCGGAGCCCGCGGGTCGCAGAAAAACTCCGACCGTCGAGCCCCTGGAGTCTCGCCGGCCCTGCGGGTAAGGGACGACGAACGCCGGGGTCTCCATCAAACCCAGTGCGGGACAGCCGGCCCGCGGAAACGCGGTCGTCTCCGGGCCCCTGACGAAACTCTCGGAGGGCGGTAACCGAGATTACCGGGCCACACACCGTCGTTGCGGCTGGTGACGCGCGCCGACGCGGATGTCCGGATCTGTGGGATCGCGGTCCGCCGGAGCGGGGCCGGGAAAGGCCGGGCGGACGATTCTTGGTGCATGTCCGAGACCATTGCCGGGATCAGCATCCCGGACACCGCGCTCGTCCGCGAGGCCACCGAACTCGTGCGGGCGGCGGCCAGCCCGCTGCTCTTCCATCACTCCCGCCGGGTGTTCCTCTTCGGCAGCCTGAAAGGGCGCCACCGCGGGCTCACCGCCGACCCCGAGCTGCTGTACGTCGGCGCCATGTTCCACGACCTCGGGCTGACGCCGCGGTATCGGCGCACGGACCAGCGGTTCGAGGTCGACGGTGCGGATCTGGCCCGCGACTTCCTGCTCGGCCACGGGCGTACGCCCGCCGAAGCCCGCGCCGTGTGGCTCGGGATCGCCCTGCACACCACGCCCGGCATCGCCGAACACCTGGAACCGGAGGCAGCGCTGGTGACCGCGGGCGTCGAGACCGACGTGCTCGGATTCGGGCTGGACGAGATCGGCGACGACGACCGGGCGGCGGTGGTCGCCGTACACGATCGCACGCAATTCAAGGACGGCATTCTGGCCGCTTTCGCCGACGGCATGCGGGAACGCCCCGGCACCACCTTCGGCACCATGAACGACGACGTTCTCGCCCACTTCGACCCGGACTTCGCCCGCCAGGACTTCGTCGAGATCATCCGCGCCAACGCCTGGCCGAGCTGACACTCTTCCTCGCGGCCGCGGCATAGGATCATCCGATGGGGGGCAGGGTCACCGCGCTCGTCTTCGACGGCATGAAGCTGCTCGATCTGGCCGGGCCGTTCGAGGTGTTCGCCGAGGCCGCCAAGTTCGGAGCGCACTACCGGCTCGAGGTCCGCTCGGCCGACGGGGGGACCGTCCGCACCTCCACGGGACTGCCGGTGGAGGTCGCCGGGGACGTCGCGTCGGCGTCCGACGTCGGCACCGCGCTCGTGATCGGCGGGGATCGCCTGGCCACGCAGCCGATCGAGCCCGCGCTCACCGAGGCGGCCGCGGTGCTGGCGGGGATCTCCGGCCGTACGGCCTCGATCTGCACCGGCGCCTTCGTCCTGGCCGCTGCCGGCCTGCTCGACGGGCGGCGGGCCACCACCCACTGGCAGCACGCACGGCTGCTCGCGGCCGCCTACCCGAAGGTCCGGGTCGAGCCCGACGCGATCTTCGTGCGGGACGGGGACGTGTTCACCTCGGCCGGGGTCTCGGCGGGCATCGACCTGGCGCTGGCCCTGGTCGAGCACGACCACGGCGGGGAAATGGCCCGCGCGGTCGCCCGGTCGCTGGTGGTGTTCCTGCAGCGGCCCGGCGGCCAGTCGCAGTTCTCCCCGTCGCTGTCGCTGCCCCGGCCGGTCCACGAGGTGCTGCGCCCGCTGACCGATGCGATCGCGGCCGACCCGGCCGGCGACCATTCACTGCCCGCGCTGGCCGCCCGCGCACATCTGAGCCCGCGCCACCTGACCCGCCTGTTCCGGCAGGAACTGGACTGCACCCCGGGCCGCTACGTCGAGGACGTCCGGGTGGACGCCGCCATGCGCCTGCTGTGCGCCGGAAGTTCCGTCACCGACACGGCCAGGCTGGTCGGCATCGGCAGCCCGGAAACCCTGCGCCGGATCTTCGTGGCCCGCCTCGGCGTGTCACCGCGGGCGTACCGGGACCGCTTCGCCACGGCCGGCCACCGTTAGGGACCCGCCGGACACCCGTTGACATGCGAAGGCGCCGGAGAAGACTCCGGCGCCGATAAGCTATGTGTACGGTCGATGTGGACTATCCGGCCGAACCTTCCGCGCCGCGTCCCGTGCCGTACTGCATGATCGAAGACATGACTGGCCCTTACCGTTATCTTCGGGAAATTACGCCGATGGTCGTCGACGTCGTCCGTCCCTGTGTGGTGACCCTTACCGGCTTATCTTAAACATGGATCGGGTGGTCCCGTGCGAAGCGCGCTAATCCGGCTGGAGTTTCTCGGTCAGGAGCGCCAGGCAACACGAAGATCCCACTCATATTTGGCACGCTGTGCGGGGGTGTCGGCGGTCCACACCGCAACCAGTCGCCCGTCCTGGTCCGCAGCGAAATTGGTGGCATGGCCGCGCCGGGCTCGCTCTTGAACGAATGCTGATTCGGCTCCCGGGTGCAGAATGAATCGTACGGTGAAGCGGCCGATCGGGAACTCCCGCACATCGTATCGGAATACGTCGATTCCTGTGGAGCGCAGGGAATTCCAGATTCCGCCAGGCATGTCGTAGGACAGCTCCCAGGTCACGGTCTCGTCGGTGGCCGGGGGTGTGAAGACGACGGCACCCCGGCCTGCTACCTCGCGTAGGGGGCGCCAGTCCGCCGATACCTCCTCGTCGTCGACCCGTAGCCTGGGCAGGACGGTGACCCGGCCGGCGCCGGGCTCGGCGTACGGCGTGATCAACGTGAGCTGGCGTTGGCGTACCTCGTTGTGCGGCTGCGTCGATCGGCGCTCGTACACCTGGTCGTCGTCCGCGGTGGCGCCGATCACCACGGTCAGCTCCAGATCCTCGGTGTAGTCGCGCATGTCCGCGGGCACGTCACCCTCGGTGCGCCTGTCGGCGGTGGCCGGAGTCGCATCACCTGATCGGAGCCCGGTGTGTCGTGGGCGAGTGAGGTGGGCCGGCGCCACGAGAAGGATCGTAAGGATGAGCAGGAGGATCGCCATCTCCCGGAAGCCGAGGGCGAACGCGACCGCGACGTTCACGAACGCCGCCGCCGTCGCAGCCGGCCACGCACCGGCGGACGCTGCGCCGGCCAGTCTGGATGTCAATGCGCGCAGTTTCCGGTGAGTCATGGTCTTGGCCTGCCCTCGGGCTTGAGTTCCAGGTGCCAGTGAATCGGACTGGTCGACGAGTCCGCCTGTCCGAGCAGTGTGGAGACGTCGTCGATGCAGAAGGAGTAGTTCCGGGCTGGTCCGTGCGGCCCGCCGTTCTCCGTAACCGGACGCCGGAAGTGCTCGGATGGTCCGCTGACGATCAGCTCTCCCATCGCGATGGGCACCCGGAAGGTAATTGTCACGCGCTGGAGCGGGCTGCGCCGGTTCGAAGGGTCGTCCGCGCTGACGCGCGGCAGGTTCCACACGAACGGTTGGACGCCCTCCCGGAGTACGTTCCAGTACCCTGGTGATTTGTACGCGGCGACCCACTCGACGCTGTCCCTCGGTGGCGCGAACGCTATGAGCGCGCTCGGTGCCTTGTCGTTCTGCAGCCGGATGAACTTTGCGAACTGCGGGCTGCCCTCGTCGCCCGCGCGTCGGATGCGGGTGATGTGCAGATCGATGTCGTCCCAGTCCAGCGTGTGCTCCCGGCCCCGGCTGAACGCGTCGAATTTGCCCCAATAGACCACCGGCCCCTGGTCCGGCGTGGTTAGGTGCCACTCTTCCACCAGATCCTCGTCTGGGTGTCTGCCGATGTCGAACGTGATGCCGCGTGTGTCGTTGTACGGCTGATGGCTTCCGAAGGTCGCCTCCAGGACGCCCTGCAGTCCCTGGATCTCCTTGGTGAGAGCCACGGCTTTCCTCCGCCCATGTGATCGGCCTGTGAGGAACGTGGCGAGCGGGAGGCAGGTTGCGATGACGATCCCTGAGATGACCAGTCCGGCGGTCGTCGGCGTTTCGACTGTGAGGATCTGGATGGCATTGGCCAGGGACCCGCTGATCGCTGCCGCATACGGCCCGTACTTTCGGGCCGTTTTCCACCGGGCGGCGGCCGTCGATGACGGGCGGGATCCATTGTGGGGCGGCGTCATGGGGTGTATCCGGGCGTATTCGGGGTGTGGGTGCCATCACTGGCTCCTCCGGGATCTCTGACCAGATATGGCCACCGCTGGAGCGTTCGATGATCGTGAAGTGAATGAATGTCGAATCGGAGCATCAGTATGAATTCTATGAACTGGCCCGGCCAGATGCATATGTCGTAAATGCTGCTCGATGAAGGCGTGACCCACGTTCGAGTGTCGGCCCATCGGGCCTCTTGCGCTGCCGCTACGGGGGATTGTCGGCTGGTGGCTGCAATATCCGAATCATATCGACAATCAAGTTCAATCTGGCGTTCCCGATGTGCAGCCCCACGATCGTGACGATGTTTCCACCCTTGGAGGGCATGAATCGCGTGATTCATCGTTCGCCATCGGGATCGATGCAGACGACGCTCTGCTCGGCGGCATCCTCGCGGGCTGGCTCCACTCCCGTACCGCGGCGCCGGGCGGTACGGCTTGCAGGTATCGGACGGTGATCGCCATCGACGGCAAACGCTGCACGGTGCCCGCCACGACCACACGCCAGGTCCACGTGCTGTCCACTCCCGACACGCACCCCCACCTGACCATCTCGCTGCCCGCCGGCTAGGCCGCCGCCCGAGACCTTCAAACCTGGAGCCGTCAGTACTGGCATCGAGAATCGCCTGCACCACGACCACGATGGGCTGCTGGCGTACGAAATGTGGGTCAGGCTTTCTCGCGCTGCTGGTAGTCGCGAGGTGGCAGGCCGTGGAAGCGGGTGAAGGCGGCGCTGAAGGTCGGCAGGTGGGCGTAGCCGACGCGGCGGGAGACGGCGCTGGGTGTGGCACCGCCGGCGAGCATGTCCCGGGCGATGCGCATGCGGGCGGCGTAGCACCACCGGGCGAAGCTCATGCCGGTCTGTTCGCGGAAGGCCCGATGGAGATCGGCCGGCACGTCGGGCCCTGACCCGCCGGATGTACCGAGGTGGCGCAGGTAGTCCATGGCGGCCGCCCGCGCCGGCGCGCCGGTCGGCATCGGCAGTGACAGTGCGCGCTGCGCGGCGACCTGATCGGCGAACAGGCCGGCGATGTGACCGGGGTCGTAGTCGTCCGGGCGCAGGGGAGTGCGGGCGCTGATCGAGCAGAACATCAGGTAGTCGTCCCACGCGGGCGGGAACTGGACCTGCAGCGGCTCGGTCAGTTGAAGGTCGTCGGTGCCGGCGTTCCCGAGCGGCAGCGAGATCGAGTTCTCGCGGACGCCCGTGGTGTGTTCGGCGCCCGCGGGGATCCAGGTCGCGACGCCGCGTTCCTGTTCGTAGCGGTGGTCGCCGATGTCCAGGTATCCGCTGCCGCGGTACGTCCAGATGAGCACGTGGACGTTGTTCGTGTGCGACGGCGTGCGCGCCCCGGGCAGCATGTCGGGTGCGGCGGGGGTGTCCTGCGCGCGCATCATCCGCATCAGGTCGTCGGCGTGCCGGGTCAGCCCGCTCGCGACCGGCCGGGCGGCGAGGTTCCGGCTGAACTCGTGCGGCGTCAGCCCGAACTGCTGCTTGAACGCGCGGGTGAAACCGTTGTGGGTGGCGAAACCGACCCGGGCCGCGACCTGATCGACGCCGTGGCCGGCGGCGATGTGCGCGACGGCCGCGCTCAGCCGGCAGCGCAGCCGCCACTGTGCGAAGGTCAGCCCGGTGTCGCCGCGGAAGTCGCGGAGCAGGGTGCGCGGGCTGGACAGCACCCGTGCGGCCCAGGCGGCGACGGTGAGGTCGAGCGCGGGATTCCGCAGCAGTTCGTCGGCCACGTCCCGTGCCCCGCCGGCTCTCGGCATGACCGGCGGATCGGGCCGCGCGAAGCGGACCGGTCGCTTGCCGGGGCCGCGGAGCAGTTCGACGAGCGCGTCCTGGGAGTATCCGTTGCCGGACAGCGGCGTGACCATGAGGTTGAAGCTCTGGATCAGCCAGTCCTGCCAGCCGTCGGGCACCACGAATCGTCTCGGCTCCGGCAGGGCCCCGGCCGTGATGGCCGGATGGGTCAGCAGCGGGAAGGCGACCGTGCCCGGCTCGGTGTCGACCGCCCAGTGGCTGCCGCCGTTCGCCGGGATCCAGACGCCCTCGCCGGCGGTGAGGTGGAAATCCGGGTGGCCCTCCATCCGGACGCGGGCCGCGCCGGTGCGGACCCAGAGCAGGAGGTGCTCGGGCTGATCCCACAGGCCGCTCGACCGCACCCGCGGGGGCACCGGTGGATCTTGATTCACGTCCTAACTATATGGCGATCTACGCACACCATGTGAGGTTAGGATTGCCTAACATTACCTGCTGATGGTGGCGTGTGGCCCCGTCGGAAGGACTGACCCCAGCATGCCGAAGACCTCACGCCGGATCACCGTGCACCCGTTGACCTTGCGAGAGGTCGAGGTCGTACGCGTGCGGGACCTGACACCGGGAATGCGGCGGATCACGCTGGCCGGTGCGCAGCTGCGCGCGTTCACCTCCGCGAACGGCTTCACCCAGCCCGCGTTCGGCTCGACGGGCTTCGACGACGACATCCGGCTGGTGTTCACCTACCCCGGCCAGGACCGGCCGGTGCTACCCGTGCAGCAGGAGAAGGGCCTGGACCTGCCGAAAGACCCGCGGCCGCTGTCGAGGTTCTACACCGTGCGCCGCTGGGACCCCGAGACCGGCGAGCTGGACGTCGACGTCGTCAAGCACGGCATCGGGATCGGCACCACCTGGGCGTACCGCGCCAGGGTCGGTGATCGTATCCACTTCTTCGGCCCGAGCTCGTCACGGGCGCTACCGCAGGACGCGGACTGGCTGCTGATCGCCGGCGACGACACGGCGCTCCCCGCCGTCGCCCGCCTTCTCGAAGAGCTTCCCGAGGGTACGCGCGCGCAGGTGTTCATCGAGGTCGCCGAGGAAGGCCACCGGCAGAGCCTGCGTGGACTACCCGGCGTCGAGGTGACCTGGCTGGTGCGCGACGGTGGCGAGACCCGTCTGGTGGACGCGGTCCGGAACTGCGCCTGGTGGGACGGGCAACCGTTCGCGTGGCTCGCCGGGGAACAGGCGACCGTGCGTGACCTGCGGCGTCATCTGGTCGAGGACCGAGCGGTGCCCAAGGGAGACGTCGAGTTCATCGGGTACTGGCGTCGCGGCGAGGTCGTCGCGCTGGAGAACGACGGGGCGGTCCCCGATCCCGCGAGGACGAGAACGCCGTTCGAGAAGCTCCACGATCTGACCGAGCTGATCGCTCCGGTGGCGATCCGTACCGCCGTCGAGCTGGGCATTCCCGAGCTCATCTCCCGCGGCGTGACCGCGGTGAAAGACCTGGCCGTCAAGGCCGACGCCGACGAGCGGGCGCTGGGCAAGCTGCTGCGCTACCTGCACGCCCTGGACCTGCTGACCGAGACCGCGCCGGGCCACTACGCGCTGACGACGGTGGGTGAGGTGCTGACCGTCGAGTTCATGGCCGACTTCCTGCACCCCGCCGGCGTGGCGGGACGCGAGATGCGCGGCATCCACGGGCTCACCGAGTCGATCCGCACCGGCCGGTCGTCGTACGCCTCGGTCACCGGGCAGACCTATTCCGAGGTCCGGGCCGAACAGGACTACGAGGACCGCTACCTGGAACGACTGGCGAAGTTCCAGACGGCGCTGGCCGCACCGATCGCCACGTCCGGCCTCCTCGACGGGGTCCGGCACCTGGTGCTGCACTCCGGCGGCGCGGGCGCCCAGGCCCGCGAGTTCGTCGCCGCCCACGAGCACCTCCGCGTGACGATCTGCGCGCTGCCCGCACAGGCGGACTGGCTGCGCCGCGACCTGCCCGACACCATCCCCGACGCGGAGCAGCGCGCCCGGGTCGGCGTGGCCGCGCAGTCCGTCTTCGAGCCCAGCCCGCCGGCCGACACCGTGGTCGTCATCCGCGCCTTCAAGACCCTGCCCGACGCCGACGCCGCCCACGCGCTGCGGCGGGCGGCCGAGAACCTCCTGCCCGGCGGCCGGGTGCTGCTGGTCGAAGACCTCCTCGACACCGACGACCTCGACGAGCACGACGGCGAGGCCGACCTGCTCGCCCTCGCCGTGCACGGCTCCGGCGTCCGTACCGCCGCCGAGCTCGACGACGTCATCTCCCGTGCCGGGCTGGTCCGCACCACGGCACACACCGTCGGCTGGGGCACCACGGTCCACGAACTGGTGCCCCACCCCCAGTGATGAAGAGAAAAGAGAACGAACCCATGGTGATGACACCCCCGAGACGGCGCCGCGCGGCCCTGACCGCCGCACTCCTGAGCACGGCGCTCGTCCTCACCGCGTGCGGCGGCGACGCCGACGAACCCGCCGAGGCCGCCGCCACCACCCGCAGCGTCACGGCCGGCAACGGCACGATCGAGATCCCCGCCGCGCCGCAGCGGGTAGCCACGATCGGCAACACGACGCTGCCGTTCATCGACATCGGCGGGAAGCCGGTCGGCGTCACGGCCGAGTCGGAGTCCGACGTCGGGCTGCTGCCCGCCGACCAGCAGGCGACGTATGCGGCGGCCACGATTCTCGCGGCCAGCGCCGACGAGGTCGACATGGAGAAGCTCGCCGGCCTGAAGCCGGACCTCATCCTGACGCAGATTCCCGACGCCGAGTTCGCGCTGATCGAGAAGCAGCTGGCGGCGATCGCCCCGACCGTGTTCTTCGGGCTCGACACCGAGTGGAAGGCGCTCGCCGGCGGACTCGCGGAGGCCGGCAACCTGACGGAACGGTTCAGCCAGCAGAAGGCGGAGTTCGAAGGCAAGGTCACGAAGATCCAGCAGACGTACGGCGGGATCGCCGGCAAGACCTCGTTCGTCGACGTCACCCGCTGGTCCTCGTCCGATCCCGGCACGTTCGCCATCGCGGACATCGGCTGCTCCGAGATCGCCAGGGACGACATCGGCCTGGACTTCCCCAAGGCGGCCGCCGGCGCCGACCCCCTCGCCTGGACGGCGCTGCCGTTCGAGCAGATCGGCAGCCTGTCCACGTACGACGTGATCACCTACCCGGTCGACGCCCAGGGCCGGCCCACAGCGCCGTTCGCGCCGGTGGTCGAGACCAACACCTGGAAGGCGCTGCCCGCCGTGAACGCCGGTCGCGCGCTCGGCGTCTTCTGCCCCGGCAACAACTCCTACGGATCCGTCGTCCGATACCTGGACTCGCTCGACAGCGCACTGGCGAGCCTGCCGGCCGATAAGTGACCCTGAAGGAGGGTCCGGGCACCGCGACGGTGCCCGGACCGCGCCGTCGTCCGCTCGGCCTGATCGTCGCGCTGCTCGTGCTGGCCGTCCTGCTGCTGCTCAGCGTCTTGATCGGGTCGACGCGGATCCCGCCGTCCGTGGTGTGGGACGCGCTGTTCCACTCGTCGGCCGGCATCGACCAGTTCGCGATCCGCGACTACCGGATGCCACGCACGATCGTGGGCCTGGTCGTCGGCGTCGCGCTCGGCCTGTCCGGCGCGTTGATCCAGGCGCTCACCCGCAACCCCCTGGCCGACCCGGGCATTCTCGGCGTCCACGCCGGCGCGTCCTTCGCGGTGACGGTCGCCGTGGGGCTGCTCGGCGTCCGCGACATCCGGGGCTACCTGTGGTTCGCGTACGCGGGGGCACTGATCGTCACGCTGATGGTGCTCGCACTCGGGTCGACGCGGCAGGGCTCCTCACCGGTGGTCATGGTCCTCGCCGGCGTCAGCGTCGCCGCGGTGCTCGGCGGCGCCAGGGAAGCACTCCAACTGACCGACCCGGACGCCTTCGACGCGATGCGGTCGTGGAACGCCGGATCGATCGCGGGCCGCCCGCTGGAGGTGGTGTGGCCGGTCCTGCCGTTCCTCACGGCCGCGGTCGTGCTGGCCTTCGTGGTGGCCGGCCCGCTCAACGCGATGGCGCTGGGCGACGAACTGGCGGTGGCCCAGGGCGTGCGCCTGGCGCGCACCCGCGCCCTCGCGATCATCGCGCTCACCCTGCTCGCCGGCGGTGCGACGGCCATCGGCGGACCGATCGTGTTCGTCGGTCTCATGGTCCCGCACGTGGCCCGCTGGATCACCGGCCCGCACCAGCGCTGGATCTTCGCCTACAGCATCCTGCTCGCCCCGAGCCTGGTGCTGGCCTCCGACATCCTCGGGCGAATCGTGATGCGGCCCGGCGAGATCCCCGTCGGCGTCGTCACCGCCTTCGTCGGCGCCCCGGTCCTCATCGCGCTGGTACGGCGGAAGAAGGCGAGCGGACTGTGAGCACCCGGGTGGACTTCGGGCGGCGCATGCTGACGGTACGGCGCGGGCAGATCGCGGTACGGCTCGAGTGGCGTGCGGTCATCGTCTGCACGGTGCTCGTGCTCGCGGCCGCCTGCCTGGCCGTGCTCGCGCTGATGACCGGCACCTACCCGCTCGGCCCCGGGCAGGTGATCTCCGCGCTGACCGGCGGGGAGACCGGGCTGGTGCACGACATCGTGGTCGAGTGGCGGCTGCCGCGGGTGGCCGCCGCGCTGGTGTTCGGCGCCGCGCTGGGGACCAGCGGGGCGATCTTCCAGTCGATGCTGCGCAACCCGCTCGCGGACCCCGGCATCATCGGCTTCTCCCAGGGCTCCTACACCGGCGCACTGATCGTGATCCTGCTCGTCAACGGCAGCTACGCGAGCGTGGCCGGCGGCGCACTGCTCGGTGGGATGGCCACGGCCGTCGGCGTGTACGCGCTCGCGTACCGGCAAGGGGTGCAGGGTTTTCGTCTGATCGTCGTCGGCATCGGCGTGTCGGCGATGCTGGGGTCGCTGAACACCTGGCTGATGCTCAAGGCCGAGCTGGACCAGGCGATGGCCGCGGCGGCATGGGGCGCCGGGTCGCTCAACGGCGTGTCGTGGGATCAGGTGGTCATCGGCGGCACCTGCGTCCTCGCGCTCCTGCTGCCGGCCGGGATGCTGAGCCGGCCGATGCGCCAGATGGAGCTGGGTGACGACACCGCAGCCGCCCATGGGGTACGCGTCCCCGCGGCACGCCTCGGACTGGTCGTGGTGGGCGTGGCACTGACGGCGACGGTCACGGCGGCGACCGGACCGATCGTGTTCGTCTCCCTGGTCGCACCGCAGATCGCCCGCCGGCTCGCCCGCACCGCGGGAATCACGCTCACCCCCGCCGCCGTCGTCGGCGCGCTGCTGTGCCTGGCAGCGGACTACGTCGCCCAGCACATCGCCCCGACCCCGCTGCCGGTAGGCATCATCACCGTCATCCTCGGCGGCGGCTACCTCGGCTGGCTGCTGTTCACCGAGGCCAGGAAACGCCTCTGACCATGACCACCGACCGGACGGCGGCGTTACACGCGGTGGCTGCCGGCCGGCCCTCGACGCCACCGCGCTGCAGGTTTTGTGCGCGCGGACCGAGGGTAACTGTGAGTTACGTTTCCGGTGGTGGGTGGTCGCCGCCCGGTCATGTGGCTTCGGGCAGGATGGGCGCGAGGTCTTCCGGCTGCGGCGTGGCGGCGAATCCGGTTACGGGACGAAGGGGCGGTCATGTGGTGATGGACGGCGCCGCCGACGGAGATCCACCGGCCGGACCCGTGCCCCGCCTGGCCCGCCTGGCAGCCCGGATGCTGGAGGCGCCGTTCGCGTTCGTCGCCGTGGACGGCATGGTGCGGTGGTCGGGTGCCGCGGACGGCGGCCCGGTGAGCCCGGCCGCGGACGTCCTGTTCAGCTCACTGGCGGGCACGGACGCCCTTCTCGTGCAGGCCGACGCGGTGGACGGGCCGGTGCGGGCCTGGGCCGGGGTGCGGGTGCGTTCGGCAGCGGGCGCCGTCGTGGGCGTGCTGGGTGCCGGCAGCGCGAGTCCACGCGACTGGACACCGGCAGAGCTGGAGATCCTGCGGGAGACCGCCGCGGCGGTGGGCGAGCTGTCGGAGGCCGCCGGCCTGGCCGGTGAGCGGCTGCGCCGGTCCGAGTTCCTGGCCGACGTGTCCGGGCTGGTGTCGTCGCTGCCCGATGCGGCCGGGTTACCGGCGAGACTCGCGCGCTTCTGCGTGCCGGGTGTGGCCGCGCTGGCGATCATGCAGCAGTACGACGGCACACTGACCAGCGTCGGCATCGCCCACCGTGACCCGATTCAGCAGGCCCGGCTGGAAGCGGCGCTCGGCGGCGGCCCGATCGAGGTCGCGCCGGGATCGGCCACGGCGCACGTCGTCACGACCGGCGAGCCGGTCTGTGACCGTCTCACCCCGGACGATCCGCTGGCGACCGGCCTGGTGCGGGTGGACGGGCAGGCCGGACCGTGGCGGGTCATGGTGCCGATCCGGACCGCGGGTGTGGTCAGCGGCCTGATCACCTGGGTCGCCGAACCGGACGTCGCCTACGGCGAGGCCGATCTGCTGCTGGCCACGGAGTTCGCCCGGCGAGCGGCCCTGGCCTGGGAACGGGCGCGGTTGTTCGCCGAGCGCGGCCGGGTCGCCGGCGAGTTGCAGCAGAGCCTGCTCCCGGCGCGGCTGCCGGTCGTCGACGGTCTCCAGGTCGCCGGCCGGTACGTGGCGGCGGACGCCGCGCTGGAGGTCGGCGGCGACTTCTACGACCTGTTCCCGGCGCCCGGCGGGCAGTGGCTGGCGGTGATCGGCGACGTGATGGGCCGCGGTGTGGAGGCGGCGGGCGTGACCGGCCTGGCCCGGCACACGCTGCGCGCGATCGGCCCGCAGCTCGCGCCGGCCGAGGCGGTGCGGCAGCTGAACCGTCTCGTCTTCGACGCCTCGGAGCAGGGCCGGTTCCTGACGATGGCGATGGCCCGGCTCGATCTGGCGCAGGACCGGGTCGTGATCGCCCGCGGCGGTCACTGCCCGCCGATGCTGCTGCGCCACGACGGCACCGTGGAACGCGTGCAGCCCGCCGGACGGCTGGTGGGCGCCTTCCCCGACCTGTGGGCCGACGAGGCCGAGGTCACCATGGGAGCCGGAGACACGCTGGTGCTCTACACCGACGGCGTGATCGAGGCCCGCCGGAACAGCGAGTTCTTCGGCGAGGACGGTCTGCAGGAACTGCTGGCCGGGCTGGCGGGCAGCTCCGCCGAGGAGATCGCGGACCGCATTCTCGCCGCCGTGCACGAGTTCGCGACCGGCAACGCCGAGGACGACATCGCCCTGCTGATCCTGCACCGGCCGGTCCGGGACCCTGACGCCGGCACGGCTCCGGAGCGGCAGGTGCCGTCGGTGGCGCGCCCGGCACGTACCCAGGTGCCTGATCGTGCCTTGCCGATCTTCAGCACCCGGGCGGTCGGCAGGCTCACCGGCATCCGCGCCGAAGACCTGGCCGCCTGGTCCGACCGGTACGGGCTGGTGATGCCCATCCGCACGAAGGCCGGTACGCCGGTCTACTCGGCCGGTCAGCTCGACGCGCTGCGCCTGGTCGCGGCACGGATGCGCGGTGGCAGCGACGAGACCGCCGCACATGCGGACCTCGCCGGGCACCTCGTCGACCCGGCCGAGCCGGTGCCGCCGGTCAGCGCGCCGTACCGGCCGCGCGGGACCGTGCTCGTCGTCGACTGGGACGGCTACCTGCTCACGGTCATGGAGCGCAACCTGCGCGCGGCCGGCTACCAGGTGACGACCGCCCGGACGCCGGCCGAGGCGCGGGCCGCCGCCGCTGCAGCACCGGTCGTGTGCGCGGTCATCGAGATGCTGCTGCCCGGCCGGTCGGCCGCCGACCTGTGCAAGCACCTGGTCGCGGACGGCGTCCCGGTGCTGACCTACTCCAGCTTGCGTGCCGTGGACCAGGCGTTCGCCGCCGGCGCCGACGGATTCCTGTCCAAGCCGCTCAACGCGGCCCGCCTGATCAGTACCGTCCGGGACATCCTCACGCCCGCCCCGGCCGCCGCATCCAGCACGCGATGAGGAGTACCCGATGACCAGCTACGACGCCGTCGAGCACAATCCGCGCATCACCAGCGGCCACGCCCGGATCGACGAGGTGTTCGGCGGTGGCCTGCCGGCCAACTCGGTCACCGTCCTCGCCGGGCTTCCGGGCAGCGGCAAGACCCTGCTCGCCCAGCAGTACGTGTTCGCGAACGCGACGCCGGAGGCTCCGGCCGTCTACCTCACCACCGTCTCCGAACCGCTCGACAAGGTCATCCGGTACGGCCAGGAGCTCGACTTCTTCGACGTCGGCGCGGTCGAGACCGCCGTGTTCTACGCCGATGCCGGCGCCGTCCTCGGCAGCGAAGGCCTGCCCGGCTTCCTGACCACCGTCACCGACCTGATCGCCGACCGGGCGCCCGCCATGCTGGTCGTCGACAGCTTCAAGGCGCTGCGCAGTTACGCCGCGGACGAGGGCGAGTTCCGCCGGTTCCTCAACGACCTCAGCGGACGCCTGGCCGCACAGCCGTTGACCAGCCTGTGGCTGGGGGAGTACACCGACGCCGAGATCGGGGAGAGCGCCGAGTTCGCGGTCGCCGACGCCATCATCCGGCTCGGCACCAACGTGATGGCCGAGCGCCGCATGCGCGTCCTGACCGTGCTGAAGCTGCGCGGCAGCGGATTCCTGTCCGGCCAGCACGCCTACCGGTTGTCCAACCGCGGGCTCGACCTGTTCCCCCGGCTCGCCGACGCCGGTGAGGGCACCGCCTACCGGCTCGACGCATCGCGCGTCTCGACCGGGATCGCCGCACTCGACCCGCTCATCGGCGGCGGGTTCCACCCCGGCGGGTCGGCGCTGATCGCGGGCCCGCCAGGGGTCGGCAAGACGATCGCCGCGCTGCACTTCCTGCGCGCGGGCCTGGCACAGGGCGAGCACGGACTGTTCGCCGCGATGCAGGAGAACCCCACCCAGCTCGCCCGTACCGCCGCGGGGTTCGGCTGGAACCTCGACCACCCGGACATCGACGTCGTGCACCACGTGCCGGTCGACCTCTACATCGACGAGTGGATCTACGAGATCCTCGGCCGGATCACCCACGGCAAGATCAATCGGCTGGTCATCGACAGCCTCGGCGACCTGCAGAACGCCGCACCCGATCCGCGTCGCTTCCAGGAGATGTTCTACTCCTTCATCCAGCGCTGCTCGCGCCTGAACGTCACCGTCGTCATGACCCTTGAGGTCGCGGACCTGTTCGACACCGCCCGGCTGTCCGACAACGGCGTCTCCCACCTGTCCGACAACGTGCTGCTGCTGCAGTACCTGCGCGGGAACTCACAGATCAAGAAGGCCATGACCATCCTGAAGGCCCGCGCCAGCCGACATGACTCCGCGGTCCGCGAGTACACCATCACCGACGCGGGCTTCACCATCGGCGAGCCCTCCGCCGCGGGACAGGGCGACCGATAGGGGACGCAGGCGCCGGACCGCGGTCTCGGCGTGCGGCCGCCAGGTCGGCGTGGCGCCCGAGTGTGTGCCCTCTGCGGCGTGGTCATCCTGGCCGGTTCCCTGCTTCTGCGCGGCCGGGCCGGGGGACTGACCGGCCCGGCCGCGCAGGGTCTGGTCAGGGGCGGGGGGCGATCCGGTAGGCGTCGCGGAACGTCTCGGAGGCGGCGATCGGTGGCAGGTCGCCGAACGTGGCGGCGTCCGGGGCGGTGACCGAGATGTCGTGCGGCGTGATCTGGGTGATGAAGCCGCCCGGCCATTCGTGCTGGACGCCGCCGTGCGGGTTGAAGCTCCAGCCGCGGGCGACCAGCGGGTGCAGGATGTCGAGGTCGGCGTCCCGGCCGGTGTGCATCGGCAGGCGGCGCGCGGTGGCCTGGGCCGCGTCCGGGCGGTAGACCTCGCGGTCGAGCTGCGGGAACGGCTGGAAGATCTCGTAGTCGGCGAACGTCTCGGCCCAGGTCGCGTGGTCGGGCCCGGCGAGTGCCGGGTGGTAGAGCGTGACGTGCTGGTCGTCGGCGAGCGTCAGCGTCTTGTCGTCGACGTCGGCGAGCGTGCCGTCCTCGGCGACCCGGAACGCCGGACCGCCCGCCACCTGCCACAGCAAAGCGCGGGCCAGGTAGCGCACGGCCGGATGGTCGAACAGGAACCGGCGTGCGTCCGGCGCAGGCCAGGACCGGCCGGCGACCATCGCGTCCTCCAGCGCCCGGCCGCGTTCGACGGCCAGCGCCCGCGCCTCCTTCTTCAGCGCGGCGAACGCGCGTTTCGCCTCCTCGGCCAGCTCCGGATCGTCGGTGCCGGCGACCCGGGGCAGGCCCTTGAGCCGGCGCCCGTCCGCGTCGTGGACCAACGGGTGCAGCCGCACGTCGAACCCGACCGAGAACCGGCGCGGGCCGTAGTCGAGCGGGACCCGGCCGTTCGCGTCCAGGCCCAGGTCGGCGGCGATCCGGTCACCCAGCTCCGCCGTCGTCAGCCCACGCGCGTCCGCGATCGCGATCAGCTTCGACGCGGCGTACTTCCGGAACGGTTTCATCTTCGCGGTGCGGGCCATTCGCTGCAGGTGGGTCAGCGCGGTGTCGGTGCCGAGCGCGACGAACACCTCGAGAGCGATCTTCGCACGGGCGAGCGCGTCCTCGGTCCAGCCCAGCACCACGTCGGTCAGCCGGGGCAGCATCGCGTCGTCGCCGAGGAAACCGAGCGCGAACAGCGCCTGCTTGTCGCCGGACGGATGCTCGACCCGCTCCCACTGCGCGCACAGCGCCCACCCGAACGCGGTCAGATCCGCCCGATCACAGGCGTCACGCACCTCGGCCAGCCCCGGATCCGGCGTGGCGAACGTCGACCGGGTCAGCATCGCCAGCAGCCGCCGGACCGCCGCCTCGGGCAGTGCCCCGCGGTCCCGGTCGCGCAGCCGGATGCGGGGCAGCGTCGGCACGACGAGCCAGTGCGGGAGCGCCTTGGCCTTGCTGTCGGCGCGCAACACGGCCGGGAGCGCCTGCTCCGCCGCGTCCGGGCCGCCCGGGTCGTACGCGGCGAGGACCGCCTCGACCCGCGCCTGCGCCTGCGCGTCCAGACCGGATAGCAGGCCGCGGTGGGTGAGCACATGATTGCGCAGCAGGTCGTCGACGACCACGGCCGCGTCCGGGTCCTCCGGGGCGAGGGCGGCCAGCACCCGCAGCGCCCGGTCCGGGTGGCGGGCGGCGAGCCGGACCACGACCGGGCGGATGTGCCGCTGGTGGGCCAGCGTGGCCAGCAGCCGGAACGCGTCGTCGGTGGAGATCGACGACAGCCAGGCGATCAGCCGGTCGCGGTCGGCGTCCCAGTTGTAGCGCCAGCGGGTGTCGCCGATCTGCCGCGCCATCTCCTCCCCGACCACCGGCGGGACCCGGGCCAGCTCGTCCTCGGTCAGCAGGTCACGCAGCGCGGGCTCGGCGAGCAGCCGCATGCCGAGCAGGTCCGCGGCCAGTGGTGGCGCGCCCGGCTCGGCGAGCAGGCGCAGCACCCTGGCCGGATCGCGGGTCAGCAGGCCGAGCTTGTGGAAGTCGTTCTGCCGGTCCGCCAGCGTGTGGTGGATGACGTACCGCACCGACTCGTCCCCGGGGATCCGCAGCAGCGCGGCCAGGTTGTCGAACCGCATCTCGCCGTGGAACCAGTAGTGCAGGCCGGTCTGGTGGCGAATGATCGGATCCTCGGTCAGGAACCACACCGCCTCGGTGCCGAGCGCGTCGAGCAGCGTGGCGATCAGCGCCGCCCCGCCGACCTGGTTGTCCACCGAATCCCAGGTGTACCGCCCGCCGTCGCGCGGATCCAGCTCCGCGACCGCCTCGACGTGCCGCCGGATCTGATCCGGCGACGACGCCGAGAACAGCGGCAGCGCGACCAGCGGGTTCCGCCGATGCCGGGGGAACCGGGTGAACCAGCCCGGGATCCCGGCGACGTCCTCCTCGACCCAGCCGTCCTGATCCGGGAGCACGAACGACGCGATCATCCGCTGGGGCAGCTCGCGGTCGCGGTAGCCGGCCAGCGCCGACCTCGCCTCCGCATAGACGGCGTCGTCCGCGGCCGCCAGGTGCACGCGGACCGTCCGGGCCAGCTTGAACAGCGCGTCGTGCTCGTCCTCCTCACGCAGCGACTCCGGTGACGCGTCGTCCCGATAGCGCAGGCGCTCCGCCGATGACACCGGCCGCAGGCAGAGCGCGCCCTCGGACCGCAGCGGATGGAACAGCATCCCGGCCATCTCGGTCACCGCGCGGGCCGCGAACACCACACCGCCACGGACGATCCACGTCTCGGCGACCGACGGCTCCGGCTCGTCGCGCCAGCTGTGGTACTCCGCGATCGCCTCGGCCCGGACCAGCGCCGCCGCGGCCGCGCCACGCACCGGCAGCTCCGCCCCCGGCCGCCCCAGCGCCGCCGCGAACGCCTCCGCCTCGGCCAGCAGGCCGGGATCGTAGTCGCCGTCCGGCGCGGGCGTCGCGAGCAGCTGCCGCAGCCGCTCCGGCGCCGCCGGGTCGATCACGGGCGCCGGCACCGGCATCCCGCCGCGTCGCGGGAGCAGCTTTTCCCGCCACTGCGCCGGCATGTCCCAGTCGTGGTCGAATCGCATCCATACCTCCGTTGGCATCGAACGGTGGCGAAGTCTACGGAAGGGGTGCGACAAGACCCGCGGACGGGACTCGCACGGGCGGTATCCCTTCAGGCCGGCTCGGAGGCCTTGTGCGGCCGCGTGATCTCGGTGCTGTCCCCGCCCGCTACTGAAGCGCAGACAGGTCCAGGTCGGTGAGGAAGGTGTCGTCGCCGGCGAGAAGTCCGCCGGCGCGTGGCTGCCATGGGGCGCCGGTCCAGTCGGTGAGGTGGCGGCCCGCCTGATGGCAGATGAGCATTCCGGCGGCGACGCCCCATTCCAGGAGCAGCTCGTCGTCGGCGGCGATGCGTTTGATCAGGCCGGCCCGTCTGCCTTCCGCGATCCAGCAGAGTTTGAGCGCGGAGGACTCGACCTTCTCGGTGGTGTAGCCGAGAGCGGTGAGGCGTTGCCGGGCGGCGATGACGAACGGGTGTGTGGCGACGGTGGATTTGACGGCCGCGGTGCGTGTCGTGGGTGCGAGCGCGGTGATCGGTGCGCCGTTGATCGTCGGTGGCTGGCCGCGGAGCGCCTGGTAGAGACTATCGGTGCTGGGCTGGTAGACGATCCCGGAGACGAGACGGCCGTCTTGCCAGAGCGCGAGGGTCGTGGCGTAGGTGTCGCTGCCGTGCTGATAGCTGGTGGAGCCGTCGAGCGGGTCGAGCACCAGCCGATATCTGCTGGTCGCGTTCCGGTCGACGGCTTCGCCGTACCGGTGGTGGTACTCCTCGGCGAGCACGGGCACGGGACCGAGAAGATCCCGTACGGCGGCGAGTAGTTGCTGTTCGAGGCTCCATTCGAGCGCGGCGAGCCCGGCCGGGTCGCTGCGCGTGTCGTGCTGGCGGGCGGGCAGGCCACCGGCGAGCGTGCGCACCTGCTCGGCGAGGGCGTCGGTCAGTGCGGTGATGGTGCGTGACGGTGCGACGGATCGTGTACCGGGCCGCAGTTGCCAGCTGAACCGGTAGCGGGAGTTCAGTGGCGGGTCGGCGGTCTCCCAGGTGAAGATGCTGCGGCCGTCGACGCGATTCTCCGCGATGGGCAGGGCGGTGGTACGGCCGGTGAGCGTGGTCTCGGTGCCGTGCACGACCGCCCGCAGGTCTTCGGCGAAGGTGAACTCCGCGCTGAACCGGTGCGTGGGTACCCGGATGGGCCGCTGGGACCACGGTCCCCACTGCAGGTCGCTGACGGTGTAGCCGTACTCGAGGTCGGCGTGGCCTCCGGGTGGGACGGCGAACGTGCCGTCCTCGTCGGCGAAGTGCAGCCAGATCTCCTTGTAGTCGTCGCGGTCCTGACTGACGCTCCAGGTCATCCGGCGGCCGTCGCAGCGGGCCCAGATTCCGAGGTCGGCGGTGACGAGCGGGTGCCGGCGATGGTGGCTGCGGGACAGCTCGGGGTCGTCGGGGTAGCGCTCGACGGCGATCCGGATCGGGTAGCGGTCCAACGTCTGCCCGCTGGCGTTCGTCAGGCGCCGATAGGTGCGCTGGGTGTATCCGTGGCCGGTGTGGTGCATGGCGGCATGCTCGTGTTCGACGCGCAGCCGGCCCGGTCCGGACCGGCCGCCGTCGACGGCGTCGATTCCGGCGGCCGTGCGGTACCACTGTTCGGAGCGGGCCAGCAGGTCCCGATGCTGGATGACGGGGTCCGCGGCGGTCTGCGCGGTGCTGGCGCGCCGGGCGGCGACCTGCGCCCAGCGCCGGGCCTCGTCGAACTGGTCGAGCAGGTGGGCGACCTCGGACAGGCCGAGGGCGGCGCGGGTGACGATCTCGGGGGCGGTGGCGTCCAGCCCGGCCCGGAAGGCGAGTTCGGCGTCGTCGAGTCTTCCGGCCCAGTAGGCGGCCATGCCGATGTGCACGGCGTCGGCGGGACGGGCCCGCAGCACGAGATGTTTCCAGACGTCCGTGGGAACGGGCGGATGGTCGTGGTCGCGTTGGGCCTCGTCCAGGAGGTAGTCGAAGGAACCGATGCCGACCGGCGTGTCGAGCAGCAGGCCGGTGGGGGTGCCCGTGGTGTCGGTGGCCCAGCCCAGCGCGGCGTGACGTGCGTTGCCGTCCGTCGGAGGCGCCGGGAGGTAGTAGGGCAGGAGCGCGAACAGCTCGTCGGTGGTCAGCGGGCGCAGCAGGCCCGCGCGCCGGCTGTCGACGGCCGCGCTGACGAGGGCGGCACCGGCCCGTACCGCGGGGTCGGTGTCGGTGATGGCCTGCTTCCATCGGCGCCAGAGGCGCGGGCCGGCGGCGAGGAACTCACCGAGCCCGAACTGCTGGGCGTGGCGGACGGCGTCGAGGATGCGGGGGTCCGCGGCGAGTTCCTGCGCACGCCGGCGCTCCGCGGGAGTGAGGGATCTTTCGAGGTGGATGGTGCGTGCCGCGCGCAGGACCTGTTGGTCGGCGCGCATCAGTTCCGGGCTGTCGCCGTCGGACAGTCGTGCGGTGTATTCGTTGGCGCGCATGGTGGCCAGAGCCACGACACGTGTGGGGTCGTCACCGCGCAGTCGTCGCAGCAGGTGCGGATCGAGGCCACCTGGGCCGAGGTAGCGTTCGATGTCGTCGAGCCAGACGACGGTGTCCTTGAGGTCGAGGCCGTCGTCGAGAAGCGTGTGCAGGGCGGCGCCGTCGCGGGGGACCAGCACGGTCCAGTGCGCGGGCAGCCGGCGCATGGCCTCGTAGGCGGCGCGGGACTTCCCGGACGTGGAGTGGCCGACGATGAGTGCGAATCCGTGCTGGCGCAGCGCGTCGTCGAGGTCGTCGTCGATGTCGCGAGCGACGTAGTGCGGGGTGCTGCGCTCACCGCCGCTGACGGCGGCGTGCACGCCGAGGGCTACGGGGTCGGCGATGTCGCCGATGTCGGGCAGCCAGCCCGTGTTCTCGTCGATCCAGCACAGACTGCGCATCGGATGCCTCCTAGCTCGGGTATGCCCGTACCACGAACATACAAATGATCGTCGATCTCTGGTGGTGTGGAAAGCATGCCGATCGGCGCGGTCCTGCCGAGCGTCAGGACCGCGTCGGTACGCCATGCGGCCTAGCGGCTGGCGATCCAGCGTTGCAGGGCGGCCACGGTGTGCGGCGCATCCACTGCCGGGAGGATCTGGAGCGCTGCCGCGAGCACCGGGGCCATGCCGGTGGCTTTACGGGCGGCCGAGGCCTTTCCGGCGGCGCTGTCCTTCGCGGCGGTCGCGAAGTTCCGCAGCAGGTGGTAGAGCAGCATCGTGTCGATGTGGTCCGCCTCCGCGCCCATGTCCTTGCCGGCGAGGTGGGCGCGTGCGCGCAGCGATTCGACCTGGCCTCGTACCTCGCCCGGCCGGGGGAAGACGACCGGGTGGGCGAACAGCGACAGCACGATCTGCAGCGCCAGGGGACACGCGTAGTAGAGCAGGTCGAGATCGATGCGGAACGCCTCGGTATCGGCTCTCAGCGGCGTGCGACGTGCGGCGGGAACGAGGAAGTTCGCCGGTTTGGGGTCGCAGAAGAGGGTCCACCGGCCGTCGGCCCAGCCCGGCGGCAGCGTGTCGGGCAGGTCAAGGGCATGTTCCGGCGTCAGGACCCGGGTGGCCTCCTGTAGCGCCTGGGCATATCGCGGCGCCACCGGGAAGCGCGGCGGCTCGGCACATCCGGCGCGGGAGAGCGCGTGACGGAAGGCGTCATCGTGGTCGGCGAAGGCCCGCAGTGACGCGAGACAGATCTCGTGCACGGCCGCGGCGTCGTCGTGGTCCTGCGTGTCGGTGGCGCGCAGGTCGATCGCGTCGTCGAGGTACAGCGAGAGTGCCCAGCCGTCGCTGATCCATTGCGGGACGGCCCGTAACCGCGGGGAGCGGTGCAACTCTTCGAAGATCACGCTGAGCGCGGCGATCTGCGGCGTGGGAAGCGCGCACCGCTTGACGCGGAAGGGGACGAAGCCGTGCTCGGACCAGATCGCCGGCGTGTCTCCGACCCGGAGCGGCATCGGTGTCGCGGGCAGGAACGAACCGTCGGGTGCCTGCTTCAGAAGCCTGTCGTGAATGGCCTTGTGGACGAGGCTGGAGACGTGGTGCACGGAATCGCCGGCAGCGGTTGCCGAGGCGAGCTTGCGCAAGGTGCGTCCACCGGTGAAAGGCCACGGGATCATCCTGCCGAGCAGGGCTGCCGCTGTCACGGTTGCGCCACCTCCCGCAGGTGCCGTTCGTACCGGGTGCGCCGACGGATCTTGTGTGGTTCCGCCTCGGCGTGCGTCGTCACGTCGCCGTCCTCGAAGAGTGGCAGGTCCTCGGCGGGCGGTCTGCTGAACAATTCCTTGTCGAGGTCATATCCGCGCAGGATGATTTGCTGCTCGCGGGTGAGGCCGGACAACCAGTCCGTGTTCATTCGATAGTACCCAGTAATCCAACTCGGCGTGTACGACAAGAAGATGTTGAGGCGCGTGTGATCAGTGGTATTGGCCTCCACGCGGTGCCACAGGCTGGCGTGCGAGATGGTCATCGTCCCGGCGCTGACGCATAGAGATCGCTCACCGGGCAATTGATCGTGCCCGGTATGCTCACCTTCGTAGTCCGGATTGTGGCTGCCGGGCAGATATACCAGATTGCCCATACCGGGCTCCGGCAGGTCGGTCAGCCAGTACCCGATGCGTAGCTTGAGCGGCAGGACCGGCGAGAACGCCCGATATGGCAGCGCCCGTGGCCCGTCGACGTGCCACTTGCTGATCGCACCCTGCCGTGGCCGGCGGAAAAGATCCGCCTGTACCAGGCGAAGCTGGTCGCCGTAGATGTCGAAGGCGAATCCGATGTGCCGCGGGTGGTCGATGAGCGGGGTGAAGGCGGGGTCTTCGGCGACCACGTTCTCGACCTTGTGGGTGTGGCCGGCGTTTGTGTGGGGCCGGGACTGCAGACAGTGCAGCGCGGCGTCACGGTGGGTTTCGACCTCGTGGGCGCCGAGCGCGTCGGGGATGATCAGAATGCCGTCGCGCTGGAACGTCGCCCACTGTGCGGGGGTGAAGCCCGCGGGGGCGGGCCTGAGCTGTCTTTTCTCGGTCAGCATGTGATGAGTGATCCTCTGTTTGTCATGAGTCGTGAACTCAGGCGAACGGGGAGCACCTTGAAGGCCCGAATGCAAGAATCATTTGCGACATCTGTTCGGAATGTCTCCTGATGCGCGTACGAGTATAGGGGGACGGAAATTGCTCGAACGGGTGCTATGCCGGTCCCGGCGATCTCCCGCCTGATATAGGATCACTACCCGGAATGGAAGAGTCGTTCGGGTTGAATGTCCATTCGAATCGATAGCGTGCGTTGAGCGGCGGATCTTCCACATGCCAGCTGAATATCGTTTGATCGTCCTCGGTGCGACGGCGCACCCGCAACGGTGCCGACACCGCCACCAGCGACGTCTCGGCCCCGGTCAGCGACGGACGTAACGCTTCCGGGAATCTGAACTCGAGACTGAGCCGCATCGTCGGGATGCGGATGGGGCGCTGCGACCACGGACCCCACTGATCCGCGCTCACCTCGTACTCGTACAGGATCTCGCCCGTCCCGCCCGGCGGCAGCGCGAAGGACTCGCCGCCACGGGAGAACAACAGCCAGATCTCCTTGAAGGCGGGCAGATCATGCTTGACCTCCCAGTCCATCTCACGCCCGTCCGACCAGGCCCGCAGGCGTAGGTGCGCCACGTCCAGCGGGTGCGCGCCGTAGTGCCGACGGGAACGGTCGGGATCGTCCGGGAAGCGATCCACCGCAACCCGGATGGGATAGCGATGAATCGCCTCCGGGGAGTTGTTGAGCAGCTCACGGCGCGTCACCTGGCGGTACCGGTGACCGTCGTAGTGCAGGGTGACCTGCTCGTGCCCGATGACGAGATGGCCCGCAGGCTCGTCGGCGCCGGGCCAGTGCCCGGTCTGCGGCACCATCGGGGAGACCCCCGCCACGTGCCGGTACCAGCGTTCCGACTCCACCAGCTCCTGACGTTGCTGCAACGCGGTGCGCCGCACGCCCGCGTCCCCGAGCGTCGCCTCCACGTTGGCCGCGCGACCGAACCAGCGCCGCGCCTCCTCGAACTGGTCCAGCAGGAACGCCAGCTCACCCAGACCCACCGCGGCCTGCGCCACTATCCCGCGCTCCTCAGCACGCAGACCGCACTGGAACGCCTGCTCGGCGTACTCCAGCCGACCGGCCCAGTAACAGGCGATACCGACGCTCCAGGCATCGGCCGGGTTCAGGCTGCCGACCAGGTGCGCCCACAACGGTTCCGGCACCGGCCGGTCGGCGCTCTCCGCCTGAAGCGTGTCCAGCAGGTAGTCAAAGACCTCGATCTCATCTGCCTGCAGTGTGAGCAGCGCACTGGTGGCCTGCACCGTTTCCGCCGCCCAGGCGAGCCCTTCGTCGAACAGCTGCTCGTCGACCCGGGCGACGATCCTCCGGTCGAGATAGATGTCCGCGACCATCCGCACCAGCGTCCGTGGCACCGGTCGGCGCAGGCCGGCACGACGGCAGTCCAGCGCGGCCGCGACGATCGCCGCGCCCACCCGCAACCTGTCCGGATTGTCGACGGCCTGGGCGTCCTGCCAGCGCCGCCAGAGCACCGGGGCCGCGGCTATGTACTCGGCGAGCCCGTACTGGCCGCTGTGCGCCAGCGCCTCGGCGATGCGCGGGTCCCAGTCGCGCTCCTGCGCCCGATCACACTCGGCACGGCTGAACCGCCGTGGCAGATCCAGCCGGGTCGCCTGATCGAGTAGATCCCGCTCCGCGCGCAACAGGTTCCGGTCGCCGGGATGGCCCTTGCCGTCGTGGCCGGCGAAGCGCGCGGTGCTCTCGCTGGCACGCATCGTGGCCAGCAGCACGACCCGGCGCGTGCCGTCCCCGACGATTCGATGCAACAGTGCGGTGTCGAGCCCGCCGGGCCCGAGGAAACGTTCGAGGTCGTCAAGCCACACGATCGTGTCCCGGAACTCCAGGCCCTCGTCGAGCAACTGGCGCAGCGAATCCCGTTCGTAAGGAACGAGCAGATGCCGGTCGCCGGGCAGCCTCCGCATCGCCTCGTACCCGGCCCGGGACTTGCCCGCGGTCGAATCACCCACGAGCAGGACCAGCCCGCCACCGGCCAGCGCCGCGTCCAGGCGCGCATCCAGATCGCGAGGGATGTAGACGGGAACAGCGGCCGGAAGGTCCAGCGGCGCAGGAGCGGGGGAGGAGATCGTCGCCGCCGGATGGACCCCGAGCATGATCGGATCGGACAGCGCGGCCAGCGTCGGCAGCCGGCCGGCGTCGTCGACCCGGCAGTGCCGGCGCAGCAGCACCACCCGCTGCCGGTCCTCGGCGAGCACGGCCTGGCGCCGGTCCGCCACCATCCGGCGGCGGTCGTTGTAGATCGGGGCTATCACCGTGAGGACCGAGATGAGGATCGTCACGCCGGTCGCGCTGAGCCAGTTCTGACGTATCCATTCCGCGGCGCGCCGCAGGTCCTGGTCCGGCACGAGCCACCGGACCGCGACGATCGTCAGCAGCACGCCGGCCACCGCGACGAGGACGGTCCGGTTGCGGCCGGCCATCCGCAGCAGCGCGTGGCCGCGGTGCCGCGGTGACCGTCCGCGCGCCGCGGGCGAACGTGAGGAGGTCATCGGCGGCCCTCGGCCACTGGTGACGTCACCTGGTGTGCGAACCGGGCCAGCTGGCCGCCCGCACGCCAGATCTCGTGCTCGGCCGGCGAGTCCAGGCAGACCCGCATCATCCAGCGTCGCGTGCCAGCGCCACCGGTGCAGGACACGGCGACCTGCCCGCCAGGCGTCACGTCGCCGAGGCCCTCGATCATGAAGCTCTCCTCACCGGTCAGGCCGAGCACCTCCGGCCCGCCGCCGATGGGGAACTGCAACGGCAGAATGCCGGCGTCAACGAGGTTCCGGCGATGGATGCGCTCGAATCCGCCGGCCAGCACGGCGCGGACGCCCAGCAGAGCCGGACCGCGCGCGGCCCAGTCGCGCGAACTACCCATGCCGTAATCACGTCCCGCGAGGATGAGCAGCGGAACGCCCTCGGCCGCATAGCGACGGGATGCGGACACCAGGTCCGTGATGTCACCGGAGCCGAGATGCCGGGTCCATCCACCAGGCCGGTCCGGGACCAGGCGGTTGACGAAGGTCGGATTGGTGAAGGTGCCGCGCAGCAACACCTCGGCGTTGCCGCGCCGGCATCCATAGGTGTTGAACTCTGCGACCGGCACGTCGTGCCGGGTCAGGAAACCACCGGCGGCGGAGTCCGCGGGAATCTGACCCGCGGGCGAGATATGGTCGGTCGTCGTCCCGTCCGGGGCATACACAAGGACCCTCGCCTCGTCCCACCGATCGGGTGGCACGCCGGTCGGATCCATGATGAACGGTGACGGGCGCAGGTAGGTGGAGTCCTGCTGCCAGCCGTACAGGGCACCGCCGGTGGCCGGCAGCGCGCGCCAGGCCTCGTCGCCGTCGAACAGGTGCCGGTGATCGGCGGCGAAGTCCTCGGACCGGATCGAGGCGACCGTCGCGGAGATCTCGTCCGCGTCCGGCCACAGCTGGTCCAGCATGACCGGCACGCCGTCCGGCCCGAACGCCACCGGCCCGCGGGCCAGATCCTCGGCGACGGTGCCGGCGAGCGCGTACGCCACGACCAGCGGTGGGGACATCAGATACGCGGCGCGGATCGACCGATGGATCCGGCCGCCGAAGTTGCGGTTGCCGGACAGCACCGCGACGAGCTCGCGGCCCTGCGCCACCGCCCGCGCGGACTCCGGCAGCAACGGCCCGGAGTTGCCGATACAGGTCGTGCACCCGTGCGCGACCACCTCGAATCCGATCGCGGCCAGCGGAGCCAGCAGGCCGCGGCGATCCAGGAAACCGGTCAGGCTGCGTGAGCCCGGCGCCAGGCTGCTCTTGACCCAGCCAGGGACCGTGAGGCCGAGGTCGGCCGCGCGGCGGGCGAGCAGTCCGGCCGCGACCATCGCCGCCGGATTCGCGGTGTTGGTGCAGCTGGTGATGGCGGCGATGGCGATGTCACCGTCGCGTAGCATCGGCCGATCAGGGACCGGTCCAGCCGGCCGGCCCGCGCGCACGGCATCGGCCAGGTCGGGCAGCGCGATCCGGTCGGCCGGGCCGCGCGGGCCCGCGACACACGGTCGCAGGTCGGACAGGTCGACGGTGATCACCTGCCGGTACCCGGCGGGATCGCCGGGCGGAGCGGCGAACATCCGCTGTCCCCGGGTGTAGGCCTCCACCAGGGCGATGTGGTCCGCCGGCCGTCCCGTCGTGCGCAGATATCGCAGCGTCTGGGTGTCCACCGGGAACAACGCCGCCGTGCAACCGTATTCGGGGGCCATGTTGGCCACGGTGGCCCGGTCCGGTACCGGCAGGGCTCTCACGCCGGGTCCGTGAAACTCCACCACCGCACCGTGCACACCTTCTGCGCGCAGCAGGCGCGTCAACGTCAACGCCAGGTCGGTGGCGAGCACCCCGGCGGGCATCCGGCCGTTCAGCACGACTGCCACCACGTCCGGGCAGGCGACGGTGAGCGGCTCACCGAGCAGCGTGCCGGTCGCCTCCAGCCCGCCGATACCCCATCCCAGGACGCCGAGGGCGTTGGTCATCGTGGTGTGCGAATCCGTGCCGACGACGAACTCCGGGGCCAGCAGACCGGCATCGTCCGTGCAGACGACCGTGGCGAGATGCTCGAGGTTGACCTGATGCACGATCCCGGTGCCGGGCGGCACGACCCTCAAACCGGGTAGTTCCCGCGCTGCCCAGCGCAGGAACCGGTACCGCTCGGCGTTGACCTGGAACTCCCGCGCGGTGTTGACCATCAGCGCGTTACCGGTGCGGGCCGCGAACGCCTCCACCGAATGGTCGACGACCAGGTCCACCGGCAGACTCGGTGCCAGATCCTCCGGCGGTAACCCCGCAGCCGCCCGACGGGTGCGCAGCGCGGCGATGTCGGCCAGCACCGGGATACCCGAATGGTCCTGCAACAGCACCCGGGTCGGCATCAGCGCCAGCGGCATCCCACGCTCGCCCGCGGCCATCCGGGCCACGACGGACAGGACCGCCCGAGCGTCCTCGTCGCCGCGGTGCACCGCCTGCCGGGCGAGGTTCTCCGCCAGCAGCCGCACGACCGGCGGCGCCGACCACAGACCGGGCACCGCGCGGGCGATGCCGGCCAGAGCGACGAACTGCCGTCTCGCGGCACTACCCGTCAGGTCGGCGAGCCACGACTTCATGACCGGGCCTCCGGTACGAGCCGCAGCCGGTGGTAGATGTCCGCCAGATCGTCGCCGGACACGGCGCCGCCGCGCGCGATGGCGGCGTCACGGACCTCGGCCAGGCAATCCGCCACCTCGTCCGCGGACGCGGAGATCCCACGGGCGCGCAGCAGGTGGTCGACCAGCGCCCGGCCGGAGTGCTTGCCGAGCACGTACCGGCGGGTCCCGCCCACCAGTTCCGGAGGGAAGGGCTCGAACGTCGAGGTGTCCCGGAGCATGCCACGCACATGGATCCCGGACTCGTGCGCGAACACGTTGCCGCCGACGATCGGCTGCCACGGCGCCGGAGGATGCCTGCACACCGCGGCCACCAGTGCGCTGAGCCGGGACAGCCGGGCCAGGTCGACGCCGAGATCCCGGTGGTACAGCAGTTGCAGCGTCACGCACGCCTGGGCGAGGTCGGCCATGCCGGCGCGCTCACCGATACCGTTGACCGTGGCGTGGAAGTAGCGGGCGCCCGCCTGGAGACCCGCGATCGTGTTGGCCAGACCGAGCCCGAAGTCGTTGTGCGCGTGGCACTGCAGGTCGATGGCGGCAGCGGCGGCCACACCGGCGACCCGCGCGCCGTACTGCTCCGGCGTGAGTACCCCGATCGTGTCCGACAACCGCAGCCGATCCGCGCCCGCTTCGGCAACCGTGCCGGCGTAGTCCTGCAGGAACGACATGTCCGTGCGCGCCAGATCCTCGGCGCTGATCGACACGAATGCGCCGCGGTCCTTCGCCAGCGCCACCAGGTCACGCGCGGTCCGTAACAGCCAGTCGCGATCCCTGCCCACCGACGCCGCCAGATGCACCTCGGAGGTCGGCAGCCCGATGTGCACGGTGCGGATACCGAGATCGAGGCTGAGCTCCACATCGGCGCGCACACCCCGGTTCCACGCCACCAGACGGGCCTCGTCCTGTCGCTCGGCCATGGAGGCCACGAATTCGCGCTCCTGACCACCCATCGCGGGAATGCCGAGCTCGATCCAACGGACACCGGCGGCGATCAGCGCGTCGGCGATCCGGCGCTTCGTGGTGACGTCGAACGCCAGACCCGGCGCCTGCTCGCCGTCACGCAACGTCGTGTCCTCGACGATCACGTCGTCTCTCACTGTTCCTCCTCCTGTACTGCCGTCCGCTGCGAGGACGGCGCCGTGCCGGTGCCGGCCCAGATCTGGTGCAGATCGCGCCAAGGGCTGTCACCGATCAGGTCATCCGTGCCGACGAGTGCGAAGACGTCGGAGATGCTGGCCAGGCTCGCCTCGGCGGGTGCGGTGGAACCGCTGGCATCGAGCACCCGCAGCAGGGCGGCGATCGCCTGGACCGACGCGCGCAGCACCTGGTTGGCGTAGATCGCTCCGCTGAGGCCGATGCGCCGCAGTTCGTCCTGGCCCGACTGGAAGTAGGTGGTGGGGATGCCCAGGATCGGGCCGGTGTCCCCGGTCAGCCGTAGCGCGGCGCAGAACGCGGCGACCTCGTGCGAGGTCCGCGCACGGCTGTGAATGACGAGCGCGTCGGCGCCGGCGGCCCGGTACAGCACGGCACGCTCGACGGCATCGGACAGGTCGGCGCCGGCGATGAACGACTCGATCCGGGCGATCACCTGAAGAGACGTCCCTGCCCGCGCCGCCGACGCGACCGCGATACGTTCGGCGAACCGGTGCGGATGCTCCAGAACGTGTCCGTCGCGGAAGCTGTTGCGCTTCGGATACTTCTTGTCCTCGAGACAGACGGCGTCGATGTCGGCGCGCGCGTACATCCGCACCATCCGCTGCACCACGTTCAGGTCACCGAAGCCCGCGTCGACGTCGACGACCAGCGGCAAGGACGACGCCTGCCGGACGCGCCGGGCCTCGGCCAGTACCTCGGTCATCGTGAGCAGGCCCGCGTCCGGCAGTCCCGCCGCCGCGGAGAGCGCGAAACCGCCCAGCCACAGACCTTCGAACCCCGCTCCCTCGGCGAGCAGGGCGGAGAGACCGTCGTGCACGCCCACAAGCCGGACGAAACCTGCGCCGTCGAACAACCGGCGCGAGGATGACTGTCGATCGGGCGTCATCGTGATCCTTACTGTGCGTATGGCGGGCCGATGCCCAGCCGGGCGTCGGTGGCCGGCTGCCAATCCGTACTGTCGGGGGAGGACCAGATACCGAGGACGTCCATCAACTCGGGGACGGTGATGGACTCGTTGTCCAGGGCCAGCCACCACCGGCTGCGCCCGTCCGGGTCGAGATCGGCCGGCGGCCGGACGACCAGCTCGAAGCGTTGCCCCCAGCGCCGGCCGTTACGCCCCGCCTCGGCCCGCAGCACGGCGGTGTCGATCGACTCGCCCGGCTCGCGCAGGCAGATGCGGGGCCTGCTCGCCAGCCGTTGACGGAGCTCGTGCAACGGTGGCCCGCAACGCACCCGCAGATCAATGACATGCCCGCAGACCATCGGCACGGTGACCGCGGCCGAGACCGCGCGCAGACCCGGACGGAGCGCCGCGAGGTCGGCCCCATGATGAGAGGAGCCCGCACCGATCAGCAGACCGTCGGCGCGGCCCTTGCCGGCCTTGTCGGTATCCGTGGCGCAGCGCAGAACCGTGGCCTCGACGCCGGACACCTCTGCCGGACCGAAAGCGGCGATCATCCGCGACAGCGCGGTGGTGTTGCAGCTGACCAGACGCACCACAGCAGCGTCCCGGATCGCATCGGCGTTGAGATCAGGGTGCACCAGCGGGCCGAGATCGGCACTTCGCTCGCCACCGCAGAAGACCACCCGCACACCGGCCACGCGGTACGCCGAAGCGCGGGATGCGCCGCTGCGGGCCGGTCCCGCGTCGACGATCGCATCGGTGTCGGCGAGCAGATCCGCCAAGGCGCCGGCCACCACCGCACCGGACTGCCGCAGCAGTTCCCGCACCTGAGGATCGTCGGCGAAGTAGCGCACGCCGGGGAAGACGGACACCGCGGCAGGGACACTGCGCACCGCCACACCACGCAACCGCAGCCGCGGATCACCCAGCACCGCCGCGACCGTACGGCGCCCGATCACCCCGAGACCGACCACGCCGACCCGCATCAGCGTGCCCCCGGCGCGCGGGACAGCCGCTCCAGGACCAGGTCCAGCACCGGCGTATCACCGCAGACCAGCTCCACGTGACACGAGTCCGGCAGCGCGGACGACAACCGCAGCAGGTGCACACCGGGCCAGGCACTGCCCGCTGACGTCGCGGCCAGCAGGTCCACGGCACGGGCGGTATCGGTGGCCGCCTGCGTGGGCAGCGCCCGTACGTCACCGTCAGAACGCAGCAGAGCCCCGTGCAGCCCCGGTCCGGACACTGTGAGCGAGAACGTCCAGCACCGGGTGTGCTGGACGGCCAGCGCCGCGAGCCAGGCCTCCACCGGATCGGTGAGCACCTCGGGGGAGAGCAGACGCACCGCGTTGACCGGTCCGGCACCGGCCGGTTCGCAGCAACCGGCGGCCGGGACAAGCACTGTTCCGGTGACCCGGGCACCGGCCGGCCGGATGCTGCCGATCACCGCGGTGATCACCGCGCGGACCGTCGCCCGCCGGATCGCCGCCTCACCGGGCAGTGCGTACCGGTGCGGACGCCCGTCCTGCGACCAGCGGAGGACCGGCGGGCCCGCCTCCTCGATCCGGCCTACCGTCACCCCGCGGGTCGCCGCGCGTGCCTGAAACGCCGCGGCCAGCATCCATCCGGCGGACACGGTCGCGTCCTCGATCATGTGGCGGCCGCCGCGCGTACCGCCTGCGCGCAGACGAACTCGGTCACCTCGCTGGAGCGTGCCGAACCTCCCAGATCGAGGGTGCGTAAACGCTGATCGCGGACCGTGGCGAGCGCCTGCCCGACGGCGCGGGCGGCCTCGGGCAGCCCGGCGGCCGCCAGCATCAGACGGATGGACTCGAAGAACCCCAGCGGGTTGACCTGGTCACGGCCGACCAACTCGGCGGCATCACCGTGTGCTGCCTCCGCGACGTGAGCCCCGTGACCGCTGTTGAGGCTGCCGACCGCCCCCGGGCTTCCCGCCACCGCGGCGCCGATGCTGCTCAGCAGATCACCGAAGGTGTTGCTCGTGAGGATCACGTCGAAGGAGTCCGGGGACAGCACCATCCGCCCGCAAGCGGTGTCGGCGAGCACCGATTCCACCCGCACCTGCGGATAGTCCCGGCCGACCTGTTCCGCCACCTGGAGAAACATGCCCTCCGTCAGCTTCAGATTGTTCGCCTTGTGCACGACGCTGACCAGTGAGCGTCCCTCCCGTACGGCGAGATCGAAGGCGTATCTGGCGATGCGCTCGCACCCGGCCCGGGTGGCGACCTTGACCGCGAACGCGGTATCCGTACCCACGATGCTCTCGGCTGCCGGATACAGGTCCTCGACGTTCTCCCGCACGAGAAGCACCGGCCGGGCGGCGTCGATCGGCAGCGGGCGCAGGCATGCGAACAGGTCCAACTCCCGGCGCAGATAGAAGTTCCCGCTCCGGACGGTGCCACCGCTCGGCGTCGAGAACGGTCCCTTGATCGCAAGCCGGTGATGCCGTACCGCGTCGAGCGTCTCCTGAGGCATGGTCGTGCCCGACCTGGTGAAGGCCGACAAGCCGGCAGGCCTGTCGACCCAGTCGACAAGGCCGCAGACCGCCTCGACCAAGCGGCTGCCGGCCATGACGAGCTCAGGCCCGACACCGTCCCCCGCGATACGCACGACGGTCAGTCGTGTACGCATGAATGGTTATACCTCCGGCCGGTTTGCATATCGAACAACAGGCGGCGAGCGGTTACCGAAACTGGTGATACACGTGAGTCACGCGTCGGCAGCGAGTTTCATTCCCCTCGATGGAACAAAAGTATCGGCCCTGGGGCGACGAGGGGAAGGGCGGGTGCGGGAAAATCCGTAATCGGTGCTCGGCTGTCGGCTCCGTGTTTCTGTGATCGATCGAATCTCCGGCTTTCTGCCTGCTCTTTCGTATCCAAGTCCCTGGTGCCGTGCCGTGAGCGGTAGATCCGGAATGCCATCGGTGAAATGGTTGATAGAACTGATCAACGATTACTGCATATGCCTTCCGGTGGTGAATTCTTTCGTGTCGTATAGGTAGGAAGACGCTGCGATGGCAATCTCACGGCCGTTCATTTGCGTCCCATCACCATCGCTGCACCCCGTTTGCGGACGTTGCACGGAGTTGTGGTCCTGGTAGCTCCGGGTCGTTGCCGGATTCTCGTCAGAGATCGAGGCGTCGGAGCACCGTGGGCGGGCCCTGCGGCGGATCTGGCCGCGGAGTGACGAATGTCCTTCTTGCGCTGCGGAGGTGAACCGTGGGGTGCCCGCCGAGTAGAAGCCGACCGACGGTGCACGCGGGTGGCGGCGCCGGGGGAGGAGAACGCGACGTGGACCTGCGGCTGATCTGTGCCGACGGACGATTCGTCACCGTTCCGGGCGGTGTGTTCTATGTCGACGGTCCGATGACCGAGCCGGTCGACGCGGTGGCGCTGACCGGTGCGCTACAGGCCGGCCGGGTACCCGGAGCGACCGCGGTGTTCGTCACCGAGGCGACCCGGACCAGGGCGGACGCGGTCGAACGGGTCCGCCGCCGGCTCTCCGAGATCGCCGCGCCGGTCCGCGACCGGTACGTTCTCGGCACGCTCCCCGGCGAGCACGCCGACCTGGACGCCTGGCAGGGCGTCACCGACACGTTCGGGCTGAGCAAGCACGCGTCGTACCGGCCGGATCTGACGTCGTCCCCGCGCGTGGTGCCGCTCGACCGTGCCGGTCTGCAGACCGAGAACGACCCCGTGGCGGTACGCGTGCTGCCGCGCGCCCAGGCCGCCGCCCGCGAGACGCTGCGGGCGGCCCTGGACGACGCCTCCCCGTCCTGGGACCGGCTCACCGGCCTGGTCGCCAGGGCCGCCGCGATCCGCGACGAGCTCCGCGTCACGCTGCGGATGCCCGGCGACGAGCAGCGCGAACGGGCCGGCGCCGCCTACGCGCTCGCGGCCGGGATCGCGCTGTTCGGCGTGCCGGCCGACGCCGACCCGGCCGCGCTGCTGCGGCTCACCCGCCCGCTCGGCGCGGACGAGGTGACCGGTGTCTGGGGCGGGGACCAGCGGGCCGTGAACGCCGCCGAGCTGGTGTCCGGACTGGTCGCCGCGCCCGGCTCGGGCGCGCTGGTCCGGGCCGATCCGGACGGTGCGGGCCGGCCCCGGCTCGGCTGGCTGGTCTCCCGCCCGGACGGCCTGGCCTGGATCGATCCGGAACTGGACGGCGACACCGCCATCCGGGTGATGCCGCCGGACGACGCGATCTCGCTGCTGCGGGCCCTGCCCGGCCAGGGCCCGGCCGCGTTGCGCGTCGACGCGCGGGGCCGCCCGATCAGCACCGCCGCCCCATCCGGCCCGACCAGGGACGTGACGCCCGTGAACGCGGCGCCCGTGGACGCCTCGGCCGGGCTCGCGGCGCCTGTGGACGCCTCGGCCGGGCTCGTGACGTTCGAGAACGCTTCGGCGGGGAGCGTTGCGGCCGAGGCCGGTCCGGTGTCCGATGCCGCGCTCGCCCGGCTGGAGACGCTGGTCGCCGAGGTGGCGGAGACCCGCACCACGGCCGACGTGCTGGCCTGCACCGTCCTGCTGCACCGGTTCCGTGACCGCCTGTTCCCGGACGGCATCCGGGCCGGTGAGGTCCGGGACGACATCCGGCTGGGGACAAGGCGCGGAGCCAACGAGTTCGGCTCGGCGGACGGCTGGCCGCTCGTCGGCTCCGTCGACGCGATCGAGGCCGCGCTCCGCGACCGCGCGCCGGGCAGCGTGGCGTTCGTGCTGGTGAGCAGGCCGGGCGGCCTGGGGCACGCGCTCGCGGCCTACCGGGTGGCCGACGGCCTGCGCTGGGTGGACCTGACCGCCGAGGAGGGCGCCCGGATCACCCGGCACCGCACGGCGCGGGAGCGGCTGACCGGCGGCGGACCGGCCGCGGGCGGTGTGTCGATGCGTGCGCTGGTCGCCGACGAGTCCGGCCGGAGAATCCCGATCGCCGCGTCCGGGGCGATCACGACCGCGGCGGCTCTGCTCGACCCGCCCGGCCATGTCGACTACGCCGGGTCCGGCCTCGAGGTGGAGTTCCCCGACCTGCTGATCTTCCCGGACGGTGTGGAGGACACGCTCGGGCACGCCAGCGAACTGGTGATCCACCGGAGCGGCCTCTTCCGGATCGTCGCCGAGAAGGAGGATCTCTACCTCGGCGGGGACGGAGTGCTCTACCGGACGCCGGAGGTGGCCCGCGCGAACGGCCAGCGCAACCCGACCCGGGTGTACCGGATCATTCCCGAGCTGGTGACCGGCGTGATGCGTACGGTGCCGGGCGAGGACGACTATGTCGGGCTGGCAGACGTGGAACCGCTGCTGCGCGCCGCGGAGGTACGCCGGGCCGACGCACGTGGGAGGGGCCTGCGACTGGCCGACATGTTCCCGAGAGCGGACGGCTTCCGGGTCACCGAGGCCGGTCAAGGGGCGGTGGTGGCCGGCCGCCCGGTCGGAAGCGAGTCCGGGGCGCGGTTCCAGCACACCGTCGGCGTACCGCCGGGTGGCCTGCGTGAGTTTCTTCAGCACGTGCTGGAGCACACCTGGCGGCCGGGCAGTGCACGCCACCTCGAGGCGGCCCTGGCCTTCGGCGACTACGCGGCCGCCCGCTTCCTGGCCCGGCGGGACCTGGGTGCGGGCTGGGAGGATTCGGTGCCGTTCCCGGCCGGTGGCCTCACCCGGCCGGTCGCGCTCGATCCGCACGCCCGGCAGCTCGCCGGATATCTCGCGCTGCTGTACTCGAACGCCGCGGGCATCGCCCACGGGGTGGTCTACGCCGGCCTCGGGAAGGACAACCTGGCCGTCGCCGGGCGCAACACGATGGCCTTCGTCGTGGACGAACTGCCCCAGCCGGTACGCGACCATCTCGGGCACGACGCGGTCCACCTCGCCGACGCGTTCCGGGAGCGGGTCCAGCGGACCGTCGAGGAGCTCGACGAGCGGGCCGCACCCCTGCTGCGCAGGATGGGCGCCACCCGCTTCGCGGACGTGCCGTACCCGGTGCGCACCCACCACGGCGAGGACCCGGCGAGCATGGAACGGCTGTTCGGGGGCACCGCGCACACCTACTTCCAGCGGGGACTTCGAGGCTCTCCCGACGACCCGTTCGCGGAGGTGGTGGTCGACCAGTTCCGCAGCCTGAACGTGGGTGCGGTGCCGGCCCCCGACCGGGGCAACGGGGAACTGCCGCTGGTCGTCATGGAGGTGCGCTCGTACGGGGAGCGCCTGCAGTCGGTGGTCGACGGCATCGCCCACCACCGGACGCTGACCGATGTCGCCCGCAGCACTTTCGCGCGAGAACGCCAGACGCTACCGGCCGTGACCCTGCCCGCGATCGACGCGCTGGAGCGCCTGGTCCCGCAGCGCATCCCGTTCGACACCGAACGGCACGACCTCAGCCGGGACGCGGCCGTGGCGGTGGACCGGATCGCCGGCCGGGTCGCCGATCTGTCGCGCGCCACCGGCGTACCGCTGGATCTGCATGTGGAAGGCGGCGGACGCGGTGGCTGGCTCGGCGTGGGAGCGGCGAGGACGGCCGACCGCCGTGTCGAGGCGGTGCGCGGACGCCTGGAACCGGCACTGGCGGCCCAGCATCTTCCGGCACATGCGGTGCGGTATTACGAGCACAATCGCGGCAACGCGGAGGCCAGCGCCTCCGGTGCGTCCCTGACGTCGAAGGAGGACCAGCGGGCCGTGCTCGTCTGGGTGCGGCGTCGCCCGCAGGGGCAGAGCACCACAGTCTTCCGCGCCGCCGTCCGGTACGACGACCCGCCCTCACTGCCCCCGGCCCTGCGCGGCCTCGACGCCGAGGCGAAGCGCGACGCGCTGCGCGGTCATGTCGGCGAGGCGGCGGACCGGATCGGCACGGTGCTGGAGCGGTTCCCGAACTCGGACGCCGCTGTGCTCTGGCGCACCGCCGTAGCGGGCCTGGAGAACGCTGCCGAGGGCCTCGGTCACCTCTTCGAGCAGGCCGCGGCCACCCTCATCCAGCTCGATCCGACTGTCGTGGACGTGCTCGCACCGCTGTGGTCCGGCCGGGGCATGCCGGCCCGCCCGGTCCCGGCACCACGCGCGATCGGGCCCTGGACCACCGGCGACCTCACCGCGATGGCCACCGGACTCGGCCGCCCGCTGCTGACCGTCGACCTGAGCGGCCGGACGCCGCACGCGGTCGACGGCCTGGAGCACGCGCTGCGGGAGCACGAGTGGTGGGGAGAGGCGCCGATCGTGGTCGCCACGCTCGGCACCCGGGCCACCAACGACGCGTTCGCCGTGCTCCGCGAGCGGTACCGGCCGATCACGATCCAACCAGCGGTGACCGCCGACCTCGACGTGGTGCAGCGCCTGATCGACCAGGACGGAACCGTGGCGGCGGAGGCGCCGGCACTCACCGCCGACCTGCTCCGGACCGCGGCCGCGCTGCCGGCGGCACCGCACGGCACGGCGCTGCCGCCGGTGCTCGCCGGGCTGCTCACCGCCGGCGACGACGCCGCCCGGTACCACCGGCGGCACGCGGACCAGCTCACCGACCCGGGGGTACGGGCCGCGCTCGACACGCTGATCGGCACCGGGCCCGACGGGGAGCGACTGGCCGGCTTCCGGGTCGCGCTCGGCCTGGACAGCGGGCCGGCGGAACGGCTCGTCCCGGTGGCGACCGGCGTCCTCGAGGTCGAGCCCGCCTACACCGGCGGGCCGGTCCCGGCGTCGTTCGCCTACGACTTCCTGGCCCGGCCCGGCGGCCGCGAGGAACGGTTCGCCCTGGACGGGCTGCTGTTCCAGATCGTGCTGGCCGGACGGATGGGCCCGCCGGCGGCGCTGGAGCTGTTGCGCGCCGGCGCGCAGACCGCGGTCGACCGCGCGGTGACCGGCGTCTTCGAGGCGGCGTTCGACGTGCTGGCCCTCTCCGAGCGCGAGGCCGCCGCGGACCCGGGCACCGACGGGACGCTGAAGGCGATCCTCGCGAAGGTCGAGCGGGTCACCGGCACCGCCCGCCCGGACCCGGCGAGCGCGCCGCCGGACTGTGTGGACCCGATCGACCGCGCCGCGTTCGTCGGCCGCCTGGACGCACTGCGCGACACGCTCCGCGCCGATGACCGCCCGGCCGCGGCCGCGCTGATCGAGACCATCACCTACGTCCTGTCCAACTGCTGAGGTCGCGGATCAGGCCGGCGTCGAGGATCAGTGCGGCTACGGCCTCGACCTCGGTGGGTGTGATCGCCGCTTCCAGCCACGGCCGCATGCCGGCGAAGTTGTGCCGGCGCAACGAGTCCACGTCGATCTCCTGGGCGCGCATCGTCTCCTCGACCGGGGTGAGGTTCCGGACGCGGTCGGCCAGCTCGTGCAGTGCCGCGTCCAGGTCGATCGGCGGCAGGGTCAGTGATGGTGCGGCCGCGAGCTGTCGTGTGTGGTCGTCGCCCCAGAGCTCCAGCTCCCAGCCCGGCCACCGCTCCGGCCACCATTCGGTCAGTCCCTTGTATGCCTCGATGCTCCAGATGCCGGCACGCCGTCGCTCCGGGTCGAGGTGCAGGCCGCTGACCGGCATGGAGGTGGCGGCGGTGACTCGTGGTTCCGCGTCGAGCAGGCCGATCAAGGCCGGTCCGAGCAGCCACGGGTCCATGGTGTCGTGGTTCAGCGCGTACCCGTGGTCGCCGACCGTGACGATGCTGCGGATCTCGTCCGGGAAGAGCTTCGCGTCGTCCGGGTACGGGTGCAGGGTGCCGTAGAACCCGGGCGGGCTCCGGACGACGGCCGGGTCCTCACCGATGGCGGTCGCGAACGCGGCCGCGCCCTCGTAGTTCCACACCACCTCCCAGCCGGCCCAGGTGCGCGCGTACGCGTCGAGGAGCGCGGCCCGGTAGGCGAACCGCGCGGCGAGCCCGAACGCCGGCAGGCTGGTGTAGAGCAACAGCCTGCGCCGGTCCGCGTCGACCACGACCGCGCCCTCGCAGATCGGGTCCTCCGCCCACCACCCCCGCTGGTAGTCGGTCCCGAGCCGGTCCATCCAGCGCAGCACCAGCTCGGGCCCGAGCGCGAAGTAGTGGTCCAGGCCCTCCCCGGACTTCTGCGAGTACCGCTGGGCGACGCCGCCCCGGATGACCGCGTAATTGCAGTGACTTCCCATGGCCGCGCAGACTACAAGATCAAAATCATTCCGGGGGTACGCCGTGGGCGCGCAGGCCGCCGAAAGTCGCTGGTGTGTGTCGATCCGGACCGACACCATGGTCGGCATGGACGTCGTGGTGCAGTGGGTGGAGACCTCGTGGAGCAAGAAGTCCCGGGGCGGGCCCTGGGCGGCCCGGCGTAACGCGGCCCCGGTCGGCCTGCCGCTGCCGCCCGCGCCGTATCCCGCGGTGCACGAGGTGCTCATCGATGAGACCGAGGACTTCGTGCCCCGGGTGCCGGCACCGAGCGATCCGGCGAGCCGGCACCGGCCGGACTCGACCGGCCGTCATACGCAGGTCGGGTTCGACGAGGTCGGCGATCGCCTCCGGGTGACCGTGAACCTTCAGTCGTCCGCGGTGCCGCGGGTGTGGCGCCCGCCCGCGGTGTGGCTGGACCGTGGCCAGTGGTTGCGGTGGCAGGTCAACTATCGCTTCGCCTTCGGGGGCCGTGGCGGCGGCGAGTGGGCCTATCGGCTGGACACGTTGAACCTCGCCTACGGCCTGCCGGAGCGTCGCGTGTTCACCGGAACGCCGAGCACGTACGTCGACGAGCGGGGCGATCTGTGGTGACGGGCCGCTGCGCTTACCTGGAATCGGGACGTCCGCCGGTTTTCGCCCGATATGCGGGGTTTCTGGCCTATCGTTGATCGACCCCGGAACGGAGGCGGTGTGGATCTGTGGCTCGTACGAGACGTCTCGCCCTGGCTGGTGGGAGCGGTGCTGATCCTCGGCCTCCCGTTCCTCGTACTCTGCCTGGACGTGATCTTCCACCGGAGGATCCCGCACACACGCCTGCATCAGCACAACGACGTCACCGGCATCATCGTCTCGGTGGTCGGCGTCGCCTACGCCATCGTCATCGGCCTCTGTGTGGTGTCCCTCTGGGAGGGCTACACCAGCGCCAAGGACACCGTGCGCGACGAGGCGGCCAGCCTCACCGCGCTCGTCCCGAACAGCATCGTCTTCGACACACTGGTGCAGCAGACCGTCATCGCCGAGATCATTCAGTACGAGTCGGACCTGGTCGACGACTGGCAGACCCGGCTGGAGGAGGGCAGCGGCCGCGAGCGCACCGCCGACCTGGACCGCCTGGCCTCCTTCGTCGGAAACCTGCGGCCCACCACCGACGCACAACGCGCCTTCACACTGGACGCGCTCCAGCGGATCGGCCGCGCCGAACAGTTCCACCACGACAACGACGCCGAGGCCGGCGACGAGCGGGTGTCCGGGGTGATGTGGTTCGGCGTGCTGACCTCCACCGCCGCCATGGTCGCCATGCTGCTGTTCTTCGGCCTGTCCGACACCGCCGTCCGCCGGGCCCTGCTGGTCCTCGCGAGCACCGTGATCGCCACCAACCTCTTCCTCATCATCGAGATGAGCTACCCGTACTACGGCTCCTTCGCCGTCCAGCCCGACGCCTACCAGCACGTCATCGAGGACCTGCGGAAAGGACGCTGACCGGCGGAACGCGAGTCGGTTGCCGGCGGCGTGGTGCGTAGCGAGGTGTGCGCGGTCGCGCGGTCTGTGCCATCCGGACGACCGCCACAAGGAACCTCGATCCGTTGCGGCCGGTAGCGGAGAAATAGTTGTGCTGCAATCGCGGACGCGATGAAGACGTAGCCGATCGCCTATGTGATGGTCCATCCTCGGGTACGCGGCGGACGGAGAGCCCACAGCAGACTTGGCGGAACGGACAGTGTGGCGCCCGCACCGGAGTAGGTGACCGTCGCCTCCACGGTGTGGTGGGCCAGGAGGCGGCTCAAGACCACCAACGCCAGTCCGGGCCTTCGTGGACTCTCCGACTTCGTGGTGTGTGCTTCGTGTGTTGTTGTCGCGGTCATCGCCGCTGGTCAGGTCGCGTTGCTGCCGAATGCCGGCCTGCGTGACCGGGTCAGTCCCGTCGAGTTCTGTTTCGCGTGGAGGCGCCGTGGAGACACCGTCTGAACTGCTCGCGCTGTGCCCGAGGGCCGGCTCTCCGGCGCAGGCCGCCGCGCTGGTCGAACGGCTCGGCGGGGACCCGCTGCTCTGCCGGCTCGCCGCCGGCTACCTCACGCGGGTGGGGGAGGGGACCTTCACCGGCTATCGGACCGAGCTGCTGATGCGGGCCGGGCCGCCGCTCGATGCAGCCGCCGGCATCGCCCTCGACCGGCTGGACGACGAAGGGCTGGGCCAGGCGTGCACGCTCCTGCGGCTGCTCGGCGTGCTGCCGGACGCGCCGGTGCCGTACCGGCTGCTGCTGGATCCGTCGTTGCTGGCCGGCTCGGAGCTGTTTCCCCGGCTGACCGGCCCGCACCTGGAGGCGCTGGTCGACGGCCTGGCCGCGCTGGCGCTCATCACGCGGACAGCACCGGACGTGCTGAGCATGGATCCACAGGTCAGGGCGTTCGCCGAGAGCGACGGGACCGGATCGGGGCAACGCCCTGCCCACATCGCACTGCTGGCGACACTGATCATCGAGGTGCCGCGCGCCGAGGTCGCGGACGCCGCCGTCCACGTCTTCCGGCTCGTGGCCGACGAGAGCGGCGACCTGGACCAGGTCGACAAGCTGGCCAACGCCTGCCTGCACGCCGGTGACGGCCTGGCCGCGGCCGGGCGCTTTGCGGAGGCGAGGGCGCTGGGCAGCGTCGTGGTGGACGGTGCGCGCCGTCTGCTCGGACCGGCCCATGAGCGCACCTTCCTCGGCACCGTCTTCCTTGCCGGCTGGACCGGACATTCCGGCGACCCGGCCGCTGCCTACGCCCTCCTGAGGGATCTCACAGCCGCGCCCGATCCAGCCGCGCCCGATCCAGCCGCGCCCGATCCGGCCGCGCCCGATCCGGAGGACACGCTCGTCGCCTTCTCCAACCGGGCCTACTGGGCGGCGCAGGCCGGTGACACGGTCGCCGCCCGGGACGCGTACGCGGCGCTGGTACCGCTGCGCACCGACGAGCAGGATCTCCTGCTCGATCGCACGGAACTCGCACGGTGGACCGGCGCGGCCGGAGACTTCGCCGGCGCCCGTGACCTGCTGACGGAGCTGATACCGGAGTGGATACGGCTCGCCGGTCCCGACGATCCGGACGTCCTGACCCAACGGGCGGAGCTGGCGCGCTGGACCGGTCTGGCCGGGGACGCCGTCGCCGCCCGCGACGCGTTCGCTGAGCTGGTGTCATCGGGCGCGGGGGCGGAACTGCTCTACCTGCGCGGGGAACTCGCGCACTGGACCGGCACCGCCGGTGACCCGGCGACCGCACACGCCATGTTCGCCGGACTCCTCCCGGACTTCGAGAGCATCCTCGGCCCGGACGCCGAGGACACGGTGGCGCTCCGGGCGGCGATTACCCGATGGGCAGCGTGACCTCGGCGTCCGGGCCCACGTGCACGTACGCCGCCCACTGCGTCGGCTGCCCCGGATACCGGTCCCGCAGCGCCCGGCTCGCCGCGTTGACCGCGTGCGCGGGCCGGCCGCCACGCAGACCGTCGTAGATCAGCCGCGCGGCACGTTTCGCCACCGCGTCGGGCACCGGCCAGTACGTGGCGATGACGTGCGCGAAACCGGCCAGCTGCAGCGCCGACGCGACATGGATGTTCTCGTCCGGCAGACGTGCACCACCCTGGACGGTCGCGCACGCGGACAGGTAGGCCAGCGTGCGGGCCGTCGCCCGGTGCCGGAGGATGTCCCGGACCTGCAGCAGACCGTCGTGCAACGCGAGGTGGCTGTCCGACGGCCGGGCCGGGAACGCCTCGGCATGCCCGGCGAAGTGCAGCCAGTCGACGTCGGCGAGCAGGTCCCGTACCCGGGAGGTGGTCGCGTCCGCCCCGGCCAGGAGCGAGGCGCCCGCGCCGAGACGACCGATCACCTCGGCCGCCTCCTGAAGCGAGGCCGGCAGGCGCGAGGTGTCCCCGGGCGCCACGACCGCGGCGAGCCGGGTCGCCGACGGCGTGCCGACGGACGCCACGCTGCGCAGGGTGGGGGCGTAGGAGCTCACCACCCGGTCCAGCGCGTCACCGGCCGCGTGGATCGGCAGGAAGGAGAGCGCGCCGGTCGGCATCCACCGGACGTGGCCGGTGGGCGCCACCCGCTCCAGGACGGGCCCGGCGACCGTGTCCCAGAGCCACCCCAGCGCCTCGGTCAGTCCGGCGTCGGTGGGGCGGATCGCCGCCGCGGCGTACCGTGTGATGTCTGTGCTGTGGAGATCCGGTAGCGGGACGTGACCGGTCGTGTCGCCGGTCATCAGCAACGCGTCGCATCGGTGCGCGGCCACGTTGATGATCACAACCGTGCTGTCGCTGTCGCCGAGCCCGGCTCGCAGGTCGCCGATGCGCGGCGGGCGAAGAAAGTGCTCCAGGCCGGGGGTACGGCGAATCTCGTCGAGCACGGCGTCACGTTCCCGCACGGCACGGTGCCGTTCCCAGACGGCGGGTCGCGCCTCGATGAGATCGTGGGCCGCGCCGAGACGTTCCGCCAGGTCCGCGCGCACCGTGCCCGTGTCGGCCCACCTGGTCAGCGCCTGCGCATAGAGCACGCCCCGCCCCTGCTCCAGGATCTCGACGGCGTCGTCGGCATCGCCGAGTTCGAGCGCGCACGCCGCCGCGGTCGTGGCCAGCGCGGGGAACTGCGACAGCAGGCGTTCCTGATCGTCCCGGCCGAGCCCGGCCCAGGCAACGAGGTCGAGCAGCCCCACCGCCTGCCCCAGCGCATCCCGCGCGGACGCCCAGTCCCCGGCACGTGCCCGCAGACGACCGAGCCCCTGGGCCGCCATCGCCCGCGTGAGCGCCGGCGCCACCGTGGTCCCGGCCAGCCGCGTGTATGCCTCGGCGGCCTGCTCCCGGTCGCCGGGACCGTCCCGCAGCGCTCTCGCGTCACCGAGGTTGAGCAGCGTATCGGCCAGTTCCGGATCGTCCGGCCCGACGCCGGCCGTCGCATCGGACAGCACCTCGATCGCCTCGTCGATGCCGTTCGCCGCGGTGGCGAGGCGCGCCCCGGTCAGTAGGACCGATCCGAGGTTCGTCCGATGTGCCCGGTGTTCCGGCCGATCCGGCGGGACCAGGCCGGCCGCTGCCCGCAGCAGCTCTGCGGCGCGGTGCAGCGAGACCGGGTCGCCCCTGCGGTGCAGTGCGTTGGCGAGCCCGGCCAGCCGGGCCGCCCGCTCCGGATCGCCGGCCTCGGTCGCCGCGACCACCTCCTCCAGCTCCCGCACCGCCTCGTCGAGCGCGCCGACGTCCGCGACCGTCTCGAACCGGTTCCGCAGCGCGCCGGCCCGGTTCGCCCGGAACGCGAGGCGGTCGGGATGCCCGTCCGGCAGCAGCCGGACCGCCTCGCCCCAGTCGCGGATCGCCTCGTCCAGCGCGGCCAGGTCACCCGTGCCCGCGAACGTGAGCCGCCCGGCGATCCCGAGCTGGTTCAGGTAGATCGGCCGATCGGGATCACCCGCCGGCACCGCGCGCAGGCTGCGACGCAGCCGACGGGACGCCTCCGCCGCCGCCGACCGGTCACCGGTGACGGTGGATCGGTCGAGCAGCGCGCGGGCCAGCGCCGCCGCACAACCGGGCACGGCCGGGTCACCCGCCGGAACGAGCGCGCACGCGGCCCTGCCCGCGTCAACGGCACCGTCGAGGTGCTCCCGCAGCCCGGTCAGCTCCCACGCCGCCATCAGCGCGCTGCTGGTGTTACTGAGGATCTTCGCCCGCGCCGACGGTCTGCGCACGGCGGCGTCCCCCGCGGCCGACAGGGCACCGAGGATCTCGGGCAGCAGCGCGGCCTCCCCGGTGCGCTCCATGAGCCGCATCAGCCCGAGCCCGAGGTTGGCATGGGCGGCGAGATCCCCCGGCAGCTCCGCGGCCGCGGCCCGCAGCAGCGGCACCGCCTCGTCCAGCGCGGCAGCCCGCCCGATCCGCTCACTCTGACGAACCAGACACATGCCCAGATGGGTACGCCAGCGCGCTGCCTCCCCGTGGTCACCGCCCGCCAGCGCCGCCCGATACGCCCGCTCGGCCCCGCGCAACGGCTCCGGGTCGTCGGTCTGCTCGGCCAGCAGGTAGAACGCGTTCCCGACCTCCGCGGCCCGGTCAGCCGGCACCGAGCCGAGATCGGTCGACAGCGCCAGCTCCTGGACAGCGCGCACGAGTGCCGCCGCATCGCCGTCGCGGTGCGCGCGCACGACCGCCGTGAACCCGTCCGATGCCATGCTGTCCGAGGCTACTGCGATTCGGGGCCGTTGGCGTACACCCGGAAGCAGGGGTCCGATCATGCCGAGAGATCCGGCCGATCGGTCCAAGAAGCATCCGGCGCGCCCTGGCCGGTGCCGTCCAGCTAATACGATCGCGCGATGACGCTGCGGTGGATCGCGGTCGCTGTGACTTTTCTGGCGCTGCTGGCCGCAGTGGCGTTCGGATGGCGGACACAGGGCCTTGAGGGCGCCAGCTGGATCTTCGGCATCGTCGGTGGCCTGGTCGCACTCGTGATGGCGACTGCACCGTTGCTGCGCCGCGACAAGCAGGATCTGCTTCCCGACGAGTCCAAGGTCGACACCACCCATCGGCGCGTAGCAGCCCACATCGCGCGATCGATCGGCAGCGAGGCCGGGACCCGGCGGGTCGACGAGCGCCTGCGGATCCCGCTTCGCCTGTCCGTCGTCAGTCCTCCGGCGTCGGATCATTGGAGCAACGTCACTGGTCCGGCTTCCGAGCGGCTCGACATCCTGCTCCGGGGCAACCTCGACATATCCGAGACGTTCGCGAGGGCTCCCACCGGACGGCTGGTGATTCTCGGCGAACCGGGGTCCGGCAAGTCGACACTGTTGAGGACGCTCGCGGAAGATCTACTGAGGCGGATCCGCGACACGCCGCCTGGCAGCATCGCTCCCCGCCTGCCTGTTCTCCTCGACCTTCGGACATGGGATCCGGAAGCGACCTCGTTCAGGGACTGGTTTCTTGACGAGAGCGTCCGAGCCTATCCGATTCTCGCCACCGAGGACCCCGGCACCGGTGTCCGACGGTCGGTGCTTCTGCTGGACGAGGGAAGGGTGCTTCCTCTGCTCGACAACCTCGACCAGATGTCACCGGGCGCCGCGGCCGCTGCGCTGTCCCGGCTGCCAGGCGATCCGCTCGTCCTCGGCAGTCAGGACGGCTTCTACCTGAAGGTCACCCGGAGGTGGCGGACACTACCCGGCGCCGTGGTGATGAAGGTCGGTCAGCCCGAGCCCCGCAGCGTCTTCACCTACCTCCGGCTGGCCGGTCCGACCGATGACCGCGGCCGAAGCATCTGGGAACCCACGATCGCGATTCTCACCTCGGCTTCCGGGCGAAAGCGGTTCGGCCCGCTCATCAGAACGCTTCGGGTGCCGTTATTCGCCTATCTTGCCGCCCTGACCCACGCCGATCCGGCGAGTGACCCTGCGCGGTTGACCGAGCTGACGGAACGCAGCGTTGCAGACATTCAGGGCCGCCTCGCCGAAACGGCATTCGACACGTTTGTCGCGAGTCGGCGAGACCCGGTCAGGGCCAGGGAATGGCTGAAGCGGACCGCTGGCCTGACCGTGGACAACGGCGGCAGCCTCGCCTGGTGGGCGTTGCGGAAGGAGGTGCCACGGTGGTTTCACTGGTTGGTGAACTTTCTCGTCGTCGGCGCTCTCGCCGGGGCGACACTGGTCGCCGTGGCCTACCTGTCGCACATCCCGGCAGGCCCGGCATTCGTCCCCACCGTCCTTCAGTTCGGCTTTCTCGTGACCCTACTGTCCAGGTTTCGGCCGAGGACCGCACCGGGACCGCGTCGGCTGCATCTGCGGCTCAGGGGACGCTACCGAACGGCCGCCGTGTCCCTGGCGGTCGGCATCCTCGGCGGCCTGTCGATGGCGTTTATTCTGGCCGACGCCGCCGGGCTATGGCCTGCTTCCCTGATCGGCGCCTCGATCGCGATCAGCACGACGGTGGTGCCGCTGGTCAGCCGGGACGTGGACATCGACTACGTCTCGTCCCCACGCCATGGACTCAGATTCGAGCGGGACCTTGCGCTCTTCCAGGGAACCGCTATCGGCGTTGTCTCCGGCAGCTTCGTGGGACTGAGATATGGCTTCTTCGGCGGTATACCCGTCTCCGGTATCGAGGCCGGACTCGCGCAGGGCCTCATCGGAGGTGTCGGGATGTTCTTCGCCTCGGTGCTTTGCGCCGTGTTCGTGCTTTCAGTCTGGGGCGATTGGATCAAGTTCAGGATCTTCGCGGGCCTGACCGGCCGGGTTCCCTGGCGATTCCTGCCATTCCTCGAAGCGGCCTGCAGCTACGGAATCCTCCGCCAGTCCGGTGCCACCTACGAGTTCCGTCACCGGCTCATGCGTGATCGCCTCCTCACCGGCTGATTTGACGCCAGCGGCCATGCCGCGGCGCTGTCAGTAACCTACGGTGAAGCGCCTGCCGACGTGTTCCGGGCGTTCCGCCTCGTCGAGCACGGCGATCGCGAAGTCGTCGGTCGAGATCGCGCTCGTGCCGTCCTCGGCGAGGATCAGGGTGTCGAGTGCGCTGCGGTACGAGCCCGTCCGTGGGCCGGGCCCGATCCGCGCCGGTGGGCTGATCGTGGTCCAGCGGACGTCGGTGACCGTGCGGAGGTAGTCCAGCGCGTCGCCGCCCGCCCGAATGATCTGGCGCATGGTGTCGGACAGGCCGGCGTAGTCCCGGAGCAGGCTGCCGTCGGCGGTCCGCAGGGATCCGGCGCCGCCGACCGTGATCAGGCGTCGGCCGGGACCGGCCGCACGAAGCGCCGCCACCAGTGACCGCACCGCCGGTTCGGCGGTCGCGCGATGACCGGCGGCGTCCCCGTGGCCGCCGCCGACCGCGTTGATCACGACGTCCTGGCCCGCGACGCCGGCGGCGGCCGTCGCCTGGTCGCGCACGTCGCCGGCCAGCACCCGCAGCGCGGGATGCCGTCGCGTCAGCTTCGTGTGGTCACGCGCGACGGCCAGCACCTCGTGCCCACGATCAAGAGCCTCCGCGAGTACGGCCGAGCCGATCATCCCTGAGGCTCCGAAGATCGCCAGTCCTGCCATGTGTGCGTCACTCTCCCTCGGCGACGACCGCGACCATCCGGTCGAGCGCGGCCTGCATGTAACGCTGCCACAGCGGCCGGAACGGCCCGGCGACGATCCAGGCCCGTCCCGGCCGGGGCTTGAACTCGTACGTCCAGCGGATCATCGTGCCGCCGCCGTCGGGCAGGAACGAGAACTCGCCGCGGACGCCGAGAGCCAGCGTGGCCAGCGCGTTGGTGAACCCGGTCAGCTCGTAGGCGAATCCGTGGCCCTCGACGTACTCGGTGAGGGCTTCTGTGGCTTGTGAGCCGTCGGTGAAGCGCGGTCGCCGGGCGACGCCGGCGTGATCCCAGGTGTCGGTCTGGTCCGACACCTCGGCGATGCCCGGGAAGAACCGATCGGCGAGGAACACCCGGCGCAGGTCGATCGGGGCGATGATCCGGAAGGCGACCGCGGGCGTCGCGGGGGTCCGGGCAAAAACGGTGATCGGTACGGTCCGGTCGGTGCTGTCGATGAGCATGCGACCAGCCTCCGGCCGGGACCGCGCGGCAACCAGCCTCCTGCCCGGTCGTGGTACCGGCAGTACCCAGGATGCGATCATGCACCGATGAGCGCGGTAGCCTTCGGAGCCCTGGTGCGGCGGTGGCGTGATCGACTGGACCCGGCCGACGCCGGTTTCACCCGGACGGCCAAGAGTCGCGCTCCCGGGCTGCGGCGCGAGGAGCTGGCCGGTCTCGCCGGCCTCTCGGTCGAATACGTGCTGCGTCTGGAGCAGGGCCGCGCCACGAACCCGTCCGCCCAGGCGGTCGCCGCGATCACCCGCGCCCTCCAACTGCGACGCCCGGAACGGGACCAGCTCTTCCGCGCCGCCGGGCTGCTGCCGCCACAGGACGGCATGGTCGACGACCACGTGCCGCCGGGCGTCGCACGCCTCGCGGCCCGGCTCGGCGACGTGCCGATCGGCATCTTCGCCGCGGACTGGAGCCTGCTCTGGTGGAACGCGATGTGGACCGCCCTGCACGGTGACCCGGCCGTCATCCCCGAGCGGGAACGGTCCATCGTCCACATGCTGTTCGGCACCGGGGCGGCCGCCGCCTACCTCCGGCCGCTGCGGTCCGTGACCGGGCCGGACACGTTCGCGGCCACCATCGTCGCCGACCTGCGCGAGACGGCGGACCGCTATCCGGCGGACCCGCGGCTGGCGGCGCTGGTGGCCGGCTTCCGGCGGACGTCCCCGGAGTTCGCACGGCTGTGGACGACGGTCGACGCCGCGGTGCTGACCAGCGACGAGAAGACCATCACCCACCCGGAGATCGGCCCCGTGACCCTCGACTGCGACGTCCTCACGGTCCCCGGCGCCGACCTGCGCATCGTGACCTACACCGCCGCCACCGGCTCACCCGGCGCCGCCAACCTGGACCTGCTGCGGGTGCTGGCGGGAATCCGCCCTGCTCAGCATTCCCACCACAGCTGATCGGCGCGATGTCGATCCAGCGAAGCCAGGGGCGCCGTGCCGGTCTCGCACCTGACGACTCCATCGACGGGCCTGCCGCGTCGTCGGGGATCAGCAGGGTTCTCTTACTCAAGCCGGAGCTGTAACGACGCCCGGCGTCATGCTACGGCCGGTCGCCGGACCACACGATACGGTCCACGAAAGCCCCACACGCCGCTCGCTTCGTCTCGCGGAGCTTCTCCAGCCGGTGCCTGTCCACGCCGCAGCTGCTCGCCAGGGCAAACACCACCTCAACGATGTCAGCAAGCTCCTCAGGCTCACCCGACCCGAGGAACTCGTCGCCCTCCTCACAGAGCTTGTCCTCAAACAGCTGCCGATGTTCGCTCTCCGAGGCGACCCAGGTCACCGGAGTCTGCCCACGATCTCGAATGCTCATAACTCCACATCTGCCCGATGATGTCCGATCGCCAGGCGGCCTCGGGTGAGTGACTCACCGTGCGCCACTCGGGCGAGGTCGAGGATCCGGGCGTACCGAGAGCGTTGATGTTCTGACGGTCTGCGGCCGGACCGGGTGGGGCGGGGCACTCGCCTCGTCGAGGAAGTCGGTGATGATGTCCATCGCGAACTCGGCGGCGTGCGCGGCAGCCCTCGGCTGTGACCCGGCGGCGTCGACGACCTGTTTGCGGCCGTCGGCTCGGTCGCTGATACCGCGTACGGTGAGTGTCGGTGTCCGGGAGATCTGGCCGGCCCGAGCCATTCCGGCGCTTTCCATCTCGATCGCCCCGGCATCGTTGTAGTTGCGCCGGAGCTGTTCGGCCAAGGGCTGATCGCGTGAGTTGAGCACGACCTCACCCGCGGCGATCGCCTTGAAGCGGACGGGAGTCGAGTCCGGGCGGGCGCGCCATGTGCGGGCCGCGACCCGTGCGGTCTGGATGAGGGCCCAGTCAGCGTCATAGGACTGCGGCCGGGCGAGTGTAGGTTCTCATCGAACCTGATCCAGCCGGGCTTCGCTGAGCTGTGCGGATCAGATTCAGTGAGAAGGAAAGAACGGCGGATCTCTCAGTAGAGATGCTCTATTTCATCGCCTGGCTCGGCTCAGCTTGTCCGCTGAGGGTCCGCGCCCAGGGCTCGTCGACGTCGGCCAGGCCGAGGGTGAGCGTGACATTTTCGAGCATGCCTGCGCCGAACCAGTGCCGGACCGCAGCGTCGTCGTGGTTCAGGAGCTCACCGACGATTTCGACCTGCCGGGCGTAGCATTTGCGCACCGCCTCGGCGACGAGCGGCTCGTCGGCTGCGCAACTGGCCTGCATGAGGAACCGCATGACGTCCCGGTCCTGGATCAGGGTGCTATAGGCGGATCGGATCGCACGCATCGCCGCCTCCGGCTGCCGGGGCGGCCCGGCCTCATCGGCGCCGGCTCCGGTCAGAGCATCCGAGATCAGCTCGGATACGTGCAGGACGGCACCGGCGAACAACGCCTCCTTGCTGGCGAACAGGCGGTAGACGTAGGGCTGAGAGATTCCGGCTCGTTCGGCGATCTCACCAGTCGTCGTGCCGTAGTAACCCTTGCGTGCGAAACAGGCCACAGCAGCGTCGAGCACGACTCGACGGCGTTGATCGCTCTTCACGCTGGAGCCGGGGGCGGGCATGTCTCCCAGTCTTTCACTGCGAAGTGGGGACGGGGTGAGACGGGTGGATGACCCGTCTCACCCCGCCGAACCGGATCAACGCTTCGAGGGCCACGACACGTCTTGGCCACTGGCCGCCTCGTCGGGGGTCATGGACTCGATGACTACGAGAGGATTCCAGTAGTCGACGAACCGCTCGACCAGGCCCGCCTCGTCGAGGCGGATCACCGTGATGACCGTCTGCTCGTACGGCTTGCCGGTGCTGACAGCACTGCCCTCCGACCGGTATTCGGCGACTGCGGTCCGGGGGTCGGTCGTCTCGATGAACTTCACGTCGACGAACTTCACGTCGAAGGTCTGCGGGAAGCCGCGCATGTGGGCGATCAGCGCCTCGCGTCCCTGCACCCGGGTGGGCACACCGGCGGGGGCGAAGGGGAACTCGACGATGCCGTCCGTGGCGTACAGCCCGATCCACTCGTCGATCTGGCCGGACGACACCAGCCGCAGGTGCTCTGAAAGGGCGTGCTGTGCGGGGGTGAGCTCGTGGGCCGGGTTGGTGCTCATGACTGCTCCTTAGTTAGTGGTTGAACAATAACAAACCTAACCGCGATGTTGCTGAGTAGTAAGGTGAGGGCAGTCACGGCCGAGCCAAGACAGATGTCGGCACTCCGAAGGGCGATTCAGACCCAAGGTCGTAGCCCGGTGCGCGACCCGTCCGAGAGGCCGCTGCACAACGATCCGCCGGGGGAACTCGCGCACAGCGCCTGCAGCGTGTCGACGCCGTCGACGTCGATATGTCGTTGGCGAGCAGGACGGCGTGGATGCTGCGGTCGGGTTCGCGGGTGTTACGCCACTGCCAGGCGGCTAGCTCGGGCGCTCGGGCCCATCCGCTGATCGGGTGCTGCCGGCGCAGCAGCTGGTGTGGTGCGGGACGGTCGAGGTGGCGGGCGGCGTGCAGCAGGAACACCATGCCGCTGGGATCGCCGGCGGCACCGCGCGGGGTGTTCAGCAGGGCGGGGACGCTGGAGAACAGCGCGGTCAGCGCGATGGTCTCTGGAAGCGGGTGACCTGGCCGCCGATGCCGGGCAGGAGCCGCCCGCGTTCACGCCAGCGCTCGACGATCGGGTCTTGCTCGTGCCGGCGGCGTGGCCAGCTGGACCGGCTGGTGGTGAGGTGCGTGGCGGCGGCGAACGCGGCCTCGACGGTGCTGCGGCGCCGGCGCCGCAGGATGCGGTAGCGGTGTATCGCCTCCAGGATCTCGGGGGTGGCATCCAAGGACAGCTCGACGGCGGGTGGCAGGACCGTGGTGCTGCGCCGGGCGCGCAGCAACTCGTCGCGGAAGCTGACCAGGGTGCGGCGGTGCTGGACGCAGACGGGCAGCGCATCGCGCCGGATCCGGACCAGCGCGGGTATCCGGGCGCCGCGGCGGGCCGCGCAGAGCGAGCAGGGCCGGACCACCGCCGGGTCCTTGAGCACGAACGCGTCCCAGAACCGCGACGGCCTTTCGGCGTCTTCGTCGGAGAAGGCGGTGCGGGTGGACAGCGTGGTGCGTAGCACCGGCTCCGATAGCCGGCCAGCACCGCCAGGCGCTGCCGTGCGGCGCGGTTGAGGATCAGGTCTTGGGTGGGCAGCGGCTGCATGCCGTGGTGGTAGGAGTCGCTGAGGTGGCGCACCAGCAGGCCGGTGTCGACGTGGTTGGCGTGCGCGAGGCGGCGCAGGAACGAGATCATCAGTTCGCCAGGCAGCGGCGCGATCCGGAGCGGCAGCGTCCGCAGCTCGGTCTGCGAGTAGTCGGGTCTGGTGCTCATGCCGAGGCAGCGCGGCGTGTGCGGGCGTCGCGGCGTGGCCGGGGCGTCGGTGGGGCGGTGAGGGCTCGTGGGTGCTCGGCAGCGTGGTCAAGCACGACGGTGTCCAGGCCGGCCTTGGTGATGCGTTCGGTGCTGTCGAAGATGGCCTCGATGGCGGCGTCGCGGATCAGGTGCGACAGGCTGCCGATCATCCCACCAGTGCGTTCGTGCAGGTATCCGGCCAGCCGGACCAGGGCGCCGGGGCGGTGCTGGTGCAGCCGCAGCGCGTGCTCGAGCGACAGCGCGGTCAGTACCGCCACCTGCACGCCGTCCTGTGAACTAACGACCTCAGGATAACTGTGCCCAATGGACGGAATGTTGTCCCAGCCGCTTCGCGGGCGCGGTCATGCGTACTCAATGCATTTCTTACGTACGAGCTGGTTTGGCGGACCTGCAAGCCCGTCTGTCTATAGGCCGCTGAGTGACTCGTCGAGGTAGAAGAGTTCTGGCTCGGTGCGGTCTCGTACGAGTTCGGCGTAGGACTCGGCGATGACGTCCGGATCGGACTTCGGGCCGCCTCGGCCGATCCAGGCGGCGATGGCGACGTGGGCGGCGTAGATGCCCTGTGGGGCCAGCGCGGCGTGCAGGTGCAGGGTCCAGTTGCGCAGGGCGGCGGTGGCGGCGGCGATGTTGCCGAACGGCGGGTGGATGACCGGGCCGGAGGAGGCGCCGGTGCTGACCACGATGGTCCCGGATCCGCGCGAGATCATGGCGGGCAGCACGGCCTGGACCGCGGTGATGCCGCCGTACAGGTAGTACTCGATCTGCCGGGAGACGCTCTCGACGGTCAGATCAGTGGCGGCGACGGGTGCGAGCGGACCGGCCTGGCCGGGCGCGGGCGAGTATTCGAGGAAGTCGACGCCGCCGAGATCCTCCGCAGCCGAGGTGAGCGCGTCGTGCAGCGTCCGCGGCACCAGCACGTCCGCCGGATAGCCGTAGGCGTCGACGCCGTCGCCGCGGAGCCGCTCCGTCAGCGATGCGGGGTTCCGGGAGATCAGCGCGACGCGGTATCCGTCACGCCCGAATCGGCGGGCGAGGGACGCGCCGAGGCCGGGTCCTGCGCCGACGATGGCAAGTGTGGGCATGTCTGTTCTCCTCAGGCGGGGTGGTCGGTGCTCAGGGTCAGGTCTCGATTCCGTGCGATCTGTTCGCCGGACGCCTGCAGCGCGGTCGTGACGCCGGCGAGCGCGTCGCTGCCCAGCAGCAGTTGCACCGGTGGCTCGGCGAGCGAGATCAGGCGCATCACCGCGGCGGCGGCCCTGGCCGGATCGCCCGGTTGGCTGCCGTTGAACGCGGCCCGCGCCGCGCTGATCCGGTCGACGAGCCCGTCGTAGTCGGCGATGCCGCGCGTGGCACGAACCATCGACCGACCCGACCATTCGGTACGGAAGGCGCCCGGCGCGACCGCGGTCACCCGCACCCCGAAGGCGGCGACCTCGGCCGCGAGCGCCCGCGTGATCCCCTCCAGCGCGAACTTGCTCCCGTTGTAGAACGACAGCGTCGGCCCCGGCACCAGGCCACCGACCGACGTGATGGTGATGATGTGACCGCGCCGCCGCACCCGCATGCCGGGCAGGACCGCCTTCATGAGCGCGACCGGCCCGAACACGTTGACCGCGAACTGTGCCCGGAGCTCGTCCATCGACGACTCCTCGAAGCTGCCCTCGTGCCCGTAGCCCGCGTTGGCGATCAGCACGTCGATCGCCCCGGCCGTCGCCTCGACGTCGGCGACCAGCGCCTGGGCCAGGTGGTCCGTGCCGGCGCCGACGTCGAGCACCCGGCCGATCGCCCGGCCGGGTGCCAGCCGCTCGAACTCGGCCACGGCGTCGCCGGTGCGCACCGTGCCGACCACGGTGTGCCCGTCGGCCAGCGCCGCTTCGGCGAAGGCACGGCCGAGCCCGCCGCGTACCCCGGTGATGAAAATGATCATGCGGAAACGTCCCCGATTCAGATTACTTACACGAAAGTAAGCTACTTGGTGATCGACACGCTAGGCTCCTCGGCGAAGGGGGTCAAGGGTGAACACCGGAACAGACCGACGTCGCACCGACACGCGGCAGCGCATCCACGCGGTCGCGCTGGAGGTGTTCTCCGAGGTCGGCTACGAGCGCGGCACGCTGCTGCAGATCGCGGAGCGGCTCGGCATCACGCGGCCCGCGCTGTACTACCACTACCGCAACAAGGGGGAGATCCTCGCCGCGCTGCACGCCGACCTGGCGCAGTCCGTCGACGACATCATCGACTGGTCACGGTCGCAGCCGTCCGGCCGGGCGAACCGCCACGAGACGCTCCGGCGCCTCCACGACCTGCTCCGCGGACCGTGGGGGACGTTCACGCGATTCGCGCAGGCCAGCGAGGCCGCGATCCGCGACCTGTCCGCCACCGAGGACTACAACAAGCGGATGGACGCGATCGGCGCACTCCTGGCGCCCACCCCTGACGCCGCGGGCCTCCTCCGCGGGCAGCTCGCCCTGTCCGCGCTGTTCCTGGCCGCGGTCGGCGGCGACAGCGGGGCGCGCGCGGACGCCGCACTGGAGATCGCCTCCGAACTCACCCGGTGACGGTGTGCAGATCGAGCGCCTGCGGTAGCGCGGCGGTGTTCTCCCGGACGGCCGTGCACAGCCGCGCGCGGTCGGTGGCGCCGGTGAGGTGCCACTCGTCCATCGCCTCGCGGTAGGCGACCACGAGGATGCCGCGGGCCAGCCGCGCGTGCCGGCGTGTCGCCGGGTCCGCGGGCAGCGTCGCGGCGACGACGTCCAGCGCCTGGAAACTGTGCTGCTCGCACGAGGAGATCGCGGCCGCGTCCACGGCCGGGGACTCCGCCGCGATCCGGATGCTGTCCCGGGCCTGTGCCTCCCAGCCGTCCGGCATCGCCTCGATCGTGGTGACCAGCGCGTCGGTCAGCGCGGCCACCAGCGGCCCGGACGGCGGTGTCCGCGTGACGGTGTGCAGGAAGGCGTCCCACAGGTCGTTGAGCGGCGCGAGCGCCAGCTCCTCCTTGCTGCGGTAGTACCGGAAGAACGTGCGCTTGGAGACCTCCGTCTCCGCGCAGAGCCGCTCGACCGTGACCGCGTCGAACCCCTCCGCGAGGAAGAGCGGCAGTGCGGCGCCGACCAGGGCCTGCCGGGTCCGGTCCTTGTGCCGCTCGCGGAGTGTGGTCATGGCTGCATCGTACGACCCGCAAAGTGCCACCGAGTAGCACTTGACACCGGGTGGCATCCGCCGGAAGGCTGATGGCCATGTCGTCTCGCGAGTTCGATCTGGTGGTGTACGGCGCGACCGGCTTCGTCGGACGCCAGGCAGTCGCCCACCTCACCGCGCACGCGCCCCGCGACCTGCGCTGGGCCGTCGCCGGACGCGACGCCACCCGGCTGGCCGCGCTCGGCGCGCCGGTCCCCGCGCTGGTGGCCGACGCGACCGCGCCCGGCGAACTCGCGGCGCTCGCCGGCCGTACCCGCGTGGTGGTCAGCTTCGCCGGCCCGTTCGCGCTCTACGGCGACCTGCTGGTAGAGGCCTGCATCGCGGCGGGCACCCACTACTGCGACATCAGCGGCGACCTCGCACGGATCCGCCGGCTGATCGACCGGCACGACGCGGCCGCGCGCGCCGCCCACGTGCGGATCGTGCCGTTCGCCGGCCTCTGCTCGCTCCCCGCCGACCTCGCCGTCCATCTGCTCGACCGCAAGCTCGACGGCGGCCTCACGCTGGCCAAAGCGATCCTGGACCCGGGAAACGGCACCTTCAGCGGGGGTACGGTCGCCAGCATGATCGACGCGGTCGACTCCGGCGACGAGGAGGGCGAGCGGGACCCGATGCTGCTCGGCCCGCCCCGGAGCCCCGACCCGGTCGAGCGTGATCCGCGCGGCCTGCGCTACGACCGCGACCTGCGCGCCTGGGTCGCGGCCTCGCCCACCGGCCTGTCCGACACCCGGGCGGTCCGACTCAGCGCCACCCTGTCCGGCCGCCCCGGCCTGCGCTTCCAGGAATACCTCGCGTTCCCCGGCCCGCTCGGCGTCGCCCGCACGGTCACCACACGCCTGCTGCTCGCCGTGATGCACGCGGCGGTCCGGCGGCGTCCCACCCGCGCGCTCCTCACCCGCCTCACGCCGCCCGGCGCGGGCCCGTCCGCGCACCAGGTGGAGAACGGCCGCCTGCGCCTGCGCGTGTGGGGCAGCGACGCCTCGGGGCGCACCGCCGAGGTGTCGCTGCTCGCTCCCGGCGACCCCGGCAGCCGCGTCTCCGCGATCGGCGCCTGCGAGTGCGCCCTGCTGCTGGCCACACGCGACGCCGGCCCGCACGGCCTGATCACCCCGTCCGTCGCGTTCGGCGAGGAACTGGCCGTGCGGCTGCGCACGGCCGGCTTCACCATCGCCTGAGGCTCAGCTCCGGGCCGGGATCGGCAGTACGAAGTGGACGGTCCCGGAGCCGTGCGGCTCCGGGCGCTCGTCGTGGACCCGCTCGGCCAGCGCGGTCCAGAACGCCTCCGCGCCGGGCGAGACCGGGTCGGTGTGCAGGTAGGCGTCGGTGTATCCGCCGTCGGCCGCGATGAACCCGAGCAGCCGGTCGACGATCGCGCGGGCCAGCCCCTGGCGGCGGTGCGCCGGATCGACGTAGACCCGGCAGAGCTGCGCGGTCGTCCCCGACGGGTAGCGTGCGGCCAGCCACGGCGGCCCGGCCGGCCCGTGCGACCGGACGCCGCCGGTCGCCACCACCTCGCCGTCATGCTCCGCGACGAGCAGCGTGTGCCGCTCCGGCGCGAGGTAGGAGCCCTCGACGTCGATGATGTCGCCGTGCCACCGCGGCACGTACCCGGTGCCGAAGTCCCGGTAGACCGTGTCGAGCATGACCCGGCGCGCACCGGGCACGTCCGCGGACTCGGCGGTACGCAGGCGGTAGGCGGGGGCGACCATGATCGTCATTCTGGGCTGATTGCACAGTGGTGGCAACAGTGACGCCCTACCGCGGAACGTGGCCGACCACGATGTTGACCCGGGCGCGCACCCGCAGCTCAGCCGACGAGTCGTTGCGCCGGACCTCCTCGGCCAGCGCCACCCGCAGTCGCTCGTGCTGCGCGGGGGACAGGTCGTGCGGGTAGTCGGGGTGGTTCAGGAACAGGGTGTGCATCTCGTCGAGGGCGCGCTCCGGCTCCGGCAGCACGTAGTCGATCTCGAACGGCTCGCTGGACGCCTCCGTGCAGCCGGCGCCGCGCAGCGCACGTTCCAGATCCGCGCCCTCCAGAAAGCCGAACCCCCACGTACCGATCGGGGGCAGGTCGCCGAGTCGCGCGGCCGCGCGCGAGAGCAGCGTGAACATCGGGCCGCCCATCGGGTCCGCCCAGTGCGCGGCCACGACGACGCCGCCCGGCCTGGTCACCCGGCGCATCTCGGCGAGCGCACCGGCCACGCCGTCGCCGAAGAAGAAGATGCCGAACATGGAGAACGCCGCGTCGAAGGTGTCGTCGGGAAACGTCAGCGCGGTGGCGTCCATGACCTCGACCGTCGACTCCGGATACGGCGCGAGCGCGGTCCCGAGCGCGGCCAGCATCTGTTCCGCCAGGTCGATGGCGTGGACCCGGTGCCCGGCCTCGGCGGCCGGCAACGCGAGCGCGCCGAGGCCGGCCGCCACGTCGAGCACCCGGCTGTGCGGCGCGAGGCCGGCCCGGCGCAGCGCCACCGCGGTCACCTTCCTCGACATCGGGTCCACCCACGTGCGGTAGGCGTCGAGCATCACGTCGAACGCGGTCATGACGTTCCTTCTCTCAGAATTTTCGCGGGGCGGACGAGGGCGTGCGTGAGCTGCCGGGTCAGGAACGCCTGCTCGATCTCCGGGGACTCCCAGGTGATCGACGACCGCTGCTCCCACGACTGCACGCCCAGGTAGAACCAGAACACGTCGACCGCGCTGCGCGGGCTCACCTCCGGCAGCAGCGCGCCGAGCGCCCGGAGGCGCTCGACGATCCGGCCGAACCGCTCGCGGGACAGCCGCTCGGCCTCGGTCGCGAGCGCGGCGACCGAGGGCTCGACCCGCGCGGCGTCCTTCAGCAGCGCCAGCAGCGGATAGGTGCCGCGCTGCACCAGGAGCACGCCCGCGACCAGCCGCGCGATCACGTCGGCCGGATCGGTCGCCCGCTCCACGGCGGCGAACACGTCCTCCACCTCGGGATGGTGGACGTTGCGCTCCATCAGCCGCAGCACCAGATCGGGCTTGCTCCCGACGGACGCGTAGATCGTCGCCGTCGTCACCCCCGCGGATCTCGCGACGTCCACGATCGACGCTCCCGCGTATCCGCGCGCGGTGAACAGCGCCAGGGCCGCGTCGAGGACGGCCTCGCGGGTAGCGGCCGCTGCAGCGTCCCGCCGCGGCGAACTGTATTGACGAGCGGTCATGCCGACACCCTAGCAAATTCACTAGGCACCCTGTCAATTGACTTGATTGACCGTAAGGCGAATTAAGATCAAGATCAAATTCTGGATTTCCCACGTCGCGGTGGTGGCGGTCCGCATGCTCCCGCGGGCACCGGTCGTCGCTGGCGCTCCTCCCTTCCGCTGCCGCGGGTGGCTGGGCTCAACCCAAACCCCCGCCCGCGCGCCAGCCTCGGGCACCCCTTCCCGTGATCAGGGCGTCCCTCATGTTGCTGGAACGGCATTGGGGGACGCCCCGATCATGGAAGGGCGGCGCGCGCGAGGGTGGGACGCGCCTCGCGCAACGTGAGTGCGGCGGGGGTTGCGTGCTCTTCCCCGCGCCGCGCGGAACCGGCTCCGATGCCGGGAGGCAAGCGGAGCGCCAGCGGAGGCTTGGCGGACGGCGAGGTTTGCCCGCGGGAGCAACGCTGCCGCACCACGCCGGAAGCGGGCGTGTCATTGGGGGCAGCGCTGCGTGTGGTGATCGCCGAGGACTCGGGCTTGCTGAGGGAACTGCTGGCCCGTCTGCTGACCGAGAACGGCATGGTCGTCTGTGGACAGGCGGGTTCGCTGCCCGAGTTGCTCGCGATCGTGGACGCCGATCCGCCGGACCTGGTGATCTCCGACATCCGGATGCCGCCCACGTTCCGTGACGAGGGGATCGAGGCGGCCGCGCAGATCCGGGACCGGCACCCCGGGGCGGGTCTGCTGATTCTCACGCACTATCCGGACGCGGCGTACGCGGTCAGGCTGCTCAAGATCGCCGATCGGGCCGTCGGCTACATCGTCAAGGACCGGGTGCAGGACACCGTGCGTTTCCTCGAGGCGGCCAGGTGGGTCGCGGCCGGGGAGACCGTGATCGACTCGCACGTGGTGCAGGAGGTCTTCCGCCGGCCGCGGCTGGCCAACCCGCTGGACCAGCTCGCCCCCTCGGAACGGCAGATCCTGGCCCTGATCGCCGAGGGTCGTTCCAACTCCGCCATCGCGACGCACCTGAGCTACAGCGTCAAGACGGTCGAGAAGCGGGTGACGTCGATCGGGCAGACGCTGGGGCTGCCGTCGGTGGAGGACGGTGGCCGCAGCGACGTCAACCTGAGGGTGCTGGCGGTGCTGGCCTACCTGCGGCAGACGCAGCCCTGATGACCGGCCGACCGGCCGCGGACCCGGGGCGACGGTGGTGGCTCGGTCCGCGCACGGCCGTCGCGGTGGGATGCGTGCTGGCCGTGGCCGCGCAGTGGCCGGTGGTGCCGTACCGGCCGGTGCTGGCGGTCGCCGGTGGTCTCGTGGGCGTGCTCTACATGCTGACCGGCGCGCTGCTCGGTGCCGAGGACGATCAGCGCGCCAACGGGCGCCTGTTCGTCCTGGCGGGTCTCGCGTGGGCCGGGGTCGGGCTGGAGCACTGGGGTTCGGTGCCGCTGAAGCTGGCCGGGTGGTTGTGCGGCGGGCCGTTCACGATCGTCGCGCTGACCGTCCTGTTGCGATATCCGGGGGAGCGGCTCGCGCACCGGTACCAGCGTGTGTTCGTGGTGCTCGCGTTCGTGTGGATCGAGGCGTCCAGCGTGGCCGTCGCGGCGACGAAGGGCATCCCGATCCACGGCAGGGAGCCGACGCTGCTGTTCGGCGGTCCGGCCAGCCCGCGGACGGGCCTGCTCGTCGAGGCGATCAGCCGGGCGGGCTACGTCGTCATCGCGCTGACCGCGGTCGGTCTGCTGGGCGTACGACTGGCCCGTGCCAGGGGCCTGCAGCGCCGTGCGCTCACGCCGGTGCTGGTGGCGGCCATCGCCGCGGTTGCCGAGATAGGTGCCCGCCGGTTCGCGCTCGCGCTGTCCGACGGCCGTGTCCTGGGGATGCTGCTGCAACTGGTCGAGCCGCTGGCGTTGATCGCCGTCCCGGCGGGTTTCCTGGCCGCGGCGCTGCAGCGGCGGCTGGCCCGCGCGGCGGTCGCGGACATGGTGCTGTCGCTGACCCGGCCCGGCGGCGGCGGGGACGTCCTGGTCGCGCTGCGCACCGCGTTGCACGACCCGGCCCTGCGGATCCTCTACCGGGTCGACGACGGCTACCGTCGCGCCGACGGCACGCCCGACGATGCCGTCGGGGCTGTGGGCGACCGCCTCATCGTGTCCAGCAGCGGCGACCCGTTGGCGCTGGTACGGATGGACGCCACGCTCGCACGGCATGACGCGTCCATTGTCGACGCGGCGCTGAGCGCGGCGATGCTCGCGCTGGAGAACGCGCGTCTTCAGGCAAGTATCCGGGCGCAACTGGTGGAGGTGGACGCGTCCCGTCACCGGATCGTCGAGGCGGGGCTCGCGGAACGGCGCCGGCTCGAACAGAACCTGCACGACGGGGCGCAGCAACGACTGTTCGCGTTGTCGATGCAGCTGTCCGTCCTGCGGAAGGCGGTGGGCGAGGCCGAGGCCGGGCGCCTGGTCGACGACGCGCGCGCCACGCTGCGGGACGCGACCCGCGAGTTGCGGGAGCTCGCCCACGGCTTGCATCCGGCGATCCTGACCCAGATGGGGCTCGGCGCGGCCCTGGAGTCCGTCGCGGGGCGCTTCCCGTTGCCCGTCCTTCTCACGATCCCCGAGAGCCGCTGGCCCGAGGCGGTGGAGCTGACGGCGTACTTCGTGGCCTGTGAGGCGATCACCAACGCCGTCAGGCATGCCGAGGCCACCCACGTGTCCGTGACGGTCGCGGAGGAGGGCGGCCGGCTGCGGCTGCGGGTGTGCGACGACGGCGTGGGCGGGGCGCACCGTCCCGGACACGGCCTGACCGGCATCCGTGACCGGGTCGCCGCGGCGGGCGGGTCCTGGAGTCTCGACGGCCCGCCCGGCGAGGGGACGACGGTCACGGTGACGCTGCCGCTGGCTCAGCGATGACGTCGCGACGGTGTTCCCGCGTCAGAACCGGAACCGCACGATCCGGCCGGACCGGGTGAAGGCCGGCAACAGGTGCAGGAGCCGGTAGACGCGGCGAGTCGTTCATCGGCGCCTCGTCTTCCGGGCGCCGACGAGCTCGCCGCCGGCACTATCGCGGCAGGGGAGTGCTGAGCGCCATCAGTCCGCCGTGGATGAACGTGGTCATCGTGTCGATCATCGTGTCCTCGGTGAGCTGCGGCTGCCCGCCCGGGGGACTCCACCAGGTGGAGGCGAACGACCACATCAGGTTCGTCATCATCGAGGCGGCGACGATCGGGTCCACGCGCAGGTCCAGCCGGCTCAGGTGGCCTGCCAGGTGTTCCAGGTCCGGGGCGAGCATCTCCTGCTGGCGGCGGGCGAAGGTCTCGTCGACGGTCGCGGCCTGTTGCAGCGCGATCATCACGGTCCGGTGCTCGCGGTAGGCGCGGACGAACGCGGTGACGTGCCAGCGCACGGCGTCGCGGTCGCGGAAGTCGTCGGGGTGGCCGGTGCCGGCGTCGGCGACGACCTCGTCGCTCTGGGCGAGGAGGCGGGACAGGAGCGCTTCGAGCAGCTTCTCCTTGCTGGCGAAGTGCTTGTAGAACATCCCGGCGGAGCGGCCGGCCTCGGCGGTGATGTCGACGATCTTGGCGTTCAGGTAGCCGGTGCGCGCGAAGACCCGGATCGCCGCGGCCTGCAGCTCGGCCTCGGTCTGGGCGGCCTGCTGCTTCCGTATGCCGCTGCCCACCGCGTTCTCCCCCCGCCCGATCTTGACAGGACCCTACATCGTTCTTACAGTGAATTCATGTTCAATGAATCGAGATTTACCGTAATCGTGGGTGCCGGGCCGACCGGGCTGACGCTGGCGCGCCAGCTGCAACGCCACGGGGTGCCGTTCCGGATCATCGAGAAGGCGCCGGCGCTGTTCGAGGGCTCGCGCGGCAAGGGCTTGCAGCCGCGGACGCTGGAGGTGCTCGACGACCTCGGCCTGATCGAGGACTTCCTGGCCGCGGGCGGGCCGTACCCGCCGATGCTGATCCACCTGCCCGGCGGCGGCACCATGGAACGGCGGATGGACGAGATCAAGGAACCGTCCGCGAGCGTGCCGTACCCGAACATGCTGATGGTCCCGCAGTGGCGCACCGGGGAGCTGCTGGCGCGGGGCGTGCCGGTCGAGTTCGGCGTCGGGCTCGACACGCTGATCCAGGACGACGACGGCGTACACCTGCGGCTCGACAACGGCGAAAAGATCACCGCACGGTACGTCGTCGGCGCGGACGGCGCCCGCAGCACCGTGCGCAAGGCGCTGGGCGTGCCCTTCGACGGCGAGACCCAGGAGGACGAGCAGCTGTTCCTCGCCGACGTGAAGCTCACCGGGCTGGACCGGGAGAGCTGGCACGTCTGGCCGGGCCCGGACGGCACCTCGATGCGGCTCGCGCTGTGCCCGCTCGCCGGCACCGACGACTTCCAGCTCACCTCGCCGGACATGGACTCCTCCGTGGAACAGCTGCTGGCCGCGGCCGACCCGTCCGTCACGGTCACGCACGTCGGCTGGACCTCGCGCTGGCGCGCCAACGTGCGCCTGGCGCAGCGCTTCCGGGTCGGCAACGTCTTCCTGGCCGGCGACGCCGCCCACGTGCACCCGCCGACCGGCGGGCAGGGCCTGAACACCGGGATTCAGGACGCGTACAACCTCGGCTGGAAGCTCGCGACCGGCGACGACGCGATCCTGGACAGCTACGAGGCGGAACGGCTGCCGGTCGCCGCGGCCGTGCTCGGCATCAGCACCCGGCTCTACCAGCGCCTGGCCGACCGGCAGCAGGACGCGATGCGCCGCGACGATCCCGCGCTGCAGCAGCTGGCGCTGTCCTATAGCGCCGCCGACGACCGCGTGGAGAAGGGCGTGCTCCGGGCCGGCGATCGCGCGCCGGATGCCCCGCTGGCCGAAGGCCGGATCTTCGACCTGCTCCGCGGCCCGCACTTCACGCTGCTCGCGGTCGACTGGGACGGCGACCTGCCCGACGTGGGGGTTCCGGCCCACCGCGTGGACGAGGCCCGCGACGTGTACGACGGCGAGGGCCCGCGCCTCTACCTCATCCGGCCCGACAACTACATCGCCTGCGTGACGTCGGAGCCCGCGGAGGTCGCCACGGCCGCTGTTCGCTCCGGCGCAAGCGGTGTGCGCTGAGGCGAAAGCGCCTGCCGCCACGTCCGGCCAGGGTCGAGGAGGAACAGAAACACCCTGTGGAAGGACCGGAAAGTGACATCAGTCGACACCGTTCGTGGGCCGGTTCCGGTCGGCGAACTCGGGACCGTGCTCATGCACGAGCACGTCTTCGTGATCAGCGATGAGTTCCGGCGGGCCGCGCCGGAGACGTGGGACGAGGACGAGCGCGTCGCGGATGCCGTACAACGGCTGAAGGCGCTCGCCGCGACCGGCGTCACGACGATCGCCGACCCGACCGTGATCGGCCTCGGCCGCGACGTCGCCCGCATCGCGCGGGTGAACGCGCAGGTCGACCTGAACATCATCGTGGCCGCCGGCGTCTACACGCTCTCCGACATCCCGGACCACCTGCGCTATCACGGCCCGAACACGCTGCTGGGCGGGCCGGAGCCGATGGTCGAGCTGTTCGTCCGGGAGCTCACCGAGGGCATCGCGGGCACGGGCATCCGGGCCGCGTTCCTGAAGTGCGCGATCGAGGACCGGCTGACCCCGGCCGTGGAGCGGGTGATGCGGGCCACGGCCGCGGCCGCCGTACGCACGGGCGCGCCGATCACCGTGCACACCAACCCGGGCGCCGGCACCGGGCTGGTCGCGCAGGAGGTGCTGCGCAGCGCGGGCGTGGACCTGAGCACGGTGGTGATCGGGCACAGCGGGGACAGCACCGACCTGGACTACCTGCGCCGGGTCGCCGACAACGGCTCCTACCTGGGCATGGACCGTTTCGGGCTGGACGTGCTGCTGCCCGGCGACCAGCGGGTGGAGACCGTGGCGGCACTCGCCCGGGAGGGCTACGCCGACCGGATGGTGCTGTCGCACGACGCGTCCTGCCACATCGACTGGTTCCCGCCGGGCGTCCGCGAGCAGGCGCTCCCCAACTGGCACTACGGCCACCTGCACGAGGTCGTGCTGCCGGCGCTGCGCGCAGCCGGCGTGACCCGGGAGCAGCTCACCACGATGCTGGTGGACAACCCCCGCCGGTACTTCACCAGGGCGAGCTAGGACCGCGCGTCGCGGGGCGCGACACCGAACTCGGCACGGAACGCGGTCGTGAACGACGCGTGGCTGCCGAAACCGCAGGCGCGGGCGATGCCGGCGATCGAGGTCCGCGACCAGGAAGCGCTGGCCAGCCGGGAGCGGGCGAGCAGCAGCCGCTCCCGGCGGATCAGGTCGCGGGGCGTGGTGCCGGCGTCCCGCAGCACCTGCTGAAGGTAGCGGGGCGACCAGCCCAGCGCGCGGGCGACGGCGGTGACGTCGAGGCCGGGCTCGGCGGCGTGCTGCCGGACGTACTGCCGGATCTCGGTCTCGACGAGGGTGCGCCGGTCGGCCGGGGCGGAGTCGCTGCCGCCCTCCGCGGCCAGGCACACCAGGTCGAGGAGGCGGTCGCAGGCCAGGTCGAAGGCCGCGCCGGAGAGCAGGTCGTGTTCCTGGTGGATGCTGGTGATCAGCTGCCGGACGACGCGGCCCAGGCCGGTGCCGGCCTCGATCCGCCGGGTGCCGTTGGTCAGCGCGCGGCTGCGGCCCGCGATCGCCTCCTCGGGCACGATCAGCGCGATGGACTGGAAGTCGTCCCGGTGGGTGAAGGTCAGCGGGCGGTCCAGATCGCACAGCACCATCGCGTCCGGGCCGAGCTGGGCGGCCGCCCGGTCCTGCTCCATGCCGGCGCTGCCGGTGAGCGGGACCAGCAGCTCGAAACGGCCGCGCGGGTCGGCACGGATGTGCCGGGACTGGCGGCTCACGAACTGCCGGCCACCCCCGCAGAGCGCCAGACCGTACGCGCGGGTCCGGCGCACCTCGAGGCGGCTGGACCACGGCGCGTCCCGGTCCGGCACGGTGATCCGCATGGCACCGTGCAGCTCCGCGAACGCATCCTGCCAATCACTCACCGAGGTGGTCGCCGTGGAGGTCACGCGCCATCGTAACGACACCGCCCACCTCACCTCGGAGCCCGCGATCCGCTGATCCGTGGCCTCAGGCGGCCGGGAGGTCATGCCCGGCCCAGAACGCCGACGAGTCGCAGCCGGCGAGGCCCAGGGCGGGCAGCCCGATCAGCAGGCTGCGGCGTCGCGGTCCGCCGTCAGTCGGCACGGCGGCCGCCCAGCCAGGTGACCTTCTCGGGGTCGCGGTGGTCGAAGAAGAGGGTCGCGCCGGTGTCGAGGGCGGTGATGGCGGTCAGGTCGTCGTCGGTGAGCGCGAAGTCGAAGACGTCGAGGTTCTCGGCCATTCGTTCCGGGTGTACGGACTTGGGGATGACCACGACGTTGCGTTGGATCAGCCAGCGCAGCACGACCTGCGCGACGGATTTGTCGTGCGCGGCTGCGATCCCGGTCAGGATCGGGTTGGTGAACAGGTCGTTCTTGCCTTCGGCGAACGGTCCCCAGGATTCGATCTGGACGCCGTGCTCGCTCATTAGCCGCTGATAGTCGGCGCGTTGGAAGAACGGGTGGGTCTCGATCTGGTTGACGGCCGGGGTGATGTCGTTGTGCTGGATGAGGTCCACGAGGCGGTCGGGGTAGAAGTTGGATACGCCGATCGCCCTGATCAGGCCCTCGCCGTGCAGTTTTTCCATGGCGTGCCAGGAGCTGTAGTAGTCGCCGAGCGGCTGGTGGATCAGGTACAGGTCGAGGTGGTCGAGGCCGAGGCGCTGCAGGGACCTGTCGAATTCGCGTCGGGCGGTGTCCTGGCCGGTGTGCTGGATCCGCATCTTGGTGGTGATGAACAGTTCGTCGCGTGGGATGCCGCTCTTGGCGATCGCGCGGCCGACGGCCTCCTCGTTGCCGTAGGAGGCGGCGGTGTCGATGGCGCGGTAGCCGGCCGCGAGAGCGTCCGTGACGACCTGCTCGGTCTGCGCGTCAGGGACCTGGAAGACCCCGAAGCCGAGCACGGGCATCTGGACACCGTTGTTGAGCGTGATCAGGCGATTTGCGGGCATGACCCCAGCAAACGCCACCGCGGCGTCCGGAGGAAGTTTCTGCTGAAAGGGGTTCCGGCAGGGACTCCCTCACGAGGATGAAGAGCTGGTGAGGGACTCGCCGAGGTCGCTGCGGTAGTAGAGGACGCTGCGGCCGTAGCGGGCGCTGTTGAGGAGGCCGGCGCGGGCCAGCAGGCGGAGGTGCTGGTTGACGGCGGACGTGGTGACGTGGAGGCGGAGCGCGAGTTCGGTGGAGGAGGCGGGCTCGCCGAGCGCGGCCAGCAGCGCGGCACGGGCGGGGCCGAGCAGGTCGCGGACGGCGCCGGCGTCGGGGGTGGTGGCAGCGGACCACATCGCGCCCTGGCCGCGCGCGGGGTAGATGATCGTCGGCGGGAGCGTGTCGTCGGCCGGGATGCAGATCCGGTTGACGAACATGGAGGGCAGCAGCGTCACGCCCTCGCCGCGGATCTGTCGCGAGCCGGTCATGCCCGAGGCCAGGCGCACGTCGAGGTGCCGACCGTCGAAGGTGACCCGAGGGGACAGGCCGCCGAGTGCGGTGCCGAGGCCGGCGCCGGCCGCGACCCGGCCGCGGTAGAGGATGTCGGCCTCCATCACCGCGCGCATGCGGGCCCAGGACGGTGCGAAGCACAGCCGCCACATCGCGGTCAGCGCGTCGATCATCCGGTGTACGACCGTGGCGTGGTCGCCGCGGAACACGTCCGGGACGGTGCCGTGCACGCGTTCCAGGTCGGCGCGCAGGCGTTCCGGGGTGATCAGGGCGAGCGCGGCCAGCTCGTCGTCGATGACGGTCAGCGGTGAGGCGGGGCGCGGGTTGACGAAGTCGGCCACCCAGCGGCGGTCGTCGACCAGCGCGTGCAGCGGCGCGAGGTCGAGCAGCGGCAGGACCGGCGCGATCCGGTCCATCCAGGGGCGTTGCAGCGGGTACGCCTCCGGGAACCGCAGTGCGCGCAGGCCCATGCCCAGCTCGCCGAGCGGGGAGATGCCGAACCGGATCGCGGTCACGTCGGACGGCTCCAGCACATACCTGATCATGTAGCCATATGCTACATCGATTGGCCTCAGGGCGGCGGTCCGGCAGAACTGAGCCGTGACCATCACCATGCTCGTCCGGGACGATCCCGCGCTGCGCCGTCTGCTCACCGTGACCGCGGTCGACACGGTCGGCCGGGGCGCGTTCTTCACGCTCACCTCGCTCTACCTGATCGGCATCGTGGGCCTCCCGGCCGTGACGGTCGGGCTCGGGCTGACCGTGGCCGGCGGCGTGGGCGTGCTCAGCTCGCTGGGCTTCGGGCATCTCGCGGACCGGTGGAGTTCCCGGCGTCTGCTGGTCGCGCTGCACGTGGTCCAGGGCGCCGCGCTGACCGCCTACGTGCTGGTCCGGGACCTGCCGACGCTGATCGTCGTCGCCTCGCTGGTGGTGCTGGCGCAGCAGGGCGGCGCGTCGGTGCGCTCCGCCGCGATCGGGCGCGCGTTCCCGGGGGAGGATCGGGTGCGGGTCCGGGCGCTGATGCGCACGGTCACCAACGCGGGGATCGCGGCCGGCACCGCGTGCGCCGCGATCCCGCTCGCGATCGGCACCGCGGGCGCCTACCGGGTGACGATGGTCGCGGCGGGCGCGCTCTTCCTGAGCTCGGCGGTGCTGCTGCTCGGCCTGCCCGGCGAGCGGGTCGACGCACGCCCCGGGCCGAGAGCGGTGGCCGGACCGGGTGCTTCCGGGCCGTACCGTGACACAAAGTTTTTGATCTTGACTGTGCTTCACGGGATCTTCGGGATGCAGTTCGGTCTGTTCGAGATCGCGGTGCCGCTGTGGGTCGTGCACCACACTGCGGCGCCGGACGTGCTGGTCTCACCGCTGCTGCTGCTCAACACCGGCCTGGTGATCGCGCTGCAGGTGCGGCTCAGCCGCGGCACGTCCGACCTGCGCGGGGCGGCCCGCGTGATGACCTGGGCGGGCTGGCTGATGGCGCTGGCCTGTCTGCTGTGGGCGGTCGCGGGCGAGCTGCCCGGGTTCGTGGCGGTGCTCGTGCTGCTGGCCGCCGCGGCCGCGCACACGCTCGCCGAGATCACCTCCAGCGCGGCGAGCTGGACCATCAGCTTCGAGCTGGCGCCGGCGGACGCGATCGGCGCGTATCAGGGGGTGTACGGCACCGGGTTCGCACTCGGCGCGATGGCCGCGCCGGTGGTGGTGACCGCGACCGCGATCGACCTGGGCGCGCCGGGGTGGGGACTGCTCGGGGCGATGTTCCTGGCGGCGGCGCTGGCGACAAGGTTCGTCATCGTGCGGGGATGAGGAAGGCGATCCCGGCCGATTCACCGCTCCGGCCAGGGAGGGAACCGTAAACTGGACAGCATTCCGGGTCATGGCGCGGAGGATCGCAGGCCGGCGCCACCGCCGTCCCGGCCGTTGACTGGAGCCGTGATGGCCGCCTCGTCCGCTCTGCCGCGAATCCTGCTCGTCGACGACGAACCGGACCTGTTGGACGGCCTGCGCCGGAGCCTGCGGCGCGAGTTCGACGTGGAGACCGCGGTCGGCGCGGCGAACGGACTGTTCGCCCTCGGGAAGGGCGCGCCGTTCGAGGTGATCGTGTCCGACTTCATGATGCCGGGCATCAACGGCGCGCAGTTCCTCACCGCCGCGCGGAAGGCGGTGCCGACGGCGACGCGGATGCTGCTCACCGGCCACACGAATCTCGCCGACGCGGCGCTCACCGTCAATCAGGGCGGTGTCTTCCGGATGCTGCTCAAGCCGGTCGACCAGGAGACGATGTGCACCGCGCTGCGCGACTGCGTGGCCCAGCACCGGCTGATGGTCGCCGAGCGTGAGCTGCTGGAGCAGACGCTGCGGGGCAGCGTGCAGGCGCTCACCGACGTGCTGTCGCTGGTCAGTCCGGCGGCTTTCGGCCGCGGCACCCGGATGCGCCGGGTGGCTTCGGCGATCCTGGACACCGTCGAGGCCGAGGACCGGTGGGCGATGGAGCTCGCGGTCCAGATGTCCCAGCTGGGCGTGGTGTCGTTGCCGCCCGCGGTGGCGGAGCGGCTCGCCGCCGGCGCCGGCCTGGCGCCCGCCGAGCAGGCCATGGTCGACCGGATGCCGGAGGTCGCCGAGCAGCTGATCTCGCCGATTCCACGACTGGGCGTGGTGGCGGAGGCGATCCGGTACTCACGCAAGGGCTTCGACGGGTCCGGGACGCCGGCCGACGGCACGGCCGGCGAGCGGATCCCGTTCGGCGGCCGACTGCTGCGCCTGGTGGAGGACCACGACGCGCTGCTGACCGAGGGGGTCTCGCCGCTGGTGGCGGTCGCGACGCTGCGTTCCTTCGCCGGCCGCTACGACCCCGCGCTGCTGGAGGCGCTCGCCCTGGCCGCGGCCCCGGCCGGTGGCGTGCGCGGCGTGACGATGGCGGAGCTGCAGATCGGCATGGTGCTCGCCGCGCCGGTGACCAGCCTGTCCGGTGTCCTGCTCGTCGGCGGCGGGCCGGAGGTCAGCGCCGGGCTGCTGACCCGGCTGCGCAACTTCGCCGAGCTGGAGGACGGGGTGGCGGAACCGCTGATGGTGCTGGACACGCCGGAGGTCAGTGCGCCCGGTCCCGGTGCCACCGGCTGACCGCGTCCCGTACGGTCGCGTCGAGCTCCATGGTGGCCCCGGCGAGCGCGCCGCAGACCGGTCCGTCCTCGGCCTCCACGACCGCGTGTGCCAGCGCCACGGCCTCCGCCGCGCTGGTGACGGCGCCGGACGGCAGCGGCGCCGCATGACCGGCGACCGCCTCCACCACGGCGTCCGGCAGTCCCCACCGGCCGAGAAGCCGGGCGCCGACCTGGACGTGCGAGACGTCGAACATGCGTTTCTCCTGCTCCTGCAGGGTGCTGTCGCCCTCCTTCCAGGCGGCGAGGGCATCGCGGAACTCCGCGGGCCGGGCCGACGCCATCACCAGCTGTCCCACCTCGTGCAGCAGGCCCGCGGTGAACGCGTGGCTCTGCCACTCCGTGCCGTCGCCGAGCAGCCGGGCCAGCCGGGAGGACTCGATCGCATGCCGGGTCAGCGTGTCGATCCACGCGGCCGGCAGCGTGCCGCCGGCGTCGAACACCCGGATGAGATCGTGCAGCAGGACCAGGCCGCGCAGGGTGGGCGGGCCGAGCAGCGCGATCGCCTGCCCGACGTCGCTGACGTTCCGGCCCGCCGTGTACGCGGAGGAGTTGACCAGATGCAGCACTTTCGCGGTGATGGCCGGATCCCGCTCGACGATCGTGCCGATGGACGCGGCCGAGGCGTCGTCCGCGTCGAGCGCGGACACCAGCTCGATGAGCGTGTGCGGCGGGCTCGGCAGCGACTCCCCGAACGCCACCGGCACCCGTTCCTCGCCGTCGTCCGCCGCCGGCACCGCGAGCAGGCGCTCGATGGTGGCGATCAGCTGCTCCGGCGTGGCCGGCTTGGTCAGCATCTCGTGCGCCAGCATCATGATCTTCAGCAGATTGTGCTCGTCGGTCTGACCGGAGAGGATGATGCGGGAGGTACCCGGATATTCCGCGCGAACATGTTCGAGCAGCGCGGCGCCGTCGATTCCCGGCATACGGAAGTCGCTGACGACCACGTCGCACGGCCGGGACCGCAGGACGTCCAGCGCCGCCGCACCGCCCTCCGCGAACGACATCTCCCAGCGCTTCCGGCACGGCCGGAGCATGCGCCCGAGACCCTCGATGATCATCGGCTCGTCGTCGACGAAGAGGATGTGCGGCCTGCGGGTCACGACGTCACCTCCGCGAGTGCGGGCGAGGTGCCCGGCGACTCGCCGCGCGTCGCCGGGAGCCGGACGGTGAAGACCGTGCCCGTACCCGGTTCGCTGGTGAAGTCGATCGTCCCGCCGTGCCGGTCGGCCACCAGCGTCCGTACCAGCGGGAGGCCCTGGCCGGTGCCCTTCCCGACCTCCTTGGTGGTGAAGAACGGCTCGAAGAGCTTGTCGGCGATCTCCGGCGGCACACCGGTGCCGGTATCGCCGACCTCGATGACCACCTGGGTGCCCTCCGCGCGGGTGCTCACCCGGATCGTGCCCCGGCCCCGGTCCGCCGCGGCGATCGCATGAGCGGCGTTGACCAGCAGATTCAGCATCACCTGGTTGATGTCGCCGAGGTGGCAGTACACCGGCGGCAGGTCGGCCAGGTCCGTCTCGACGTCCGCCACGTACTTGATCTCGTTGGCGGCCACGACGAGCGTGTTCTGGATCGCCTCGGTCAGGTTCGCCGGCGCCTTCTCCTCGGTGCCCGGATGCCCGAACGCCTTCATGGCCCGGACGATCCCGGCGACCCGCTGGACGCCGTTGAGCGTCTGGGTGATGGCTCTCGGCACCTCCTCGATCAGATAGTCCATCTCGATCTCCTCGGCGACCGCCTCGACCGCACGCATGGCCTCCAGCAACTCCTCCGGGCTCGCCGGCGCGGCGGGGACGGCCCGGTACGCGCTCCAGAGCCGGACCACGTCGGCGAACGAGTCCTCCATGAAACGGACGTTGTCCCCGATGAACTGGATCGGCGTGTTGATCTCGTGTGCGATGCCGGCGGCCAGCCGTCCTACTGACTCCAGCTTCTGCGCATGGCGCAGCTCCAGCTCGAGCCGCTGCCGCTCGGAGACGTCACGCGCGGTGAACACGATGCTGCGCGACCCGTCGTGCTCGATCGCGTACTCGAGCAACGCCTCCACGTCGGTCCATCCGGCGTCGTCCGCGCCCCGGATCCGGCACAGCCTGGCGGTCGCGCCGGACTCCAGCAACGCGGGGACGTCGTCCGGGTGCAGCAGGCTCCACAGCGAATGCCCGACGAGGCCGGCGCGCAGCATCGCCCTGGCGGCGGGATTGACGAACCGGATGGTGCCCGCCTCCCCGGCGAGCACCAGCGCGTCCGGGAGGTGCTCGACGACCACGCTGAGCCGCGACCGGATCAGCAACTGGTCGAGCGTGAGCGCCGTCTCGCCGGCCAGCGTGACCACCGGCGCGGACAGGTCGTCGACCGGGCGCCGCTCGAGGCCGAGCACCAGCATGCCGAACGCCCGCTCGTTCGCCATCAGCGGCGTCATCGCGACCGCGCGGTGCCCCGGCAGGCGCAGGGCGCCGGTGGCCTCCTCCGCCTCGCCGTCGGTCAGCACCGCGTAGCCGCCGGATTTCAGCAGGTCCCGGGCGGATCCGGGCAGCCGGTCCAGCTCCGTGACCCAGCCGGTCGCCTCGCCGCCGACCCGGCCGGCCGCGGCGATCACGTGCAGCGCCGGACCCGCCACGGTGAAGAGCAGGGCGGCGTTCACCTCGCGGTCCAGCGCCAGCGCGGCACCCAGCGCCACGTCCAGCGCCTCCTCCCGGGTCGCCGCCGCGGCCAGGCCCGCCCCGGCCGACGCCATCGCACTCTCCCGCATGGCAGCCCGGTCCCGGGCGCCGCTGCCACGCGCGAGAACATGATTGACCGTCAGCGCCAGCAGCGCGGTGAACAGCAGCGAGGCGGCGTTCCCGGGACTGATGCCGGCCACCGCGATGCCGGACGTCATGATGACCACCAGCATCGCCGCGCCCAGGATCTTCTCCCGCAGCGGCCCGTACAGGGCGCGGAAGTTCACCCACATGAAGCACAGCCCGATGGTGCCGCCGAAGTCCGAGGCGGCCGCCACCAGCAGCACGCACAGCCCCTCGGGAACCCAGCTCCAGGCCGGGAACCGCTGCCGGCGATACCCGGCGTACGACCACGCGAGCAGGACGACGATCGCCACCGCCGCCACCACGATCGGGCGCGCGTCGCGGTGCGGGACGACCCCCCACAGCCCGATCAACGGCCACAGCAGCAGGAAGCCCAGGAAGAGGGTACGGATCTGACCGAGCATCGTGTCGGTCGCACGCACCCAGCGCTGCACCGGCAACCTCTGGTAGATCATCACCGCCGCCTCCACTCCCCAGACACCCGCATCGGCAGGCAGCGGCGAGAACTGAGAGCACCGCCTTCCGCGGTCAGCCCCGAACTAAAATGAGCTACCACGTCACGTCTGGAGTGCGCCTTGCCGTTCATCGAGGTTCCGGCCGACATCGGCGCACCGCAGACCGGGCACCTGCGCCTCGGTGACCCGTCGACGATCGAGGTCACCTCGCGTTACCTGACCCGGGACGGCCGGCCGTTCATCCCGGTGATGGGCGAGTTCCACTTCAGCCGCTACCCGGCGGCCGAGTGGGCGGAGGAGCTGCGCAAGATCAGGGCGGGCGGCATCACGATGGTCGCCACCTACCTGTTCTGGAACGTGCACGAGGAGGAGCGCGGCCGCTTCGACTTCACCGGCGACCGGGACGTGCGGGCGTTCGTGCGGGCGTGCGGCGAGGCCGGGCTGGAGGTGGTGGCGCGGCTCGGGCCGTGGGTGCACGGCGAGTCCCGCCACGGCGGTTTCCCGGACTGGGTGGTGGCCGCGCCGGTCCGGCACCGCACCGACGACCCGGCCTACCTCGCGCTGATCCGGCCGTACCTGACCGAGGTCGTCAACCGGCTGCGCGGTCTGGACCCGATCGTCGCCATCCAGGTGGAGAACGAGCTTTACGACCAGCCCGGCCACCTGCTCACGCTCAAGCACCTGATCCGGGAGCTCGGACTGGACGCGCCACTGTGGACCGCGACCGGCTGGGGTCACGCGCAGCTGCCCGCGGACGAGCTGCTGCCGGTCTTCGGCGGTTACTCCGAGGCGGCCTGGGACACCGCGCACGACGGCTGGCCGCAGCAGAGCCGCGCGCACTACTTCTTCGGCCCCGGCCGCGACGACGACTCGATCGGCGCGGACCTGCGCACCGACGCCGTCGCGGCCACCGACGAGTCCCATCTGACCCGCTACCCCTGGGCGACCTGCGAGCTGGGCGGCGGCATGTATACCTCCTACCACCGCCGGCCGATCGTGGAGGCGGACGACCTCGCCGCACTGTCGCTGGTCAAGATCGGCTGCGGTTCCTCGCTGCAGGGCTTCTACATGTACCACGGCGGCTCGCAGAAGATCGGCACCCGCTCCACGCTGCAGGAATCCCACGCGACCGGCTATCCGAACGACTGCCCGGTGGTCAACTACGACTTCCAGGCACCGCTCGGCGACGGCGGACAGTTCCGCCCCTCCTGGTTCGCGCTGCGCCAGCAGCACCTCTGGCTCGCCGACCACGGCCACCGCCTGGCCCCGATGACCCTGCACCTGCCTTCCGACGCCCCTCGCGACACGGCGGATCGGACCACGCTGCGCTGGGCCGTCCGGGCGGACGGTGACAGCGGCTACCTCTTCGTCAACAACCACCAGCCGGTGGAGACACTGCCAGATCACGATCAAAAACTTTTCACGGTACGGCTGGGAGCAGCCGATCTGGCCGTGCCACGAACTCCGGTCACCATCCCGTCCGGCGCCTACTTCGTCTGGCCGCTCAATCAGCCCATCGGCGCGGCGCGGATCGTGACCGCGACCGCCCAGCCACTGTGCGACCTGGTCGTCGAGGGTGTGCCCACGGCCGTGCTGAGCGAGACCCCGGGCGTACCGCTGGAGCTCGTGGTTGATGGGGTTCTCATCGACGATCTGGTGCCCGGCCTCGGCGGGCTGCGCCGGATCACGGCCCCGGACGGCAGCGCGGCCGCGATCCTGGTGCTCGATCACGCCGCCGCCCTGCACGCCACGCGCGGCACGCTCTGGGGCGCGGACCGCCTGGTGATCAGCGCCGCCCCGGTCGTGCTGGACGAGGGCACGGCGATCGTCTACGGCCCGCCCGCGCCGGTGTTCGTGTATCCGCCGGTCGACGGCCACCGGACCGAAGGCGTGTTCAGCGTGCACGAGTTCTCCACCGGCGACCTCACACCGCTCCCGGCCGAGACGACGCTGCTGCAGCCCGCCGGCCCGGCCCGCGACACCGTGCTGGACGCGGCCACCGGGCGGGCGTCCGCCCCGGCCGACTTCTCCACGGCCCGGATCGTGCACGTCACGGTGCCGGAGGAACTGTTCGCGGACCCGGGCACGGAGGTGCTGCTGCGCATCGACTGGACCGGCGACGTGGCCCGCGCCCACCTCGACGGCCGGCTGATCGCGGACCAGTTCTGGCACGGCCGGGTCTGGGAGATCCCGCTGCGCCGCCACCACAAGGAGGCGGTCACGCACGGCCTCGAACTACGCATCCTGCCCCGGGATCCCGAGGCGCCGATCTACGTCTCGCCGCAGGTCCGGACCGGCACCGCGCTGGAGGTGCGCGCGATCGAGTTCGTCCGCCGGCCGCGGACCGTGCTGGGCGACCCGCGGTGACCGCATGGCGCCGCGACCCCGCCGCTGCGATGATCAATGCCCGCCCGCCGGACAGGCTCATCCGCGGGTCGCGAGTCGCGAGTCGCGCAAGGAGCGTGTGATGACGAGGTGGCGCCGCAGGCGGAACGTTCGGTTTCGGTCGCCGGACCGGCCACGGGCCGCGCGGGGAGGCCCGCGATGACGGCACCGCGCCGCGGCCGGGCCGCCGGGCCCGGCCGCGCCTGTGCGCCGGCCCGGTCGGGAGACGGGCGATGACCACGCTGGAGACGGCGTTGCGGCGGAACCCGGCGATCGCGATCATCCGGGCCCGCGCGTCGGATCGGGTGGCCGCGGTGGTCGAGACGCTGGCGGCGAACGGGATCACCGCGGTCGAGGTCACGCTGACCACGCCCGGCGCGGAGGCGGCGATCGCCGCGGTGCCGCCCGGACTGATCGCGGTCGGCGCCGGGACCGTGCTCGACGCGGCCGGGGCGGCCCGCGCGGTGGAGGCCGGCGCGACGTTCCTGATCACGCCCGCGGTACTGCCCGGTGTGCTGGACGAGGCCAGGCGCCACGGCGTGCCGGTCGCCTGCGGCGCGCTGACCCCGACCGAGATCCTCACCGCCCACCTCGGCGGCGCGACGCTGGTCAAGGTCTTCCCCGCGGACACCGCCGGCGGGCCCGCCTACATTCGCGCGGTCCGGGCGCCGCTGCCGGACATCCCGCTGGTCCCGACCGGCGGTGTGACCGTCGAGGCAGCCGCGGACTACCTGCGGGCCGGGGCACGCGCGGTCGCGCTCGGCGGCCCGCTGATCGGCGACGCCGCCGACGACGGTGGCGACCTGGCCGCGCTCGCCCGGCGGGCACGGGAACTGACCGACCGGCTGACGGAGTTCGCAGATGCCTGACCTGGTCACGCTGGGCGAGGCGATGCTCGTCGTCCGGGCCTCCGCGCCGGGCCGCCCGCTCCCGGGCACCCCGGCCGAGCTGTCCTTCGCCGGTGCGGAGTCGACCGTGGCGATCGGCGTGACCCGCCTCGGCCACACCGCCACCTGGCTGGGCCGGGTCGGCACGGACGCGGCCGGCGACCTGATCCTGGACGCGCTGCGCGGCGCCGGCGTGGACGTCCGCGCGGCCACCCGCGACCCGGACCACCCCACCGGCCTGCTGCTGCGGCACCGCCGCACGGCCGACCGGGTGGTGGTCGACTACTACCGCGACGGCCTGGCGGGCAGTCGCCTCGACGCCGCCCACCTGCCGGACGGCCTGATCGAATCCGCGCGGATCCTGCACGTCACCGGCATCACGCCCGCGCTGAGCGACAGCGCGGCCTCGGCCGTGCACGAGGCGGTCCGGCGGGCGCGCGCAGCCGGCGTGACGGTCAGCCTCGACGTCAACTACCGCTCCCGGCTCTGGCCGCCCGGCCGCGCCGCCCCGGTGCTGCGCGCGCTGGCGGCGCAGGCGGACGTGGTCTTCGCCGGCGCGGAGGAAGCCGCCCTCGCACTCGGCGCGCCGAGCGCGCACGAACCCGGGGAGCTGGGGGCCGCGCTGCGTGCCCTCAGCCCGGCCGAGGCGGTGATCAAGCTCGGTGCGGACGGCGCGGCCACGGTGACCGCGGACGGCTTCTGGCGCGCCCCAGCCGTGCCCGTCACCCAGGTGGACCCGGTCGGCGCGGGCGACGCGTTCGTGGCCGGCTACCTGTCCGGCCTGCTGGACGGCCTCCCGCCGCCCGACCGCCTGGCCCGCGCGGCCGGGTGCGGCGCGATCGCGGTCTCGACCACGGGGGATTGGGAGGGGCTCGCCTCGCGTGCCGACCTGGCCGCGCTCTCCGGTGGTGACGTCCGCCGGTGATCACGGGTTGAACGAGTAAGCCGTCAGGCCCTGCTCATCGCCGACGTAGACCGTGCCGTCGACGACGGCGTACCCCTTGCGGCCCGGCACCGAGGTCTCGGTGAGCGTCGCGCCGGTGGCGCCGTCCAGCGCGTAGACGCGGTCGGTGCCGAAGACGAAGAGGTGGCCGAGGTAGCCGGCCATCCACGGCCAGCCGCCGTCCTGGAGCGGCGGGAACTCCTCCGGGGTGCGCTGCCAGCGCACGGCGCCGGTGGCCGCGTCCACGCCGACCAGCGGGCCCTTCTCCACGCCGACCGCGATGACGCCGCCGGCCAGGACCGCATCGGCCAGGTTCATGTCGCCGGGCGCGGTGTAGGTCCAGCGTGCCGCGCCGTCGGTGCCGGCCACGGCATAGAGGTTGCGGCCGCGGGTTCCCCAGGCGGCGTCCGCGGTCGCACCGGCCACGATCACGAAGTCGTCCATGGCCAGCATGCCGCCGAGCGTCTCACCGTCCGGCGCCGGGAAGGACCAGATCTCCTCCGAGGTCTGGGCGTTGCGGCGGGTGATCGAGTCGTTGACGCCGTGCATGAGCAGCCGGTCCAGGCTCGCCAGCTCGCTGGCCGACGTGGTCAGCGTCCAGTTCTTCGTGCCGTTGCGCAGGTTGAGACCGCTCAGCGCCCAGGTGTTCGCGGCCGCGTCCTCCTGGTTGTTGATCACCAGGGTGTCCTCGACGATCACCATCCGGTGGGTGCCGGGGTACGGGTTGCTCCACGTGTCGACGCCGTCGGTCAGGCTCGCGACGTGCAGCAGGTACTGCTCGTCGGTGGACTTGTCGTCGAAGCAGACGAAGGCGAGCAGGCCCTGGGCGGCGCACAGCTCCGTGATCATCGCGGTGTAGCTCTGCGACCAGCGGACCGTACCGTCGGAGGGGTCCAGGGCGTGCAGTTTCCAGGTGCCGCTGGACGCCTTCCCGGCGACGATCACGACCCCGTCCGTGACCAGGACGGTCTCCACGGGATGCCCGATCGTGGACGCCGACCAGGCCTTCGTGAAGCTCGCCCGCGACCCTTCCGCTCCCGGATCCTCCTGCTTGCGGTCACCCAGCGCGATGTAGCCGGCGGTCCCGGCGGCGGCAGCGGCGATCACACCGGCGCCGATGCCGAGCAGACCGCGGCGGCTGATCGTCCGTCTCCGTCCGTCGGCGGGCGTCTCCTCGCCTGTCGTTCCAGGTGCCTGCCGGGGTACGTCGATCTCGGCCACCGGCGGCGGAGGGACCGCGGTGGACGCGGTCTCCGGGCCCGGGAGCGTCGGCCTGTCTGGTGGTGGGGGAGTCGGCAGAGGTCCGGTCTGGCTCCCGGCCGCGGAGGATCGGGCCGGCCCAGCTGCATTCGCGGTGGCCGCGTCGGAGGCCTGCTCGGCAGGCAGGGGCGCCGCGGAGAGCGGGGCAGCGGTCCACGGCGCTGCGGAGGGCGGGGTGCCAGGCCGCGGCGCTGCCGTGGGTGAGGCGCCGGTCTGCGGTGCCGGGATGGGCGGGGCAGCGGTCTGCGCTGCCGGGGCGGCGGCCTGCGGTGCTGGGGCGGGCGGGGTGGCGGCCTGCGGTGTCGCGGCCGTCGGAGCACCGGGATCGGTGAGCGGCCGGCCCTCCGGAAGCGCCTGCCCCGCCGGGGTGTCCAGCGCGCCCGTCGCGACGACCGTCTCCGGCTGTTCCAGCGTCGTCGGCGGCACGCCGAGCGCCCGGTGCAGCAGCGTCGCCACCAGCGGCACCCGGCTGGACCCGCCGACCAGGAACACCCCCGCCAGCCGATCGGCCGGGATGCGGGACTCACGGATCGTCGCCAGCGTCGCGTCCACCGTCCGCTGCAGCACCGGCGTGGCCCCCGCCTCGAACTCCTCGCGGGTCAGGTGCAGCGTCGTGTCGAACAGCGGCACGAACAGCCGCGCGGAGGCGTGCCGCGACAGCGTCTCCTTCGCCTCGGTCAGATCCGTGCCGAGCTGGACGCGGGCGCGTACCTCCGCCGGGCTCCGGGGTTGATCGAGCCGGCCCCAGAGCGTCGCATCGGTGGTGTGCAGGACGGCGCCGGCCTGCTGCCGGAGCACCTCGTCCAGATCGAGGCCGCCCACGTCGTCCAGGCCGCGATAGGCGAGCGCGTCGAATCCGTCGCCGCGCCGCTGCACCACGGTCACGTCGAACGTCCCGGCGCCGAGGTCGTAGACGAGCAGGCAGCCACCCTCGGTGAGCGTGTTGCCGAGCGACGCGGTGTAGTACGACGCGGCCGCGACCGGCTCCGGGACCAGGGCGGGCCGGGGCAGCCCGGCGAGCTGCGCGGCCTCGACCAGGACCCGGCGGCGGGCCGGCCCCCAGGAGACCGGGCAGGTCATGGTCAGTTCGTAGCCGCCCCCGCCGGTGACCCGCTCCGCCTCGGCGCCGATCCGGGCCAGCGTCGCCGCGATCAACCTCGGCACCGGGTACGCCCGCGCGCCGAGGAACACCTCCAGCTCGTCGATGCGGCGCTTCGGGTTCGGCTCCAGCGCGGACGGCGTCTCCCGGGCGGCCCGCACCGCGTCCCGGCCGGCCAGGAACCGCCCGTCGGCCTCGGCGAGGACCGCGGACGCCAGAAGCGGGCTGCCGTCGAACAGCAGCGGGGTGGTGGTGCCGTCCGTACGGCGCAGCACCGCGACCGAATGTGACGTACCGTAGTCGATCGCGAGCTGGTAGCCGTTCATCGCCGGTAATCGTAGGACCGTCCGCCCGGCACGCCGGTCAGCGAATCGCACCTGATCAGGGCACCGTTCAGCCGATGGCGAGAGTGCCGTCAGTAGCCCTCGCCGGCACCGCCCTGGTGGGCGAGCGATCGGTGGATCCGGCCTGGAGCTCCCGGTTACGGGACCACGGCCAGGTCCGCGGTTCCCCGCCATCGTCAGCCATGCTTCGATCCCGGATCCGAATCCGGCGTGGACGCGACCCGCATCAGGCCTCGATCGCAGACAGCCCTCACCGGCATCGCGTCTTGCCAGGTCGAGCGCGTGGTGGAGATCGACGCGCCACGGCAGCGGCCGGCCGTCGCGCAGCGGGGTGCATGATGGCTTCGCCATCCTGACGCGGGGGAGACACAGAGTGCCGAACGAGGACGAGTTCGTCGTGCCGCCGGCGTTGCGCCGCAAGCGTTACGTCCGGCGCGGTGAGCCGGGTCTCCGGCCGCGCCGCGTCGACGCGGAGGCGGCGCTCGCCGTGCTCGCGGACGTGCGCCGGCGCGAGACGCCCGCGCAGCTGCGGGACGAGAACGGGGCCGCGCTGGCCTATCACGACGGCAAGCCCGACCCGACGCCGTACGCCGCGGCCGCGGCCGTGCTGGCCTGGCGTTCACAGCACTGGCGCGACCAGGTGAACCTCGCGGCCGTCGCGGACCTGTGGCTGGCACGGTACGGCCTGCGGTTCGCGGCCGAGGCCGTCGTCGAGCTGTCGTCGATGGCGTACACGTTCGTACCGCGGGCCACCAAAGGGTTCTGGGAGCTGGAGCGGATCGACGCCACCGACCGGCATCGCTACCCGCTGGCCGACGAGGTGCTGCTGGGGCTGGCCGGCATCGTCCGGCACGCGCTGGCGACCGCCGCCGACGACGAGTACCGCGATGTCGTGGCGCTGCTGGCCACCCACCGCGGGACGAACCCGCTGCGCCGCGCCGCCACGTCGTTCCTCGCGCCTGCCGAGGCCGCCTGGGTGGAGGCGGACACGTCGGAGTGCGGCTCGGAATCGGTGGCGGCCGTGCTGCTCGGCGCCGCCGGCACGGCGGAACAGGCCGACCGGCTCGCCTCGGTGACCAACTGGTGGTGGATGGACGGCAGGCCGGGTGTGGTCGCGTCGCTCGTCGAGGCGATCGGCGTGGACGCGTTCCCGGCGCTGCTGTCCTGGGCCACCACGCACCGCTACGATCCCGCGCCGTTCGTCGCGGTGATCGCGGCGATGCCGGCCGACGCCGCGTTCGACGCACTGATCGACCTGGATCGCATCGCCGAGCTCCGCGACGCCGCGGACCGTTTCCCCGCGCGCGCGATCCGCCTGCTGGCCGCCCGGCCCCCGGAGCACAGAGCAACTGCCGAGCTTCTGAGGGTACGGGTGCTGGGCTGCCAGGAGCTGGCCGCGTCGATCGTGCCGACGCTGCCCCCGGCCGCCGCCGACCGGGTGCGTGCGCTGCTCGACGCCGCCGATGCGGGCGCCGCACCGACGAGCACGCTCCCGCCGGTGCTGGTCAGCCCGCCGTGGGCCACCCCGCGCCCGGCCCGCACCCCGACCGTGATCACGTCGCTGACCTGCGACGACCCGGTGGCGATCGCGTGGGAGCCGGGCGAGCTGGAGGCGTGGCGCGAGATCTCGTTCTCGCGCGGGCACCGGGACGACTGGACCGAGATCATCGCGCGTCTGCGGGACGGCGAGCCCGTCTCCGACTGGGACGCGGGCGGCTTCTTCTCGATCGCGCCGGAGGATCAGGCGCGCCCGTGGCTCGGGCACTGGAAGCCGGACTGGCACGACGCGCCGCAGGACATGATGCGTCACATCGCGGCCCGGTTCGGTGTGGACGCCTACCCGGCCGTCTGGTTCGCGGCCCGGAAGATGCCGAAGTCCGCCGACACGCTGCTGCCGTTCACGTCGCCGCAGCTGGCCACGACCATGGCGGAGGCGTACGCGCGCGGCGGCACCAAACGTCCGTCCGCGCTGCGGTGGCTGACCCGGCACCCGTACGCGGCGGCCCGCGCGCTGATCCCGGCCGCGCTCGGCAAGGCCGCCACCGCGCGCGGCCGGGCCGAACGGGCGCTGCGCGCGATCGTCTCCGCCGGTCACGCGGACGTGGTCCGTGCCGCCGCCGCGTCCCACGGTGCCGAGGCCGCTGCCGCGATCGAGGTGCTGCTCGGCACGGATCCGCTGGACCGGGTGCCGGCCACGATGCCGCCGATCCCGGCGTGGGCGGACGCGGCCGTGCTGCCGCCGCTGCGTACCCCCGATGGTGTGTTGCCCTTGGACGCGGTGCGGCAGGTGCTCGCCATGCTGTCGATCTCCACGCTGGACGAGCCGTACCCCGGCCTGACCTTCGTTGTTGATCTGGTGGACCGGCGTGATCTGGGCGCGTTCGGGTGGGCGCTGTTCACGCGCTGGCAGGCGGAGGGGAATCCGGCGAAGCAGGCGTGGGCGTTCGAGGCGCTCGCGCACCTCGGCGACGACGACGTGGTGCGCGGGTTGTCGCCGCTGATCCGGGCGTGGCCGAGCGAGGGGAACCAGGCGCGCGCGGCCGTCGGCGTGGAGATCCTGGCGCTGATCGGTACGGACACCGCGCTGCTGCACCTCGCCACGATCGCGGAGAAGGCGAAGGTGGGGTCGCTGCGCGATCGGGCGGCCGACAGGATCGCCGCGCTCGGGCTGCGGCCGGACCAGCTGGTGCCGGATCTGGGCCTGGCCGCGGACGGGTCGATGCGTCTGGACTACGGTGCGCGCGCGTTCACGGTCGGGTTCGACGAGCGGTTGCAGCCGTATGTGACGGACGATTCCGGCAAGCGGTTGACGGTGTTGCCGAAGCCGGGCGTGCGCGACGATCCCGAGCCGTACCGCCGGTTCTCCGGGTTGCGCAAGGACGTGCGGACGATCGCGGCCACCCAGCTGGGCCGCCTCGAGACCGCGATGGTGACCGGCCGGCGGTGGACCGGCGCGGAGTTCGCCCGCCACCTGGCCGGCCACCCGCTGCTGGTGCACCTGGTGCGTCGTCTGGTGTGGACGGCCGATGGGATGGCCTTCCGGGTGGCCGAGGACCGGACCTGCGCCGACGTGACCGACCGGCCGGTGACGGTCGCGGACGATGCGACGGTCGGCGTGGTGCATCCGATCGCGCTCGGCGACACGCTGACGGCCTGGGCGGCGCTGTTCGCCGACTACGAGATCCTGCAACCGTTCCCCCAGCTCGGACGCGAGACGTATCCGGACCCGGACCTGCGGCGCTTCGAGGGCCGGACCGTGCCGGCCGCGCTGCTGCTGGGCCTGGAACGGCACGGCTGGCGGCGCGGCGACCCGGACGACCACGGCGTGCAGGACGTGATGACGCGCGAGGGCGCGACGATCACGCTCACCCCGGGCCTGTGGGCCGGCGGCGGATCCCCGGACCAGCGCATCAACCACGTCGACCTGGACAGCACCGACGCGATCGTGCTCTCCGAGATCACCCGCGCCCTGACGCTGGCGCTGAGGGATGACTGACGGCTCGGCCCGGTCAGCGGCGCACCGGATAGCGGAGGTGGAGCACGCGGTTGCCCTGGAGCACCACGTCCGGATCGTCCAGCAGGTGCTGTGCGTCGACGGAGCCGAAGAAGCGTCTGCCGGACCCGAAGACCACGGGCGCGACGTCCATCCGCACCTCGTCGACCAGGCCCGCGGCGAGCACCTGGCCGCCGACGTCGCCGGCGGCGACCTCGACCAGGCGGTCACCGGCGAGCTCCTGTGCCCTGGCCACGGCCGCCTCGACGCCGCCGACGAAGTGGAACGGCGCCTCGGGGTCCCAGCCCTCGGGTGCCGGCCGGTGGGTCACGACGACCACGTGGTCGATCCCGCTCGGCGGCTTCCCGCCCCAGCCGCCCGTCAGGTCGAGGACGCGGCGGCCGGCGATCGTCACCCCGATCCCGTCCCAGTACGCCCGGGTGTGGTCGTAGGACGTCTGCGACACCATCAGGACGCCGCTGTCGTCCAACGGGACGTCACCGCTGGTCAGCCGGTCGAACAGCGGTCCGGGCCGGTCGTTCTCGTCCGCTCCGGCTCATCGTGTCGATGATCGCGGTCATGCCGGCCGACGAGGCCTTCACCGCGCTGCTGGACCGTCCGGCCAACCGATTCGTGCCCCGGCATCTCCATCGGCTCTCCGGACGACCTGGGCGGCCAGTCCCTGCGGCGTCTGCGCATCGTCCGCGACCGCGCCGAGGTGCCGCTCGGCCGGCTCCACCTGGTCGCCCTGTCCGAGCTGATCCGCGACCTCACCGACATGACCACGCCCTGACCTCGGTCAGCCGAGCGCCCTGGTCAGCAACGTGTGCAGGTGCCGTTGTTCGGCCTCGCTGAGCCGGGCGATCGGCGTGCGGGTGGTGGCGGCGGTGACGAGGCGGTCGCGCGCGGCGCGGCCGTCCTCGGTCAGGTGTAGCGCCTTGGCCCGCCGGTCGGCGCCGGCCGGGGCGCGCGTCGCGTAGCCCAGCTGCTCCAGCCGGTCGGCGAGGAAGGTTACGGTCGATGGGTCGCAGCGGAGCCTGGCCGCCATCTGCCGCATGGTCGGCGCGTCCACGTCCGGATCCAGCTGCCACAGCAGGTCCGCCAGCGCATGGGTGATCCTCAGCTCGGCCAGCACGTCCTGGATCTCCGCGTTGGTCGCACCCTCCGCGGCGTGCAGCAGTCGCAGCAGCTGATAGGTCAACTCCATGCGGTCACCCTAGCCCGTTTGCTTGGATAGTCCAATGCTTGACGACTCCAAGCTTCTCGGCAATGCTTGGACTGTCCAAGCATTGCCGAACCGAGGAGCCGACATGCCGTCATCACTACGCGATCGGGTGCGCCGCCGCGTCCTGACGACGCTGCTGGGTGTCATCGACAACCGGACCGCCATCCGCCGCGCGGCCACGCTCGACCCCGGTCAGGCCACGGCCGGTCAGGGCAACGGGCCGTACTACATCGCCGGCTCACCGGTACGCCGCGACGTGCGGGAGGACCGCGACGGCATCCCGCTGCTGCTGCGCCTCCGCGTCGTGCGCACGGGCACCCTGGCGCCGCTTCCCGGGGCCACCGTGGAGATCTGGCACTGCGACGCGCAGGGCGTCTACTCCGGTTACCAGCGCTACGGTGCCGACCGGTTCCCGGCCTTGATCTCGCTGACGCTGCGCCGCTTCAGACCGACCGACGACGCCATGTTCCTCCGTGGCACCCAGACCACCGACGAGAGCGGCCACGTCGAGTTCCTGACCGTCGTGCCCGGCTGGTACACGCCACGCACGCTGCACATCCACGCCCAGGTCAGCCTCGACGGCAAGGCCGCGCTCGGCACCGAGCTGTACTTCCCCGACGACTTCGCTTCCCACGTCCAGTCCCTGCCGCCGTACGTGACCCGCGGCCCCGGCCCCTACCGCAACAACACCGACATCGAGATCCGCCTCGCCAAGGGCTCCCCGGGCAGCTGGCCCGCCTACCGCTCCACCGAGGACGGTCACCGCGCCGACATCACCCTCCAGCTCCCGGGCTGAGCGTGCAGGATTGCGCCGTCTACCGGCTCAAACGCAGGTGAACGAGGCCAGCAACGTGCCGGCTGCCCTCGACGTCGCCCGGCACGACCAGTCGCGGCCGCCCGTCGGCGGTGGCCCGGCCGTCCTCGGTGACCGCGACCAGGACGTCCTTGCCCTCGAAGTCCGGGTCGACCTCGGCCCAGGCGAGCACGGCCCGATACCCGTCGCCGCCGGTCGCGGTCACCGTGTGCCGGACCCGGTCGCCGCGCACCGCGGGATCGAACGCCGGGCCGGCGAGCGCGAACACGTCCCGCAGCAGCGGTCCGGTGTAGGTGTGGGTCTGCAGACCCGCGCTGCCCCGGAACGTCACGGTGACCGTCTGCCGCGGCAGCGTCGTCAGCGCGCCGGCCGTGAGCCGCAGACGCTGCACGACCGCACCGTCCACGTACAGCGTGGTCCCGCGCTTCCCGGACTCCGTGGGGGTCTCGGCGACCGAGGCGGTGGCGCCGCCGAGCGTGACGGCCGCGACGACCGCGGCGGCGAGCCAGGCGGCACGGATCCTGATCAGGCGCACGATGATTCCCCTTGCCGTGAGTGGGCCGACACCCGTCGATCCTAAGACGGGCCCGGCCCGGCGGAGACCGGCCGCGGCGCGGGACGGTGGCGAGGATGTGCGGGGTGTTTGGCAAGAAACAGCCTCGCAGGTTCCGCACCCGGCTGACATGTTCTTCAGGACCACACACCAGAACACCACGGGGGTACGGACATGAGCGCGCAGACCCTGAGCGGCGACGCGCACCTGGACCTGCCGGAGTTCGACGCACCGCCGGGCGACCCGATCGCGCCGGCCCGCGCGTGGCCGGCCGCGGCCGTCGCCCGCGGCGTGCGCGAACCGCAGCAGATCCACCTGGCCGGCCCGGTCGAGCACCGCGGCGACAGCGTGTCCGACGCACTGTTCGCGGAGCGTCCGCGCGCGGCGCAGGCGACCACGGCCGCATCCCGGCAGAGCCGTCCGCGCGACGACGAGCAGGCGTTACGCCGCCGGGCCGAGGACGTGCGCGACAGTGGCGCGCCGATCGCCCGCCCGGACGGCTGGGCCGGGTACCGGCTGCTCCCGCACCGCGCCGAGTTCTGGTACGGCAGCCCCGACCGCCTCCACCGGCGGCTCGCCTGCACCCGTGCCGGCAGCGGTTGGAGCCACCAGCGCCTGCAGCCCTGATTCCGTACCCCCGCGGGCTTTTGATCGTGACGGTGGGCCGGCGCCGGCCCGGAAATGTCGGTGGGTGTCGCTAGGGTCTGCGGCCGTGGAGCTTGTGGCGGTGTACGCGGAGAACTGGGACGACGGGCTCGTCGGTGTGCTGCCGCGGGCGGTGGCGGCGCGGCGGCACGCGGCCGGTGAAGCGTATGCGGTGGTGTTCGCGGCCGGTGGGCGGTGCACGGCGGTGCTGCACGTCGACGGCGGCGGTGGATATCTCGGGTTGCGGCGGTTCGGCGAGGACGGCCGGGCGGTGTCCGCGCACGACTGGCGCCGGCACCCGGACGGTGACCTGTTCCTGCGCAGCGTGGAGACGTGGTCGGGCCCGCTGCGCACCCCCTACGAGGGCACGGTCGAGTCGGCGGAATACCGGCGGAGCACCTGGAAACGCAACGGGATCCGGACCGACGATTCCAGGACCCGCTACGAGAACGGCGTGCTGGGCACGAATCACGGGCGAGCCGAGGAGGACGCGCCAAGACGGACACCGCCTGTCTTCGGTGACTGGGCGCCGCTGTTCCCCGACGGCGACGCGCAGATCACGGACGCCGACGGCGACGCCGGCCTGACGGCCTCGCCGACCGGCCGCGGGTGGAGAACCCCGCAACCCCTGACCTTCCCCGGGTACGTGGGAGAGGCGCTTCCCGCCGGCACGGTGCACCTGCCGACCGGCCGGATCGTGGCGGCGGATCCGAACCTGATCGAGTCCGAGATGCAGCCGCTGCTGGTCGAGGTGCCGCCGGGGACGTACCCGGTGATGGTCTTCGTGGCGGTGATCAACGGCGATCCGGGGCACAGGCGCGTGTCCGCGGCACGGCTCGAGGTGACCGGCGCGCCGGTGGCCCGCTGGGAGATGGCGCTGTGCGAGGGCCAGGATCTGCTCGATCTGGGCGACGGCGAGTTCCACGGTTTCGATGTGGACGCGGGCATGGCGAGCTTTCTGGACGCCGCCAACGTCGCGCGCCTGGCCGAGGCCGAGGTCTGGTGGGAGATGCTGGACGACTACGAGACGCGGCCCGGCCCCGGCTTCGGCCCGGCCGGCGACGGCGACGTGGTGGCCTGGGAGTCCGGCTGGGGCGACGGGGCCTACCCGGTGTGGATCGGCCGCGCCGCCGACGGATCGGTCTCCTGCCTGGTCTCGGACATGCTGCTCGACATCGACGAGAGCGGGGTCCCGAGGTGGCTGACCGGCCGGCGAGGGGCTGCATCGGCATGATGTCCGGGCGCATCGGCACGGAGGTCGCCGCTGTCGAGATCACGGTCCGCGCGCCGACGGGCGAGACGCGGGCGACCGTCACCGCCATGGCCCGGGACGGCTGTCTTCTCGCCTGGTACCCCGAGGCCCGTCCGAGGCCGCCCCCGCCTCGCTGCTGACGCTCCGTCTGCGCGACGGCCGCACGATCGCCGGTGTCGACGTCGGCGAACTGTACGAACGGTAGGCGCGGGCGGCGATCACGCCGATGGCGGCGCCGATGGTGTTGTAGGCCCAATCGGCCACGGTGCCGAAACGCTCCGTGGAGACGGACTGCACAAGTTCGATCATCAATGACAGGCCGGACAGCGCGCCGATCACCGGCACGAGGCGGCGGGTGAGCAGTGACAGGAAGAAGGCCGCCGGGACGAAGAGCAGGACGTTCGCCTGCCGTTCCGCCTCGGTCGGTAGTTCGGACAACGCCAGGACCAGCGCTGCCGGGTCCGTGATGCTCCACGCGAAGGCCTCGGCCGCGCCTTGCCAGTCCTCCACCACGGAACCCACGGGCGCGGTCAGGGCCAGAAGCAGCGCGAGCGAGACCGCGGACCAGGCCGCGTACCTCCGGTCGAGGCCGTGCGCGTGTGCCAGTCTGAGCAGCAGCGTCAGCATCACCGCCGAGAACGCGACGAACAGCACGACGAACGTGAGCGTGAACAGCAGATGGGTGACCACATCGCCTCCAGGGACCGGCCGCGCTCGGGGCGGCGGATCGCCGACGCTACGGCCGGGCGGATAAGCCCGGCATCAGCTCATCGACGACGATCAGACCGGCGCCACCGGCCGATTCGCTACCGTCCCGGCGCCGAGATCGTGAGGCAGTCGATGTTGGGGCCGCTCGCGCCGGCCGCGGTCGCGCGGATGGTGACCCGGCCGGCCGGGAGCATGGCGGTCAGCGACGCGGTGGACCAGGTGGTCCAGGCGCCGGTCGGCGGGAGGTCGAGGGGTGCGCCGGTCGCCGAGACAGTGAGCGGGCGGCTGGTGGCGGCGCCGTTGGCGTACCGGAAGGACAGGGTGTGTGGTCCTGCGGTGTTGATCGTCACGGTCCACTCGAGGTAGTCGCCGGTCGCGTTGGCGTAGTCCGCGTACCCGTGACCGGTGTATCCCCTGTGCTGGGTGCCGATGGTGACGCCGCTGCGGACGGCGTCCTCGGCCGGGTAGACGGCCGGCCCGGTGACCGGCGGGAACGGCCGGCCGCTCGGCCGCAGCGTGACCGCGCCGGCCGTGACCGGCGTGACCACCGAGAGCGTGCTCCGGGCGGCGTCCCAGTACTGGCCGGAGCCGTGCAGCACGGCCGCGGTCTCGGAGGAGAACGCCGGCAGCGGCTGGTCCTGCCGCATGTCGACCGGCGCGGAGAGGCCGTGCAGCCGCACCACGTAGCGACGGGCCGCGGGCGCGCCCGGATAGGTGCTTGCCGGGCGGCCGATCGAGACGGCCATCGCCGCCTGGTCGAACGCGAGCGGCGTGACGGCCGAGGCCGTCGCGGTGGTGACCCCGTCGTCCTCGAACAGGTCGAACACGCCGTCCTTGCCGGTGTAGACGTCCAGCTCCAGGTGAGACTTGTCGAGGAACGCGGTGCTCTGCGCATAGCGATAGCGCGGCAGGATCGCACCCGCCTTCACGAACAGGATGATCTCGCCGGTACGGGTGACGTACGCCTTCTCCGCCGTGTCCGAACCGGCGGACCGCGCCTCGGACCAGAAGTTGTACCAGGTCTCGCCGGCCGGCAGCCACACGTTCTGGACCGCGCCGTCGACGTCCGTGGTGACCGGTGCGGCCAGGATCGACGGGCCCCACATGTACTGCAGGTCGTGCGCGTACGCCATCGGCGTGTCCTGGTGGTCGATGACCATCGCCCGCGCCATCGGCATGCCGCTCGCGTGCGCCTGCCGCGCGATCGTGTAGATGTAGGGGAGCAGCGTGTAGCGCAGCCGTGCGTACCGCAGGAATTCGTCGCGTTCCGCCGCGTCCTGGTCGATGGGCCAGCGGGAGGCCCGGATGCCGTCGTTGTCGACGTTGCCGTCCGAGTGCGGCCGCCAGATCGGTGACATGCTGGCCCAGGCCGCCACCCAGTTGCGGTAGAGGTCGCCGGGGAGCACCTTGCCGAAGAAGCCGCCCGCGTCGATGTTCGCGTACGGGAAGCCGCCCAGCCCGGCGTTGAGCATGCCGCGGATCTGCTCGCGCATCTCGCCGTAGGTCGACTGGGTGTCGCCGGTCCAGAGGTGCCCCCAGCGCTGCTGTCCCGCGCTCGCGCCGCGGGTGAAGACCCACGGCCGTTTCTGCGGCAGTGCCCGGTCCCAGCCGGTGGCCACGACGCCCCGGTGCAGGTGCAGGAAGTACGCGTTGCGCAGCTCGGACCAGCGCCAGCCGTTCGCGGCCGGCGCGCTGAGCGCGATCGAGCCGAGGTCGTCCGGCTCGTCGATCCACAGCCCGTCGCCGGGGAAGCCGAGCGCCGGGTCCAGGGCCTTGGTCCAGAACACGTTCCACGCCCAGGCGCCGGTGGCCGGGTTCGTCCAGTCCGGCACGGCGTCGTTGTGGGGGACCGCGGTCAGATCCTCGGGCCGGAAGCTGTACGCCGGGGACCAGCCGGCCATCTCGTTGGAGTTGTTGCGGTTGTAGTCCAGGACGGTGAGGATTCCCTGCTCGTCGGCCCAGCGTTTGAACGCGGCCGGGTCGGGCCAGCGCGCCCTGCTGAACTCGAACCACGACCCGCTCCACGCGCCGCTGCCCTCGCGCCAGCGGTTGTCGTGCACCTGCACGTCGAGCGGGAAGCCGGCGTTCCGCAACGTGGTGATCCGGCTGGTCCACCAGTTCTGGTCGCTGGTGGAGGGGAAGTTCTTGTCCGACAGCTGCAGCCCGAACACGCCGAGCCGGGGCATCCGGGGCCGTCCGGTCAGCGCCGTGTAATTGTCGAGCAGCTGCGCGAACCGCGGGCCGCGGATGACGAAGTAGTCCAGCTGCGGGGCCCCGGTGTCGAAACCGTACGCGTCGCCGTTGCCGAAGTGGAACGTGGTGTCGAACGACGTGTTCACGAACACCGCATAGCCGCGCGACGAGAGATAGAGCTGGACGACGGCCGGGGCCTGGTCGACCGGGTTCGACCGCGTGCCGTAGTTGTGCGCGACGGTCTCACCGGTCCGGTCGACGCGCGGGGACCGCCCGAAGAACCCGTGCCCGCCCTTGACGAAGCGCTCCCCGGCCGCGGGCGCGGCGAACGACTGCCGGACCACGCCGCCGTCCCAGGTCAGGCTGTGCGTCGCGTCCTCGCCGGCGAACCGCGTGTCACCGTCGTGGAACGACACGCGCAGCGGGTTCTTCATGATGACCACGCGCGGGCCGGCGTCGGCGACCAGCCGGTCCCCGAGGTCGGTGACGGTGAGCGTGCCGCCCATCCCGGCGTGGTTGACCGGGTCGACGAACTCGTAGCGGTCGTCGGCGAAGAACTCCTCACCGGCCCGGACCGCGCGCACCCGCACGATCTGCCCGCCGTACGCCGTGATCCGCAGCCGCTGTCCGGCCGCGCTGGTCACGGTCAGGCTGCGCCCGTCCGCGCGGTGACTGTCGTAGTCCGCCAGGGTCTCGGTGGCCTGCACCGCGGGCAGGCCGACGCCCGCCAGCGTGACCCCGGCCGCTTTGAGAAACTCACGCCGCTCCACGCCAAGATATTTACTCCAGACTATGAATTAAGGCAATGTGCTCGCGCAGGATGCCGACCACGCGGTGCAGGTGGCGGACCCGCTACCGGCCCTGGGCGAAGACGCTCACCGGGCGCCCGATGACCCGGCTCACCAGGTGACCGAGCTGCTGCCAGGGGCGGCCGGCTCGCTTCGTCGAAGCCCTGGAGGAGTTCCTGGCTCGCGACCGTCGCAGGTAGAGGCATTGACGTCGTTCGGTTTACTGGAGCCGGAGGTGGCGCCGTGCGACGAGGTGGCTGGGGCCTGCTGCTGGTGGTGCCGGGCCTGGTGCTGATGGCGCTGGGTGCGCTGCTCGCCCCGCCCTGGGCGCCGGGCCGGCCGGACTGGGTGCTCGACCTCACCACGATGTCGCCGGGCGTGCGGGAGCTGTCCATCGTGCTGTCCGTGGCCGGGCTCCTGGCGGCGTCGGCCGGTGCGGTGCCGCTGCTGATGCGCGGCGGCACCCCGACCGTGGGGCTGCTGGCGCTGGTCACGCTGATCCAGCTGAGCGCGGTGGTCGCCTTCGGCATGTCGACGGTGGACACGGAGGACTGGCCCGGCCTGCTGGAGGACGTTCCGGTGCCACCCTCCCTGGCGTTCGTCGTGCTGGAGCTGACCGCGCTCGCCGTCACCGGGATGGCGGTCGCGATCGGCCGGTACCGGCCCCGGCCGACGGACACCGACGCGGAGGAGGCCGAGGCGGGCATGTTCCAGTGGCTGGTGAGCCGCCCGTTCGGCCCGCAGGAGCCGGCTCCCGCCGGTTCGCGCCCCGGCGTGCTGATCACGATCGTCGTCGCCGGACTGCTGCTGTCCGGCTCGGCGATCACGGCCTGGTGGCCCGGCCAGGACGCCGTCCTGCCGGGACCGGCCGGGTTCGGGCTCGTGTTCCTGGGCTGCGCGGCCGTCGCCCTCGTCGCGTTCGCGGTCGCGGTCCTGCCCGTGCCCGGCCGCGTGGTGCCGGTGGCGGTCCGGACCGGGCTGGGCGCGACCGCGACCGCCGCGATCGCGTGGGCCGTGCTGCTGACGCAGGTGTTCGAGCGGGACGCCGCGGCGCACCGCGCCTGGGCGCCCGAGGTCTGGGAGTGGCAGGCCTACGCCGCGACCGGCGCGGAAGGGGCGAACCTGGGGCTGGCCGCCGTCGTCCTGCTGCTCGTGATCGGGGCGGTGCTGGCGGTACCGCAGCGGCACGAGCGCACGGTGCTGCTGCTCGCCGCGGCGGCAGTCACCGCCGGCGCGCTGCTGCTGACCGTGCCGGTGTGGTGGGAGACGACCGGACCGGCCACGGTGGAGGCACACCGGGTCTGGCTGCCCGGGTGGTACGCGGACGCCACACCCACCGTGGTCACGCTGCTGATCCTGCTGGTCCTGCTGGTCGCGGGCCTGACCCGCCGGTGGCGGACGGGCCTCGGGCTGCTGACCGCCTGCTACTGCTACGCCGCGTTCTTCTGGATGGGCGCCGACCTGGCCGACGGACTGCCGCTCGGCACCGGCCACCGGGGCGACGCCGGTGCCGGTGTGGTCGTGCTGCTCCCGATGGCGCTGTTCGTCCCGCAGGCGGTCGTGTTCCGGGTGCTCTGCGCGGACGTCAGGCACACACCGGCTCCCTGAGCGCCATGGTCGCACCTGCACCGGCGTGGCAGTTGCCGCGTTGTCGCGTGCGTACGTGAGCACATATCGTGACGTGGTCCACCGGCGACCGAACGAAGGCACCCGACCATGAGCGCGCACCACACCGACCACGACCACGATCATGAGCACGGTGCGCGGGGCAGGCTGCGGCATCTCCTCACGCCGCACTCGCACGACAGCGCGGACAAGGTCGACTCCGCGCTCGAGTCCTCCCGCGAGGGCCTGCGCGCGCTGTGGATCTCCCTGGTCGCGCTCGGCCTCACCGCCGCCGCGCAGGTGGTCGTCGTCCTGCTGTCCGGCTCCGTGGCGCTGCTCGGCGACACGCTGCACAACGTCGCCGACGCGCTCACGGCCGTACCCCTGGGAATCGCCTTCGTGGTGGGCCGACGCGCGGCCACGCGCGCCTACACCTACGGCTTCGGACGCGCGGAGGATCTCGCCGGCATCGTGATCGTGCTGGTCATCGCCGGCTCAGCCCTCCTGGCCGGCGCGACCGCAGTGCACCGGCTGCTCGATCCGCGGACCGTCACCCACCTGCCGTGGGTCCTCGCCGCCGGCGTGATCGGCTTCCTCGGCAACGAACTCGTCGCACGCTACCGGATCGGGGTCGGCCGCCGGATCGGCTCGGCCGCACTGGTCGCGGACGGCCTGCACGCCCGCACCGACGGCTTCACCTCGCTCGCCGTCGTCGCGGCCGCGGGCGGCGCCTGGCTCGGCTGGGGCTGGGCCGACCCGATCGTCGGCCTGGCCATCGCCATCGCGATCACGTTCGTGCTCAAGGACGCGGCCCGCGAGGTCTACCGCCGCCTGATGGACCGCGTGGACCCGGACCTGGTCGACGCCGCCGAGCGGACGCTGCGCGAGGTGCCGGGCGTGCGTGGCGTCAGTAACCTGCGGCTGCGCTGGATCGGCCACCGCATGCACGCCGAGGCCGAGATCGTGCTCGACGCCGGACTGACGCTGCTGGCCGCCCACGAGATCGCCGCCGACGCCGAGCACCAGCTCACCCACGCGGTCCCGCGCCTCGACACGGTCACCGTCCACGCCGACCCCGACTCCCACGCAGGCTCCGCCCACCACTCAGCGCTCTCCCACCACCGCCGCACCCACCTGGCAGGCCACCACCACGCCCACTGAGGCGGCGTTCTTGCCCCAGCGGCCCCGGGGTTCCCGGTGGCGCTCACCCGGCTCATCATCACCTCCAGCACGCCGCGTCGCGGGGCGTGCCGATTTCATCGGCAATTATGGTTTCCGGCTGAAAAGCGGTTCGTGGTGCTCGTATCTTCGACAAGGGTGCGAGCGTCACCGCCGCACCGATTCGACGTTCCGGCGCCGCCGGAGCGGACTTCTCGCCCTGCCCGGCCGGGGTTCGGCCGTGGCCTGCGCATCACCTGACGACGGATCGTCGATCTTCATCGCCTCATGACCGGCAGGCAGATCACGGTTTCCGCCTCCACCCATCGGGATCACAGCGTGGCGAAGCCATGCCCGGACGGGGGAACGCGGAGCCGGGACGTCGCACGCCCGGCGGACGTGGGGCATCGCCATCAGCATTGAGGAGCACCAGGTGTTCGGAAAGAAGCTCGTTCGGCAGATGATCAGCCGTAGTTCGGAGAATGTCGATGACCGGCGCCGGTTCCTGCAGAGCGCCGGCGCGCTCGGCCTCGGCATCGTCGGGGCCGGCGTGCTCGGCGCCGGTGCTGCCGCGGCTGCCCCGGCGGCCGCGCAGGCCCCGGTGGGGGCGGCCGAGGCCCCCAGCGACGGCGCGGTCCTGAACTTCGCGCTGAATCTCGAATATCTCGAAGGGGAGTTCTACTCCTTCGCCGTGCACGGGCACGGCCTCGCGGACAGTCTCACCACGGGCACCGGGACCCACGGCATGGTGACGGGCGGCCGGAAGGTCCCGTTCCAGTCGTCCCGGATCCGTCAGTACGCGATGGAGATCGCGGCGGACGAGCTGGCCCACGTGAAGTTCCTGCGGAGCGCGCTCGGCTCGGCGGCGGTGTCCCGGCCGGCGATCAACATCCGGGACAGTTTCACGTCGGCGGCGCGGGCGGCGAAGCTGATCGGGCCGACCGAGTTCTTCGACCCGTACAAGAACGAGAACAACTTCCTGCTCGCGGCGTTCCTGTTCGAGGACGTCGGCGTGACCGCCTACAAGGGCGCGGCGCCGTTGATCACGAACAAGACCTACCTCGAGGCGGCGGCCGGCATCCTGTCCGCCGAGGCGTACCACGCGGCGACGATCCGGTCCCAGCTGTTCGAGAAGGGCATGGGGGCGCGGGCCGCGAAGCTGTCCGGGGCGCGGAACATCCTCGACGGGTACGGCGACGAGGACCAGGGCATCATTCGGGACCGCAACGCCAACATCAACCCCACGGACAAGAACGGCATCAACTTCAGCCGCTCGTACGACCGGGTGCTCAACATCGTCTACCTCAACCCGGGTCAGGTCACCAAGGGTGGCTTCTACCCCGCCGGCGTCAACGGATCCCTGAACACCAGTTCCTGACGAATCCGTACCGGGCCCGCCGTCGTGGCGGGCCCGGACGCCTATGAGGAGACTCCGGCACGATGGCTTACCCCGTTTCCCTGCTCCGGCAGCCCGGCACTCCGTCGGTCCGCCTGCGGGCCGCCACCACGCTCGGCCCGGCGTTCGTCGCGGCCATCGCCTACGTCGACCCGGGCAACTTCGCCACCAACTTCGCCGGCGGGGCCAGCACCGGCTACCGGCTGGTCTGGGTCGTCGTGCTGGCCAACCTGGTGGCGATGCCGATCCAGTTCATGTCCGCGAAGCTCGGCGTGGTCACCGGCCGGAGCCTCCCGCACGTCTTCCGGGACACCTTTCCCGGGCCTCGCTCGTGGGTGATGTGGGGGCAGGCCGAGATCGTCGCGATGGCGACCGACCTGGCCGAGTTCGTCGGCGCGGCGATCGGTCTGAACCTGCTGTTCGGGATCCCGATGCCGCTGGCCGCCGCGATCACCGCCGTGGTCGCGTTCGCCGTGCTCGGCCTGCAGCGCCGCGGTTACCGGCCGTTCGAGCTGGCGATCGGCGCGATGCTCGCGCTGATCTGCGCCGGCTTCCTCTACCTGGTGCTGCGCGTCCCGCCGTCGGCCTCGGGGAGCCTCTCCGGCCTGCTGCCCAGCATCGGCGGCGACAACGTGCTGCTGCTCGCGGTCGGCATCATCGGCGCGACCGTCATGCCGCACGCCATCTACCTGCACTCCGGCCTGATGTGCGGCCGTGCGGCCGGCCGGACCGCCGACGAGAAGCGCCAGCTGCTGCGCCTGGAGCGGGTCGACATCGGCATCGCGATGACGCTCGCCGGGCTGGTGAACCTGAGCATGCTGGCGCTCGCGGCCAAACTGTTCCACCACGGCCCCGGCAGCCCCGCGATCACGCTCGACGGCGTGCACGTCGGCCTCGACCGCCTGGTCGGCGGCGGCGCCGCACTGGCTTTCGCCGCCGCGCTGCTGGCCTCCGGCATCGCGTCGTCCAGCGTCGGCACCGCGGCCGGGCAGATGGTGATGGACGGCTTCCTGCGCATCCGGATCCCGCTGACGGTACGCCGGATGGTCACCATGGCACCCGCGGTGGTGCTGCTCTGCTCCGGCGTCGACCCCACCCAGGCGCTGGTGCTCAGCCAGGTCGTGCTGTCCTTCGGCATCCCGTTCGCGCTGATCGGCCTGCTCGTGCTGACCAGCCGACGCAGCATCATGGGCGAGCACGTCAACAGCCGTACGACCGTGGCCTGCATGTCGGTGGTGGTGACGGTGCTCAGCGGGCTGAACATCCTCCTTCTCGGCCAGCAGTTCCTCTGACCCGGCTTTCGGCGAATTCTCAGGGAACCGGGGCGATGATCCGCCGACGACCTCCTTCTTGACCGCCTGCCCCGTGTTTCGCAGCAGGAACTCCAGCAGCGCGAACTCCCGCGGCGTCACCGCGGTCTCGCCCGAACCTCGGCCGCCGGCTGCTCGACGCCGGCCACACGTTCTCCGAGAACAACCGCATCGTCACCATCGTGGCCGGTGCCGGCATGCGCCCCGGCCGGCACGCCCAGCGCCTCGACCACTACGACCTGCTCCGCACACTCCAGGACATGTACGGACTGCCCCCACTCGGAACGTCGGCCCGCCGCACCGGCCTGCCCGCCGCCGCACTCGGGCCCGCCGCGACGATCGGGGCGCCCCCGATGCCGTTCTGACATCGTCGGGGACGCCCCGATCGTCGCGGCGGGCTGGGTGGGCTGCTCCAAGGGGATCGAGAGCCTCCGCTCGGGCCACCGGCCCCGGTCAGGGTATGTAGTCCTCGAGCCGGGCCGGGGTCAGGCCGGCCTCGTGGATCGCGTTGAGCACGGCCAGGAAGTCGTCGGTGAACTGCGGCCGGAAGTGCATGAGGATGATGTCGCCCGGCTGGACCTTGTGCTCGGCCTGGTAGAAGATCTTGCCCTTGTCGGTCGTCTCGCGCCAGAAGAACGCCGCCTTCATGCCGCAGTCGTGCACCGCCTTGAGGGTGTTGGCGTCGTGGCTGCCGAACGGCGGCCGGAAGAGCGTCGGCCGTTCCCCGTACAACTCCTCCAGCTTGTCGGAGCCCCCGCAGATCTCCGTCTTCTGGGCGTCGTAGGACATGCCCTGCAGGTCGGGGTGGCTGATCGTGTGATTCTGGAGGGTGGCACCGCCCTGGTCGCGCAGCGACGTGAAGTAGTCCGGGTCGGACTTGATCGCGTCGATCTCGAGGAACAGCGTGACCGGCACGTCCGCCGCCTGGAACAGCGTGAGCGCCATCGGGTCCTTCGACCAGCCGTCGTCGATCGTGATGAAGGCGATCTTCTGTTCGGTCGGGATGTTGCTGAACCAGCCCGCGGTGCCGTTCGTCGGCAGCGTGACCTTGGTCGGCGCGGGCGGTGGCCCGAACGTGGGCACCCGCTTGCGCAGGTCTTCCGGTAGCGCCGCCAGGGCTGCCTGCCGCGCCGCCTCCTCCGGCGGCGGAGCGCTCGGCACGAAGGCCGACGGCACGGCGGCGGCGGGGACGGCCGATGCCTCCGTACGCTCGGGAGCCGCGCCCCCGGCGCAACCGGCGGCGATCGTCATGACCGTGGCCGCCGCGCCGACCGCGCGCACCATCCGGCTCGTCCTCACAGGCCCGTCCTCACCCTCGACTGATCGTTTCCCGAGTGATGGATCGAGAGGCCGGTTCGGTTGCTGAGCGTGCGCTTGATCACTCCGGTGCACTCCGCGCCCGGCCGTGTCAGCCGATGGGCATGCCCACCGGGTCGCCCCTGGCTAGACGTGAACGATCCAGGCGCGGGCCAGCGCCACGAACTCGATCGTGGCCGCCGTCGCCGCGATCCCGGTCAGCGACGGCGCCAGCAGTCGCCGCCTGTGCGGCCGGGGGCGGGGCGTGCTGAGCGCGCGGATGCGGCCGATGACGTCGCGCCCGCCGAAGCCCAGCGCGGTGCCCGGCCCGGTCGCGGCCGGCGCGGCCCTCGCGACCGCCTGCGCTGCCAGGTCGCGGTCGCCGGTCTCGGCCGCGGCGTGCTCGTCCGCCCAGCGCTCGACCAGGAACGTCACCGCGTCCCGGACCGGGCGCAGCAGCGGGTTCAGCGCGGCCGAGGCCGCGGTCAGAGCGACGAGCAGATCATGGTGGTACGTCAGGTGCGCGCGCTCGTGGGCGAAGAGCACCCGCCGCTCGTCCGCGTCCAGCAGGCGCAGCATGCCGGTGGTGACCAGCAGGTGATCGGGACGGCCGGGGACCGCGACCGCGATCGGCGCGGCCCAGTCCGCGACCACGAGACCGTCGCTCGGGTCACCTGCCGTGCGCAGGCGGCGCGCGATGTCGTACCGCCGGCGCAGGTCTTTGATCATCCGCACGACGCCGATGGGCAGGGCGATGCCGGCGAGCAGCGCGATCGGCCCCCGGCACCGGCTCGGGCAGTTCGAGCGCCGTCCACGGTGCGGTCACGTTCAGCCATGCCGAGCAGCGTATCGAACCATGTGCCTACAAGTTGTAGGTACATGGTCGGGCGGATGATCCGTACCTCCGTTCTCAGCCTGTCCGGCCAGGCCGCCGCCGCGTCCGCGCTGGTCCTGGTGCTCACCTGTGCCCAGGTGATCCACTCGCCCCGCCGGCGGACCGCCCTGGCCGTGATCGCGGCCTCCTGGGCGCTCGCGGTGGGGGTGAGCCGCGTCGCGCTCGTCGTCCACTGGCCCACCGACGTCCTCGGCGCCTGGCTGCTCGTCCTTGCCGTTGTCCTACCGGTGGGCCTCGGTGCGCCCGGCGCCATCCGCCCGTTCCTGACGGCCGGGCACGTGCCACTCGGGGTGTGGCGAGATGACTAGGTGGCTCGGGGGAAGAGGCGCTCGACGGCTGTGACGACCGCGGCGCGTCGGGCGGCGAGAGTGCGGTCGGTGGCGTGCTCGTCGGCGGCTTTGGACAGATCGGGCTGTGCGGCCCAGGTGGTGGCGATCTGGTTGACCAGTGCCAGGACGTCGACCGGATCCCAGTGTGTCTCGAGCTTGCCGGCCTGTTGTGCGTGACGCAGCTTGTCGAGCTTGGCGGCGATGACGGCGGTTGTGGAATCGCTCCGGGTGGTGATCTCCAGGCGTCCCCACGTGATCAGCCGGTGGTGTTCGGGGTGGGCAGCGTAGTGGTCGAACAGCCGGCCCGCGTATCCGGGAAGGTCGGCCGCGTCGAGCTGCGTGGCTTTGGCGATCACGGCGAGTTCCTGGGACGCGATGTGAGCGTAGAGCTCCTCTTTGCTGCGGAAGTATGCGTAGACCCTCTCCTTGCTGGTGCGGGCCTGTTGGGCGATGCGGTCCACGCGCGCGCCGGCGATGCCGTGTTCTGCGAACTCCTGCGCGGCTGCGGTCACGATCCGTGCCCGGGTGTCGGCGCCGTTCGTTGCGGAGCCGGCGGGTCGGCCGCCGGTGGTGGTGCGTGGGGGCATGTGGCCACGTTAACCCAGCCGAACCAAACCGTTCCGTGTGGTGTAGCCGGCCGTGTCGGGCTAAGGTCGACGTCAAACCAAACAGTTTGGTATTGGCGTATCGCAGCTCCTCGGCTGCCGCCTGGGCCAGGTCAGGTTCCGGCGGTTGTCCGTTGACCCACGCCTTTGGGGCAGCGCCCGCCAGAACAAGTGTGAAGAAGCATCGGAGAACCGTGTGAAACAGCGTCAGCTCGGCGGACAGGGCCTCACCACCTCAGAGATCGGCTTCGGTGCGATGGGCATCTCCATCGCCTATGGCCCCGGCGACAAGCGGGACGGCATCGCGGCCATCCGCCGTGCCTACGAGCTCGGTGTCACCTTCTTCGACACGGCCGAGCTCTACGGCTGGGGCGAGAACGAGAAGATCGTCGGCGAGGCCGTCGCCGGGTTCCGCGACGACATCGTCATCGCCACCAAGTTCGGCTTCACCCGTGAGCACGGCTTCGACAGCCGCCCCGGGCACATTCGCGAGGTTGTCGAGAACAGTCTGCGCTTTCTCGGCGTCGACACCATCGACGTGCTCTACCAGCACCGCGTCGACCCGGCCGTGCCGATCGAGGATGTCGCCGGCGCGGTCAAGGAATTCATCGACGCGGGCAAGGTCAGGTACTTCGGCCTCAGCGAAGCCGGCCCGGACACGATTCGCCGCGCGCACACCGTGCAGCCCGTCTCGGTGCTGCAGACCGAGTATTCGCTGTTCGAACGCACCGTCGAGACCATCTTCCCCACGCTGACGGAGCTGGGTATCGGCTTCGTGCCGTACTCGCCGCTCGGCCGCGGCTTCCTCACCGGTACCGCGAAGCCGGCCGCCGAGTACGACGCGAGCGATATGCGCCGCAAGAACGCACGCTGGCAGCCCGGCAACTTCGAGAAGAATGTAGATGCCACTCGCCGGCTCGCCGAACTCGCGGCCGACCGGGGCGCGACAGTGGCGCAGCTGGCCCTCGCCTGGGTTCTTGCCCAGGGCGAGCACATCGTGCCGATTCCCGGCACCCGTAGCCCTGGACGCGTCGAAGAGAACGTCGCCGCCATCGGCCTCGCCCTGACCCCGGACGACCTCGACCGCATCAGCCGGATCCTGCCGACCGGCGGATTCGGCGCGCGCTATGCCGCTGCCTCCATGCCCCTCTGGCACTGAGGGCTCCGCCCGGGTCCCAGCCCAGCACCGATCGGACCCGGGCAGCGCCGTCACCACGGCATCCCTGACCGACCGAAGCCGTGATCATTCGCCGGTGCCGAGCGGCCGGTAGGCGCATCCGCCGAGGCCGGCCCTATCGGTACTCAATCGCGGTGACCGGTGCCGTCGTGCGCACGCTCGCTCGCTCCGGGACGTGACAACCTCGTGCGAGGGCGGCGGGGCCGGCCGGAAGAAGACCGCCAGGATCGCGGCGGCGTAGCCGAGCCAGACGGCAATCTCCTACAACTTGTAGGTTAAGTCAAGCGGAAGCGCGCCCGGCCGCGTCAGCGCAGGCGGTTGGCGCGATGCAGCAGCCACAGCAGATACGGCGCGCCGACGATGCCGGTGACCACGCCCGCCGGCAGCTCCGTCGGCGACGCCACCGTGCGGGCCGCGAGGTCGGCGAGGACCAGCAGCAGCGCGCCGGTCAGCGTGGACGGCAGCAGTGCCACGTCCGCGCGGGTCAGGCGGCGGGCGACGGCGGGTGCGAGCAGCGCGACGAACGCGACCGGGCCGGCCGCGGCCGCCGCGACCGCGGTGAGCGCCACACCGGCCAGCAGCAGGATCGCGCGGGTCGTCTCGACGCGCAGGCCGAGGCCGCGGGCGGTGTCGTCGCCGAGCTGCAGCAGCCGCAGCGGGGCGGCGAGCGCGAGCGCGGCGGGCAGCAGCACGGCGAGCGTGACCGCGACCGGGACGAGATGCTCCCAGCCGCGCGCGTTGAGGCTGCCGACCAGCCAGATCATGGCGCGCTGGGCGTCCCAGATCTCGGATCGGGTCAGCAGGAACGAGGTCAGCGCCGTCAGCACGGCGCCGACCCCCACCCCGATCAGCACCATCCGGTACGGGGAGAGCCCGGCCCGCCACGCCAGCACGTAGACGAGCGCGGCCGCGAACAGCGCGCCACCGCCCGCGCCGGCCGCGGTGGCGGTGGTGCCGGCGCCGCCGAGCACGGTGACCGCGACCGCGGCCGCGGATGCGCCCGCGGTGACGCCGATGATGTCCGGGCTGGCCAAGGGGTTGCGGGCCAGGCCCTGGAAGAGCGCGCCGGCCAGCCCGAGCGCGGCGCCGACCAGCGCGCCGGTGAGCACGCGCGGCAGCCGGACCGTACGGACGATGAACTCCAGCGCCGGATCGCCGCCGATCCCGAGCACGGCCGGGAGCACGTCCGCCGGCGGCACCGGGAACTCCCCGACGCTGACGGCCAGGCTCGCGGCCGCGACCACGGCGGCGGCGAGCACGGTGGACACCAGGGCCCGGCTCATGCGCGCCCCGCCCGTACCAGCGCCACGAACACCGGCGCCCCGATCAGCGCGGTCACGATCCCGACCTGCAGCTCGGCCGGCCGGGCCACGATCCGGCCCACGATGTCCGCGCCGAGCAGCAGGATCGCCGCGAGCACCGCCGAGTACGGCAGCAGCCACCGGTTGTCCGCGCCCGCCAGGAGCCGGGCCACGTGCGGCACCGCCAGGCCGACGAACGCGATCGGGCCGGCCGCCGCAGTCGCGGCCCCGGCCAGCAGCACCACGGCCGTGATCGCGGCCGCTCGCGCGAGCGCGACCCGCTGGCCGAGCGCGCGGGCGGTGTCGTCGCCGAGCGCGAGCGCGTTCAGGCCGCGCGCGGACAGCAGCGCCAGCAGCAGCCCCGCGACGATGAACGGCGTGACCTGCAACGCGATCGTGGCGTCCCGCCCGGCGAGCGACCCGACCGCCCAGAACCGGAACTGGTCCAGCGACACCCGGTCGATCAGCAGCACGCTGGTGGTCAGCGACGTGAGCAGCGCGGTCAGTGCCGCCCCGGCGAGCGCGAGCGTGACCGGCGCGCCGTTGCCCCGCCCGGCCGTACCGACGCCGTAGACCATGATCGCCGCGCCGGCCGCACCGGCGAACGCGAACCACACGTACCCGGGCAGCGTCGTCACCCCGAGCACATGACTGCCGAGCACCACGCACAGCGCCGCGCCCGCGTTGATGCCGAGCAGTCCCGGGTCGGCCAGCGGATTGCGGGTGACGGTCTGCATGACCGCCCCGGCCGTGCCGAGCGCCAGCCCGGCGAGCAGCCCGAGCGCGGTGCGCGGAATCCGCAGCGTGCGCACGACCAGGTGCGCGTCCACCGCCGGATCGAACCGGGCGACCGCTTCCCACACCGTCCCCACCGGCAGCGGCGTCGATCCATAACCGACACTGGCGGCCACGACCGCCGCCAGCAGCACGACCGCGAGCGCCAGCCCGACGCTGCGCCGCGCGGTCACCGGAGTCCTGCCGGGACTGCGGTGCCGTGGGATGTGCCCGCTAAGCTGGCCCGATGCCGGGTCAAGATCCGCCGGGCCGTCGAGGGCCGGGCCAGCTGGAGTCCGCGGTGCTCGGCGTGCTGACCGCCGCCGACCGACCGCTGACGCCCGGCGACGTCCGCGACCGCCTGGGCGACCCGCTCTCCTACAGCACGGTCGTGACCACGCTGACCCGCATGCACGACAAGGACATGGTGGCCCGCTTCCGCGACGGCCGCTCCTACCGCTACGCCCCGCTCACCGACGGCCCGTCCCTGGCCGCCCGGCGTATGGGCGCGCTCCTGGACAGCACCGACGACCACGCGACCGTGCTGCGCCGCTTCGTCGACTCCCTCGCCCCCGGCGACGAGGAACTGCTCCGCCGCCTCCTCGACGAGGACGACGAATAACCCCAGGACCCACAACCTTTTCTTCCCGCTTCCGGCGTGGTGGCGGTCCGCATGCTCCCGCGGGCACCGGTCGTCGCCGGCGCTCCTCCCTGCCGGCTCCGCGCGGGGCCGGCAAACCCCCGGTCTGAAGGACGTGCGGGTCACTCCGAGGCCGCAATGAGCAGCTCGGCGAGGTCATAAACGCATTCGCCGGTCCAGACGACGGAGAACGCGGCGATGACGGCGGGAACGGCGGTGAGCAGCCAGGAACCGGGCCGGCGCGGTGCGATCAGCCGGGCGACGCGGCGGGGGACCACGCCGGCACGGCGGACGTCGCGCAGCGCGGGGGCCATCCGCAGGCCCGCGGTGAGCCCGGGGCCGGCGGCGACCAGCGCGGCCGCGCCGATGGCCTTCGCGACCGTGCGCCGGTCGTCGAGCGTGGCGGCCGCGTGCTCGTCGGCGGCGCGCTCGATCAGGTACTCCATCCGGCGGGCGAGCCACCAGAACACCGGGTGCAGCGCGGCGGAGAAGCGGGCCAGCCGGACCAGCCGGTGATGGCCGGCCCGCAGGTGGGCGCGTTCGTGGGCGAGCAGCGCGGCATACTGCGGGCCGGAGAGCGCGTCGCGCATCGCGGTGGTGACCACGATGCGCCCGCCGTCGACCGGCACCGCGAACGCGTCCGCGCGCGGGCTGTCGATCAGCACCACGCCGTCGTCGTCCGCGGGCAGCCCGGCGTAACCGCGGGCGAACGCGAGGTCGTGCCGGTGCCGGCGCCACACCCAGGCGAGCGCGCCGACGGCGGCGGCCAGCATGACCGCGGAGGTCCAGCTGACCCAGGGCACGTGCGCGGTGTCGTCGCGGACAAACGTGTCCGACCAGCCGAACGTACGCCCGGCGATCGGCAGTTCCGCGAGCGCCTTGAGCGCGAACACGCCCAGGTTGAGCGCGGACGCGACGGCCGCCCACGCGATCGACCAGGCCAGGAACGGCACGGCCGCCTCGGGCCGCAGCCGGTCGGCGGTGAACCGGATCGCGACCGCGACCGCGATCGGGCAGGCCACGACGGACCAGAAGAAGTGGTCGAACATCAGCGCTGCTCCTGTCCGCGCGGGCGGGCCCAGTATCCCTGCAGGCTCACCTGGTCGCGGCTCAGCCCGCGCGCGGTGAGCAGGTGCGTGCGGATGCGCCGGATGTCGTGGGACTCCGCGCCGCCGAAGATCTGCCCGCGGCCCGGCGGGAGGTCCAGCGCCTCGATCCGGGCCGGCAGGCCGCCGCGGGCCACCCACTGCGTCGCGGTGGACAGGTAGGAGCGCTCGGCGTCGCCGCCGGCCTCGGCGACCGTGATGACGCGGTGGCCGGGCGGGAGCGTCTCGATGATCGCGGCGATGGACGGCAGTGCGGTCTCGTCGCCGAGCAGCAGCGTCCAGTCGGCGGCAGGGTCGCGGACCCAGTGCACGCGGCTGCCGCCGAAGCCGACCCGGTCGCCCGGTTGCGCGCCGGCGGCCCACCGGGCGGCGTGCCCGTCGCCCGCGTGCAGGTAGAAGTCGGCGGTGAGCAGCGGCGCGTCGTACGCCCGGACCGTGATGTTCGCGGAGTGCTGGCGGGGTGTGCCGGGCGGGAAACGCCAGCGCCCGGTCTCCGGCAGCACCACGTCGCCGGCGCCGTCGGCGGGCCAGAGCAGCGTGATCGTCTCGGCGGGCTCGGTCAGCGGCAGCGGGTCCGCGCCGATGGTCCGGAACGTGATCCGGCGCATCAGCGGCGTGACCGGCGCCGCGGTGACGACCTCGAGCAGCCCGACGGAGAGCGGGAACGCACGGACCGGCCCGGGGCGCGCGGCGCCGCGCTCGTGGGGGAGCGGCCGGCGCGCGATGATCCGCACGTGGTGCGGGCCGGGCGCGCCGGCGCCGTGCAGTGCCGTGAGGCACTCGTCGAGGAACGTGTCCGCGTCGTCGCCGAGCCGCTCGGCCCGGACGGCCTCCCGCAGCGCCGGGCGCAGCGAATCCGGATCCTCGCCGCCGGGCACGCGAACCGCGTCGTCGGTCAGCAGCGTCTGCAGGCCCTCCGCCGCGAGCAGCGCGACGGTCTCGTCCAGCGGGTGCTGGTACAGGGTCATCGGCACGTCCGCGAGCCGGTCCCGCCAGGCAGGGCGGGCGGTGACGGCGGCGATCACGTCGCCCAGCGCGAACCCGTCCGCGCGCGGCTGACCGCAGCTGTACTGCAGCACGAGCAGGCCGCCTGGCGCGGTGGCACGGGCCATGGCGCGTATCGCGGGCCGGGCGTCGGCGAGCCGGTGCAGCATCCAGGAGGAGTGGACGACCTCGAACGCGCGCGCGGGCAGCCGCAGGTCGTGCGCGTCCCGGACCTCGGCGGTGACCGGGAGGCCGGCACAGCGCTCGCGGGCGGCGTCGACCAGGTGCGGGCCGGCGTCGCTCGCCGTGACCTCGAAGCCGCGGGCCGCCATCGCCGCGGCCAGCTCGCCCGTGCCGCACCCGAGGTCCGCGAACCGGCCGCCGGTGTGCAGATGCGCTCCGGCCTGCATCAACGCCTCAAGAGCGGTCTCGAACCGGCCGGTGCTGCCGGTCTGGTAGGCGCGAGCCCTCCAGACGTGGGGCGACGTGGTCACGAGCGGGTCCCCTCTAGACAGTTAGGTAAGGCAACCCTAATCTATGGACCCGGACCGCTATTTACAACATGTAGAAGTAAGGTTAGGCGACCCTGTGAAGATATCACGTATGGTGCTGCTGGCCGCGCTCGTGCTGAGCGCGTGCGGCTCCGGCTCCGGCACCGAGCCCGCGAACCCGTCCGCGAGCGGCGCCGCCGGCTTCCCGGTCGTGGTCACCCACGCGTACGGCGAGACCACCGTGCCCGCGAAGCCGCAGCGGGTGGTCGCGTTGGGCTGGAACGACCTCGCGGTCGCCAACGCGCTCGGCGTCGGCCTCGTCGGTGCCGTCAAATACTTCGACCCGGCCAGCGCCAACCTGCCCTACGTACGCACGCCGCTCACCGACGACGTGCTCGGCCTGGACGCGGCCGCGATCAACGTGGAGAAGGTCGCCGGGTACCGCCCCGACCTGATCCTCGCCACCTCCAGCAACCAGCTCAACCCCGACACCTACCGGCTGCTGAGCCAGATCGCGCCGGTGGTGGCCTACGAGAAGTCACTCTACGGGTCCACGATGGAGGATGACGCGCTCCTCATCGGCCGCGTGCTCGGCGAGGAGGCCGCGGCCCGCGCGCTGATCGGCACCGCGCACGCCGCGGTCGAGGCCGCGAAGGCGGAGATCCCGGGCATGGCCGGGAAGAGCTACCTCTACGGGCAGGCGCGCGGCGAGGTGCTGCCGCTGGTCGTCGGCGCGGACAACCTGTGCACGAAGTTCATGACCTCGCTCGGCATGAAGGTCCCGGACACGTTCGCCAACGCGCCCGCCTCCGACACGCTCGCACCCGGCACGATCGGCATCAGCTACGAGCGGGCCGGCGAGCTCGGCGCCGCGGACGTGCTGTTCATGACGTTCCCCAGCGCGGCCGACCGGCAGACGTTCGAGGGCAACGCGCTGGTCAAGAAGCTCCCGGTGGTGGAACAGGGACGGTACCTGGCGATGCCGCTACCGGCCGCGCAACTGCTGCAGGGGCCGAACGTGGCCGGCGTCCCCTGGCTGCTCGACCAGCTGAAGCCCACGCTGCGCAAGCTCTGACCACACCACCTCCGGAGGAGACGACGACGTGGCGTACCAGGACCGGCAGGCACTGCTCCGACGACGGCTGGCCGCACGCGGCATCGACGGCGGTGGGACACCCGGCATCCCGGCCCGGCCGGCCGGACCCGTGCCGCTGTCGCACGCCCAGGAGCGGATGTGGTTCTTCCACCAGCTCGACCCGGCCGGCTCCGCCTACAACGTCTGCGTCCTCTGGCGGCTGACCGGCGCGCTGGACACGGACGCGCTGCGCGGCGCGTTCGACGCGCTCTGCGACCGGCACGAGGCGCTGCGCACGATCTACCCGGCCGACGGCGGCGGCGCGGCCCGGCAGGTCGTGCTGCCCGCGCTGCCGCCGGAGTGGTCCACGGCCGACCTGACCGCGCTGCACGACGACGACCGGGAAAACGCGTTGCGGACGCTGGCCCGGGAGGCCGGTCGCGCCGAGTTCGACCTGGCCACGCGCAGCCCGCTGCGGCTGGTCCTGGCCCGGCTCGCCGCGGACCGGCACGCACTGATCATGGTCGGGCAGCACATCACCTGGGACGGGCCGTCGTTCGGCATCTTCTCCCGGGAGCTGTCCGAGGCGTACACCGCGCTCACCGCCGGGCGCACCTGGACCCCGGACCCGTTGCCCGTGCAGTACGCGGACTTCGCCGCCTGGCACCGCGACCGCTGGACCCGCACCCCCGACCCCCGGCAGATCGACTTCTGGCGCGCACAGTTCGACCCGGCGCCGGAGCCGGTCGACATCCCGGCCGACCACGAGCGCACCACCGGCACCAGCGAGGACGGCGGCTGGCGCGTCCGCTCGCTCGACACGGACGTCACCGCGCGGCTGACCGCGCTCGGCGCCGCGGAACAGGCCACCCCGTTCATGGTCCTGATCGCCGGCATCGCCACGCTGATCGGCCGGTACGCGCAGGCCGACGACGTCACCATCGGCACCGTCGCCCAGAACCGGGACGCACCGGAACTGGCCGGCCTGATCGGCAACTTCGGCAACACCGTGCCGCTGCGCGTCGACCTCAGCGGCCGCCCCTCGTTCCGCCGCCTGATCCGTCGGGTCCGCGACTTCTGCGCCGAGGCGTACGCGCACGCGGACGTCCCGTTCGACCTGCTCCTGGACGAGCTCGCGGTCGAACGACGGCTGGACCGCAGCCCGCTGTTCGACGTCACGGTCATCTTCCTCGCCCAGGACATGGCCGGCCCGGTGCTGCCCGGACTCGACGTGAGCTGGGAGAAGTTCCACAACGGCACCACCCAGACCGACCTGTCCTTCGACGCGCTGCTCAAGGACGACCGGATCCACCTGCAGGCCACGTACCGCACCGCGCTGTTCGACGACGCGACCGTGGTCCGGCTGCTGGACCGCCTCGCCGCGCTCCTCACCCAGGTCGCGGACGACCCGGAGACCCCGATCGACCGGCTGCGCCTGCTGCTGCCGGACGAGGAGACGCGCCTCGCCACCTGGTCGGACCGCACCCGTGCGCTGCCGGCCGGGCCGCGGACCGTGACCGGGCTGTTCGAGGCGCAGGTCCGGCGCGACCCGGACGCGACCGCGCTGGTCTTCGAGCGCACGTCGCTGACGTTCGGCGAGCTGAACACGCGCGCGAACCGGCTGGCACGGCTGCTGCGCGAGGCCGGCGCCGGGCCGGAGACCCGGGTCGGGATCGCGCTGCCGCGCGGGCTGGACGCGATGACCGCGATCCTGGCCGTGCTCAAGTCCGGCGCCGCCTACCTGCCGCTCGACCCGGCCTACCCGGCGGCCCACCGGGCCGGGCTGCTCGCCGACGCCCGCCCGGTCGCGGTGATCGCGGCCGCGGGTCTCGATCTGGCGCTCGGCGTACCCCCGATCGCTCCTGATGATCCTCGTCTTTCCACACTGGACGGAAGTGACCTGTCGCCGGGGGAGGTGCACCCGGATCACCCGGCGTTCGTCATCTACACGTCCGGGTCTACCGGCAGGCCGAAGGGCGTCATGACCACGCACGGCGGGCTCGTGAACCTGTTCCGCAGCCACCGGGCCGCGCTCTACGACGCGGCCCGGGAACGGACCGGGCGGGACCGGATGCGGGTCGGGCACGCGTGGTCGTTCGCGTTCGACGCGTCCTGGCAGCCGCAACTGTGGCTGCTCGACGGGCACGCGGTGCACGTGCTGCCGTACGACACCTACGCCGACCCGGCCGCGCTCGCCGCCGAGATCCGCGCCTCCGCGCTCGACTTCATCGAACTGACCCCGTCGCTGCTGGACGAGACGCTGCGCCACCTGACCGCGGACGGCGGGCCGCTCCCGGCCGTGCTCGGCTTCGGCGGCGAGGCGGTCTCGCCCGGCCTGTGGGAACGGCTCGGCGAGCTGCCGTCCACGGCCGCGTTCAACCTCTACGGCCCGACCGAGGCGACCGTGGACTCGCTCATCGCCCGCGCCCGCCCCGGCACCGGACCCGCGGTCGGCCGGCCAGTCGACGGCGCCCGCGCGCTGGTCCTGGACCGCGCGCTGCAACCGGTGCCGCCCGGCGTCCCCGGCGAGCTCTACCTCTGCGGCCGTGGCCTGGCCCGCGGCTACCTCGGCCGGGCCGGGCTGACCGCGGAACGGTTCGTCGCCGACCCCTACGGGCCGCCCGGCTCGCGCGCCTACCGCACCGGCGACCTGGTGCGCTGGCGGGCCGCGGACGGCGAGCTGGAGTTCCTCGGCCGCGCGGACGACCAGGCGAAGATCCGCGGCTTCCGGGTCGAACCGGCCGAGGTCGAGGCCGCACTCCAGATCGCCGCCGGCGGCGACCGCCGGATCGCGGTCGCGGTGCGCGAGGACCGGCCGGGGGTACGGCGCCTGGTCGGCTACGTGGCCGACGCGTCCCTGTCCGACGAGGACATCGCCGGGATCCGGCGCACGCTCGCCGCGCGGCTGCCCGAGCACATGGTGCCCAGCGCCGTGGTCGCGCTCGACCGGCTGCCGCTGATGCCCAACGGCAAACTCGATCGCAGGGCCCTGCCCGCGCCACCGCGCACGACCGGCGGCCCCGCCCGCGCGCCGCGCACCGAGGCCGAGCGCGTGCTGTGCACGATCGTCGCGGACCTGCTCGGCCTGGAGACCGTGGGCATCGACGACGGCTTCTTCACGCTCGGCGGCGACAGCATCCTGTCGATTCAGCTGAGCGGGCGTGCCCGCGCGGCCGGCCTCGCGCTGCGGCCCCGCGACGTGTTCACCCAGCGCACGATCGCGGACCTGGCGGCCGTGGCCACGGTCGTCGAGGCCGGACCGGCACCCACCGCGGTGTCGCCGGTCGGCGCGTTCCCGGCGCCGCCGATCGTGCGCTGGCTGGCCTCGCGCGGCGGGCCGGTCGGGCGCGTCCGGCAGAGTGTGCTGCTCACGGTGCCCGCGGACGCGTCGATGGCGACGCTGACCGCGGCCCTGCAGACGGTTCTCGACCACCATCACTCTCTGCGGGTACGGATGTCGGCACGCGACCTGGAGATCGCGCCCGTCGGTGCGGTCCGGGCCGCCGACCTGCTCCGCCGCGGTTCCGGCGACTGGCCGTCGCTGGTGACCGAGGCGGCCGGCCGGCTCGACCTCACGGCCGGGATCGCGCTGCAGGCCGTGTGGCGGCAGTCCTCCGGACACCTGCTGCTGGTGGCACACCACGCCGCGGTCGACGCGGTCTCCTGGCGCATCCTGGCCGCGGACCTCGCGGACGCCTGGCGTTCCGGCGCCGATCTCCGGGCGCATCCGGATCGCACCGCCCGCAATGATCCCGCCACCGGTGCCGGCCCCGCGGCGGGCGCCTTCTCGCGTGATCCGGGTGGCGCGGCCGCATCGCAGGTGCCGGACACCGGCACGTCCTATCGCGAGTGGGCGCTACGGATGGACGCGCTGGCCACCGATCCGGCCGTGACCGGCACGTTCGAGGCGTGGCGCGACATCCTGGCCGGCGACCGCGTGCGGCTCGACCCGGCCCGGGACACGGCCAGGACCGCGCGGACCATCACCCTGAGGCTGCCGCCCGGTCCGACGGCCGCGCTGCTCGGCGGCCTGCCGGACGCCTACCGGGCCACGGCCGAGGACGTGCTGCTGGCGGCGCTGGCCGGCGCGGTCAGCGCGTGGCGGGCGGAACGCGGCCTGCCCGCGGAGCCGTTCCCGGTCGACGTGGAGACGCACGGCCGCGACGAGGACCCGGCATCCGACCTGTCGCGCACGTCCGGCTGGTTCACCACGCTCGCACCGATCCGGATCGACGCCGGGGCCGTCCCGCCGTCGTCCGTCACCGGGCCGCGGCCCGCCGATGCCCGGTCCTCGTCGTCGCCGGACGCGGCGACGCTCCCGCCCGGCGCTGTCGTGCGCGCGGACGACAGCAACACCGCGGGGTCCGCACGTCGCGGCGCCGCTCCGGCGCCGGGCCTCGCGGCGGGTGCCCTGCTGAAGGCCGTGAAGGAACAGGTCCGGGCCGTACCCGTGGATCGCCGTTGTTTCGGGTTGTTGCGCTTCCGGAACGCGGTGACCGGGGCGGCGCTCGCGGAACACGCGGACCCGGAGTTCGGGTTCAGCTACCTCGGCCGGTTCGCGGGAGCGGGCGCGGACGACGCCGATTGGGCGCCGATGCCGCTGCTGGAGGCGGCCGCGGCGGACCCGGGCCTGCCGCTCGCGCACGGCGTCGAGATCAACGTGCTCGCCGAGGACGGCATGCTCGTCACGCATGTGACCTGGGCGGGACGCCACTATCCGGAGGCGGCGGCCGCTCGGCTCGGGGCACTGTGGACGGAGACGCTGACCGCGCTCGCGGATGAGGCGACCTGGCACGGCGTGCACGCGCGCACACCGACGGACTTCCCACTGGTACGCCTCGGCGGGCGCGACATCGACCGGCTCGCCGGACCCGGCGTCGCGGATCTGCTGCCGGTCACCCCGGTGCAGCGGGCCATGTTCGACGCGGCCGCCGATGATCCGGTCGTGCACCACACGCACGTGGCGTTCGACCTGCCTGAGCCGGTCGACGCCGCGGCCCTGCGCGCGGCCGGCCAGTCCCTGCTCGACCGGCACCCGCACCTGCGCGGCGGCTTCGTGCGGCGCGGCGACGAGGTCGTCCAGGTGATCCCGGAGCACGCCACGCTGCCCTGGCACGAGTGGCCCGCCGGCACGTCGGCCGGTGTGGAGGCGCGCGACCGAGAGCGGCGCTTCGACCTGGCACGCGGCCCACTGCTGCGGATGACGCTGCTCCGTCAGGAGAACGCCCCGGCCCGGCTGCTGATCGCCAGCCACCACCTGCTGCTCGACGGCTGGTCGGTGCCGCTGCTGCTGGCGGAACTCACGGGCGCGGGCGGGGTGGCGCCCGCGCCGCACGGCGACCGTGCCCGCACTCGTGCGCTCCGTCCTGACCCGGTCTCGGTCCCGGTCCCGGTCTCGCCGGCCGCGGCCATGATGCCGCCCGCTGGCAGGTCGAGTGTGATGCCGGCTGCCGGCTCGTCGAGTGTGATGCTGGCCGCCAGCACGTCGAGTGTGACGCCGGCCGGCGCTGCCACCCCGGCGGTCCGCACCCAACGCGACCACCTCGCCTGGCTGGCGTCCCGAGACCGGGCCGCCGCCGCGGACGCCTGGGCCGGCTACCTCGACGGCCTCGACGGGCCCACGATCCTCGCCCGTGCCCGCGCGGCCGGCGTGCCCGCCCGGAACCTCTACGCGGAACTGACCCCCGCGCTCACCGCCCGGCTCACCGCCGAGGCCAGAGCACGCGGTATCACGCTGAACGCGCTGGTCCGCGCCGCATGGGCGCTCACACTGGGCGAGATCACCGGCCGCCGGGACGTCGTGTTCGGCGCCACGGAGTCCGGCCGCGAGGGCGGCCCGCCCGGCACCGAGACCGTGATCGGGATGCTGATGACCATCGTCCCGGTCCGCGCCCGCACGGATGCCGGCCTCGGCGCGCTGGCGGAGCGGCTGCACGCGGACCGGGCCGCGCTGGCCGCACACCACGCGCTGCCGCCGGACCGTCCGCTCTTCGACACGCTGCTGGTCTTCGAGAACCTGCCGGGGGCGGGCCCGGCCAACCTCTCCTGGGCCGACTCGCCGCACTGTCCGCTGGCGCTCTTCGCGTACCCCGGCGAGGTGTTGACCTTGAGGTTGGCTCATCGGCCGGGCGCGGTGAACGGGACCCGCGCGCGGCAGATCCTGACCACGCTCACCGGGATCCTCCACCTGGTGCCATGACGACCACGCTCGCCGACGTGCTGCTGGTGCTGCTCTCCGACGGTCCGCGCACCGTGCAGGACCTGCACCAGCGGCACCGGGACACGCTCGGCCCGGCCCGCCAGGTCGACATCACCCGCGTGGTGTCGACCATGACCCGCCTGGAACGCCTCGGCCACATCCGCCCGGACGCGGCCCGCTCCCGCGCCCAGTACCGCGTCTGGACCGTGACCGACGCCGGCCACCGCTCCTGGCGCGCCTGGATCCTCGACGTCCGGGCCGGCGCCGCGCAGGAGGACATCGTGGTCCGCGCGCTGCTCGCGCTCGCGGCGACGGACCGTCCCACCTACGAGACCGTCATCGCCGCCTGCACCGCCTGCCTGGAGACCCGCCGCCACCATCCGCGCCGCCGGCGGCCGCTCTCCGCACCCGACGCGCTGGACGACCTCGACGACGCGGTGGCCGCGACCGCGCTCCGCTGGCTCCGCCGCCTGCGGACCCGCCCCCGCGCCCGCGCCCGGGTCACCTGACGGTCTTTCCGCCGGAAACGACACGTTTTACTGAAAAATAAGGTGATATGTCGGAGGTATTGCGGTGTCGCGAGGAGGACGGGACGCCGCCTTCGCCCTGATCAGGCCGGCCCCGGCGAACTCGTCCGCGACGACGTCCCGGTCGTCGACCAGCACGGACGTGAGGACGGTGGTCTCGCCCACCGTCACGCCGAGCGCGATATGGCTGGTAGTCACCGGATTGAGCCCCCACGGGCGAGGCCCTCGATGATCACGAGGGCCCCGCCTGCCTGTTACTTCCAGTTCTTGCCGGTCGGAATGGAGTCGATGTAGCCCGGCGTGTGGGACACGATCTTCTTCCAGGCGAAGTGGTTCTTGTTGAACACGTCGGGGTTGATGATCCAGCGCTTCACGTTGTTGCTGATCAGGTAGACCCGGTCGCCGCTGGTGGACTTGCCCAGTTCAGCGTCGAGGCTCAGCGCGTCACGCGCGGAGATCTTGGGGATGTCCTTGCGCACCTCGATCCCGTTCCAGTTGGCGAACAGGTTGTCGTAGACGGCCGGACTCGGGATCCAGCGCCGGTATCCCTCGGGGTCCACGAGGTACACGGCGTCGTTGTCCGGCGACTTGATCCGCTTGCCCGACAGTTCCTTGTGCGGGTTCACGGCGGCGCGCTCGACGCCCACGGCCCCGGCGGTCGCCGTCTCCGGGGCGGCCTGCGCCGGAGCGGTGGGAATCGTCACCAGAGCGGCGAACATGGCGGCGCCGGCCGCGGCACGGCTTATACGGCTGATGGTGATGGTCATGAGAGCCTCCGTCGAACGTGTGTTTCGCGGTCGGGAGCCAGCCTAGGAGAGCTCTGACCTGCGAAAACGTGAATCTTCGGAGAGTTGGGAAGGCAACAGTTCACACAATCGGGCCGCCTGCCGCGCGCGTTCGTGAGAAGGTCAGCGCCAGCGCGCGTTTGTCGATCTTGCCGACCGCGGTGTGCGGCAGCTCGTCCAGGATCTCCAGCCGGTCCGGAAGCGTGAAGCGCGCCAGGCCGCGCCCGGTCAGGAACGCCTTCAGCGGCTTCAACCGGGGCGCCTCCGCGCCGGCCGTCACCCGCACCACCGCGCACACGATCTCCCCGTGCACCGGGTCCGGCAGCCCGAGCACGGCCGCCTGCGCCACCGCCGGATGCGCCAGCAGGTGCTCCTCCAGCTCGGTCGCGGACACGTTCTCCCCGCCCCGGTTGATCACCTCCTTGATCCGGCCGGCGACGATCAGATGCCCGCTGGGCAACTGCCGGACCAGGTCGCCGGTGCGGAAGAAGCCGTCCGGCGTGAACGCGGTCGCGTTGTACTCCGGCACCCGGTAGTAGCCGCGCAACGTGTAGGGCCCGCGCGTCCACAGCTCACCGGCCTCGCCCGCCGCGACCGGCAGCCCGTCGCGATCCACCACCCGCACCTCGTCCATGGTGGACAGCGGCCGGCCCTGCGTGGTGACGATCAGCTCGTCCGCGTCGTCCAGCCGCGTGTAGTTGAGCAGCCCCTCCGCCATGCCGAACACCTGCTGCAGCTGCCGGCCGACCGCGGGCCGCAGCCGCCGGGCCAGATCCTCGTCCAGCTTCGCGCCGCCCACCTGCAGCAGGCGCAGGCTGCGGAGGTCGCGCGTGTCCCACCCGGTCGCCTCGTGCCACAGCCGGGCCAGCGGCGGCACCAGCGCGGTCACCGTGACCCGCTCGGCCTCGATCAGCCCGAACGCCGTGTCCGGGCTCGGCGACGGCGACATCACCACCGTCCCGCCGACGCCGAACGTTCCGAGGATGCCGGGGCAGGCGAGCGGGAAGTTGTGCGCCGCCGGCAGGCAGGCCAGATAGACATCGTCCGCGGTCAGCGCGCACACCTCGGCGCTGGCCCGCGCGTTGTAGGCGTAGTCGCGGTGCGTGCGCGGAATGAGCTTCGGTTTCCCGGTCGTCCCGCCGGAGATCAGCAGCACGGCCGGATCCCCAGGATCAAGATCAGGAAGATCAAGCCCGTCCGAGGGTACGTCCCGCAGCGCCGTGTAGCGGCCGGGTTCCCCGGCCACCAGCACGTGCCGCACCCCGTCCGCGACCTCACCCGCCAGCGTCCGGTAGTCGAACCCGGCGAACAGGTCCGGAATGATGTAGGCCGCCGCCTCCGCGTGCGCCACGAAGTGCGCGATCTCGGTCCGCCGATGCGCCGGCAGTGCGAGCACCGGCACCACGCCCGCCCGCAGCAACCCGAACAGCGTGATCACGAACTCCGCCGTGTTCGGCAGCTGCACCACCGCCCGGTCGCCCGGCCGCAGCCCGAGGCGCGCGAACCCGTGCCCCATGGCGATCGTCGCCTCGGAGAGCTCCGCATAGGACAGTCGCCGCGCGCCGTCGACCAGCGCGATCGACGACCCCCACCGCGCGGCGGCGTCGTCGAGCAGCCCGCACAGCGTCTCGTCACGCCAGATCCCGGCCGCGCGGTAGCGGTCGGCGAACTCCGCCGGCCAGGGCGTGAACGTCATGACTGCTCCCCGAGGTGCGCGCGGACCTCGTCGTCCGACAGCGATTCGATCTCCAGGTAGATCTCCGCGACCTGCGCCAGGCGCCCGGGATCGTCCGCCTCGGCGAGCAGGCGCGCGGCCAGCCCGGCGATCGTCGGCGCGGCGAACAGCATGCGGACCGTGACCCGCGCGGTGTCCAGCGCCTCGCGGAGCCGGGTGACCACGGTCGCGGCCAGCACGGAGTCGCCGCCGAGCGCGAAGAACCCGTCGTGCACGCCCGGCGAGTCCGCGCCGAGGACGTCCCCCCAGACGAGGGCGATCACCCGTTCCAGATCGGTGCGCGGCGCGACCGCCGGGGCGTCGCCGGCAGCGGCCGGTGCGACGGCGGCGACCAGCAGCGCCACGTGCGCGGGCGGCAGCGTGACCGGCAGGTCCCAGGCCGGCCCGTCCGCGGCGAGGTCGCGCAGCAGGCGCGCGAACATGTCGAACATCGCGTCGAGCACGCCGTCGGCGAACCGCTCCTCCCGCGAGTCCCAGTTGACCAGCACGCCGCCGGCCAGCTCCGTGACCTGCGCGTCGAGCAGCACCTGCGGCCCCTGCGAGATGATCCAGACCGGGTCGCCGAACGTACGCCGCACCCGCGCGCCGAACAGGTCACCGAGACCGATCGCGCTGGTGAACACGACCGGCGCGAGCACCGGCGTGCCGTGCCGCCGGGTCAGGTCGCGCAGCACCTCGAGGCCGGAGTGGTCCGCGTACCCGGCGTCCGCGTGCATCCGGGACTGCAGGCGCCGGGCCCGGTCGGTGAACGGCGCGGGTTCGGTGTGGTCGACCGCGAGCATGACGGAGCTGCTGAAGTCGCCGACCACGTCCCCGACCTGCGGGTGCAGCGGCAGCCGGTCGAAGAGCGGCACGTTGAGCAGGAACCTCGGTTCCGTGCTCCAGGCGCCGATCACCTCCGCGTACGCGGCCGCGGCCACCATCGCCGGCGTGAGCCCCCGGGCACGGGCGGCGGCGGTGAGCGCGGCGTACTCGTCCGGGCTCAGCGTGAGGTGCCGGCGCGCGACCGCGGGCGCCAGCCCGGCCGTCTCGTGCGCGGGCCGCAGCGGCAGCCGGGGCGCGGCGGGCAGCTCCGGCAGCCGTTCCCGCCACCACGCGGCCGCCTGCCGGGCCGCGCCCTCCCGCGCGGCCGGCCGGTCCCGGCGGTAGTCGCGGTAGGTATAGGCCGTCGGCGGCGGTGCGAACCCCGGGTCCAGGTAGTGGCGGGCCAGCTCGGCCAGCAGCATCCGGTAGCTGACCGCGTCCGCCGCGACCATGTCCACGTCCAGGTGCAGCCGGGTGGCGCCGCCGGGCAGCAGGCTGAGCGCGGCCGCGAAGACCACGCCGCCCTCGATGTCCAGCCGCTCGTGGGACATCGTGTCCCGGATCGCGTCCAGGCTCCGCGCGACGTCCGCGGCCCCGAGGTGGCGCAGGTCGTGGACGGTCAGCCCGCGCCAGCCGGGCTCGTCGCCGACGATCTGCGCGCCGTTGTCGGTGAGCCGCACGCGCAGCATGTCGTGCCGGGCCGCGAGCGCGAGGAACGCGTCCCGGAGCCGGTCCGGGTCGACGCCGGCACCGTCGAACTCGGTGTAGAGGTGCGCGGCCACGCCACCGAGATCCTGGTCGTCGGCGCGCCCGATCCAGTAGGCGTGCTGCATCAGCCCCAGCGGGAACGGCCCGCTCTCCTCGGGCGCGGCCGTCCGCACGGTGGCGGTGGCCGGTGCCGCCGCCAGCAGCGCGGACCAGGCCGCGATGGTCGGCGCGGCCGCGAGCCGGTCGAACGTGACCTCGACGCCGTCACGCCGCCACGCGGAGACGACCGTCATCAGATCGAGCGAGTCGAGGCCGAGCTCGAAGAGGTTCGCGTCGTCGGCCAGCGTCTCGGCGGGCTCGTCCAGCAGCGCGGCGAGCGTGGCCCTCAGATCGTCCATGATCAGTTCCCCTCAGCGGTGGCGAGACGGCGTCGCAACAGCTCACGGCGCCCGGCGCGGGCGTCGGGCGGTGGTGGCGGCAGCGCGCGGTGGTCGAGTTTGCTGTTGGCGGTAAGCGGCAGCGCGTCCAGCGGGACGATCACGGCCGGGACCATGTGGGCGGGCAGCCGGGCCGCGGCCCACGCGCGCAGCCCGGTGAGTTCCGCGCCCGCGGCGACCGGGTAGGCGATCAGCCGGTCGTCCCGCACCACGACCGCGCACTGCGTCACCGCCGGGTGCTCGCACAGCACGGACTCGATCTCGCCGGGCTCGATCCGGAACCCCCGGATCTTGACCTGGGCGTCCGCCCGCCCGGCATAGTGCAGACCACCGTCCGGCGCGCGGCGGACCAGGTCGCCGGTGCGGTAAAGGCGCGTGCCGCCGGGCCCGGCCACGAACCGGCCCGCGGTCAGGCCCGGCCGGCCCAGGTAGCCACGGGCCAACTGGTCGCCGCCGAGGTAGAGCTCGCCGTCGTCGGCCGGGCGCAGCCGGTCGTCGAGCACGTGCGCGGTGAAGCCGGGCAGCACGCGGCCGATCGGGCTGCCGGTCGCGCCCGGCGGCAGCGCGTGGTGGGTGACGTGCACGGTGGTCTCGGTGATCCCGTACATGTTGACCAGCACGGGACGGTCCGGGTGACGCGCCCGCCAGGCGTCGAGCCGGGACACGTCCAGCGCCTCCCCGCCGAGGACGACCGTGCGCAGCGCGGGCAGCCTCGTCCCCTCGGCGACGAGCCGATAGAACGCGGACGGCGTCTGGCTGAGCACGGTCACGCCCGCGTCGGCCAGCAGCCGCACCAGGTCCGGCGGCGACCAGGCGGTCTCCCGGTCGACCAGCACGGCCCGGCCGCCGGACAGCAGCGGCCCCCACAGCTCCCAGACCGAGAAGTCGAACGCGTACGAGTGGAAGACGCTCCACACGTCGTCGTCCCGGAACCCGAACAGCGGCCCGCACGCGGCGAACAGCGCCAGCACGTTGCGGTGCGTGACCTGCACACCCTTCGGCCGCCCGGTCGACCCGGACGTGTAGATGACGTACGCGACGTGATCCGCGTGCACCCGCCCGCGCCGGGCCGCGTCCGGCGGGTCGCTGCCGGGCAGCCCGGCCAGCGCGGCCCGCACCGCGCCCCGGTCCAGCGCGAGCCCGCCGACCGCCGCGTCCTCGGTGACCAGCGTCAGGACCGCGCCCGCGTCCGCGATCGTGGACCGGATCCGCGCGGCCGGATACGCCGGGTCGATCGGCAGGTAGCCGGCCCCGGCCTTGAGCACGCCGAGCATCGCCACCACCATCTCCAGGGACCGCGGCAGCACCAGCGCGACCAGGTCGTCCGGGCCAGCACCGGCGCCGATCAGGTGGTACGCCAGCTGGTTCGCCCGCGCGTTGAGCTCCTGATACGTCAGCGTGTGCGGCCCGTGCACCACCGCGACGTGCGTGGGCGTCCGCCGCACCTGCGCCTCGAACGCGGCCGCGAGCGTCATGCCGCGGCCCGGACCAGGAACCGGCTGACGCTGCGCAGCTTCTCCCGCGTCTCCTCCAGCTCCCGCTCCGGTGTGGACTGCTCCACGATCCCGGCGCCGGCCCGCAGCCACGTGCGCCCGCCGTCCTGGAACACGGTCCGCAGCACCAGCGCCGCGTCCAGGTCGCCGTCGTGGCTCGCGGTCAGCACCGCGCCGCTGTAGAGGCCGCGCGCCGCCGTCTCGTACCGGTGGATGCTCTCGCAGGCCGCGAGCTTCGGGATGCCGGACGCGGTGACGGCCGGGAACAGCGCGGCGAACGCGTGCCAGGCGTTGCGCCCCTCGGCGAGCCGCCCGTTGACGCGCGAGGCGAGGTGCTGCACGCTGCCGCGCTCGGTGACGGTCATGAAGTCGCCGACCTGCACGCTGCCCGGCACGCACAGGCCGGTCAGCTCCTCGCAGGCGAGCTTCACGGAGATGGCGTGCTCGAAGATCTCCTTGGCGTCGCCGGTCAGCTCCGTGCGCAGCCGCGCGTTCTCGTCGTGATCACCGGAGAACGCGCGCGTCCCCGCCAGCGGCTGGGTGGAGACCGTGCCGTCCGCGTGCACCTCGGCCACGGTCTCCGGGCTGAACCCGGCCGCGGTGGCGTCGCCGAGCCGCAGCAGGAACGAGCGGGCCGGCGTGTTCGCGCGCCGCCCCAGCTCGTAGGTGGCCGCGAGATCGACCGCGCCGCTCACCGGCACCACCCGCGACAGGATCACCTTCTGCAGGCGGCGGTCGCGGATGTCCCCGACCGCGGCCGCCACCGCGGTCCGGTACGCCTCCGCGCCGTGCTCCACGTCCGGCAGCACCTGCTCGCCGTGCTCCGGGCCCACGGGGCCGGCCGTGACGGCGGCGGCCAGCGCGTCGAGATCCGCCGCGGACAGTGCGCGCAGATCGACCGCGTCCGCGCCGATCCGGGCCTCGATGCCCGGCACCATCAGGTGCAGCAGCACGCCGTCCCCGGCCGGTCGCGCGCCGCCGTGCAGCAGCCGGCCGAGCTCGAACGCGGCCCAGCCGTGCACCCGCCAGCCGCCCACCGGGCAGTCCGCCAGCAGCGCCCTGACCTGCTGCATCGGGTCGTCGCCGGTGGGCACCGCCGTGGTGACGCCGTCCGCGCGGATCTCGACGGTGTCCGCGCGCAGGATCAGCTCCCACACCGGCGCGGCCGCGAGCGTCCAGGTGCCCGGCCGTTCATAGAGGACGAACGGGACGGTCAGCCCGCGGGCCAGCCTGGTCGCCAGCCGCAACGGGTCGGGGGTGCCGCCCAGCCTGTGTGTCCGATAGATGTGAACCACGCGCGGTCCTCTCTCTCACCCGCCCACGCGGAACCGGCACCACCGGGGAGCGGCGGCGCTGCGAGATTTCCGGGGGCGCGCTGAATCTACAAGCTGTAGCAGTAAAGTTAGGCTAGCCTAAGCGGGGAATCGACGAAAGGCAACGCCCGGCGCCTTTATCGGCATTTAGCAGGGTTTATGGGTCTAGGGAGGAGGCGTCCTGCGCGACAACGCCGGCATCGCGGGGCGCTGCTCTACGCAGAACGACGGAGAATTCCGGCCGCGTCGGCGGGCAGATCTCCAGCACCGCGTCCCGATGCGTGAACCCGAGTGCCGGCGCGGCCTTCAGTGTCCTGTCGCAGCCCGAAGGGCGAAGATCAAGATCCAGTTCATGTTCCCGCTCCCGGCGTGGTGGCGATCCGCATGCTCCCGCGGGCACCGGTCGTCGCTGGCGCTCCTCCCTTCCGCTGCCGCGGGTGGCTGAGCTCAAAGCAAAGACCCGCCCGCGCGCTCCGCTCCGAGGCCCATGATCGGGGTGTCCCCGATGCTGTTCCGGCAACATGGGGGACACCCCGATCATGGGAGGGCACTGCGCGCGGCGCGGGACGCGCGGCGCGCGCACGGTGGGACTCGCGTGCTCTTCCCTGCGCCACGCGGGACCGGCTCCGATGCCGGGAGGCAAGCGGAGCGCCAGCGAAGTCTTGGCGTATGGCGAGGTTTGCCCGCGGGAGCAACGCTGCCGGACCACGCCGGGAGCGGGAAGATGACCTGGCTCTTGATCTTCGCGAAGCAGGAAGCAGGCCACCCGCCGCAGGGGCGGCGACCCGTCCGCCCTGACCGGCAAGGCGCTCTGGCCCACGCTCCCGGCCGTCGCCGCCGGCCATGCGATCCAGGTCGACGACGACGTCTTCCACCTCAACGCCGGCCCGACCGCCGCCCGCGGCGTGCTGACCGCACCGTCGTCAAAGCTCTCCTGATGAGAACCCGGTGGCGGGGATCGCGGTCCCCGCCACCGGGTTCTCATCAGGCGATCGTGCGGCGGATCGCCGCGGTCATCGCTCCATGACGGTCACGCCGGTGACGTCCACGCCGAGACCCTTGAGGCCGGCGAGCGTGAGCTTGTCCATCCGCGCGCCGTCGAAGTCCACGGTGCGCAGCGCGTTGCGGTACTTCCGGCTCCAGGACCGGAACGAGACGTCGCGCAGGGTCGCGCCGCGGAAGCTGACCTCCCGCAGGTCCGCCCGGTCGAAGCGCACGCCGGTGATCGCCGCGCCGCTGAGGTCCAGGCCCCGCAGGTCGGAGTAGGAGAAGTCGACGCCGGTGAACGTGCAGTTGTCGAAGACCGTGCGTCGCAGGTCCGTCATCCGGAACTTCACGTCGACCAGCGCCGACTCGGCGAACCGGGTCTCCAGCAGGCTCGACGTGCTGACGTCGGTGCGCACCAGCGTGGCGCCGCGGAAACTGGACCGCTCCAGATCGCTCGCGGTCATGGTCACGTCGGTCAGGTTCGCGCCGTCGAAGTTCGCGTCCGCGACGTCGCTGCCCCGGAACGTGCTGCCGGTCAGGTCGGCGCGGGAGAAGTCGGTGCCGCGCAGCGCGGACCCGGAGAACTTCCCGCCCCGCACGGTGGTGCCCGCGAAGTCGCCGCCGGTCTGGTCGGTCCCGTCGAAGCGCGTCACCAGCTGCCGTTCGAGCGTCCGGGAGAGCGCGGAGACCTCCCGGACGGTCTGCTCGATGTCGCCGATGCTGTCGATGGTCAGCTCTAGCGCGGTGGCGTCGTCGTGGCCCTCGGCCTTCAGATCGCGGTACCGCTCGTGCAGGTCGGCCAGCAGGTCGGCCTTCAGTTCGGCGACGCTCTTCGCGCCCTCGTAGGGCTTGAAGACGCCGTCCACATAGTCGTTGATCCTGTCGGTCATGGCCCCGTCCCTCTACAGCAGGGTGTCGAGCACGCGCTTGGCGTACTCCCAATTGCTCTTGTTGCGGGCGTAGGTGGCTCTGCCCTTGTCCGTGATCCGGAAGTACTTGCGGCGGCCGCCCTGCGACTCGTCGCCCCAGTACCACGTGATGTCGCCGTCCGCCTCGAGGCGCCGGACGCTCGAATACATCGTGGCTTCCTTCAGTTCGTACGCACCCTGCGAGCGCTCGGCGATCAGCTTGACGATCTCGTAGCCGTACCGGTCCGACTCGGACAACAGTTTCAAGACCATCGTGTCCGTGTTGCCGCGCAGCAGATCGGAAGTGACCTTGCTCGTGCTCATGTTCACCACCTCCTTCCACAAGGTATGCCGCAGTACTGTGACAGTCAAGGTACTTGCTCAGATGGGGTAGAGGTAGACCGTGGCCGCTCGGCGTCTCAGATCTGCGCGCTGCCGCCGTCGACCGCGAGTTCGGCGCCGTTGACGTAGCTGGACGCGTCCGAGGCCAGGAAGACCGCCGCCGCGGCGATCTCCTCGGGCTCGCCGAGCCGGCCGAGCGGCACGGACGTGGCGACGGCGGCGGCGAGCGCCTCGGCCGGGACCAGGTCGATCAGGCCCTGGGTGCGGGTGCCGCCGGGTGAGAGCACGTTGATCCGGTACCCGCCCGCGCCGGCGCCGTGGGCGAACCCGCGGACCAGGTTCCGGATCGCGGCCTTCGTCGCGCCGTAGACGGGCAGGTAGGGCTCCGGGCGCGTGCCGGCCGACGATCCGGTGAGGATGATCGACGCGCCGGGGTTCAGCAGCGGTAACGCCTTCTGCACGGTGAACAGCGAGCCCTTGACGTTGGTGGTGAACATCGCGTCGAACTGTTCCTCGGTGATCTCGCCGAGCGGCGCCGCGATCCCGATCCCGGCGTTGGCGACCAGCACGTCGATCCGCCCCGCCCGCTCCGCGACCGTCGCGTAGAGCGCGTCGAGATCCTCAAGGCGGCCGACGTCGCAACGGACCCCGGTCACCTGCGGCCCGAGTTCGGCCGCCACCTCGTCGAGCTGCGCCTGCCGCCGCCCGGCGACGAAGACCCGGGCACCTTCCGCGTGGTACGCCCGTGCGATAGCCAGCCCGATGCCGGTGTTCGCGCCGGTCACCACCGCGACCTTGCCCTCCAGAACCTTCATGGTCACTCCGTTTCAGGTTTATTGACTGTCTGGTCCATAAAATCGGTTATGGACCAGACAGTCAATAAACCTGTGGCGGGCGCCACCCTTGCCGGACCCCGGCAACGATCCGGGCGGTTTCCGGCCGGGTCCGCGCCTGGAATCCGGCCGCGACGGGCGGCGAGGATGACGGGTATGACCGACGACTTCGCGATCCGCACCGAGGGGCTGACCAAGTTCTACGGTGACCGGCGCGGCATCGAGGGCCTCGACCTCGAGGTCCGTGCCGGGGAGGTGATGGGCTTCCTCGGCCCGAACGGGGCCGGGAAGACCACCTCGATCCGGCTGCTGCTGGACTTCCTGCGCCCGACCCGCGGGCACGCCACCGTCCTGGGCCTCGACCCGCGCCGCGACCGCGCCTCGCTGCACCGCCGGATCGGCTACCTCCCCGGCGAGCTGGCCTTTCCCGGCCGCGGCAGGGCCGACGACCTGCTGCGATTCTTCGCCGACGCGCGGGGCGGCGTCGCCTGGACGCACGTGACGGAGCTGGCCGCGCGCCTGGACGTGGACCTCTCCCGCCCGGTGCACGCGATGAGCAAGGGCAACAAGCAGAAGGTCGGGCTGGTGCAGGCGTTCATGCACCGGCCCGCGCTGCTGATCCTGGACGAGCCCACCAGCGGCCTGGACCCGCTGATGCAGCAGGAGTTCCTGGCCATGGTGCGCGACGCCCGCACCGACGGGCAGACCGTGTTCATGTCCTCGCACGTGCTGGCCGAGGTGCAGCACACCGCGGACCGGGTCGCGATCGTCCGCGACGGACGGCTGGCCGCGGTCGAACGCGTCGAGTCGCTGGGCCGGCGCGCCGTGCGCACCGTCGAGATCCACTTCGCCGATCCGGTCGCCCCGGACGAGTTCGCCGTACTGCCGGGCGTCAGCGACGTCGTCGTGTCCGGACCGGTGCTGACCTGCACGGTCGACGGCCGCCTCGACCCGCTCATCAAGGTCGCGGCCCGGCACGAGGTCGTCGACCTGCTGTCCGCGGAGCCGGACCTGGAGGAGACGTTCCTGTCCTACTACTACCACTCCGAAGGAGCCGGCGATGCTGCCCGCACTGGTGCGTAAGACCTGGCGGGACGACCGCCGTACGGTGATCGGCTGGGCGGCCGGCGTGGCCGTGTTCACGACCGTCTACTCCGGCTTCTACGCCAGTTTCCAGGGCGTGGCCGACGTGAAGCAGGACGCGCTGCCGCAGAACGTCCTCGACTTCCTCGGCGTCGCCGACCTGATCTCCCCGGCCGGATACCTGCAGGCCAGCGTGTTCAGCCTGCTCGGCCCGCTGCTGCTGCTCATGTGCGCGGTCACGCTGACCGCACGGACGATCGCCGTGCCGGAGGAGGCCGGCGCGATGGAACTGCTGATGGCGGTGCCGCTGTCGCGCACCACGTTCGCCGGGCAGCGCCTCGCCGCGGCCGGCACCGTGATCACGCTGGTGGCCGCGCTGCCCTGGGCCGTGCTGCTGATCGTCATCCCGATCGTGGGCATGGACATCCCGCTGTCGCACGTCTCCGCCGCCTGCGCCGGCCTGATCGCCCTGGTGTGGTGCTTTACCGGCATCGCGTTCCTGACCGGTGCCGCCACCGGCCGGCGTGGCACGGTCCTCGCCGTCACCGGCGCGATCGCGGTGGCCACCTACATGGCGCACGCGCTCAGCGACGTGGTCGACGGCGTGCACTGGGTGCGCTGGCTGTCCCCGTTCCACTACTTCATCGGCACCGACCCGCTGCACACCGGATGGCACCCCGCCGAGCTGTCCGTGCTGGTCGCGGTCGGCGCGGTCACCGCCGCCGCCGGGGTGCTCCTCTTCGACCGCCGTGACGTCGGTGTCTGAACCCTGGCTCGCCGACGGCCTCGCGGCGCTACCGCCCGGCGGGGACCGGCACCGCGCCGCGGCGGCGCTGGGCGCGCGTGCCGCCGACGCCGGCCTGCCCCTGCCGCGCCTCGTCGACGAAGTGCTCGCCTCCTACTGGCGAGCGGCGAACGCACCGGCCACGACGGGAGCGGCGAACGCACCGGCCACGACGCGAGCGGCGAACGCACCGGCCACCGCGCGGGCGGAGGACACGCCGGCCACCACGCGACAGGAGGACACGCTGGCCACCATCCGCGCGGTGATGGCCGCGGTCCTCGACGGCTACACCCACCAGAACCGTGCCGAGCTCAGCCGGTACGACGACGCGCGCACCACCTTCGTCAACGACCTGCTGACCGGCAGGGCCGACCCGGGCGGGCTCGCCGAGCGCGCCGGCCGCTACGGCATCCGGCTCTCCGCGACCCACGTGGTGCTCGTCGCACGCGCAACCGGCCTGACCACGGAGATCACGCACCGGATCGATGCCGCGCTGGCCGGCAGGTTCGGCGAGGGCAACACGCTGACCACGCTGCGCGGCGGCGACCTGGTCTGCATCAGCGCGGGCGGCCTGCGCGGCATCGCCGCCGAACTCGCCCACCTGCTGCTCGGCGCGCTCGGCGGCGGCGGATGGCAGGTCGCGGCCGGCCGCGCACACCCCGGCCTCCCCGGCCTGGCCAGGTCGCTCGACGAGGCGCGCAGCACGCTCGACCACGCGGCCAAGCTCGGCTTCACCGCGCCGGTGCTCCAGGCCGCCGACCTGCTCGTCTTTCCCGTGCTGCTCCGCGATCGCGACGCGATCACCGACCTGGTCACCACCGTCCTCGGGCCGCTGGTCACCGCGCGCGGCGGCGCCCGGCCGTACCTGGACACGCTCACCGTGCTCTTCGACAACCAGGGCAACCACGCCGCCACCGCGCGGCAGATGCACCTGTCGGTCCGCGCCGTCACGTACCGCCTGGACCGCATCCACGCCCTGACCGGCTACCACCCCGGCGAGCCCACCCAGCGCTTCACCCTGCAGGCCGCCGTGCTCGGCGCGCGTCTCCTCGGCTGGCCGTGACCGATCAGGCGCCTCCCACCCGTACCCACGCTGGATCTTCAGGTTTTCGTGATGACGCGATCATCGACGCTGACCGGGGTGGTGCAGCAGCCGTCGGTGCAGGCGTCGGCGGTGGTGCCGGCCGGAGGGCAGCAGGCGTCACCGCGCCAGGCGTCGCGGCCCTCCTTCACGGCGACCGCGGCGATGACCAGGGCGGCGAGCGGGTCGGCCCAGCTCCAGCCGAAGAGGCTGTTCAACCCCAGGCCGACGAGCAGGACCGCGGAGAGGTACGTGCAGAGCAGCGTCTGCTTCGAGTCCGCGACCGCGGTGCGTGAGCCGAGTTCGCGACCGGCACGCCGCTGGGCGTAGGACAGGCCCGGCATGATCGCCAGCGACAGCGCGGCCAGGACCAGCCCGACGGGGGAGTGCGCGGCCTCGCCGCCACCGATCAGCGCCCGGACGGACTCGACCGTGACGTAGCCGGCGAGCGCGAAGAACGAGACCGCGATGACGCGCAGCGCGATCCTCTCCCGGGCCTCGGGGTCGCGCCCGGCGAACTGCCAGGCGACCGCGGCCGCGGAGGAGACCTCGATGATCGAGTCGAGGCCGAAGCCGATCAGTGCGGTGGAGGACGCGGCCGTGCCGGCACTGATCGCGACGACCGCCTCGATGACGTTGTAGCCGATCGTGGCCGCGACCAGCAGCCGGATCCGCCGGGTGAGCAGGGCGCGGCGCGCGGCACCCATCAGCAGCACCCCTTCGTCGCGCTGTCCGGGCAGGCGGCCGGGTCGACCGCGAGCACCAGGCCGAGCAGGTCGTCGAGCGCGTGCCGGAGGCGCGTGTCCGTGAGTTCGTAGCGGGTGCGCCGGCCCTCCGGCGCGGCGACGACCAGGCCGCAGCCGCGCAGGCAGGCGAGGTGGTTGGACAGGTTCTGCCGGGTCACGCCGAGCAGCGCGGCCAGCTCAGCCGGGTAGCCGGGCCCGTCGCGCAGCGCGAGCAGCAGCCGCGCCCGGGTCGGGTCGGACAGCGCGTGCCCGAAACGGGCGAGAACCTGCCCGTGCGTCACGGTCTCCATGCCGCGAACAGTACAGCACTCACTGTACTGTTGGAATACGCCTTAAGAAAATTGATTTCCAACGCTTCAAAAATCATAAAAATCAAGATACAAATAAGAGGGTACGTCGAGGGGAGTCGAAGTGGACTGGCAGGAGCTGACCGACCTGACCCGCGGGCAGGCGTTCGTGATCGAGCGGGTGCGGCTCGCGGGCAGCGGCATCGCGATCGAGGGCGCGTTCGAGCCACCGCAGCTGGCCCGGCTGAGCATCGAGGACCAGGTGTTCGTGGCCGCGTTCGTCCGGTCGCACGGCTCGATCAAGGAGATGGAGCGGATCTTCGGGGTGAGCTACCCGACGATCAAAGCGCGGCTGAACCGGATCGGCGAGCTGCTCGACTTCGCCGGGCCGGACCCGGCGCTCCCGGACCCGGCCGACGTCATCGCCCGCCTGCGCCAGGGCGAGATCAGCCCCGAGCAGGCCCTGGCCGAGCTGGGCGGCTCCCGGTGATGCCGCGGCTGGTGACGTACCGCCAGCGCCGGAGCAACGGCCGCTGGCTGCGGCTGTACGTGCCGGTCCTGCCCGTGCTGCTGGTGCTGTCACCGCTGCTGCTCCTGGCCGTCCTGGTCGCGTGCGTGATCTACCGGGTCAGTCCGGTCGGCGCGCTGCGCGGCGCCGGCCAGTTGCTGTGGGCGTCATCCGGCGCCCGTTTCGAGATCACCCAGGGCCGCACGGCCGTACTGGTCCACGTCATCTGAGTCGTCAGTCCTGTCAGGGAGGAAAGATCATGAACGAGCACCGCCGCCAGATCCTGGAGATGCTGGCCGAAGGCAAGGTCACGGCCGAGGAGGCGGAGCGCCTGATCGACGCGCTCGACCGGCAGCACCCCGAGCCCGTGCCCGGCACGAAGCCCCGCCCGAAGTTCCTGCGCGTGCTGGTGGTCGCGGACGACGGCACCAGCGGCGACGGCTCCAGCCGGATCAACATCCGCGTCCCGCTCCAGCTGCTGCGTGCCGGCGTCCGTCTGACCGCGCTCGTCCCGCCGCCCGCGCTCGCCAAGGCCAACACGGAGCTGGCGAGGGCCGGGTGGCCGATCGACCTGACCCAGCTCAAACCCCAGCACCTCGACGACCTCATCGAACACCTCGACGACCTCACCGTCGACGTCGACGACCCCGGCTCGACCGTGAAGGTCTTCTGCGAGTGACCCCAGGAGACGCCACGACCACGGCCGTCACCACCGCCCGCCCGCGGCCGGGTGTTTCGTCTTTATGCGTAAGCGCCCCCACGGGTGACCGCGGGGCAGACAGGCCCGCACGAGACCCAGCCACCCGTCGGAATCGGCAGCGCAGCTGCAAGGTTTGGACCCTGCCCCGGAGCCGGAGCGCTCCCGCCGGAGGCAAACAGCAACCAGCCCATCCAACGCAACCAATAACACGAAATTTCGGGCACAGAGTGCTCGTTGATCTCGGCCAGGTGGGGGTCACCTCCACCCGGCTGGGGGCGGGGCGCGCTTCGATCTCCGTGAGTGCGGCGGGGATCGCGTGCTCTGCCGGGCGGTGTGCGGGACGCGCCTCGATCTTCGTGAGCGCGGCGGGAGTCGCGTGCTTTTCCCTGCACCGCGCGGAACCGGCTCCGATGCCGGGAGGCAAGCGGAGCGCCAGCGAAGTCTTGGCGTATGGCGAGGTTTGCCCGCGGGAGCAGTGCTGCCGGACCGCGCCGGAAGCGGGGAGATGAATTGGATCTTGATCTTCGTGAAGCGGGCAGTGTGCCGTCCGCCGCGAGCGGGTCAGGGTCGGGGTCTGGGGTCGTCCCCAGGGGAGTTCAAGCGCCCGCCGGAGCAGCGCTGCCGGACCGCGCCGGAAGCGGGAGATTAACTAGATCTTGATCTTTGCGGCCTCGCCCGCCTGCTGCGTCGCGGCCCGCATGACCGGTGTAGCCGTGGGACACGTCGTGTCCCACGGCTACACCGGGTGCGTCAGTTGCGTGCGTCTTCCTTGTGGTGGTGCAGGTGGGGGAGGTGCAGTTCCTCGGGCTCCGGCGGGAGGTCGTCGACGCCGTGGGCGACGGCCTCGACGTGGCGGCGGTGGGCGGACGGGACCGCGAGTGCGGCCGCGATGGCGAGTACGGCGACGCCGGCGCAGACCCAGAAGCCGACCGTGAACGCGTCGTCGGTGGGGAGGCCCTGCGGGGTGCTGTGCGAGGAGATGACGGCCGCGATGACGGCGGTGCCGATGCTGCTGCCGATGGTACGGGCGATCGCGTTGACGCTGCTGGCTTCGCCGGTCTGGCCGGCGGGGACGGCTTCGATGACCGCGTTCGACATGGCGGCGAACGCCAGGCCGATGCCGGCGCCGGTGAGCAGGCCGGAGGCCACGATCTGCCACAGCTCGCCGTGGGCGAGCGCGGGGAGCAGGAACGCGCCGGTGACCGCGACCGCGCCGAGGAACAGCGGCAGCTTCGGGCCGAAGCGGCGGACCAGCATGCCGGCCAGCGGGCCGAACACGACCATGGTCAGCGTGGTGGGCAGCAGGAACAGGCCGGCCTCGGAGACGGACTTGCCGAAGCCGTAGCCGGTCGCGGCCGGCAGTTGCAGCAGCGTCGGGACCAGGACGAACGTGCCGAACATGGCGAAACCGAAGATCAGTGCGACCAGGTTGGCGGTCCAGACGCCGCGGATCGCGAGCAGGCGCATGTCGATGAGCGGCTCGCGGACGCGCATCTCGACGACGATGAACACGACCAGCGCGACGACGCCGAGCGCGAGCAGGCCGATCGTGCTGCCGGCGGCCCAGCCCCAGCTCTGGCCCTTGCTGATCGCCAGCAGCAGCGCCACCAGCGACACGGAGAGGATGCCGGCGCCGAGCACGTCGAGGCGGCCGGGCGTGCGCACGGCGGAGTCCGGCATGCCGAAGATGGCGCCGAGCAGCGCGATGACGACCAGCACCAGCGGCAGCCAGAACAGCCAGTGCCAGGAGAGGTTCTCCACGATCGGGCCGGCGGCCACGATGCCGACGCCGGCGCCGATGCCGAAGATCGCGGACAGCAGGCCGATGGTCACGCCGACCCGGTCGCGCGGCAGTTCGTCGCGCACGATGCCGATGGACAGCGGCATGACCGCGCCGGCCGCGCCCTGGAGCACGCGGGCGACGATCAGGACGGCCAGGTTCGGCGCGAGCGCGGCCAGGAGCGTGCCGACCGCGAGCGTGGCGAGCACGCCGATCAGGACGCGGCGCTTGCCGACCATGTCACCGAGGCGGCCGAGGATCGGGGTCAGGACCGAGGCGGACAGCAGGTACGCCGTGAGGATCCAGCTGATGTCACCGGTGGTGGCGTTCAGGTCCCGCGCGATCGTCGCCATGGCGGGCGCGACGAGCGACTGGAGGACCGCGAACGCGAGGCCGCCCAGCGACAGGTAGAGGACCAGCAGGTTGCCGTGCCGTGCCGTACCCCTGGCAGGGCTCTTGATTGTCTGTGCCATTGATCCTCGAACCTAGATGATGTAAACGATTGATTACGTGCACAGTACAAGCTTTTGGAGAACCAAGTCAACGATTGTTTACGTCACATCGGGTGACGGCTACGCTGGTGAACCGAACGAAGGGACCAGATGTTGCCCGCCGAGGACCAGCCCGCCACCACCCGCCGCCGGGACGCCGCCGCCACCCGGCAGCTCCTGCTCGACGCGGCCCGGCGCCGCTTCGCCCGCAACGGATACGCCGCCACCACCGTGCGCGAGATCGCCGACCAGGCCGGCGTCAACGTGGCGCTGATCAGCCGTTATTTCGTGTCCAAGGAAGGGCTGTTCGAGGCGTGCCTGATGGGCGCGGCCGACGAGCTGGACCGGGTCGTGCAGAAGGACTACTCGATCGACGCGGTGGCGGCCTCGATGGCGCGACACCTCGCCGGGCCGTCCGCGGACTGGCAGGCGCAGCAGGTGCTGATGCTGCTCCGCAGCTCGGGGGACGAGCAGGCGGACCGGATCCGGCACGCGAAGCTGCGCTTCCTGGCCGAGCGGATGGCGACCGCGGGCGGCTGGTATCCGGGGCATCCGGAGGAGGAGACGCTGCTGCTGCGGGCGCAGGTGGCGCTGGCGGCGGCGCTGGGACTCGCGATACTGCGCACGTCGGCGGTGCTGGAGCCGCTCGCCTCAGCGGATCAGGAGGCCCTTACGGAGCCGCTGCGTGCGGTGATGGGGGCGTTGCTGACGCCACAGGCGTGACCGGGGCCGGCGCCTCGGTGAGGGCCGGCCCCGGAGAGGGTCAGCCGAGGGCCGCCTCGCTGTTGTCGGGGCGCTTGCCGAGGATGCGCTGGTCCTGGAAGTTCGAGGAGTAGAGGCACTCCTTGAACTCGTCGCGGCTGAAGTTCTTCGTCTGGCGGTCGCCGCGCAGATCCTCCTTGGTGCTGCAGCGGAACGAGTTCGGGTCGTTGAACGTGACGTCGTAGACCTCGGAGTGGCCGGCCGGGACGCGCCCGGTGCAGACGGTCTGCCGGTCGGTGGCGACGCACAGCGTGGTGATGTGCCAGCCGTTCACGCTGAGGCGGAAGCCCCAGGTCTGATCGGCCTGAGCGGGTGAGGCGGCCACCGCGATTCCGCCGGCGGCGATGAGGGCGGCGACGAGGCCGTTACGGACGATTTTCATGATGTTCCTCCTGTCGGCTGTGGACGGTCAGCTGAGTCGTGCGGTGCTGCCGTCTGGCCGCTTTCCGTCGATCCAGCCGCTGGGCGAGCGGCTGACCCAGATGCATTCCTTGAATTCGCCGCGGTTGAAGTTCCTGGTCTGCGCGTTGTCGCCGAAATCCTCCTTCGCGTTGCAGCGGAAGGAGGCCGGGTCGCTGAAGGTGACGCGGTAGACCTCGGAGTGGCCGGTCGGCACCCGGCCGGTGCAGACGGTCTGCCGGTCGGTGGCCACGCAGATGTCGGAGATGAGGCCGCCGTCGTTGGTGAGGCGGAAGCCCCAGGTCTCGTCGGCGCGGGCCGGTGTGGCACCCACGGTGAGACCGGCGACGGCCAGTGCGGCGACGAGTCCGCCGCGCGCGAGCCTGTTCTTGGTCATGGTGAGATTCCCCCTGTCCGCCATGAGGTTCCCCACAAATCACCGCCGATAACGCGGATCATCAAAAAAGCGGAAAAATGTGCACAAGGCTCGGCGGCGGAAGGGCTGCGGGTCAGCGGGCGCGGAGCGCGGCCAACTCCTGTTCCAGGTGGCGGGTGCGGGCGCGGAGGGTGTCGAGTTCGGTGTGGAGCTTCTCGAGGGCGGGCGCGAGTTCGGCGCGGGTCCAGCGCGGGGTGATGTGCTGCGGGCAGTTCCAGTCGTAGCCGTGGACGCGCACGGTGATGATGCGTTCGACCCGGGCGTGGTAGTCGGGGGTGCTCACCCGCGCGGTCAGCTCCGGGCCCTCGTCGGCCTTGAGCACGCGGGCCTCGCCGAGGACTTTCAGGCGCTGCTGCTGGGCGTAGTCCATGAACAGCAGCGACACGCGGGCGGACGCACGGAGGTTGCCGACTGAGACGTACTGGCGGTTGCCGCGGTAGTCGGCCCAGGCAAGCACGCTCGCGTCGTCCTCCTCGCCCAACACGGTGACGAAGCCGGGCGGGCCGCCGCGGTGCTGCACGTACGGCCAGCCGGTCTCGCCGACGGTGGCGAGGTAGAAGCTGTCCCGTGCGGCGATGAACGCGGTCTCGTCCTCGCCGAGCACGGCGTCGGTGTCCCAGCCGGAGATCAGGCGGCGCATGGCGGTGTGACTGCCGTACTCCCGCTGCGCGGCCTCGACCGACGGGGTGTCGAGCGCGGCAAGGTAGCGGTGCGGCATGGCAGGTCTCCCGAGCGGTCGAGCGGTCGTGGGGCGACCGTAGAGGACCGTGGTGGAGGAACAGTGGATCGGCGGCTTCACTCGTTCTTCACCGGCTCCGGACAGGCTGAGGACCTTCCACGAGCAAAGACACGACAGAGGAGATAGAGATGGCGAAACCGTCGATCGTCCTGGTGCACGGGGCCTGGGCCGACGCCTCCAGCTGGAACGCGGTCGTGCCCGCGCTGCGGGAGCAGGGCTACGCGGTCTTCGCGCCGACGAACCTGCTGCGCGGCGTGGCCACGGACGCGGCGTACGTCTCGTCGTTCGTCGCGCAGCGCGTTCCCGGGCCGGTCGTGCTGGTCGGGCACTCGTACGGCGGCGTCGTGATCAGCAACGTGGCGGGCGCGAGCGCGCTGGTCTACGTGAACGCGTTCGTGCCGGACGAGGGGGAGACCGTCTTCTCGATCCTGGGCGGTTCCGGGTCCGCGTTCGACATTCCGGACCCGACCGTGGTCTTCGACATCGCCGGCTACCCGGGCGCGCCCGAGGGGGATGCGGAGGCGTTCCTGAAGGCGGACACGGTGCACCGCTCGTTCGCACAGGATCTGCCGGAGGCGGACCGGTGGCTGACCGTGGTGGGCCAGCGGCCGATCACGCTGAGCGCGAACGCGACGCCGTCCGGGGCGCCGTCCTGGAAGTCGACGCCGAGCTGGGCCGTGGTCGGCACGGAGGATCTGGTGATCCCGGCGGCCACGCAGCGGTCGATGGCGGAGCGCGCGGGCGCGAAGATCACCGAGGTGGCCGCCTCGCACGTGTCCATGCTCTCCCAGCCGCAGACCACGATCGACACGATCCTGGCCGCGGCCGCCCACGTGACCGACTGACCGTCGCCGCGGAGCGGCCTGCCCGGCCGCGGCGCGACACATCGGCCGCCCCCGGACATCCAGGAGGCGGCCGATGTCGTGAGCATCAGCAGGGCTTGATGTGCCACCACGGCGTGACGTTGACCGAGCCGGAGGCCGGTGCGCGCGAGCTCCACACCTGGTTGTAGTTCCGGTCGTAGGCGCGGAAGACCGTGCCCGAGCTCTGGTTGTTGTTGTAGGGCGAGACGCCCTCCCAGTTAGACAGGTCCCAGTACTGGCACGAGGTGAACGCGAACGCCTCGCCGCCGACGTTGATGCAGAAGTACAGGTACTGGCAGCTGATCGCCTGCGTGCCGATCTCGCCCGCGGGCTGCTGCTTCGCGGCGAACGTGACGGTCAGGCCGTCGTACTCGACCACCGTGGGGGAGACCTGCGTGCCGCCGGGGATGCCGGCGAGGACCGCGTCCACGCGTCCCTGCAGGTTCGTCGCCTCGGCCGCGGTCAGACCGGACGCCTGTGCCTGCGCCGTGAAGTTCGGCAGCGCGGGCGCGGCGTGCGCGATCCCGGCCGACGCGGCGAGCACCGCGGTCGCCGCGACCAGCACTGTGGCTAGCTTCCTGAGCATGGTGTTGCCCTCCCGTGTCCGGCGCGACTGTGGGCGGCCCATCGGCCGCCGAGCGCCTGGACGTATCCTCCGAGTCCCGCCGGACATGGATCAACGGCTTTGCGTCAGGGCTGAAACCCGCAGGTCAACGCGTCTGGGAGGCGAGCATGGCGGCGCCGAGCGGGGTGAGGCTGTGCACGGCCGTACCCTGATGACGCTCCGTGGTGATCAGCCCGGCGCGGCGCAGCACGGTCGCGTGCTGGCTGGCCGACGTGACCGAGGTCCCGGCCCGCTGCGCGAGATCCGACGTCGTGTGCGGCACCTCCAGCGTGCGCAGCACCGCGGCCCGGGTCAGCCCGATCATCGCGCCCAGCGGCTCGTCCCCGTGCGTGGTGCCCGCGGCGGACGGCACCGGGCGCCGGTGCCGCAGCGGATAGGTGAGTACCGGCGGCAGCTCCGGGTCGATCAGCGTGCACGGGTGCTTCCAGCAGAAGTACGACGGCACCACGACCAGGCCACGGCCGTCCAGGAACAGATCACGGTCCCAGGGGTACGCCAGCTCCAGCACCGGCGGCCGCCACTCACCCAGCTGGCGCAGCACGGACTCGGAGCCGCCGCGCAGGTAGGCCTGCGCCAGCCGCTGGCGTTCCGCCGCCACCTCCGCCACGATCGTGCTCCACGTCGGCAGGATCGCGGTGCGATGGTAGGTGCGCAGCAGCCGCTCCAGCTCCCGCATCGCCTCCGGCTCGGTGTCCGCGACCGCGCGCGCCCACGGCCGTACCCGCGCGGTTGTGGTCAGCTCGCCCAGCTCGGCCCGCAGCCGGCGGCGCGGCGTGGACAGCAGCAGCTCCAGCCCGGTGTCGAAGTCGCTGACGCCGGTGGTCGGCGTGAGGAAGTCCGGGAACGAGCCGGTCGCCGGGTTGATCGCCAGCAGCGCCTTCATCTCCGGTGGCAGCCGCCGCCTGCTCTCCGTCCGCCACCCGTCGAACAGCAGACTGCCCCGCCGTGTCTGCAGCATGTGCATGCTGTTCGTCGTCTCCCACAGCGCGTCCGCCCCCGGTGCGACCCGCAGCCGGGCGATGTCCTCCGCGCCGAAATGAATCCGCAGCAGTCCCCGCATGTCTCCCCCTGACATCGAACACTCTCGACCTCAGAGTGTCCACGCTGGACGCTGCGGGGGAAAGTCCGTCAGAACGGATACACGGTTCCGGGCCGCGCCGCGACCAGCACGGTGGCCAGCGTCCGCCAGCCGAGCGCGGTGTAGAGCCGCTGCCCGTCCTCGCTGGCGATCAGCAGCCCCCGGTCCGCGCCGCGCTCCAGGGCCGCGTCCGCGAGCGCGCTCATCACCACGCTGCCCAGGCCACGGCGGCGGTGCGCCGGGTCGGTGCCGATCCGGTCCGCGATCGCGTCCCGTCCCGCCAGGCCGGCGCTGCCGCGCGCGGCGGTCTCGCAGTCCGGGTGGGTCACGGTGACGGTCAGTGACGTGTCGCCGGTCAGGGCCAGCGCGTAGGGCGCTTTCGGGGTCGACCGGGGCTGGGTCCGCAGGTCCGTCTCCATCAGCGCCTCCCCGCTGCGGAGCACGACCAGGCCGGCCCCGGTCAGCGCTCGTGCGGTCGGGCCCGGCGCGTGCGTCGGCACGGTCAGCCAGGTCACCGCGGGCTCGGCCAGCACCTTCTCCGCCAGCGCGCCGATCACGTCCGGCGCGTCGTCGTGCGCGAAATACTCGACGTCCCGTCCCCGCTGCTCACACCGCACCCGCGTCCCGCCCCCGGCGTCCTCCCCGTCCGGCAGCCCGCGCGACACGCTCCACCCACGCTGCCACCGCAGCACCGTCTCCCCGAGATCACTCACCCGGCCAGTGTCACGCGCCGGCCACCCGAAGATCAACTGCGATCCGCGGGTACGCCGCCGGCGCTGAATGGTCCCGTCGCGCTCAGCAGCGCTTGCGGACGAACCGGTGACGTTGCCCGCGCCGTCTGGGCTCCAGTCGCGCTCCTCGAACCTCGATCGCGTGGCTCGCCGCGTGGGTCCCGTTCGGCGGGAGCGGGTGCTTCGTAACCGAAATGTCAGGGAATAGCAGGCCTTGCGGCCGAGTCGGCCTCGCCCTGACGCCGACGGGCCAGTGCGGAGCTTCCGGCTATTGGGCTTCCGGTGTCAGGGCCTCGCCGGACGCGGCCCTGGATGCGGCCTCGGGCGTGGCGCTGCATCCGAAATTTCGGCATAAAGTATTCCAAGGCTGGCCGTTGCCACGGAATCGCAGCGGTGCGCCGCGCTGCGGCTTCTTGCTGGAGCTGGCCAGTGGATCATTGAGTGTCGAGAAGAGGTCCTCAAGACCGCCGTTTGAGGACCTCTTCTCGACACTCAATGATCGTTTCCCGTGCGACGGGCGCGGTGGGAGACAGTGGCAGCCACTTGTGTGGATATGGCGGGCGTGGGGCATCCGGCCAAGCGGGCCTGCGGCGAGGTCTGCTTTCCGTCAGCTTCCGGCGTCAGGGTGGGGCAATGGCCAGGGCGCTATGTCGCGAAATTTCGGGCACAAGGAGGGCCGTTCGGCGCGGCAGAGGCCGGCGGCGATCTTCGGCCGTCATCGCCGCTGCGGACGGTGATGGCCGGGGGTTGTGAACCACTGGGGTTGCGGTGACCAGCGACGGAACCGGCTCCGAGCGTCGAGCGGAGCGCCAGCGGAGCACGACGCTCGGTTTGCCCGCGGGAGCAGCGCTGCCGGACCACGCCGGAAGCGGGAAGAGGAATTGGATCTTGATCTTGAAGGGCGTGCCCGGCGACGAAGCCGGGCACGCCCGTGCAAACGCCCTACAGCGCGCCGTTCGCCCTGGCCTTGGCCTTGTTGACCTCGTGTTCGGCGTGGGTGGCGGCGAAGGCGGAGCGGCCGGATTTGTCGATGGCGACGAAGAAGTACCAATCGCCGTCGGCGGGGGTCTCCGCGCCCTGGAGTGCGCCCTTGCCCGGGTTGGCGATCGGGGACGGCGGGAGGCCCTCGTTGAGGTGCGAGTTCCAGGGGTTGCGGGCGTCCTGGAGCTCGGCCTCGGTGAGACTGCCGGAGTTCTTGGCGTCCTTGCCCTGGAGCATCAGGCCGTAGTTGATCGTCACGTCGAGGCGGAGGACGGGGCGGTAGCCGATCTCGTCGCCGGGCTCGAAGAGCGTGTTGTAGATGACGCGGGCGACCTTGGGGAAGTCCTCCGCGATGCCGGCCTCGGACTGGACGAGCGAGCCGACCATCAGCGCGTCGTACGGCGTGATGTCCAGCTTGCTCTCCACCTTCTTCACGAAGTCGATCTCGGTGGTGACCGCGAGGAAGCGCTTGACCATGACCTGGAGCAGCTGTTTCGCGTCGAGGCCGGGATCGAACTGGTACGTGTCCGGGTAGAGGAAACCCTCGATCGACTTCGTGGACGAGGACTTGCCGTCGCTGCGATTGAACCAGAAGTCCGGGACACCGAGCGCGATCGGGTCCTTCGCGGCCTCCTCGAACTCCTCGACCGGGATCTCCGTCTCCTTGGAGAGGATCTTGTAGACGTCGAACGAGGTGGTGCCCTCCGGGAACGTGACCTTGTTCGAGACGCGGTTGCCGAGGTCGAGCAGCATGAGCAGCGCGTCGGACGCCTTCATCTGCTTCTTCACCTTGTAGAAGCCGACCTGGATGCCGGTGCTGTCCGGGTTGTCGTTCGCCGCGAGGATGAACGCCTTGGCGGACTTGACCACGTCCTCCTTGTAGAGCGCGTTGCCGATCGAGGTGGCGGACGCGCCGGTCTTCACCTCGACCATCGCCTCGCCCTGGCCGGGGCCGGCGTAGTCGGGCGTGGTGAACCGGTCCCGCAGACGGTCGAATCCGAAATATCCGGCGCCGGCCAGCCCGCCGAAGATCAGCACCACCAGGACCAGCGCGATCACGGACCCACCACGCTTCTTCCCGCGTCGATGCAGCGGGCGCCCCTTCTGGGGCTGACGCTCGTCGAACGCGTCGTCCAGGTCATCGAACATCAGCTACGCCTCCTACCGGCCTGCACGATCCGGGGACACTTTAGGGGTAGCGTCCCCGGACGGCACAGCCGGAAGGCTCAATTCCACAGTGGCCGGTGCTCAGAAGGCCGCGGCGGTGCGCTCCCGCACGGTCTCCGCGGAGACGCCGGGTGCGGTGCGGTGCAGCGACAGGCCGCGGTCCGTCACGTCGAAGACCGCCAGGTCGGTGATGATCCGGTCGACGACGCGCGTGCCGGTGAGCGGCATGGTGCACTCCTCGACGATCTTGGCGGTGCCGTCCTTCGCCGTGTGCTCCATCAGCACGATCACCCGCCGCGCGCCCGCGACCAGATCCATCGCGCCGCCCGGACCCTTGACCATCTTCCCGGGTACGGTCCAGTTGGCCAGATCGCCGCGCGCGGACACCTGCAGCGCGCCCAGCACGGCCACGTCGATGCGCCCGGCGCGGATCATCGCGAACGAGTCCGCGGAGTCGAAGCAGCTCCCGCCCGGCAGCAGCGTCACGGTCTGCTTGCCCGCGTTGATCAGATCCGCGTCCTCCTCCCCGGCCGGCGGGAACGGGCCCATGCCGAGCAGCCCGTTCTCGCTCTGCAGCGACACGGACACACCGGCCGGGAGGTGGTTCGCGACCAGCGTGGGGATGCCGATGCCCAGATTGACGTAGGCGCCGTCGGTCAGTTCCGCCGCGGCTATCGCGGCCATCTCGTCGCGGTTCCAGGGCATCAGAGCACTCCACTTCGGACGGTACGCTGTTCGATCGGCTTCTCCCGCGGCCGGGCCGGGACGAGCCGGTGCACATGGATGCCGGGCGTGTGCACGTCGTCCGGATCGAGACCGCCGACGCGTTCCACCTGGGCGACGGTCACGATCCCGGCCGCGGCGACGACCGGGTTGAAGTTGCGGGCCGTGAGGCGGTAGCGCAGGTTGCCGTGTGCGTCGCCCCGGTGCGCGTGCACGAGCGACAGGTCCGGGCGAATCGCCTTCTCCAGCACGTGTGGCACGCCGTCGAACTCCGCGACCTCCTTGCCGGCCGCCAGCGGCGTACCGACGCCGGTGCGGGTGTAGAACGCGGCCACCCCGGCGCCGCCGGCCCGCAGGCGCTCCGCGAGCGTGCCCTGCGGGACGAACTCGACCTCCAGCACGCCGTCCAGGTACTGCCGGGCGAACAGCTTGTTCTCGCCCACGTACGACGCGACGACCCTGCTGACCAGGCGCGCCTCCAGGAGCAGGCCCAGGCCGTACCCGTCGATGCCCATGTTGTTGGAGACGATCGTCAGGTCGCGGGCGCCGGAGTCGCGCACGGCCTCGATCAGGTCGAACGGGTTGCCGGACACGCCGAACCCGCCGACCGCGATCGTCATCCCGTCCCGCAGCAGCCCGGCCACGGCGTCGGTCGCGCTGTCGTGCAGCTTCATCGCGCACCGTCCGCGGTCAGGGCGATGTACTTCTCCTCGAGGAACTCGGTGATGCCCTCGGCGCCGCCCTCGCGCCCGAGCCCGCTCTGCTTGACGCCGCCGAACGGCGCGGCCGGATCGCTGACCACGCCCCGGTTGACCGCGACCATGCCGGCCTCGATCCGCCGCGCGACCGCGACCGCCTCGCGCTCCTCACCGAACACGTAGGCCATCAGCCCGTAGATCGTGTCGTTCGCCATCCGGACCGCCTCGTCCACGTCGTCGAACCGCACGACGGCGGTGACCGGCCCGAAGATCTCCGTGGTGGTGATCTCCGACCCGTGCCGGACGCCGGTGAGCAGCGTGGCGTCGTAGAACGCGCCCTTCGCCGACGCCTGCCCGCCGCGCCGGAGCGTGGCGCCGTCCGCGACCGCGTTCGTGACCAGCGCGGCCACCTTGTCCCGCTCGGCCGTGGACACCAGCGCGCCGAGTCCGTTCGCCCGGTCCAGGCCGGGGCCGACCGGGATCGCGGCCAGCGCGGCGTCCAGGCGTTCCACGAACGCGTCGTGCAGCGAACCGTGCACGTAGAACCGGTTCGCAGCCGTGCAGGCGGAGCCGCCGTTGCGCATCTTGGCCAGCAGCGCGCCCTCCACCGCGACGTCCAGGTCCGCGCCGGGCAGCACGATCAGCGGCGCGTTGCCGCCGAGTTCCATCGAGGCGCTGACCACGGTGTCCGCGCACGCGTGCAGCAGGTCGCGGCCGACCTCGGTCGACCCGGTGAACGACAGTTTGCGCACCTCGGGGCGGTCCAGCATCCGCTTCACCAGCGGGCCGGTCGGCACGGGCGTCACGAGATTCACCACGCCGGCGGGTACGCCCGCGCGCCGCAGCACGTCCACGACGTAGGCCGCGGTCAGGGGCGTCTCCCGCGCGGGCTTGAGGATCGTGGTGCAGCCGGCCGCGAGTGCGGGCCCGAGCTTGCGGGTGGCCATCGCGGCCGGGAAGTTCCACGGCGTGATCAGCAGCGATACGCCGATCGGCGACCGGTCGACCACGATCTGCTTGTCCCCGGCCGGGGAGAGCCGGTAGTCGCCGGGGATCCGTACCGCCTCCTCGGAGAACCAGCGGAAGAACTCCTTCGCGTAGGTCGCCTCGCCGATCGCGTCCGGCCACGCCTTGCCGTTCTCCCGCACCATGATCTCCGCGAAGATCTCCGTCTCCGCGGTCAGGATCTCGTAGGCGGCGCGCAGGATCTCGCCACGCTCCCGGGGCGCGGTCGCGGCCCACCCGGGTTGCGCGGCCGCGGCGGCGTCGACCGCGTCCATGCAGTCCTGCTCGGTGGCGGCCGCGAACGCCGCGATCGTGCCGCCGTCTGACGGGTCGATCACGTCGAAGCGGCGCCCGTCCGCGCCCGGCCGCCACCGGCCGTCGATGAACAGGTCGGTGAAGAGGGTCATCTCAGTACTCCCTCGAAGGCGCGGTGCAGCAGGTCCAGCAGGATCTCGGGTTCCGGGTCGACGGGCGCGATCGCGATCAGCCGTTTCGACGCGAGCGCCAGCTCCGCGATGTGCGGCAGCTGGTCGCGCGTCACGCCGAGGTCGGCGAGCGTGGCCGGCACGCCGATCCGCCTGTTGATCTCGACGACGCGGTCCCGGGTGGGTCCGCCGAGCGCGGTGTCGAGATCGGCGATGCGGGCGGCCGTGCCGGGCGCGTCCCGGATGGTGTCCAGCACGTAGGGCAGCATCAGCCCGGTGCCGAGCCCGTGCGGCGTCTTGGTCAGCGCGCCGAGCGGATACTGCACCGCGTGGCACAGGTGCGTGCCGGTCGCGCCGAACGCGATGCCGCCGAGCAGCGCACCCAGCGCGACCTCGTGCCGGGCCTGACGGTTGCCGGGTTCCTCGACCGCTCGGGGCAGCCACGGGCCGAGGTGGGCGGCGGCGCGCAGCGCGATCGGGGCGATGAGCGCGTTCTGCCCGGTGAAGACCGGCAGCGTGGCGCCAAGATCAAGATCAAATTCTCTCGCGGTGTACGACTCGACTGCGTGCACCAGCGCGTCGATGCCGGAAAATGCGGTCACGGAGGCGGGCACCGCCAGCGTCAGCTCCGGATCGACGATCGCGGCGGCCGGCACCAGGAACGGGCTGGAGATCCCGACCTTCAGCTCCCGAGCCGGGTCGGAGACGACCGCGACCGGCGTGACCTCGGACCCGGTCCCGGCCGTGGTCGGCAGCGCGACGATCGGCACGACCGGGCCGGGCACCAGGTTCTCGCCGTAGTAGCCGGCCAGCGGCCCGCCGTGCGCCGCCAGCAGCGCGATCAGCTTGGCGGCGTCCAGCGCGCTCCCGCCCCCGATCGCGACGATCACGTCCGGCCCGAAGTCGCGCGCCGTCCTACCTGCCGCATCGAGCGTGCCGACCGGCAGTTCGGGCGTGATGTCGGAGTAGACCCGCACGTCCAGGCCGGCGTCGGTCATGCCGCCGATCAGCTCGGTGTAGAACGGCGTGCCGGTCAGGAACGGGTCGACGACCGCGAGGACGCGCCGGCCGTGGATGGCGGCGATCACGGGCAGCTGGGCCCGGGTGCCGTAGCCGACGTGGATCCGCGCGGGAAGACGCAGCGTGCCGACGGCCGGCAGCTGGCTTGTCGCACCGAACGGGACCGTAGCGGAGGCCGGCTCGGCGCCGGGAACCGGCTCCGCCGTCAAGCCCGGGGCCGCTGTCGCACGCGAAACGCGTGACGCGTCCCGGTCCGGAGCCGCCACGGAGTCGGATGCCGCGCCCGAAGCCGGTGCCGCGTCCAGGTCCGGTGCGGAAGTCGGCGTTGCGCCGGGTTTCCGTGCCGGGTCCGGCGTCGCGCCGGGCGTGTTGATCGGCTGATCAGGCAAGGAAACCACCGTCCACCGGGAGGATCACGCCGCTCAGGTGGCTGGCGCGGTCGCTGAGCAGGAACGAGACGGTCGCGCCGACCTCGGCACCGGTACCGGCCTTGCGCAGCGGCGTGGCCGCGATGCGCTTCTCCACGCCGCCGGGCACGTTGCGCCGCGTCTCCTCCAGCATCGGCGTCTCGGTCGGGCCCGGCGCGATCACGTTGACCCGCAGCCCGAGCGGCCCGAAGTCGTGCGCGGCCGTGCGCGTCAGTCCGATGACCGCGTGCTTGCTGGCCTGGTAGGCGCCCATCCCCGAACTGCCGCGCAGCCCGCCGATGCTGCTCACGTTGACGATCGCGCCCGCACCGGCCGCCAGCATCACGCGCGCCTCCTCGCGGATCAGCAGCCAGGTGCCCTTCACGTTGACCGCCATGATCCGGTCGAACTCCTCCTCCGGCACCTGGTCGAGCCGCCCGCCCTGCGTCATCGCCGCGTTGTTGAACGCACCGTCGAGCCGCCCGTAGAGCCCCACGGTCTCGTCGACGATCCGAGTCACGTCGTCCGCGCGGGAGATGTCACCGGTGGTGAACGCGACCGTGTGGCCCGCCTCCTCCAGCTCCGCGGTGATCTTGGCGAGCGGCCCCTCGCTGCGGGCCGCCAGCATCAGCGACGCGCCGTCGGCCGCGAGCACCCGTGCCGTGTCCGCGCCGATGCCGGCACTGGCGCCGACCACGAGCACGGCCTTGCCGGCCAGCGGGAGTGAATTGTCAGGCATGTGTTCCTCTTCCGGTACGGTCCGCCTCGGCGGCGGGGTGGTTCGGCTCGTCCGCCGCGCGAGCCGGATCGCCTGCGGCCGGCGCCGACGCGCCGGCTGCATCGCCGGCTGCACGGTGTGAATCCGCGCGGTCGGCGGGACCCTCACCAGCAGGGCCGGCATGTCCGGTGAACGCACGACTCGCCTCATCAGCAACGTGTGCGGCGTCATCAGCGACGCGGGCTGGATCCCCGGCCGCGGGCGCCACGCCCGTGCGGGCGGCATCGCCCGGCCCGGTAGCCGGGGTCCCTGCCGTGTGGGCGGCGCCGCCCGGCCCGGAAGCCGACGCCGCGGCCACGCGAGCCGGGGACACGGCCGCGCGCGCCCCCTCGACGGCCGCGCGGGCGGCGGCGCCGAGCAGGCTGGCGTCGTTGCTCAACATTGTGAACGTGAAGCCGGCCTCGGCGGAGGCGCGCGCCGCCTCGGCCGTGCCGTTGCCCGCGTTGCCGATCGGGAGGCCCGCGTCCCGGGCCTGGCTGATCGTGTGCGCGATCAGGTCCCGGACCGTCGGATCGGTCTCCGGCAGTCCGAGGCTGACCGAGAGGTCGGCGGCGCCGACCAGCAGCGCGTCCACGCCCTCGACCGCGGCGATCGCGCCCGCGTGGCGTACCCCCTCGGCGCTCTCGATCTGGGTTATCAGCACCGGGGCGTGGCTGAGGTAGACGTCGCGGGGGAGTGCGCCCCAGGCGCCGGCGCGGCTGGTGGAGCCGACGCCGCGCGCGCCGAGGGGCGGGAACCGGACCGCGTTGACGGCGGCGCGCGCCTGCGCGACCGTGTCGACGTGCGGGATCATGATGCCTTCGGCGCCGGCGTCGAGCAGGCGCTGGGCGAGGCCGGGGTCGAGGCCGGGAAGGCGGACGACCGGGGCGACGCCGGTGTGGAGTGCGGTGCCGATCAGGCGGTACGCGGTCTCGATGCCGATCGGCGCGTGTTCCAGGTCGATGACCGCGAAGTCGAAGCCGGCCAGCGCGACCAGCTCCATCACCTCCATCGCCGGGATCTTGACCCAGGTGCCGAGCGCGGGCGTGCTGCGTGCCAGCGCGTCGCGGAGCAGGCCGTTCACGCGGCCGGGTAGTCGTCGGCGTTGAGCACCCATCCGCTGGCGGAGAAGTCGGTGCGCGGCGGCGAGAAGATGTCGATGAGCTGCTGGTGGTGGCCGACGCCCTGGGTGGTGTGCACGGTCGGCGGCGGGATGACGCAGATCGACGGCGTGGGGATCTCCCGGTGCTCGTCCTCCTGCCAGCGGGCGGAGTCCGGCCCCCACGGGTAGCGGATGTGGTGCACGAACCGGCCCTTGACAGCGAGGGAGATCTGCTCGAAGTCGTCGTGGTGGTGCGGGGAGAGCTTGTGCGGGTCGCGGGGCTGCGGTTCTTCGGCCAGGAAGTTGACCATCAGATTCGTCGTGCGGAAGATCCGGCCGAAGCGGCCGGGGGCGATCGGCGTGTCGGCCAGGCGGTAGACGCGCAGCTGGAAGCCGCCGACCGGGTCGGGCCACGGGACCAGCGGTGCGGCGCGCGGGTCGGGCTCGGCGTAGACGTCCGCGTTGACGGCCTGCGCGCACAGGTCCGGTGCGACCGAGGAGAAGAGCCGGATGAGGATGCCGTCACCGTCCGCGCGGATCTCGCTGTCGCCGGGCGGGACGACGACGAACGCCTCCTCCGCGACGGACTCGGTGCCGTTGACCGTGATCGGCGCGCTGTCCGAGTACATCAGCACGGTGTACTCGTCCGGCTGGCCGGTGCGGGTGAAGACGTCGCCGGCCTTGGCCTCGGTGTACGCGATGACCAGGTTGGCCGCGCGGGCGATCCAGGTGCGACTGCCCTGCGCAGCGGTCTCCTGTGGGGGACCGCCGAGGAAGGAGATCCACTGTGACGGCCGGATCGGCGTGCTGACATCGACGGCCCGAGCCGGGGCCGCTGCCAGCCGGGAGCGGATGTCGTCGGCGGCATACGTGCTCATCGTGCGCTCCTGTCTCGGCCGCGCAGCGCGAGCATCGCGCGCGCGTCGGCCGGGGTGGCGATCTGTTTGCCGAGGTCTTCGAGTACCGCGCGGATCTTGGTGACCTGCGCGGCGTTGGACTCCGCGAGCCGGCCCTTGCCGATCCACAGGCTGTCCTCCAGCCCGACCCGGACGTGCCCGCCGAGCCAGGCGCTGTGCGTGCCGAACTGCATCTGGTCCCGTCCGGCCGCGAACGCGGAGAACGCGTAGTCGTCGCCGAACAGCTTGTCCGCGATGCGCACCATGTGGGTGAGGTTCTCGTGGTCCGCGCCGATGCCGCCGAGGATGCCGAAGACGCCCTGGATGAGCAGCGGCGTCTCGATCAGTCCCCGGTCCAGGAAGTGGGCGAGGCTGTAGAGGTGGCCGATGTCGTAGCACTCGTACTCGAACCGGGTGCCGTTCGCGCCGAGCGTGCGGAGCGTGTGCTCGATCCGGTCGAACGAGTTGATGAACGGCTGGGAGTACGTGTTGAGCACGTACGGCTTCTCCCAGTCGTACCGCCACTCGGTGACCCTGTCCGCGATCCCGGAGTAGACGAAGTTCATCGAGCCCATGTTGAGCGAGGCCAGCTCCGGGCGGAACGTGGTGGCGGCGGCCAGGCGCTCGTCCATGGTCATCGCGGACGAGCCGCCGGTGGTGATGTTGATGACCGCGTCCGTGCGCTCCTCGATCGCGGGCACGATCTCCGCGAAGATCTCCGGCTCCCAGGCCGGACGCCCGTCCGGGTGCCGCGCGTGCAGGTGGACGATCGCGGACCCGGCCTCGACCGCGCCGACCGCGGCCTCGACCACCTGCGCGGTGGTCAGCGGCAGGTAGGGGCTCTGCGACGGTACGTTGACCGACCCGGTGACGGCCGTGGTGATGATGACCTTGTCGGCGCGTCTCATCGGTTCGACTCCTCCAGGCCGAGCAGGAAGGCCGTGTTCTTGCAGATCATCTGCCGGATGTCGGCCGCGGAGATCCCGCTGTCGAGCAGTTGCTGGATGATCAGCAGGTAGGCGTCGACCGGCAGCGGGTTGCCCTCCTGCCCGAGGTCGGAGTCGAGCACGGTGCGCTCCGGCCCGACCTTCCGGATCCAGTCGACCAGGCGGGAGATCGGCCACTGCGGTGCGGAGACGCCCGGGTGGTACATGGCCAGCTCGTGCTCGATGAACGCGCCGTGGCCGAGCAGTGCGTCGAGCGCGGCCTCGGACACGTTCACGATGAAGTCCGGATGGTGAACAAGCAGCCGCGTCACGCCGTTGGCGCGCGCGGTCTCGAAGAGCGCGGCCTGGTGCTCGCCGGCCAGGTGGCCGCCGGTGAGCATGATCCCGGCGTCCGCGATCAGCCGGGTGACCAGCTGCGTCTGCGCGGAGACCGCCCCGCTCGCGTCGAAGATCGAGACCTCCTCCTCGTACAGGTTGCCGGTGTTGTTCGGGAAGCCGTCGTCGTGGCTGTGCGCGGCGAGGTGCTGGCCGGCCGAGACGGTCGGGGCCCAGACGCACCGCCCGCCCATGTTGATCGCGACCGCGACCGCGGACGGGTTGATGCCGCCGACCTCGGAGTTGAGCGCCACGCCGCCGTACATCGCGGTCGGGGCGTCCTTGAGCTGCGTTTTCATGGCGAGCAGGTCCATCACGGTGTTGTGATGGTGGGACTTGACCAGGATCGCGCGCATCCCGATCCGCGCCCCGTCGTAGGAGGCCTCCACGTGGTCGAACCGCCTCGGGAACGGGCTCGGACCGCTGTGGCAGTGGAGGTCGACGGTGCCTTCGAGGACCTTGAGCAGCGTCTCCATGCGTGCCTCCTGATGTTCGGATGCCGTAATGGATGTTCACAGTAAGTACGAACGGCGGTCTCGTCTAGCCCCGGCGCCGTAGTCAGCGCGCTATCGCGTCAACGTTGCGTTCGCGATACGGAATGGCTCATTGCATTATGAACATTCGCCTGCTCTACTGGGACCCCGGTCACACCGGGCGCCGGTCTCACCGGGCCCCGGACACATTCGGACCGTTCACGGAGGCGTGAAGATGGCTGACCCACCGCAGCGCCGGATCCCCAGCCCGCAATGGCTGCTGGTCCTGCCGGCGCTCGCTCTACTGGCCGTGATCCTGCTGGTTCCGCTCGGCCGGAGCCTCACCTACAGCGTCGACGCGCCCGCCTGGACGCTCGACCACTACACGGCCCTGTTCACCGACGGCGTCACGCTGACGGTGCTGGCCCGCACCGCACTCACCGCCACGATCGTCACGATCGTCGCGGTGCTGCTCGGATACCCGTATGCGTACCTGATGACCAGGGTCGGACCGCGTCTGCGCGGGCTGCTCATGGTGATCGTCCTGGTGCCGTTCTGGACCTCGGTGATGGCCCGCAACTTCGCGTGGATCATCATCCTGCAGCGCGGCGGCCCGGTGAACTCGTTCTTCAAGCTCTTCGGCTGGGACCTGGTGCTCTACGAGTCCGTGGCCGGCGTGACCATCGCGATGAGCCAGGTGCTGCTGCCGTTCATGGTGCTGCCGCTGTTCAGCGCGCTGAGCGGCATCGACCGCCGGCTGCTGCTGGCCGCACGCGGTCTCGGCTCCCACCCGATCACGGCGTTCTGGAAGATCTACTGGCCGCTGTCCCGCGGCGGCGTGGTGGCCGGCCTGATCCTGGTCTTCACCCTCAGCCTCGGCTTCTACGTCACGCCCGCGCTGGTCGGCTCGCCGCAGCAGTCGCTCGTCGCGCAGCTGCTCGGCCAGCGCACCACCCAGCTGCTCGACTTCCCGGGCGCGAGCGCGCTCGGCATCCTCGTCCTGGTCGTCTCGCTGGCGCTGGTCTCCTGGGCGAACCGCTTCGGCGGCACGATCTCCGCGATCGGCGTCGCCGCCTCCACACCGACGAACGCACCCACGAAGGACCGGCCATGACCGCCACGCAGATCGCCACCCCGCGTGCTCAACGGCGCGTGCGCGGGGTGGACCCGGTTCCCTGGTGGCTGAAGCTGATCGGCGGCGTCGTCGGGCTGTACTTCGTGCTGCCCACGCTGTTCGTCATCCCGATGAGCTTCAGCACCGCGACCACGTTCCAGTTCCCGCCGCAGGGGTTCTCGCTGAAGCTGTACGAGAACTTCTTCACCAACCCCGTCTGGCTGGACGCGCTGCGCAACTCCGTCGTCGTCGCCACGCTCGCCTCGCTGCTCGCCACCGTGGTCGGCACCGCGGCCGCGGTCGGGCTGCACAACCTGCGCGGCCGGCTGGCACGCTTCGCCCGTACCGTGCTGATGATCTCGATGGTCACCCCGGCGATCGTCATCGCGGTCGCGGTCTACATCTCCTTCCTCCAGTGGCAGCTCGTCGGCACGCTCGCCGGCTACGTGCTGGCGCACGCCGCGATCGGCGTCCCGTTCGTGCTGGTCTCCGTCACCAGCGCGCTCGGCGGCTTCGACGCCCGGCTGCTGCGGGCCGCCTCGTCGCTCGGCGCGACGCCGCTGCGCGGGTTCGTCACGGTCACCATGCCGCTGATCAGCCGCGGCGTCATCACCGGCGCGGTGTTCGCGTTCGTCACCTCGTTCGACGAGGTCGTCATCGCGCTGTTCCTGCGCTCGCCGGCCCTCCAGACGCTGCCCGTGCAGATGTACAACAGCGTCACCGTCGAGATCGACCCGACGATCGCCGCGTCGTCCAGCGTCGTCGTCACCGCGGTCACCCTCATCTGCCTCGTCCTGCAGTTCGTCGGCGGTCGCCGCAAGTCCTCTTAGGAGCATCCACATGTCCACGCGGATCCGACTCACCGACGTCACCAAGGACTACGGGCTCGCCGTGCCGGCCGTCGACAACGTCTCGCTCACCATCGAGCCCGGCGAGTTCATGACGCTGCTCGGTCCGAGCGGCTCCGGCAAGACCACCACGCTCAACCTGATCGCGGGGTTCGAGACGCTCACGGCCGGCACCATCGCGTTCGACGACGCGGACGTGAGCACGCTCCCGCCGCACAAGCGCAACCTCGGCATGCTGTTCCAGAACTACGCGCTCTTCCCGCACATGACGGTCGCGCAGAACGTGGCGTACCCGCTCCGCGAGCGGAAGGTGCCCAAGCCGGACATCACCCGCCGCGTCGCGGAGGTCCTCGACCTGGTCCAGCTCACCGGCCGCGACGGCCACTACCCCTCCCAGCTGTCCGGCGGGCAGCAGCAGCGGGTGGCGCTGGCCCGCGCGATCGTGTTCGGCCCGGCCGCGCTGCTGCTGGACGAGCCGCTGGGCGCGCTCGACCGCAACCTTCGCGGCGTCCTCCAGGCGGAGATCCACCGCATCCACCAGGAGGTCGGCACCACGTTCGTGTTCGTCACGCACGACCAGGAGGAGGCGATGAACCTCTCCGACCGCATCGCGCTCTTCAACAACGGAAAGATCGAGCAGGTGGGTACGCCGGAGGCGCTCTACCAACGGCCGGAGACCCTCTTCACCGCCCGCTTCCTCGGCGACTCCAACGTCTTCCCGCTCGACAAACCCTTTGATGGCAAGGCCGTGTGGGAGGACAGCGTCTGGGCGGTGGACCCGGGCACGGTCGCCGCACCCACCGCCTCCGCGCTCGTGGTCCGGCCCGAGGACATGCGCCTCTCCACCTCGTCGGTGCCCGGGACCAACTCGGTCGGCGCGACCGTCCGCGCGGTCGAGTACATGGGCGCCTACCGCACGGTCGTGCTCGCGCTCGGCCGCTCCGGACTCACCGGCCGGGCTCGGCTCGGCCCGGAGGACACCGCCATCGCCGCTGGTCAGACCGTGGTCGCGTCCTGGCCGGTCGCCCGGCAGCGCCTGGTCCTCTCCTGAAATATCCCCCTTTTTCATAGAAAGCGACAACGATGCCGACACCCCGACGCGCGCTGACCGTCCTCAGCGCCACCATGATGACCGCCGTCCTCGCCGCCTGCGGAGGACAGACCGCCGCCGTCAACCCGGACGGCGACGTCACGCTGACGTTCACCGCGTACGGTGGCGCCGGCCAGGAGGCGATGATCAACGCCTACCAGAAGCCCTACACCGCCGCCCACCCGAACGTCACCTTCACCAACACCTCCCCGCCCGACCTCGCACAGGTCAAGGCGCAGGTCATGAGCAAGAACGTCACCTGGGACGTGGTCGCGCTCGCACCCGCGGCCGCGGAACAGAACTGCGGCACGCTCTTCGAGGAGCTCGACTTCTCCGGCGTCGACAAGACGAACCTGGTCGAGGGCACGGTCGGGAAGTGCTACATCGCCAACTGGATCAACGCGAACCCGATCGCGTACCGGACGTCCGCGTACCCGGCCACCGCCGCCCCGAAGACCCCGGCGGACTTCTTCGACCTGCAGAAGTTCCCCGGCAAGCGCGGCCTGCTCACCAACGTCCAGAACGGCCTGCTCGAATACGCGCTGCTCGCGGACGGCGTCGCGCCGGACGCCATGTACCCGCTCGACGTCGACCGGGCACTGAAGAAGCTCGACACGATCAAGTCCGTCACCACGTTCGCCCCGAACGTCGGCGCGCTCCAGCAGGCCGTCGGCGCGAACCAGGTCGACGTGTTCGTGCTGCCCGACTCCCGCCTCGTGCCGCTGCTCGACGCCGGCACCGACCTCACCATCTGCTGGGACACCACGGTCACCGCGCTCAACGGCTTCGGCGTCCCGAAGGGCTCGCCCAAGGCCGAGGCCGCCCGCCGGTTCCTGGAGACGCTGGTGACCACGGACGACGTGGAGGCGATCTCCGAGGCGCTCGGCACCGCGCCGATCAACAAGGCCGCCAAGCCCGAGCTGTCCGACAACGCGAAGAAGGTGGAGGTCTACGGCCCGGTCAACACCGGGAAGACCGTGCAGCAGGATGTCGGCTGGTACGCGTCCAACTTCGACGCGGTCACGACGAAGGTCAACAACTGGCTGGTCGGCTAGCTCTCCGTACCCCCTAATTTAGGATTTTGACATGGCGAACCTTGACCCGAGCGATGCCTCGACCTCCGACATCCGGGCGGTCGCCCGTGTCGGCCAGATCTGCGCGCTCTTCGGTCCCCGGGTGCCCGAGCTCTCCGCCGCCGACGTCGCGGAGCGGACCGGCCTCAACCGCACCACGGCCTACCGCTACTGCGCGTCGATGGTCGCGGCCGGCATCCTGGCACGGGGTTCGCGGCGCGGCACGTTCGCCCTCGGCCCGCTGATGCTCGAGCTGGGCGCGCTCGCGCTCGGGCGTCAGCGCGTCGTCGAGATCGCCCGCCCCCACCTGCAGAAACTCAGCGTCGCGGTCCGGATGACCGCGGTGCTCAGCGTCCGCGGCGTCGCCGGCCCGGTCGTCGCACTGGTCGAGGAGGACACCAGCCGGATGGTCGTGGTCACCGTCCACGCCGGCACGAAACTCACCGCGGACGCGGCCCAGACCAGGGTGTTCCTCGCCCACTCGGAGCCGTCGCTGATGGAACAGATGGCGGCCGGGATATCGCCGGCCGAGCGCGCCCGGCTGGAGTCGGACGTGCACACGGCCGGCCAGCGCGGCTTCAGCTTCGTGCGCCAGAGCGGCGGCTCGTTCGTGGTCGCCGCACCGGTCTTCGACGAGATCGGCCTGTGCGCGACCGTGGCGATCCTCGGGGCCGGCGACCTGCCGGACCTGTCACCCGCGCTGGAGTCGCTGCTGGCGTGCGCGGCCGCGCTGAGCGAGGAGATGGGCGCGCCGGCCTGATCGTGCTCGCCGCTTGCCAAGCGGAACTTTGTTCCATATCGTGATGTGGAACAAAGTTCCGTTTTGGCGACCTCGGGCGAGGAGCACCCTCATGAGTTTCAGCGAAGCCGGCGGCATCCCGGTCAGCACCGCCACCCCGGTCATCACGCACGGCCCCGTCACGCTGCCGGTCCCCGGCCGCCCGGTCGGCCTCCAGGTCAAGGTCTCCGTGCCCGTGACCGGCGACGACCTCCCCGTCATCCTCATGTCCCACGGCCACGGCCCCTCCCACTTCATCTCATCCCTGCGCGGGTACGGCCCGGTCGTCGACTTCTGGGCCGCCCACGGCTTCGCCGTCATCCAGCCCACCCACCTCGACTCCACCGCGCTCGGCCTGCGCGAGGCCGACGACCCGGACGCCCCGCTCTACTGGCGTTCCCGCGTCACCGACATGCACCATCTCCTCGACCACCTCGCCGACCTCCCGCTGCTACCCGGCCGCATCGACCCGACCAGGATCGCCGCCGTCCTCGGTGCCGAACACGGGTTGGGCGGCGTCTCCATGTACGACGCCGCCGAGACCACCGACGAGAACCCCGAACGCGTCGCCACCCTCCGCGCCCTCATCTGGTCCTACCTCCGCACCCAGCTCTACCCCGGCGACCCCGCCTGGCCCGCAGCCCTCGCCGCCCTCCCCGCCTCCATGGGCACGATCGAATCCAAGTAACGACCCCTCAACCTGAAGAGCCCGTTCATTTCCCGCCTCCGGCATGGTCCGGCGGCGTTGATCCCGCGAACTGCAGTGCATCGACCGTTGTCGGGGTGGCCTCGGTCCTGGGGGTTGTCCAGGCAGATCGAGATCTGTCCGGCCTGAGCCTTCCGGCACGGCTGAGCGCCGCGCCTAGACTCGCGCCGTGAAGGACCGCAGCGAGCCTGAGGACACGAGGCTCACCCTGGACTATCCGTCTGCGATCATGCTGAGGGCCGCGCAGCTGTTGCGTGAGGACCCGGCCAGGATCGTCACCGCGGATCTGCGGATGACGCTGGAGCTGGCGGGCCTGGTCTGCTGGAACGGGGCGGACGGCGAGGTGTGGTTCTGGGAGTTCCTCAGCGAGGAGAACCTGCACGGCGACGCGGACGAGGTCCGTGAGCTGATGGGCGAGCACCTCCTGAACACCGCGAACGACCCGCGGGCGGCCGGCCGCGCGGTCGTCGCGGGCCCGGACTTCGACAACCCGCCGCGGGCCACGATCGTGAGTCCCGCGGACGCGTCACAACTCGTGAACGTCCACAACGGATACGAGCCCGGTGCGCAGCTTTACCGCAGCACGCGCTGTCCCACCCTGATCGGCGGCGAGTCGCAGGCCCGATCCGACGAGGCGAGGCGCATCGCCTCCCAGGCCAACCTCGACTCCGAGCGCTACCTGCGACACCTCGTCGCCTGACGCGTCCCTCAAAAATCGAAGGGTGCGGCCGGCGTGCGGAAGCCGGTGCGGTCGGTGTGCAGGGACCAGATGCGGTCGGCCAGGGTGCCGGGCTCGTGGGAGGGTTCGCCGGCGCCGATGCCGCGCGGGGGCGGCGATCGTGCTCAGCAGCGTCCCCTTCCCGCAAAGTCCGTCTCGATGCTCATCTAACCGGTCATCTCCAGCAGTGCAACATCGGAGACGTTCAGGTGGAGGTCGTCGCGGAGGCCGCCGAGCTGGAAGGTGAGCTCGGCGTGCGGGTTGTCCTGGGCGCCGGTGAAGCGGTATTCGCGGCGGCAGGCGGATGTGCCGACGCTGAAGTCCTCGTTGAGTGACGGCAGGTAGGACGGCGCGGACGTGTCCTGGAGGCGGGCCCGGATGGTGGCGTCCCGGTCCGCGACCGTGGTGAAGGCCAGCAGGTAGTCGCGGTTCTTGACGATCGGCACGTCGCTGAGGCCGAGCAGCACGTCGCCGGGGACGGTCGTGCCGGCGGGCACGGTGGCGTCGAGTCGCGGGCCGTCGACGTGCAGCGTGCCCAGGTTCTGGTTGTTGATCCACCACTCCTTCCGGGCGCGGCTGCCGGTGAGCAGGTCGTCGCCCGCCGGACCGGCCGAGGTCACGCAGGCGTCCGAGGCCGTCCCGGAGCCCAGCTGCCCGGTCCATCGCAGCGTGCCGAGCACGCCGCTGCCCGCGCCCACCACGAAGGCGCAGGCCACCGCCGTGGCGGCGATCCAGGGCCGGGCCGGGCGCTCGGGTCGCGCGGGTGCGGCGGGTTCGTCCTCGACGGCCAGTTCGCACCACCGCTCCCGCCAGCGGGCGGTCTCGGCGGCGACCGCGGGTGCGTCGGCGCCGCCGGCGTGGAGGCAGGCGGTCACGTAGGACTCGACGAACGCCCACCGTGGCAGCCGGGGCAACCGCTTGCCGCCCAGCACCTCCGAGACGGTGCTGGGTGGCAGTGGCTCGGGACGGCGGTCCGGTGGCGAGGCCGCGATGCGCTGCTCCGCGATCTGGCTGAGCCGCCGGAACGACGGCTGCCCGGACAGGGCCCGCAACTGCCGCAGCTCCGCGAGAAAGCCGAGCTCGGCGGAGACGGTCAGGGTCGCGGAGAACACCGGAGAACGCGTATCGGTCATGTGGAGACCACCCCCGTGTCACCATCCGGGCAGAACCTCCGCCCGACCGCACCACGGTATCGATTTATATCAAAGCCCGCCGTCTCCGCCCGAGCCCGTGGGGGAGCGTGGCGGACAGCCACAGCACCCAGGCCGCGCTCTACGCCCGCGACAACGGCCCGCTCACCGACGAGTGAGCCGTTTCAAGATCAAAATCATCTGAGGGTACGCCGGACGTCCTTCCGCGACCGCGGCCACGTGCGAATCGCGTCCCCGTGCTGCGTCGTTGCTCGTGATGCGCCGCACGCCGCTTGACTTTCTCCCACGGTCTGTAGGAGATTGCCACGAGTTAGGCAAGGCTAATCTAAACCAGGAGCTACGTCGTGTCGGACTCCCCGTTGTTCGCGTCGTTCCTCATCGGGCTCCGCGAGGGCCTCGAGGCGACGCTCGTGGTGAGCATCCTGGTGGCGTTCCTGGTCCGGTCCGACCGCCGCCACCGCCTGCCCTGGGTGGCGGCCGGCGTCCTCGCCGCGGTCGTGCTCTCCGTCGCCTTCGGCGCGCTGCTCACCTACACCAGCACCACGCTGCTCGCGGACTACCGCCATCGCGAACTGTTCGAGGCCGTCACCTCCGTCACCGCGGTCTGCTTCGTCACCGTGATGGTCTTCTGGATGCGCCGTGCCGCCCGCTCGCTCGGCGGCGACCTGCGCGCCGGCCTGGACCGCGCCATCGCGGTCGGCCCGGTCGCGGTCGTCCTCTTCGCGTTCCTCGCCGTCGCCCGTGAGGGCCTGGAGACCGCGCTGCTGTTCTTCGCCGCCGTCCAGGGCGCCACCACCAACGCCGGCCCGCTGCTCGCCATCGTCGGCGGCATCCTCGCCGCCGTCGTGCTCGGCGCGCTGCTCTACGCCAGCACGGTCCGGATCGACCTCGGCCGGTTCTTCACCGTCACCGGCGTCCTGCTGGTCCTGGTCGCGGCCGGAATCCTCAAGTACGGCGTGCACGACTTCCAGGAGGCCGGCGTCCTGCCCGGCCTCAACACGCAGGCCTTCGACATCACCGCCACGCTCGACCCGTCCGGCTGGCCGGCCGCGCTGCTCGCCGGCACGTTCAACATCACGCCCGCGCCGACTGTGCTGGAGACCGCCGCCTACCTGATCTACGCGCTGCCGGTCCTCGTGCTCTTCCTGATGCCGTCCCGTACCCCCGTTTCAGCCCGCTAAGGAGTTCCATGCGTACCCCCCGATTCCTCGCGCTGACGACCGCCGCGCTCGCGGTCGCCGGCCTGACCGCCTGCGCAGAATCCGACGAGGGCGCCACCGCTTCCGGCGGCCCCGTCGCGGTCAACGCCACGGACACCACCTGCGAGGTCGGCTCCACCACGCTGGCCGCCGGCACCGCCACGTTCGCCATCACGAACAAGGGCGCCAAGATCACCGAGTTCTACGTGTACGCCCCCGGCGACCGCATCATGGGCGAGATCGAGAACATCGCGCCCGGCCTGACCCGCGAGCTGCGCGTGGAACTCCCCGCCGGCACCTACGAGACCGCGTGCAAGCCCGGCATGGTCGGCCGCGGCCTCCGCGGCACGCTCCAGGTCAGCGGCTCCGCCGCGCCGCTCACCGACGACGCCGCACTGGCCGAGGCGACCGCGAGCTACCAGCGCTACGTCCAGAGCCAGTCCGCCGGCCTGCTCGAGAAGACGCAGGAGTTCGTCGACGCGGTGAAGGCCGGCAAGGTGGACGAGGCGAAGGCGCTGTTCCCGGTCGCCCGCACCTACTGGGAGCGCATCGAGCCGGTCGCGGAGATCTTCGGCGACCTCGACCCCCGCATCGACGGCCGCGAGGAGGTCATCGAGGAGGGCATGGAGTTCACCGGCTACCACCGCCTCGAGAAGGACCTCTGGGAGACCGGCGACATCTCCCGGTCCGGCCCGATCGCGGACCAGCTGATGACGGATGTGAAGGAGATCGTCGCCAAGGCCACGACCGCCCAGCTGTCCCCGCTGAACCTGGCCAACGGCGCGAAAGAGCTGCTGGACGAGGTCGCCACCGGCAAGATCACCGGCGAGGAGGACCGCTACTCGCACACCGACCTCTGGGACTTCGCCGCCAACGTCGAGGGCTCCAAGGCCGCCATCGCCGCCCTGCGCCCCGCGCTGGAGCAGCGCGCCCCCGAACTGGTCACCCAGTTGGACACCGGTTTCGCCGACGTCGACACCGCGCTGGCCAAGCACCGCGCCGGCGACGGCTACAAGCTCCACACCGAGCTGACCGAGGCCGACCTCAAGGAACTGTCCGACGTGATCAACGCGGTCTCCGAGCCGATCAGCCAGGTCGCCGCCGCCGTCGTCAAGTAGAACCACCCGGTGGGAGGGCCGTACCGCGGCCCTCCCGTCCCTTCCGCAGAGAGGCACGCCGATGAGGATGTCGCGCCGCCGCATGTTCACGGTGGCCGGCGCCGGTCTCGCCGGTTCCGCGGCCGCCGCCGGCGCCGTGGCCCTGCACGCGTCCCGCGACGCCCCGGCCGCGCCGCCGCACGACGCCGTCGACTTCTACGGCGCGCACCAGGCCGGGATCGTGACGCCCGCCCAGGACCGGCTGCACTTCGTGGCCTTCGACGTGATCACCAAGGACCGGGCCCGCCTGGTCGCGCTTCTCCGTCTGTGGACCGAGGCCGCCGCCCGGATGACCGCGGGCCTTGACGCAGGCCCGGTCGGCGCCGTCGGCGGCATCCCCGAGGCCCCGCCGGACGACACCGGCGAGGCGCTCGGCCTGCCGCCGTCCGGCCTGACGCTGACGTTGGGTCTCGGGCCGGGCTTGTTCCGTACCCCCGAGGGTGTTGATCGTTTCGATCTTGCCGCGCAGCGGCCCGACGCGCTCGCCGAGCTGCCCCGTTTCCCCGCCGACAAACTCGACCCCGCGCTGTCCGGCGGTGACCTGTGTGTCCAGGCGTGTGCGAACGATCCCCAGGTAGCCGTGCACGCGATTCGCAACCTGGCCCGCATCGGCATGGGCACGGTGAGTGTCCGCTGGTCGCAGCTCGGCTTCGGACGCACGTCGTCGACCACGCAGTCCCAGGCGACCCCACGGAATCTGTTCGGTTTCAAGGACGGCACCCGCAACCTGAAGGCCGAGGAGACAGAGCTGCTGCGCGACCACCTCTGGGTGCAACCCGGCGACGGTCCATCATGGATGGACGGCGGCAGCTACCTGGTCACCCGCAAGGTCCGCATGGTGATCGAGACCTGGGACCGCGCCCCACTGGGTGAACAGGAGGCAATCGTCGGCCGCACCAAAGGCACCGGCGCCCCACTCGGCCTCACCGGCGAGTTCGACGAGCCCGACCTGACCACACTTCCCGAAGACGCCCACGTGCGTCTGGCCCACCCGGACGCGAACGCCGGCGCCCGCATGCTCCGTCGCGGCTACAACTTCGTCGACGGCTCCGACGGCCTGGGCCGCCTCGACGCCGGCCTGTTCTTCATCGCCTACCAGCGCGACCCACGCACCGCCTTCATCCCCGTCCAGACCAACCTCGCCCGCCACGACGCCATGAACGAATACCTCCGCCACACCTCCAGCGCGCTCTTCGCCGTCCCGCCCGGCGTCCCCGAGGGCGGCTTCTGGGCCCAGCAGCTGTTCGGCTGACCCCGGCGGCCCGAAAAACCACTGGACGACACCCCACCCCGCCTTGTACCTTCCGTCCCGACCGCGACACATCCCGAGGAGGTGAGCCCCGCATGAACGACATATCGACACGGGAGCTCCCCCTTCTCGTCCTGGTCCGGCGATAGACGTAGGTGTCGCCGGGAGCGCCCAGAGCCACTCCCGAAAGGCACCACCCATGTTCGACGTCATCATCGCGGGCTGCGGCCCCACCGGCGCCATGCTCGCCGCCGAACTGCGCCTCCACGACATCCGCACGCTCGTCCTGGACCGCGACACCGAGCCCGCCTCGTTCGCCCGCATCGTCGGCCTGCACACCCGCAGCCTCGAACTGATGGCGATGCGTGGCCTCCTGGACCGCCTCCTCGTCCACGGCCGCAAACGTCCCGCCGGCGCCTACTTCGCCGCGATCGACAAGCCCGCGCCCGGCAACCTGGACTCCGCCCAGGCCTACCTGCTCGGCATCCCGCAGCCGGTCGTCGTGCACCTGCTCGAGGACCACGCGATCGCCCTCGGCGCCCAGGTCCGCCGCGGCGTCACCGTCACCACCGTCACCCAGGACGACACCGGCGTGACCGTCACCCTCGCCGACGGCGAACACCTGCGCGCCCGCTACCTCGTCGGCTGCGACGGCGCCCGCAGCACCGTCCGCAAACAGCTCGGCATCGCCTTCCCCGGCGAGCCCTCGCGCAACGACACGCTGATGGGCGAGATGGCGGCGAGCAGCCCGCCCACGACCATCCGCGACCGGCGCGTCAGCATCCGCCCCGTCGGCACGGACGTCTACCGCGTCATCGTCCCCGCCGGTGGCGTCACCGACCGCTCCGAAGCGCCCGTCCTGGACGACTTCCGCCGGCAACTTCAGGCCCTCGCCGGCTCCGACTTCGGCGTGCACTCCCCGCGCTGGCTGTCCCGTTTCGGCGACGCCACCCGCCTGGCCGAGCGCTATCGTGCCGGCCGGGTCCTGCTGGCCGGCGACGCCGCCCACATCCACCCACCGATCGGCGGCCAGGGCCTCAACCTCGGGATCCAGGACGCGGTAAACCTCGGCTGGAAGCTGGCCGCGCAGGTCCGCGGCTGGGCGCCGCCCGCACTGCTGGACACTTACCACGCCGAACGCCACCCGGTCGCCGCCGGCGTGCTGGACAACACCCGCGCCCAGACCGCCCTGCTGGCCGACGGCCCCGGCCCGGCCGCCGCCCGCAGGCTGCTGACCGAGCTGATGGACTTCGACGAGGTCAACCGCCACCTCACCGCGAAGATCACCGCAACCGGCATCCGGTACGACCTCGGCCCCGGCCCCGACCTGCTCGGCCGCCGCCTGCCCGACCTCGACCTGAAGCAGGGCCGCCTCTTCGACCTGCTGCGTCACGGCCGTGGCCTGCTGCTGGACCGCACCGGCCACCTGCACGCCGACGCGTGGCCGGACCGGGTCGATCATGTCGCCGACCCGGCCGCCGCACTGGAGGCCCCGGCTCTCCTGCTGCGCCCGGACGGCCACGTCGCGTGGATCGGCGACGACCAGCACGACCTGGACGCGGCCCTGTCCCGCTGGTTCGGCGGCCCTGCCAGCTGAGCGCGCTGATCAGGGCGTACCCGGCCTCGGGACGCCCTGATCACCGGGTCACGGGATGCCGCCGAGGTTCGTGACGACGATGCGGAGGATGCGCTGGAGCGCCGCGCGATCCTCCTCCGGTACGCCGTCGAGCGCCCGTCCGACGCCGTCACCGAGCACGGCCATGACCTCCGGCAGCCGCTCCAGCGCCTTCGGCGAGAGCGAGATCAGGCTCGACCGCGCGTCGGTCGGGTGCGGTGTGCGCACGATGAGCCCGTCCCGCTGCATCCGGGTGAGCAGCGCGGCCATCGTCGGCTGCTCCACGCGCACGAAGTCCGCCAGTTGCCGTTGTTGCAGCTCCCTGTGCTGTTCGAGCAGCATCACCACCGGCAGGTACGCGGTGCCGAACCCGAGCGGCCGCAACAGCTGCTCGAACTCGCGCATGATGAGCCGCGACGCGTGGTTGATCCAGAACGTGGGTTCGGCCACGAATCCGCTCGACCAGAGATCGTTGCTTTCCATAGCACCCTATGTATTGTGAGTCCTGTGCCGAGACCGCGGCGGCGCCGCGGTCCGACCAACATCATAGCAGGCTATGTATTCAGCGTGAGGAGTGGATGACCATGCGTAACTCCACAGACGTCCTGGTGGTAGGCGGTGGCACGGTCGGACTGACCGCGGCCGTGCTGCTCGCCGGCCACGGCGTCCGCACGATCCTGGTCGAGCGGCACCCCGGCACCGGCCTGCATCCGCGCGCGGTCGGCTGGACACCACGCACCATGGAGATCTTCGCCGCCGCCGGCATCGCCGACCGGATGGCCGAGGCGGTCAGCGGCATGGTGCCCACCGGGACCGTCGCGGGCGGCCCGCCGAAGCGGATGCGCGTCGAGAGCATCTCCGGCACCTGGTTCGAGGAGCTGCCCTGGAGCGCGGACCAGGGGGAGGACGACATGAGCGCGCTCTCCACGCAACGGCACGCCTGGCTGCCGCAGAGCCTGCTCGACCCGCTGCTGCGCGACCGCGCCACCGCCCTCGGCGCGGACGTCCGGTTCGCCACCACGCTGACCGGCGCGACCCAGGACGACGCCGGCGTCACCGCACGCCTGACCGGCGAGGACGGTACCGCGCACACGATCCGGGCCCGCTACCTGATCGCGGCCGACGGCAACCGCAGCCCGGTCCGGGAAGCGCTCGGGATCGGCCGCAGCGGACAGGGACACCTGCCGGAGATGCGCAGCGTCACGTTCCGCGCGCCGGTCGCGGACGCGGTCGAGGCCCGGGTGCGGGAGGCCCGGTCGCGGGGCGTCTCGCAGTACCGGATCGAGCAGCCCGGCCTGGACGCCATGATCGGGCGCGGCTTCGACAACACCTGGCTGCTCTACGTCAACGACGAGAAGGACTTCGCGCCGGAGAACCTGATCCCGCTGATCAACCGCGCGATGGGCACGCCGGACGGCCGCCCGGAGATCCTCGCGACCGGCGCGTGGAGCGTCAGTGCGCTGATCGCGGACACGTTCCGGGCCGGCCGCGTCTTCCTGGCCGGCGACGCCGCGCACACGCTGCCGCCGAACCGGGGCGGGTTCGGCGCGAACACCGGCATCGAGGACGCGCACAACCTCGCCTGGAAGCTGGCCGCCGTGCTCGCCGGCGAGTCCGCGCCCCGCCTGCTGGACACCTACGACCGGGAGCGCCGGCCGATCGCGCTGCTGCGCTACCAGCAGACCGTCAACCGCCCCGACTTCGCGGTCTTCGGCGGTACGGTCGTCCCGTCCGCGATCCTCCCGTCCGCCGCGATCGAGCTGGGCCAGCTGCTGCGCTCGTCCGCGGTCATCGGCGCGGCCGACGTGCTGCCCCCGGCGCTGCGCCCGGCCGAGTGGGCGGGCCAGCCCGGCACCCGCGCGCCGCACGTGCCGGTGGGAACCGGTTCCACGCTCGATCTGGTCGGCCGCGGGTGGGTGCTGCTCTCCGAGGACCCGCGCTGGCGTGCCGCCGTCGGCTCCGCGAGCGCCCGGACCGCCGTGCCGCTCACGTTCGCCCTGGTCGGGGACGGTGCCTCCGCGGATGCGCCGACCGTGCTGTCCGTGGACGACACACCCATCGAGGAGATCTTCGCGGACGTACGCGGTGCGCACGTCATGGACGAGGTCGTGCCGGAGATGCGCACGCACCCGCAGTGGAACCGCTTCCGCCGGATGACGCTGACCGCGCTGCGCCCGATGGCCAAGAAGGAGCTGAGCCCGGACCGGTTCGCCCGCATCGTGGCCGCGTTCGCCCCGACCCGCCGCGACGAGGGCATCACGAAGGCGTTCGGCATCACCGCGTCCGGTGCGTCCCTCGTCCGCCCGGACGGTTACGTGGCCTGGCGCGCGACCACGCTCCCGGCCGACCCCGCGGGCGCGTTGACCTCGGCGTTCAGCCACGTGGCGGCAGCATCCAGCGCGCCGACGTCCAGCGCGCCGACGTCCAGCGCGCAGACGTCCAGCGCGCCGACGTCCAGCGCGCCGACGTCCAGCGCGCAGACGTCCGGCGGGCCGGCGGTCAGCGGGCTGGCGTCCAGTGGGTCAGCGTCCGGCGGCGCGACGTCCGGCGGGGCGGTGGTGAACGGGACGGTGCCCGGTGGGGCGCCGGCGCCCACCGTGGAGGAGCGGCTGCGGCGGCTGGAGGATCTGGAGGAGCTGCGGACGCTGGTGTCGCGGTGGGCGTGGATCGTCGACAGCGGCTGGCCGGGTAAGCAGGTCCAGGCCGACCGACTGCGGGAGATCTTCACCGAGGACGTCGAGTGGTCCATGACCGGCGGGACGCCGCAGCAAGGCCAGGGCGTCGACCTGCTGATCAGCGGCGTGCGCGAGCAGGTCGTCCACGACGTCTCCCAGCACGCCTACCTGAACCCGATCATCGCGGTTTCCGGCGACACCGCGGCCGGCGCCTGGCAGATGCGCATCGCCACCTCCAGTGACGACCGGGCCAGGCAGGTCTTCGGCATCCTCGAGGCCACCTTCCGCCGCACGGACGCCGGCTGGCGGATCAGCCGTGGCACCGTCCACTCCGCCCTGGCGATCGACTCCGCGGACGCGGTGCACGCCTGATGGTGTGCCGGACCACGGCGTGACCGGCTCCTCGCGTCGTGCGGAGCGCCAGCGGAGCCCGGCGCGAGGTTTGCCCGCGGGAGCAGCGCTGCCGGACCACGCCGGAAGCGGGAAATGAATTGGATCCGGATCTTCGCGAAGCGGGTGGCGCGCCGCCCATCGCGAGTGCGTCAGGGCCGGGGTCCGGGGTCGCCCCAGGGTGGATTCGCGTCGACCACACCCTCTATGGTTGACAAAACTCAACCTTTTCGCGATGAATCGAGCACCGGTGTCAGACGTTTCCGCTCCGCCCGCGCCCATGACGCACCGGCAGATACTTGAGGCCCTGTCGGGGCTGCTGCTGGCCATGTTCGTGGCGATGATCTCCAGCACGGTGGTGACGAATGCGTTGCCGCGCATCGTCACGGACCTTGAGGGGAGCCAGACCGGCTACACGTGGGTGGTGGTGGCGACGCTGCTGGCGATGACCGCGACCACGCCGGTGTGGGGCAAGCTGGCCGACCTGTTCAGCAAGAAGCTGCTGGTCCAGCTCGCGCTGTCGATCTACCTGGCCGGGTCGCTGGTCGCGGCGCTCGCGCCGAACATGGAGGTGCTGATCGGCGCGCGCGTGCTGCAAGGGCTCGGGGTCGGCGGCCTGATGGCGCTGGTCCAGATCGTGATCGCGAGCATGGTCAGCCCGCGTGACCTGGGGAAGTACTCGGGGTACATGGGTGCGGTGTTCGCGGCCGCGACCGTCACCGGGCCGCTGATCGGTGGCCTGGTCGCGGACAGCCCGCTCGGCTGGCGTGGCTGCTTCTTCATCGGCCTCCCGTTCGGTATCGTCGCGTTCATCCTGCTCCAGAAGACGCTGCACCTGCCCGTGATCAAGCGGGAGGCGCGCATCGACTACCTCGGTTCCGCGCTGATCATCGGCGGCGTCTCGCTGCTGCTGGTCTGGGTGTCGCTGGCCGGCAAGCAGTTCGACTGGGTCTCCGCCACCAGCGCGCTCGTGCTCGGCGGCGCGTTGCTGCTGCTCGCGGCCGCCACCTACGTCGAGGCGCGCGTCGCGGCCGAGCCGGTCGTGCCGCTGCGGCTCTTCCGGGACCGCACGATCACGCTGGCCACGCTCGCGTCCGTGTTCGTCGGCGTGTCGATGTTCGCGTCCACGGTCTACCTCAGCCAGTACTTCCAGCTCGCGCGCGGCATGTCCCCGACCGAGGCCGGCCTGATGTCGATCGCGATGGTCGGCGGCCTGCTCGTCTCCAGCATCGTCAGCGGCCGCATGATCAGCAACAGCGGCAAGTGGAAGATCTGGCTGATCGTCAGCATGATCCTGGTGCTGGCCGGCTGCGTACTGCTCGGCACCATCGACGAGCGCACCAACCTGGTCCTGGTCGGCGTCTACATGGCCGTGCTCGGCACCGGCGTCGGCGCCTCCATGCAGAACCTGGTGCTCCCGGTGCAGAACGTGGCCGCCCCGGCCGACCTCGGCGCGGCCAGCTCCGTCGTCGCGTTCTTCCGCTCGCTCGGCGGCACGATCGGCGTGTCCGCGCTCGGTGCGGTGCTGTCCCCGCAGGTCACGGCGAAGGTGACGGAAGGGCTGACCGCGCTCGGCGTCGCGCCGACCGGCGGGCAGAGCGCCGGGATCCCGGACCTGGCCACGCTCCCGGCGCCGATCCGCGCCGTGTTCGAACACGCGTTCGGCGCGTCGATCGCGGAGCTGTTCCTGGTGTCCGCGCCGTTCGCCGCGCTCGGGCTGCTCTGCGTGGTCTTCATCAAGGAGATCCCGCTGCGCACGGCCGTGCACGCGGTGCCGGAGACGCCCGCCGCGGTGAAGGTGGCGAGCAGCTGACCAGGGCCGACGACCTACGCCGCCTCGAGGGCGAGCTGGGCGTGCTGCATCGGCGGCTCAAGTGCGTCTTCGACGCGAAGGCCCGGGGCGTGCACCCGGGCCTCCAGCCGAACGCGTACCTCATCCTCGCCTGGCTCGGCGAGCACGGCCCGGCCCGGGCCAGCGCGATCGTGGAGACGTTCGCGCTGGACAAGGGCGCGGTCAGCCGTCTGCTGACCCACCTGGACGAGCTGGGGCTGATCGTGCGCGCGCCCGACCCCACGGACGGCCGTGCCACGGTCGTCTCGGCCAGCGACGAGGCGGTGCACCGGATGGCCGAGCTGACCGCGTCGATCCGCCGGCACCGGGACGACCGGCTCAGCGAGTGGCCGGACGAGCAGCTCACCGGGTTCGTGCGCCTGCTCGCGGAGTACAACCGCACGCTCGGGTGACATCCCCGGCGCGGCTCAGGCCGCGCCGGGGTCGCGCCGTCACCGGTACGTCTTGGCCTGGGCGTAGCGCTGCCGGGCCGCGGAGATGAAGCTCGGGGCGGCGATGAGCGAGGCGAACCCGACGAAGAAGCTGATCCCGAACCAGGGGTCGCCCGGCTCGCCCTCCACCGTGGTCTGCCCGGCCTTCGGGAAGAAGTAGCTCATGCACACGATGAGCAGCACCGCGCAGGCCAGGCCGATGACCAGGTAGACATGCCCGAAGCGGCGATCGCGGGCGGCCCGCACCTCCGGCGGCTGTTGCGCCGCTCCGGACCGGCGCTCCCGCTCGGCCTCCAGGATCGCCCGCGCCTCCGGACCGCTGAGCCCGAGCCGCCGCAGCAGCGACTGCTGCGGGATGAGCAGCAGACCGCCGATGAACGCGCCGGTCGCTCCCGTGACGGCGAGGTTGATGCCGACGAATGACAGCCCGATCAGCGCCGGGACCAGCACGCCCAGCAGCGTCCACATGGAGATCTTGAGGTTCCGGTTGGACCGGAACAGCTGATCGAGTTCGTCGGGGCTGAGCTGTCGCACGTCGTACCTCCGCGGTCGTTCCTGCCCCGCGCACGGCGGGAGCCGCGACGATAGCGGGGGCACGCCACCCCGGCTTTGCCCTACCAATCGCGCCACTCGTCAGCCAGGGAGCCACCGGCGCAGTCGCGGCGTGCGGTCAGCGACTCGACGTCGATGCCTGCGGCGGCCACGACGTCGTCGATGTGATCGCACAGCTCCTCGCGGGTGATCGTGTCGATGGCGTGGCCGGGCGGGGCGTCGATGTCGTTGAGGGCGAGCACGACGTGCTCGACCGCGGCCCAGACGGCCTCGTCCGGGGCAATGTCGCTCAGCGCGGCGACATCCCGCTCGAACACGGCCAGCGCGGCATCGACGCCGGAGATGAATTCCGGCGGCCAGGCTCGCGCCGCATAGGCTTCATCGTCGCTGAGCGTTCCGGCCGCGACCGCGGCTTCCTGCTCCGCGACCTCGCGCCGCCACCGCACGGTCAGACGCTCGACCGTCACGACGCGGCGGCGCGCTCGAGTGCGGTGCGGAAGGGGCTGCGCCGCTCGAGGACCTTGGGGTAGCCGTCCTCCCAGTTCTCGCGGATTTCGGAGTTGTCGCCGTCGACCCGGTCCAGGGCGCGTATCGCCAGCGCCGGAAGGTCGGCCGGGAGGCCGGTGCTGACACCGTCGGTCAGGAAGGCCGGACCGTAGGCGGAGTCGAGCGGCGGGCCGCCGGGTAGCTGCGCGGCGAGGACCGCCGCGGCGGCTACGGCCCGGTCACCGATGGTGTCGTCCAGGTAGGCGGCGGCATCGTGGTCCGCGGCGGCGGTCAAGGCGGTGCGGATCAGTTCCAGGCGGCGGGCGGCCGGCGCCTCCCGCAGGTCTCCGCACCAATCGGCCGCGGTGTCGTTGTCCAGCGGCCCGAAATCCCAGGTTCCCACGAGCGATCCCCCATATCGGTGGTCATGTCGCGGCCGATCATCTCATCGTCCGTCCAGCGGGCTCCGAGCCGACCAGGCCCACCGGGACGCGAGTGGAAACCTGCGTGTCAGACGGTGCGGTCTCGCAGGTCGCGGGCCAGGTGGGCGGCGCCGAGGACGCCGGCGTTCTCGCCGAGGAGGGCGGGAAGGAGTGGCGGCAGGGGAAGCGGGCCGTTGCGGGTGGCGAGGGTGGCGCGCAGCGGGATGAAGAGGGTGTCGCCGGATTCGGCGAGGCCGCCGCCGAGGATGATGACCTCGGGGTCGCGCAGCGCGATCGCGGTGAGCAGGCCGTCGGCCAGCGCGTCGATCAGGCCGGTCCAGACGGTGGCGGCGTCGGGGTCGCCGGTGGCGGCGCGGGTGGCGATCTCGGCCACGGGAAGGTCGTGGCCGGTCAGGGCGCTGTAGGCGCGGGCCACCGCGGGGGCGCCGATGATCGCCTCCAGGCAGCCGCGGCGGCCGCATCCGCAGGCGGGGCCGCCGGGGCGGACGATGATGTGGCCGAGTTCGCCGGCGATGCCGTGCGCGCCGGCGATCGCGATGCCGTCGACCACGTGCGCGGCGGCGACGCCGGTGCCGAGCGGGACGAACAGCGCGTCGCCATGATTGCCGGCGCGGGCCTCGGCCAGGCCGCCGGCGCGTACGTCGTGGCCGAGCGCGATCGGCAGGCCGAGCCGGTCGCGCAGCAGCGCGCGCAGCGGCACGTCCCGCCAGCCGATGTTCGCGGAGTAGCGGGCGATGCCGGCCTGCTCGTCGACGAAGCCGGGGACCACGATCCCGGCGGCGACCGGCGTGTCCTCGCAGTCGGCGGCCAGGCCCGCGGCCACGTCGAGCAGCGCGGCGACGACCGCGTCCGGGCCGTGCTCACGGCCGGTGGGGCGGCGGAAGAGCGTGCGGGGCACGCCGTCCGGGCCGACGATCGCGCACTTCATACTGGTGCCGCCCACGTCGACGGCGATCACCTCGCCGCGGCCGGCGTTGGCGGCGATCCGGACCGCGCTGCCGCCGGCCGCGGTCGTCGTGCCGGTGCCGCTTGCGATCGCGCCGCCTGCGTCGCCGCCTGCGATCGCGCCGCCTGCGTCGCTGCCGGAGGGCGTGCTGGTCGAGGCCATGGCGTCAGGCCATGCTGACGACGGTGCCCGTGTGGCGGGCGCGTTCCGCCGCCCAGACCACCCGGTGGCTCGCCAGGCTGGCGCCCGCGTCGGAGAGCAGCAGTGACGGGTCGTCGGTGGCGACCGCGGCCAGGAACGCGTCGGTCAGTGCGTGGTCGGCGTCCGTGTGGTCGGCGGAGATGCCGTCGGACGCGCCGATCTCGATGACCGAGTCCGCGCCGGTGCGGAAGTCGACGATGCGCAGCGTGGCGCCGTCGCCGTCGATGTAGCCGTGGGTGCCGAAGAAGCGGGTCTTGCGCTGCTCGAACGGGCTGAACGCGGTCATCGTGAACGAGCAGGTCACTCCGTCGGCGAACTCCATGCTGACCACCTGGTGGTCGACCGCGTCGTTGTCGCTGTCGTAGACGCACCGGCCGTACGGGCCCTCGCGCAGTGCGGTCAGCACCCCGGCCTCGGTGTGGTCGGCGGTGACGGCGGAGAGCGGCCAGAACTCGCGGTCCGGGTCGCCGAGGCAGCCGAGGTAGAGCTGTTTCGCCGAGTACGGGCAGGTGGGCTCGATCGGGCAGTCGAGGCAGCGCGCCGTGGCGCCGGCCGGCCGGGACTCGGGCCGGAAGTGGGAGAGCCGCCCGAACGAGTGGACGCGGGCGACCGGGCTGCCGATCAGGTAGAGCAGCCAGTCGATGTCGTGGCAGGCCTTGGCCAGCAGCATGGGGGAGGAGGTGCGGCTGTTGCTCCACTCGCCGCGCACGAACGAGTGGGCCTGGTGCCACCAGCCGACCGGCTCCAGGTGTTGCACGCTCATCAGCTGCCCGATCCGGCCGCCGTCGAGCAGCTCCTTCACGGTCTTCGTGTACTCGGTATACCGAAGAACATGACAGAGTGCAAAAATGACCTTATTTCGGGACACGGCGTCGGCGATCGCGATCGACTCGTCCTCGGTCGGTGCCATCGGCTTTTCCAGCATCAGGTGATAACCCAGGTCCGCGAGCGCGAGGGCGGGGCCGGTGTGCACCCGGTCCGGCGTGGCCACGATCGCGGCGTCCGCGAGCTTTCCGGCGGCGGCGAGCGACTCCCAGTCGTGGAAGAGCGCGGAGGGTTCGAGGCCGTACTCGGCCGCGAATCGCGAACGGCGTCCCTCGTCCGGCTCGGCCACGGCGACCACCCGCGCGGCACCGCCGGCGACCGCGCGACGCGCGTAGCCCTGACCTCGGAGCCCGGCGCCCACGACCACTAAGCTGACCTGATTCACGTTGTCTCACTTTCTATGGTCTCCACAATTAGTGGCGTGCGAGGCAGCCTTGTCAAGAGAGATCCAAGGAGGAGCCGGATGTCGGATGAGATCCTCGGCGGCGACCTGTCGCGGCTGCGGCAGCTCAACACGCAGACCGCGCTGCGCGTGCTGCGTGGCGCGGAGCCGATGACCCTCACCGAGCTGGCCAAACGCACCGGCCTGTCCCGCGCCTCGACCGAGGACGTGGTGGACGACCTGATCGCGCAGCGCCGGGTGGCCGAGGTGCCGCCGGTCGCGGGCGTGATGGGCCGCCCGGCGCGGCGCTACCGGTTCCGTGGCGACGCCGGCCACGCTCTGGGCGTGGACATCGGCGCGCACCGGGTCCGCGCGCTGGTCACGGACCTGGACGGCACCGTGCTCGGGCGCGCGCAGGCCGAGGTCCCGGACTCGGCCGGCCGGGAGAAGCGCCTGGCCGCGGCGGACGAGGTGGTGGACACCTGCCTGCGCGACAGCGGCGTGGACCCGGCCGATCTGTGGGGCGCGGGCGTGGCCAGCAGCGGCCTGGTGGACCCGACCGGCAAGGTGGTGCTCTCGGTCGCGATCCCGGAGTGGACCGGCCTCAACCTGGCGGAACATTTCGGTAAGAAGATCCAGGCACCGGTCCTGGTGGACAACGACAGCCGCCTGGCCGCGCTCGCGGAGCAGTGGCGGGGCGTCGCGCGGTATGCCAAGGACTTCATCTATCTGCTCGCCGGCCTGCGCACCGGCCTCGGCCTGGTGATCGACGGCAAGCTGCACCGCGGGTTCGCGGGCGCGGCCGGTGAGATGGGCGCGCTGCCCGCGGCCGGCTGGATCCGCGCGCAGGACCACCTGGCCACCTGGGAGGGCGAGGTCGGCGACCTGTTCGCGGCCGCGCGGGCCGGTGACCGGCGCGCGCTCGGGGCGGTGCGCCGCTACGTCAAGGACCTGTCCGTGGGCACGGCCGCGCTGGTCCTGGCGCTGGATCCGCAGATGGTGGTGCTGGGCGGCGGTTTCTCCCGGTCGGCGGACGTGCTGCTGGAGCCGTTGCGACGCGAGCTCGACAAGCAGTGCATCCGCACGCCGGAGGTCCGAGCATCTACACTCGGTGAGGAAAGTGTCGCTCTGGGTGCAGTGCGCCTGGCGCTGGACCATGCCGAGCGGGCGATGTTCGGGGAGGCCGCTCGTTTGAAGTCTTGACAAACTTTCTGTGGACACCATTAATAGTCCCAACCCTGACGGCTGACAGGGCCGGTGCGGAAGGACTATCCATGGCATGGATTGGACGACGGGCGGGTGCCCTGCTGGGTGTCGCTGCCCTGATGATGGCCACGGCGGCATGCGGCGGTGGCGATACCGGAAATGACGACCCGAACGCGAAGGTCACGCTGTCGTACGCGGTCTGGGACAAGAACCAGGTCCCCGCGATGCAGCAGCTCGCCACCGCGTTCACCGCGGAGAACCCGAACATCACGATCGACGTCCAGCTCACCCCGTGGGAGACGTACTGGACGAAGATGAAGGCGGCCGCGACCGGCGGCGCCGCGCCCGACGTCTTCTGGATGAACGGGCCGAACTACCAGCTCTACGCCACCAACGGCGTCCTCGCGCCGCTGGACGAGAAGATCGCCGCGGACAAGGTCGACCTCTCGTCGTACCCCCAGGCGCTTATTGATCTTTACACCGTCGAGGGCAAGCACTACGGCCTGCCGAAGGACTTCGACACCGTGGGGCTCTGGTACAACAAGGAGCTGTTCGACGCGGCGGGCGTCGGCTACCCGGACGCGACCTGGACGTGGGACACGTTCAAGCAGGCCGCGGCGAAGCTGACCGACAAGAGCAAGGGTCAGTACGCGATCGGCGCGAACCTCTCGTCGGCGCAGGAGTACCAGTACAACACGATCTTCCAGGCCGGCGGTTCGGTCATCTCCGCGGACGGCAAGAAGGCCGGCTACGCGGATCCGGCCACCATCGAGGGCCTGAAGTTCTGGACCGACCTGATCAAGGACGGCTACTCCCCGGACCTCAAGACCATGACGGACACGGTGCCGCTCAACCTCTTCGAGTCCGGCAAGACCGCGATGTACTACGGCGGCTCGTGGAACGTCGCGGAGTTCACCGCGAACGAGTACACCAAGACCCGCGTCGCCGCGGCGCCGCTGCCCAAGGGCGTCAAGTCCGCCACGGTCATTCACGGCCTGGTCAACGTGGTCTCGGCGAAGAGCGCGCACCCGGACGCGGCCTGGAAGTTCGTGAAGTTCCTCGGCGGCCGGACCGCGGCGGAGCAGCTCGGCAAGAGCGGCGTCATCCCGGCCTACAACGGCACCCAGGCCGGCTGGGCCGCCGCCCACCCGGAGCTCAACCTGCAGGCCGCGTTCCTGGACCAGGTCCCGAACGCGGTGGCCTACCCGATCTCCCGCAACACGGCCGCTTGGCAGGAGCTGGAGACCACCTACCTGACGCCCGCCTGGAACCAGCAGAAGGACGTCGCGGCCGCCGCCACGGAGCTGGCCAAGGCCATGGACGAAAGCCTCGCCAAGGAATGAGCGTCTCGTCGCAGGAAGCCGGCGCCGCGGTGAAAGCCGCGGCGCCGGCCCGCACAAGCAAGAGCAAGGGCCGACGGGCAGAAGCGGCCTGGGGGTACGCGCTGGTCGCGCCCACCGGCATCGGACTGCTCGTCTTCTACCTCTGGCCGGTGCTCCAGACCGCCTACCTGAGCTTCACCAAGACCGGGCCGTTCGGCGGCGCGGCCGAGTGGATCGGCCTGGAGAACTACCGCGAGATGTTCAGCGACCCCGAGGTCGGGACCGCGCTGCTCAACACGGTCGAATACACCGTCCTCGGCCTGGTCGGCGTGCCGATCGCGGTGGTCTTCGCCGCGCTGCTGAGCCGGCCCGGCCTGCGCGGCGTGGCGATCTACCGGACGTTCTTCTTCCTGCCGGTCGTCACCACGCCGGTCGCGGTCGCGATGATCTGGAAGTGGCTCTACAACGGCGACTTCGGCATCATCAACTACCTGCTGTCGCTGGTCGGCATCGAGGGACCGCACTGGATCGCGGACCCGGCGACCGCGCTCTACGCCATGGTCGTGGTCGGCATCTGGATGGGCCTCGGCTACAACCTGGTCATCTTCATCGCCGGCATCCAGTCCATCCCGAAGCACTACTACGAGGCCGCGTCGCTGGACGGCGCCGGACCGATCGCACAGTTCTTCCGGATCACGGTGCCGCTGCTCTCGCCGACCATCTTCTTCATCTCGGTCATCTCCGTGATCGGCTCGCTCCAGCTGTTCGACCTGGTCTACGTGCTGATGGGCGGATCGAGCCAGAGCTCGCGCGCGAACCCGGCGTTCCCCAGCACCGAGACGATCGTCTACCTGTTCTACGCCAAGGCCTTCCAGACCAACGACAAGGGGTACGGCGCCGCGATCGCCATGCTGCTGCTGGTCATCATCGTCGTCCTCACCGCGGTGCAGTTCCGCCTGCAGAAGAAGTGGGTCACCTATGCGTAGGTCACGCGTGCTGGTCCACGTCCTGCTGGCGCTCGGCGCGCTCGGCATGGTCGCGCCGTTCATCTGGCAGTTCCTGACCTCGCTCAAGACGCTGCACCACGCCACGCAGGTGCCGCCGACGCTGGCACCGGACTGGCGATGGCAGAACTACGCGCAGATTTTCGACCTGATCCCGTTCGGTCAGCAGTTCCTGAACACGGTGCTGATGACCGGCGCGCGGGCGATCGGCCAGGTGCTGTTCTGCTCGATGGCGGCGTACGCGTTCGCCCGGCTGCGTTTCCCCGGTCGTACCTTCATTTTCGGCATTTTCTTGTCCGTGTTGATGGTGCCGCCGCAGCTGTTCATCATCCCGCAGTACGAGATCATCGCGCGCCTCGGCTGGCTCAACAGCCTGCCCGCGCTGATCGTTCCCGGTCTGTTCAGCGCGTTCGGCACGTTCCTGCTGCGCCAGTTCTTCCTCGGGCTGCCGGTCGAGCTGGACGAGGCGGCCCGGCTGGACGGCGCGAACCCGCTGCGCATCTGGTGGTCCATCATGCTGCCGCTGGCCCGGCCCGGACTGGTCGCGCTCGGCATCCTCACCACCATCTGGTCCTGGAACGACTTCTTCTGGCCGCTGGTGGTCAACAACGACCCGGAGAAGATGACGCTCTCCGCGGGCCTGGCGTCGCTGCAGGGCCAGTTCATGACGGACTACCCGGTGCTGATGGCCGGGTCGCTGCTGGCGTCGCTGCCGGTCATCGCGGTCTTCGTGGTCATGCAGCGCCAGTTCGTGCAGGGCATCGCGTTCACCGGCACCAAGGGCTGAGCGCTTCCCGAGCCCGTGAGCGAGGCGTCATTCCTGTCGTTCCGGCGACGTGAATGACGCCTCGATCGTTGGAGGGGCCGCATAGCGGGCGTATGCCGGACGGATGCCGCGGACATGCGAGGCGTGTCAGCGCCGTGGCGAACCATCGAATCAGCGCCGGACCGGCGCTGACGACAGGGGACGCGACGGACGGAGGCAGCCATGGCACGCTCGCTGGCAGCACTGATCGCGGCCGGCGTCGCGCTCGGCGCGCTGACGGCCGGATGCGGATCCGGCGACTCCGGATCCGGTGAGCCCACGCCGGCGCTGACCGCGGCCGAGCAGGAAACGCTCCGGCAGGCCTCGGAGCGCCTGATCGCACAATGCATGCACGCGCACGGCTTCGCCTACGCCGAGCAGCCACCACCGGTCGAGGACCGGCAGTTCCGCTACGTGCTCGACGACGTCGGCTATGCCCGCGAGCACGGCTACGGCGCGTTGACCGGCCGCCGCGACGAGACCGCACACGACGTCAACGACGGCAATCTGGCCGCGCTGTCACCCGCCCGGCGCAAGGCCTGGCAGTACAGGCTGATGGGTGCCGGGAACCAGCTGACCGTCGACCTGCCGGACGCGGGCCGGCTGTCCGCACCGGACAACGGCTGCCGCGCCGAGTCGCACCGCACGCTCTTCGGCGACCTGCAGGGCTGGTACCGGGCGCGGCGCATCGTCGACCACGTCGACAACTACGTGGCCGGGCAGGTGACCCGCGCGCCCGAGTACGTCACCGCGCTGTCCGAGTGGGGCGCCTGCGTGCGGGCACACGGCTACGCCGCCTCCACACCGCAGGAACTGCGCGCGCTCGTCACCACCGAGCTTCCGGGCCCACCCGCGGCACCGGAGATCCACGCCGCCGAGACCGAGGCCGGCTGCGCCGTGACCACCGGGTTCACCGGGACGGTCGGCGCGCTCGACCAGCGGTACCGGCCCGACGCGGAGAGGAGGTTCACCACCGAGATCAACACCCTGCACCGGTACGAACGCACGGCACTTCCCACGGCCGGGCAGATCCTGGCCGAATCCTGAACCGAGAGAGGACATGCACATGAAGAAGGTCATCACCAGCCTGTTCGCCGGGCTGTCCCTGGTCGCGGCCGCACTCGTGATGTCGCCCAGCAGCGCCAGCGCCGGGCTGAACGACTGTGACCGGGGCGCGTTCTGCGCCTGGAGCAACGACGGCTTCTCCGGCACGATCCGCGAGTGGCAGGGCAGCTCCTCCAACTGGGGGAGCATGAACGACGACGCCGAGTCGGTGTTCAACAACGCGCTGTCCAGTTCGACCGTCCCGGACAACGTCAACGTCTACGACGACGTCGACTACCGGGGTTTCGACATCTGCGTGCTTCCGGGCGAGACCTACGACGCGGGCATGGACGACAACGACTACAGCTCCCACCTGTGGGTCCACTCCTGCTGATCGCGCCCGGTGCGACACGAGGGTGCACCTGACACGGCCTGAACCGCGCCGCCCGGCCTCCTGCGCCGGGCGGCGCGTCCGCGCGCACGATCGGAAATCCAACAAAACACCGATTTCCGGCCACCTGTAGCGATAGTCTGCTTTCGATGCCACCCCATGCCGTGCGCTACCGGATCCTGGGCGGCGTGGAGGTGTGGCTCGGCGACGAGGCGGCCCCGGTCGCACGCCCCCGCCACCGGGCCGTCCTCGGCTACCTGCTGCTCAACGCGGGCCGCGTGGTCACGGTCGAGGCGCTGGCCGAGGCGATGTGGGGCGGCGCCGAGCCCGCCACCGCCCGCTCGCAGCTGCAGGCCGACATCTCCGCGCTGCGCCGCGCCGGCCGCGGCCGCTTGGATCTGCAGAGCCGCAGCGGTGGTTACGTGCTGCGCGCCGGGCCGGACGAGCTCGACCACCTGCACTTCGGCGCGCTGACCGCCCGCGCCCGTGCGGCACCGGCCGCGGAACGGGTGCCGCTGCTACGGCAGGCGCTCGCGCTGTGGCGCGGCACCGCGCTGGCGGACGCGGCCGGCGCCTACGTCGGCGCGGCCCGGCGGCAGCTCGACGAGGAACGGCTCGTCGCCACGGAGAACCTGTTCGACGCGGAGCTGGAGCTGGGCCGGCATCGGGAGATCGTGCCGGAGCTGGTCCGGGCCGCCGCGGACGAGCCGACCCGGGAACGGCTGTGGATCGCGCTGATGCTGGCGCTGCACCGCTGCGGGCGCCGGGCGGACGCGCTGGCGGCCGCCCGTGAGCTGCGCGGCTTCCTCTCCGGCGAGCACGGCCTCACGCCGGGCCAGGCCTTCCTCGACGCGGAACGCGCGATCCTCCGCGACGACGCCGAGCCGCCGGTCGGGGACGACTCTGACGGTGATACCGCGGGCCGGCCCGAGGGAGACCTCGCCGTGCGGCCGGAGAAGGACGCCCAGGCCGAGGAGACCGTCGTGCCCGCGCTGCTGCCGCCCGACATCGTCGACTTCACCGGCCGCACCGACGAGATGGACCGCCTCGGCACCGTGCTCACCCCGGCCGGCACACCGCTCCCGGTCGTCACGATCACCGGCATGGGCGGCGTCGGCAAGAGCACCCTCGCGGTCCACGCCGCGCACCGCGCGCTCGCCGACTACCCCGGCGGCCAGCTCTACGCCAGCCTCCGCGGCACCGACGCGCACCCGGTCGAGCCCGGCGACGTGCTGGCCCGCTTCCTGCGCGCGCTCGGCGTGGACGAGCGCGCGATCCCGATCGACCTGACCGCGCGCGCGGACGCGTACCGGTCGAGGATGGCCGGCCGGCGCGTGCTGGTGGTGCTGGACGACGCCGCGGACGAGGCGCAGATCCGCCCGCTGCTGCCCGGCGACGGCTCGTCGACCGCGCTGGTGACCAGCCGTGCCGGCCTCGACGGCCTGGACGGCGCGCATCGCGTCCAGCTCGGTGTGTTCTCCGACGAGGAGGCGGTCGCACTGCTCGGCCGCGTCGTGGCGCCGCAGCGGGTCGCCCGCGAACCGGCCGAGAGCACCGCGATCCTACGCCTGGTCGGCCGGCTGCCGCTCGCCGTGCGCATCGCCGGCGCCCGGCTGCGGTCCCGTCCGACCTGGCCGATGTCCCGGCTGGCCACGGCGCTGCGCAACGAGCAGCGGCGCCTCGATCACCTGGTCGCCGGTGACCTGGCCGTGCGGACCTCGCTCGCGGCCAGCTACCGCGCGGTCGGCGAGCCGGGCCGCCGCCTCGCCCGCCGGCTCAGCCTGTTCACCGTGCCGGACCTGCCGTCCTGGCTGGCCGCGGCCGTCGCCGGCGTGCCGCTCCCCGCGGCCGAGGACCTGCTGGAACGCCTGGTGGACGCGCACCTGCTGCTCGACGCCGGCACCGACGCGGCCGGCGCGGCCCGCTACCGCTTCCACGACCTGGTCCGGCTCTACCTGCGCGAGCGTGCACAGCACGAAGAGCCGCACGGGGGTACGGAAGTGCTGCGCATCGGCTTCGGCGCCTACCTCGGCCTGGCCCGCCGGATGTCCGCACGCATACCCGGCCCCTGCTACGCGGCCGTCCACGGCACCTTCCCGCTGGTCACGGTGGCCGGGCTCGCCGACGCGGACCCGATCGACTGGTTCACGGCCGAGCGTGCCTCGCTGCTGGCCGTGGTCCGGCACGCGTGCGACACCGGCGAGGTCGAGGCCGCGTTCGACCTGGCCGGCTGCCTGGAGAAGTACTTCGACATCCGTGGCGTCTACATCGACTGGCGGGCCACCAACGACCGGGTCCGCGAGGTCTGCCGCGCCGCGGGCCACCGGCTCGGCGAGGCCGTCATGCTGCGCGGCCTGATCGAGCTCTCCACCTGGCACGAGGCGGACCACCCGGGCGCCGCGATGGACCGCATGCTGCGCGACGCCGACCTGCTCGCCGCGCTGTTCACCGAGGCCGGCCACGGGCCCGGCACCGCGGACGCGGCCGTGGACCAGGCCTGGGCGCTGACCGCGCGGGGCGACTACGCCGCGGCCGCCGACCGGGCGGCCGAGGCGCTGCGGCTGGCCGAGCGGCACGACCACCTCGGGGGACGCGCCCGCGCGCACGTGGCCCGCGCGGTCGTGCACGGTGAGTCGCTGGCGCTGGCCGAGGCGGAGCACCATCTCACGGTCGCGCTCGGCCTGGCCCGGGAGCTGGGCAACCAGCGCTACGTGGCGACCGTGCTGCAGTTCATCGGCGTGCTGCACACCCGGGCGGGCCGGCCGGGTCCGGCGATCGTGGCGCTGGACGAGTCGCTGCGGATCCTGCGCCGCTACCGGGACCGGTACGCCGAGGTGCTGACGCTGCTCACGCTGGCCCGCGCCCACCTGCCGGCCGCGGCCGCCCGCGGGTACGCCACCGAGGCGCTGACCACGGCCCGCGAGTACAACCTCCCGCACCACACCGCGGACGCGCTCGCCGTGCTCGGCGCCGTCGAACTGGCCGAGGGCAACCGGTCCCGCGCGATCGCCCACCTCGAGGCGTCGGTGCGGCTGTGGCGGGAACGCGGCTGGGACGCGTTCCTCGCGGACGCGCTGCGCACGCTCGGCGACGCCCAGGCCCCGGCGGATCCGGCCGCGGCCGCGCGTGCCCGGCAGGAGGCCCGGACCATCCACCGGCGGCTCGGTCACACCGCCGTGGTGGCCGAGCTGGACGCGTTGCTGCGCCAGGACGTCCCCTGCTGACACATGTCCGACGTGGACAACCGATCCCGGTGTCCAGCGCGTCTCTGCGTCAGGAATCAGAGGAGGCAACCATGCGCCGACTGTCCATCGCCCTCGCGGCGGGCGTCCTGACCGCACTCTCGCTGAGCGCGCCCGCCCAGGCCGTCCCGGTCCCGCCGGAACCGACGCTTCTGAAGACCGCCACCGCCACGCCGCCGCCCGGGTCCGGGTGGGTGCTGATACCGAGCCCGCCGTACGACGCCCCGGCCGGGGTGACCTGTGACTTCCCGGTCCACGGCGATCCGATCGAGGACGAGGTCTACTACAAGGTGCTGAGCCGGTACCCGGACGGGTCGGTGCACACCGAGGCCGGGACCGGCGCGCTGGTCTACCGGCTCTCCAACGTCGACACCGGCGCGACCATGATCGGCGACGCCAGCGCCAGCAGCATCATGATCCATCACAGTGACGGCGGGCTCACCTACGTCAACCACGGGCCGCTGCTGGTCGGCTTCCGTGAGGGCCGGGGCAACGTGCCGCGCGGCTTCTACGAGATCGACGGGCCCGCGTGGTCCATCCACATCTCGGCGGACAACTACCGCACCGTCTCCGGGGCCTATCGCATCGCGAAGAACATCTGCGAAACGCTGGGCTGACCTCCGTACCATCGCATGATCTTGATCTGGGGGTGTGTGGCCGGCGCCGGGTCGGGGGCCCGGCGCCGACCGGCACCTCAGGTCCAGCGGCGGATCAACGCGGCCTGACCGGCGGGGGTGCCGTCCGCACCACGCAGGTTCCAGATGGTGACGTCCTCGATCCAGAACGCGCGGCCGTCCTTGGTGACGCGCGGGCCGCGGTAGTTCTCCGCGAAACCCTTCAGGCGCACCGAGTCCATGAAGATCCGGCGTGACTCCTGGTCCTGCGTGCCCGCGGACAGCCGGGACGGCAGGCCGAGGAACTCGTCCCAGGTGTAGCCGAACAGCTGCTGCGCGGTCAGATTCGCGTAGGTGAACAGCGGGTCCGGCGCGGTGTCGTGCGCCAGCAGGCCGAACGGCGCCTCGTAGAGCCACTCGGCCGCCTCGAGGCCGCGCAGCCCGATCGGGACCAGCGGCTCGCCGACCAGCGCGTGGTAGCTGTCGGCGAGGACGTCGGCGAACTCGTTCACTGGACGAAGATGTCGACGGACGGCCGCATCCGCGCACAGATGCGCAGCACCTCGTGGATCGGGTGCTCCTCGAACGCCTTGACCGGTGTGAGGTCCGGGTCGGTCGCGGGGTACGCGGTCTGGGTCAGCAGGTAGTCGAACCGCGGCGCCCACTTGCGCGCGCCGAGCCGGGCCGTGGTCGAGCAGTTGTCCACCATGTACGACACGCCGCGCGCGTGCATGTACGGGTTGAGCGAGTCCGTGGCCTCGATGACCGACTCGTTCGCGATCTCCGAGTACGGGTGGCCCTTCTCGATCAGCGTGTCGATCTGCCCCATCATCACGCCGCAGAACGTGCCGGCCGTGAACGGGTCCAGCGGGATCGTGTCGTCGTCGCGGTCGCGGCGCGCCACCTCGCCCGCGCGCCACATGTCCGCCTGGTCGATCCGGCCCATCGGGAAGCGGGCGAGCCGCTCTCCGGCCAGGATGACGCTGCGGATCTCGTTGCCGGACGCGACCTCGTCGTAGATCTCGTGGGTCAGCTCCAGCCCGACCGGGTACGCCGCGGCGTACGCCCGCGCGAAGGTCTCCCGGTCCTGTCCTTCGAGCCGCCGGTAGAGGCCGATCAGGCCGTCCTTGGACACCGTGCGCGAGATCGGCCCGGTCACGCAGTCCACCGAGTGCCGGTAGGCCTCGGTCTCGTCGAGCCCCTGCGCGCGGAAGCGCCGGTAGAGGCTCTCCACGATGCCGTGCACGCCGCCGAGCAGGATCGACCGCTCGCCGGTGAGGTCGGACAGGTACTCCGAGCGCAGCGTGGTCTGGAACGTGTAGGGCGCCCCGATCCCGACCGCCCAGCCGAGCGCGCGGTCCACGGCGTGCCCGGTCGCGTCCTGCTCGACCGCGAAGCTGGCGTTGATGCCGGCGCCGTTCGTCTCCGCACCCTGCAGGTAGAGCGCGCGCACGGACGCGCCCATCCCCTTCGGGCAGACCGCGATCACGTCGATGCCGTCCGGGAACCGGCTGCCGCGCTGGTCGAGGTAGCCGAGCAGGAAGCCGTGCGACAGGCCGAGCGTGGTGCCGGGCCGCAGCGCCGCGAAGATCTGCTCGTGCAGCGCCGTCTGGGCCGCGTCCGAGATGAGCAGCAGCACCATGTCCGAGGCCGCGATGACGGCGAACATCTCGCCGAGCGTGCCGTCCTCCTCGGTGAAGCCGGCCGCGCGGGCCGCGTCGCGGGAGGCGGAGCCGTCGCGCAGGCCGACCACGACCGTGACGTTGCCGTCCAGTGAGTCGCGCAGGTTCTGGGCCTGGGCGGAGGCCTGCGGTCCCCAGCCGATCACCGCGACCTGGTTGACGCCGTCGAACGCGCGCGGGAGCCGCGCGAAGAGGTCACGGCCACCGCGCACGATCGCCTCACGGCCGCCGTGCAGGGCTATGTACTCCTTGTCGAAGACGCCGGTCTCGAAATCCATGCGGTCAGCTCCTTGCCGTCCGGCGCGCGGACGTTCCGGCGCGCCAACCCGATCTACGTGAGCGGGCCCCGGCGGTTTGGTGGTGTGAGCCGATGCACGCTTACTCTTGTGCCAACTGGTTTCTGATGCAAACCTATTGGCATGACTACTGATGCGGTTCCCGCCGGCCCCGACCCGCGCCGGCTCCTGGACGATGCCCGCGCGCTCGCCCGCCGGGTGCGCCTCGCCCAGCGCGTCACCTGGCTGCCGCTGCTGGTGCTCGGCCTGGTCACGCTCGGCGCGATCCCGGTCTACCGGCTCTTCCCGCCGATCCTCAGTGACTGCGCGGCCGACGGCACCTGCACGGTCTTCTACCGCGGCGCGCAGATCTACTGGTGGACCGCGCTACTGCTGGGCTACCTGGTGATCGCCGCCGGATACCTGCGCGTCGCCCGCTCGCGGGGCCTGGGCGCGCGCGTGCTGCCGTACGTGCTGACCGGCATCGCGCTCGTCCTGCTCTCCGCCGCCGCCACAGTGCTGGCGCTCGGCCTGGGCGAGCCGTCCGCCGCCCTCCACGTCGTGCTGCGCCTGCTCGACCCGCCCACCGTGATCGGGCTGGCGCTGCTCGCGCTCGCCTGGCTGGAGCGGCGCGCGACGCTGCTGGTCTTCGCGCTGGGCTATCTTGCGGTGGTGCTGACGCCGATCAACCTCGGGTGGGGCGCCGGCTGGGGCGACGAGTGGGGGATGGCGCCGCAGCTGGCCATCAACGGCGGGTTGCTGCTGCTGGGCAGCGGTTTCTTCGCGCTGCGGCGCTTCCGGTGAGCGACTCGCATCCGGTGACCGGGCTGGACGACGTGGTGCATCAGCGGGTCCGGCTCGGGATCCTCACCATCGCGCACGAGGGGCGTCGCGTCGAGTTCGGGTTCCTGCGCACGGAGCTGGATCTGTCCGCGGGCAACCTCTCCAAGCATCTGGGGGTGCTGGAGGCGGCGGGCCTGATCCTGACGGAGAAGGGCTATGAGGGGCGTCGCGGCCGGACCTGGATCACGCTGACCGCGGCGGGCAGCACGGCGCTGGCGGAGGAGATCGCCCGGTTGAAGCTGCTGATCACGCGGGTGGAGACGACCGGCCATTCCGGCGCTTGAGCGTGCCCGGGACGACCCCAGACCCGGCCCTGACGCTCATGCGTGGGGTGGCGTGCGCGTCTTGCGTCACGTGCTGTGCAGGGCGCCTCTCCCGTGATCGGGGCGTCCCTCATGTTGTTCTAGCGACATGAGGGACGCCTTGATCACGGAAGGGTGCCCGGAGCTGTGCGGGCGGGCGGGTTTTGGTGGAAGCCGGTGTGGCGCGGGAGTGGAAGGGAGGAGCGCCAGCGACGACCGGTGCCCGCGGGAGCGTGCGGACCGCGACCACCGCGAAGTGGGAAGATCTGCTTTCCGGGTTCGATCTATGTCCTTTGTGGACTGCGGTGAGGTGCCGGCGGCGCTATCCCATTGAAATACACCGTTAACCGGGCATTGATGAACGGCGTTGTAGCGTCTGCGGATCCGCTCTTGATCGAGTCAAGGGAACCCTGTGACGCTCTCAGTTTCACGCAGGTCGGTGCCGCTCATCGTCGCGGCCGTGACCGTGCTGGCGGCGACCCCGCCGGCGCCCGCCTACGCCCAGCCCGCCCAGCCCGCCCGGCCCGCCCGGCCTGCTCCGTCGGCTGCCGACATCGGTGCCACGCTCACGCTGATCACCGGTGATCGGGTCACCGTCCGGCCCGGCGCCACCACGGTGACCGGGCCGGACGGTGAATCCGTCGGCGCCCACATCACCTCGGCCGGCGGCGACACCTACGTCTATCCGGACAGCGCGCTGCCCTACCTGGGCGTGCTCGACCGCCGCCTGTTCAACGTCTCCCTGCTGCTGCGCGAAGGGTACGACGACCTTCCGCTCATCGTCAGTTATCGGGACGCGGCCACCGGGCGGCGGGCGGACACGCTGCCGGCCGGCGCCAGGGAGGTGCGCGCGCTGCCCAGCATCCGGGGTCGCGCGCTCAGCGCCGACACCGGCGAGATCTGGGCCGGACTGACCGGCGGCGCCCCGCAAGCACGGACACTGTCGCACAACATTGAGAAGGTCTGGCTGGACGGCACCGTGCACGCCGCGCTCGCGGACACCACCGCGCAGATCGGCGCGCCCGCGGTCTGGGCCGGCGGGAACACCGGCGAGGGCGTCGACGTCGCGGTGCTGGACACCGGCATCGACGCGGCCCACCCGGACCTGGCCGGGCAGATCGAGGCCGGTGTCAGCTTCGTCCCGGGCGAGGACGTCACCGACCGGCACGGCCACGGCACGCACGTGGCCTCCACCATCGCCGGCACCGGCGCGGCCTCCGGGGGACGCGAACGCGGCGTGGCGCCCGGCGCGGACCTGCAGATCGGCAAGGTGCTCGACAACGGCGGCGGCGGACAGGAATCCTGGATCATCGCCGGCATGGAGTGGGCCGCCCGCGACCGGCACGCCACGGTCATCAACCTCAGCCTCGGCGGCTCACCGACGGACGGCACCGACCCGATGAGCGCGGCCGTCAACGCGCTCAGCGCCGAGACCGGCGCGCTGTTCGTCATCGCAGCCGGCAACAGCGGGCCCTCCGAGACCACGGTCGGCACGCCCGGCGCGGCGGACGCGGCGCTCACGGTCGGCGCGGTCGACGGCCAGGACGCCATCGCGGACTTCTCCAGCCGCGGCCCGCGCCTGGTCGACCGCGCGCTCAAGCCGGAGATCACCGGCCCCGGCGTGGGCGTGCTCGCGGCCCGCTCGCAGTACTCGACCGAGGGCGAGGGCTACTACCGGTCGATGAACGGCACCTCGATGGCGACGCCGCACGTGGCCGGCGCGGCCGCGCTGCTCGCGGCCCAGCACACCGGGTGGACCGGCGCGCAGCTGAAGGACGCGCTGGTCAGCACCGCGAAGAACACGCCGGAGCTGGACCCCTATGCGGGTGGCAGCGGGCGGGTCGACATCGCGGCGACCACGGCCGCGACCGTGTTCGCGACCGCGACCGCGTACCTGGGCATCCACCCGCGCGACGACGAACCGACCGGCACGATCACGCGGGAGATCACCTACACGAACACGGGGACGGCTCCGGTCACGCTCGGGCTGACGCTGGACGCCCCGGACCTGTTGACGCTCTCCTCGCACACGGTCACCGTGCCCGCGGGCGGCACCGCGGCCGTCACGATCACGGCGGACCTGAGCAAGACCGCCGAGCAGGGGCTCAACACCGGACGGGTCGACGCGGCCGGTGCGGACGGGCGCGTGCTCGCGGACACGGTCGTCGGCGTCAGCACCGAGGACCAGCCACGCCACCTCGTCGTGAAGTCCACCGGCCGCGGCGGCGAACCGATGGCCGGCTCCGTGGTGCTGCTGCGCGAGGGCGACCCGGAGGACTTCTACTACTCCTACATCAGCGGCACCGGCGAGCTGGACATCCTGGTGCCGGAGGGCCGCTACTCACTGTGGATGTGGGGCGAGGTCGAGGGCACCCACGGCCCGAACTCGCGCGGCGTCGCGCTGCTGACCGCGCCCGAGGTGGTCGTGGACGCGAACACCACGGTCACGCTGGACGCGTCCCGTACCCGCGAGATCAAGGCGGTCACGCCGAGACCCAGTGCGGACGCGGAGATGCGCCTGGACTACCACCGCACGCTCGGCGACACGGCCTCGGTCACGGACTCCTACGTGGTCGCCCGCTACTACGACAGCATGTGGGTGACACCCGGGGCCACGACCGCATCCGGCGAGATGTCGGTGACCGCGCGCTGGCGCAAGACCGAGCCGATCCTGTCCCTCACCCACGACGGGAGACTGCTGGACGACCTCCACGTGCTGCCCGGATCCACGCTGCTCCCGGCCGGGGTGCGGCAGATGCCGGCCGTCTTCGCGGGCTCCGGCAGCGTGCCCGACCTCGCGAAGGCCGACGTCAAGGGCAAGATCGCGGTGGTACGCCGCGGCGACATCGACGCCCAGGTGGAGAACGTGGCGGCGGCCGGCGCGACGCTGATGCTGATCGTCAACGACGAGCCGGGACGCTACTTCGACGGCACCTACCGCACGCCGCTCGCCGTGGCCACGCTGACCAAGGACGCGGGGGACCGGCTCATCGCGCAGCTGACCGCCGGCAGCCCGGTGAGCCTGCTCGTCGACCCGCACCCGGTCACCGGCTACGTCTACGACCTGGTCCGGCACTGGAACGGCACGGTGCCCGGCACGGTCACCTACCGGCCGGCCGAGCGTGAACTGGCCCGCGTCGACGTGGACTTCCGCAAGGCGTCCGGTGAGGACGCCTGGGAGTTCCGCTACGACCTCAACCCGCACCTGCACACCGGCGTCGGCTTCGCGGCCCCGCTGGTCCGGTCCGACCGCTTCCGTACCGACTGGGTCACCGTGCAGGACGACGTGCGCTGGACGTCGGAGGCCAGCAACCGCTCGACGATCCAGCTCGGCGCCGGCACGTCCTACCGGGCCGGCACGACCGTGCGCGAGCAGTGGTTCGGCCCGATCCAGCGCCCGCGGATCACCGACGCGGTCATGCTCCCGTACCGGGCCGGAAACCGTCTCCGCGTGGAGATCCCCGGCTGGAGCGATTCCGGCGCCGACCATGCCGGCCTCGGCGTCACCGGCGTCGTCGACTGGAACACCACCGTCTACCAGGGCGGCAAGGTCGTCGACCAGACCCCCGGCGGCTACCTGAGCGGCGACGCCGAGCTGAGCCCACGCCGGCTGCCCTACAAGATGGTCGTGGTCACCGAACGGGACCCGTCCGTCTACCCCTACTCCGTCACCACCCGCACCGCCTGGGACTTCACGTCCGGGGAAGCGTCCGATGCCCGCCTGCCCCTGATCCAGCTCGACTACACGATCGACACCGACCTCGACCACCGGGCCGCCCGCGACGCCGCGCTGACCCTGACCCCGTCCCACCTGCCCGGCGGCCCGAGCGCGGCGTCCATCGTGTCCGCCTCGATCCAGCTCTCCTACGACGACGGCAAGACCTGGACCCACCAGCCGCTGCTCCGCACGCGCGACGGCTGGAGAACCCGGCTCAAGGCCCCGAAGTCCGCCCGGCAGGTGACGATCCGGGCGAGCGCCCGCGACACCTACGGCAACAGCGTGGACCAGACCGTCGACCGGGCCTTCGGCCTCCGATGATCCCCGGCCGGGCCGCGTCGGAGTCGACGCGGCCCGGCCCCATTGCCTGATCAGCCGCTCAGCGCCACCGTCGGTGGTGTGCGGGCGGCGCGCACCGCCGGGTAGAAGCCGGCGACCGCGCCGATCGCCAGCGTCGCGACCACGGCGATGCCGGGCGTGACCGGCGGCAGCGCGAACGGCCAGCCGTTGAGCAGCGCGATCGCGCCGGTCACCAGCGCGCCGAGCGCGCACCCGACCACCCCGCCCAGCCCGGACAGCAGCAGCGCCTCCGCCAGGAACTGCAGCCTCACGTGCCGCCGGGTGGCGCCCAGCGCGCGGCGGAGGCCGATCTCGCGTCGCCGCTCCAGCACCGAGATGATCATGGTGTTGGCGACGCCGATGCCGCCGACCAGGAGCGCGACCGAGCCGAGGCCGACCAGCAGGCCGGTGAACGCCTGGTTCGCGGCGTTCTTCGCGGCGAGCGCGTCGGACGGACGGGACACCTCGACCTGGTCCGGCGACTGCGGCGAGATCGTCGGCGCCAGCAGCGCGCGGACCCGGTCCACGACCGCGTCCGCGGACCGCTCGTAGATCGTGGTCGGGTTACCCGCATAACCCGCGTGTGCGGTCGCGGCCTCGCCGCCGATCAGCGCGGCGCTGTCCAGCTCCGGGGCCAGCGTCACCGGGTCGAGGATGCCGACCACGGTGAAGTGCGTGCCGGCGAGCCAGACCTGCGTGCCGGGCGAGACCACGCCGAGCCGGCGGGCGGCGGTGCTGCCCAGCACCACGCTCGGGAACGCGGCCGTCGCGTCGTTGAGCCACGCGCCGGCGCGGACGTGGCCGGAGACCACGTCGAGCAGGCTCAGATCCGCGGCCATGGCGACGATGCCACCGGTGCCGGCCGGATCGGACAGCTGACTGCGGTAGACCGGCGCGGACAGCGCGGCCACGCTGCTCGACGCCGTGACGCCGTCGATCAGGCCCACCTTGCCCAGCGCGCCCGGGTCCAGCGTGACCGGCCGGCCCATCAGGTCGGTGCCGGCGCGCGCGGTCAGCAGATTCGTCCCGAGGCGGGCCAGCTCGTCGTTGAGCCGCGCCTGGCTGGAGGCGGAGATGCCGACGACCGCGATCATCGCGGCGATGCCGATCGCGATGCCGAGCGCGGACAGCACCGCCCGCGCGGGCCGGGCCCGCAGGCCGGTACTGCCGAGTCGCAGCAGGTCACGGCCGAGGATCCGGGATCTCACGCGACCACCCGCCCGTCCCGGACCGCGATCCGCCGGGGCAGGCGCGCGGCCAGCTCCGTGTCGTGCGTGATCACCACGATCGTCGTACCCTGCCGGTTCAGCTCGTGCAGCAACTCGACCACGGCCGCGCCGGAGGCGGTGTCCAGGTTGCCGGTGGGCTCGTCCGCCAGCAACAGCGGCGGGTCGCCGACCACGGCCCGTGCGATGGCCACCCGCTGCCGTTCACCGCCGGAGAGCTGGTGCGGGCGGTGGCCGAGCCGGTGCCCGAGCCCGACCCGCTCGAGCGCCGCCACCGCGCGCCGACGGCGCACGCCGCGTGGCACGCCGGTGTAGAGCAGCCCGTCCGCCACGTTGTCGACCGCGCTCACGCCCTCCGCCAGGTGAAACTGCTGAAAGACAAAGCCGATACGGTACGCCCGGAGAGCTGACAGATCGTGATCTCCGAGCCCGGCGACGTCGTGGCCGTCGATGCGGGCCACCCCCGCGGTAGGCCGGTCGAGCGTGCCGATGATGTTGAGCAGCGTCGACTTCCCGGAACCGCTCGGCCCCACGATCGCCACCAGCTCACCGGCCGTGATGGTGAGCGTGACACCGGCACAGGCCAGCACCGGCGGCTCCCCGCCGTAGGCACGCTCGACGTTCTCCAGCGAGACGATCGCGGTCATCGCTGCGGCACCACGATCCGCTGCCCGGCGCTGACGCCGTCACCGCTGATCTCCACGCGGCCCGCGGCGAACAGCCCGGTGGTGACCGGCACGCGCCGGGTCGTGCCGTCGTCGCCGACGATCTCGACCCCGAACTCGCCCGGGTCCAGCGCGAGCAGCGCGCCGACCGGCACGGACAGCACGTCCTCGCGGCGCTCGCTCGGCACGGTCACGGTCACGGACGCCTGCTGCAGCGCCGCGGCCGCGGCCGGGTCGTCCAGCGTGACCACGACCGGGATGACCGCCTGCTGATCCTCGCGCTCCGTGGGCGTGCCGACGGACGAGATCTTCCCGGTCGTGGTCGCGCCGCCGGGCAACCGCAGGCCGACCGGGGCGCCGGTGACCGCGAGCCGCTGGTCGGCGAGCTTCAGGTCCACGTCCACGATCTGGGTGGTGCCGGTCGCGTCGTAGAGCGCGGCGCCGGGACCGACCTGGTCGCCGGCCCGCGCGGCCGTGGTGCCCACCCGCAGGTCACCCTCGGCGAACAGCACGGACCCGAGCGGCAGCCGGCCGGTCCGGTCGACGCCGGTGGCCTTCTGCCAGGCCACGATCGCGTTCGCCGTGACCCAGGTGAACGCGCGGCGCGGCGGCCGTTTCAGGTGGCCGAGCGCGCGCAGCCCGGCCTCGAGCTGCTCCACGTCGGGCCCGTCGGCCATGCCGATCTCGAAGTCCCGCCACGCGGGCAGGGCGCCGTGCAGCAGCGGCACCGGCACGTTGTCGACCGTGTAGAGCCTGCCGCCGAGGCGGACCACGGCGCCGGGCGCGGGCAGCGCGGTGAGCGTGCCGGTGCGTCCGGCCCGCACGGTGCGCGAGCCGGAGTATCGCAACGTGCCGGTCGCGACCGTGTTGCCCTCGAGGTCGCCGCGGGTGATCGTGCCGGTGGCACCCTGGAACGCGGCCGGCGCGCCGCCGTCGCCACGGCCGGCGGCCTGCGCGGCCCGGACGCCCGCCCCGGCGCCGACCGCGACCACCCCGGCGGCCGCGAGCCGGATGAGTCTGCGCCGCCGGATCGTCACTGGCCGGCCCCGGTCGCGCCCATGGCCAGCCCGCATGCGTCCATCACGTCCTGCGGCACCTCGCGGGGCAGCTCCATCAGCTCGCCCGGCTTGGGGTCCTTCACCTCGACGCCGTGCTCGCGCAGGCAGGCGGAGATCTCCAGCTGCCGGGCGATCCGCTCGTCCTCGTTCGGTACACCGCCCTCGCCGGCCGGAGGCTCACCCAGCTCGCTCTGGCAGGCCTCGGCCGCGGTCTGGAACGCCGCCTGGTCGCCGCCCGTGTCGAGCTGGATGCCCCCGCCGGCGTCCGGGTCCGGCATGTTCATGCCGTGCTCGCGCATGCAGGCGGAGAACGCCAGCCGGTAGTCCTCCAGCGTCTGCGGCGCGGGCGGCGCTGCGGGCTCCTCCGCGCCGCCGCAGGCACTCGTCAGGGCGATCATCACGGCGGCGACGAGCGCCAGGGTCCGATGTCTCACGTGCTGCTCCGTTTCGTGGTGCGGTCGCGACGGCCGGTGCCGCCGCGACGCCGACCAGTGGAGCAGCTCGCGTGTATCCAGGATGTATCCAGTTTCTTTTACGTTCTGGATATGCCTCATGTGGTTGGCTGCCGCACATGCGCGTTCTGATCGTCGAAGACGAGCCGTATCTTGCCGACGCCGTGCGGGTCGGACTGCGCCGCGCGACCATCGCCGCGGACGTGGTGCACGACGGCGTCGCCGCGCTGGACGCGGTGGCGGTCGGCGACTACGACGTGGTCGTGCTGGACCGGGACCTGCCCGGCATGCACGGCGACGACGTCTGCGTGCGGCTCGCGGCCGACCAGCCCCAGGTCCGGGTGCTGATGCTGACCGCGGCCCGCACGCTCCACGAGCGCGTGTCCGGCTTCGAGCTCGGCGCGGACGACTACCTGTCGAAGCCGTTCGAGTTCCCCGAGCTGGTCGCGCGCCTGCGGGCGCTGGAGCGGCGCACCCAGCCGGCCCGCCCGCCGGTCGTGACCTCCCACGGCGTCCGGCTGGACGCGTTCCGTCGCGAGGTCTACCGCGACGGCCGGCTGGTCCGGCTCAGCCCGAAGGAGTTCGCGGTGCTTCAGCTGCTGATGAACGCGGACGGCGGCGTGCTCAGCGCGGAGACGCTGCTGGAGAAGGCCTGGGACATGAACGTGGACCCGTTCACGAACACCACCCGCGTGACCATCTCGCACCTGCGCAAGCGCCTCGGCGAACCGTGGGTGATCCAGACCGTCTCCGGCGTCGGCTACCGGTTCGGGGCCGCGCGATGACCCGGCGCCTCACGCTCCGGGTCCGGCTCACGCTCAGCTACGTGGGCCTGATCGCCGGGTGCGCGCTCGCGCTGACCGCGGTGATCTACCTCTTCATGCGGTACGTGCCGGATTACCAGATCGCGGTCATCTCCCCGCCGTTCGTGCCGACCAGGGAGATCGAGCCCTCCGGGATCGGCGTCGCGCGGCCCGCCTCCATCGCGATCACCACGGTGGCCGACTTCCTGGACGTGCTGATGCTCGCGTCCGCCGTGGCGCTCGTCGTGTTCGTCGCCGCGGGCACGGCCGTCGGCTGGATCGTGGCCGGCCGGATCATCAAGCCGCTCGCCGCCATCAACGCGGCCGCCACCCGGGCCGCGACCGGTGCGCTGGACCACCGTCTCGCGCTCGGCGGCCCGCGCGACGAGATCCGCGACCTGTCCGACACGTTCGACCGGATGCTCGCCTCGCTGGAGCGGTCGTTCGCCGCCCACCGCCGCTTCGCCGCGAACGCGTCACACGAGCTGCGCACCCCGCTGGCCACCACCAAGACCATGCTGGACGTGGCGCTCGACGACCCGGAGACCGACGCGACCACGCTCCGCACGCTCGCCTCCCGGCTCAGCGAGGTCAACCGCGCCAGCATCGAGACGGTGAACGCGCTGCTCGACCTCGCCGACGCCGAGACCGGCACCGCCGCGCGCGAGCCGGTCGACCTGGCCGCGCTTGCGAATCACGCCATCGGGGAGCTGACCGCGGAGGCGACCGCGGCCGGCGTCACGATCAGGGGCCCGGCCGGCGCTGCGGGCGGCGGTGCGCTTGCGGGTGGCGCCACGGTCAACGGCGCGTTCGCGGGTGACGTCACGGCCGGTGGCACGACCGCGGTCGGCGATCCGGTGCTGCTCCGCCAGGCCGTGTCGAACCTGGTCCGTAACGCGGTGCGGCACAACCATGCGGGCGGGGAGGTCACGGTCCGGCTGGCCGCGACGCGCCTCACGGTCATCAACACCGGTCCGCCGGTCGCGCCGGAGTCCGTGGCCACGCTCACCGAGCCGTTCACGCGCGGCGCGGGCCGGGCGCTGACCCGCGGCGCCGGCCACGGCCTCGGCCTGGCCATCGTCTCCGCCGTCGCCACCGCCCACGACGCCACGCTCACGCTCCGTCCCAACCGCGCGGGTGGCGGCCTCACCGTGCACCTGGACCTGCCGCCGGGTCCTACCGCCGAGGGGAGTGGAGCTTCTCGACCTTGACCGTGAGAAGGACGCGCTGCTGCCCGGGGCCGAAGCCGGGGTAGGGGCGGCCGAGGTACTGCTGGGACAGCTCGTCGATGTGCTCGCGGGCGCCGTCCGTGGTGGCCGACACGACGCTGCCGCGTACCGCCCAGGACCGCATCGGCGCGGCCGGGTCGGTGATGCCGATGGCTACCCGGGTGTCGCGCGCGACGTTGCGGTTCTTCTGGTGGGTCTCCACCGTGTTGATCAGGATGTGCTCGCCGTCCGTGCCGGCCCAGGTCTGGGAGATCTGCGGCGAGCCGTCCGGCATGAGCGTGGTGACGAAGCAGATCGCCTTGCCGCGCAGCACGGTGAGCAGGTCGTCGGGCATTGCCATGTGCGGTTCCTTCACTTCTTCTGGTCGTGGTAGAGGTGGTCGATGACGGTCTCGTCCGGCGCCACGCCGGGCAGGTCCGCGTGCCGCAGACCGGCCAGCGCGATCGCGAGCGCACGCCGCCACAGATCCGGCGCGACCGTGCGGGAGGCATCCATGACGCTGCCCACCATCACGTGCGCGGCCGCGAAATCGCCGGGCGTGACCCCGTCCGGCAGCTGGCCCGCGCGCACGGCTCGTGCCACCAGACCGGCGATGATCGGGGTCATCCGCTCGCCCGCGGCCTGCACGAGCGTGGAGGACTGCCGCCGGCCGCGCAACAGCTCGCCCAGGCCCCGGCTGCCGGCCTCCAGTTCCAGCTGCCGCTCCAGGAACCAGACGAGCCCGGCCAGCGCGTCGTCGCGGCGCGCGGCCTCCTCCGCGAAGCCGACCACCGCATCGATGTGCGCGGCGAACAGCGCGTCCAGCAGGTCCTGCCGCTGCGGAAACCGGCGGTACACCGTGCCGAGACCGGTGCCGGCCGCGCGGGCGATCTCCTCGTACGTGACGTCGAGCCCGTCCACGGCCATCAGGTCGTAGGCGGTGCGCAGCAGCAGCTGGCGATTGCGCTCGGCATCGCGGCGCAGGGGAGCGGTCACGCCCCTGACCCTACGGAAGTGGAGGATCTCTTTTCAAGTTGAAAATTTCCTCCACTTGTTGGCCGCCACGGCGTTTCCGGCATCGGGAGCGGGCTGTCCTGGCGTTGAGGCCCGAAATGCCCGGCGCGGACCGCCCGGGTGGCTGCTACAGGCGAGACCCGCACGCCGCACCTCAGGATTCAGCGCTCAGCGACGCGGCCGAGACCGTGAACGTGGTGCCGGCACCCAGCACGCTCCGGACCGTGATGTCGCCGCCGTGGGCCTGGGCGATCTTGCGGGCGATGGTGAGGCCGAGTCCGCTGCCACCGGTGGACCGGCTGCGGGACGGGTCCGCGCGCCAGAACCGGTCGAACACGCGCGGCAGATCCTCCGCCGCGATGCCAGTACCGGTATCCGCGACCGTGATCCCGCCGGACGTCAGCGCGAGCGTGACCGATCCGCCGGACGGCGTGTGCCGGATCGCGTTGCCGACCAGGTTGCCGATCAGCTGACGCATCCGCTCCGGGTCCACGGTGGCGGTCCACGGCGCCGCTGCGTCCATCCGCGGCGGCGCCGCACCGGTGCGTCCGGCGGCGCCGTGAAGCCAGGCGGCGGTCCGCGGTACCGAGGCGGCGGTCCGCGCTGACGCGCCGGTCTGCGCGGCTGTGTGCGGATGTGTGTCGGTGGTCTGTGGTGCCGGGGTGTCGATCTGCGGCGTGGCGGCGTTGCGGGCGGCGGTGTCCGGGGGCGCGTCGGCGGTCTGTGGCGTGGGGGCGTCGATCCGCAGCGTCACGCCGGCCCGGGTAGCCGTGCCGCGGTGTGCGTCGGCGACCTGTTCCAGCAGTTCGCGCAGGTCGGTGACGGCCAGGTGCAGACGCAGGTCGCCGGCATCCGCGGCGGCGAGGTCGCGCAGGTCGTCGATGACGTGCTGAAGCAGCACGGCCTCGTCCAGGAGCAGGTCGACCAGCGGCCGGTCGATCGGCGCGAGGCCGTCCTGGGCGGCCTCCAGCCAGCTGCGGATGTTGGTCAGCGGGGTCCGCAGCTCGTGTGCCACGTCGCCGACCATCTCCCGGCGCCGGGCCTCCGTGCCGGCCCGGCGGGCGTCCAGGTCGTTGAGCGCGGCCGCGAGGTGCCCGATCTCGTCGCGGCGTCCGACCGGGACGACCGGGAAGCCGCCGGTACGCGTGGCCGCCTCGGTGAGCAGGGTCAGCGGCCGGACCAGCCGGCCGCCGACAACGACCGTGACCAGGATCGCGACGACGAGGACCGCGCCGGTGACCGCGGCGATCCTGGACGTGTTCCCGGCGGACAGGTCGAAGGCCGGCAGGGGTTCCGCGGACGCCGGATCCGTGACGAACAGGAGCGCGACCGGCGCCACGTACGGCCGGAGCTGTGCCTTCCTGGCCTCGAACGCGCACTCGCGCAGTTTCTGGTCGGCGTCGTCCGGGAGCGTGAACCCGTCGGGGCTGAACCAGATCTCCGTGCCGTCGTGCGGCAGCCCGGCACACCGCGCGGTCGCGGCCGTCAGCTCGCGCAGCGGCCCGGTCTCGGTCGGCGTCGGCCTGCCCAGATCTCCGGTGTCACACCGGCCGGGCGGGCCACCGCGCACGGCCAGCCGGCCGCTGGGCAGCGTGACGATCTCCGCCTCGACGTCCTGGGCCCGCATGCAGTACTGCTGCGCGTTCGCCGGCTTCCACATCTGCGCGGTCTCCTCCGCCGGCAGCCGGTACGGCCCGGTCGCCCGCGGATCGATCCGGCCGGGCGCGCCGCTGACCGTGAGGTCCAGGTCGAGCGGATCGATCAGCGCGGACGGCCGTGCCTGGAGCAGCGACGGCCCGCCCCCGGTCTCCGCGATCAGTCGGCGGTCCGCGGTCATCAGCGTGATCCGCCGGTCCGCACGCCCCTGGGCCAGCACGTCCGCGACGCCGTCCCAGTCCGGGTGCGTGGCCGCGTGCGCGATCAGCGAGTCGTAGAGCGCCCGGTCGTCCGCGAGCGCGCGCCCCTGCTCCTGGCGCAGCGTGCGGGCGGTGGTCTGGACGGCCAGCCAGGCGGTCGCCGTGATCGCGCAGACCGCGATGAGCACCGACGCGGCCAGCAGCCGCACCACCAGACTGCGCCGCCACGGCACCCGCCCCGCGCGCATCAGGCGGCGAGCTTGTAGCCGACGCCGTACACGGTCAGTAGTCGTACCGGATGGCGTGGATCTTTTTCGATCTTGCGACGCAGGTTCATCACGTGCGAGTCGATGGTGCGCTCGGTCGACTCCCGGATCAGCCCGGCGGTGCAGACCAGCAGCTGGGCGCGGCTGAACACCCGGCCAGGCTGGTCGGCCAGCGTGGCGAGGATCGCGAACTCGCCGGGCGTGCACTCGACCGGCCGCCCGTCCAGCAGGATCTGGTGCCGGTCCAGGTGCACGGTGAGCGGGCCGGCCCGCCGGACGTTGCCCGGCGCGCGGGTACGCCGCAGCAGCGTGCGCACCCGGGCCATCAGCTGCCGCGGGCTGTACGGCTTCGTCACGTAGTCGTCCGCGCCGGTGTCCAGCCCGGCCAGCACGTCGTCCTCGGCATCACGCGCGGTGAGCATCAGCACCGGCACGTCCGACCAGGCGCGGATCCGCCGGCACGCCTCGACGCCGTCCAGGCCGGGCATGAGCACGTCCAGCACGACCAGGTCCACGTCCGTGGCCAGCGAGACCGCGGCGTGACCGTCGGTGACCATGACGGCCTCGTGGCCCTCGGCCTCCAGGTAGCGCCGGAGCACCTCGGCCTGTCGTGGATCGTCCTCCGCTACCAGCACCTTCGCGCACATGACGGCAGATCCTAGGCGGAGACCCGGCCGCCGATCGTCGACGAACCTCACAGCGGTCTCCCGACAGGTTCCACACAATCCGTGTCCACGATCGGCGGGGCAGGTTTCCGTCCGACCGGAGGATCACCCTCGATGAAGCGATTCACCCTGTTCCTGGCCGCGACCGTGCTGCTGGCCGCGTGCGCCGAGCCCGCGCCGAGCGGCGGCGAGGCAGACGTGCCGACGCTGCTCACCCCTGGGGCGAAGGCCCCCGGCGCAACGACCTCCGGAGCAACGGCACCCGGCGCCACGACGGGCAACACCACGGCGAACGACCGGCCGGTCATCCGCCCGGACGCCACCGAGGAGGAGATCAGGCGGCTGGAGAATCTCTGGGCGGCCTGCCTCGTCAGGGCGGGCGTCCCGCACCACGCCGACGAGGCCGGCAACTACGGCAAACCGCAGGTCGACCTGACCGCGCCGGAGTACCGGGGAGCGGTCGAGTCCTGCGCGTCGCTGCAGCCGGAGAGCTGGCTCGACCGGGAACGCCGCACCGATCCGCAGTTCACCGACCGCCTGCTCGACGCCGTCACCTGCCTGAAGGCGAAGGGCTACCAGGCCCGCGTCGAGACCGAGGACGAACCGCGCATCGCCTACGCGACCACGGAGGAGTTCCTCCGCGCGGACGCGGACCAGGAGACCTGCCTGCGGGAGGCGTTCAAGGCCGCCTCGTGACGTAGCGGGCCAGTGCCTCCGGGGTGTCGACGTCGAGATCGTCCGCGACGTCCTCGACGTCGACCACGGTCACGGCGGAAGCGTGCGCGCGCAGATAGTCGCGGGCGCCGTGATCGCCGGTCGCGGACGCGGCCACCCCGGCCCAGTGGTCGCGCCCGAGCAGCACCGGGTGTCCGCGCCGCGTCCCGTATCCGCCCATGACCAGCGCGTGCGGGGACGAAAGGGCCGCCACCCGCCGCACCGCCTCCGCCGTGACGCCCGGCATGTCGACCAGCAGGATCAGCGCGGCCTCGGTGCCGGTGAGAACCAGAGCGGCCAGGCCCGCGCGCAGCGACGACGCCATGCCGGTCGCCCAGTCCGGATTGCCGACGAAGTCCAGCTCCGGCGCGGCGGCCCGCACCCGCGCGGCCTCCGCACCCACCACCACGAGGACCCGGGAGCAGCCGCCGGCTGACGCGAGCCCGGCCGCGTGACGCACCAGCGGCTGCCCGCGGAACGGCACCAGCGCCTTCGCCATGCCGTAACGTCGCCCGCCGCCCGCGGCGAGCACCACTCCGGTCACATCCACCGCGCGAGTTTACTGAGTTTCCAGGTGGTCGACCCACAGCACGGAGTGCCCGGTTGATCAAGGCGGGACCGCGAAGGCTCATCGGGCTGGGCGCGCCCGTGGGACCGGCGAGCCCCGGTCCACCGTGCGCCGCCGGCGCGGTCAGGACGTCCAGATCTCCAGGTCGGAGTAGACGACCTTGCCGGGATCGTCCGAGCTGGGATTCCAGTAGCCGAGCAGGACCGTGCCGCCGGCCTTGTTCGGGTCCTCGATCGCGGCGGTCATCAGGTGGTTGCCGTCCGCGAGCACGGTCGCCCGGTCGCCGGTCAGCGCGATCGAGAACCGGCGGTCGACGCCCTCGTCCCAGATCCCGCTGACGCTGCCGACCACCTCCTGACCGCCACCGTCGTAGTGGATGAGATCCGTGTACGTCCCGCAGATCGACAGCAGGTACATCCGCCGCTCGGCCTTGCGGAACGCGACCTGCCCGCACGACTCGTCCCCGTCCCGCCCGCCGATCGTGAACGCGATGGTCTGGTCGCCGCGGAACACGGTCGCCGGCCCGGGACAGTCCACCCGCGTCGACACGCCCTGGATCACCAGACCGTCGTCGAACGCGCAGGTCGTGCCGTCCATCTCGTACTCGGTCCACTTTCCGGGCGCGGTCAGCGCGTCCGAGAGGACCAGCGCGGACGCGGCCGGCGTCGGCGAGCCGCTCTCCTCCGGCGTGGTCACCGTCGGGGGTATCAGGAACGGCAGGGCCGCCACCCCGGCGAGTGCGGCCGCTCCCGCGGCAAGAGCGACTTTCCAGGGGGTACGACTCCGCGCGCGCGGAGTCGTACCCCCTGGGGAAAGCATGTCGATCCTGGGGTTGAGTGCCGGCGGCGGCCCGCCCGCGACCAGCATGTCCAGCAGCTCGGAGGCGGTCGGCCGATCCGCCGGATCCTTGGCCAGCGTGCGCTCCACGATGGCACGCAGCGGTCCGGAGAGCGTCCCGAGGTTCGGCGCGCCCGTGAGGATCTTGACCGCGACCGCGGTGGTCGAATCGCCGGCGAACGGGGACCGCCCGGTGGCCGCGTACGTGATGACCGCGCCCCAGGCGAACACGTCGACGGCCGGCCCGACGCGGTCCATCGGCCCGTCCAGCCGTTCCGGCGCCATGTAGGCCACCGTGCCGACCATCTGCCCGGTGCGCGTGTGCTCGCTGGTCGCCTCGACCGCCCGCGCGATGCCGAAGTCGATCACCTTGGGCGCGCCCAGCGCGAACAGCACGTTGCGCGGCTTCAGGTCACGGTGCACGACGCCGGCGCCGTGGATCGCCACCAGCGCGGTCGCGGTCCCGACCGCCACGCTCTGCAGCGCGCCGCCGCTCAGCGGCCCGTTCTCGGTGACCACCTCGGCCAGGTCCGGCCCGTCCACGTACTCGACGACCAGGTACGGCGTCGGGTGGTCCGGGTCCGCGTCGAGCACCTCCGCGGTGCTGAACGGCGGCACCTGCCGCGCCCGGGTGACCTCGCTGCGGAACCGCGCGCGGAACTCGTCCAGCGCCGCGAACTCCGGCCGGATGACCTTGACCGCGACCAGCCGCCCGCCGGGATCGCGTGCCTGGTAGACCGCGCCCATGCCGCCCTCGCCGATCACGCCGAGCAGCGTGTACGCGCCGAGGCTCCGCGGGTCGTGCGGGCGAAGAGGTCGAATCGGCATGTGGAGATCTAACAACATTCGCCGTCGTCCCTCCGCGGAGGTACTGCGGATGGCCCGCCCGAGGGACGCCCGGTCGCACACCTCCTCCATAGCGTCGGTGCCCTGACCCGATGGACTACCGAAGGAGTAGGCGATGTCGAGGAATATCGTGCTCGTGCACGGCGGCTGGCACGGCGCCTGGTGCTGGGACCTGTTCGGTGCCGAGCTGGCCGCGCGCGGCTGGCACGTCACGGCCGTCGACCTGCCCAGCGTCGGCGACGCGGACGCGGGCCTGCACGACGACGCGGAGACCGTGCGCGCGGCCGTCGCCGGCGTGGGGGAGCCGGTGGTGCTGCTCGGACACTCCTACGGCGGCCTGCCGGTGACCGAGGCGGCCGGGCCCGGCGTCACGCAGCTGGTCTACCTGGCGTCGCCACTGCTGCGCGCCGGTGACTCGATGGTCGGCCCGCTGGGCGGACCCTGGTATCCGCCGGGCTCGCCGCTGGTCGAGGTGGTGGCGGACCCGCGCGAGATCCTCTACCACGACGTGCCGTCCGGTGTGGCTGACGACGCGATCGCCCGGCTGCGTCCGCACGGCGCCCGCGCGTTCGAGGAGACGCTGACCCGTGCCGCGTGGGAGACCGTCCCGTCGCTGTTCGTCCTGCCCACCGAGGACCGGATCTTCGCGGAGCCGTTGAAGGCGACCGGCGTGCGCGCCGACGTGCGGGTGACGATCCCGGGCTCGCACTCGCCGTTCCTGTCCCGGCCGGCCGAGCTGGCCGACACTCTGGAGAAGCACTGCGTATCCGCTGGTTAACCCGGGTATGGTCGCTGTGATCAGCGGGTCGCGCCGAGGGGGACCACGGTGGGCGGAGAGCAACATTCGGACAGTGCGCGGCTCGCCGTGGTGGTGGGCGCGATCGGTGTCGTGTTCGGTGACATCGGCACCAGTCCGATCTACACGATGCAGATCGTGTTCAACCCGGCCGACCCGCACCCGGTCCCGGTC